>NZ_JAAQPH010000010.1 GCF_011683915.1 Pelagibius litoralis
ACATACGAAAATAGTGCTCCGCTCTCCCGATCCTCGCCCCGCATCGCGCCCTCCATGATCGCAAACCAAACGCCATAGAGAATCACGACCAAAAGACTTCGGCGAGCCCTTTTTCAGCAGCCTGCTAGAGCAGATCCCGGTCGGATGGAATTGCCGGAGGCGATCCATCGACCGGGATCTGCTCTAACTGTTTGATGGCGATCGGATTCACATGTTTTGGCGCAACCACAAAGTGATTCCGTCAAAACATGATCCGATCTAGGCCGTCCAGTAGGTCCGCAACAGCGATAATCTGTAACCCCCACGATCTAGGCTCAGGACCCATTAATCCAGCAGGGTGGCACGACCGCACTGCGCCCTTTGTGGGTATTGGCACGTACCGCTGGAAATGTGCGGATGAGGCAGCCGGCATTCCGGTCGGAGACGCCCAGCGGTTTGCCGCTGATCGGTCTTGGGCGGCAGTCCGCCGATCCTTCTGCTCTACCTCCTCGGTCCAATGCTCCCGTCCGAGGGGGGAGAACATTTCCAGGAGATTGCCTTCCGGATCGCGTAGATGGACGGCTCGGATTGTCCAGCCGGGATAGTCCTTTGGCGCGTTCACGAAATCGGCGCCTTTCTCTGCAAGGCGCTTGTGGGCAGCATCCACATCATCGACCTGCAAAACGACCACAAAGGAATCCTGTTCACGTGCAGCGGACGGAAGGTCTGCCGTGCCGACGGCTTCTGACATCAGATCTCGAGAGAACAGGGCGAGCATCGTCTCATCCCCAACCCGAAAGTCGGCATAGGGTCCCGATTCATCTCCCCAAACCGGTGCCAGTCCGATGATGTCTCGGTAGAACCTGAAGCAGGTGCCGAAATCCTGCACCAGCAACCGAACGCTGTACATCCTCATTTTGTACGTCTCCGACAGAACCGGATCTTGTGAGGGTAGATGAACAAACGGCCATCGCAATGACATCGATCAACTTACCCACTGCCTGTAGCGCCGTGGAATCGAACCATCTGCCGGCTGCCCATGATGTCTGCTTCGTTCCGCATCTCAGTCATTCACCACTTTATCGGTTCCGTACCCGCGCAACGCGTGATTCAAGTGAGCAAGAGAATCTGCTCATGCCAGATAACTATTGGATCAGCGAAACCCAACTCGAACGCATCAAACCTTACTTCCCGCGATCTCACGGTGTGCCGCGTGTTGACGACCGACGCGTGATCAGCGGGATTATCCATGTCATCCGCAACGGCCTCAGATGGCGGGACGCGCCCGAAGTCTATGGAGCGCACAAGACCCTCTACAATCGGTTCGTCCGTTGGTCACGGATGGGTATGTTCCGCCGGATATTCGAGAGCTTGGTCAGCGAAGGCATGCAGCCTGAGCAACTGATGATCGACGCTACACATCTCAAAGCGCATCGCACGGCGGCAAGTCTAGCAGAAAAGGGGGCTCTCCGCGCAGGATAGGGCGAACTAAGGGTGGCCTGAATTCCAAGCTTCATGCCGTGACCAATGGCGAGGGCAAGCCCATCATGCTGATGCTCTCAGAGGGCCAGATGAGTGACCACACAGGGGCGAAGCTGCTCTATCCCCATCTGCCTGGCGCCAGCATGTTGATCGCCGACAAAGGTTACGACAGCGATGAGTTCCGGAATGCGCTCGCGGCGAAGGGCATCAAGCCCTGCATTCCGCCAATGCTAAACCGGCGTGAAGATATTCACTACGACAAGGACGTCTATAGAACGCGCGGTCGTATCGAGATCATGTTTGGCAGACTAAAGGGCTGGCGACGCATCGCCACGCGCTATGATCGCTCCGCCCACACCTTCTTCTCGGCAATCTGCATCGCTGCCACTGTTATCTTCTGGCTCTGATTAATGAGTCCTGAGCCTAGATATTTTGCAGACGACACCGATCACCGTCAGCACGACGCGGCATTTCAAGGCCTGAATACAGGTACAAATCGAGGGCGCGCGGCAAAATCCAGCAATACTCAACCCTGTTTTGAATCCAGATGAGTTGCCTTCCTCCATTCCGGCGAGAAGACCGCAACATCAAGTACCGGGATCGCAAACCTAGTTGATCCGCTCGCCGGTCGCGCTTTCGAAAAGATGCACGTCATCAATCGCCCGGTCGACAAACACTGCCTTTCCAGCGTCATGCTGGTAGCGTCCCTGTACCAGTAGCGCACCGCGAACCTGCTCGCCGAAGCTGACCAGAACTTCGGTTTGAGATCCCGTGGGCTCGACCAGATCGATCGTGACCGGAATACCTGTAGTGGCAAAGTTCAAGGCCTCGGGACGAACGCCTACTGTAACCGACCGGCTTTTGAGCCCCTTGACCTCCGGCAAAGAAACAACGGCATTCGCGCCGATCCTTACGTCCATACGCCCGCCATCTGCCTGCTCTACCACGCCATCCCACAGATTGATCTTGGGTGTGCCAAAAAAGCTGGCAACGAAGGTGTTGACCGGGCGCAGATAAAGATCATCCGGTGCGCCGAACTGTATGATTTCCCCCGCCCTCATGATCGCAATACGGTCGGCCATAGTCATAGCCTCGATCTGATCATGGGTAACGTAGACCATCGTGCGCCCCAAGCGTTTGTGCAGCGCTTTGATCTCGCTGCGCATGGCATTTCGCAGGGCTGCGTCCAGATTGGACAGCGGCTCATCCAACAAAAACGCGCCGGGCTCACGCACCATGGCGCGCCCCATCGCGACCCGTTGTCTCTGCCCCCCGGACAGCTGGCGTGGCTTGCGATCGAGGTAATCGCTGATCTCTAGGGTTTTAGCGATGGCCTCGGTCCGCCGATTGATCTCATCTTTGCTCATGCCGGAGATCTTCAGACCAAATGAGAGATTCTTGCGCACCGACATCTGCGGGTAGAGCGCGTAATTCTGGAACACCATCGCCAGATTTCGCTTCTGCGGTGGAACAGATGTCATGTCCCTGTCGCCGATCAGTATCGCGCCGCCACTTGCATCCTCAAGGCCGGCGATAATCTTCAGCAGCGTGGATTTACCGCATCCCGACGGGCCAATCAGGGTAACGAATTCGCCCTCATCGATATCCAGGCAGATGCCCTTCAAAACGGAGTGGTCTCCGTACTTCTTCTCAAGATTTTGAATGGATATGTTGGACATCTTGCCTCAGGGTCCCGCTATTTTTCCGAGCCGGCCGACCGCACCGCACAAAGTCAATGGGTGGCCGGTGAATTGCCTAAACGCCTGAAAGGTCGGCGAGACTGGGTTCCAAGCGACGGATTCCCAGTGGCTGCCCGGCCTGTCACAGAGCCGGACCGCGAATCCCCCAATCTGTTATTCGCTGATACGCATCGCCCAATCCGATAACAGCGGCCTCGCCGATTGGCTGGGCGATGGCCTGGAACGAGTGGGGCTGATCAGCAGCGGTTACCCCACAGGGCCTGGCCATCGCCGGGACAACCCGGTCACATTCGCGTGTGCGGACAGACGAACGACGACAGGTGGCCGGCACGCCCGCGGCATCGTGGCGTTCCTCGATGCCGATGTGATGCACCGGCGCACGATAGCCCTGCACCGAACGGCGGACGGGATTGGTGGCCACCCGGCCCTATGACCTGACACCCGGCGGCCAGGTCAAACCTCAGCCTGCAGAAACTGCAGAAACAGCGCCAAGGCTTCGCTTTTTTCTCTGTCTTTGGGCCAGACCAGAAAATACGTGCCTTCAACCTCCATGTAGTCCGGATAGGCGGGCACAAGCCTACCCCTTCGAACCTCCGATTCTGCGAGGAACTCCGGTAACAGCGCAATTCCGATCCCCTCGGCTGCGGCTTCGGCCATGTTGGTGAATTGATCGAACAACATTCCGCCCAGCCTGTCGGCCGGAACACCGTGACGTGAAAACCAGGACTCCCAGGATCCGGGGCGGCTTTCCAGGTGAAGCAAGGGCAAGTTGGTCATTTCTGCCGCAGACAGCGGCGTGCTGTCGACGAAGTCCGGAGCGCATACCGGGATCATTCTTTCCTTGGACAAGGGAAGGTAATTGACTCCCATCCAGTCCCCGGTCCCATAGTGAACGGCTGCGTCGAACTTTTCGCGGTTGAAATCAAACGGCGCGATCCGCGTGGCCTGGTTCACAAGAATGTCCGGATGTTTTCCCGTGAAGGCGCGTAAACGTGGGCTTAGCCAGTACATTGCAAAAGCCGGCAAGACAGCAAGGTTGACGCTGCGACGCGACCCGTTCGCTTTGATCTTCAAGCTGGCGCGGGCAAGGTCCTGCAGGCACTCACGAACGGACTGAGCATAGGTTACGCCGGCTGGCGTAAGCTGCAGTCCCTTCCCTTCACGTATCAACATCGTGACGCCGATCTGCTCCTCAAGGACTTTCAGCTGCCTGCTTACTGCTGAGTGCGTCAACGAGAGTTCTTCAGCAGCTGCGGTAGCAGTGCCAAGTCGTTCCACAGCCTCAAGTGCAAGAAGGGAATTGATTGACGGCAGGAAGCGGCGGGGGGCAATCATGTGAGTTTTTCTCCAAGGAATGGGAGATTATATTGATATTTTGCTGGAAGAAAATCCGGTAGTTTCGCAAAAATGGCAAAGGTATGGAGTGAGTTGACTGGATGAACGTTCTTCCAGGGTTTCGGCGAGCCTCACGGATCGCGTCTCTCGAAATATCTGAAATCGTGCAGTTGACCGAGCACGCGGCGGCGCTTAGGGCCGAGGGGCGAGACGTGATCGCACTTTCGACCGGGGAACCGGATTTCCCGACGCCCGCCCATGTGATCCAGGCCGCTCATGCTGCGGCCTTGGCGGGCAAGACACGTTACCCGGCAACGGCGGGAACACCCGAACTGCGTGACGCCATCGCGCAACGCAATGGTGTGACGCGGGCCGAGGTGATCGTATCCACCGGGGCTAAGCAGGTTCTTGCGAACGCGATGCTGGCCTCGCTCGACGAAGGCGACGAAGTCATTGTGCCTGCGCCTTATTGGACCAGCTATTCCGACATCGTTGCCATGGCGGGCGGAACGCCTGTCGTTGTGCCCTGTTCAATGGCGCAGAGCTTCAAAATCACGCCGGCGTCGCTGCGGGCCGCGATCACGCCGAAAACCCGGTGGATCATGCTGAATTCGCCGTCCAACCCGTCGGGGGCGATCTACTCCGCCGGCGAACAGCGGGCCTTGGCGGATGTTCTGGCGAAGCACCCACATGTTTTGATCCTTGTGGATGAGATCTACGAGCACCTTAGTTACGTTCCGTTCAGCTCTTTCAAGAGTGCCGCGCCGGAGCTCGCAGAGCGCATTCTGATCGTGAACGGCGTCTCCAAGGCCTATTCGATGACCGGCTGGCGGATTGGTTGGGGCGTCGGACCGGCAGCGATGATCCGGGCCATGGGGGCGGTACAGGGGCAAGTCACGTCTGGAGCATGTTCTGTCTCGCAGGCCGCCGCGCTTGCGGCCCTTCAAGGCGACGAGAGCCTGCTTGAATCGCGCCGCGAAACGCTGCACGCACGGCGGGACAAGGTCGTCGCCGCCCTCAATGCCGTCCCCGGGATCCGATGCCCGACCCCCGACGGCGCGTTTTACGTGTTCCCCGACGTAACGGGCGCCATGCAACGGGGCGGCTATGCGAACGATGCGGATTTCTGCGCGGGTCTGCTTGACAGGGCTGGGCTGGCAATCGTGCCCGGTCGCGCCTTTGGGCTTCCCGGCCATGTCCGCCTGTCTTTTGCCTATTCCGAAGCCGAGCTGGATGCAGGCTTGTCGCGCATCGCCGAGATACTGAAAGGAAACTAACATGCCGACGACTGCTTTCACCCCGATGGACCCGTTCCTTCTCGACAAACAGCTGACCGAAGAAGAACGCATGATCGCCGAGGGCGCCCGCGCCTATTGCGCCGACAAGTTGGCGCCGCGGGTCGAAGAGGCCTATGAGGACGGGAAAACAGACCCGGCGATCTTCACCGAAATGGGCGCTCAGGGCTTTCTGGGCGTGACCATTCCCGAAGAATACGGCGGGCTCGGCGCCGGCTATGTCACCTACGGCCTCGTGGCCCGCGAGGTTGAGCGCATCGACTCCGGCTACCGCTCGATGATGTCTGTGCAGTCTTCGCTGGTAATGTATCCGATCCACGCCTATGGCACCGAGGAACAGCGGAGGAAATATCTGCCCAAACTGGCCAGCGGTGAATGGATTGGCTGTTTCGGCTTGACGGAACCTGACGCCGGCAGCGACCCGGCGGGCATGAAAACCCGGGCTGAGAAGACCAGTGATGGCTACCGTTTGACAGGTTCCAAGATGTGGATCTCGAATTCCCCCATCGCCGATGTCTTTGTGGTTTGGGCCAAATCCGACGCCCACGATGGCAAAATTCGCGGCTTCGTCCTGGAGAAGGGCATGGCTGGGTTGTCGGCACCGAAGATCGGAGGCAAACTCTCACTCCGCGCTTCGGTGACCGGCGAGATCGTGATGGACGGGGTCGAGGTCGGTGAAGACGCCCTGTTGCCGAATGTGCAAGGACTCAAAGGCCCGCTTGGCTGCCTCGACCGCGCCCGCTTCGGCATTGCCTGGGGCGTCATGGGGGCCGCCGAGGATTGCTGGCAGCGTGCGTTGCAATATGGGCTCGACCGGACCCAGTTCAGAAAACCGATCGCCGGGACACAGCTGTATCAGAAGAAGCTTGCCGATATGCAGACAGAGATCGCCCTGGGCCTGCAGGCGGCGTTCAGGGTTGGGCGGCTCTTCGATGAAGGCAGCGCCGCACCTGAAATAATTTCGCTCATCAAGCGCAACAATTGCGGCAAGGCGCTCGACATCGCGCGGCACGCCCGCGACATGCACGGAGGCAACGGCATTTCAGGTGAATTCCAGGTGATGCGGCACATGATCAATCTGGAGACGGTGAACACCTATGAGGGCACCCATGACATTCACGCCTTGATCCTGGGCCGGGCGCAGACCGGCCTGCAGGCTTTTTATTGAGAGTTGCCGCGATATGGACCGGTCTGTCATCGTTCATGAAAACTTCCTGAAGCGAGTCACTGAGGGTGATTTGCCAAACGGGGCATCTCCGCAGGGACCGCTCGGTCGTGAACTGGCGGTTTCGATCTACCGGTCGGGCTGCCTATCGCGCGCGCTCGATCGCAAAGGCCGCGCCATGCAGGCAGCCGGACAGGGGTTTTACACGATCGGCTCGTCAGGCCATGAGGGAATGGCGGCCATCGCCGCCGCCTTACGACCCACCGACATGGCTTTCCTGCACTATCGCGATGCGGCGTTCCAAATTCAGCGCGCGGGACAGGTCCCTGGCCAATCGATAACGTGGGAGATGCTGCTGTCCTTTGCCTGTTCCCTGGAAGACCCGATCTCGGGCGGGCGGCACAAGGTGCTCGGCTCAAAGGCACTGACGATCCCGCCGCAGACCTCGACCATCGCCAGCCACCTGCCCAAGGCGGTTGGGGCGGCCTATGCCATTCCGGCGGCGCGGCGACAGCGGCCCGAACATGCCGGTCTGCCAAAAGACTCCATCGTCTTTTGCAGCTTCGGCGACGCCTCGGCCAACCATTCCACGGCGCAGGGGGCGTTCAACACGGCACAGTGGACGTCGTTTCAATCGGTGCCGCTGCCCTTACTCCTTTGTTGCGAGGACAACGGCATCGGGATTTCGACCAAGACGCCGAAGGGCTGGATTGCGGCGGCATTCGCAAACCGTCCGGGCTTAGAGTATTTCGCCTGCGACGGGCTCGACATCTACGACACCTATGCCACCGCCCTGAAGGCGGCAGACTATGTCCGTCGTCGCAAAAAGCCTGCGTTTCTGCATGTCCGCACCGTGCGACTGTATGGGCATGCGGGGGCCGATGTGCCAACCACCTATCTGCCGGTCACCGAGGTCGAGGCGGATGAGGCCAGTGATCCGTTACTGCATTCCGTGCGACTGCTGTCAGAGGCCGACGCTCTTTTGCCGGACGAGGCGCTCCGCATCTACGATGAGACCAATGCAAGGGTCGAGCGCGTCGCCCGGGAAGCCGTGACACGTCCACACCTGGCATCTGCACGGGAGGTGATGGACAGTCTGATACCACCTGCCCGCGCCTGCAAACCCAGCAATGGGCCTACGCCAGAGCAGCGCGCAGCAGCCTTTGGTGCCGATCTGAAGGCGATGGAAGAGCCGCAGATCATGTCGCGGCTGATCAACTGGGCGCTAACCGATCTGATGCTGACCCATCCCGAGGTCGTCATGATGGGCGAGGATGTGGGCCGCAAGGGCGGTGTCTATGGCGTGACGCAAAAGCTGCAGAAGCGGTTTGGCCCGGACCGGATGATCGACACGCTGCTTGATGAGCAATCGATCCTGGGGCTGGCAATCGGCATGGCGCATAACGGCTTCGTTCCGATACCGGAAATCCAGTTCCTGGCCTATCTGCACAATGCCGAGGATCAGATCCGGGGCGAGGCGGCGACGTTGTCTTTTTTCTCCAAGGGGCAATACACCAACCCGATGGTTCTGCGGATCGCCGGACTGGGCTATCAGAAGGGCTTTGGCGGGCACTTCCACAACGACAACTCGGTTGCCGTGCTGCGTGATATCCCCGGGGTGATCCTTGCCGTGCCGTCGAACGGGGCGGATGCAGCTGGTATGATTCGGGAATGCGTGCGGCTGGCGCGCGAAGAACAACGGGTGGTGGCGTTTCTTGAACCCATCGCGCTCTATCCAATGCGCGACCTGCATGCGGCCAAGGATGGCGCGTGGATGCGCCACTATCCCGATCCCTCCGAGAAAATTACCTTGGGCGAGGTCGGCGTGAACGGCGATGGAACGGATCTGGCCATCGTCACCTTCGGCAACGGGGTCTACCTGTCGAACCAGGCACTGCCCCGGATTGAGAAAGCCGGGATCACGTCGCGAATTGTCGATATGCGCTGGCTCTCGCCCCTACCGAAAGAGGCGCTCAACAGAGCCGTGGAAGGCTGCCGAAACATCCTGATTGTCGACGAGACGCGCCATTCCGGCGGCGTAGCCGAGGCGCTGATGGCACATTTCCACGAGACCGAGTCGGCAAGGCTCGCGCGGCTCACGGCCGAGGACAGCTTCATAGCCACCGGGCCGGCCTATGCAGCGACGATGCCGTCAAAAGACAGCATAGCCGCGGCCGCTCAGACGCTTGTTGGACAGCCGAAATGACGCGCACTGCCGTTGTCATCTGCCCGGGGCGCGGCACCTACAACGCGACCGAGTTGGGTTATCTGGCGAGGCATTTCCCCGACCCCGCCCTCCTGAAGGTCTTTGACGCAGAGCGCGAAGCCTTGGGACAGGACACGCTGAGCGCGTTGGACGGCGCCGTGAATTTCTCGTTGTCGAAACACAGCCGGGGCGACAATGCTTCAGGACTCATCTTTGCTGCGACGCTGGGCGACTTCCGGTCTATCAACCGTGCGGGCATCGATATCGTGGCCGTCACCGGGAACTCCATGGGCTGGTATTCGGCACTGACCTGCGGCGGGGCATTGTCGCCGGAGAACGGGTTTCGCGTGGCCAACACCATGGGCACACTGATGCAGCAAGCGCTGATCGGTGGGCAACTCATCTATCCCTGGGTGGACACGGACTGGGTGCCGCAACCGACCCGGCGAGACGCTCTTCTCTCCCTGATCGAAGAGATAAATCGGCGGCGCGAACATGCACTGGCGCTTTCAATCGATCTTGGCGGAATGCTGGTACTGGCCGGCAACGAGGTCGGCCTAACGGCCTTTGAAACCTCGGTCGATCCTCTGCAAGGCCGCTTCCCGATGCGGCTCGGCAATCATGCGGCCTTCCATACTGGGTTCCAGGCGCCGGTCGCTGAAAAAGGGCGCGCGCAGCTGAAGGCAGAGCTCTTTGGCCAGCCCGAGATCCCGATGATCGACGGACGCGGGGCAATCTGGTGGCCCGGTGCGACGGATCCGCGGGCGCTCTGGGAGTACACGCTGGGGACGCAGGTCACCGAGACATTCGATTTCACGCGGGCGATTGCTGTGACAGCTCGAGAATTCGCCCCTGATCTTTTCATCATAACCGGCCCGGGCACCACATTGGGCGGCGCCGTTGCACAGTCCCTGATCCTCACCGATTGGCGCGGGCTGCGGGACAGGAACAGCTTTCAGGCGGTTCAGACAGAGGATCCATTGCTGATCTCCATGGGAATGGACGATCAGCGCGCGCGCGTAACTCAAGGAGACGCTCAATGACCCATTCTGAAACCCTCGCCAAAGCTGGCCTGACCGAAGCCGAACTCTCCGGTGGCACACTTGCCGTGCATTCGCCCATCGACGGCGCGGAGGTCGCGCGCCTCAAGCAAACGGATCCGTTCGACATGCCTGCCATCATCGCAACTTCCCAGGAAGCGTTCCAAATCTGGCGCAGAGTGCCCGCACCGCGACGTGGGGAACTGGTACGTCTCCTGGGGGAAGAGTTGCGCGCGGCGAAGGACGAACTCGGGGCCCTGGTGACCCTGGAAACGGGCAAGATCACCGCAGAAGGTCTTGGTGAAGTGCAAGAGATGATCGACATCTGCGACTTCGCCGTCGGTCTGTCGCGGCAGCTTTATGGTCTGACCATCGCCTCGGAACGCCCTGGCCATCGCATGACTGAAACCTGGCATCCGATCGGGCCGGTTGGCGTGATTTCGGCCTTTAACTTCCCGGTCGCAGTCTGGAGCTGGAACACGGCGCTGGCACTTGTCTGCGGCGACCCGGTGATCTGGAAACCCTCGGAAAAGACTCCGCTGACCGCCCTGGCCTGCAAGAAGATTTTTGAAAAGGCGGCGGCAAGGTTTGGCGATGATGCGCCCGAGGGGCTGTTGCAGCTGGTGATCGGTGGTGCTGAAGTTGGCGAAGCGCTTGTGGCGTCCAAGGGCGTTCCGGTCATCTCGGCAACCGGTTCGACCCGCATGGGTGGTGTTGTCGGTCCGAAGGTGGCGGCCCGTTGGGGGCGGCCGATCCTGGAGCTTGGTGGAAACAATGCGATGATCGTCGCCCCCTCGGCGGATCTCGATATGGCCGTGCGCGCCATCGTATTTTCGGCAGTGGGCACGGCCGGTCAGCGCTGCACCACACTGCGCCGCCTGATAGTCCACAAGTCGATCAAGGCGGAGCTTGTCGAGAAGCTGATCAAAACCTATGCCACCTTGCCCATCGGTGACCCCCGTTCGAAAGGCACCCTGATCGGGCCGCTGATCGATCAGGGCGCATTGGATGCGATGCAGACATCGCTTGAAGTTGCCAAGGCCGAAGGCGGCACTGTGCATGGCGGGGGCCCGGTAACCGAAGCAGTTCCGGGCGGGGCCTATGTTGCGCCCGCTTTGGTCGAAATGCCCGGCCAGACCGACATCGTGAAGAAGGAAACCTTCGCGCCGATCCTGTATGTGCTGGAATACGTGGGGCTGGACGATGCAATTGAGATACAGAACGAAGTGCCGCAGGGCCTGGCATCCTGCATTTTCACGCTGAACGTGCGCGAGGCGGAAACCTTCCTGTCGTCTGTAGGTTCGGATTGCGGCATCGCCAATGTCAATATTGGCCCGTCCGGTGCCGAAATTGGCGGCGCTTTCGGCGGAGAGAAGGAAACAGGCGGCGGCCGGGAATCCGGGTCGGACGCCTGGAAGGGCTACATGCGCCGCCAGACCTCGACGGTGAACTATTCGGCCGAGCTGCCTCTTGCCCAGGGTATCAAGTTCGATGTCTAGAGCAGATCCCGGTCGGATGGAATCGCCGGAGGCGATCCATCGACGTTGCAACCGAAGGTGTTGATGACAATATCGGATAAGGTTGGCTGAAAGCACGGACGGGGCGAACGGGCTGCGACTGGGTGAAATGCCCCAAAACGGGTTCGGTAGGGACCTTATCAGCTCTGCGTGTCGTACCTAGGATTACCGGAGAACATACCATCCGGAGGCTGAACATGGCCGAAATCACGATTGTCGAAGATCAGGGAATTCCCGCCGGCAACATCGCCACAGTGTTGAAAAACATGGGGATCGACACTGTTCGCGGTGACCGGATCGCTCCAGCCGTCCTGAACGAGATCCACGTCGTCGCGATCGTCAAGGTGAATGCTGCAGCAGCCGTCTCCGATCATGCCGAAGCCTAGGACGATCTGGTTCCTTGCGACCTCAAAGAGCGGGTTGGGACACCTGCGCCGCATCTCCAACATTGCGGGTCATATAGCGGAGAGTGACGCGTGTCCGGCTATCGGTCTTTTGACAAACGCAAGCTTGCCGCCGGGTCTGGATGAGGCGTGTGGGAAGATCTACAGCCATATGACGGTCGCCGAGCGACCCAATATGACCGGGCGGCTTGCAGGAGAAAGCGTCACCGCGATCGTTGTCGATACAGCAATTGTCCCGCGCCTTAACAGCCGGGACGAGCCCTTGGTTTTGATCCTGCGCGAGATGCCGGAGGATCGGGTCGAGGCGTTTCGGCTTCCCGGTGAACGACCTTGGGACCTGGTCATCGTCCCGAACCCTGAGGACCACTGGATGCCGAAGCTGGGACAGGGCTTTGCCCGAAATGTTGCGACGGTGGGATGGATCTATCGCCGGCCCGCCGCCGTCCCTCGACGGGCGGGTGCTGTGCCCAGGTTGCTGATCGCCACAGGTGGTGGTGGCAAGGCGGATGAGGCGGCCGTGCTGCGCGGGCAACTCGACACTATCATTGCTTCGCTGCGAACCGGCACAGCTTGTCCGTTCACGGTGGAGCAGGCACTTGCCACGCGCGCACCTACTCAAGCCCGCTTATGCGGGGCGGACAGAGTGTTCGACCCCGGCACAGCTCTCAATGACTGCTTTGCCGCGGCGGACATCGTCGTAAGCACCGCCGGATACAACTCCGTGCTGGAACTGGCGATGACGGAAACCCCAACGATGCTGGTTCCTATGGCGCGGTCAATCGACGACCAGGTGGAACGGGCGAAGGCCTGGGGGCCGCGTGTGGGCTGTTTCCTGGACCCGGCGGTGCCGGAAGCCGCGCTCGAATGGTTGAGACAGCAGATCGAAGTGCCGGTGCGGCGGCCGCCGGTGGATCTCGGCCCGTCCGGCGGCGCAGAAGCCGCTCGGCGGATTCTCGCACTGCTATGACCAAAGAGCTGGCGTCTCCGGCCAAAGATGCCGGGTTCCGCGCAACACGGAGGGAATCCCGGACTGCCGGTATCCCGCAGTTCACACTAGCAACAGAAGGGCGGTAGTCATGGTTGGTGCGATATTGGTGACGGGAGGCGCCGGCTACATCGGCAGCCACGTGGTTCTGACGCTTCTGGAAGCCGGATACCCGGTCGTCGTGCTCGACGACCTCTCGACAGGCCGGCGCGCCGCCGTGCCGAAGGCCGCGCGCTTCGTCAAAGGAGATGTCGGCGACCGCGCTCTGCTTTCACAGATTCTTGGCCAGCATGCCGTCACCAACGTCATGCATTTCGCCGGAGCGATTGTCGTGCCGGAATCCGTCGTCGACCCGCTGAAGTACTATCTTCAGAACACCGGCAAGAGCCGCAACCTGATCCAAGCCTGCATCGAAGCGGCGGTCAGCGGCTTCATCTTTTCCTCAACGGCGGCGGTCTACGGCCAGGGCGATGGGGCACCGGTTTCGGAAACGGCCCCGGCCCAGCCCGCCAGTCCCTACGGCACCTCAAAGCTGATGACCGAGTGGATGCTCCGCGACGTCGCCCGGGCCCACGGCCTGAACACGGCCGTGCTTCGCTACTTCAATGTGGCCGGTGCAGACCCCAAGGGACGCAGCGGCCAAAGCACACCCGGCGCGACCCACCTGATCAAAGTCGCCTGTGAGACGGCCTGTGGCCGGCGCCCCTCCATGAAGATCTTCGGCACCGACTACGACACGCCGGACGGCACCTGTATCCGCGATTACATTCATGTCACGGATCTGGCGGACGCCCACCTTGCCTGCCTGCAGGCGCTCGAGAACCAAGGCGGCCAGTTCCTGTTCAATTGCGGCTATGGTCACGGCTATTCGGTGAAACAGGTCCTGGAAGCCGTCGAGCGGGTCTCCGGCCGGAAACTGAAGACCCGTCAGGCAGAGCGGCGGCCCGGAGACGTGGCCAGGATCGTCGCCGACGTTTCGGCGATCCGCCGTCAGCTCGCTTGGCGGCCCCGCTGCAACGATCTGGACCTGATCGTGAAGACCGCCCTCGCCTGGGAGCGAAAGCTGGTTGCGGAGAGTGAGCAGGTTGTTGAAGAAGCTTGAAGCCGCGTGATGTCTTGTGTGGTTCACTGTCCGTGGTTCAGGCCCGAGGCAAGGAGTGTGCAGATCGGATGAGCGCTCCCACGATGAAAGAGCGGACCTGGCGAGGCGGCGCGCGGTTCTACAAGCGCGTCAACGGCCCTGCGGAAGCCAGGTGCCTGATTGGCCGCGCACATCAGATCACCGAGGCAGGAGCGCTCACGCCAGAGCCCGAATACTGCCCGGATCGAAACGTCTTGACCTTTCCGGTCATAGACGGTCCTTCCGGCACAACGTTGATCGACGCTGTCGCGTTGTCGGAGCTGTTAGCGCCATTGCAGGTTGTTCGTCGTGCCAACATGCCGGATCTACCGGTCTTCGACCCCTTTGCCAAGATTGCCGCACGACTGAAGCCGGACGCGCCGCATTGGCTGATCGACCGTGTTGCGCGGCTGCAAGGCGTGGACGCCGGCCCTGCCGGTATTGTTCATGGCGATTTCCACTGCGGCCAGTTGATCCGGGATTGCGGGGGCCGTGTCTGGATCATTGACCTGGAAGACATGTCCCAGGGGCCGGTCGAGGCGGACCTGGGTAATTTCGCGGCACATCTGGCGACGCACCCCGAGACAGGGTGGCGGGATTTGGCGGAAGGGGTTCAGTTCTGGGCCGGACGGGTTCAGGACGCCTGGAATAGGTTGGGAAAACCTTGCGACGCCGCGCTTTTCCGACGTCATGTCGATGTTGCGCTGACGCGCAGGGCACTGAAGCTACGCCACGACCGGGCAGAGCCCGAGGTCCTGGCAGCGCTGAAGAGCTTACCGGTGATTTCTTGACAGGCCGAACTTCGACATTCGGTAGCGCAACGTATCGCGGGTAATGCCCAGAAGATCTGCGGCTTTTGAAACGTTACCCTCAGTGTACTGAAGCGCTGATTGAAGGGCGGAGCATTCGATCTGCTGGAGATCGAGGTCGGGCTTTGCCCGATTCAGCGCCGACACCCCGGTCAGATATTGAATGTCGCCAACGTCGATCCTGCGATCTCCCGCCTTGAGCACGGCACGCCGCAAGCAGTTCCGAAGTTCCATAATGTTGCCCAGCCAGGGATAAGATAGAAGTTTTTTCCGCGCCTTGGGGGTGAAACGCGGCTTGGGATATCCGTGTTTACGTGCGACCTCGCGGGTCAGCACCGCGGCAATCGGCAGGATATCCTCGCTGCGTTCGCGGAGTGCCGGAACGTCGACCCAGCCTGTCTGAATGCGATAAAGCAGATCGGCGCTAAACGCACCCGACCGGATCAGCGGGCTGAGAGCGTCACTCGACGTGGCAAGGACCCACACATCGTCGGCCAGCCCGGATTCAAGCGCATAAAGCAGCCCGGCCTGGGCCGCGCCATCAAGGGCAGCGATGTTCTTCAGCAGCAAGGTTCCACCCCGCGCCTTTTCCAGCATTGGGCTCCACGGACTGCATGCCGACCCGTCTTCCGTGGCACTCGAAAACGAAGCAGCACAGTCGGACACGACGAACGGCGCTTTGCGGCGCGGGCTTTCCTCGTGCAGGGCGGCGGCAACCTTGGCCTTTGCCAAGCCCTGCTCTCCGGAAATCAGAACACTCGGTGGTTTCTCGATACCGGATGCAGCGGCAAGTCTCTTAATCGACTGCCTAAGATCGATCGCAGCGTCGGACCTGCCGATGATCCGCCCAATCCCTTTTGAAGGCTCCGTGACACTGCATTGGTTGCCCACCAGTTCTGCTGCCATCATGGCGATGGTGGCCAGCGGCGCCGGCTTGGTCAGAAAATCCCGTGCGCCGCGTTTCATGGCCTCAACTGCGACCGCGATGTCCCCATGACCAGACATTACCACGACCTGCGCTTCCGGGTTTTCTTCCCGAATCCGGCATAGAACCTCCAAACCGCACTCACGCCCGAGCCTGTAATCAACAATGGTGAGCGTCGGCCGCTCTCGCTGGAAAAGCGCGAGTCCGAAACGAGCATCAATCGCGCGGTGGCAGGAAAACCCGCGCCTTTCCAGATAGCTCGCAATAGACCGTCCGAGGACCTCATCGTCATCGATGACCAGCAGCTGTGTCATGACAAGGTGTCGCAGGTTGGGATCGTGCACATAACCTCCACGCCTCGCCTTTTCCGGTTACGCAGCTCGAGCGATCCACCAAGCCGCTCCACAATCCCCCGTGCAAGGACAAGGCCAATGCCGAGGCCGGTCGATTTTCCGCTTTCGAACGGGCTGAAGAGCCGCCGGACCATCTCCCCTGGGATGCCGGGGCCATTGTCTTCGATGAGGATGCAGACCTGACCGTCAGACTGGATATCCCGCGAGATCTTGATCTTTCCGCCGGCCTGCATCGCCTCGATGCTGTTGGACAGGATGGAGTTCAAAACCTGTTCCACCTCGCTCGACTGGGCAACGACGCAGGGACTACGGCCCCGGTAGGCGAACTCCGCAACGATGCCGCGGTCTCGCATCTGAGATAGGAAGTTCTCAAGGCATTTTCCGATGACCTGATCCACATCGGTGTTGCCGACACCCCCCACCGGATCCTCGAGAGCGCGTGTCAGGAAGGAGCGTATCCAACTTTCCAGCCTCTCGGACTGCTCGACAATGTCTGAGACCGGGCCGCGTGCGCTGGCGGGCAGGTCGTCGTCAAGGACCAGTTCGGCACAGGATCGGATCGCAGCCAACGGATTACGCAGGCCGTGGGCGACGGAAGACGCCATTTCACCCACGACGGCCAGCCTCTCCCTCTCAATCAATCTTGCCTCGTGACGCTGCAGTACCCGGGTGGTGTAGATGACTACAAGCAGAAGGCCGCAGAACAGCACTGCCCCCGCCACGGCCTCGCTGGCCCAGGCCAGGTGGGTCACCCGGCCTATCGACCCGAGCAGGGTCTCTGGAACTTTCCGGATCTCGACGGCGCCAACGATACTGGTATCGTCACTGGACCAGATCGGAATTGCAAACGTCACGAACGATGTTGCGCTGGGGGGAATGGCCGAGAGGCCGTGGCGATCTGCCTGCGGCAGAGGCCGAATTTCCGGATTCAACGTACCGCTCAGCGCTCCGGCCAGTTGGTCGTTTTCCTGGACACCCGCGCTGTTGAGCGTTCCATCGGTAGACCAGATCATGGAACCGTCCGCGCGATAGATGGTCGCCAGATAGACGTCCGGAAGATGTTGGAGATACCGTAGGATCACCGCCATTTCAGGTGTATCAGCGCCTTGGGAATCTTCGTGAAAACCACGTTCGGCACCCTCGGCACGAACCAGCGCGTTAAGCGACTCCGTCGCCTCGACGGCGTCCTGAAATGGCATCTGCCGGGTGAGATAGCTTGATAAAAAAAACCCGAGCGTGGCCGTCGTAGCGACAATTACAAGAAAGCTGAGGATCGCAAAACGCCGCACAAGCCGTATGTGATGCGATGAGCCCTGCCGCCTTGGGTTTCGTGCCACAAAGGCAAATCCAGGTTGCCTGGATTGACGTTGCCATCGGCCAACCGCAGGCAAGGGCCGGTCTTCTCCATTCGCTTGATACATCCCAATCGGCCTCCGCGTTTTGCCGCACTCGCTGGGCTCCACCGTCTGAAGTGGCGCGTGCCGGCGGCAACACCTCCGTCTCCGATACCATCGCCGATCAGCCCGGGGAGGGCTTGACTGGGCGATTAACGACAAGTGACAGAAAAGTGAATTTTTAATGAAATCCGGTCACCCGGGCCCGACTGGGTGAAATGCCCCAAAAGGGTTCCTTCGAGGACTTATCGGCCCTGCGCGTCGTGCTTAGGCTTGCCGGCAATTCTTCAATCGGAAGGCTGGTTATGACCCAGGTCATGATTATCAAAGACGAAGAGACCCTGGTCCACACCATCGCCAAGGCCTTGGCGCGGTTTTGCCCGCCAGCCCCGCGTGAAGCCACATGACCAAATCGGCCTTTCCCCACGATGCCACGATGCCCGGCATGTCTCTGGCTGTCGACCCATCGACGATGCAGGCGATATTCGCTGCCGAGCTGCTGCAGAGGAACGGGACCGCATACAAGATCGACGGATGCCGCCTCTTGCGCATCCGCTACCGACCGGCTGAACACTGTTTCGTGCACTACGAACTCGACTTACGCTCAGCGAAATCCGGGCAGCGCACGGCGGTCTGGCTGACCGGCATTATCTATCCGGATGAGCGCCCACGCCGCCGCCTGAAAAAGCTTCTCGCCGCTTGCGAGGGAGAACCGATATCCGATGGCTGGCACGCGTTCGGCCCGGCCTTTTATCTGCCGGCGCCGCATATGCTTGTGCAGACCTTCCCCTGCGACCGGCGCTTGCCGGGCTTACCCCATATCGTTTCGGGTGCGGCGGCGGACCTCGAACCCGAACTCGCCAGGGCGCTGGGTCCCGGTGATTGGGAAACAGCCGTGCGCAGCATCCAGCCGGTGCGGTATCGGGCCTTGTCTGGCGCCGTTCTGCGCTTCTCCATCGAGGCTACAGAGCGCAAAACTGGCGAGCGCAAGACAAAGACGCCTTATGTCAAGGTCAGTCGCAATGGCGAGGGTGAACGCGAGGCCCGCTTGCTTGAGACGCTGCATTCGCAGGCTCAAGCGACGAACCAGCCGTTCACGGTCACCAGACCTCTCGCATACATTGACAGTTTGTCCGCCCTCATCGTCGAGGAGGCGCCCGGCGACTCCTTCGAACAGGCTGTCCTCAACGGGATCGACGTGGAAGGCTCGGCGCGCCGAACCGCGCGCGGCCTGGCCGCGCTCCATCAATGGACCGTAACGCCGCCGGCCGCCACCAATGCGGTGATCGCCAGAGCGCTGGTGGCCGCCGAGTACGTTGGCTGGGCCTGCCCGATGCTGGCCGACGAGGCGCAGGCAATCGTCTGCGCTGCGGAAGCGGCACTGGCGCGTACGGCGCTTGGCCCAACCCATCTCGACCTCAAGCCCGACCATGTCTTCCTCGACGGTGAACGCGTCGTATTCATAGATCTCAACACCTTCGGGGCCGCCGATCCGGTACTCGACATAGCGACGCTGCTGGCACGCTTGGCAGCCATGCCCGCCCGCTTCGGCGCAGCGCCCGCACATGTCGAAACGGCGGCGCGCGCCCTCACCGAGGAGTATTTCGCTCGGGTACCGGCGGATTGGCGGCTGCGGCTCGATATAAACCATGCCGTAGCCGCAATGCAGGTCGCGTCGGAGTTTTTCCGCCATCAGCACCCGGATTGGCGCGAGCTGGTCCCAGCCTGGATCGCGCAGGCACGGCATGCCGCTGCCGCTGCCCCGCTTGGTTTGGCGATTCAGAACAAAGCGAACCAAAGGAGTTGAAACTTTGCGCCGTGTGATGTTGCCGCGCTCTTGCGGCGCGCCGCCGCGCACCGGCTGCAGGCTACCTCGTCTATCCGCCCAACCAGGACTGCTTTGGGCCGCCACAGGAAGCCGTCGCCCTATACGGCCCGGTCATACCCGGGCGCTTCTGTTGTGCCTCTTTGGCGCCACGGCGCTTCTCGCCGCACAGCGGGTCGCTGAGTCCGAGCCGCTCGCTGAGATTCCCTCAGAGGGTCCCAACGGCGCCGCGGTACAGTTCGATTTCGATGATCCGCCAGACACCAAGAACCGGCTGACGCAAGATCTGACATTCGGCGGCAAGGTCACCCTCGGCTTCGATTATGAGCAGGATTACGACCTCGACAGGGATGAGGACGACGATCTCGCGACCTGGGCGCCGGAACTTGAGGTCGCTTTTTCCTATGACCCCTATCCTTGGTTCCGCGGATTCTTGAACCTCGAAGTAAAAAGGGAATTCCAGATAGAAGAGCCGGATGGGCGAGCGCCGCAAGAGACGGAGTTTCTGGTTAAAGAAGCCTTCTTGAACTTCCGGGAGATATTGCCGGGAGTATCGATGACGCTCGGCCGGCAGGAATTCAAGGACGAGCGTGAGTGGCTCTATGACGAGGACCTGGATGCTGTCCGGCTGTTCTTGCGGTATTCCGATTTTGGTCTCGAGGTGTCTGTCAGCCGCGAAGAACTGGTCGACAAAGATCTCTTCAACGACACATCCGCGGACGAAATCAACAACTACTTTCTTTTTGGGCGCTACGCTCTCGGAGATGACTCCGAGCTCAGCCCTTACCTGTTCTTCCGGGACGACCGTACCAGCAGCGATGAGGACCTGATCTTCATAGGCCTGAGCTCGAGCGGCGAACTGACATCGGATATCGACTACTGGGTGCAGGCCGCTCACGTGCGCGGCAGCGAAGACGGCACCGATGTCAGTGGATACGGGTTCGATATTGGCGCAACCTACACCTTGGACGCATCGTGGGAGCCGTCTCTGACCCTTGGTACAGCTTTCGGCAGCGGTGACAACGACCCGGACGACACGGACCGGAACTTCCGCCAGACCGGCCTGCAGGACAACAACGATCGCTTCAACGGCGTTACAAGCGTCAAGTACTATGGCGAGGTTTTGGATCCGGAACTCAGCAACCTGTTCGTCCTGACCGCCGGCCTGGGTATTCGCCCAACCAAGCGAAGCTCAATCGACCTCATTTATCACCACTATCGGCAACATCAGGCATCAGACGAACTTCGCGATGTTTCGATCGATGCCGATCCCGATGGTCAGGACCGGACATTGGGTAACGCATTGGATCTCGTTGTCGGCTATCGCGAAATCGAGAACTTCAATGCAGAGGCGGTCTTTGGCTTGTTCGCGCCGGGGGCGGCCTTTTCGAACGATGCAAGCACGGCATATTTCGTCGGTATCGAGCTGGAGATTAGTTTTTGATTGCCCGTCTCCCCAAAGATCGCACTGCAGGCGGAGCCCCGGGATGAGCTGGGTTTTCGCAGCCTCAAAAAGCGAACCCGAGCACTTGCGGTTCCTATCCAATACAGCGCGCCAAGTGGAAGCGGCCGCGGCTGGGTGAAATGCCCCAAAACAGGTTCCTTCGGGGACTTATCGCTTCAGCACATTGTCCATAGGCTTGCCGGCAGCATTGGCACCGGAGGCTTTGAATGACCCAGGTCCTGATTGTCGAGGACGAAGAGATCCTGGCCCGCAACATCGCCACGGCCTTAAGGCGTGCGGGCGTCGAGGTGGCCGTCGCCGGATCGTGCTCGGCGGCGCGCTCCGAGATCGCAAGCAGCCCGCCCGACCTTGTTATCGCAGATGTCAACCTGGGCGACGGCGACGGCATCGATCTGCTCGCCGATTGGCGGCAGGATCATCCGGATGTTCCGGTGGTTGTTATGACGGGACAGGACAGCCTGTCGAACCGCCTGCGGGCGGAGCGGCTCGATGCGACTGCATTCTTGTCCAAACCTTTCGCCATGAGACGACTGCGGGAACTCATCCTGATTCTTCTGGCTGAAGGCAATCCGGGCCTGGGTCCGGGAATTCGCGGCCCGTCGGTGATGATGTACTCCCACGACACCATCGGCCTCGGTCATATGCGCCGCAACGCCTCCATCGCATCCGCGTTGATTGAACGGTTTCCCAACGCCTCGGTCCTGATGATGGTGGGCTGTCCCGCCGGTATGGTGTTCGAGCTGAAACCCGGCATCGACTTCGTAAAGCTCCCTTCACTTACCAAACTCGGGCGCAACCAATGGCGACCGAGCAGCCTGCGGGTTTCTCCGGACACGACACGGTCCATACGCATGGGAATACTGGAGCGCGCAGCCGAAGCGTTCCGACCCGACATTCTACTGGTCGACCACGAACCAGCGGGTGTCTGGGAAGAACTGGTTCCGACACTCAAGGCGATCCGTCTTCGCGGTGGCGCGTCGGTGATCCTGGGTCTCCGCGACATCCTCGACGATCCGAAACGCACGCGTGCGCTCTGGGACAAGCAAGGCACTGCACAGGTTGTTCGCGACCTCTATGACGGCGTTTTCGTTTATGGCGACCAGAGAGTCTTCCCCTCTTCGGACCACTACGGGCTGGAAATGCTACAACCTGACAACGTCACCTACTGCGGCTACGTCACCACCGCCCATCGGGGTTCGAACCGGGACCGCAAGAACGCGATACCGCGCCGCATTCTCGTCTCCGGCGGTGGCGGGCGCGATGCCTATCCGGTCTTGAGCGCATCGCTTGAGGCTCTTGCCTGCATACACCCTGAAAGACGGCCCGAGATGACCTTGATCGCCGGGCCGCTGATGGATGAGGAGTTGCGTGCGCCTTTGTCAGCAAGGGCAAAGCAGCTGGATGCGGAGTTTCTGGACAGCACGTCCGACATGCCCGCGTTGCTGGATGCTGCCGACCTACTGGTCACCATGGGCGGTTACAACTCCGTGACCGAAGCCATTGCCGCTTGCTGTCCAACCATCGTCATCCCCCGGATCGGCCCATCGAGCGAGCAGCGCCTGAGAGCCGAGTGTCTGGAGAGGTTCGGTCTTGTTGAAACGGTATCCCAGGAGGCGCTGGATCCAGAGGTCCTGGCCAAGCGCTTTCGCCGATACGACGGGTCACGGACACCCATGATCGAAGTGCCCCTTAATGGCGCCGTCATGGCAGCGAACTTGATCGCCGAGCGCCTGGCGACCATTCGGCCTGACACACCTAAAGACGCGAGAAGCGCCCATGGTTGAGACCGCACCCCTGCGCATCGGCTACGTCCTGAAACGCTTCCCCCGGCTCAGCGAAACCTTCATCCTGAATGAAATTCTTGCGCTTGAGCGGGCCGGAGTCGAGGTGGAGATATTCTCTCTGCTCCGTCCACCCGCCGAGGACCGGCACGCCCTGTTGAGCGAACTGAAGGCGCCGGTCACTTATCTTCCGTCCAAAGCTTCCGCCGCCCGCCTTACACTGAAAACAGGTCTGGAAGCGGAGAGAGCCAGCTTCGCTGATGTCTTTGACGATCTCGTCACGCATCCGCCGCTCTTCTCCGGCAAGTCGCCCGAGGACGTGGCGGTACTCCATCTCAAAGCGAGCGTCCTCGCCTTTCTCGCCCATCGGCGCGGCATCAGACACTTTCACGCGCACTTCGGCTCCGATGCGGCGACGGCTGCCTTGTTGCTGAGCCGGCTGACTGGGGGCAGCTTTTCCTACACCGCACATGCGCGCGATATCTATCACACCTATACCTCACCGCTGGATGATGCCCGCATGCGCCGCGCGAAGATGGCGGAGGCGCGGTTCCTGGTGACGGTGTCGGACTACAACGCAGAGCATCTGCGAAGCCTTTGCCCCAATGCCGCCCAACGAATTCACCGGCTCTACAATGGGATCGACCTGACGCGGTTTGTGGCGAACGAAACCATGCGGCAACCTGGCCGGATCATCTCGGTCGGCCGCTTCATAGAGAAGAAGGGTTTCCCGATCCTGATCGAGGCCTGCCGTATTCTGCGGGATCGCGGTCAGCTTTTCGACTGTCTGATCCTGGGTGATGGCCCGCTGCGTACGCAGCTGGAAGCCCAGATAGACCGGCTCGGGCTCACCGATGTTGTTCGGCTTGGTGGCTCACTTCCCCAGGAGCGGCTGATCGCCGAAATGCAGACCGGCGCGGTTGTGACCCTGCCCTGCATCGTGAGCGAAAGCGGCGATCGCGACGGACTGCCAACGGTTTTGCTGGAAGCCATGGCGCTTGGCCTGCCGGTGGTCACAACGACCGTCTCCGGCGGACCGGAGATCGTGGTCGAGAGTGAGACCGGTCACCTCTGCCCACCGGGAAACCCGGCTGCGCTTGCGGCGGCGCTGGAAAGCCTGCTCGTCAATCCGCTCCGCGCGGCGCAGATGGGCGCGGCTGGGCGCGGCCGCGCCGAGCGCCTGTTCGATCTGGAGAGGAATGTAGCGTCACTCCGCGTCCTATTCGAGAACGCGCAGGGTGGCACGGCAAGAATAGCAGAGGTCGGATCATGAGACTTGTCTATGTCAACGCCGACAATGGTATCCCGGTCTTCGGCAATAAAGGGGCGTCGGTCCATATCCAAGAGATGGCGCGGGCGCTTACATCGCTCGACTGCGAGCTGCGCATTCTGACAGCGCGCAAGGGTTCCGCCCCGACAGGGGGTCTTGCCGAACTGGTCGAAGCCGTAGAGGGACCGGATCGCGTCAGCACGCTGACCGGCCGGGACGAGAAGGAGCGGCTTTATGTCGAAACCGCCCATCAGATCGAGACGCGCCTGATCGCACTCCACAAATTCTGGCCTTTCGACTTGATATACGAACGCTATTCGCTTTGGTCATCCGCGGGCGTGCGCGCCGCGCGCCGCCTGGGCATCACTTGCATAATCGAGGTCAACGCCCCGCTGGTCGAAGAGCAGGCGGCGTACCGCAAACTCGCGCTGGATGAAATTGCACGGGGAATCGAAGCAGAGGTCTTCGCCAAGGCCGATGCATTGATGGTCGTCTCCAGGCCCTTGGCGGACTACGTCCACGGGCGGGGCGCCGCACCTCAGCGCGTTCATGTAACCGGCAACGCGGTCGACGGCACGCGTTTTCATCCCGGCGTCGTGCCGGCCGACGTACCTGACATTCCCAAGGATGCCTTCGTCCTTGGCTTCTCCGGATCCTTGAAGCGCTGGCATGGCGTCGATGTTCTGATGACGGCCTTCCGGAACCTGAAGTCACGCATGCCCGAGGCGCACCTGCTGATCGTCGGCGACGGGCCGAAGCATGGTTGGATCGAGGGATTTGCTCAAGGAGCGGATCTGATGGACTCGGTCACGATGACGGGCTGGCAGCCGCATGCGGCGCTTCCGGGTCTGATCGCGCGCATGGATGTCGCGACCGCACCCTATCCGCAAAGCGACAACCACTATTTCTCTCCCCTGAAGCTCTTTGAATACATGGCCGTGGGCCGACCGATCATTGCAAGCCGCATCGGGCAAACGGCGGAGGTAATCGCCGATGGCCGGAACGGTGTGCTGGTGCCGCCCGGCGACGCGGATGCACTGGCCGAAGCGGTCATGATTCTGCGCTGTGAACCGGACATCGCCCGACGCCTCGCCGCCGCTGCTGCGGAAGAGGGCAGGAAACATGACTGGAAGCGGAACGCGCGTGCCGTTCTGGACACAGCCCGGGGCGCTCGGAAGGTCGCCTGATGGGAAACCGCAGCCGCAAGATTCAGCCAAAAGTGCTTCGCCGCCTGGCCAGCCGCCTGGGTCCGCACCTGCGCCCCCATCGCAGTCCGTTGACGATCGGGGCGCTGGCGATCGTCGGCGTTGCGGTTTCGGAGATCCTGAAGCCCTGGCCGCTCAAGATCATCTTTGACGGTCTGCTGATCCCTCAAGGCAATCCAGATGCCATCATTACCTGGTCGGTCGCCACCTTCGGCGACGGCGGTACGCTGCTCGCCGCTGCATCGATCGCCATCCTGCTGATCGCAGTGATCGGCGGCGCCTTGACCTTTGCGCAATCCTTTTTGATCGCAAGCGTCGGTCAAAAGGTGGTTGCCGAGATTCGACTGGACCTCTACCGACACATTCAACGCCTCTCGCATTCGTTCCACGACACCGCCAGTACAGGGGAGATTCTGTCTCGGCTGACGGGCGACGTGAACTTGATGCGCAACCTGCTGATCGATGCGGTCGCGTTCTTCAGCGCGCGGATTCTTGTATTCCTGGGCATCCTGATCGTCATGGCGCTGATGGACTGGCGGCTTACGCTGGCCGCCCTGGTCATTCTGCCGGGGCTGGCTTACATCACCGTGCACTTCAGTCGCAAGATCAAGGGAGCGGCCAGAAAGCAGCGCCGCAACGAAGGCAAGATCGCCGTTGTGATGGCAGAAGGGCTCTCGGCCATCAACGTCGTAAAAGGCTTCGCCCGCGAAGCCTACGAAGAAGAACGCTTCGCAAAGCAGAGCAATTCCTCGGTCAGGGCGGGGGTTCACGCTACGCGCCTGGAGGCGCACATGGACCGGCTGGTACAGGTCACGCTGGCGCTCGGCACCTGTATCGTTATCTGGTATGGGGTGCTTCGGGTGCAGGACGCGGCGATCAGCCCAGGGGATCTGCTGGTCTTTACTGCTTATCTGACAACGCTTTACAAGCCGGTCCGCAAGATGGCGTCGATGACCGGGCGGGTGGCGAAGGCCTCTGCCAGCGGCGAGCGGCTGCTGGAAATCCTGGACCTTGAACCGGACGTGAAGGAAAGCCCGGATGCCATCTGCGCCGCCCACTTCAGCGGGCGGATTGTCTTTGAGAACGTCGATTTCGCCTACGCCGGCGGCCCGAAGGTGCTGGATGACGCCTCTCTGACCATTGAGCCCGGCGAGACGGTCGCATTGATCGGTGAAAGCGGCGTGGGAAAGTCCACGGCGGCGCGGTTGCTGATGCGGTTCTACGATCCGCTCGCCGGGCGGATCACGATTGACCGGCAGGACATAGCGAGCTTCACGCTCGACAGCCTGCGCGACCAGGTAGCAGTCGTCCTGCAGGAAGGCGTTCTTTTCGGGACGACGGTCCGGGATAACATTGCCTATGGTCGTCTCGACGCCCGTGACGATGAGATTGAGGAGGCGGCGCGCCAGGCAAACGCCCACGACTTCATTACGGCCCTGCCGGACGGATACAACACGATCGTCGGGGAACGCGGAGAGACACTGTCCGGTGGCCAGCGCCAGCGGGTCGCGATCGCACGGGCCATTCTGCGCGATGCGCCGATACTGATTCTGGACGAGCCGCTGACCGGCCTCGATAAATCAACGGCCGAACCCGTTCTGGACGCGCTGCGGGCGGCGGCAAAATCCCGCACAACACTACTGATCGCCCACGACGATCTGTCACTAAGCCTCGCCGACAGGGTCTTGCGTGTCCAGGACGGCCGCTTTGCCGAAGACTGGAAGCTGGAGGAGATCAGATGATGAATCCGGCGATGGACGTCTCCCGTGACATCGGACAACCGGACCCTGAGACCGTGGCGGCCCTGTTGCAGCCGGATTACGGACAGAAAGCATTCGCCCGGTTCTGCGGTGCGGAGGATTATCGAATAGAGCGGATGTATTTTTCGACTTCCAAGCCGCTTTCGCTCCACTGCCAGGCGCGGCTGCCGGATGGAATGGAGCAGACGGTGTTTGCCCAGTGGGTCGGGACAGAGGCCGTATCTTTCGCGCAGGCTGAGATCAGCCGTCTTCAGAAGTCCCGCTGCGGTCAATTGCGCAAGGAAGCTATGGGCGCGTTACTGGGTGATGCCGCATCCGGCCTGGTGCTGCGCGCACCGGGGCTCGACGCGCGGCTTCCAGGACTGCGAATGCTTCACAGCCGTCAGACCGAGCGGGACTTCGCATTGCTCTCCCCCGCGGTCACTGCGATGGACGTCACCCTGCGCGGGCATCGCCTGGGTAAGCGAGCAGTGCTTCAGTTCGATCTCTTCGGCGCCGATCCGAGGCAGGTTTTCGTGAAACTTCGGCCGGTCTCCAGCAACGCGGGCAGGCGAGCTCACGACCGGCATGTCGCTTTGTTCGAGCGGCTTCGAGGGGCCGTAGCGTTGCCCAAGCCGCTTGGCTATGACCCCGACTGCGGGGCCTCGGTGATTTCGGCGCTACCTGGTGTTCCACCTGACTTCGAGAGCAATGAGCCTACACTCATCGCAGAGGCATTGCGCCGCTTGCAGCAGGTCGCTGACCTTCCGGTTGAGAGCCACACCGCGGCCGACGAACTTGCCCTGCTGGAGGTCTGGTGCGATCGGGCGGCCACGGTCTTTCCGGATCGCGCGGGCTTGTTCACCGAGGCCTTTGATCGGGTTTGCAAGGACCTCCTTCGCCTACCCGATCTACCGCCTGTCCCCTGTCATCGTGATTTCCACGAAGGCCAGATACTCATCAACGACAACGCTGCCGGTTTTCTCGACTTCGATACCTTGCGGGTTAGCGACCCGGCACTTGATCCCGGCAACCTGATCGCGCACCTGCGGCTGGCTGAAACCAGAACAGGCCGGGGACTGTCGGCGGCTGAAACGGCAATCACGGCGGCAATGCACCCTGTTCCGGCCAACCGCATTTCAGCCTGGACGCGCGCCGCGCTGTTGCGGCTCGCCGCGATCTACTCCTTCACTTCAGAGCCCCGGGAAACGCTGCAGAAGCTACTGGAAGATGTCGTTGGAGGCACAGATGACCGTTGTCTTGACCGGCTCTAGCAGCCGTCCTGCCTTGAAGACCGCGACTGTGTCGATCCCGTGAAACGCCGCGCTGGCAGCGTGCCAGGGCCGAAAACCATGTGAGGAGCGGAAACCATGCATTTCAGAATACTGACGGCGATCCTGTTTCTGAACTTCACCATCGCAGTTGATCGCGCGGCTGCGGATAAGGTGGCTCTACCGATGACGGACTTCAACGTGATTACCGCCGTCGACATCTCTGACTCGATTACACGCCACGATGAATGGTTGCAGTATAGCGGCCTTGCCCGCGGCGTGACCGACCCAGGCTTCCTTTCGTTGATCGGCGAAGGGTTGACGCGACGTATCGGCTTCATGGTGTTCACCTGGTCGAGCAACGGTCAATCGAGTGTCATTGTACCTTGGACGATAATCGCCAACCAACAGGACGCCGCAGAGGCCGCCGCAAGGCTGCGCAGCGCGCCGCGCATCGACCGCTCCCGCTACGAAAGCAATCACCAGGGCCCGGAAGCCACCCAGAGCGATACAGCTTCGTCAAGCGGCGGCATGACCGACATCGCTCAGGCCATCGGTACAGCTTTGCGGCTGGCAGCCTCTGCCCCCTTTCAGGGGCGCCGGGCGGTGATCAACATCCTCAGCAACGGTGTCGACAATGCCGGGGTCGGCCCCGGTCCGCAGCGCGATAAGGCTATCCGCCAGGGCGCAACGGTCAACGGGGTGGTTTTCGGACCCCGGCGCGATCTGCCCGCCTACTTCGAGCGCAACGTGATCGGCGGTCCAGGCGCCTTCCTGATGACCGTGCGCGACCCGGCCGACCTGCCCAAGGCGTTGGAGAAGAAGTTCTGGCGCGATCTGATCGCCGGCAATACCGCTGTGCCGTGGGCCGGAAAGTTGGCCGCCGACGCCCGGGTACTGCGCGAACGGAAAGAGCACGCCAGGAGGCTTGTGTACCGAACCCAGACCGCGCTCAAATCAACTCAAAGTACCATGGTGCGAAGAGCGAGAAAGCGATCCACATCAGAAATACAAGAGGCAACCCGAGGCGTATGAAATCCGAGAAGCGATAATGGCCGGGACCCATGATGAGTAGGTTCGTTTGATAGGCGATCGGCGTGGCGAAGGAGCAATTGGCGGCGAGGAGTACAGCCAAGGCAAAGGCAGTCGGCGACTCATCGAGACGGTAAGCGATACTGACGGCGATCGGCGTGAAGATTATGGCGGTCGCATTGTTTGTGAGGATGTTGGTCATCAGCGCCACGATCAGGAACAGCAGAGAGAGCACGACCGCCGGGCCGAAAGCTTGAAAACCGATCAGCAGTTCCTGGGCAAGGAGAGTCGCGCCGCCGGACTTCTCAAGTGCAGCGCCCAGCGCCAGCGAGGTGGGAACAAGAAGCACGATACGGCGATCGAGTGCGCGCACTGCTTGCCCGAAAGTCAAAACGCCCGTGGCGATCATGGCGACACAACCAAGCAGCGCGGCTATCACCACCGGCAACAGGCCTGTCGCGGCCACGAGAACGACCCCCACGAAGATTGCCGCAGCGCGTTTTGCCAACTGAGGTGCGGGCAGTTCGACCACAGTTTCGTCGAGCGGCAGGAAGTTACCTGTCCGGCGCAGGGTTCGGAGCTGCTCACGGGTCCCCTGGACAACCAAAACATCTCCAGCGAGAAGGCGAATCTTCGTCAGTTGATCACGAATCATGTGAGAGCGTCGTTCAAGCCCCAGGACGAGACACTGATAGCTGCGATAGAACCCTATGCGTTCCAGGGACTCTCCAACCAGTCGGGAACCCGGCGGTATCATCACTTCAGCCAAGACCTGATCCCCTGCCGTAAACGGCACCTGTTCCTCGTCGGTCGAGCCCAGCTTCTCAGCCGCAAGCGCATTGTGCAGCAAACCGGGATAACGCGCCGCAAGATCCACCAAAGCCGTGCGCGTCGCCAAGACAACCAGCAGGTCACTGGAGCGCAATCGAACATCGCGGAAGGGTGGCAGTAAGGCCCGCTCACCGCGTTGGACCAGAATCAGTCTCGTGTTCGGTATGTTGAGGACGTTGGAAGCCGCCGCTTGGTCAATCAGGCCGGTATCGGAGGCAACGGTCAGTTTCGCCACAAAACGAGGAATGCGGCCGGTCATCATTCGCTCGGGCAACGACGGTCTGTCGGGGAGCAGGCGTGGCCCAAGCACGGCGAGGTAGACGAGCCCTACTGCAACGAGCACCAACCCGGGCACAGTCATGTCGAAAAACTCGAGCGGCGCTTCGCCGAGCTGAGTCAAGGCACCGGAAACGAGCAGGTTGGTGCTGGAGCCGATCAATGTCGTCATCCCGGCAAGGACCGCAACAAAGCTCAATGGCATCATAACCCGGCTTGCCGGGTGCCGCAGGCGATGAGCGAGCACCTGCAGGATCGGTATGAAGAGCACGACGACCGGCGTGTTATTGAGAAAAGGGCTGAGGACCAGGACACAACCAAATGCCAGAGCAAATGACAGCGTGACGTTCATGCGTGCCAAAGCCAGCACGTAACCCGTCGACCACCCAAGTGCATCTGTTCGAATGACGCCCTGACCAAGGACGAGCAGCGCCAGCACAGTAATCAATGCGGGATTGGCAAAACCTTGAAGCAGAACTGGAGCGCCCAGGAGGTTCTGCCCGCCTGCATCGAGCAAGGGAAAGATCTCAAAGAAGAGCAAGAGCACGCCAAGAACCGCGAGCGCAGAAAGCTCGATCGGAACGCGCTCGATCGCGAACAGTACGATCGCGACAAGAACAATCAGGAATGTGAATGCTTCAGGAAAGGATATTTCCATCAGCATCCTCTCCGTGTAATTTAAAGACCATGCTCAATCATCATATCCCAGACGGCTTCCGAATTCCTGGGTAGATTGTGCGACAGTCCTATCGTCAGGCGAACCGTATTCCCTGTGCTGCCATCCGATGACATTACTGCGGCGGTCGCACCGCCTTAAGGCGGTTGAGCCGATCAGATGCCAACCCTGAAAGACCGTCGTAGCAGGCAGCGTCTGATCACATAGGCTGGGATCTCGAGCGAACTATGATGACCAATCTCAGAGGCGGATAATCAGTGGAAGCCTGGCTGTTCGCTTGCGTCCCGGCATTGAGGTCTCTCGTGAAGATTCGATTTGGTCAGCTAATCCACATGAAAGCCTCAAGACCGGAGACGTCTTGCTAGAGCATGTTCCAAACAATTTCGACCAGTACGACGATTTTGGGTGTCACTTCAAGACTCTTGATCCGGCGGCGGGAACAGCAAAGACCGGCGGATTGCCGCTAACCCTTCGGCAACGGCCCAGCGCCACCGGCTTGTCGTCTGCGCTATGGGATCAGTGACCGCCTTGTGGAAACAGGTTCAAGCAGCCAGACGACCGCTCAAAGGATCTCTGCCTCTTTCCACATGGAGCTTTCGCCCCTGCAGGTTCTGGTCATTCGCGCGGTCAAGCTGCGACGGGTCGTCCCGACCCGCAGTCACGTTGGACGCGCCATTTGATATTTGGACCGGCCTTACTACTGACCGCCCGGCGTTTCACCGTCTGCTCCAGATTTCCCGCCTTGGCGCATCGCCAGTTGGAAGAAAGCCCCGGAACTATTCTGGAAACTCCAAGACGCGGGCTCTCCACCTCACTTACGAGCCAGCCCTGCTTGCCCTATATCGACTGTCGAGGTCGTTGATTGCATGGACGTTGGCGGCAGATCGACTGTTCTCATCAAAGGTGTTCTCAAGCCACCTATCAACGATGACCTTCGCCACTTCCGGTCCGATGACGCGGGCCCCCATGGTAATGATCTGCGCATTGTTGCTAAGTGCCGCGCGCTCGGCAGAATAGGTGTCATGGGTGAGTGCGGCCCGGATGCCGGCTACCTTGTTCGCTGAGATGCAGACGCCGATACCGGTGCCACAGACCAAGACCGCACGGTCGAATTGGCCGCGCATAACCGCACTACCGATGCGGTCGGCGAGATCGGCATAATACTCCTCCGAACCGTCTTCGGGCGTGCTCATATCCACAAGGCGTACAACACGAGGGTGCTGGGAGAGGTGCGGCACAAGCACCTTAACCAGGGACTGCCCCGCACTGTCTCCGCCAACCGCGATCTTCATGACTTTTCCTCCGTCTAACCAGGATTCTTGGTCGGGTCATCTTACCCAGCCTGGGCCAAAACCGTGGCGTAGGGCGGCCTGGACTGCGGCCAACCATCTTGGCTTCGAATGAGCTGGATTACGGGCAGTTTATCTCAATATAACAATTTAAAGTAACAAAATAACTCAAATACAGTGACATTGGGAAATCAAAATGTTAGGAATCGGCCTGCGTTGAGCGCATGACGAGCCCGCCGCGATCGAACAAAAAGACCACCCCACAGGGGATGAAAAGGGAGGAAACCGCATGAACTTCAAACTGAAACTAGGAATCCTTGCAGCGACACTGGCAACCACCGCCGGCGCCGCAATGGCGCAAGAAAAAACCTATGAGGTCGCTGTCATCCGTTGGGATCCGGCCGACATCTACTTCAACGGCGTGCAGTTCGGACAGGACCTCGAGCGCCAGCGCATCGAGAAAGAAGACGGGGTCAAAATCGAGTTCCGCGTTACCGGCGCCAACGATGTGAGCGCCCAGCGGAACGGTTTGGACGCGCAGATCGCACGCGGCGTGGATGGTGTCCTGCTGGTGCCTTGGCGTGGCGAAGCGATGCGCGGTATCGTTGCTGATTTGCGCGAGGAGGGCATCCCGGTGGTCACCAGCAACGCATGGGTTCCGGACGCGCCGCAGACCTTTGTCGCCTTCGACAATTCCGAAGCCGGGCGCCTTGGCGGGGAAGCCATCGTGCGCCGCCTGGATGAGCTTCGCGGTAAAGACTGGCCGACTAAGGGTGGTGTGATCGTCGAGCTGCGCTGCATCATCACGGCTTCTTTCGACATCGGCCGGCACGAAGGGTATCGCTCCGTCTTCGACCCCATCGCGGCGGAGTACCCGAACGTGAAAATCGAAGAGCGCGAAGCCGGATGTGACGGCGGCGATGCGCGCAAGGCGGTCGACGACCTTATTTCGCGCTATGGCGGCGAGAACATCCTGGCCGTAGCCAGCATCGACGGTACCATGGGCATCGGCGGCGCCGTTCCGGCATTTGAGGCCCAGGGCCTGCTGCACCCGCTGGATGATCCCCGGCACATCCCCATTGCGACGGTCGATGGCACCGTACCCGAGCTTCAGGCCGTTGCCCGCGGTGATATCGACCACGTGTCGGTGCAGCCGGCCATCGGGGAAGGCGTGATGTCCATGCGCCTGCTTTACCAAATGATGAAATCCGGCAAGATGCTGGAAACACCGGGCGAAGCGGCGACAATCATGGCCGACAGTGACGAACTCTGGGCGCCTGTCGCCATCGAACCGTCAGGGGTATTCGACGGCGCGTGGTATAGAACAACAGCGTATTCCATTCCGGGGGATGTCAGCCACGATGACCCGCGCGTCTGGTCGACAAAGGTTTATGAGCGCGACAACGGCAAGCTGCCTGCGTTTACCGAATAGGGACGTCCTCCCGGTTCCACGGTCGCGGGCAGCCTGGGGCTGCCCCGGCCGGGGCGCCCGCCGGCAGCAGACGGTGAACGCGCAGAGGTACTGACAACCGGGGGAAATCTTGTCGTGATCAGCCAAGACAACTCATATGTCCTGCAGGATCTCACACGCCGCTTTCCAGGCGTGCTGGCCGTGGACAATGTCAATCTGGAAGTAAAGCAAGGTGAGATCCACGGCATTATAGGCCGCAATGGCGCGGGTAAATCGGTTCTCGTCAACATGGTCGCCGGTATCCTGGCGCCATCGGCAGGGCGCGTCGTTGTCAAAGACGGCTTCCTCTCACCTGATCATTCATCACCGATTATCGCTCACAGGCTTGGAATATCCCTGATCCCGCAAGAACCGACGTTCGCGCGCCAACTCAGTGTCGTGGACAATATGTTCATGGGGCGCAACATCACCGGACCGGCAAACCTCATCCGCCCCCGGCAGATGGCCCGGGCGATAGAGGGGATCTGTGAAAGGCTGACAGTCAAGGCACGCCCGAATCAGCCGATCGGGGAGCTGCCGATCGAGTCCCAGCAGATGCTGGCTTTCGGCAAGGCCGTGTATATCGACCGGGCGAAAGTCATTCTGCTTGATGAGATCACCGCGTCATTGACGCAGGAACGCAAGGACATGCTTTTGAACTTGCTGCAGACAACCACCCGGCAGCAACCCGATCTCTCGTTCACGCTCATCTCTCACCACATCTCCGAGGTGCTGGAATTCACCGACCGGGTCACCGTCATGCGCGATGGCGCGCGGGTGGCCACCATCGACACGCCCGGAAGCAGCAAGGAAGAACTGGCGGGCTGGATCGTGGGCGACGCGCCCAAGGTTCGTATCGACGTTCCCAAGCCACGCGCGCGCACCAAAGCCCCCATCCTGCGCGCTGAAGGGCTTTCGGCCGCGCCGCACCTGAAGGACTTCGATCTGGAGATCCATGCGGGCGAGATTGTGGGATTCGCCGGGCTGGAAGGGTCCGGAAAAGACGCAGCGATCGAGATGCTCTTTGGCCTCCGGCATCCGAGCAGCGGCACAATCGAACTCAACGGCACGGCGGTCGAGCTTCAGGATCCGCTCAAGGCACTGTCATCCGGCATCGCCTTCCTGCCGAAACACCGGGAGGCACAGGCGGTCATCCACACCCGCTCGGTGGAGGAGAATACGCTGATTTCATGCTATCGGCAGTTTTCGAACCGCCTGGGCCTGATCGCCCGGTCGCGGGCGCGCGCCGTCGTTGAAAAGCGCTCAGCTGATCTGCGCGTCAAGACGCCTTCGATTCACGCGGTCATCGACAATCTGTCGGGCGGCAACAAACAGAAGGTGATGATCAACCGTCTTGCCTTGACCGCGCCGCAGCTCTTCCTTCTCAACGAACCGACACGTGGGGTGGACATTTCGGCCAAGCCATCGCTGCTGAAAGTCATTCGCGAGGAGCTCGCGGACAAAAGCGCTGTCATCATGATCTCCGAGAGCGAAGAGGAACTCGTGGAAGTCTGCGACCGGGTAATGGTGTTCTTCAAGGGTAAGGTCGAGCGTGTCATCGAGCGTGGAGAAGCCGAGTTCGACGTGGGCGAGATCTATCGCCAGGTTCAGGGGGTGAGACAGTGACAGACCAGAACGCAACAACCACCAAGGCCAGGCAAGGCGCCTTGGGTGGCCTGCGCTTCGATCCGAAGCTGATCTTTGCGACCATTATCGAGAAGCATCTTATCTGGGCGTTGCTGGCAGCCCTCATCCTGATCGGACTGGCGATGCCCGGCTTCATGAGCACCCGGAACCTCGTCAACGTCATGTGGGCCGCCGCCCCGCTGGGTTGCATGGTATTGGGACTGTTCTTCGTCATCCTGACGGGAGGACTCGATCTCTCGCTGGAGTCCACCTTCGCCCTGGCCCCGACCGTTGCCGTCGTGGTCTTCACCAGCACTTTGGCGGAATACATCTGGCCCGGCTTCGCCATCCTGCTGGTCCCTCTTTTAGGCGCCCTTGTCGGCTGGGTGAACGGCATGTTTTCGGTGAAGCTGGGGGTGAGCGCTTTTCTGGTCACGCTGGGCACACTGCTCATCATGCGCGGCATCGTCATCTACCTGATCCCGGAAGGGGTCTACTACCTGCCGGACGAGATCACCTTCCTCGGCAAGGCACGCCTTTGGGGCGTCCTGCCGGTTGCGGTCATTGTCTGGATCGTCCTCTACATACTGGCCTTCATCGCGATCAACTACCACCGGCTGGGAAAGGACATCTTCGCCCTCGGGAACAATGAGGAAGCGGCGTTCATTGCCGGCGTCAACGTCTCGCGCACAAAAGTCACCTGCTTCGCGATCGCCGGCATGCTCGCATCGATCGGCGGGCTGCTCGAGGTCGGACGGTTGACCTCGGTCGTGGCCGATATGGGCGAGGGCGACATTCTGATGGTCTTTGCCGGCACCATCCTCGGCGGCGCCGCACTGACGGGCGGCGCCGGTACCGTCGGCGGTATCTTTGCTGCCGTACTGGTGATCGCGATCATCGAGAACCTGATGAACCTCTATGGCGTCGAACCGTCCATCCGACAGATCGTCTTCGGCGTTATCCTGATGTGCGCGATCTACCTCGCCAGCCTGCAAGGCAAGCTGCGGAACTGGCGAAAGGACTGAGGCCGTGACCGACAGCTTCATCCTCGGCATCGACAGCGGGAACACGGTGACCAAGGCAGCGGTCTTTTCGGAAGCCGGCAGCCTGATCTCGCTGGGAGACTGCGAAGTCGTGCGGATCAAGCCGCGGCCCCGTTTCGTCGAGCGTGACATGAACGTGCACTGGCAAATGACCTGCCAGGCGATCCGCCAGGCGGTCGCGCAGGCAGGGATCGATCCCTCGCAGATCGCCGCCGTGACGGCGACCGGCCATGGGGACGGCCTCTATCTGGTGGATGAAGACGGAGCCCCCCTGGGCAACGGAATTGTGTCGCTGGACAGCCGCTCGGCACCGGTGATCGAACGATGGGAAGCTGAAGGCGTCCATGACGAGGCACTGAAAATTACCGGTCAGATGCCCTACGCGCCCGCCCCCTCTGCGCTGCTACGGTGGATCAAGGAAAACGAGCCGGAGCGCTATGGCCGCATCCGCTGGGTACTCTCCTGCAAGGACTGGCTTCGATACAAGCTGACCGGCGAGATCGCGACGGACTGGACAGAGGCAAGCACCGCCTTTGTCGATCCCGACACGCAGGACTACAGCGCGGCCGCCCTGCGGCTCTTCGGCCTCGAGGAAATGGAACGGGCCCTGCCTGAAGCGCATGATCCCTGCGCCGTTATGGGCGAGATCACCCCCGAAGCGGCCGAAGCCACAGGCCTGAAGGTCGGAACACCGGTTGCGGCCGGGCTGCACGACGTAACCGCCTCGGCTATCGGATCGGGTGTCGCGGAACAGGGTGTCGTTTCTATCTTGGCCGGGACCTTCAGTGTAAACGAGATCATCTCCGGTGAGCCCAAACCCAGCCCGGAATGGTACTGCCGGAACTCTTTCCGCCGTGGCGAATGGATGAACATGACGCTATCGCCGGCATCCAGCGCGAACATCGACTGGTTCGTCAAACAATGCTGCCGCGACGCGATCCGCCTGGCGGAAGAAAGAGGCGGCTCAGCCTATGACTATCTCGAGGAAGAACTCTCGGAAGCCTTCGCCGGCGACAGCCGGAGCGTCTATCACCCGTTTCTCTACGGCTCACCTCACGGAAACGACTCAAGCGCCGCCTTCCTGGGCCTTCAGGGCTGGCAGCACCGCGGCCATATGATGCGCGCGCTGCTGGAGGGCGTGGTGTTCAACCACCGCCATCACGTCGACGCCCTCAGGTCCGGCTTTCATATCAAGGGCGCACGCCTTACCGGCGGCAGTTCCCGCAGCCCGCGTATCTGTCAACTCTTCTCCGACGGCCTGGGGCTCGACCTGGAAACGGTTGATGTTGACGAAGCCGGCGCCCTCGGCGCGGCGCTCTGCGGCGCGGTCGCGGTTGGCCTTTACGGCGATCTTGGAGAAGCCGCGCGGCGGACGGTCTCGGTATCCTCGACCTTCTCGCCAAGACCGCAGGTCCACCGCACATTGGACGACGGCTACCAGCGCTACAAGAGCACCATCCATCAGCTTCGGTCGGAATGGAGGGGGCTACGCGGCGAGTGACCCTGGACATGACGAACCACATGGGACAGACGCGGGCGATGCCGGACAAGGCCGCGATATCCCGACAAAGCCGCATCGACACCATGCGGGCAAAGGGTCACTATTCAGTGGTGGTTGTAGGTGCGGGAATCAATGGACTGGGGGCTTTCCACGATCTCTGCCAACAGGGCATCGACTGCCTGATCGTCGATCGGGGGGACTTTTGCTCGGGCACCAGCGCCGCGCCGTCGCGCATGATCCATGGCGGTTTGAAGTATCTTGAAACCGGCGACTTTCGTCTGGTCCAGGAATCGGTCCGCGAACGCAATCGACTGCTCAAAAACGCACCGCACCTTGTGCGGCCTCTTGAAATGATCCTGCCGATCGAAACCCTGTTCGGCGGCGAAATAGCTTCCCTCTGCCGGTTCCTGGGCGGGTCGGGCAAACTGAAACGGCGCGGCCGCATGATCGTCAAGGCCGGCCTCGCCGCCTACGATTTTTACAGCCGCCGGAACCGTGTTGCGCCGAAACACCGCATGATCTCCGGTTGGGACCTGCGTGCCGCATTTCCAGGCATAAATCACAGCTTCCGCTACGCGGCGTCCTATTTCGACGCACAGATTACAATGCCCGAGCGGCTGGGGGTGGAACTGGCCCAGGACGGAATGGCTGCCAATCCCGGCTCGATCGCACTGAACCATTGCAACCTGATGGAAACCCGGGAAGGCAAGCTGGTGCTGCGCGACGAAATAGCCGGCGAGCGGCATGAGATCCGCGCAGATCTTGTCGTCAACGCAACCGGCCCCTGGATCGACGCTGCGAATACCGCGATGGGCGCCCGGTCCGGCCTGATTGCAGGCGCCAAGGGTTCGCATATCCTGCTCGACCTTCCTGCATTACATGACGTTCTTGCCGGGCGCATGATTTACTTCGATCCGGGTGATGGCCGCATCTGCCTCGTCACTTCATTGGCCGGCAGAGTACTTCTGGGCTCAACCGACATTCCTGTCGAAAAAGCCGACGACGTGGCATGTGACGACGGGGAGGTTGACTATATGTTCGCGGCGCTCCGTTCAGTTTTTCCAAAGCTCGACGTGACCCGCAGTAATATCGTCTTCACCTATTCCGGCGTCCGGCCGCTGCCCATATCCAACGGCGCTCATCCGGATGCAGTGACCCGCGACCACTCGATCCACGTTCACGAACCTTCGGCAGAGCGCCCCTATCCTATCCTGTCGCTGATCGGCGGCAAGTGGACCACCTATCGTGCCTTTGCAGCGGAGGCCGGCGACGCGGTCCTGAAGCGCTTGGGAAAACACCGTCGCCAGACAACCGAGGATCTGAAGATCGGCGGTGGCCGCGGGCTCTCTGCTCAGGTCGAGGACCTGGCCGGCCTGGCCGGTGAAATCGAAAGCATCCTCGGTGGAGACCGCGCCCGCGCCTGGGCCCTGGTTTCGCGCTATGGCAGCCGGGCCAGAGAAGTTGCCTCGCTGGATGTAGAGGGCGGTCAAACCATCCCCGGGCTCCCAGGTATTTCGGAAGCTGAGATCGTCTACATAGCAGAAGCTGAAATGTGCGAAAGCGTCAGCGACCTCGTCCTCCGCCGCCTGCCCCTGGCCCTGAGCGGCAACATCACGCTGGAGAGCGCCGGGACACTCGTCGCGATCATGGCCCGCGTAAAGGGCTGGACGCCCGAAGAGAACAGGCGCCAAATCACCTCGCTATCCCAGACCCTGCTGTGTAAACATCGCATCGACCTGAAAACTGGAAAGTTCCAATAAGAAAAAGGGGTGCGGCGTGAAGGCAGAGGCAAGGCGACAGGCCATCATGGAGTTCCTGATGGAGGCGGGATCGGCAAGCGTTGATGAAATCGCCGAGCTTTTTGCTGTAAGCAAGATGACCGTCCACCGGGACCTGGATCAGCTTGAAACGGAGAGCCTGCTTCGCAAGGTCCGCGGCGGCGCAACCGTGCAGTCGAGCTCGCAGTTCGAAAGTGACTTTGTTTACCGCGCCCGGCTCGCAACGGATGAGAAGCGCGCCATTGCCCAGGCTGCCGCGGAGCATGTGGAACCCGGGCAGTCGATCATCCTCGATGATGGCTCCACAATTGCCGAAATGGCGCGGTTTCTTCTGGAGCGCCGTCCCCTCACCCTGATCACCAACAACGCCAACGTCATGAGTACCATGATGGGCATCCAGGGGTTGAAGCTCATCTCGCTGGGCGGCGACTACAACAAACGCTTTCACGGCTTCTTCGGGCTTCTTACCGAGCAGGCGCTGGATTCGATCCGCGCCGACCAGGCGTTCATTTCGACCTCGTCCGTCTCGGACGGCACTGCATTCCATCAGGACCAGGAAATCGTAAAGACAAAGAGGGCGATTATTGCCGCCGCCGACACCCGCCACCTTCTGGTGGATCACACCAAGTTCGATAAGACCGCCCTGCACGCCCTTACCGGACTGGGCGAATTCGCCAGGGTCATTACCGGCGCGGCAATATCCGACCGGGCCCGCAGCGGCATCGAGGAGGCCGGGGCAGTCTTGGAGATCGCCCGCGGGCAGGCTGAGACACCCTTATAAATGACGCCTGAGTCGGCACCAGTTGGAAAATGAACAAGACACGGCCGGGGCTTGACGCAAAAACTTGGCGAGGGCCATGTCGAATTCGCCGTCGTTATCGAAGACAAGTTCGCGCAGGCCCTGATCCAAGGGATGTGGCAAAACAATCCGGCCTCGACACCCGGCTTCGCGCAAGAGCGGCGGCAATGATCCCCGCAACGCCCGGCCGCAGGCCGATCGGGTCGAGCAGCCGTCCGGGGAAGGCTGCACCGGCGAGCGCTTCGGGCAGGTCTATCTCGACATGCCCGCCCCTTCCCGCGAAAAACGGCAGGCAAAGTGCCGACCCGTCGACCCTGGCGGCCTCGGCGACGTAAGGTTGCTCGTCGATGAAGCCGAGGTGAAGCGCGCGGAACACATCTGCCGCTGTGATGAACCGGGCGACCCGATCGACGGCTTTGCGTGGTCGCGGATCCGACGGCGATCCGTGGGCAGCCAAGAGGATCGTTGTCTTTTCGGGCTGCAGGTCTTCATGCAGAGCCGCGTTACGAAGATAATCCAGACAGAACGCCGAGACTGCGGGATCGAGGCCGAGAGGCGGCAAGATGTCGAAGCTGTCGCCCTGAATACTGCGAATCTTCTGCGGCAGCATCTTACGGACGAACCACCCGTCCGCCATAAAGAACGGATAGATCAGGGGCCGCACGCCGCCAATCGTCTCCAATGCCGCTTCGACCGCGCCTTCCCCCGCCAGGGTCGCGCCGCGAACGTGCCAACCCGGCAAGTAGCCGGAGACCTGCTCGGCCAAGCTGCGCATCGCCATCTCCGGTCCCCAGGGTGTCGAAGGAGCGCCGTGAGCGACGATCAGTGCTGAGCGTGGCTCAGTGGCTAGTGCCTTCAGAGAAGGTGACCTTGTTCCAGACATTGTACTTTCCTGACGGCTTGCGCATCGGCAAACGGGTGACTTCTTCCAGTGTCGCGGCGTCGTAGACGATCACCGCGCCGTCATCTTCCCAGACGCTGACCAGGGCGTGGCGGCCATCGCGGTCGAATTCGACATGGGCGACCGTCGCACCGGGCACCGGCCGCAGCGTCTTCACGATTCCCAGAGACTGCTTGTCGATGACATGGACCGCATCACGGTTCGGGCCGAAGAAAACATCCGCCCAGACATGGGCGGCGTTCTCGTGGCTGCGCAGGAAGAAGCCGGGGCCCAGCGTTTCAATGGTTTTTACGACCTGCCAGGTCTCGATGTCGATAACCGACAGCCGCGCTTCCTTCAGATGTGGCGTCGCCATCACCCGCCGCCCATCGTTGAACCAGGAGATCCCCGAACCGAGGTGCGGCAGGCCCGGTAACGGCAGCTCGGCGATTTCGCGGCCGACGTGGAGGTTGACCACGACACCCCGTGCGCCGTCGCGCGACGCACCGATCAGGTGGCGATAGTCCGGCGTGAAGAAGAAATCGTCGATCGGCTCACCCACCTCGATCCGCCGGAGGGCAAAAAGCCCTTCGGAAGACGGCAGAGCCTCCACCATGCCTTTCTCGTAGCTGTGGACCTTGCCTTCATAGACAGCTTCGGCAGCGGGATCGGTGGCGATCTCCCAGATTTCCGGAGCGTCTTTCAGGGCGAGAATGAAGCTGTCGCGCTGAGGCGCCTGATAGACAGCCGAGACCCGCGATGCTTCGCCGTTCCTCGCCACCACATCGAAGACCCGTTCGACCGAGAGATCCGCGGTCGAGAGGATGGTCAGCGTTCGCGGCAGATAGTTCGCGACTGCCAGATAGCGGCCGTCCTTGGAGATCGCGATGTTGCGGCTGTTCAGCCCGGCACGGATCCGCCCGACCTCGGCCAGAGACCAGAGGTCATACTTCTGCACCCAGCCGTCACGCGACATGATGAAGACGAAGCGACCCTCGGGCGTGAACTTCGGGCCGCCATGAACCGCAAAGGGCGTTGGAAACCGGTCCATGACGGTGAACCGGTCGCCGTCGACCACGCTGACATGGTGATCGCCGGTTTCGACGACCAGAAAGACATTCATCGGGTCGGCATCGAAGACCGGCGCCGCGGCGGGCCGATAGCCCGGGTCCAGCTGGCGGCTGGCTGCGATCTGCGCCGGGCCCCAGTCCGGAACCTCTTTCAGGGGGACCTTCACATAGTCGATAACCGCGGCAATCTCTTCGGCGGTCAGTGTCTCGCCGAAAGCCGGCATCTGGGTTGCCGCCCGGCCCGCGCCGATCACCGTGGCGAGTTTCGGGCCACGCATGCGCTTCAGGGTTTCCGGGATCAGGGCCGGTCCCGTCCCGCCCAGACGGTCGGTGCCGTGGCAGGCGGCGCAGTGTTCGAAATACAACTGCTCTGCCGGTACCACAGGGTCGGCAGCACCGAGGCCCGCGAAGAGGACCAGGGCGCTAGAGAAAGCGATGAAGCGGATCATGACTTTTTCCCCGGAAGGGCGTCACGGTCAGGCGATCTCCACCCTCGACACCGATTTCCGCGTCGCTCATGTAACAGGCCGGGTCCTCGGCCCAGGGGTCACCGGTCAGCTGCAACGCCCGGATACGGGTGTTGCCGCCGCAGACATCCTGATGGGCGCAGGCCCCGCAGCGGCCCTTCAGCGGGCGCGGCCGTCGGCGAAGCTGGGCCAGCATCGGATCGTCGCCGCTCCAAAGCTCGGAGAACTTCCGCTCTTTCACACTGCCGATCGTGTAGTCCGACCAGTAGGTGTCCGGGTGGACCCGGCCCTGCGGATCGATGTTGGCGACACCGACGCCCGAGGCATTGCCGCCCCAGGACGCAAGATGCGCGCGCAGGTGTTCAACCTTGTCGGCCGAGAAGTTCTCCGCCGCCCAGCGCAGAAAGTAGACCGCGTCCGCGTCGTTGTTGCCGGTCACGATGTCCAGTGGCATGTCCTCCGCTGCCGCAATCCAGGCCCGGTCGATCAAAAGATCCATGGCATGACGCGAGCGCCGCCAGCTTGCATCGGCGCCGCGGTGTTTGTCGCCGCGCCCGGCATAGACCAAGTGAGACAGGTAGAACTTGTCCACGCCCTCAGCGTCGGCCAGCGCCAGAAGATCGCGGAGTTGATGCGCATTGTCCTCGGTAAGGGTAAAACGCAGACCCACCTTGATGCCGCGATTCTTACAAGCCCTGACCCCGGCAAGCCCCTGGTCGAAAGCACCGTCCTGGCCGCGAAACCAGTCATTTGTCTTGCCGATGCCATCCAGGCTTATGCCGACATAATCGAAACCGATTTCGGCCACGCGGTCGGCCTGCTCTCCGACGATCCTGGTGCCGTTGCTTGAGAGCGCCAGATACACCCCCATCTCCCGGGCGCGTGCGGCGATCTGAAACAGGTCATGGCGGTCCAGGGGCTCTCCGCCGGAGAGGATCAGGGCGGGAATGTCGAACTTTCCCAGATCTTCCAGCACCTCCATCGCCTGTTCGTGCGTCAGCTCGCCCGGGAAGTCCCTGTCGGCGGAGACTGAGTAGCAATGCCGGCAGCGCAGATTGCAGCGCCGCGTCAGATTCCAGATCACCACCGGCTTCACCGGATGACGCCTTGGCCGCAGCGGCGTCGGCGAGACAAGTTGGCGCATGTAGTGGGACAGGCGGAACATCAGGGCGCTCCTTTCCGGGTGAGCCGCAATCCGGTCTTCTTCAGGATCCGGGTCGAATAGAGGACCTCGCTGCTGCGACAGGCGTCGCCCAGCAGCGCCGCGATGCCGGCGCGCTTCTCCTCCACCTCGTCTCGATCGGCGCCGTGGACCATGGCAAAGAGGTTGTAGGGCCAAACCGGCTGGGCGCGCGGCCTGAGATAGCAGTGAGAGACGAAGTCGAGAGCGCCGACGGCCGCGCCGAGCCGGCTCGACTCCGCGTCCTCGACATCCCAGACCGTCATCCCGTTCGCAACCATCCCCATCGCATAGTGGTTGGGCGCGACACCGATCCGGCGGACCACGCCGCGCGCCTGCAGCGCCGCCAAACGGCTGATCACCTCGCCTTCCTCAAGGCCCAGGCTTGCGGCAACTTCAGCATAGGGTGCCGGGGTCAGCGGCAGGCCCGACTGCGTCGCCTCGATGATCCGGCGGTCGCGGGCGCAGAGGGTCATGCCACCACCCTGAAGCCGATGAAGAACTCCTCCTCCTTCGGAAACCGGAGGACGGAAAGACCGGTATCCGCCTCGATGGCGCAGGCCGCCGCTTCGATCTCCTCGGCTGTCTCAGTGGCCAGCACAAACCACATGTTCAGTTGGTGCGCGCGCTCGTAGTTGTGCGCGACTTCGGAATGGGCATTGACCTTGGCCGCGACCGCATCGAACTGCGCCGCCGGGACGGCCATGGCACAGAGACAGAAGGCCCCACCCATCGCCGCTGCATCGAAAAACGGTCCGAAGCGGGTGATGGCACCGCCATCGCGCAACATCGCGAGCCGGGCGATCAAGCTGTTCTCGCTGAGGCCCAGACGCGCCGCCGCCTCGGCATAGGGGCGCGGAGAAAGCGGAAAGCCTTCCTGCAAGGCATTGATGATCTGCCGGTCGACGGCGTCCAGTTTCGGTGGCGGCTTTCTCATGCGGCGGCCCCGTTCGGCGAAACGACCAGCGCGCCGGTCTGTTTGAAGCAACGGATACTGAAGAGCACCTGATGAGGAACCTCGGCCAAGCCCACCTCCTCACAGGCGCGATCCAGTACGGCCATGGCTTCGGCCCGTGTGCGGGCGTGAATCATGCAGTAGAGCGTGTAAGGCCAGACGCCTGGCACCGGGCGGCGCTGATAGCAGAGAGTGACACCGCGTACGGCAGTGAGTGCGGGCCCGACGCGCTCCACCTCTGCTTCCGGCAGTTCCCAGACCACCATGGCGTTGGAGCGCCAGCCGAGCGCCCGGTGGCGAACGATCACGCCGATGCGCGACAGGATCCCTGCCTCGGCAAGAACGGCGATGCGCGACAGAATCTCAACCTCGGTGCGCCCCAGGGCGGTGCTGAGATCGGCATAAGGACGCGCCACCAGGGGCAGACCGTTTGACAGCGCCTGCATGATGGGCCGGTCCTCAGGCAGCAGGACGCCGGCGTCCACCGAGTCCCGCGTCGTCGGCAAGCGGCTGGTTCCATCCAGCGAAAAACCCAGGTTGACGTTGAAGGGGCGCAGCAAGGGCAGATCGAGAATCTCCAATCCGGTTCTCTCCTGGATGCGACTGAGCGTCGCATCGACGTGGGCACGGTCAGGGCCGGTCACCACGAACCAGACATTCCACCTGTTTTCGCGGAGGTAGGAATGGTTCACACCGGGCTCGGCGCCGATGATCGATGCGACCTCATCAATCTGAAAGTCCGGAGCCGCCACCGCCGCCAGGGTACTGGCCCCGGCGGTGTTGGGCCGGCAGGTCGCACCGATGCGGCTGATCGCCCCGGCCCCGGAGAGCCGGCGCAGACGGTCAAGCACCTGGTCCTCGGAAAGATCCAGCTGTTGGCCGATTACCGCAAAGGGGCGTGAGACCAAGGGAAAGTCGCGCTGCCAACCGTCCAGCAAGGCATGATCGATGGGGTCCAGGATCGGGCTCATGGCTCAGAGTCCCGTGCGGTGGGCACGCGCGGTGAAGAAGATGCCCGAGGGCGTTTCGGCGGCGATCTCGCCGAGCTTTTCGAAACTGTGGGTGTCGTAGATGTCGATCCGCCCGGCATCGCGGACCGATACCCAGACCTCATGACCGCGTGGGGTGAATTCAATGTGCAGCACGGCAGGGCCCGGCTTCAGGCTATGGATCACCTCGCCGGAAGGGGTGTCGATCACCTGGACTGTATCGTTCAGGGGATGGGCAAAGTTCACCCAGACCTGACGTCCATCCGGCCGGGAAACGGCGAAGACGGGCTGGCCATGGGTTTTCGTGCGGCCGGTCTCCTCTAGGCTGCGCGCATCGACCCAGAGCACCTCATGGCGGCCGACGGCGGGCAGGACAAAGCGCTCGCCGGCCAGGGCCCAGCCCTCAAGGTGGGGCATCTTGTAAACCGGCAAAGCCTTCTCGCCGCGCCCATAGCCGCCAAGGATGCGCCGCGGCAGCGGCGGCGACTGCCACAGGTCAAGCGCCGTCAGCCCATCCTCGCCAAACAGGCCGGCGATGTAGTGACGTCCGTCGGCGGTGATCAAAGCGTCGTAGGGGTTTTTGCCGATACCCTCGATCCGCGTGATCTCGGGCTCATCGCGCGAGAAGTCCGCGATCCAGGTTTCCCCGGCCTCCCAGAGCGTGAAAACGAAACGCCGGGCCGGGGCGTCCACCAGACCGATGGTCTTGGAGCCCGTCGGGATATCCGCGACCATCTCCAGGGTCTCGGCATCGAAGACCCTGACACCGCCCGGCTCGTAGTTGGAGACGGCAACCAGCGCGCCGTCATCGGAGATCGCGCCACCGATGGCGTTACCCGACTGAAGAACCCGGCCCGCAACAGTCTGGGTCAGCAGGTCGACCTTGCTGAGCCCGCCGTCGCGCCCGAAGACAAAGGCGAAGCGCTGATCCGGCGAGAAAACGACAGAAGCGTGGGAGAGATCGCCAAGGCCCTCGATGCGGCCGATTGCGGCGCGCTCGGACTGATCGACGATCAGCAGCGAGCCGGTGCTGCGCTCCACCACCACCCCCAGGTCGCCGGTGGCGCGGAGCGTATCGGCCAGTACCGTGTTGATCCAGACGGTGAAGCAGATGGTCAGGAACAGCATGCCGGCGGCAATGAATCGGGTCATGGGGCACCTCCCTTCAACAGGAACTCGGCAATCCATTGCGCTTCCGCCTCGTTCAACAGCGGATGCCAGGACGGCATCGGCGTGCCGGGCACGCCTTGCAGGACGATATGGGCCAGACTCTCCGGCGGCGTCCCCGCGAGCGTGCCGGCACGGATGTCCGGTCCGAGCCCGCCTTTCAGCGTCAGGCCGTGGCAGGACCCGCAGTCCTGCAGCACCAGGCGTTCAAGTTCCGCAGCACGGCCCGGCGGCAGATCGGCCGCCGCCGCCGGCAAGGCAAACAGCAGAAAGGCCATCGCGGCGCTACGCATAGGCCGCTTCCTGCACAGGCCGGGCCGCCAGCATGGCCAGTATTTCGGCCGGGCAGCTTTGATAAAGCGAGACGACCCGGCCGATCACAAACAGCACTGGGCCAGAGAACTGCGCCGCCGCTGCTTCGTCCGCGATCCGGTCGAGACGCGAAACAAGCCGCCGCTCCCGTGGCGTGGTGGCGCTGGCGACCGCCAGTACCGGCAGGGACGCCGGCATCCCCTGCCCGGTCAGGCGGGCGGCGATCTCGGCGATGTTGGCCGCGCCCATATAGACAACCAGGGTGGTATCGGGATCGGCCAGCCCCGGCCAATCCAGATCGAGCGGCCGGTCGTCGCGGCAGTGGCCGGTGACGAAACGCAAACCGTTTGCCAGCCCGCGGTGGGTCAGCGGTACGCCGGTGGCCGCCGCCACGCCCTGGGCCGCGGTGATGCCGGGGGCGATCTCGACCGGAATCCCGGCTGCGTTCAAGGCCGCGACCTCTTCAGAACCGCGACCGAAGACCAGCGGGTCACCGCCCTTCAGGCGCACCACCGTCAAACCGTCGAGCGCCAGGTCGATCAGAATCTCGTTGATCTGTTCCTGGGGAACCGGATGTACTTTGGGTGCCTTTCCGACCGGAACCATCCGCGCCAGAGGCGGCGCCAACGCCAATACCTCCGCCGAGACCAGGCGGTCATAGACCACCGCCTGGGCACATCCCAGCAGCCGCACAGCCTTTAGGGTCAGAAGTTCAGGGTCGCCCGGCCCGGCGCCGACCAGAAATACCTGTCCTGGCTTCCTCATGGCGTCCTCCCTGCTGAAGGTTAGGCGGTGGGAAAAGGGGCGGCCCGGCAAAGGCCGCCCCCGCTTGCTGCGTCAGTAAACGTCCTGACGGGTGTTGAAGACATTGAACTTGCCGGTGGGCGTGATGAGACGTGGATCCTTGATCACGTGTTTCATCTTCAAGGTCTTGTCATCCACGATCACGATCGCCGATTCGAGGTCACGGCCATTCCAGACGGAGAACCAGATCTCGTTCCCGTCCTTGTTGAACTCGCCCTGCACGACGCGCGGCTGACCCTCGGCAATGCCGGCCCACTCACCGATCGGCAGGATGGTGTATTCCGGTTCCTCCTGATCCAGTTCATCGACTTTGAACACGGCAATCGAAGCGGAGATCTCGGCCTCCGGGTTCAATGGCGTATCGACATAGAGATGATTGGAGGTCGGATGCGACTTCACGAACAGCGACCCGCCACCAAGGGCATAGAGCTGCTGGACCATCTTCCAGGCATGATCGGGATTGCCTTCCGGGTCCGTGCCGATCAGTGCGACCGTTTCATCGCCAAGATGCGAGGTCGCCCAGACCGGCCCATAAACCGGATGGTTCAGGTTTGCGCCGCGTCCCGGATGCGGCGTCTCGCCACCGCTCTCCAGCAGCGCCGTCAGCGACCCCTCCTTGGTGTCGATCACGGCGATCTTGCCGCGCGCATTGGCGGCCGTCAGGAAGTAGCGCTTGGTGGAATCGAACCCGCCGTCATGCAGGAACCGCTCGGCCTCGATCTCCGTGACCTTCAGGTTCTTGATGTCGGAATAGTCGACCAGCAGAATCTTGCCGGTCTCCTTCACGTTGACGATGAATTCAGGCCGGTAATGGGAAGCGACGATGGCGGCGACCCGGGGTTCGGGATGGTATTCCTGGGTGTCGTAGACCATGCCGCGGGTCGAGACGACCTTCTTCGGCTCAAGCGTATCGCCGTCCATAATGACGTACTGCGGCGGCCAGTAGCTGCCGGCGATGGCATACTTGTCTTCCCAGCCTTTCATCTTGGAGGTCTCGACCGAGCGTGCTTCGGCGCCAACCTTGATCTGGGCGACGGTCGCAGGCGTCTCCATCCACAGGTCGATCATATTGATCAAGGCGTCGCGGCCGATGACGTAGATGTAACGCCCCGAGGCTGAGATCCGCGAGATGTGGACCGCATAGCCGGTTTCGACAATCGCATGAATCTCGTAGGTCGCACCATCGATCAGGGCGACTTGACCGGAATCGCGCAGCGTGACCGAGAACAGGTTGTCGATATCGATATCATTCATCTTCTTGGTCGGCCGGTCCTCCGGCGCGACCAGAACCTTCCAGGTCTCCAGCATCTCGGCCATGCCGAACTCCGGCGGCGATGGCGGCTCGATCAGGAGATAACGCGCCATCAGATCAACCTGGCCTTCGGTCATATCGCCGGAGCTACCCCAGTTCGGCATGCCCGCCGGCGATCCATAGTTGATAAAGTCGCGCAGATATTCGTAGCCGTTCTCGCGCGTGATGTCGGTGGTCAGCGGTTTGCCGGTAGCGCCCTTGCGCAGCACCCCGTGACAGCCGGCACAGCGTTCGAAGTACATCTTGCTGGCGGCTTGGAACTCCTCCGGCGAAATCACCGGGTCGCCGGGCTTGCGCCCGGGAATCTCGACGTCGATCTGGCCGAGAGTCGTCATGCTCGGTTGATAGGACGACGCCGGGCCATCTCCATGAGGCTTCGGCTTTTCCTGCGCCAGGACGCCGTTTGCCAAGAAGGCCATCGGAAGAACAACGGTTGTGAGGAGCGCAAGCTTTCGGATTTCGCGAAGGGGGTGCATGACGATCTCTCCATTGCACTGCTGGGACGAGACCGAAGATGCGCCGCACCCGGCGCCGCTTCCTTGACTTTCGTTAAGGCGATTAAAAGCCGCCGGCGCCAGGGTTCAAACACCGAAAGCGGAGCGTCAGATGCGGCCCCTCCTATCCCTCGTCCTGGTCTTCCTGGCCTGCGTTCTCTTCGCCCCGTCGCACGACAGCCAGGCGGCGGGTGGCCTGCTGCAGCCAACCACGATCGAGGCCGCCGCGCCGGACGCGGCAATCGCCGCCCGTCTTTTCAAAACCGTCGGTCCGCTCCAGCTCAGGCGCCAGGAAAAGCCGGTTCCCGGCTGGGCGGTCGAAGCGCCCGGCGGACCCGTCGGACAGATCGCCTCAACCTGGGAGATCGCCCGCTCGCTGGGCTACTCGGGACGCCCCATCGACATCCTCGTCGCCATCTCCCAGAACGGTCGCATCGCGGGGGCCGAGTTGATGCGTCATAACGAACCGATTCTCACCCTCGGTATCTCCACCGCCGATATCGCGCGCTACGTCGATGGCTTCGCAGGCGTCGACCTGACCCGGTTGCGGGCGGACAATCCGGCCGAACGATCGGAACTGCCCGACATCATTGCGCGGGCCACTGTCTCGACCGGCGTGATCCGCGATGCGATCCTGCGCACGGCCCGTACCGTTGTACTGGAAAGCGATTTGCAAGGCGACGGCATCAACCGGCAAAACTTCGAGGTCCTGTCGTGGTCGGCCCTTCATGAGGAAGGCGCACTCGCCAACACCGTTGTTACGCTTGACCAGGCACGCATCGCGCTGGCCGGTGCCAGCACGCCACCGCCGTCGGGTGACGCGCCTTTCATCGATCTTTGGGCCGCAATTCTCGACCCGCCGACCATCGGCCGCAACCTGCTCGGCCAGCAGAATTATACACGCGCGATGGGCGCGCTCGCGCCCGGTGAGGTGGCGCTTTTCGTCGCCTCGCGCGGTCTGCAGTCCCACCGCGGCACGGCCTGGCGGCGCAGCGGCGTTTTCGACCGCATCCGGGTGATACAGGGCGCACAGACCTTCGGCCTCTCCAGCAACGCCTATCAGCGCCTCGACCGGCTCGCCCCATCGGACGCGCCCGGCTTCAAGGAACTCAGCCTGTTCAGGCTGTCGACCGACGGCTTCGACCCGACGCAACCCTTCGAGATCAGGGTGAGCGCAAGCCGCAGCGCGGCGACGGGCGAGGCCGTCATGGAGATCCCCCTGACCTACAGCCTGCCTGCGCGTTTCCTGCGCCCGGCCGTTACGCTGGCGGAGGCCGAGCCGCTTTGGATCTCCACCTGGCAGAACAAGCGGGTGGAAATCGTTGGCGTCGGGCTGATGCTGACGGTTCTCACGGCCATCCTGTTCTTCCAGGAAGCCTTCGTACGCCGCGCCCGGCTCTGGCGCTGGGGCCGGATTGCCTTTCTGACGGTCACCCTGGTCTGGCTCGGCTGGATCGCCGGCGGTCAGCTCTCGGTGGTCCACGTCGTGGCTTTTCTGCATTCCCTGCTCAGCGGCTTCCGTTGGGAGACTTTTCTCATCGAGCCGGTCGTCTTCATCCTCTGGGGTTTCGTCGCGCTCGGCCTGTTGTTCTGGGGGCGCGGCGTCTACTGCGGCTGGCTCTGTCCCTTCGGCGCGCTGCAGGAGCTGACCAACCAGATCGCACAGCGCCTGCGCGTGCCGCAGATCGCCGTGCCCTTCGTGGTGCAGGAAAGGTTGTGGGTGATCAAGTACACGCTTTTCGTGGCGATCCTCGGCATCTCCTTCTATTCCATGGAACAGGCCCTAATCCTGGCCGAGGCCGAACCCTTCAAGACCGCCATGTCGATGTACTTCCTGCGGGCCTGGCCCTTCGTGGCCTTCGTCGCGGTAGTCCTGATCGCGGGGCTTTTCATCGAACGCTTTTACTGCCGCTATCTCTGCCCCCTGGGGGCCGCCCTGGCCATCCCGGCAAAGCTGAAGCTTTTCGACTGGCTGCGCCGCCGCCCGCAGTGCGGGCGCGAATGCCGGCTCTGCGAGCAGCAATGCACGGTCGGGGCGATCGATCCGATCGGCCGGATCAATCCGAACGAATGCGTGCTCTGCCTGCGTTGTCAGATGATCTTTCACGATCAAGCCACCTGCCCGGTGCTGAAGCGCCGGAGCAGCAGACGCGCACCGGGATGAATCAGCTTGACCATAGTCAAGGTGGACAGAACAGAAAGCCGGCAGAGTCCGTCCTCCGCTATGGAGGACCCTCCCCATGCGCCTCGGTGCATGCCTGACAGCCCTTTTCGCCCTCGCCGCCGGCTTGGTTGCAGAGCCTGCCGTTGCTTTGGCACAGGCGGAATTGCCGCGTTTCATTGCTGAACTTGAGGCATCGGACCTGGTTCCCGGCGCGACGGGCTTCGGGGCCCTGCGCGACGACATACCCGTCGCCCCTGTCCTGAGAGACGGCGAAACCCTGGCCTGGGCCTTTCTGACCTCGGACTTCGTCGGCACCACGGGCTATTCGGGCAAGCCGATCCACGTGGTCGCGGCGATCTCGCCGGAGGCCGTTCTGACCGGCGTCCAACTGGTCGAGCACTCGGAGCCGATCGTTCTCATCGGCATTCCCGAGGCCGAGGTACGCGAACTGACGGAAAGCTACGCCGGCCTCGACCTCAAGGCCGAAGCGGCGGCGGGCGGCTCGGCCCATGACCTCGACATTATTTCCGGGGCAACCGTGACCATCATGGTGATCGACGACTCGGTGGTGCGTGGCGGGCTGAAGGTGGCCCGGACCCTGGGGCTCGGCGGTCTCGCCCCCGAAGCCCGCGGGCCGCAGCGGGCGCTCGATCCCGGCCTGCAACGGCAGGAGGACTGGGTGACCCTGGCAGGCGACGGTTCGCTGCGCAGCCTGGCCATCGATGTCGGCCAGATCAACGCCGCCTTCGCCGCCACCGGCGACGCAAAGGCAGCGGCACGGCCAGAGAAAGGGCGCGAGACCGACACCTTCATCGACATGAAGGCCGCCCTGGTCAGCGTGCCCTCCATCGGGCTCAGCCTGCTGGGCGAGGCGGAATACGCCAACCTGACCGCCTGGCTGGACGAAGGCGAACACGCCATCCTGGTGGCCGGGCGCGGGCGCTATTCCTTCAAGGGCTCCGGCTATGTCCGCGGCGGGATCTTCGACCGCATCCAGCTGATCCAGGGCGACCGCTCGGTGCGCTTCTTCGACCGCCAGCACCGCCGCCTCGGTGAAATCGCGGCGGCGGGCGCACCCTCCTTCGGCGAACTGGATCTCTTCAAGATTCCCGCCGACGCGGACTTCGATCCGGCGGCACCCTGGCGGTTGCAACTGTTGGCCCAGCGCGCGGTCGGACCGGTCGAAAAGAGCTTCCTCACCTTCGATCTCGGTTATCGCCTGCCGGAGCGTTATCTTCTACCCCTCGCCGTGGCGGTCGATGACGCGAGCGAAGAGGCCGCTGCCAAGGCAGCCCTCTGGCAGCGGGTCTGGCGCGAGCGGAAGATCGAGATCGCCGGGCTCAGCGTCATGCTGATCGTCCTCACCGGCCTCTTCTTCTTTCAACGCCAGGCGACCGTCAGCGAACGCGGGCTGTTCTGGTTCCGCATGGGTTACCTGACAGTCACGTTGGTCTTTCTCGGCTGGTACGCCAATGCCCAGCTTTCGGTCGTCAATCTGATGGCCCTGGCAGGCGCGTTGAGAACCGATTTCACCTGGGATGCCTTCCTTCTCGACCCGCTGGTTTTCATTCTCTGGTTCTCCGTTGCCGCCGCCCTGGTGTTCTGGGGCCGCGGCGCCTATTGCGGCTGGCTCTGCCCCTTCGGGGCCCTGCAGGAACTGACCAACCGCATCGCCAGAGCGCTACGGGTGCCGCAGTGGGAACTGCCCTGGGGCCTGCACGAGCGGCTCTGGCCGATCAAGTACATGATCTTCTTCGGCCTCTTCGGCATCTCCCTCGCCTCGATCCCGCTGGCGGAGGCCTATGCCGAGGTCGAACCCTTCAAGACCGCGATCATCCTGAAGTTCGCCCGTGAATGGCCGTTTGTCATCTTCGCGGTCGGCCTGCTGATCATCGGCCTCTTCGTTGAGCGCTTCTATTGCCGCTATCTCTGTCCGCTGGGCGCGGCTCTGGCGATCCCGGCGCGGATGCGCATGTTCGACTGGCTGAAGCGCTATCACGACTGCGGGCGCCCCTGCAAAACCTGCGCAAGCGAATGCCCGGTGCAAGCGATCCATCCGACCGGCGAGATCAATCCCAACGAATGCGTCAACTGTCTCCACTGCCAGATGCTCTATCAGTCGGAAGAGCGTTGTCCGGTCGTCGCCCGGCAGATGAAACGCCTTGCAACCGCCGCCGAGCGGATGAAATCGGCACCCAAACTTCATGACGGCAAGCTCGCCGCCCCAGTTTCTACGAAGGAGAAAGGTTATGTCTGATACATCCGATTCCCGGGACAACCCCCGGAGCAACCCCTGGGCCATCACCCGGCGCGATCTCCTCGGAGCCTCCGCCGGCGGCGCCCTGCTTGCCTCCGCGACCGCCGGCGGCTCTGTTCTTACCGCGAGCCGTCCGGCCCAGGCCGCAAGCGGCGCCTTCGAGCTGGAACCGGGCGAACTCGACGAATACTACGGTTTCTGGTCCTCGGGCCAGGCCGGCGAAATGCGCATCCTCGGCATCCCCTCGATGCGCGAACTGATGCGGGTTCCAATCTTCAACCGCTGCTCGGCGACGGGCTGGGGACAGACCAACGAGTCGCTGAAGATCCTGACCGAGGGATTGCTGCCGGAGTCCAAGGCCTATCTCAAGGCACAGGGCAAGGTCACCTACGACAACGGCGATCTGCACCATCCGCATATGTCCTTCACCGACGGGACCTATGACGGGCGCTACATCTTCATGAACGACAAGGCCAACACCCGCGTTGCGCGCGTGCGCTGCGACGTCATGAAGTGCGATAAGATCATCGAGATTCCCAACGCCAAGGACATCCACGGCCTGCGCCCGCAGAAGTTCCCGCGCACCGGCTATGTCTTCGCCAATGGCGAACACGAGGCGCCGCTGATCAACGACGGCACAATCCTCGACAAGCCGGAAGACTACGTAAACATCTTCAGCGCCATCGACGGCGATGAGATGAAAGTCGCCTGGCAGGTGATCGTCAGCGGCAACCTCGACAACTGCGACGCGGACTATCAGGGCAAGTACGCTTTCTCGACCAGCTACAACTCGGAAATGGGCATGAACCTGGCCGAGATGACGGCCAGCGAAACCGACCATGTCGTGATCTTCAACATCAAGCGCATCGAGGAGGGCGTCAAAGCGGGCGACGTCCAGATACTGCACGGGGTTCCCGTGCTCGACGGACGCAAGGGATCGAAATACACCCGCTATGTGCCGATCCCCAACAGCCCGCACGGCTGCAATACGGCACCGGACAAGCGCCACGTGGTGATCAACGGCAAGCTCTCGCCCACCGTCTCGGTCATCGACGTGACCAAGGTCGATGCCCTGTTCGAGGAAGATGCCGACCCACGTTCCTGCATCGTAGCCGAACCGCAACTGGGCCTCGGCCCGCTGCACACGGCCTTCGACGGCAAGGGCAATGCTTTCACCACGCTGTTCCTCGACAGCCAGGTGGTGAAGTGGAACATCGACAAGGCAATCCAGGCCTATGCCGGGTCCGACGTCGACCCGATCATCTCCAAGGTCGACGTCCACTATCAGCCCGGTCACAACTCCACCTCCATGGGCGAGACGGCAGAGGCCGACGGCAAGTGGTTGATCTCGATGAACAAGTTCTCCAAGGACCGCTTCCTGAACGTCGGTCCGCTGAAGCCGGAGAACGAGCAGCTCATCGATATCTCCGGCGACGAGATGAAGGTGGTTCATGACGGCCCGACCTTCGCCGAGCCCCATGACAGCGTGCTGGTTCATCGCTCCAAGGTAAACCCGGAGGTCGTCTGGAAGCGCGACGATCCCATGTTCGCCGATGCGGTCCGCCAGGCCGCCGCCGACGGGGTCGATCTGGAAGATGGTGCCGAGGAACCGATCCGCGACGGCAACAAGGTCCGGGTCTACATGACCTCGGTCGCGCCTGTCTTCAGCCTGGAGAAGTTCACGGTGAAGCAGGGCGACGAGGTCACGGTCTATGTCACCAACCTGGACGACATCGACGATCTGACCCATGGCTTCTGCCTGTCGAACTTCGGCGTCGCCATGGAGGTGGCACCGCAGGCAACGGCCTCGGTGACCTTCGTCGCCGAACGTCCCGGGGTACACTGGTACTACTGCCAGTGGTTCTGTCACGCGCTCCATATGGAGATGCGCGGCCGCATGCTGGTCGAGCCGAGGGGGGTCTGACCAGATGCTGCGCCTCGGGCTTCTGCTTGCCGCTCTGCTGTTGCCCGCCGCAGTCGCGGCGGAACAACGGGACGTGCCGGCTGAGCCCGGGGCGCTTGCAACTGTCGTATCAGAGGCGGCAGCAGGAGACATCCTGCGCCTCGCGCCGGGCCGCCACCAGGGACCCATCATGATCGACCGGCCGCTGACCCTGGACGGCGGCGGTGCCGCTGCTATCGAGGGCAGCGGTACCGGCAGCGTGGTCACCGTTGCCGCACCCGACGTGGTACTGCGCGGCCTGACCATCACCGGCTCGGGCTCTTCGCACGAGACCATTGATGCCGGCGTCTCCCTGGGCCGCAAGGCCGCGCGCGCCGTGGTCGAGGGCAACCGGTTGCTCGGCAACCTCTACGGCGTCGACGTCCACGGCGCCCGTGACGCCCGGGTTTCCGACAATGTGATCGACGGCCGCCGCGACCACCGCGTCAATCAGCGCGGCAACGGTGTCTACGTCTGGAACGCACCGGGCGCCGTGGTCGAAGGCAACGATATCCGATGGGGCCGCGACGGGATCTTCGTCAACACTTCGAAAAAGAATCTCTTCAGGAACAACCGCTTCCGCGACCTGCGCTTCGCCGTCCACTACATGTACGCCGATGACAGCGAGGTCTCCGGCAATGTTTCGATCGGCAACGATCTCGGCTTCGCGGTGATGTTCTCCAAGCGCCTGCGCATCACCGACAACATCTCCCTCGGCGACCGCGACCACGGGATCATGCTGAACTATGCCAACAGCTCCGTGGTAACCGGCAATCTCGTGCGCGGCGGCGGCAACCGCTGCGCCTTCCTCTACAATGCGCATAAGAACCGGATCGAGGGCAACCGTTTCGAGCGCTGCGGGGTTGGCATCCATTTCACTGCCGGGTCGGAGCGCAATGCGATGACCGGCAATGCCTTCATCGGCAACCGCACCCAGGTGAAGTACGTCGGTTCGCGCTGGCTCGAATGGTCGGATAACGGGCGCGGCAACCATTGGAGCGACCTTGCCGCCTATGACGTCGATGGCGACGGCATCGCCGATGCGCCCTACCGCCCGAATGATCGCATGGATCACATCCTCTGGACGCAGCCGGCGGCGAAGCTGCTGCTCGGCGCCCCGGCGGTGCAGCTCGTCCGTTGGGCGCAGTCTGCCTTTCCGGCCCTGCTGCCCGGCGGCGTGGTAGACAGCCGTCCGCTCATGCGGCCGGTCGAGATCCCGGTTCCGGATTGGGAGATCGATAATGACGGATAAACCTGCCCTCACCCTTGAGAAGGTCTGCAAACGCTACGGCAAAGCCGAAATTCTGAAGGGCATAAGCCTGACCGTGAAGCCCGGCGAGCGCGTGGCCCTGTTGGGCCACAATGGTGCCGGCAAGACCACCTTGATGAAGCTCATCCTGGGGCTGACGAAGCTGACCGCCGGGCGCATCACCGTTGCCGGTGCCGAACCGGGCAGCGCCGCGGCGCGCAGAGCCTCAACCTATCTGCCGGAGGCGGTCGCCTTTCACAAACTGCTGAGCGGGCGCGAACAACTACGGCTCTTTGCCCGCCTGGCCGGCGAATCGCCGCGTTGTGTCGAGCCGCTGCTGGAACGCGTCGGCCTCGGCGAAGCGGCCGGGCGGCGCATCGGGACCTGGTCGAAGGGCATGCGTCAGCGCCTCGGTCTCGCCCAGGCCCTGCTGGGGCAGCCACGCGTCGCCCTCCTCGACGAGCCGACCAGCGGACTCGACCCGATATCGCGCCATGACCTCTATGCCGTGATCGACGAGATCGCGGCGCGCGGTGCGGCCGTGCTGATCGCCTCCCACGCGCTGACCGAGGTTGAAGCGCGGACCGACCGCATCGCCATCCTGCGCCAGGGCCGCCTGGTCGCCGACGACACCTTGGAGCAGCTGAGGGCACAGGCAGGCCTGCCGATCCGGCTGCGGCTGACGGCGCAACGCGATGGTGCGGAGGAACTGCAAACACGCCTTGGCGGACTCCGGGTGAACGGCACCGCTGTCGAGCTTCACTGCCGGCCGGAAGAGAAAATGGATCGCCTGGCGCGGATTACTGCACTGGGCGGACTGGTCGCCGATGTCGAGATGGCACCGCCGAGCCTGGAGGATCTCTATCGCCACTATTCGGGGGAGGATCGCCGATGATGTCCCGTATTCTGGCTGTTTCGGCCTCGGAGTTCGCTATCGCCCGTCGCAATCGCTGGGTCTTCATGGCAACCGGGATCATGACCCTTTTTGCCCTGGCGCTCACCTTCGCCGGGGCCGCGCCGACCGGTTCGCTCGGCGTCGATCTGCTCACTGTCTCCGTCGCTTCGATGACCACGCTCTCGGTTTACCTGACGCCCCTTCTGGCCTTGTTGATGGCCTTCGACGCGATCGCGGGTGAGGCGGAACGGGGCGGGCTGGCGTTGCTCATGACCTATCCGGTCTCGCGCGGCGAGCTTCTTCTCGGCAAGTTCGCGGCGCAGCTTGGCGTGCTGGCCTTCGCGGTGATGGTCGGTTTCGGCGCCGCGGGCGCGACGGCGGCTCTCGCCGGGGGCGCCGGGGCGGAGAGCCTGGCCGCACTGGCCCGCCTGATCGGCACCTCGATCCTGCTCGGCGGCGCTTTCCTCGCCCTCGGCTACGCGGTCTCCGCCGTCGGCGGCAGCAGCACCGGGGCCGCAGGGCTGGCCGCCGGTCTCTGGCTGGTCTTTGTCGTGCTCTACGATCTCGGGCTGCTGGGCGCGGTCGTCTTCGACGACGGCGGCACCTTTACCCGCACGGTCTTCCCCTGGCTGCTGACCGTAAACCCCGCCGATGCCTTTCGGCTGTGGAATGTGGCCGCCGCCGAGGGGGTCGCGCTGGCGACCGGCATGACCGGCGCCGCCAGCGCCCTGCCCGCCTGGGCCGCCCCGGCGGCGCTCATCCTCTGGCCGCTGCTGGCGCTGGGCCTCGCACGGATCGCCTTTGGAAGGATCGAGCCATGAAACGCGCGCTGCTTGCTTTGCTGATGCTGGCTGCCTGCAACGACGAGGTTGCGGTGGCCCCGGACCCGGTTCCGCTCACCGACACCGCCCTCAGCCATTTCTGTCAGATGTGGATCGCCGATCACGACGGGCCGAAAGCCCAGATCCATCTGGAAGGCATGCCCCAGCCGATCTTCTTCGCCCAGGTGCGCGATGCCCTGGCCTATCTGATCAGTCCGGAGCGCGATGCCTCGATCACTGCCGTCTACGTCAGCGACATGGCGCAAGCCATAAGCTGGGAGGAACCCGGGAATGCCAACTGGGTTGCCGCCGATAGCGCCACCTTTGTGGTTGGTGCCGACGTTACCGGCGGAATGGGCGCGCCGGAAGTTGCGCCCTTCGGCACGCCAGAGGCCGCCGCAGCCTTCGCGGCCCGCCATGGCGGCAGCGTCATGGCGCTCGACCAGATCCCGGCCGAGGCCGTTCTCGGTGCCATCGACATCGGCCTGCCAGGGGAGGATGGGCAATGAAAAACGGCCTGAGCCGGCGGCGCTTCCTCACCATCTCGGCAGCCGCTGCGGCCCTGCCCGGCCGGGCCTGGGCGCAGACCCCCGTGACGCGCTGGCGCGGCGCGGCCCTCGGCGCCGGCGCTTCGATGACCCTGGTCGGCATGACCGGCAGTGCCGCCGGCGATGTTTTTACCGCGGTCGAGGCGGAAGTCGCCCGCCTGGAGGCGATCTTCAGCCTGCATCATCCCGGTTCGGCCCTGAACCGTCTGAACAGGACCGGGCGGCTGGTCTCGCCGCCCACCGAGTTGTTGGAACTGCTCGTTCTGTCGGGCGCCCTCCACCGGATCACCGACGGCGCCTTCGACCCGACAGTCCAACCGCTCTGGGAACTGCACGCTATCAGCGCCGCCAGAGGAGAGCAGCCCACGGCAGAAGCACTCGCCAAGGCTGGCGCGCGCTGCGGCTGGAGCCACCTGCGCTATGACGCCGGGCGCGTATCTTTCGCCCGGAAGGGCATGGCCCTGACCTTCAACGGCATCGCCCAGGGCTTCATCGCCGACCGGGTCGCGGCCCTGCTGCGCACCCGTGGGCTGCGCGACGTTCTGATCGACATGGGCGAGATCGCCGCGCTCGGCAGACGACCGGACGGCGGTCGCTGGCGGGCCGGGGTTGCCACGCCCGACGGTGTGATCGTGCGAGAAGTGAAACTCGCCGAGCGCGCGCTCGCCACCTCGGCCCCGCGCGGCACACTGCTCGATCCCGACGGCCGGGTCGGCCACATCTTCGATCCGCGCAGCGGCCAGCCGGCGGGGCGATGGAGTCTTGTTTCGGTTGCCGCCGGACGCGCTGCGCTGGCCGACGGCCTGTCAACGGCCTTCTGCCTGATGGACCGCAGCGCCATTGCGGCAGCGCTCGCCCAGTATCCGGGCGCATCGCTCGAAGTTCTTCTTTAACCACAGAGACCCAAAGGGGGGAAACAGCATGAAAGCCTTTAGAATCCTTGCTCTCGCCGGCCTTGCCGCCTGCCTTTCAAGCCCGGCGCTGGCCGAGGGCGATCCGGCCAAGGGCGAGAAGGTCTTCAGAAAATGCAAAGCCTGCCATACCGTCGGCGAGGACGCGAAGAACAAGGTCGGCCCGCACCTGAACGGCATCATCGATGCCGAGATCGCCTCGGTCGAGGGCTTCAAGTATTCCAAGGCCTTTCTCGCAAAGAAGACCGAAGGCTTGGTGTGGAGTGAGGCCGAGATCGACGCCTATCTAACCAAGCCGAAAAAGCATCTTCCCGGCACAAAGATGAGCTTTGCCGGCCTGCGTAAAGAACAGGACCGTGCGGATGTGATCGCCTACCTCAAAAATTTCGATTAGGCCGCTTTCGCTGAAAGACCGCGAACCGGGCACCCGGGGCACTGCTTGACTTTCGTTAAGGCCCCGGGACGCGGCGGCGGTCATTCTCGCCTCCATTGGAAAAGACTCCTCGCGGGAGAGCGTAATGCGCGAAGTTATGACGAAATCCATGGCCCGAAACGTCTTCTACGGCGGGTCGTTGTTCTTCATCGTCATCTTCCTCGGCCTGTCGATACACAGCCACATCTACATCGTTAACGTATCGACCGATAAGGCGGGCCTGACGGAGACCGTGGCGCAAGGCAAGCGCATTTGGGAACGCAAGGCCTGCGTTAACTGCCACACCATTCTGGGTGAAGGGGCCTATTTCGCCCCCGAGGTCGGCAACGTCATGGAACGCTGGGGCGTCACCGACGATCCGGAAGCCGCCTTCGAGGTGATGAAAGCCTGGATGGACTCCCAGCCCTCCGGCATCGAAGGGCGGCGCCAGATGCCGCAATTCAACCTGACGGACGACGAGGTCCGCGCCCTTACCCAATTCCTGCTCTGGACGAACACAATCGACACGCAGGGTTGGCCACCGAACGATGCCGGTTGAGGAGATCAAGCGATGAAATACCAAACACAGAAGATCGCACAGATCTATTTCCTGGTCGCCATGGCGCTCTTTGCGATCCAGGTCAGCGGCGGGCTCCTCGCAGGCTGGATTTATGTGGCGCCGAACACGTTGAGCGAGCTTCTCCCCTTCAACATCGTGCGCATGCTGCACACCAACAGCCTGATCGTCTGGCTGATCGTCGGCTTCATGGGGGCAGCCTATTTCCTGATCCCTGAAGAATCGGAGCGAGAGATCCACTCGCCGATGCTGGCCTACCTGCAACTGGCCATTCTTGTCATCGGCACACTGGGTGCGGTCGTGACCTATATCTTCAATCTGTTTGAAGGGAATGTGCTGCTCGGACAGGAAGGGCGTGAGTTTCTGGAGCAACCGCTCTGGGTCAAGATCGGCATCGTCGTGGCGGCACTCATCTTCCTCTACAACATCACCATAACGGTGCTGAAGGGTCGCAAGACCGCCATTTCCAACGTCCTGCTGCTCGGTCTTTGGGGCTTGGCGCTGCTGTTCCTTTTCGCCTTCTACAATCCGGAGAACCTCAGCCTCGACAAGCAGTACTGGTGGTACGTGGTCCATCTTTGGGTGGAAGGTGTCTGGGAGCTGATCATGGCCGCCATCCTCGCCTTCCTGATGCTGAAGCTCACCGGCGTCGACCGGGAGATCGTCGAGAAATGGCTCTACGTCATCGTCGCCACGGCGCTCTTCTCCGGCATCCTCGGCACGGGACACCACTACTACTGGATTGGCACGCCCGCCTATTGGCAGTGGATCGGATCGATCTTCTCATCGCTTGAAGTGATTCCCTTCTTCGCCATGATGGCCTTCGCCTTTGTGATGGTCTGGAAGGGGCGGCGCGATCATCCGAACAAGGCCGCACTTCTCTGGTCGCTCGGCTGTGCGACCCTGGCCTTCTTCGGTGCCGGCGTCTGGGGCTTCATGCACACGCTGCACAGCATAAATTTCTTCACCCACGGCACCCAGATCACCGCCGCCCACGGGCACCTCGCCTTCTTCGGCGCCTATGTCTGCCTGAACCTGGCGATCTTCACCTACGCCTTCCCGATCCTGAAGAACCGGGATCCCTATAACCAGGTTTTGAACATGGTGTCGTTCTGGCTGATGGCCGGCGGCATGACCTTCATGACCTTCGTCCTTACCTTCGCCGGCATCATACAGACACACCTGCAAAGGGTCTTGGGCGAGTACTACATGGATGTGCAGGATCAGGTCAGCCTCTTCTACATCATGCGCTTCGGCGCCGGGGTTGCCGTTGTCCTGGGTGCCTTGATCTTCATCTACGCCGTGCTGATGCCGCGTAAGGAGATCATCGAGCCCGGCCATAGCCGGCCGGTTGCCGCGGAGTGACGACTATGCAGGCACATCGGACACAGGAGGGGGCGACAGCCCCCTTCTACTTTCCACAGGGCGATGAACGCGAGGTCTTTGCCGCTGCCCAGGCAAATGGCCTGCCCCTGCTGCTGAAGGGCCCGACCGGTTGCGGAAAGACCCGCTTTGTCGCCCATATGGCGGCACAGCTTGAGCGGCGGCTTTACACCGTCGCCTGCCATGACGATCTCTCGGCCACCGACCTGATCGGACGCTATCTGCTGAAGGGCGGCGAGACCGTCTGGGTCGACGGCCCCCTCACCCGCGCGGTCCGTGAAGGCGCAATCTGCTATCTCGACGAGGTGGTCGAGGCCCGCAAGGACGTGACCGTGGTGCTCCATCCGCTGACCGACGACCGGCGCATCCTGCCGATCGACCGCACCGGCGAGGAACTGGAGGCCGCCAGCGGTTTCATGCTCGTCGCCTCCTATAATCCCGGCTACCAGAACATCCTGAAAACCCTGAAGCCCTCGACGCGCCAGCGCTTCCTGGCCATCGAGTTCGATTTCCCGAACCCCGAGCAGGAAACCGAGATCGTCGCGGTGGAGAGCGGCCTGCCGGCGCAGCGGGTGGCGCCGCTGGTGCGCCTGGCCGGCAAGCTGCGTGGACTCAAGGGACAGGATCTGGAAGAAGGCGTCTCGACGCGCTTGCTCGTCTACTGCGCCACCCTGATCCGACAGGGCATGCCTGTCGAACGGGCCATCCGGGCCGCCATGATCGAGCCGCTCACCGACGATGAAGACGTAAAACGCGGGCTGCTCGACCTGGTGACCGCCGTCTTCGGATAGGCTTTCCGGTGCCGGACCACAGCTTCGAACCCTGGGAGCCCGAGGAAACCGTCGGCAAACTTTGGCATGCCATCGCGAGCCGGCTGGACGTTGCTGAGATCCATGAGGAAGCCGCGGTCGACCTGCAGGACATCGGCGCGCGCCTGGCGGTGTTTTTTCGCGCCCTCGGCGGAAAGCATTCGGTCGAGATCAAACCCGCCGTGCCGGAGACCAGCGGCCATCGCCTCTCCTGGCGCCGCCGTCTGGGAACCGCCGAAGAGCAGGTTGCGAAAGCCTCCTTTGATGGCGAGGCCCTGCGCCTTCCCGCCCGGATCGCCTATTTTCCGCAACCCGCCGCAAATGCATCGCTGTACTTCTGGCTGGCCGCCGTAACGGCCCATGCGCCGGAGCCGATCATGGAAGAAGATCCGCTGCGCGCCGATCTGCGCGCGCTGGCGGCGGCACGGCAGATGACCAGGGCAACACTGGAAAACTATCCGGGCTTGAACGGCCTCTACAGCAAGCTTGCCCTGGCCTGCCGGTCAGCGCGCCGGCCCCGCAACCTGCCGCGCTGGGAAGCGGCGGTGGAACGAACGGTTCTCACTATTCTCGACAACGACACCCCCCCCGATCCCCCGGCAGCAGATACCCAGAACACTGATTTTCTGACGGCCGCTCTGGTCGACCTTGTCGCGGAACCTGACGCCGACTTCGGCGCGCTTCGGGCGCCCCGCGGATACCGGCCCTTCCTGCCGGTTCCGCTCTGGCCGGACCTGCAGCCGCTTGCACGCAGTGCCGGCGCCACCTTCGACCCACCGGAGACCGGCGGCCCGGTCCAGGACAGCAAGGACGGGGTCCATCGCGCGCGCCGCCAAAAGGCCGATCAGGCCGAACGCCGCGACAGTCTGATCCTGCACAGGTTCGAGGCGATCCTTTCCTGGGCTGAATTTCTCAACCTCAACCGCCGGGTGGACGATGACGATCCGGACAGCGCGAAGAAAGCCGCCGACGATCAGGATGAGATCGCCCTGGGACAGATCACCAAGGCACCCGCCACACGCTTGAAACTGCACCTAGACCTCGCACCTGAGGATGTTAGCCGTGAGCGTCTTTCCGGCGTCCATCTCTATCCTGAATGGGATGTGCGAAGCGGGCTTTACCTGCCCGATCACTGCCGCGTTCTGGCAAGCGACGCAGAATCCGCCGAAGAACCCGCCGCCTTTGCGACCGACCCGCGCGCGCAACGCCGTATCCGCGCGGTCAAACGCCAGTTCGAGGCCTTGAGACCGCGCCGAGTCGTTCTGCCCGGCCAAGCGGATGGCGACGACCTGGACCTGGAGGCCGCCGTGCGCTCACACGTGGAGCTGCGCGCCACGGGGCGGGGGTCAAACCGCATCTGGCGGGCGACGCGCACGCAGGCGCGCGACCTTGCCGTATCGATCCTGCTGGATGCCTCGCGATCGACCGAGAGCGCCGTCACCGGACGCGCCGTCATCGATATCGAGCGCGAAGCATTGACCGCGCTGGCCTGGGGGCTGTCAGCCTGCGGCGACGACTGTGCCATCAACGCCTTTTCCTCGCTGCGCCGCGACCGGGTCTACCTGCTTCGCTGCAAAGCCTTCGACGATCCGATGAGCGCCGCCGTGGAAGCGCGCATTGCCGGCCTTCGCCCGGGCTTCTACACCCGTTTGGGGGCCGCCATCCGCCACGTTTCGGGTGAACTCTGCCAACAGGCGCAACAACGCCGTTTGCTGCTCGTCATCACCGACGGCAAGCCCAACGACCTCGATCACTACGAAGGCCGCCACGGCATCGAGGACAGCCGCATGGCGATCCGCGAGGCCCGCCGCGCGGGACAGGCGGTCTTCGGCGTGACCATCGACGCAACAGGAAAGTCGTGGTTCTCCCGCATCTTCGGGCGTGGCGGCTACGCCGTCATTGCCCACCCCGACCGGCTGTCGGCCGCCCTGCCGGACATCTACCGCCACCTGGTGGGGGCATGAGCGAAGGCGCGACGGAAAGCCGACTGTCGGAATTGCCCGGCGATCTCATGATGTGGGTGCTGATCGTCAGCGAACTCCTGGTGTTCGGCGCGGGCCTCGCCGCCTTCCTGGCCGTGAGAACCACAGACACCGGCGGCTTTGCCGAAGCGCAGGATCTGCTCGACCGGACCGCAGGGGGCATCAACACCGCCGTGCTGGTGACCAGCGGGCTCTGTGCGGCCCTGGCCGTGCGGTGGCGCAGGGCGCACCGTCGCCTGGGCGCAAGGCTCTGGCTCGGCGCGGCGGCCCTTCTCGGCGGCCTTTTCCTCTGGGTAAAGGCGGTCGAATACGGCGACAAGATAGCCGCCGGGATCGGAACCGAGACCCATCCCTTCTTCACTTTTTACTATCTGCTGACCGGATTCCACGCCGCCCATGTCGCTGCGGGCATCATCATTCTTGGCCTGATCGCCTGGCGTGACAGCTTGAACAATCTGGAAACCGGAACCGCTTTTTGGCACATGGTGGACCTGGTTTGGGTCCTGCTGTTCCCCGTAATCTATCTTCTGCGATGATCGGATTGATCGGCGACAGCCTTTGGCGCGGATGGGCCGGGTTGCTCATCCTCAGCCTTGCCAGCACCCTTGCGGCGCAGTGGGTGGGTGCCGGGATTGCCACCCCCCTCATCGGGGCCCTTATCCTTGCCCTGGCTTACTTCAAGGCGCGCCTGATCCTGTCGCGTTATCTTGGATTGGCCGCCACACCCTTCTGGAACCGCGGCTTCGGCATGGTTCTCGGCGGCTACATGGCCGGTTTGCTGGTTCTCTACCTGATTCCGCTCCGGTAACGGGCCTCACACGGCAAGCGCCGGCAGCAGTTTGTCGGGCAGATCGAACTCGGCAGCGACCCGGGCCCGCCCTGCCGGTGACATCTTGCGCGCTGTCTTGGCGACGATGCTTAGAACATGGTCCGGATCACGGCCTTCGGCAAATCCGGCGAAGTACCAGCGCAGAAAGACGAGACAGATGATGTCCTCCAGCATCTGCACATCCGCATCGCGCTTAATCCCTTCCTTGCGCAGCATCTGTGCGACCCGCTCGCCATCGTCCGGCGCATAGCCGGCCTCGATCATCAGGGCCGCAACCCGCTCGCCATGAAAAGCCGCCTGATCCCTGCGCCAGGTGAGGTATCCTTTGCGGCCCTCGGGATAGGAGCTGCGCGGCATCTTCCAACGCTCTATGTGCTGGCCCCTGGCCGCGATCTTCAGATGCTCCGAGGCTTCAGGACACACGCGGCCCAGTTCCGCCGACATCCGCTGCCCATAGAGAAAAGCGGCAGGCCTTTCGTTCTCGCCGTCCCGCTCAAGGGACGGATCGGCCGCGTTGGCCGTATCGATTGCCGCAAGTACCGTCTCAAGCCGGCTGCTCATTGAACCCGGCTCCAGGCCGCGGCGCGGTCCTCGTCGACATAGCCGCGCAGGCGCGCCACGTCAGAGATAGCCGCGTGGTTCTGGCTGACCTTCACGCCGACGTCCTTCAGCCGGGCGAAAGACCGCGACAGGCTCTCGGGTTGCATGCCGAGCCGACCGGCGATCAACACTTTGTCGTAAGGCAAGGTCACGGCACAGGCGCCTTCCGCAATCGGGCAGAGATCGAGCAGGAACTCAGCCACACGCTGGGCGCCGGTATGCGCTTTCAGCTGTTCGACCTGGGCGACCAAAGCGTGGAGATGCCTGAAGGTCGACGCGAGCATCGCCGTGCAAAGCTCCGGCCGCGACTTCATGAGGCCAAGGATGAGACCGGCGCGCACCGGCATCACGCGGCAGTCGGTAACGGCCTCGGCCGCCACCGGATAGACATCGTTTTGAAATGCCGCCGCCTCGCCGAAGCTTCGGCCCTTGGTAAAGACACCAACCACCGCCTCGGCTCCGTTTTGCGAAATTCGGAACAATTTCACCCAACCATCGAGCACTATATAGACACTCTCGGCGATTTCTCCCTGAAGAAAGATCGTCGTGCCTCGGTCGAAGGCCCGGGTTTCTGTATGTGACAGGATGGTTTCGACCAGGTCCTCAGGCACACTTGCCAAGAGCACGGACTGCCTGGCGACATGCCGGTCATCGTTCTTTCGCATGGTGTTCCCCAGTACTGCTTTGGGCAGAAAGGTACCGGAGGTGTGGCAATGCAACATTGAGGTGTGTCAACCAGGCATGGTAACCGCTCAGGGCTCATGCTATGGCAGCGGCCCTGCCATAAACTGACAAAGTCTCTCCTTTAAGATAGAGGTACGGTCGCGGAAACCCGCGGCCGCCGAGACGGACATTCGCTCGCCGAGCCAAGTCATCTACCGCTCAATTTGGGACCAGGTTGCCCAGCTCGCCAACGTTGAGGAAGTGGCGGATCTCATCGGTCTTGAAGCCGAGCGCCATGGGGCGGACGGCACCGGGCAAGGTCACGACGTCATAAAGTTCCTCGACCACGCCCTCGATGCGCAGCCAGTGAACGATATCGCCGCCCTTCAGATCGGTCACCATCAGACCGCAGCGCGCATCGCTGTCGGCCTTGGCCAGGTTGTCGTCCAGCGCCAAGCCGCTGAAGGTGCAATTGCCGCGCGGCCGCGACAGCCCAACCACGGCAAAGTCGCCGATGAAGCTCAGCCCGCGCAGATAGCCGGGGCAGAAGGCCACCCGCTCGAACTGTCCCTTCTTGGGATCGACATAGGCGAAGTATCCGGTACGGGAGTCCAGCAGCCAGTGATCCCTTTGACGCTCGATCTAAGAGGCGCGAACCTTGGCCAGGAAACCACGCATCTCAGACTGCAGTTGGGCGGCCTGCTCGTTGAGCGTGCCCGAGGCCGAGACGACCTCCGTAACCGCCTGGCTCGTCTCGCCCGTGTCCTGACGGACCAAGCCGATGCTCTCCGAGACCGCCGTGGTGCGGTTGGCTGCATTTTGCGTATTCCTGGCAATTTCCTGGGTCGCCGAAGACTGCTCTTCGATGGCAGCGGCGATGGAGGCGGTCACCTCGCCGATGCTCTGAATACGGCAGCTGATGGAAGCGATTGCCTCCACCGCGCCACCGGTCACCGACTGCATAGCGTCAATCTGGCCGGAAATCTCCTCCGTCGCCTTGGCGGTCTGGGTGGCCAGGCTCTTGACCTCGTTGGCGACCACGGCAAAGCCCTTCCCGGCGTCGCCTGCCCGTGCCGCCTCGATGGTGGCGTTGAGAGCCAGCAGATTGGTCTGCTCGGCAATGTCCTGAATCAGTTTTACCACATCGCCGATCTTCTCGGCCGCTTCGGCCATACTCTTGACCGTGCTGTCGGTTGCCGTGGCTTCCTGCACCGCTTGATCGGAAACCTCGTTCGCCTGGGTCACCTGCTTTGAAATCTCGGCAATCGATGCACTGAGTTCCTCAGCTGCCGTCGCGACGGTCTGAACGCTTTGGTTCGCCTCTTCGCAGGTAGCGGTGACCTCCATCGTGCGCTCGTCGGTACGCTTGGTAACTTCAATCATGTGCTGGGCGGTCGATTCCATCTGCCCGGCGCCGCTCGACACGCGACCGGCAATCTGCCCGACCGTAGCCTCAAAGCCGTCAGCCAGTTCACCCAGCGCCCGCTGTTTTTCTTCTGTCGCCCGGCGTTCCGACGCGCGCTGCGCATCCTCCAGGCGATTCTTTTCGATCGCATTGTCTTTGAAGACCTGGACGGTTTCAGCCATGGCGCCCAGTTCGTCACGACGCCCTATGCCGGGAATCTCGACTTCGGTCTCGCCGTCGGCCAGGCATCGCATGACCCCGGTAATGGCCGAGATCGGCCGGGCAATGGAACGATTCATCCCCCAGGCAATGGTCAGCGATGCAAGGAGAACCGCCAAACCGATACCGAAGGAGGTGATCCGGCCCGATGTCAGCGCTGCGTCGGCGGCGCTGCGGTCGAAGCCGATGACGGCAACGCCGATCACATCGCCGCTAAAGTCGGTAATGGGGGTCAGCAGGGTCGCGTGGGCCAGGCCATCGATGACGACCCTTGGCAGAATTGTCGGGTGTTCCGAGGCCGCGGCGGCACGCAGCAACGACTCGTCGAAAGCAACGCCCGCCGGAAAGGTCGTGGCAAAAGTCTCCACAGCCTCGTCGCGCAGCACATAAAGCGCGGCCAAAGCCGCGGAACGCTCCGTAAAACGGTCGAAAAAAGCCTGACCGAAGGAAAGACCGAACTCCACCGAGCCGACCTGGGCGCCGTCATTCAGCACCGGAACGACGCCACGCATGCCAAGGCCGGCGACACCACGCTCAAGACCGGAAACCGGATCACCCAGCGCGTTCACATCGACCACCGTCAAACGGAAGGAGGAAAGGTCGTCGCCGAACTTCTGCGGCTTGTGCACGCGCAGGAAAGAAGTCGCCGGCGCCAGATGGAACTGAAACTGACGAACCCCCTGCTCTTCCTTCATCTTCTTGAAACCAGGCACGAAAATACCGGCCAGGCCGTCGCGGTCCCGGGCCGCAAAGAGCTGCTGGACCTGCGTGTTCTCTGAGACGGTTGTCGCCATGGAAACCGCCCGATTGGCCTCTGCCTCGATGGCGTCGACCAACTGGCTGCGCAAACCGGACAGCTTCTCCTCGAAGGCCTCTTCGCTCATGCCCGCGGCAAGCCAGAGGTTCGCAGCGGTCGTAACCGCAACAGCCAGAAGAGCCGTCAGCGCCAGTGCCATAGCCAGGCGTACACCGATTTTTCGGCTCCGCAGTTTCCGTAGCATGATCTGCCCTTCCCCAACTATCGAAGTGAGTAGCCAGAGTCGGATTTACATATTATTTCTTTTGAATGTATTAAGCGCCCTACATATAGGATCAAGAGCTTATGCTTGCGATCAAAACCAATCGTAATGATTATACAGTCACTCAAGGCAAGTGGTTCTGGAGGCCTCAGCCGAAAGGCTCGCGGCCGGTAAAGTACAAAGCCGAGATCGCCTCACGGACGCCACCGCTTACCAGATAGTGCAGACCGAAGGCCGCACCCAGGAAGATCGAGCCGAGCGCAAGCGGCGCGCTCATGGAAAGAGTCGCCATCCCGGAAATACCCTGCCCGACAGTACAGCCAAGCGCCGTCACGCCGCCGAAACCCATCAGAAAAGCCCCCAGAAGATGACGCCGCATTTCCCGAGCGTCATCGAAAGCCTCAAGCCGCAGTTCGCCTTTGGCCGCCGCCGTCAGGAAAGCGCCGGCAATGGTTCCCAGCACCAATCCGACGCCGAAGTCGATGCTTGCCCCTGAGAAAGTCAGCAGATAGACGATGGTTTCGCCCGGCGGCAGAACATAGCTCAGCGATTCAACCTGCTGTGGTTCGAAGGGATCGGCGCCGACAATCCCCGTCGCGGCGAAGCCGGATGCCACCACGATACCGATGACGACACCCGCGGCAATATCCCGCCGTGCCGAACGAAACCCGGCGCTTCGGAAACACCACCAGAAGATCACCAGAGAGACCGCACCGCCAATCACAAGGCCGGCCAGCGAACGGTCGATCTCCAGGACGTCCGACAGCAGATGGGAAAAGCCCTGCCCGCCGATACCCTTTAAATCCCAATTCAAAGGTTCAATCAGGGATTCGCGCAGGATGCCGGTGAGGCCCCGTGCCGTCATGTAAGCCGTCAGGCCCAGGACCAGGAAGACGACGAAGGCCCGCAGATCACCGCCGCCCAGGCGGACCAAGGTCCCGTAACCGCAGGTTCCGACCATCGCCATGCCAAAGCCGAAGAGCAGCCCGCCGACGATTGCACCGGCCCAGCCGAAGTCGCTGGAGAGATAAAAGCTTTGATCGATGCGGGCGACTCCCCAGGCGTCGAGAAACTGGACGATGATCATGGCGACTGCGATCGCAAGCGCCCAACTGCGCAGTCGCCGGGTATCCTCGGCAAGGATCCAGTCCTCGATTGCCCCGAAGGTACAAAACCGCGCCCCGCGGGCGACCGCACCGACGACAAGCCCGGCCAGCAGGCCGCAACCGGCCAGCAACAGAGATGTCGATATGTCACCCATGGATCAGACCTCGCGGCGGCGATCCCTCACCAGACATCCGCGGACTTACCTTCGGCCTCCAGCCGGGCAAACTTGTCCTGAAGGTAGCGCTGAAACGACTGGACCTGGTGTTGGCCGTCGCGGACATATTCAAACATGGTGGCAAAGTGAAAGGGTTTGAAGTAGCCGGGCATACGGGCCACCTCGCTCGACCGCCCCGGTTTGCCCGCAACGGCCTGCGGATCGTTTGGAAAGAAAACGATGGTCGGCGTGAAATTGATCTGCCATTTGCGCGCCAGCGCGCGCTCTTCAAGCTCTTCGCCATCGAAATCGGTCACCGCCCGACTGCCCCAGAGATCAAGCTGCAGGATATCGAAATTCTGCTGCAGATAGGAAACGATCTTCGGCCGGCTGAGATTGACCGCATGAAGCTCGCGGCAATAGGGGCAGCCGCGCTGCTCCCACAAAATGGCGAAGTGCCGGCCATTGTCCGCCGCGTCGGTCAGGTCTTCCTGCAGATCCAGAAAAGACTCAACGAACCAATCCTGGACATGAAGGCCGTTGTCGCCCACCTCGGGCTCTGACGCCCGCGCCCTGAGCGGGATTGAAAGACAGGTAGCAGCGGCCATAGCGGCCAGCATCAGGGTTCTTCGATCACTCTCCATGACTGTCCTCCCCATCATGAGTTCGTGTCATCGGCTTGAACGCCGGCGCGGCATCTGTCGGCAATCAGACGGTTTCGTCTCTGCGCAGGGCAGTCTTTTCAGACCGAGCGATGACTTATTCTTTTATATTCAAATTATTATATATATAGTGCCTCGGTGACAACAACAAAGCTCTGGGGGAAGCCGGCATCTGCGGAGCACCACAGGGAATACGACGCCTGTTTTACGGCGGCGAGACCATCGATGACCCGGTTGACGCACTGCGTAAAGTCGGACGCGCGCTTGGCAACAGGGGCCCGGGGTCACGGCACCAGCGCTTCGCCGCCAACCGCTTCAATCGCTTAGCAATCGGGAGAACTCTCATGATCCGTTATCCTAGTCTGTGTCTTGCCGCCGCCGCCGCCGCCGGCTTTTCCATCACAACAGCCGCTGCGCAGGATGCGATCGTGACCTTCAAGTCCCTCACCCCAGACGTGGCTGTGGAAGCGGCACAGGCCGCTCTGGAAAGCTGCCGGGCAGAGGGCTATCAGGTCGCCGTCTCGGTGGTCGACCGCGCCGGCAATCTGCAGACCACGATCCGGGACCGCTTCGCCGGCCCGCATACCCCCGACACCTCCTACCGCAAGGCCTGGACCTCGGTCAGCTTCCGTACCGATACCCTGGAACTCGCCAACCTCAGCGAAAAGGGCGAAGCCTGGGGAATCCGCAATGTCTCCATGGCCCTGCCGCTTGGCGGCGGCGTGCAGATCCTGGCCGGCGACGGCAGCATGCTGGGTGCGATCGGCATCTCCGGCGCCCCCACCGGTACGGCCGATGCAACCTGTGCCCGCGCCGGCATCGAGGCCATCGAGGAGAAGCTCATCTTCTGATCCGCCGCAGGGTCACCCGGAACGCACACAACGACAATCGGCAAAAGCCGGATACCGGAGGAAAACAAGTGACCAGATCACTCACCCCCTTCGCCCTTGGTCTCGTGTTGAGCGGATGGCTGTTCTCAGGGCTCGGCCTGGGAAGCCTGTCAGCCGCCGCCAGCGAGCAGATTCCCGATCAATATCCGCAATCAGTGCTCTACGCCAAACCGGTGGAGGTGATCCCCTACGTCTGGTCGGCCATCGGCGCCACCGCACCGCCGGGCTACGAGAATTCCGGGCACAACAACAATCTCTCCTTCATCGTCACCGGCGACGGGGTCATCGTCGTCAACGGCGGTGCCAGCTATCAGCTCGCCAAGGCGCTGCATGAAGAAATCAAACAGATTACCGATGAACCGGTGAAGCTGGTGGTCAACGAAAACGGCCAGGGGCACGCCATGCTCGGCAATGCATACTGGGCCGAGCAGCAGGTGCCGATCCTGGCCCATGTCGAGGCGGCGGAAGAGTTCGAGGACCGCGGTCCGCAGATCCTGTCGCGGATGCAGACCTATAACAAAGAAAAATCGGCGGGCACCGTCCTTCAGGGGCCCACGGAAACCTTCGAGGACGAGAAGGTCATCGAGATGGGCCGCTTCACAGTCGAAGTGAAGAACCTCGGCCCGGCCCATTCCCCGGGCGACATCGTGGTCTGGTTGCCCGACGTGAGCCTGGTGATCTCCGGCGACATGGCCTTTCACGAGCGGATGCTGCCGATTTTCGACGACACGGATACGGCAGGTTGGCTGGAAAGCTGGGAGACCTTCGAAGCCCTGCAGGCGACCTACGTCATCCCCGGTCACGGTCACCCCACGAACATGGATCAGGTGCGGCGCTATACGAAGGACTATCTGGTCTACCTGCGCGGCCTTGTCGGCAAGCTAATCGAAGAAGGCGGCACCCTTGAACAGGCCTACTACGTCGATCAGACGCCCTATGCCCACCTCGATACCTACGAGCAGTTGGCGAAGCGCAACGCCGGACGGGTATTCGAGCAGATGGAGTTCGAGTAGGCGACGGCCTGAAACCGGCCGACTCCCGTTCAGTGAGACAGGTTTGGCAAGACAGGTCGCGCTCTATCTTCGAACGAAATCGGCAACGAGGTCGGCGGCGTCTTCCAGGTAGAAGTCGAGAAAGAAATGATCGGCGTCCTCGACGACGGCCAACCGGACTTCGTTCCCATCGACAAGGGAGCCGAACCGCTCAGGCACCTCGGGTACGACCTGATCAACCGAACCGGCAATGATGAGAACCGGCACCCCGATCGACGGAATTAACGACGGCGTCAAACGCCGCGGCTCCGGACCGTAGTGGGACAGGACGCTGTCCGCCGTCGCCTCGGTATCCTCGCAGTAGGCGAAGCCGGGTAAAGACATCAAGGTCGCGCCCTTCCCCTCGGCGGCCAGCATTGCCGCTTCTTCCAGGACCGGGCCGAGCCCCACGCCAAAGCGCGCACGATACTGCGCCGCGACAGCTTTTTGCCCGCTGCCGACAGAAGGCGCCAGAAGGACGACTCCCGCCATCGCGGGATCGCTTTTCTCCACGGCGAACCAAGCGACCTGATTGCCGCCCCGGCTGTGTCCCAACACGGTCACCTTGGACGCCCCCTCCTTGCGGAGCCACGCCAGCCAAGCGGCGATCTCCTCAACGGCATCGCGATGCAGGTAACGATGCGGCTGCGCACAGTCGTACATGCCGCGCCGCCGGTCGATGCCCAACGAAAGACTATGGGCGAGGCTCGCAATGCCCCGCTCGGCGAGTGCCGCCTGAAGCCCCTCGATGATCTCCATATCCTTGTGCGCCAGGGTTCCATGGGTGAGCAGCACCGCGTCACTATCCAGTGAACCGTTTTCCGGAAGCACCAGATCGCCCAGCAGGACGGTCCCGCGGAAAGACAGCTCGACCTCCCGCACGGCCTGCGCCTGCGCGCCCGCGCTTGCAAGCAGCATCAGGGTCAATACGAGCGACGTGGTGAAACGAGCCATGGGACGGTTCCTTCTATCTGCTGCCTATCTGCTGCGGCGTGACGACCGACCGAAGGCTCACACCCAGGGCGCGCGGCGCCGAGCGAGAAACCTGCGATGTCATCGACAGGATCGAGACTTGGACCGCCGCGGTGTCCTGAACAGAAAAGTCGCGCCGGAGCCCTGCCCCGGCGCAAAGTCTGCGGGGGCAGGATTCAACCGAACATGTCGGCCGTGATTCCGGCATACCAGCCAATCGACTCTTCATAGGTCCGCTTGCGAAGACCGGCCGCCTCGCCGGTCTGAGAGATAAAGCCGTCGACTTTGGCGATTTTCTCCTCGGTAGGCTTATAGGTGGCCCCCACCTTTACGCCGTCGTCAGTCTCGATCAACGACCAGCAGGTATTGGAGAACTTGGCCGGGAAGACCTTCGACCCGGTCAAGGCCGCACGGACCGCCATGGCACAGACCTTGGCCTGGCTGTTGGCCGCGAAACCCGACTTCGGCATATCGCCCTGCTGGGCGGCATCGCCCAGGACATGAATGTTCTCGTCCATGCGGCTCTGCATACTCGCCGGCACCACGGGCGCCCAGCCGGCCTCGTCGGTCACCCCTGCCAGCGCGGCGATGTGTCCGGCCTTCATGGCCGGAATCACATTACAGACATCGACCTTCTCGACCGTGCCGTCGATCACGACTTCCATACTATCGGGTCGGACTTCCACGACATCGCCGCCGAAATCGGGGCCAATCCGGTCGACCATGCCCGCATAATGGTCTTGCCAGCCTTCCTCGAACAGGGCCTGCTTCGAAAACTTGGGTTTGGGATCGACAATCAGGATCTTCGCCGTGGGGTTTCGTGCCTTCAGGACGTGAGCGACCATGGAGACCCTCTCATAGGGCCCCGGCGGGCAGCGGTAGGGATTCGGGGGTGCGACCATGCAGAAGACGCCTCCTTCAGGCATGGCTTCGACCTGCGCCTTCAGGAGTTCAGCCTGCGTACCACCCTTGTAGGCATGGGGCATGGCGTTCTGAGAGGTGAGATCCCAGCCGGGAACGGACCCTTCCTTGAAGTCGATGCCGGGCGAGAGAATCAGACGGTCGTAGGGCACCGAACCGCCACCGGCAAGCGCAACGGTCTTCGCCCCCCGATCCACGCCGATGGCGTAGTCATGCAACACGTTAACGCCGTAGTCGCTCGCCAGCTTGCCGTAGCCGTGGCCGAGCGCGGCCATCTCATGGAAACCGCCGATGTAGAGGTTGGAGAAAAAGCAGGTGTAATACCTGCGGGTCGGTTCGATCAGAGTGACGTCGATCGCCCCTTTGCTATCCTTGGCGACATAGCGGGCCGCCGTTGCACCGCCGGCGCCGCCGCCGATCACGACCACCCTGGGCCTAGCCTGACCGAGGACGGCCGGTGCCGACAACGCCGCCGCCGCACCAACCGTCGTTCCGATGAACTGTCTTCTGCCGAACTTCATTTTTTCCTCCCTTGAACGATTCCGGTTATTCGAGCCCTCCGAAGTATGCCGCCAAGGCGGCAATCTCCTCGTCCGATAAGCGGCCGGCAACCATCCGCATGACGGGATGGGGCCTGAGCTGCTGCTTATAGGCGTGCATGGCCACGACGAAGTTTTCGTGCGGCCAGTTTGTGATCGGTGGAATGCCCTGGTTCGAGCCGTCCGCCTGATGGCAGGTCGTGCATTCGCTGGAGAGATATTCGCCGTAGTCCGGGTCTCCTTCCAGCGTGAGCACCGCAGGGTCCAGGTTAGGGTCGTCCAAACGAAGGGTCGGCTCACTTTCCGGAATGTCCCGCGGATTGTCGGAGAAGCGGCGCAGGTAGGCGAGAACGTCCGCCCGGTCCTGCGCTTTCTTCAAGCCTTGGAAATTCATGCGCGTCGCCGACACCATGGACTTCGGGTTTTCCAGAAAGGCATCCAGTGTTTCGTAAGTCCAGACCAAGCCGTCGGCGCTGGCACGCTGCATGTGTTTCGAGTACTTGAAGCGTTCGACTGTCCCGGCCGTTCGGCCGAACACACCGTTCAGGTGCGGGCCGACGCGGTTTATCGCCGACTTGCCGACCTGATGGCAGGCGCTACATTTGCGAAAGACATCGACGCCGCGTTCCGCATCACCGACGGTTTCTGCGGCGGCACCTGCCGCAACGGCAAGGGTGAAGGCCATGGCCGCCGCAAGGCTTCTCACGAGACGGCTCCATAGATCTGCTGCAGCATCATGGCGGGCCAGGCCGCTGCCTCCCGCGCATTGCTGCACCGCGTCGTCTCGTCCTCTTCGACATCGCTCACGAAGCGCTCGACCGAGGCGAAATGCCGGCCCTCGGGCCGATAGCGCCCGCCCAGCGTCACGGCGTCATCGGGTGTCAGGAAAGTCCAGCACTGGTCCGCAAGATCGATCGACGCCTCGGCAGGATGCCCGGCGACCCGCTCGACAAGGTGAGCGACGGCAAGCCCGGCCTGGGCAATCGCCGAGCCGGCGGATTTGGACATTTCGCCGGCGGCGGCCACGTCACCAACCAGGTAGACATCCGGATCAGTGGCGGATTGCATGCTGATCGCTTCGACGGGGCAGTAGCCGGTTGCATCGGCAAGGCCCGCCCGGATGAGAAAATCGGGCGCCGACTGCGGCGGCACCGCATGGACCAGATCGACCTCAAAAGCCTCGAAGTCGGTTTCGATCAGGCCTTGGCGGAAATCGATCCGTTTGACGCCGCCATGAAACTCTCTTGGAATCCATTCGACGGCATCATCGTAGTAGTCCGCATAGGCCGCTTCAAAGAGCGCCTGCATCGGATAACCGTCTTTCTCGTCGACGATGAGGATCTTCGCCGACGGGTCTCTGCCCTGCAGGCGGTGGGCCAGCAGGCAGGCCCGTTCGTATACCGCCGGCGGGCAGCGATAGGGCTGCGGCGGCGCCACGATCCCCAGGGTGCCGCCCTCCGGAAACCCGGCCAGGCCCGGCAAGCCGGCCGAGCAAGCGGAGCCCGCCGTCCAACAGGGATCCGGCTCGCCGCCTGCTGTTTCGCCATACCTGCCCAGAGAGACACCCGGCGCCGCGATCAACAGATCGTAAGGCAGCTGCGTCCGTGTCTCATTCCTTTGAACCGTCACCTGCTTCCGCCGCCGGTCCAGGGCAATAACACTGCCGGCCATCGTGGCGACGCCGCTTTCGCCCAATCGCAATCCGAGATCCACCGTTGGCGCGGCCTCGCCGAGCAGGCGGCCGGTTTGCAGGAAGGGAGGATAATAGGTCTTGGACGGCCCGGTCAGGACCAGGATATCGGCCTTGTCGCCAAGCTGCTGCACCAGAAGCCGCGCCGCCGTCCCACCGCCGGCACCGGCGCCGATAATCACGATGCGAACACCGCGGGCAAAGGAAAGCGACGGCATCGCCAGAACTGCGGTCGCTGCCGACCCGGCAGTCAGCACCTGGCGTCTCGTCAGTGCCGCAATCCGACCGCTGTTCTTCATTATCGAGACTTCCCGTCTAGAAAAAGAGCGGCTGCAACCGAAAAGGCTGCGTTTGCCCCTGCCTCAGTCGATCCCGCCGTCGCCCTCGCCTTCCGGGGTCACATCCAGGATACGGGCGCGACTGACGATCGTCACCTCGGCTTTGCAGTCCGTCATGCAAGGCTCCGTCTTTGAAACGGTCGCCGTGTCCGGGCGGCCATCATCGATGAAACCCGCCTCGTTGGGCAAGCGGATCGATGCGAAGTTCTGCTTCGACAGCTCGAAATCCTCTTCTTCGACGACATCGTTCATGTAAAGCAAGTAGGCCGTGATGGCATAGGTCTCATCCGGGGTGAGCGACTGAGCCTCGCCGAAGGGCATGGCCCGATAGATGTAGTCGTAGACCGTGGACAGATGGGGCCAGTACGAGCCGATGGTCTTCACCGGGTCTTCGGAGTTGAGGGTGTCCTCCCCGCCGGCCAGCACCGGCCAGCGCCCGGTTCCCTCGCCGAACTCGCCGTGGCAGACGGCACAGAGCTCCTGAAACACGACCTCACCCTCGGCAACCGTTCCGCGTCCTTCGGGCAGGCCCTGCCCGTCCGGCCGCACGTCGATATCCCAGGCGGCAACCTCCGCGGGCTTGGCCTCACGCCCAAGCCCGAGGGGGCCGGCTATCGCCGGGGAAGCGGCGCCGGCAAGGCCGGCCAGCAGCAGCAGGAGCTTAGCTGATCTCGACATTCTCGACCTCGCCGTTTTGCTGCACATGCCAGGTTTGGATACCGTTGTTGTGGTAGATCGAGTTGGTGCCGCGCACGGCACGCAGTTCGTCTTTTGTCGGCTGCACATAGCCGGTCGAATCTACAGCGCGAGATTGCAGCAACAGCGGCTCGCCATTCCAGTCAAACTCGAAATAGAAACGATGCACGGCCTTATCCAGGCTCAGCCCGTCGATCCGCGCGGTGCGCCAGTTCTTGCCACCGTCCAGGGTCACGTCGACACGCTCGACGGTGCCGCGGCCCGACCAGGCAAGGCCGGTCAGGATGTTGTGACCCTTGTGCAGCAAAGGCGCCTGCGGGCTTGGATTGGTAATCACCGACTTGCAGTCCATGTACCAAGTGAAGCGGCGGGAGCGGCCGTCCTCCATCAGGTCGGTATACTTCGACGTTTCCTCGCGGGTGTGCCAGGGCTGGTCGCCGACCTCGATCCGGCGCAGCCACTTCACCCACATGTTGCCTTCCCAGCCCGGTACCACCAGGCGCAGGGGATAGCCCTGTTCCGGGCGCAGGGCCTCGCCGTTCATCTTGAAAGCGACGAGGCAATCGTCGAGCGCCTTCTCCAAGGGGACCGAACGGTTCATGCCGGCGGCATCGCCGCCTTCGGGCATGATCCACTTGGCATTGGTTTTCAACCCCGCCTCTTCCAGGATGAGCCGCAGCGGCACCCCGGTGTACATGACACAGTGGACCATCCCATGGGTGAACTGACAGCCGTTCAACTGCGCCCCGCGCCACTCCATGCCCGTGTTGGCCGCGCACTCCAGGAAATAGACCTTGTTGGTGCGCGGGAAGCGCATGATGTCTTCCATGGTGAAAATCAACGGCTTGTCCACCAGGCCGTTGATCATCAGACGATGATCCGCGGGATCGATCTCGGCGATACCGCTATGGTGCCTCTCGAAACAGAGCCCGTTCGGCGTGAGGATGCCGTCGATTTCGTGCAGAGGGGTAAAGTTCACCGAGCTTTCGGTCGAGGCCGTGAGCCAGGCCACGTTGCGGCGCACGACATGGGCCTCATACTCCGACGGCACGCCATAAGGCCGGGCGTCGACGCCCTCACCCAGGTAGCGCGACCAATCCGGCACATTCGGCGGCAGGTTTTCAGGATTGGCACCGGCAGCCGGCCCGGTCAGACCGCCGATCGCCGCGGCCCCGCCTGCGGCGGCTGCGCCGGAAAGGAATCCGCGGCGGCCCATTACCTGTCCGGGCTTTGGCGATTGGCTCATGGAAAATCCTTCCGAGAAAGGCGATATCGTTGGTTTTATAATATTCAATTCATTGAATATGTAAACTGTAAGCTTCGCCGCTGCCTGCCGCGAATTGCCGCAGCTGCAATCCCATCAAACGCCAACCACCTTCACCGCGTCGTTCGGCGTTACGCTGACCGTGGTGTGGTTGGTGATATAGCCTTCGACGACATCCCAGATCGGCGGGCCTTCTGTACCTTCATTCACGCTGGCCCAACCGGCGACGGTGTAGTTCTTTTCAGCTTCGATGGGCGCGCCCGTGGCCAGGAAGGTCATGTTCGATATGCGCTTGCCGATCTCTTCGCCCGGATCGATGGTGTAGCCCAGGCCGCCGACTCGGACCATATCGCCGCCCTGCTGATAGTAAGGATCCGGATTGAAAAGGTTGTCCGCCACGTCTTCCAACACCGTTTTCAGGAAAGCACCGGTCATTTCGCTGCGATAGGCCGCCGGATAGGTGATCGAGGTGACGTTGTGGACATCTTCCACGGTGATGTCCTGGCCCGGCAGCAGAGAGGCCCCCCAGCGGAAGCCCGGCGAGAGAGCGATTTCCGCATCGCGCTCCTCAAGAAGAGCCTGACAGATCAGATCATCGAAGGTGCCGTTGAAATTGCCCCGGCGGTACAGCAGCGACTCGGTCTTGCCGAGCACGCGGTTCAGCTCTGCTTTGTGGGGCGCACGCACTTCCTCGACAAGCGCCGCGATCTCCGGGTCGGGGGTGACGATGTCGGAGAAGACCGGCATCAGCTTATACCGGTATCCCTTCACCGCGCCGTCACGGACGTCGAGATCGAGCCGCGACAGGAACTTGCCGTGAGAGCCGCTGGCAATCAGCAACGTCTTACCCACGGTGACGGCATCGGGCAGCGCATCATGGGTGTGACCGGTCAGGATCACATCGATCCCCTGCACCCGGCCGGCAAGCTTACGGTCGACATCGAACCCGTTGTGCGACAGCAGAACAACCAGCTCGGCGCCTTCCGCGCGCGCCTTGTCGACCTGCGCCTGAACCGCCTCTTCTCGGATGCCGAAGGACCAGGTCGGGATCTTGTAGCGGGGGTTGGCCACCGGCGTATAGGGAAAGGCCTGGCCGATCACCGCGATCTTGGTGCCGCCCCGCTCGAAGGTGGCGATCCCGTCGAACACGGGTTCTTCCCAATCCGTATCCCGGACGTTGTTGGCGAGGAAGGGAAAGGCGAGCTGTTCCAGCAACTCCGTCACCCTTTCGGTGCCGTAGGTGAACTCCCAGTGCGCGGTCATGGCATCGGTCCCCAGGGCGTTCATCACCCGGACCATATCTTCACCCTGCGTCTGGTAGGATGTGTAAGAACCCTGCCAGGTATCGCCGCCGTCGAGAAACAGGGTGTTGTCCGGCCGCTCCGCGCGCACCGCCTTGATCATCGTAGCCAGGCGGTCGACACCGCCGACCCGGCCGTACTCCCGGGCCAGGGTCGAAAAACCCTGATCGCTCAGGGCATAGGCCTGGGCGCCGCCGGCCTCGAGGCCATACTTCGCCAAAAAGGCCTTCCCGGTGATATGCGGCGGCAGCCCTTTGGACTCACCCACCCCGACATTGATAGACGGCTCCCGGAAGTACAGCGGCACCAATTGGGCGTGAATGTCGGTGATATGCAGCAGCGTCACATTGCCCAGGGGCTCAAAGGCCAGCAGCTCGGCCTCGGTGAGCATGGTGCCGGCAGCAAAAGACGGCCAGGCATTCCCGGCCCCCGACAACGCACCGGTTGCGAGGGCAACCTGCAGAAAATCCCTTCGGGAAAGCATAGTCAGCCTCCTGCCAAATCAGGCGGAAGACCATCCGAAACAAGGTCTCTCCGCGAAAGCCAATCGATAAGCCGCGTACTCAGCGGCAGCGGACGCGCTGCCGGCCAAGGCCCTGGTCACTGCCGTACGGCGGGCGTCTCCACCGGCAGGCCCTGCCCGCGCCAGTTGACGTAGAGTTCAAGCGCCAGAAACTCATCCGATCCAACCTTGTAGGGCTCGGCCCGGACCTGGCTCATACAGCCCTTGAAACGGCGATGGAGCGAACCGAGCTTCTGCCACTTCAGGCGATAGGTCGGAAAACCGTTGGACTGCCCCTGGCTCAAGCGGTCGGCCCGGATGCTCTGTCCGTAGTAGTTCTGATGGCAGCTCGAACAGGCCAGATCCAACTGCCCGACGCGGGTGTTGTAGAGCGTCTCACCCTTTTCGAACCAGGGCTTCATCGGTCCGTCGACCTGCACGTCGACCGGTTTGCCGCGCGACTGGTTGCGCACGAAGGCCGTCATCGACAAAAGCTCGCTGGATTCCCATTTCCAGGGCTTGGCACCCATGCGTTCGCTGCGGCAGAGGTTGATCTGCTGCTCCATGTTCACGGGCTTACCGAGCGCTTCGTTCCACTTCGGCATGGCCGCCCCGGCCTCCGCCATCGACTCCGCCGCGTCGCCATGACAGGACGCACAGGACTTCCCCTCACTGCCGTCGGCCGTTTCCCAAAGATCGACGCCCTGCTCGACCCAGAGGAAACCCGGGTTCTCGAAGTCGTCTTCCTGCAAGGCCTGGGTTTCCGGCGTGCGGAAATGCCAGCCCGAGTAAAGCTCGTCGAGCGGATGGTCCTTCGATGCGGCCTTGACCTGGATCGTATCGACACCCTCCGGCAGGGCGAAGGCATAGCCGCTCACCACCAACCCGGCTGCGACCGCACTCAACAGCGCAATCCTCGTTCTTGTCATCGTCATCCACTTCCCTCCCAGACCCTTTGCACGGCTTCCGGCGCGGCAGGGCAAGGCCTGCCGCGCATCCGGCCGTACTTATGTAACGTCGAGCTTTTGCTTCTTCGTGTAAACAGAGCCGTCATCATCTTCCCAGATGAACTCGAACTCTCCGGCTTCTTCGACGCGCATGTTGAACTGCAGATAGGGGTTGGCGGAAATCGCCGGTTCGATATCGACCTCAAAAACCGACTCGCCGTTAAACTTCGCCGTGAAGCGATTGATGATCTGACGTGGAATCAGATCGCCCTTCTTGTCCTTGCGCTGGCCAGATTCCATCTTGTGAGAGATCAGGGTCTTGATTGCTATGACCTCTCCCTTATCCGCTTTCTTAGGCGCCTTCACGCGGGGCTTGGACTTTGCCATTGCCGGATTCTCCTTTTCTGCTGATCAGCCGCCGCAGCCGCCGATCGTCACCTTGACCATGGACTTCGCCATGTGGAACGAGCCGTCCGACAGCTCGGCGACGGCAATGACGTTCTGCGTCCTGGCAAGGCGCATCCGCGTCGAAGCCTCCGCAACGCCGCTCTTCGGCGAGAAATGGAATGTGGCCACACCCGGGCGCGGATTTGCGTCCGCGACAATCAGAACACGTTTCACATAGTCATCAGCGGTCATCGGGCTGTCGACCATAACAGTCAGAGGCACGGTATTGCCGTTCTCGGCAATCTCCGGCGTCTCCAGCGTCACCCGGCCACTTTCCGCAGCTTCGCCGCCACCGACGAACTTGTTGATTTCGTCCATCGCCGTTTCCTCCGCCGCCAGAACCGGCAGGGGCAGGACGGTGATTGCAACCAGTCCGGCCGCGAACGCCAAGGCATCGCGACGCGTCATGTCCTCCATGGTCTTTCCTTTCAATCCAAGGGCCTTCATCCGGTGTCCTATTCCTTAAGGGTATTCAGGTAGGCGATGACATCTTCGACCTGCTCGGCCGTCAGGATCGGCTTACCCTGAAAGTCTTTAAGCACCCGCTGCCCCTCCAGCACACGGTAGAAACCGGGCATGATCGTCTCCGGCCCGAAAACATCCTTTGAGTTCACCACAATCGCACGCAGCTCTGCTTCCGAGTAACGGTCGGCGACGCCATCAAGAGGCGGGCCGATCTCACCGTGGAAAGGTTCGCTCGCCAGGTCCTTGTTGCCGTGGCAGGCAAGGCAGTTTCCAAGCTTGCGGCTCTTGAACCACTTTGCGCCCTGAACCGGATCGCCCGGCGCGCCGGTCAGCGATGAGCCAAGCTCCGCATCGGTGATCCGCACTTCTTGCGGCTGAAGGCTCGCCGCGTCGGCACCAGCGACGAAAGCGATCAGGGATAATGCCAGACAGAGTCCGGCCGCATGTTTAAGGCCCACCATTTCCTCCCGCTTTCGCGTGGTTTTTTGTTCGGCGCCTTGGTCTTCGCTTGATTCTTTGCGGCGCCGCGTCCCTCACGCCGATAATGAAGAGACATAGCGGCCAAATCAAGAGACATATTGCAATATTTGAATGCGAAATACCTAAGGCCTTGTTATCCAATAGTTCCAAGTGCCGGAAAAGCGTCGAGCAGCCAGTAGGAGAGCGTAGACATAGAGCCGGTTATGAAGAGGACTCCGGTCACCACCAACAGGCCGCCCATGACCTTCTCCACTGTCGCGACGTGACGGCGGAACCGCGCCGCGAAGCGCATGAAAGAACCGGCGAAAAGAGCCGCCAGCAGAAACGGGATACCGATCCCCAGGCCATACAACGCCAGCAGGCCGGCGCCGCGTGCAACGGTCTCCTCACTGCCCGCCATGAAGAGGATCGCCGCCAGAATCGGCCCGACACAAGGTGTCCATCCAAAGGCAAAGGCCAGGCCGATGACATAGGCCCCGGCCAGACCGGCGGGCCGGGAGGCCGGATGGAACCGAGCCTCGCGATAGAGCAGCGGAATGCGGATGACACCGAGAAAGTGAAGCCCCATGACGATGATGACGGCGCCGGCCAGATAGCTGAGCAGTGCCAGGTGTTCGGCCACCAGTTGGCCGGCAAAGCTGGCGCTTGCGCCGAGGGCGACGAAGACCGTCATAAAGCCGAGAACGAAAAACAAGGCGGCAAAAGCGACCCGCCGCCCGGCGTCGGGTCGTGTCTCCTCAGCCATCTCTTCCATGGTCATGCCGGCCACGAAGCAGAGATAAGGCGGCACCAACGGCAGCACGCAAGGCGACAGGAAAGAGAGCAGGCCGGCAACGAAAGCACCGCCAAAACTGACGTCAAAGCCCATGAATCCTCTCTCACCTGGAAATCATATTCGATTCATGATATATGTTTTTCGATGAACTGGGCCATGAAAATGATGCGCTTGGCTTTGGTCGGCGCGGTCATGATTGTTGCGTTGCTCGATCTGCCGAGCCGCGGCGCGGCAGCCGAACTGGTGATGTTCGAAGAAGACGGCTGCCCCTGGTGCGCGGTCTGGAACCGGGAAATCGCACCGATCTACCCGAAGACGGCCGAAGGCCAAAGGGCGCCGCTGCGGCGCGTCGATCTGCATGGCACCTGGCCGGCGGACCTGCCCGAACTCAAGGCCGTCCGTTACACGCCGACCTTCGTGCTGATCGAGGGCGGCAGGGAAATCGGCCGCATCCAGGGATATCCGGGGGAGGATTTCTTCTGGGGCCTGCTTGCCGGACTAATCGAGCAGATGGATCCTTTGGTCGCACCGCAACCGGCATCCAGCGGTGGACAGTAGGCATCGGCGGCGCTATGTCAGAGCTACGAGTATCGTGTTTTGATTAGCAAGAGCAGCGCCATGGCAATAGCCAAGAAACTCCCGGACGCCGGAACCTCGGAAGTCAGCCCCTCGGACATCGGCCCCATGGAGGACATGATGACGAACGCCCGGGAAGCAAGCGACTTCTTGAAGGCGATCGCACACGAGAATCGCCTCTTGATTCTCTGTATGCTTGTGGACGGCGAAAAATCGGTCAGGGATCTCGAGGTCCTGCTCGAATTGCGTCAGCCAAGCGTGTCCCAGCAGCTTGCACGCCTGAGAGCCGACAGTCTCGTCGCCACCCGGCGGGAGGGGAAAACCATTTACTACTCCCTGGCCAGCGAAGAGGCGCGCGAACTCGTCTCGGTGCTCTACAACATGTTCTGCAAGCCCAGGCGCTGAAAAATCACGCCCTCATCGGCCGGCCCTGGGTCCGACACCTGTCGTCGGGACTGACGATAGGAATCAGGTAATCGGGTTTTTTTGTCACGACACCTCGTCAGTTCGCCCATAATCGCATCTGTTCGGATGTTCGGCGCTGGATAGCGGAACACGTCTTGAGACGGGACGCATGACAGCGCAGAGGCGTTTAGACGGTCATTTGAGCAGTATGCGCCGCGCCACAGGCCAAAGAAGCACCAGCGCCGTTAACGCCAGAAGCACAGCGGAAATCGGGTGGCCTGACACAAAGGCCAGGATAGACCCGTCGGTAAGGATCAACCCTTGACGCAGGCTGAGCTCGAAGGCCGGCCCCAGGACCATACCAATGATGAGAGGCGCCATCGGATAGTCCGCGCGGCGCAGAAAAAAGCCCGCAACGCCAGCGCCGAACATCACCAGAAGATCAAAGGGGTTGCCGCGCACGTAGTAAACCCCAAGCACACAAAGGACACCGATGGCGCCCAGCATCAACGGCTCGCGGATGCGCAGGATCGGTGCTGAAATTTTTGAAACGACCATCCCCAGAGGCAACAGCAACAGGTTGATCAGAAAGAACCCCAGAAAAATCGCTGCCATAAGCGTGGGGTTGTCCTCCATCAGCCGCACGCCCGGCGTGATCCCGTGCAGGGTAAACGTCGCCAGCATCACCGCGGTGATCACATCGCCCGGAATACCCAGTGCCAGCGTAGGCACCAGCGCGCCGCCCGTAACGGCATTGTTGGCGCTTTCGGCGGCAATGATGCCGTCCGGCTCGCCCTTGCCAAAACTCTCACCGCGCGGCGAGGAGCGTTTCGCTTCAGCGTAGGATATGAAGGCCGCCGTGGCCGAACCGGTTCCCGGCAGCACGCCCACGCCGCAGCCGATCAAGGTGGACTTCACCAAGCCCGCCAAACGCCCCTTCCAGGCCGCAAACTTCGGTAGCACAAGCCCATCGAACTCTACCTTGTTGCCCCCCCCGTCCGCCCCGTCGGCGATGCGAATGAGGATCTCCGAGAAGGCGAAGATTCCAATCACCACAGCCAGCAGATTGAATCCGGCGATCAGCTGATACTGATCGAAGGTAAAACGCACTTCGCCGGTGATCGGATCGCCCCCCACAGAACTGAGGAAGATACCGAGCGCACCGGCGACCAGCCCTTTGATGACGGAGCCTTTTGAGACAGTCACGATGCAGGTCAGTCCCAGGCAGATCAGTGCAAATGTCTCGATGGGACCAAAGCGTAGAGCGAAGGCCGCCAACTGCGGTGCCGCCATCAAAAGCAGTACGGCCGAAGAGAGCCCGCCGATCACCGAGGCGATGGTCGCCCATCCCAGTGCCTCACCGGCGCGCCCCGCACGCGCCATGGGGGTGCCATCCAGAACCGTCGCGGCCCCTGCCGGCGTGCCGGGCGTATTGATCAGGATAGCCGAGATCGATCCGCCGTAGACCGAGCCGGCGTAGATCGCGAGCAGCAGGATAATGGCGGGCGCCTGCTCCATCGTCAGTGTGAACGGCAGCACAAGAGCGACCGCCACTGTAGACCCGATCCCCGGCATGGCCCCGAGAACGATGCCCAGCGCCGTACCGAGGACCAGCGTGGCGATGCCCTGGGGCGTAAGCAGCAACGCCAAAGCGGCGGGAATCGCTTCCAGCATCAGAAGAGGTAGGAAAAAGGCGAGGTCGGCAACGGCAGACCCAGGCCATAATGAAACAGCAGAAAGATCGCCAGCGGCAAGGCGATTGAATAGCAGAGGACCAAGGTCACGCTACGGATTCCGAGAACCACCAGCACTGTCGCGACGAAGGCCACAGCGGACAAAAGAAATCCCAGCCGCGTCACGGCGTAGACGAAGCCCGCCATGGCAAATGTCACGAGCACGATCTGAAACCAGGACCTGCGCGGCATGCCGCCCGGGACCATACCGCCGGAGATCAGCCCCGAACGCCGCAGGTCGATCGCGAGCGATATACCAGCGACCCCGGCCCAAAACCACAGAACGGTTAACGGAAAAAACAGGGGAGAGAACGCCCCGCCCAGTTCGGCAAACTCCGCACCGACCGACAAAGCGATCAGTATCATCGGCGCGGCAAAAAGCGCCGCGCCGATGATAATGCGTTCGTTCAGGTATTGCCTCAAACGCCCGGACCTTTCACCAGAACGCCCAGCCGGATCAGAGACCCGCAGCCTCGATCAGAGTCTTGTTGGCGTCCCACTGTTGGCGAAAGAAGGCGTCGAAGTCTTCCGGTCCGCGGTAATTGATGACCGTTCCCGTTTTTCCTGCAAACTCTTGAAAAGCATCGGACTTTACCGCTTCGTCACAGGCCGCAGCCAGCTTGGCCGTAACCGCGTCGTCCAGGCCTGCAGGCGCAAAAAGACCACCCCAGAGATAGAGCTCATTCAGGGGCGCCTTGATACCTGCCTCAGTAGCCGTCGGCACGTCGGGCAGCGACGGCAGGCGTTGGTCGGCAAAGACCGCGAGCGGCTTCAGGTCGTACCGCGACATCATCACCTCGGTATCGCCGAAGAACTGAATGATTCCACCCGCCATGGACTTCATCGCCGGGCCTGAGCCCTTGTGCGGCAGATGCTTGACGTTGTCCATGATGCCCAGGCCGTTCATCGCCGCAACCATCGTAAGATGGGTAATCGCGCCGGGGCCGGAGCTGCCGAAGATAAGTGCGTTGGGGTTCGCCTCGGCGGCGCCCTTCACGTCTTCCAGGCTGTTGTACTCGCTGTCGGAGCGCACGTAGAAGAGCGTCGGGGAAGCTGCAACGGAGCAGATCGGCGTCCAACTCTCTTTGTCATAGGGCACGTTCTTGATCTGCGGCTGGATCGTGGACACGGTGATGGACAGATAGCCGAGCGTATAGCCATCCGGCTTCAGCCCAGCGAGGTGCGATGCCGCGACGGTACCGGAGCCTCCCGCCATGTTGGTCACAACGGCGTTGCCGCCAAGCGCCGCGGCGAAGGGTTCCTGGAATCCGCGCAATAACAGATCGGTGCCCCCACCCGCATTGAAAGGAGCGATCAGTGTCACCGGCTTCTCGGGAAATTCCGCCAGCGCAGGACCCGCAATTGCGGCGGTCAAACCAAAGGCCAGGGTTCTCATGAATGCGTTCAATTTCTTATCCTCCCAGATAGTCACTCTGTCATTTTGTTGTTCGTGTCGGCTCTGCAGCCTTCCTAAGCAAACACCTTCTCTCGCGCGCTGGCCGCGACTGTAAAACTTGGTGCGGTGGCGTGTTTCTGAAAGCTGTGGTCCTTCGTTGATAGCGCCTGCCCTCGGTCCGTTCATCGCACGGGAGTCACAGAAAATCACAATAATAGACAATGATGATGCCACAAGTGATCATATCAGTTTAAATGATCTTAGCTGTCAAGCATCACTCGCAAAAGCGCGCGCCAGTGAGCTAAGGTGTCTATCAAAGTATTTGCTAATCCTAATATGTGATTGAATCGCGGAGCTGCTTTCCAAAGATGAGTCTCTCCTCTCCGGAACTAAAACTCATCATATCTGTTGATCTATCACATCTGCAGGGGGTTTGTGAGCGGAGGTGCGGAAACCAAGGTGCTGCCCGGGCATTTCGATGGGCGCTATGGCGCCATTTCAATACAGCGGAGCCGGCCTTCGAGATGGCAGGCCATGTGTGCACGCTCGGACGAGGAGGTGCGTAAAGGCAGGAGCGGAACCTCTCCACGCGTTTGCGCCCAATCGTCACTCGCCCCACAGAGAATATTCTCGATCGGCTTGCGCCGGCCGTCACCGCTGCGCACGAAGAGCGAGCCATCCGCGTTGTCACCCTCAAGGGCAATCATCAGCCGTTCGCCCGGTGCGATCTCGCCAAGCTCATCCGACATGAAGTGAGCGATCACCATGGAACAGCGCAGCGTTCGCTCCCCCGCATTGTCCAGACTGAGGTCGAGGCTGCGCGGCTCCGCGCCGGCAGGCATTGCTGCCGAAAGAGAGCCAACCGCTGCAACCGCCACAATGAAAAGCCTGACAGACATCATCAACCTCTTGGCTCAGAAGGGTTAAACATCGACATGAGCCGGCGCCAGCAGCTCCCGTCCGGCGATGAGATCGCTCGCCCGCTCGGCCAAGGCGATGATGGCCGCGTTCGGCGGCCCGGTCGTGATGCTCGGCATGACGGAGGCATCGACGACATAAAGCCCCTCCAGCCCCCTCACCTTTAGATCAGGGCCGACCACAGCCTCGGCGTCGTCGCCCATGCGGCAGGTGCCGACCGGGTGATGATGGGTAAAGGCCGCCTGTTCCAGGAAGCGCAGGCGTTGGGCCCTGGTTTCGCAGGCCGCCCCCGGCAGCAACTCGCGGTCCCGCCAATCGGCGAGGGCCGAGGTTGAACCAACCGCCTGCGCCAGATCCAGCGCATCGAGATAGGCCTGCCGGTCCGCCTCTTCCGCAAGATAGTTCGGATCGATAAGCGGCCGCTCGCGCGGGTCCGCGGAGGCGAGCCTCAAGGCCCCCCGGCTCCGCGGTTGGGTGAAACCGAACATGATCGTATAGGCCTGGCCCAGCGGCGGCGCCTCGAACATCTCGGTCACCACCGGCGCGACCACACAGGCGAGTACCAGTTCCGGCGGCACATCGGTTTTTCCATCCCGTTCGACGTAGAGCAACGATTCCGAATGCTGATAGCGCGACGGCGGCACAGGGCGGCGGGCGCGGTAAAGATTGCCACCGGACAGCAGATGGTCGTGCAGATTGCGGCCTACCCCGGGCAAATCGAGCCGGGGCGCGATGCCGAGCGGCTGCAATTCGGCAGCCGCGCCAATGCCGGAGAGCATCAGCAGGCCGGGCGAACCGATGGCGCCGGCGCAAAGGATGACACCGCGCTCGGCCAGGATCTGTCGGACCTCGCCATCGGACTCGACCTCGACACCGGAACAGCGTCCGGCGGAATCGAAGAGCAGACGCAGGACAAGGCTGTCGGTCTGCAGCACCAGATTGTCGCGCCCGAGGGCGGGCAGCAGATAGGCGTCTGCGACAGATTGCCGTTTTCCGTCCTTGATCGTCAGCGTGTTGAGGGTCGGCCCGACCATGTGCGGTCCGTTATGTTCCTCAATGCGCTCGAAACCCAACTCCTCCCCCGCCGCCATGTAGGCCTCGACGACGGGATGCGGTTGCGTGGGCGTGAGAAGCGCGATCGGGCCGCTGTCGCCGTGATAAGGCGACGGCCCAAAGGGCGAGCTTTCCGAGCGGATGAAGTAGGGCAGAAGGTCGTGATAACCCCAACCTTCACAGCCTGCCGCCACCCAGGCATCGAAGTCAGCCGGATGTCCACGAACATGAGCCATGGCATGCAGGCAACTGGAGCCGCCGACGACTTTTCCGCGCGGCCAGGCATGCACCCTCTCTGCGCTTTGAGACTGCGGAACGGTCGCAAACTGCCAGTCGATCGACGATCCCTGCAAGGCGATCCATGCAGCCGGATCGGCAACGCGCGGGTCGGACGCAAAGGTCCCGGCCTCAACCAGTCCAACGCGAATTTCCGGCGCCTCGCTCAAGCGGGCCGAGAGCACACTGCCGGCTGAACCGGCGCCGATGACGAGGTAGTCGAACACTTCCATAAAATCGGCCTAGACACCTATAAAATCGACGAAAATTCAGTATAACAACTCCCGTAAAAGAACTGCAGGGGTTATCATTCCAGACAACAAAAAAGCTGGAGGAGGCCATGCAAAATCTTTTCCCGAAACAGCCGGTGATTACCTTGTCGGCGGGCCCGGTTGCCGCCTACCCGCGGGTGCTGCAGGCCATGTCCGGCCCGGTCCATTATGACTACGACACCTACTTCCAAACCTTCTATGAGGCGGTCAGCCGCAAGCTTGCCCGGGCACTGAAAACCGACCAGATACCACTGATCCTGCACTACGAACCGGCGGTCGGATTGGAAGCGGCTTCGGCGTCGCTGATCGGCGCGGACGATGTTGTCCTCAACCTGGCATCGGGGGTTTACGGCAAGGGCTTCGGGTACTGGGCGGCGCGTACCGCCAAAGCGGTGCATGAGGTCGAAGTGCCGTACAACGATTCCATCACCGCCGATCAGGTGGCGGAAGCCCTGCGTAACCGCCCCGAGACGACCGTGGTTTCGATGGTTCACCACGACACGCCGTCCGGCACCATCAATTCGGCGCGCGAAATCGGCAAGGTCGTGCGCGACCACGGTGCGCTGCTGCTGATCGACGCGGTCTCATCCTTCGGCGGCATGGACATTCATCCGGGCGACTGCTTCGCCGACATCTTCGTGACCGGCCCCAGCAAATGCCTGGGCGGGTCACCGGGCTTGACCACCATCGCCGTCAGCGAACGTGCCTGGCAACACATCGAAGCCAATCCCGCTACGCCGCGGGCGTCGGTACTCAGTCTGCTTGATTGGAAGAACGCCTGGCGCAAGGAAGAAGGCTTTCCCTACACGCCCTCGGTCTCGGAAGTGAACGGCCTGGACGCGGTTCTCGATCAGTACCTCGATGAAGGGCCCGAGAAAGTCTGGCAGCGCCACGCCCTGACATCCTCCGCCTGCCGCGCCGGCATCAAGGCGATGGGCCTTTCGCTCTGGGCGGCGCGCGAGGAAATCGCCTCTCCGACAACGACCGCCGTTGCGGTACCGGAGGGCATGAGCGACGAAGAAATCCTGGCCGTCACCCGGAAAAGGTTCGGTGTCGTTTTCTCCCGCGGACGCGGCGATACCCTGGAGAAGTTGATCCGGATCGGACACATGGGTCCGGTTGCCGAGCCGAGTTACGCGATCATCGCAGTCACCGCCCTTGGCGGCGCCCTGCGGGAAATGGGCCACAAGGCCGATGTCGCCGCCGGTGTCGAGGCCTGCATGGCGGTGATCGCGGCCCAGGCCGACTGACCCGCGAAGGGGAACGGCGGCAAAGACACACCGCAAGAAATCATAACAAGCAAGACAGACAGAGGAGACGGGGAATGAAGAATTTCGAAGGGCGCGTGGCCATCGTAACGGGCGCCGCCCAGGGAATCGGCAGGGCCATCGCCGATCGTCTCGCCGCCGAAGGGGCGACCCTGGCCGTTGTGGACATCAACGATGAGGCGGCTCAGGCGGCAGCGGTGGAAATCGGCGGTGATGCCTTTTCCGTCGCCTGCGATATCGGCGATCCGGCATCGGTCACCGCCCTCCACGAGACCATCGTCCAACGGGCCGGCAAGTTGGATGTTCTGGTGAATGCCGCGGCCATCGTGCCCTTCGTCCCCTGGGACGAACTGACCTTTGAGGAGTGGCGCCGGGTGATGCGCGTCAACCTCGACGGCATCTATCTGATGTGCCGGGCCGGCTCTGACCTGATGCGCAAGAACGGCTACGGGCGGATCGTCAACATCGCCTCCAACTCGATCTTCGCCGGCACGCCGAACATGGCACACTATGTCGCCTCCAAGGGTGGCATCCTGGCCTTCACCCGTGCGCTGGCGACCGAGCTCGGGCCCCATCAGATTACCGCCAACTCGGTCTGCCCCGGCCTGACCGACACCGAAGGCGTACAGCAGACACCGCACAAGGAGGCCTTCGAGTTCGTCGAGATGCTGCAGGCCATCAAGGGCCGCGGCAAACCCCAGGACATCGCGCCGGCCGTTGCTTTCCTGGCCTCCGAAGACGCGCACTGGATTACCGGGCAGGCTCTCGCGGTCGATGCCGGGATGATCCGCTGGTAGCGAAAGCTACCTGCCCGACAAGAGAAAGGCCTATCCCCGGGGATAGGCCTTTTTTCTGCCGAAGCTCGGTCGAACTTACTGTTTTATCGACTTACGTCGAAACGGTTCCGGCCCGCTCCCCCTCCCGGCCACCCACCAGGAAAATCGCATTGGGTGGCCGGGAGAGGGAGCGGGCCGGTGCCGCCTAAACCGACAAGAGCTTCAGCTGTAGTACGCCGCACCCGTCTTGTAGTTCGGGAAAGTCTCCCAGTCGTGGGAATAGAACAATTCGGCATCGTGCTTTTCCGCAAGTGCCTTGAGGCGCTCCATCGACTGAATGCTCGCCGTTGGATCGAGGTGGAAACCTGAAACGCACATCAGGTCCATGCTCTTCTGGCTGTAACAGGCATCGGCCGTGAAAAGCATCGGCCGCCGACCGGCGAGTTCGACCATCAGGCTGTAGTGACCGGCGGTATGACCCGGCGTCTCGAACAGCCAGATACCCTTGGCGATTTCCTGATCGCCGCTGACCGTTTCAAACTTCGGGGTGTAGATATCAAGTTCCGGTTCCGACGGCAGTTCGATGCCCCGCTCCTTGGCGTGGTCCGGCGAGAAATTGTAATCGGAATAGCCGAGCCGTTCGAAGGGTTGCGGGCAACCGCAGGCCTCCAGCTCCTTGGTATGACAGACCGTGCAGGCCTCGCTCAGGTACTTGTTCCCGCCGCAGTGATCGAAATGGTAGTGCGAATTGATAACGTAATCGATGTCGCTGGGCTTGAGACCGACCTTGGCGAGCGCCCCGGGGATCGTCTGTTCCGGCGTCTGCAGCGGTTTTTCAAAAGGCAGAACGCGCATCACATGATCGTGGTCGTAGCCGGTATCGAAGATGTAACGGCCGTCCTTGTGCTCGATCAACACCGAATAGCAAGGAAAGCGAACCTCGCCGCCCGGACCGCGATTCCAAAACACCTGGAATCCGTCGACCAGCAAGGTGCCGCCATCGAGTAGGTAAACCTTGGTTTCAGACATGAAAGCCTCCTCAGTTTTCTTTTTCTTTGCGCCGCTTGTTACCGTTCGCCGCGAACGTAGGGGTGACCCAGCGCCGGCGGCAGATAGCTGTGTCGACCGAAGATGACGAGCACCAGCATGACCATAGCAAAGGGCAGCATCTGCACAACATCGGTCGGAATGTTGAGACCGGCCACCTGTAAGGCGGTCGTCAAGGCGAGACTGGCACCGAACAGCAGCGCGCCAAAAAGCACCCACAGCGGCCGCCCCCGCGCCAGCATGGCCAGTACGATACCGATGAAACCGGCGCCGCCGGTCATGAAAGGGATGAAAAGGCCGGCGCCGACGTTGGCCATGTAAGCCCCCCCGATTCCGGCAAGAAAGCCGGTCGACAGCACGGCATAGACCCGCGTCGCGATGACGCTGACGCCTGCCGCATCCAGGGCCGATGGTTTGTTACCCGCCGCTTCAAGGTTGAAGCCGATGAAGGTCGAGCGAAACACCCAACCCAGGGCGAAGACGACCGCGACCGCCAGGTAGACGAGCGGGTGGTGGGCAAAAAGCGCAGAACCCAGAACCGGTATGTCGCTCAGCAGTGGAATCCGCAGGGCGCCGGACTCGCCCAGCCTCGGGTAGGTCCTGCTGAATTGGAAGAAGTGCAGCAGCGCGGTCAAGCCTTCGACGCCCAGGGTGAGAGCGATGCCGATGACGATCTGGTTCATGCCGAAACGCACGCAGAAGACGGCCATCAGAACCGCCACCGCCGCGCCACCCAGGCCGCCGAACAAAAACCCGGCCCAAAAGGATCCGGAATAGTAGGCCGCTGCAAAGCCACAGTAAGCGCCCATCAGCATCATGCCCTCGATGCCGATGTTGAGGACGCCGGACTTTTCCGAAATCTGTTCGCCCAGGCCGGCCAGCAGCAGCGGTACCCCCGCGGTAATGGCGCCGAACACCAGCGACGTGATGAAGGCTTCGGTCAGAAGTGCGCCCATGGCCTCTAAGCCCTCGCCTGCTTGCGCCAACGCTGGTCAAGATATTCGACCAGGGCGAAAAAGATCAGCAGCAGGGAAACCAGCACCAGGACATAGTACTGCGGCACACCGAGGCGCCGCGAGGCGCTCTCGCCACCGATCATAAGAACGGCGAAAAACAGCACAAAGCCGATGGTTGCCGCGCCGTGAAAGCGCGCGAGAAACACCAGCGGAATCACGAGGAGACCATAGGCGGGATTCCAATCGGCGCGCATGGTGCCCCAGACCCCGAGGATCTCCACCGAACCGGCAAGCCCGGCAAGCCCGGCGCTGATGGCGAAGGTGGCATAGGTCAGTTTCCCGACGGCCAGACCTGTGTGAACCGCAGCGCGCGGGTTGGCGCCGACGACCTGGAGCTTCAGGCCGAAGGCGGTCCGCGTCATCATCAAATGCACAAGCAGCAACGCAACCAGCGCAATGAGAACGCCGCTGTGAATCGTGGTGTCGAACAGGCGCGGCAGGCGCTCGTCGACCGGAAGCGTCGCCGTCTGAGGCACCGTGGTCGACGGGTCGTTGAAGGCGATCTTGACCAGTACGTTGGAGAGGCTGATGCCCAGGAAGCTCATCATCAGCGTCGTGATGATCTCGTTGATCCCGTAGCGGACTTTGAGAAAAGCGGGCAGCAACGACCAGGCGGCGGCCACGGCCGTGGAAACCGCAAAGCAGGTCACGATGGTCAAGCCGCGCGGCATGGAGTCCATCAACACAGGCGCCAAGGCCGCGGTGACGACCGATGCCAGCAGGAACTGGCCGTCAACGCCCAGATTCCAGATTCCAGCCCGAAAAGCGACGATCAGGCCGGCGGCGATCAAAAGCAGCGGCGCGATTCGCGTGATGGTCGCTTCCAGACCGCTCGGCGAGAACAAGCCCCGGCTGATGACGTAACCATAGTAGGTCAGGGGATCCTTGCCGAACGACAGCAGGATGAGGGCGCCGACGAAAAGGGCCAGAAAGACCGGCACCAGAACCCGCACGACAGCAAGCAGACTGTCGCGGATCTGTGTCGTGTCGGCGTCCGATCGCTCGCTACCCGTCGTCATGCCGCCGCGGCCCCGGTCATGAGCAGGCCGATTTCTCTCTCGACCCCTTCCCCGTTTTCAACGATACCCGCCAATCGGCCCTGAAACATCACGGCAATTCTGTCGGAAAGCTCAATCAACTCGTCCAACTCGGTGGAAATCAAGATCGTTGCCAGGCCGGACTCCGCACCGCGGCGGATACGGTCGCGCGCGAAGCGCGTGCTCTGAAGATCCAGACCATAGGTCGGCTTGTTGAAAACCACGACCTTTGCCTCGCCGACAAGATCGTCGGCAAGCTCGCGGGCAAGCAGCACTTTCTGAATATTGCCGCCCGACAGCCGGCCGATCGGCGTGCGCTCGGACGGCGTGCGCACGTCATGCTCGCGGATCTGCCCGCGCGCATGGGCAAAGATTCTGTCCCAGAGGCTGATGCCATGGCGCCACAGCGGGGGCTGCCCGATCTCCTTCATGACCACGTTGTGGGCGACGGAGAAAGCGCCGACCGTCCCCTCCCCCAGCCGTTCGTCGGTGATGTAGCGTATGCCCAGTTTGCGGCGGTCGGGAACCCCAAGCCGCTCGATCTTCGCGCCTTCCAGAAAAATCTCGCCCTGCGCCGCCAGCCGCTGGCCGGCCACGGCCTCGGCGAGATGTTTCTGGCCGTTCCCATCGACACCGGCAATGCCGAGGATCTCGCCCGGGAACAACGAAAAGGAAACGTCCTGCAGAGGGCATTCCCCGACGTCGCCCTGCGTCGAAACCGCCCTGAGATTCAGGCAAGGCTCCTCCGCCTGCCGCTCCGCCGACAAATGAGGCCGGCGATGACCGAGACCGGAGAGGGTCTCGGCGTCCTGGTCGTGGCCTTCCGTCGAGCCGAACATGAGCCGTATCACTTCATCGGTCACGGCCTGCTCGTCCATGCCCGAAAGGCGTTCCTTATCTATCGAACCGACCAGCTTTCCCAACCGCAACACGGAGATGCGATCCCCGAAGGCATAGGCCTCCTGCAGTTTGTGGGTAATGAAGACGATGGCCACCCCTTCGTCGCGCAGCCGAACCATGACCTGGCCCAATTCACGCACGCCTTCCGGGGTCAACATCGAGGTCGGCTCATCGAGCACGAGGACGCCTTCGCCGCGCCAAAGCGCCCGAACGATCTCCACCTGCTGTTGCTGGCCGAGCGACAGACGGCCGACCAGGGCATCCGGTGAAATCTCCAGGGCCAGGAGTTCGGAGAGTTCGCGAAAACGTTTCAGCGCCGCGTCCCGGTCGATCCGCCGCCACCAGGCGCCGCCGAGCATCAGGTTCTCCAGGACCGTCAGGCTCTGAACCAGCAGGACGTGCTGGAAGACCGTTCCAATTCCCAACTCCAGGCTCTCGCGTGGCGATCCGATCCGCACGCTCGCCCCGCGAACCCGGATCTCGCCGGCGTCGGGTTGCTGCATACCGGCCAGAATCCCGATCAGGGTCGACTTGCCGGCGCCATTCTCGCCGAGCAGCACATGGATCTCCCCGGGCCTGAAGTCCAGGGAGATATCATCGTTCGCGAGAACGCCGGGAAAGCGCTTGGTTATACCGCGCAGTTCGACAAAGCCTTCGCCGCCCCCACTATGGGCGGCTGTGGCCGCGGCTGCGGGATCTGTGGAACCTGTGTTCATAAACTGAGAGGCCGCCGGCCCGAAAGGATGCCTTTCCAGCGCTTCCGGGCCGGCAGGAACCCTTACTCCCCGGCCTCGACAGAGCTCATGAGTTTGCGCACTGCCTGGGCGTCCGAGACCTGATCAACGGCGATCTTACCGTCGATGATATCCTGGCGCAGAGTCGTCATATCACCCCAGATATCGTCTGGGATATGCGCCGTCTTGAGCAGTTGAACGGAGTTGTCCGCCAAGCCGATTTTATAATGCTTGGTACCGAATTTCCCCGCTTTCAGGTCTTCGACCATGGCGCTGTAGACCGGCACCATGTTCCACATGACCGAGGAAAGCAGATGGCCTTTGTCGATCGACGACTTGTCGCCGATGACATCGATGAACCAGACATTTCCGCCATCAACGGCTTTCGTGGTCTCAACAGCGCCGATCATGCCAAAGCTGGACCCGTTACCCTGACCGAAGACGATATCGGCACCGGCCGAGATCACCGATTCAGTGACACGACGGCCGCCGGCGGCATCCGCATAGGCGGCCGGACCGATCACCGCATAGATGATCTTGATGTCCGACTTCTCGGCCTTGGCGCCGATCGCAAAACCGGCCGATTGGGAATTCCAGGACGGCGGCTCGCCCGACACCACGACGCCGAGGGTACCCGACCGCGACATCCGCGCGGCCATACGGCCTGCGAGATAGGCGCCTTCGTGGCCGCTCAGGGTATAGTCAGTGACCAGGCCTTTCTCCAATGCATCCGGCTGGTCGACGATGGCCACCGGCACGCCGGTTTCCTTGGCGATTTCCGGCGCGGCGGTGTTGTAGCCGCTGGCATGGCCAATCATCAGGCTGGCCCCCTCTTCCGCCAGCTCCCGCAGGGTCGGCCGGACATCGCCATAGCCCAGTCCTTCGGCGGGCAGGAATTCGAGGCCATATTTCTCTGCCACGATACGGGCGGCATCGACACCCTGCTGGTTCCAGCCGAAATCGGTGCCCTGCTCGGGCACGAGAATCGCCAGCTTCTTCACTTCCGCAGCTGACGTCATCGAGGCCATGCTGAAAATCGCCACCGCCATCAAAGCGCCGGAAGCGAAAAGCTTTTTGCTTACCATTTTCCTATTCATCGTCTGCAAGCTCCCCTTGTTGGTCTTTTTTTACGGCCGCCGTTCTTGTTATTCAAAGACTGACCCGTCGCCCCGCGGCTCCTCGACAACGGTGAAATTCATCGCTTCTGCTCGATCACCTCGAGCAGCAGATCGTATTCCTCGGCAATGGACGGCTCTGCGCGCAGCACAGCACCGCCCACCTCGGCAAAGCGCGCCATCATACGCGCCCGGTCATCGGCCGGCAGGTCGATGATCTGGCCGCCGTTTTCCACCCAGGCCTTATTGGAACGCTCAACGTTTGCAATACCCCAGGGCAGGACCGCCTGCTCCGCCGCGCGACCGGCAGCGCGGATCGCCTCGCGAACCTCCGGCGTCTGGGCCTGGAACCAGGCCTCACCGACCACATTCACCGATACGATCTGCTGCGACTGCAGGTTGGTCACATCGGTGGCAACGTCATAGAACTTGAACGCTGTCAGGATCGGCATCCCCGCCAGCATACCGTCGATGTTGCCCGACTGCAGCGCCGGAACCACTTCGCTGAGTGCCAACGGCAAGGGACTGGCCCCCAGATCCTTCAGCGGATCGATCTGCAGGGGCGAAGCGAAGGTACGTATCTTCAGCCCCTTCAGGTCATCCAGGGTTCGAACCGGTTGACGCGACAGCAGCAGCATCGGGCTGTTGAATACCGCGCCGATGACCCGGATACCTTTGTCGAGCGCCAGCGTTTCCAGGTGGTCGCGGTAGGCCGGGTCATGGATTACCCGCGCCACGTGCTCCGGCGAGTCGAAAACGCCGGGGGCGTCGTAAATCTGAAAGCGCGGATCGGTTCCGGGCAGGAAGGCCGTCGGTGTGATGAAGCTCTCCACGGTGCCGAGAAGAACCCCCTCGACCATCCGGGGGATGGTGCCCAGCTGACTGGCCGGATAAATCTCCACCTTGACCTTGTCGCCGACCCTGGCGGCCAGCTCTTCGGCAAAGACTTTCTGCCATTCATGCTGGACGTCGTTGATCGTGGCGCTGGCCAGCTTCATGACGACTTCGGCACGGCCCTCGCGGGCCGGCAGGAACGCCAACGAAGCGAGAATGAGGAGGGCGAAAGCTGCCTTGTAAGTCTTTTTCATTGTTCCTCCACTTGAACGTCGTCCTACAGGGTTCGGGCCAACAGCAACGAAAGCTGGGGCACGAAGGTGATGGCGCCGAGGGCAACCAACTGCACGCAAAAGAAGGGCAGGATACCGCGATATATATCCGCAAGCTGCGCACCCAAGACTGACTGGGATACGAAGATGTTGAGGCCGAAAGGCGGCGTGAACATGCCAAGCGAAAGATTGACCGTCATGATGATCCCGAAATGGATCGGGTCAATTCCCAGGTGCTGGATAATGGGCATGAGAATAGGTGTCAGCACCAGGATCGCCGAGGTCGGGTCCAGAACACAACCCAGCAGAAGCAGAAAGGCGTTGATGACCAGCAGGAAGCCGACCGGCGTCAGATCAAGATCGGCAATCCAACCCAGCGTCGCCTGCGGCACACCCTGCACCGAGAGAACCCAGGAGAACACACTGGCACTGGCGACGATGATCAGAACCTGAGCGGTCAGATAGGCGGAATGGGTCGCCGACTCGAGAATTTCCCCCCAACTGAGGCTTCTGAAGAGAAAGCGCGCTACCAGCAGAACGTAGAGGCAGGCAAAGCCGCCGGCCTCGGTGGGGGAGAACAGCCCGAGGTAAATCCCGCCGAGAACCAGAACCGGCATGAAAAGCGCCGCCGCCGCATCGCCGGACGCACCGGCGAGACGCTCGCCTTCGGGCCGGGGCGAGGTCTGCAGTTGCCGGCGCTGTGCCCACCAGAGAATGTAGACCGCCATGACAAGAGCCAGGAGCAACCCGGGGATGATACCGGCCAGGAAAAGCCGGGGGATGGATTGCTCGGCAGTGGCGCCGTAAAGGATCATCGCAATGCTGGGCGGCACGATGATGGCGATTGAGCCGCTCGATGTGACCAGACCCAGGGAGAAGCGTTCGCCATAACCGGCGCGCTTCAGGTCCGGGTAGAGCGTCTGCCCCAAAGCGGCCACGGTCGCCGGGCTGGAGCCGGAGACGGCGCCCAGCAGGGTGGCGGTCCCGACAGTCGCCAGCCCCAGGCTGCCGCGCAGGTGGCCGACCATCGCCAGAACCCAATGGGTCAGGCGTTCGGCGATGCCGCTGCGCGCCATAAGGTCGCCGGCAAAGATGAAAAACGGCACTGCGAGCAGGGCATAATTATCGACACCGCCGAACATGACCTGGTGCAGCGCAATCGGCGGCACACTCATGAACAGCAGCAGGGCCGTGGCCGCGCCGGCAAGAAGCACGATGTAGATCGGCAGCCCGGCAACGAAGAGCGCCGTCGGTATGGCCAGGAGCGCCCAGGTCATGGCCCTTCCCCCCCTTGACCAGGCTCATCCCGGCCGGCAGGCGCAGTCCGTAGCGTCGCCGCCTGCCTTAGCAGCGCCAGCAGCAACACCAGAGACGACAAGCCAAAACCGACGAGGATCGCAGAGTGCGGGATATAGGTCGGGATTGCGGCTGCCATCGAGCGCTGCCCCAGGGCCGCCAGGCGCCCGACCACCTCAAACGACTGCAGGGCAACGAAGCCGAGCAGGACGATCATGATCAGATCGCCCGCCACCCGGACGAAGCCGCGCAGGCGCGGGCGCAGGGCCCGGCTGACCACATCGAAACTGAGATGCCGCCGGTCGAGCGTGACGAAAGCCGCCCCCAGAAAGACAACCCAGACCATCCCGAAAACCAGCAACTCGTCGGAACCCTCGATCGCCTGGCCCAGAACATAGCGGGACAGGGCGTTCGCCACGTTGAGAAGCACCATGGCGATCAGGAGGACGCCCAAAGCCCTGCGCGCCCAGCGCCCCACCAGCGCGGCGGGGGCCGCGGGATTCCGGTTGGAACCGGGTGGTGTTCCAGGCATCGACGACACGGGCTTTGCGATCTCCCTTCTAGGTTTCCAGGGCTCGGCGGACGGCGACCAGCTTCTTCGCCCGCGCCGCGCGCAGCTCACCGACCTGTTCCGGCGTGTAGTCGAACATCCCGCCGCCGGTCTTCATGCCCAGGTCGCCGCGGCCGGTCTTCTCGGCGATCAGGGCGCTCACATCCTTGCGCGCGCAGAGATCCTCGTTGAGATAACTGCCAACCGCCTGATAGATGTCGAGGCCCGCCATATCGAGCAGCGCCATCGGGCCAACCACGGCCAGCTTGTAACCGATACCCCAGGACACGCAGGTGTCCAGGCTCTCGGCATCGATAACGCCCTTCTCGACCAGATCGACGGCCTCGCGCATGATGGCATAGAGAATCCGGTTCTCGACGAAACCCGGAACGTCCTTTTTCACCAGTACGGGCAGCATGTTGAGCCCGGTAACCGTCTCAACCATCCAGGAAACCGTCTCCGGGCTGGTCTGGGCCCCGGCAACCACCTCTATGATGGGGATGATGTGCGGCGGATTGGACCAATGCATGCCGATGACACGCCCCGGCGCCGAAACGTCGGCCTGCAGCTTGGTAATCGGGATGCCGGAGGTGTCCGAGGCCAGCACACAGGACCCGCTCACCAGAGCATCGATCTGATGCAGCACCTCAACCTTCAGGTCGAGTTTTTCCGGCACGTTCTCAATCACCAGGTCGGCATCGGCGACACAGTCGGCCAGGCTGTCGACAATACGCGGGGCCACATCCCCACCCTTGTCCGGCATCCCCAGGGCATTCAGAACCTGGTTAGCCGCCGATATCGCCGGTAAGGCATTGGCGCGCTGATCCGCGCTCACATCATAGGCCGACACCGCCATGCCGGCGCGTGCCAGGGTCGCCACCATTCCGGTGCCCATTGTGCCCAAACCGATAACGGCGGTCCTGATCATCGTGCCATTCTCCGTTTCGCGCCCGGCCAGTGGGCGCGGCCCACAGTCATGCGGTTGCCTTTTTGAAAGCGTCCCGCTCGGCAACGCGCGCATGCCAGGCCCGCAACCTGGGCAAGGCCGACAGTTCGACCGGGAAATTCAGACAGCGCTCGACGATCGGGCCGAGGCAGATGTCGGCAAGCGACATCTCCGCCCCCGCCAGCCAGCCCCCATCGTCCAGAGCACCGTCCAGAATCCGGAGTTGCTGGTCCAGTTCCTTCCCATGATTGGCAAGGTCCGGCGAACGTTCCTCGGGCGCCTTCTTCGATTCACGAAAGATCGCCATGTAGGGATTGTTCAACGTGGCGAGCTGCCAGTCCATCCAGCGGTCGACTCGGCTGCGGACCGCCGGATCGCCCGGATAGAGCGCGTCGCCGGCCTGTTTGCTGAGATAACGGAGAATGGTGTTCGATTCCCACACGGCAATATCGCCGTCCAGCAGGGTCGGCACCTTGCCGTTCGGGTTCAAGGCAAGATAGGCGGCGTCCTGGGTGTTCCCGAACTGCCGGCCATAGTCCTCGCGTTCATAGGGCTGCCCCGTCTCCTCCAGCAGCCAGATAACCTTTTGAACGTTCCCCGACGTCTTGCGTCCCAAAAGTTTCAGCATCTTTTTTTCTTCTCGTTGCGGACCGCGGCCCCGCAGCGCGGGAACGGCCCAGGTTGGCCTCAAGCCATCAGTCGAGTGGCTTATAGGCAATGGCATCCATTTCGATCTTGGTATCGATGACGGCCCGCGCCTCCACCGTGGTGCGGGCGATGCATCCATCCGGAAAATACTCGGCAAAGACCCGGTTGTAGCGACCGAAGTCCCGAGTATCTTCAAGGTAGGTGGTGACCCTGACGATATCGCCCAGATCGGCACCCGCCTCGGCGAGGATCCGCCGCAGGCATTCGACGGTCCAGCGCGTCTGTTCCTCAATATTGCCGGCACACATGTTGCCGTTCTCGTCCTTGGCGACCTGACCGGAGATGAAAATGAAGTCGCCGGCCCGCACGGCGGGGTGAAACGGCAGGTTCGGGTTCTTCTTACCGATCGCCTCTATGGCCGATCCACTTTTCTTCGCCATTTTCTTCCCCCCCTGTACCCGGTCGGACCTTAAAGGACCGAGGTTTCGATGATGTCGACGCCGTAGTTACGGTCGATCAGATAGAGCAGCCCGCGCGAGTCCATGGTGACGTCGTTCGACGAAGCCAGCTCGAAGCCTTCTGGTGCCTCGACTTCGTAGAAGCCGACTTCCTTGGGTTGATAAGGATCGGCGATGTCGACCAGACGCAGCCCCTGTGCGAACCAGGCGAAGGGAATGATCGTGCCGCTGAAGCGCTCCGAAGGCTGGTGGCAGCCCATCATCGGTGGCTGCGGCGAGCCATCCCGGTCGAGCCCTTCGACCTGAAATGTCGAAATCGGAACCGGGCAGACCTCGTTGGTGATGTCGTAGATCCAGGTGAACGACGGCGCGGCCGGCCACAGCTTGGCGACGTCCTCGTCGGCCACCACCATGATTTTCCGCCCCTTCAAGGGTTCGGGAATCGGCAGGCAGGTATGGGTGGGGTGCGGAAAAGTCGGCGAGGTATTGCCGCCGGAGACCATCTTTGGCCGCGACATGTCGCTGATGTCGAGAATGTAGTAACCATGGTGCCAGTAGCTGACATAGAGCCGGTCGCCCATGCGAAGCGGATGATGGCAGCGCGGCGTCACCCAGTCGTGCCAGGGATATTCCTCACCGCCGGCTTCCCACTGCCCGGGAATCCACCAACGCCCAACCTCCTCCGGCTTTGCCGGGTCCTTGAGGTCGAGGATCATCGTGATATTACCGATGTAGCCCTCTGCCGTCGGCGAGATGTAGGCATAGCGCCCATCGAAGTCATAGCGGTGGACGCCTTTGCCGTGGGTGCGCCACTTGTTGATCAGTTTCGGATTTGCCGGGTCGGCCACGTCGTAGATTCCGAGACCACCGCCGAACGTGGGGTCGCCGTCCTGTCCCAGGCGTTCATGATTGACCACCATGATGCCGTCGGCGGCCCGCACCTTGTGGGAATGCCAACCGGTCGGCAGGTCGATCCGGCTCAGAATCTTGGGATTCCTCGGATCGGCGACATCGACGATGGTCGTGCCGCTGGGATTGCGCATATGACCGATGTAAAGGGTGGTGCCGTCGACCCAGACCTGACCGCCGCCGGGACAGTCGATGTGGGCGAGGTGCGTGGTATTCCAGGTCTTTGCCATAAATCCTATCTCCGCCGCCGGTCGATCAGACCAGCCGGACGACTTCGCCCGATTCCAGGCGGCCATGTTTCTGGTAAAGCGACAGCGCCTTCAACGTCGGCTCGTCGCTGGCAACGAAGAGGATGGCGGGCTCGCTATCTGACTCGTTCACATGCTCGCACCAACTGCCGCCGGGCACCGCAAGGGTGTCGAAGACGCCCCAGTCAAGCTTCTTTCCATCGATAAGACTGTGGCCGCGCCCTTCAAAAGGCGCGCAGAGCAGGCTTGCGTTCTGTTTCAGCGGGCGGGTGCGTTCGCCCGGCCGCAGCATCTGCATGAAGAACGTGATGGTCTTGAAGACCGGCTTGCCGTTGGTCGGATCGACATATTCGACCAACAGGGCCTCGTAGGGATCGCCGTCCCAGTCCCTGAACTTCTCCAGCAGCTCGCGCATCATCTCCCAACGATAGACGTACATGGGCGCGGCATTGCCGGTACCGCGGTGATGCGACACGAAGCGCGGCATCAGTCCGCCGCTACCGTAGACCCGCTGCGAATAGTCGGAAGGGAAGCGCTCGGACTGTACGGCCTTGCGGACCCGCTCGCCCTCTTCGACCTCCGTGTAGTCATGCTCGAAGTAGGTGGCGTTCAAGGTTTCGACGAGGGGCACGTCAAGCACGCTCAGATTGACCGCCGGCTCGTCGCCCTGGTTGCCATGATTGTGCCATGTGTCGTGCGGCGTCAGCACCATGTCGCCGGGACCGAAGGTGATGTTCTCGCCCTCCACGCCGGTGAAATTCTGCGTTCCCGTCAACCCGAGCCTGATGGCATTCGGTGAATGGCGGTGCGGCGGCATGATCTCGCGCGGATCGTTCAGGCGATAAGCGGTGTACATGGTACTGACCGAGGCGCGGCGCGGCGCCAGGCCGGGGTTGACCAGGATCAAGGAGCGCCGCTCGGAGGATTCGGTCGTGATCAGTTCCGCCGAGCGCTGGAGCAGCGGCTCGATATCGCGGTCATACTTCCAGACGAAGGGTATGGCCTTCTTCTTGTCCATGACCTGGCGGTCTTCATCGTGGTCGGCCGTCGTATCGACCGCCCAGAAAGGCGCCATATCCGCGCTGTGAACATCCTCGTGCAGCTTGTCGAGAGCGGCTTTCAGATTGTGATCGGCGGTTTTTTCGATTTCCGGCATCCCATCCACCCTGCGTTTTTTATTGGCCCGGAGCCCTGCCGGACCGATCCGGGATAACCCTATGCCGTCTCACTTGTGCTTCGGCAGCATCCCTGTTTGGTGACAACACGGTAACCAATATCGAAACCAAGCGTCAAGAAACATCTCTCTTTTGGTACCGGTGTTGAGTCATGGCTTGGCAGAACAACCAGACGATGCGCTTAACGAGGTTGCCATCTCCTGGCTCATTCGCTAGATTTTCGAGATTAAAACAGCCAGTATTCAATACCTTTGGCGACAGCTTTCCGGCAACACAAAGCCCTTGCTTTAAACGTAACCATTATGGTACCAATTATATAGTGCTTTCCGCCTTCTACCCCAGGTGACCATATAGGTTCCATTTCGACTTCCCGGCGAGTATTGAGACCAATGATCATCAACACCACAAAGCGACGAGCCTGATGGAACGCTACGAGCATACTCTGGCCAAGCTGCGCGAACTTCTGAACGAAGGCGTTCTGACCAGCGGCGAGCGGCTGCCGCCGGAACGCATCCTGGCAAGCGAACTTCATGTCGGCCGGCGATCGCTGCGCCGGGCGCTTGGCGTGCTGGAGGAAGAAGGACATATCTCGCGCCAGCAAGGGCGCGGCACTTTCGTCAACGACTCGATCAAGGTGCCCAGCCTTGGCATCGACAGCATTCTCGAACACACCAATCCGCTGGAAGTCATAGAGGTCCGGCTGTCGTCGGAACCCGTGATGGCGCGGCTTGCCGCCTTGCGGGCGTCACGCTGCGATATCGAGCGGCTTAACCGGCTGGCGGAGGATACCGAAAAGGCCGAAGGCCCGGTCGAATATGAAACCGCCGACGGGGCTTTCCACCGCCGCATCGCCGAGGCATCGCGCAACGCCCTTTTCCTGTCGCTCTACGATACCCTTAGCGCAAGCCGAAACGACGACGCCTGGCGCCGTCTGGGCGAGAACGCCCATTGCTACAAAAGACAGGCCGTCTATGCCGGCTTCCACCGCCAGATCGCCGAAGCGATCGGCGCGCGCGATGGCGAAAAAGCCGAGGCGCTGATGTACGAGCACCTGAGCGACGTACAACAGCACATCTACCGGCACATCTTTCCACAACGCTCTTAGAACAACGACGAAACCGGGCCGGCTCGCAGGGGGAGACTATCATGGTGAGGGAGTCGGCGTTCGACTACGTAATCGTTGGTGCCGGCTCGGCGGGCTGCACCCTGGCCAACCGCCTGTCGGAAGACCCCGACACCACCGTGCTGCTGCTCGAGGCCGGCGGGTGGGACCGCGATCCCTGGATCCACATCCCGCTCGGCTGGGGCAAGATCCTGCAAGGCCGGTTGCACGACTGGATGTATTTCTACGAGCCGGACGAAACCGTCGACGGACGCCGGGTGGAATGCGCCCGCGGCAAGGTCGTCGGCGGTTCCTCGTCGACCAACGCGATGGCCTACGTCCGGGGCAACCCCGGCGACTACGACCGCTGGGCTGCAGCGGGGCTGAGCGACTGGTCCTTTGACAAGGTCCTGCCGTACTTTCGCAAACAGGAGACCTGGGGCGGCGGTGCGGACGCCTATCGCGGCGGCGACGGCCCGCTTTCAACCCAGTACTGCCGCTTCGAGGATCCTCTTGTCGACGCCTTCGGCGAGGCCGGCGTCTCCGCAGGCTTCGGCTGGACCGATGACTATAACGGCGAGCGGCAGGAGGGCTTCGGCCGCCTCCAGATGACGATCCGCGAGGGACGCCGTTGCAGCGGCGCCTCCGCTTATCTTCGCCCGGTCCTGAAAAGAACGAACCTGCAGATCGAAACGAAGGCGCTGGCAACACGCGTGGTCCTGGAGGGCGGGCGCGCGGTCGGGATCGCCTACCAGCAAGACGGACAACAACTCATTGCGCGGGCGAAGCGCGAGGTGATCCTGGCCGGGGGCGTCATAAACTCCCCGCAGCTTCTCCTGCTTTCCGGCATCGGCGATCCCGACGATCTGCAAAAGATGAACATCCCGGTGCAGGCCGCTTTATCCGGCGTCGGCCGGAACCTGCAGGATCATGTCTCGGTCATCCTGATGTCTCAGCGCAAACAGCCCGGCCCCTTTCTCCGCATGATGCGCGCCGACCGGATCGCGCGTGAGCTGGCGAAGGCCTATCTGTTCGGCAAGGGTTTTGCCGCCGACGTGCCGGGCGGGATCACCGCGTTTCTGAAAAGCCGCGCCGAGATCGAGCTGCCCGATATCCAGTTCCTCTTTACCGCGGCTTCGCTCGGCGCCTGGCCCTACTTTCCGCTTTTCAAGAAGCCCTTTCCCGATTCCTTTGCCTGTCGGATCGTCATGCTGCGCCCTGAAGGCCGGGGCCGCGTCTCCCTGCGCTCCGCAAACCCGGAAGACCCGCCGCTCATTCATCAGAATTTCATGTCGAGCGAAGCCGATTGGGAAACCATGCGCGCCGGCGTGCGCATGGCGCGCAGGGTTCTCGCCCAGCCGGAGATGGCGCCTTTTTCCGGCCCCGAGATTGCGCCAGGTGCGGATAAGACCAGCGATGCCGAGATCGATGCCTACATCCGGGCCAGCTCGATCACCGTGCATCATCCCCTGGGCACCTGCCGCATGGGTATCGAATCCGATCCCCTCTGCGTCGTCGACCCTGATCTGCGCGTCCGGGGCATCGAGGCCCTGCGCGTCGTCGATGCCTCGGTGATGCCGGACCTCGTAAGCGGCAATATCAACGCCGCCGTTGTCATGATCGCAGAAAAGGCGGCCGATCTGATCAAAGCGCCGGCATCAAGCCCGGCAATGGCCGCATCGGCCTGATTGGGCGGACCGTCCACGCGCGAGAGCGACGCGATAGCCGGACCATAGCCGTTAGCCGCTCAAGCCTTTTCCATCCCCGGGTTCCTTCTGTCGGGCAAGTTCGTCGATCACCGTCCCCTTCCATAGCGGTACGCCGGTGCGGTAGGCGGCGCGGCCGATCATGTGAGCGGCAACCGGCGCGGTCAGCAGCAGAAAGACAATAGCCGCCAGGGCGCGCGCGATGATGCCGACCTCACCAAAATGCACCGCCACCGCCACCAGGATCAGGCCGCAGCCCAGCGTTCCTGCCTTGGTGGAGGCATGCATGCGGATCAGCACGTCCGGCAGGCGCAACACGCCGAGCCCTGCCGCCAACGAGAAGAGACCGCCGGCAACCACGAGAAATGCGGTTACGATTTCGGTCATGAGGACTCGCCTCCACTGCCATCCGGCGGCACAGGCCCCCGCGCCTTGCGCCTCTCGGCGAAGCGGGCAAAAGCGATTGTGGCGAGGAAGGCCACCAGCGCCAGGGCGATCGCCACATCGAGGAACGCCGCCTGGCCCGAGGAGACAGCGAAAAGCGCGCAGAAAGCGACCGCCAGGACGGTTATGAGATCGAGCGCGACAACGCGGTCAGGCAGGCTGGGGCCCCGGGCAAGGCGCAGAAAGGCGAGTACCATCGCCGCCATGATCAGGATAAAGGCGATGTCCACCGCCACGGCGAGGATGGAGCCGTCTTCAGGGATCATTGCAGGGCCTCCATGACCCGGCGTTCGATGCCGGATTTCAGTCCCCGGCGCAGGGTCACCGGGTCGTCGACGAACATGGCGTGGACGTAGAGTGTCTTGCGGTCCGGCGAGAGATCCAGGCTCAGCGAACCGGGCGTGAGCGATATCAGGTTGGCGATCAGCAGGATTTCCCCCTCGCCCTCCGCATCCAGCGGCAGGGCGACGATGCCGGGCCGGCTGAGATGGGTCGGGGTGATCACGTCCCACACCACCTGCAGGCTGGAGACGATCAGATCATAGACGAACAGCACAAGCAGACGGAAAACCCGCCAGACCCGCAGGAAATAGCCGCTCTTGCCGAACAAGGGGCTGGCGATCCAGAGCGCCAGGTAACCCGTGCCGTAGCCGATCAGCAGATTGGCCAGCGTAAAACTGCCGACCAGGGCGGCCCAGCTCACCGCCAGGAAGACGTTCAGTACGAAGATGTTCACGGCAGTCCTCCCAAAACAGCGCGGACATAGTCCGTTGGGTCCAACAGTTGTCCGGCCGAGCGTTCGGCGAAGGCGACAAAGGGCTGTGGGAAAAGACCGATAACCACGGTCAGCCCCGCCAGGAAGACCACCGGCAGCAGGAGGGCTGCCAGTTCGGACCGTCCGAGATCTGCCAGTGCCGGCGCGGTGCCGGCAGGGTGAGGCTTCCAAAAGGCCTCGGCCCAGATCTTCGTCATCGAGAAAATTGTCAACAGACCAACCACCAGGGCGGCCGCCGCAACCAGATAGGCCTCGATTTCCAGGCTCGCCTTCACCAGCAGGAACTTTGCCCAGAAACCCGACAGCGGCGGAAAGCCCGCCAGGGAAAAGGCCGGCACCAGGAACAGAACGGCCAACAAGGGGCTCGACTTGTAAAGACCGCCGATGGCCGACAGTTCGAAGGACCCGGTGAGCCGCCTGGCGATGCCGCTGATCAGGAACAGGTTCGCTTTCACGATGATGTGGTGGACAAGATAGAAGACCGCACCGACCAGGGCCAGCGGCGTATAGAGCGCCAAACCCAGGATCATATAGCCGATCTGACTGACGATATGGAACGAGAGGATCTTGCGAAAGTCGCTCTGCGCCGCAGCACCGAGCACCCCGGTGATCATGGTCAGCACCGCCACCCCCAGCAGCAGGCCGTGGGTGTAGTCCGTGTCGTTGGTAAAGACCAGGGTGAACATGCGGATCAACGCATAGACACCGACCTTGGTCAGCAAACCGGCAAAGACGGCGGAGACCGCCACCGGCGGCGTGTGATAGGAGGCCGGCAACCAGAAGAACAGCGGAAAGACCGCCGCCTTGACCCCGAAAGCGACCATGAAGAGAACCGCCACCACCGTCAGCAGGCCTTGGTTCTCCACTTCGCGCACCGCCAGGTGAAGGTCGGCCATGTTCAGCGTGCCGGTGAGCCCGTAAAGCAGGCCGATGCCCGATAGGAACAAGACGGTGGAAACCAGGTTAAGCGTTACGTACTTGATGCCGCCGTCGATCTGCGCCTTGTCGCCGCCCAGCACCAGCAGGCCGAAAGAGGCGATCAACATCACCTCGAACCAGACATAGAGGTTGAAGATGTCGCCGGTCAGGAAAGCACCGCAGACACCGGCCAACAGCACCTGAAACAGGGCGTGATAGCCCAGAACCTCACGCCGGACATCAATGTCGGACAAGGCATAGACGGCAACGGCCAGGCCGGTGATCGTGGTGATGACGACCATGACGGCGCTCAGCAGATCGGCGACCAGCGTTATTCCAAAGGGCGCCGGCCAAGCGCCCATCTGGGCGGCAATCACGCCTTCGTCCAGGACCGCGACCATCAGAGCGGCTGAGGCGAAGAGCAACAACAGGCAACCGCCGATACTGAGCCAACCGCCGACAGAGCCTCTGCCGCGCAGCAGGAACACCAGAACCGCCGTTATAAAGGGCAGGATGATCGGCAGCGCCAGAAGCCAGCTCACGAAGCCTCCCCTTTCGGCTTCGCCGATGCCGCGTCGGGTGCAGTGAGCTTCGGCTCGGCATGACGCATCGCGTCGCTGTCGAGGGTCCCCAATGACTGATAGCCGCGATAGACCAGCACCAGGGCGAAGGCAAAGAGGCCGAAGCCGATGACAATCGCCGTCAGCACCAGAGCCTGCGGCAAAGCGTTTGCCACAACACCGACCGGGCCGGCCATGCCTTCCGGGACCAGAGGCGGAGCGGCCGGCGTCAGGCGCCCGGCGGTAAAGATCGTCAGGTTGGCGGCGTTGCTCAAGAGTACCAGGCCGAACAGGAACCTGAGGACATTGCGGGCCAGCATCAGGTAGACGCTGGCTGCCACCATCACGCCGATCAGCAGCGCCAGAACCGACTCCATGGTCAGACTTCCTCTTCCAGAGCCAGAACCAGAGTCAACACCGAGCCGACGACGACCAGATAGACCCCGATGTCGAACAGCAGCACCGTGCTGATCGGCAGACCTTTGTCGCCTTCCCCCGCGCCGATAAACCACCACTGACCGGTAAACAGGGGGTCCCCGGCAAAGCCCGCCACAAGACCGGACAGCAGGGCAATACCAAGACCGATCATGGCGATGGCGGCAGGGTCGAAGCGCAGGGCTCTGCGCGTTGCGGCGGCACCCTCGGCAATGGCATAGAGTATGAAACCAATGCCGGCGATGAGCCCGCCGATGAAGCCACCGCCCGGCTCGTTGTGGCCGCGCAGCAGCATGTAGACCGAGAAGACCAGCATCAGCGCGACCAGCAGCCGCGTCGCAGCGCTCAGGATCGGTGAGTTCATGGCCGCCCACCTGATTTTTCCCGGGTTCGCCTTGTACCGCGGATCAGGGCATAGGCCCCAAGGGCGGCCACAACAACCACGGCAACCTCGCCGAACGTATCGAGGGCACGGAAATCCACCAGGATCACGTTCACGATGTTATGGCCGAAAGCCTCGGGAACGCTTGCCCCCTCGAAATAGGTCGTGATCGAGCGGTCCATCGGCCCGGCAACGACGGCCAGCAGGGTTGCCGAGACGGCCGCCCCGACGCAAAGCGCCAGAACGGCATCCAAACCGCGGAACCCGGGCGCCGGGTCCCGGCGCAGGTCCGGTAAGCGCAGCATCGCCACAGCCACCAGGACGACCACCAGGGTCTCGACCAGAAGCTGGGTGATCGCCACATCCGGCGCCCCGAACATGACAAACAGCATCGCCACCCCGACGCCCACAACACCAAGCGCGCAGATAGCGGCAAGCCGGGAGTTGACGACAGCCGTCATCATGGCGCCCGCTGCAATCAGCGCGACGACGGCCCAGTGCTTCAGCATCAGGTCCGACCAGGCGAACGAGAAACGCCAGGCATCGGTTACAATCAGCGTCGTCCCAACCGCCAAAGCCAGACTGGCGAAAACAACGAAGAGATAGCGCCGCAGAATGCCGCTCTGCAGCAGTCGCGTCTGCGCGGCGGCCAGCGCTTTCAGCCCGGTCAGCAGACCGTCCCAGGTCCGATCGCCGGTGGTCGGCAGCCGGGCTTCGAGACTGATCAGGATTCGGCGCAGGGGTTGATGGAAGAAGTACACCGACAAGCCAAGCGCAAAAGTAACAACACTGAGCAGCAGCGGCAGATTGATGCCATGCCAAAGCGCCAGCTTCACCGCCTCCGGGCGGCCAAGGATCGCCGTCACTGCCGGCTGGACCAGGTTGTCAGCAATCAGCGAGGGCGTCAGGCCGAAGGTCAAGCCAAGGGCGGCCAGCACCAGCGGCCCGATCCATAAACGAACGGGTGCCTCTTTCGGGGCTTTCGGCGTCACCAGCCGAGCCCCGTAGAACGGCCGCAAAGCAACAATGCCGGCGACAGCGACCATCAAGGCATTGGCCAGAACCGCCGCGCCGGCCACGAACATCGGCTCTGAGGCGATGGCCAGCGCGCCTTCATACTTCAGTTCCTTGCCGATGAACCCAAGGAAGGGCGGAAAACCCGCCATCGACAATGCGGCAGCAGCAGCGGCAACAGCGGTTACCGGCATAACGCCGGCGAGGCCCCGCAACTGCGCCACCTCGCGTGTGCCGGTCCGGTAATCGATGATGCCGACGACCATAAACAGCGCTGCTTTGTAGAACGAATGCACCATCAGAAAGGTGACCGCGGCAGCCACGGCAACGCTCGCCTCCGAGCCTAAAAACATCGTGAGCGTGCCGAGCGCCATGACGGTCGTATAAGCCAGTGCGAGCTTGAGGTCGGTCTGCCGCAAGGCAAGCACCGAAGCCGTCACCGCCGTCACCGCGCCAAAGATCGTGAGACTCCAGATCCACACCTCTGTGCCGCTCAGCGCCGGGTGCATCCGGGCCAGAAGGTAGATCCCCGCCTTCACCATGGTCGCCGAGTGAAGGTAAGCGCTCACCGGTGTCGGTGCCGCCATGGCATTCGGCAGCCAGAAATGGAATGGCACCTGGGCCGACTTGGTGAATGCGCCGAGAAGCACCAGGACGAGGATGGGCAGATAGAGCGCGTCGGCCCGGATCAAATCGCCCTGTGTCAGGATCACCGAAAGCTCGAAACTGCCGGCCGCGAAACCAAGCAGGATCAGACCGGCCAGCAGGGCGAGGCCGCCCGCGCCGGTCACAAGCAGCGCCTGCAGGGCGGAGCGCCGGGCCTTGGCCGAGGCATGGTCGAAGCCGATTAGCAGATAGGAAGCCACCGTGGTGAGTTCCCAGAACACAAAGAGCGTGATCACGTTGTCGGCAAGCACCAGGCCGAGCATCGCCGCCATAAAGAAAAACAGATAGAAAAAGAAACGACCGAGATGCAGATGGCCGGCCAGATAGACGCTTGAATAGAGGGCGACGAAAGCACCGATACCGCTGATCAACAAAGCGAAGGTCAGGCTGAGACCGTCGAGAAGAAAGGAAATGCGAATACCGAGGCTGGGCACCCAGTCATAGGCGATGCGGATCGCCTCGCCGCCGGCGATCGTCGGCAGACAAGCCAGAAAGGCAAGTGCCAGGGCCGCCGGGGGCAGAGCCGAAAGCCAACCAAGTTTGCTTGGCCGGTCAGCAACCATGTTGGGGGACATATGAAACAGCGACTTTCTGTAGGCCGATATCAACGACCCGAATCCGGGCAACTGAACAGATATATCGGGGCTTCAGCTGATTGTTCTAATCATACTTAAAGTTTATTTTGATAGTTTTTTCCTATTAACACTTTCAGCGGCTTCACCGTTGCCGGCCAACCCCGCTATCCACCCTTTGCGCGTAACAACTTCCCGCTCGAGGCGCCTTGATCGCACTCGGGCTCCAGCCGGACGGGCGTTTTGAAGCCGGGCGGCTTAACCGCCAAAACCGAACAGTCGACCTGGTTCAGGATAGCTTCGGCCGTATTACCGACGAAAAGGCCGCGAATGCCGGTGCGCCCGACCGTTCCCATAACGATCAGCTCGACTTTTTTGCCGGCCGCGAACTCCGGGATCACTTGCCGCGCCTCGCCTTTCAGCAAATGCACCTGGCGGCGTCCGCCGGTTTCAGGATAGTCGAACAACAGGCTCTTCAGCTTCCGTTCACTCTGCCGTCGCTTCTCCTCGGTCATCTTTTCAACGGTCTCTTTGGGAACCCTTGTAAAGGCACTGTGGCGCAGGCTGTTTTCACCCTGCAGCCGCCAGACGTTGACGACATGCAGCTCGCTTCTCTCGGCCGCCGACAACGATGTCGCAAGGTCCATGACAAGTGCGTCCAGAGCGGATCGCTGCTCATCCATGGGTTCGGGGTCGACAGCGGCCAGGATCCGGGCGTATTGGGTTTGGCTGCTCTTCTTCATGATCCATACCGGGCAGGGGCACTTGCGCAGAATGTGCAGGTCCGTGCTGGCAAAAAACAGCGGCCCGCCGTCGCCCTCACCAGCCGCCCCCTTTATGACCAGGTCATGCTGGTCACGAAGAACTTTCCGAATGATCTCTATGAAGGCGATTCCCTGAAGAACTACCTCGCTGGTCTCTATGCCTTCGGATTTGATCGGTGCGCCGATCTGCGCAAGCCGGCTGCGGTGGAACGCCAGCACCTCGAGCTCGATGTCCTGCGCGACGTTGCCCGGAAGGGCGCCGTACAGGCTGGCAAGTTCGCCGGGGGCCGCTTCGACAACATCGACCAGGGTAATGCGCGCGTCATTCGATTTCGCCAACCAAATCGCCCGACCGAGCAACGCGTCATGGATGCCGTTTTCATCGCAAATCAAAAGAATGTTCTTGAATCTTTTCATCTCAGAAACGCTCCCACTCCGCGACGCAATCCCACTTATCCGGTTCACCGTCGAACAGCCACTACAGCCAAATCGACTGCCCTGGATGGAAATGGGCTTGAAAAGCTCATTGGCCCAATCGAAGTTAAGGGGCAGTTCGATAGGTTTTATCTTTTGAGTTTTCCGCGCCGAAGGGAAGGACCCGCGCCGTGCCGACTTTGCAGCAACTCCGTTATCTCGTCGCTGTTGGCGAAACGCTACATTTCCGCCGGGCGGCGGAAAGGACGCACGTAACACAGCCGACGTTGAGCGGCCAACTCCGCGAACTGGAAGAAAAGCTCGGCGTTCAACTGGTCGAACGCAGCCGCGCAAAGGTCATCCTGACACCCATCGGCAAGGAGATCGTTGCCCGCGCCAGAACCGTGATACGCGACGTTCAGGACATCGTCGAACTCGCCAGGCAGGGCAAGAGCTTGCTCGGCGGCACCATCCGGGTCGGCGTGCTGCAAACCCTCGGGCCCTATCTGCTGCCGCATATCCTGCCGGAGCTGCATCGCAGCTTCCCCGACCTGAAACTCTATGTCCGCGAAGGAATGCCGCAGGCCCTGCTCACGGCGATCGACGACGGCAATCTCGATCTCCTGTTCTTTCCGGTACCGGTAAAGGGCGCGGATCTGCAGAGCGCCCGCCTTTTTCGCGAGCCTCTCAGCCTTGTGGCGCCGAGCGACCATCGCCTCGCGGCGAAGGAAAAGATCGATCAGGCGGACCTCAAGAACGAGACGATCCTGACGCTGGAGCGCGGCTATCGCCTGCACGATCAGGTACGCGATCTCTGTGAGCAGTATGGCGCCTCCCTGTCGCTGGACTACGAGGGCACCAGCCTCGATACCCTGCGCCAGATGGTCGGCATGGGAATGGGGCTGTCGTTGCTGCCGGCTCTCTACGTCCGCTCCGAAGTCCTTCAGGACGAGCAGGTCGTCGCCCGGCAGATCCGCAGCAAGGCGCCCTTTCGCATGATCGGCATGATCTGGCGCCGCCATTCGGCACGGCAGCACGAATTCCTGGCCTTGGCCGAGATGATCCGCGGCATCCTGAAAGACCGCGTGCCTGAAATCACGGTCATGCAGTAGCCCGGCGCGCCGGCCAGATCGAACAGTTCTATCAAAGCAGGGCGGCCTAACGACTGGCGAACCCTCATGAAAAGGCCACATCGGAAGGTGTCGGCCCCCGCCTTTTCGTCTCGAACGGCGGCGGCCCACAGGAAACCCGAGGACTTGGCAAATGCTGAACAGCTTGATCGCCGCCACCCTGTTGACCGCAGCAGCAAGCCTGCCGGGCTTTGCAGCCGATGCGGAGGTATCGAACTGCTTCGACGATGCCGGATCCTGGCTGCCGGGCACATTGCAAATCTTTGATGCAGGGCAAATCCATGGGGCGGCAGGAACCGCCGGGCCCGCAGAAGCGCTGCAGCCGATGAAACGGCAGCCGGCGGTGCCGGAGTGTGCCCTGGTTTAACGCTTGCGGTCGATCATTGAAAACCGGCACGCCGAAAGGGAGGCCTGCACGAACAACCCATAGGGAATTCCAATCACGGGGCGCGTTGTATCCGTGCCCCCGCACCAGCACATGTGTCGCGAAGGACCGCGGCGGCTGCTGACATCTGCGGGGGAGAAAAGTCATGGCTTCCTATGAGCCGCAAGTGCCATACGCGATCACACAGTTCGAGTTCGATGTCCTCGTGCCGATTCAAATCTTCGGCATCGACGTATCATTCACGACTTCGGCCCAGGCGATGGTGACGACCACTATCCTGGTGGCTTTCTTCATGATTTTCGGCATGCGCAAGCAGGCAATGGTACCCGGGCGTCTGCAATCTGCTGTCGAGTCGGTTTATGTCTTCGTCGCGCGCACAGTCATAAAAACAGCTGGGCCGGAAGCGCAGCACACGATCCCCTTCGTCTTCACGCTCTTCGTGTTCATTCTCTTCGGCAGCCTGCTGGGGCTGACCCCGGTGAAGTTCACTTTGACCAGTCACCTGGTGGTCACCCTGGCGCTTTCGCTGACTGTCTTCATCTACGTGAACACCCTTGCGGTGCGACGGCAGGGCATGGGCTTCTTCAACATCTTCCTGCCGGCGGGCACGCCCCTCTACCTGGCGCCGCTGCTGATCGTGATTGAGGTCATTTCCTATCTCTTCCGGCCGATCACGCTGGGGGTACGGATATTCGCGAACATCCTCGCCGGCCACATCATGATCAAGCTCTTCGCAGATTTCAGCGTGATGATGACCGAGGCGCTCGGCGCTGTGGGTGTCGGCATCTCGCTTCTTCCGGTCACCATGATGGTCGTCCTCTATGGTTTCGAGGTCATGATCTTCCTGGTCCAGGCTTACATCTTCATTCTGATCACTTCGCTCTACATCCGCGACGCGTTGCACGGTCACTAGCGCGCGCCCTCTCTCCAATCTCCCCCTAAAACCAACAAGGAAAACATGACATGACTGATGATGGCATCAGACTCCTGGCAGCGGCGATCGCGCTGCTGCCGCTGCTCGGTGTCGCCCTGGCCCTTGGCAAGATTTTCTCCGACTGGATATCCTCCGTTGCCCGCAACCCCGGCGCCGCGGAAGTAGTGCAGCCGGTCGGGCTGCTCGGCTTTGCCCTCACCGAGGCAATCGCGCTCTTCGCGCTGATCGTCGCCTTCATCATTCTCTTTGTCGGATGATCACTCATCTTTGGATACCGCGCCGGGGACAATCCGGCGCGGCTTTCGACAGAGCGACTGTCAGGCGAGCCGCGCCGGCGTCAGGTCGCTCTCGGCGACACCTGCCTCACACACATCCGCTGGAAGGCGGCCTGAGACAATGAGCTTAGCTGCGGCCCGGCCAACCGAGAAGCCGGATCATCCGCTCCGTTTCGGCCTGCACCGCCGGCATGGCACGCTTCATCAGATCCAGGCGGTCATAGACCGCCGGATCGTCGGTAAAAGCCTGGCGCAGTGACTTGCCGAAAGCCTGGCGCAGGACGGTGCCGATGTTGAACTTGCAGACCCGTGTCCCGGCCAGCCTGAGAATATCCTCTTCGTACAGACCCGACGTGCCGTGAATGACGAGAGGCAGTTGCACCAGCGCCTCGATCTCGGCCAGCCGGTCGTAGGCGACGGTCGCGCCGGGCGCGGAGAGCCGGTGGACATTGCCGACGGAAACGGCCAGGGCGTCCAGTCCCCCCTCCTCCGCCAGGCGGCAGGCTTCGGCGGGATCTGTCAGCTCGGACTTGATGTGATCGCGGCCCTCCGCATAGGGCACCGAGCCGATCTCCGCCTCCACCGAAGCGCCCGCCCCATGGGCATGGGCCACCACCCGCTTCACCGCCGCGATGTTTTCCGCCAGCGGCAGCTGGGAGCCGTCGATCATGACCGAGCTGAAGCCGAGATCCACGGCCTCCAGCACGTCGTCGATCTCATAGGTATGGTCGAGATGGGCGCAGACCGGGACATCAGCCGTCTCGGCGAGGCCGCGAAACAGGCCCGCCACCATCTTCACCGGCATGAACTGGCGCAGGTCCAGGTTGGCCGAGAGAATGACCGGCGCACCCAGCTTTTCCGCCGCGTCGACCACGGCGCGCGCGTCCTCATAGCCGAAGACGTTGAAGCAGCCGACTGCGTAGCCGCCATCAAGGGCCGGCTGCAGGACTTCCGAGAGGTTGACCAGCATCTATTTGAACTTGGCGATCATGTCCTTGATCCCCGGGATCGTCTCGACCTGATAGGCATGTTCCGGCTGGAAGTTCTGCACCAGCGGGCGCTGCGACAGGCCACCTAGGACCGTGAAATAGTACATTTCGTAACCCGGCGCGGCGACGGAAGGATGATAGCCGCCGTCGATGACGAAGGTGGAGCCGTTCTTTACATGGTAGCACTGGCCGAATTCTTCGTCTTCGCGCTGATGAAACTGCGCGCCGAAACCCCAGTCCGGATTGAAACGGAAGTTATAGACCTCGTCGTGGCGGGTTTCGCCCGGCAGATCGTCCGTATCGTGTTTGTGGGAGGGAAAACCCGACCAGCCGCCGGCCCCGACGGTGAAAAGCTCGCTGACCAGCAGACGCCCGACCTTCCCCGCCTGCTTCTGGCCGAGGATGTGCTTGATCTTGCGGTGGGTCTTGGTGTCGTCGGAGCCATACTGGACCGGATCGATCTCCTCCGGCCTGACCACAAAGGGCTCCAGCACCTCGTCGAACTTGGCGCCGGCAACGAAGACCTCGGTGTCGTCGGAAACGCAGGTAAAAGAAGCATCCTTTCCGCTCGGCACGTAGACGCCTGAGGGGTTGCCCTCCCAAAGCGATGGCCGGTCGCCCACGGCCTCGAAAGCCTGATTGCCGACCGTCACGTCGATGGTGCCGTGCGCTGGCACGCAACAGGTCTCGTAGCCCTCTTCGGCATAGCTGAAGGTCTCGCCCTGCTTCAGCTTCACGATGTTCATGTAGACCAGAGGCACCCGCGCATCATTGGCGCCGACGATCGGCTCATTGTGGTTGTCGTAAGGCTTGATGTGCATGGATCATACCCTCGTCGGATTAGAGGTCATCGTCTGCGATGACAGGAAAGTGGTGAGTTCGGCGCTGTCGGGCATGGCCGAGGCGCAGCCGCGGCGGGAGACGACCATCGCGGCAGCCGCGGAGCCGCGCCGGATCGCTTCTTCCAGCGCCGCGCCTTTCAGCAATGCGGCAACCAGGCCGCCCATGAAGGCATCGCCGGCGCCGTAGGGTTTGAGCGCGGTCACCGGAAAGACGCCGCTGTCGATCCGCCAACCGGGCCCAAGGACGCTCGCGCCCTCGCCGCCGCGCTTCAGGATGGCGAGTCGGTCCTCCTCCGCCGCCAGGGCCGAGGCAGCAGCCTCGCCGTTACCGTCGTTCGCAAAAACCGCAAACTCCTCGCTGTTGCCGACGATGAGATCGCTCAGCCCGGCGGCCTGGCCGTAGACTGCGGAAGTTTCCTCCCGCGACGTCCAGGCATAGGCGCGGTAATCCAGGTCGAAGACCGTCACCGTCCCCGCCGCGCGGGCCGCCTCCAGGAGGGCAAGGGTCGCCGCCCGCGACGGATTGGCCACCAGGGCCGTGCCGGTCACGATCAGGGCGCCCGCCGCCGCTACGCCGGCAAGCAGTTCCTCGTCCGCCGTCAGCTGCAGATCGGCGGCATTGTTGCGATAGATGGTGACCTCGCAGTCGTCATCGCGCACCTCGGCAAGGGCCAGACTGGTCCGCGGGTCACCGGCAACGCTGCGGACGTAACGGGTGTCGACCTCGAAAGCCTCCAGGCGTTGGCGCACGAAACGGCCGACAGGGTCGTCCGACAGCGCCGTAAGCAGGCCGGTCTTCACCCCCTGCCGGGCCAGGGCGACCGCGATGTTACCGGCGGAGCCACCGAGATCGCTGGTAAAGGCAGCCGCCTCTGCGATCTTGCCGCCGTCCTCTGCCGGGTAGAGGTCCAGGCCCGCGCGCCCCAACACCAGAGCGCCGAAAGGGCGGCTCCGGTCGAGGCGGTCTATGGCGAGGGGGGCTGCCAAGAGTCAGATACCCCGCCGCTGGTGCCGGCGGCCTTCATCCCAGAGGCGTCCGGCTTCCAGCACGCTCTCGCGCTTGGAAACCTCGGGGATGCCAACCTCCCACCAGGCATCGCCTTCGGTCCAGGCGTGCTTGTCGACCTTCACGGTGATGACGCAGGTGCCCGCCGCCGCCCGCGCGCGCTGAAGGGCCGCCTCCAACTCGGCGATGGAGGAAACCGCTTCGGCCTCGGCCCCCATGGCCCGGGCATGGCCGGCGAAGTCGACATTCACGAACTTCTCGATGCGGCAGTCTTCCAGCAGGTTGTTGAAGGATTCGTTGCCGCTGTTGTTCTGCAGCTTGTTGATCACCGCGAAACCCTGGTTGTCGCAGATCACCACGATCATCTTGTGCCCGGTCAACACCGAGGAATAGACGTCGGAATTCATGATGAGATAGGAACCGTCGCCGACCAGCACGTAGGTTTCGCCGGGCGCACCGGAATCGGCGCTGGCCATAGCCGCACCCCAGCCGCCTGCCACTTCGTAGCCCATGCAGGAAAAGCCGAACTCGATGTCGACGGAGGCAAGGCCCTTGGCCTTCCAGTTGGTATTCAATTCAGCCGGCATCCCACCAGCGGCGGTCAGCACCCGGTCATCCGGCCCGCTCGCCCGGTTCACCGCGCCGATCACCTGGGCATAGGACGGCAGGCTGTTGGTTGCTGCGGTGCGCGCTTCCAGCGCTTTGTTCCAGTCGCCATAGAGTTCCCGCGCCCTGCCGGTCCAGTCCGGCGGCGAGACCCAGTCGCCCAGCAGCGTGTCGAGTTCCGCCAGAGCGACCTTCGCGTCGCCGACAACCCCCTGGCCCCGGTGCTTGGCCGCATCGAAGCGCGCCGCATTGATCGAAACCAGGCGCATGTCCGGATTCTGGAAAGCCGACCAGGAAGCCGTCACAAAGTCCTGCAGCCGGGTGCCGACGGCCAGCACCAAATCGGCTTCCCTGGCCAGGGCATTGGCGGAGTGGGCGCCGGTCGGGCCGATCGGCCCGGCGTTCATCGGGTGATCGTGGGGCAGCAGCGCCCGGCCCGCCAGGGTTTCGACGACAGGGATACCGCGGCTTTCGGCAAAAGCCGCCAGTTCCCGGGCCGCCCCCGAGTAGTGCAGGCCGCCGCCGGCGACAATCAGCGGCTTGCGCGCCGCCCTGACGATCTCAGCCGCCCGCGCCAGATCGTCACTATCCGGCCGGGGCCGCCGGATACGGTGAAGGCGGGGCTCAAAAAACGCCTCGGGGTAGTCATAGGCCCGGGCCTGGATGTCCTGAGGCAGGCCCAGAAAGGCGGGGCCGCAGTCCGCCGGATCGAGTAGGGTTTCGACCATCTGCGGCAGGGATTGCAGAAGCTGCTCCGGCGCCGTGATCCGATCCCAATAGCGGGTCACGGACCGAAAGGCGTCATTCACCGAGATCGAGGGATTGTGGAAATGCTCGACCTGCTGCAACACCGGATCGGGCAGACGGCTGGTGAAGGTATCGCCGGAGAGAATGAGCAGCGGCAGGCGGTTGGCATGGGCCAGCGCCGCGGCGGTCACCATGTTGGTCGCACCGGGCCCCGCCGAGGAGGTCGCGATGCAGATCTGCCGGCGCAGCCGCGCCTTGGCATAAGCCACCCCGGCCAGGGCCATGGACTGCTCGTTCTGGCCGCGCCAGGTCGGCAGATCGTCGCGCACCTCATAGAGGGCTTCACCCAGACAGGTGACGTTGCCGTGGCCGAAGATCGCAAAAACGGCGGCAAAAAGCGGCCATTCAGCGCCATCTATCTCAATGCGCTGGGCCACGAGATAGCGCACCAGCGCCTGTGCCATCGTCAGGGTCAGCGTTTCATCGCCTCTCACCATCGCCGCGGAACCTCCATCGCATGCAACGATCCGCCCTCTTTCCCGAAGACGGAGTGAAGGACGATACTTGACGGACGATCCTATATATCCGATAGAGAGTTTGCAACCGGTTGCAGAAAGAGAACGGTCATGAAGAGCATCGGCGTCGGGGTTATTGGGACCGGCTATATGGGAAAGGCGCACAGCGTCGCGCTGAAGGCTGTCGGCACCGTTTTCGAGACGGCGCTGAAGCCGGTCTGCGAGATGATCTGCGCCACCAGCGAGGCCGGCGCGGCCGAGAAGGCCGCCGCCTACGGTTTCAAGCGCTCCACCGCCGACTGGCGTGTGCTTGTTGCTGACCCCGCGGTCGAGGCCGTGATCATCGCCTCGCCGCAGCGCACCCACCGCGATATCGCCCTGGCCGCCATCGCGGCGGACAAACCGGTGTTCTGCGAAAAACCCCTCGGCGAAACGCTGCAGGATTCCGAGGTCATGACCGCTGCCGCCGAGGCGGCCGGCGTGGTCAACATGGTCGGCTTCAACTATATCCGGACGCCGGCCAGCCAGTTGGCCCGGCAGATCATCGAAGCCGGCGAGATCGGGCGCCTCGTACACGTCCGCGCCGAACACACCGAGGACTTCCTGGCCGATCCGGAAACACCGGCGAACTGGCGCACCCGCGAAGCATCCTCCGGCGCCCTGGGCGATCTCTCGCCGCACATCATCAACGCGGTGCTGCGCCTGATCGGGCCCATCGAGTCTCTCGTTGCCGACATTCAGACGGTGCATGAGACCCGCCCAGGCCCCGACGGACCGGAAAAGGTGGAGAACGACGACCAGGGCCACTTTCTCTGCCGCTTCGCAAACGGTGCCATGGGCTCCCTCACCTTCAGCCGCGTGGCCAGCGGGCGTAAGATGGGCTACGCCTACGAAATCTATGGAACCAAGGGGGCCCTGCGTTTCGACCAGGAAGACCAGAATGCCCTCTGGCTCTGCGACAGCGATGCCGCGCCGGGACGGGAAGGATACCGCAAGATCCTGACCGGCCCGGAGCATCCGGACTATCAGGCCTTCTGCCTCGGCCCGGGGCATGGCACCGGCTACAACGACCAGATCATCATCGAAGCGCGCGATTTCCTAAAGGCTATCGAAACCGGCAGACCGCGCTGGCCCACCTTCCGCGACGGCTGTGACGTTAACCGCGTCGTTGCCGCCGTGGCCCGCTCAAACCAGACACGCAACTGGGTGACGGTCGGCGACCTGCACGCCTGAACCCAGCCCCGACATCGATTTCGACAAGGAACACAAGATGCCCCTCTCCATCGGCAATGCCCCCTGCTCCTGGGGCGTCGAATTTGCGGACGACCCCCGGAACCCGGACTGGCAGCAGGTGCTGGATGACGCCGCAGCTGCGGGTTATGGCGGCCTTGAACTCGGCCCCATCGGCTACATGCCGGAAGACCCGGCGGTTCTGCGCAGGAACCTGGCGGAGCGCCGGCTTTCGTTGATCGGCGGTGTCGTCTTCCGTCCCTTTCACGATCCTGCAAAGTGGGACGAGGTCCAGGCCGCCAGCCGGCGCACCTGCCAGGCCCTGAGCGCCCATGGCGCCAAGCATCTGGTGCTGATCGATTCCATCGCCGCCAGGCGGGCGCCCACCGCCGGGCGCGCGGCCGAGGCCGAACGCATGAGCGAGACGGATTGGCGCGCCTTCATCGACCGCATCCGCAGCGTCGCCCGCATGGGGGCCGAAGAGTACGGCCTCTCGGTCGCTCTCCATGCCCATGCGGCCGGTTACATGGAGTTCGAGGATGAGCTGGAGCGTGCGCTGGGCGAGATCGACGTCGAGCTGCTCTCGGTCTGCCTGGACACCGGGCATTGCGTCTATGCCGGTTTCGACCCGGTTGACTTTTATCGCCGCCACGCCGATCGGGTGAGCTACATCCATTTCAAGGATGTCGATCCCGACGTGAAGGCACGGGTGGTCGAGGAACGCATCGGCTTTTACGATGCCTGCGCCCAGGGTCTGTTCTGCACTCTGGGCCAGGGTGCGGTCGACTTCGAGGCCATGCGCGACGCGCTGACGGAGAAAGGCTTCGACGGCTGGGCGACGGTGGAGCAGGACTGCGATCCCGCCGGCGACACCGCGCCTTTGGCCGACGCCAAGGCAAACCTCACCTACCTGCGCAGCATCGGCCTCGCAGCGTGAGTTGGAGAACGCCATGAGCAAACTTTCCTGGGGAATGATCGGCGGCGGCGAAGGCAGCCAGATCGGCGGCGCCCACCGCGTCGCGGCCACGCTGGACGGCGCCTTCACCTTCGCGGCCGGCGCGCTGGACATCGATCCCGAAAAGGGGCGCGACTTCGCGGTTCGGCTCGGCGCCGGGCAAGACCGCGCCTATGGCGACTGGCGTGAGATGCTAGACGGCGAATCAAGCCGTCCGGACCGTGTTGACCTGGTTACCGTGGCAACGCCGAACAACACCCACTTTGAGATTACCAAGGCCTTCCTGCAGGCCGGCTTCAACGTTCTCTGCGAAAAACCGATGACCACGACCATCGCGGAGGCTGAGGAGATCGTTGCCATCGCGCGGGAGAGCGGTCGCCTCTGCGCCGTCAACTACGGCTACTCCGGCTATCCCCTGGTGCGCCAGATGCAGGCCATGGTGGCGGGCGGCGAGCTTGGCCGCGTCAGACTGGTCGTCGCCGAGTTCGCCCACGGCTTTCACGCCGATGCCGCCGACGCCGACAACCCGCGCGTCCGCTGGCGCTACGATCCGGCCCAGGCCGGCATTTCCTCAGTGGTGGCCGACTGCGGCAGCCACGCACTCCACATGGCCTGTTTCGTCATCGGCCAGGAGGTCACGACACTCTCCGCCGACTTCGCCTCCTGCATCGAAGGACGCAAGCTGGAGGACGACGCGCTCATCGCCTTTCGCATGAACGGCGGCACCGTAGGGCGGCTCTGGACCAGCGCCGTCGCGGTCGGCCGCATGCATGGGCTGACCCTGCAGGTCTTCGGCGAGAAAGGCGGTCTGCGTTGGGCGCAGGAGCAGCCGAACCAGCTGATCTGGACGCCGTTGAACGAAGCCAGCCGGATACTGGAGCGCGGCAGCAGCGAACTTCTGCCGGCGGCACAGCGCGCCTCGCGCCTCGCCATCGGTCACACCGAGGGCATGTTCGGCGCCTTCGGCAACCTCTATGCCAATCTGGCCGAGGCCATCCACGCACAGAAGGAAGGTGGCCGTCCGGACAAGCAGAACCTCTCCTTTCCGACAGCAGAAGAGGGACTTCATAGCATCGCCGCCATTCACGCCGCGGTCGCCTCGGCAAAAGCCGGCGGCACCTGGGTCGCGGTAGAACGCTAGGCTCTTGTCGGATTAGACGGCACCGGCCCGCTCCCCCACCCGGCCACCCAACGCCAGTATCTTAGTGGGTGGCCGGGTGGGGGAGCGGGCTGGAACCCTTCGACGTAAGTCGAAAACGTCCTAGAGCGGCCGGAGCGTGCCACGCTCCACCGCCCGGCAGGGAAAGATCCGGGCCTCGGCACTGCGGCCCGGCTCCTCGACCAGGCGCACGACCAGTTCCACCGCGGCAATGATGATATCGCGAATCGGCTGACGGATCGTCGTCAGGTCGTAGGCCGTCCAATCCGCCATGGCGATGTCGTTGAAGCCGATCAGGCCGATCTCTTCCGGCACCCTCAGGCCGCGCTCGCGGCAGACATCGCGGGCGCCCATGCAGAGAATATCGTCACCGCAGAACACCGCCTCGACGGGGCTCTGATCGAGCAGCGCGGTCATTGCCTGGCGGCCCGCACCATAGCTGTAGGTCTCCGCAAAGCGTGTCTGCGCAAGGCCGATACCAGCCAGGCCGAGCCTTCGTTCGAATCCGGCCAGCCGGTCTTCCGTAGAGGTCGCCGTGCGCGGTCCGCCGAGAAAGGCGACCGAGCGATAACCGCGCTCGATCAACAGGTCCGCCGCCAGCTCGCCGCCATGGACATTGTCGATCCCCACCACGTTCACCTTGAAAGGCGGCGACGGCTTGCCGAAGGCATGCACCACCGGAAGGCGGGTCTCGGCCAGGGCCTTTGAGAACTGCGGCGGCAAGGTCGACGAGGCCACGATCAGGCCGTCCACGCTGTACTGCATCAACATTTCAAGCGAGGCCTGGGGATCGTCCTCGTCGGACTGATTCACCAGCAAGGGCCTCAACCCGCGCTCCTGCAGGCCGGCGGTAAAGAGATCGAAGACCTCCATAAAAGCCGGATTCTGGAAGTTATTGGACAGCAGACCGATCAGCGCGGTGCGTTTGGTGGTCAGGCTGCGCGCCAGGAAGTTGGGGCGATAGCCCAATTCGCGGGCCGCCTTCTCCACCTTCTTGCGCGTCCTCGGCGAGACGCTGGCCCCCTCGGTGAAGGTGCGCGACACTGCGGAGCGCGAAACCCCCGCAGCCTCGGCGACTTCTCTCAAGGTCACCGGCGCATCGCTCCGACCGCCACGATCCCCGCCCCTGTCCAAAACCAATCTTCCCTATCCCTAGATCGGATCATGTTTTGTCGGAACCACTTCGTGGTTCCGACAAAACATGTGAATCCGATCGACATCAAAAGGTTAGAGCAGATTCACCTGGTCGATGGATCGCCTCTGGCGATTCCATTCGACCAGGATCTGCTCTAGGCCCTGCCGATTCTCTCGTCAGGGGCCGAAACGCCAGCGCGCATTTTCTGCCATCGCACGGCCGGCCACAACTCTCCGTCCATCCAGCTATTTTTGCAACCGGTTGCATGACTGATCTGCTCGGGCTAGAGTGCATTAGGCGCCAATCATATGCCTGAAAACATCACGAAGGCGGCTGGGAAATCCCCATACCGTCCCTTGGCCCACGCCGTCCCTTGGGGAGGAACGAATGAAGTCTTTGATGAAGGCCGCCCTTGCGGCCGCCGCCTTGCTAGGCGCAGTTTCCACCGGCACGGCCACCACGGTATCGGCAGCAGAGGTCAAGATCATCGCCGTCGTCCACGGTCAGGCGTCGGACCCCTGGTGGTCGGTCGTGAAGAACGGCATCTCGGAAGCCGCTGAAGCCAACGGTGTCACCGTCGACTACCGGGCGCCCGAGACCTTTGACATGGTCGCCATGGCACAGCTGATCGACGCCGCCGTGAACCAGGAACCGGACGGCATCATAGTTTCCATACCTGACGCCGACGCCCTCGGTCCGTCGATCCAAAAGGCCGTCGCCGCCGGCATTCCGGTGATCTCCATGAACTCGGGCGCCGACGTCTACGAAAAGCTGGGCGCCCTGCTGCATGTCGGTCAGGAAGAATACGCCGCCGGCCTTGCCGCCGGAAAAGCCCTGAAGGCTGCCGGGGGCACAAAGGGCCTTTGCATCAACCACGAGGTCGGCAACGTCGCCCTGGATACCCGTTGTCAGGGTTTTGCCGACGGGTTTGAAGGCCAGGTCGTCGTCCTGCCGACCACCAACGACCCCTCGGAGGTGAAAGCGAAGGTCAAAGCCTCCCTGGAATCCGACGCTGATCTGGATACCGCTTTGGGTCTCAACGCGTCTCTCGCCGGCGAGCAGATCGTCGCAGCGGTCGAGGAACTCGGCCGGGCCGGCGAAATCAAGATCGGCTCCTTCGACCTCTCCGGCGGGTATCTGGAATCGGTGCGCGACGGCGACGCGCTCTTTGCCATCGACCAGCAGCCCTACCTGCAGGGCTTCCTGCCGGTGCAGCTTCTGGCCTTGAACGCCAAGTACGGGGTTATGCCGGCCACGGCCATCGGCTCCGGCCCGAACCTGATCACCAAGGACAAGGCCGCGCAGGTCATCGACCTGGCTTCAAAAGGTATTCGCTAGACAGGGTATTGGGCGGCGCAGGGTTGCGCCGCCCGGCCCTCACACGGGCCGGATCAGAATCTTGCCGCGCTCTTTGCCGCCGGCGACGCCCAGGATGGAGCGTTCCAGGTCGTCCAGTCCCCTGACATCCATGACCAGCCGGTCGAAGGCGATGTCGCCGGCCCGCACCGCCTCGGTCAACAGCTGCACGGTTTCGCTGAATTCCTCGCGCGGATAAACGCGGCTGCCGATGAAGCTTAGTTCCTTCATGATTCCGAAGGCGACGTTGTAGCGCGCAAACCGCTCCGCCGGAAAACCGAGCGAGACGATACGGGCGCGCGGAGCCGCCGCCTCCACCGCCGCATTGATCCCGGCATCGACACCGGAGGTTTCGATGACAATGTCAAAGCCCTCGCCGCCGCTGTGGGCCGCGAGGTCCGAAAGACAGGATTCCCGCAGAGGGTCGAAGGCCGCAAATCCATGGCTCTCCGCGAAATCGCGCCGGGCCGCCACGGGTTCGGTCAGGCCGATGTCGACGGCGCCAAGGCGGCGCGCAACGATCGCGGCAAAAAGCCCGATGGGGCCGCCGCCGATGACGAGCACGCGCTCGCCGGGGCACAGCCCGGCGCGCCGGCAGGCGTGATAGCCGACGGCAAAGGGCTCGGCCAGCGCGGCGACTTCGTCGGGCAGGTCGTCGTCCAGCGGGATCAGACGCTCGGCAGGAACGCTGACGTATTCGGCGAAAGCGCCGTCACGGTTCACGCCGATCACCACCAACTTGGCACAGACGTGCGGCTGCCCCCGCTTGCAGGCCACGCAGGCGCCGCAGGAAACCAGGGGATGGACCGCCACCCGCTGGCCCACCGCCAGGCCCGCCGCATTTTCATCCCGCAGGCCGGCGATGGTTCCCATGAACTCATGGCCGGGGATCACCGGCGTCCTGGCAATCGGAAGATCGCCGTTGAAGATATGCACATCCGAGCCGCAGATGCCGGTCAGGCCCACCTGAATCAGGGCTTCGCCCGCAGCCGGTTCCGGGTCGCTGACCTGGCGCACCGAAAGGCTCTTCCATTGCTCCAAGACCGCCGCCTTCATGCCGTTGCTACCCTTCGGTTCAAAATCAAAACTCTTCCGCCGTCCACCTTAGTGGCTTCATGCTCATAAAACGTTCCCCTGGCCGGCGGCCTTCCGTTTCTCGTCAATCAGCCTTCTGATCTTCTCCCAATCCTTGCTGTAGGACCGCTTCAGCGGGTTGAGCCGCCATGGCAGCCGCCAGCGCTTTCGATAGGTCTTCAATACCCGCTCTTTCACAAAGGTATCGTCCCAGCCGGCCCATTCGCCAGCCGGCGCGTAGAGATTTGCGGAAAAGGCCGGCCAGACTTCGTTGAACATGATCCGATCCAATTCCGTTCCGGCATAGGGAGACAGCGCGCAGACCCGCGCAATATGGTCAAACCTGGAATCGTCCAACTCGGTATCGAGATAGAATCCGCTGCAGGCCAGCCAGACCGGGAGTCTGTTTTCCATGTCGTCCAACGGTTGAGAAAGCATCATCCGTTCGCCCGTATCATGCAGTCAACGGCCGCAAAACAGTTTGAATTCCACGATCGAATGATATCCGAATGGGGAAGACTGCAAAACGGCAGAATCGTTCACTGTGGCCTCTGGCATGACCCTTGGCGAACGGCGAAATCGAACGGCAGGATGCGCCGCTTGTCGAGGTGTAAGCAATCTTATCCAGGCTAAAGAACACGTCACGACTGTGGTTACTCGGAATCATCCGTCTCGACGAAGCAGAGCCGCGGCGCTAGGCTCAAAGAAACGGGGGATAACAAACACTCGTCCCTCCCGGTGAAGAGCATCGAAGCGATGCACCTGACCATAGCGCGCGCAGGCTGCCTAGTTTGTAGCCTGTTTCGGGAGCGCGTACGCGGTCGAAGGCCTCTGAATCAGCGGTCTTTGGCTGCTGGCACAGGAATTGCGGTTTGCGCCGGGATGGGTTCGCTCAACGAGAACGGGGAGATATCAGAGGCATGTTTAAGTTCAAGATCCTGCGCAGCGCCGCGCTTGCAGCCGTCCTTTCACTGGCGGTCACCCAGGCCCCCAATAGCGCCTGGGCCGAGGTGGACATCAAATTCACGCTGGATTGGAAGTTCCAGGGCCCGACGGCGGCCTTCCTGGTCGCCGCCGACAAGGGTTTCTATGCCGAAGAAGGCCTGGACGTCTCAATCGACAGCGGCAACGGCTCGGCCGGCGCCGTCACCCGGGTCGCCGGTGGCGCCTACCAGATGGGTTTTGCCGATATCAACGCACTGGTCGACTTCAACGCCCAGAACCCCGGCCAATCGGTGAAAGCCGTCATGATGGCCTACGACGCGCCGCCCTTCTCGCTGTTCACCCTGAAGAAGAACAACATCAAAACCGCCGAAGACCTGGTCGGCCGCAAGCTCGGCGCGCCGGTTTTCGATGCCTCCTACAAGCTGTTCCCCGCCTTTGCCCATGAAACCGGCATCGACGAGGCAGCGGTGGAGCGGGTTAACATGGACCCGGCGCTGCGCGAAACCATGCTGGTGCAGGGCCAGGTCGACTTCATTTCCGGCCACTACTTTTCTTCCATGCTGGACCTGAAGTCCAAAGGCGTGGCGGAGGAGGATATCCAGTTTTTTCTCTACGCCGACTTCGGCATGGATTTCTATGGCAACGCGGTGATCGCTTCGGGCGATTTCATCAAGGAGAACCCAGAGGCCATTGCCGGGTTCATCCGCGCCACCGTGCGCGGCTGGAAAGACATCATCGCCGATCCTGAGGGTGCCATCACCATCGTTGCCAAGAGCGATCCCCTGATCGACAAGGGGCTGGAGCTGGAGCGGCTGCAACTCGCCCTCGACGTCAACGTCTTGACCGACCATGTAAAGGCGAACGGCATCGGCGACGTCGATGAGGCCCGGCTGCGCAGTTCCATCGCCCAGCTTGCGATCGCCTATGGCCTGACGTCGACGCCCGAACCGGCTGATGTCTGGACCTCGGCTTTTCTGCCCGTGGCGCAGGACCGTATGCTGACGCCCTGAACCCGGCCCCCGCACCAAAAAACAAGCAAAAAGCAAGAGAGTACCGATTCAAACGTGACCAGCTTTGTTGAGCTCGACCGGGTTACCATGACCTATGGCGGCGCCGGCAACGGAACGCCTGCGGTCGCCGAGGCGTCGTTGAAGATCGATCGCGGCGAGTTCGTCGCCATGGTCGGGCCCTCCGGCTGCGGGAAGTCCTCCATTCTGAAGATCGTCTCGGGATTGATGCCCATCGATTCCGGCGCCGCCCGGGTCGACGGCCAGGCCGTTAACGGGCCGCTGACCATGGTCGGCATGGCCTTCCAGAACGCAACCCTGCTGCCCTGGCGAACGACCCTGGAGAATGTCCTGCTGCCGCTCGAGGTCAGCAAGACCCACCGTCGCTCCTTCCGGCGCAAGAAGGCCGCGCACATTGCCGCCGCCCACGATCTGCTGAAAATCGTCGGGCTGGAAGGTTATGAGGGTCATGCCCCGCACGAGCTTTCCGGCGGCATGCAGCAACGTGCTTCGCTCTGCCGGGCGCTGATCCATGCCCCCGACCTCCTCCTGCTCGACGAACCCTTTGCGGCCCTGGACGCTTTCACCCGCGAAGAACTCTGGGGTGTTCTGCAGGAACTCTGGATGCGCAAGAAGTTCACGGTCGTCCTGGTCACCCACGACCTGCGCGAGGCCGTCTATCTCGCCGACCGTGTCTACGTCGTGAGCAAGCGGCCGGGACGCATTGTCTATGAGCGTCCGATCGCTTTGCCACGTCCGCGCACGTTGGAGTCCACCTTCGACGGGAATTTCGTCGACCTGGTACACGGGCTGCGCGACCATATCGGCGAGGTGCGGGCCGCATGATCTCCGCCATCAAGCTCGCGCCCTGGCTGGCCACCATCGGCCTTTTTGTAATCTGGGAACTGGCCTGCCGAGCCTTTGCCATCCCCGAGTTTATCCTGCCGGCGCCGAGCCAGGCCATAGCGGCGCTGATCGAGTATTGGCCGGCGATCTGGCAGAACGCTTTCTATACTTTCTGGGTCACGCTTTTCGGCTTCGGCCTGGCCGTCGTCTTCGGCCTGGCGCTGGGGCTCGTCACCGGCGCTTCCGCCCTGGTCTATGCGGCGGTCTATCCGATGCTGGTGGGCTTCAACAGCATCCCCAAGGTGGCGATCGTGCCCGTGCTGGTGGTCTGGTTCGGCATCGGAACGGTCCCCGCCGTGCTGACCGCCTTTACGATTTCCTTCTTTCCCATCGTGGTGAACGTTGCCACCGGGCTCGCGACCCTGGAGCCGGAGCTGAGGGACGTTCTGCGCTCTCTGGGCGCGCGTAAGATCGATATCCTGCTGAAGGTCGGCCTGCCCCGCTCGATGCCCTACTTCTTTGCCTCTCTCAAGGTGGCGGTCACCCTTGCCTTTGTCGGCACCGTCATCTCCGAGACCGTGGCCGGCAATGCCGGGATGGGTCATCTCATGCTGACCGCCTCCTCCAGCTTCCGGGTGCCGCTGGTCTTCGCCGGGCTTCTCGTCATCGCGGCAATGGGGGTCGGCATGTATGCGATCTTCGCGGTCATCGAACGGCGCTTCGTGGGCTGGGCCTTTCGTGGCGGCGAGGGCGTCTAAAAGCCGGTCAGACTTGTCGGGTTCGACAGTCTCGAGTCGTCGGCAAGCCGCTACGCCCAAGGTGTTATCCCGGGGCGTAGCGCTAGCTTAGGTTAGGATCTGCCTGCTAGAACTGGGCGGCCAACTCTGCCATGCAGGCGCTCGCTACCGAGCGATCCGGATCGCTTGAACCCGGCATGGTCGCCCAGCCGGCCTTCATGAGCATGTCGCTGCGCTTATAGCTGCTGGCTTCCTTTAGCAGGGCCATTGTCTCAACGACCTGCGGATCCTGTTGGGAATTCTGGACGCAGATCGGCACCAAGGCCGCAACGACCTGGAGCTTCGCCTGATCCGAGGCCATGCGATCGGCGGTACCGCCGGTCACCCATCCGCCCCATGAGAAGCCGACAATCGCCAGCGCGACCGCCCCGACCGCTGCACCATAAATTCCGGGTTTCAGCCATTCTGGAACATTCATGTGTGTTTCCTTTATTTAGGGAAACCCATTTTCCCTGTATTCCTCTCAGCATAGCGAAGCACACAGAAATAACACGTGCATTATTTATAAATATTTTTTCTGGAATTTTATTCTGCTTATATTACCTGATTATCTGCTTTTATTCTCATCTCTCAGAAAAATATTTACATTCCGGTCAAAAGGTTAGCTAAAAATCGGCCGCTGACAGAAGGCAAACTCCGTCGCGCGTTCTCGCATAAACCTTGCGGGCGGTGTCATAGATCCGGTCGCGCGCGGCATCGAATGCCTCCAGGTACACGGCTTCCAGGTCGCCGGCCAGGGGATCGGGCTTGCTGAGGGCATTCACCTCCACAAGGAACGAAACCTCCAAAGCACTGTCATATCCCCAAAAACGGATGACGTTTCTTCTCGCGTCATAGCTTCGGCTCTCGTTTGGAAAATTCAGCGTCATGATCGGATGTCCTGCGGAATGGGATCGAATACGACACACCTGTGTCTCAGACAGGTCGCCGGCCATGCGACGCAACATTGACTAATCGGGCCCACAAAGCCGGCCTGCAGGGATTCACCTGCTCAAGGGTATCGACGGTACGGCATGCCTCCCGTCTTCTTGGCCAGCCGTGTCCCTCTCGGCATTTTCGGGGCCGCCTGCTTTGCACCGCATTTCGGACAGTTCGCATCCTTTTTTCCCAGATCATAGTACTTGCAAGCACAATCCGGGCAGGCGTGCTTTCGCCCACGGTCTAGCCTATTCATGTTAGTCGGCTCCTTACTTCTCTCTGACAGCTTAATCGTCTGGCGACGGGTATCGGCACGGTAAGGCACCGACCTGATCCTCGCCCTGTCGGACACAACCTCCGAACTGAGAGTCTAGCGCCTGCTGACGGATGGACTGGACCTTGACGGCACACCACTCCGCCACGCATTCGTACTCTTACAGCGGGAACAGATCCGCTCGCCGGACCAAGTGCTTGAAAATGAACTCTTGCACCTGAGACATTGACGAACCTTGGGGGCGTCCTCGGGGGGAACATCCTCGGGCAGCCGAATGCGGGGTGTATCCGATGCCGGGGCGTAGGTCATGGGTCCTCCTTCGCACGCTCGCAGAGCCGGTTAAGATCGTCGAGCGCATGGTCGATGAGCGCCTTGCGACGCGGGTCCTGGGCCTCCGGCGTGCCGGCAAAGATCCGAATGAGGTACTGCGCCTTGGCTGCCGCCTCGGGCCAGGTCTCCGCCGGCGCGGCCAGAAGAAGTTTCTCGAGTTCTTCCTGACGCTGCCGCAGCGCAGTCTGGTCGGCGTGGAAATCATGCAGCCGCTGTCGGCGCGTCTCCGTCGCCTTTTGGGCGGCCATGCCGCGATGTTCGTCGAGGTCGACCGGATCGTCGTTCATCGTGTCCCAATCCCTCCTCTTCCAATTCTCACGCACACTTCCTTCACCGGGAGCCGCTCCGGGGTCCATAACGACCCGATCGGCCGCGCGGAGCGGCCTTGAATAGATGCGGGCGTCAAGGCAGAAAGCATCTGTCACCTTTCTTGCGATAAGGCCGATCGCAATCCCAATCGGCGCCGGAATAGTCGAGATGAGCGTTTTCCGGCACCCTCACGGCGATGCAAGCTTCCTCAACCGCCCGATGCCCGCGCTCGCAGGTCCAACCCGATCCGAAGGTCGACTCCGTCAGGTATCCGTTCGCCGGAACCTTGATGGCCACGCAGGCCGAGTCAGCCTCGCGGTAGCCCCGTTCGCACTGCCACCAGTCGCCGGAGGAATTCAGGAAGGCATTGCGCGGTACTGCGATTGCGGTACAGCGCTTATCGACCTCCTGATAGCCTCGGCGGCATTCCCAACCCTGTCCGTAAGACGTGTCGGTCGCATAGGCATTCGCGGGCAGCCTGACGGCCACGCAGGCGCCACCGACCTCCCGGTAACCTCGATCGCAGACCCATCCATTGCCATAGCTCTTGGCACTGGCATGAGCTGGTATCCCGGCAGCACTGCTCTGCGCAGAGACAGCACCGGGGACGGCCGCCAGCAGCACCGAAAGAATCAAGGAACGGATGGTCAAAACGGGCAATGGCCGCAGTCTGGGCATGCATCTTTTCCTTCTGACAGGGCCCTTTCACCGGCTCCTGTGGAGTACGCCGGCTGACCAACGTCACCCCTACCAACGTCGCCGGTGAGCCTATCCGTAGAGTTGCAATCCATTCGAACCGAACGGCAACGGCGGAGGGCGCGTGCCCTTTCGACCGCCGGCGGCACGAAGGTTAGGACTTAGAGGCCGGCGCAGCCGCTGCAGATGGCTTCTCGGGCTCTCCCGCAGGGCGCTTGGCCGCCGGCGCGTTTTGCGCCTTGGCGTCAGGGCCGAGTTTGTTCGGCGAGTCTTGTGCGGTGGAAAAATCCTTAAAGGACATTTGCAATGCCTTTCATCAAGGCGGCAATGATTTGCCACATCCCAATATATAGTTATCGCAAGGAAATTTACAATAGTTATTAAAGAAATATCTTATTATTACTCTATTCTTTGATAAAAACATGTTTTCACAGTGAATATAAATAAATAAATCGAGCAATATTATATGAATGATTATTTATTGTATAATTTGAGAATGCGTCTTGTCTGCAAATGAAGTCTCAAGGCAGCACATGCAAAGGCAGCCTCGGCCCAATTCTCCCGCTAAAAGTGGGGCGATCGAACTGCAGGCCGAACATCAGCGCGATTGCGTCGTGGCCTCGCAAATACTGTTCAGTGGACAGTTGCCGCAACACGGGAGCCCGTGGCTGCAGATCTGCTGACCCAGAACTTTCATGAGTTGGTGGTGAACGTCCATGTCCTCGGCACCCCACGCCGCCGGGAGATAGGGCAGGATGCGATCATAGGCCTCGCGCGCGTCGGCTCGCCGGCCGGCGAGCCCCAGACGCCGCAGAACACGCAGATGATGGGTGTCGATCACCAGGGCCTTCATCCGCAGGGTACTGAGATTCAGCGTTGCCGCCGCCGTCTTCCGGCCGACACCGGGCAGACGCTCCAGCCAGGCGAGCGCCTGATCCACACGCCAGTACTGAAGAAAATCGAGCGTCAAGGCGCCGCGCGCCTCGGTGATCATCCGAAGGGATGCCTTGATCCGCCCGGCTTTCACATCGGCAAAGGTTACCGCCGCTATCGTCTCATAAAGCGAGGCCTCCGGCGCATCGCGAACCTGCTCCCACGACGCGAAACGGTCCGCCAAGGCCTCGAAGGCCCCCAGCGAGACGGCCCCATAGGTGCGGCCGCCGACCAAGCCAAGCACCAACTGGCTCATCGGGTCGAGCAGCCGCCAGGGGCCCGGCCGGCCAAACCGCAGCCTTAGCCGTCGATGGATCTCCTCAAGAACCCGGTGCCGCCCGTCTATATCGAGGGCAAGTTGCATCGCCGGACAAATGTCGCGCAAGCATCAGAACAAATCAAGAACATTGATTCAACCCGGGGCGCGACGCCAAGTCACCGGTCGTTACAACAGACGACCGCTGGAATACTCAGATTGCGTGCACGACCTGGCGACCCTCGCCTGCGGTCCGCATTGCCTCCAGCAGGCGCTGGATCGCCTCCAATTCGTCTTTAATCGTCAACTTGCGACGCTTGAGCCGGCGCAACGTCGCCGTATCCGGCAGCGGCCGCTTCAATTCCGTCTCCAGCTTTTCTTCCAGGCTTCGATGGGTCAGCAACAAGGCCCGGAAACGGCTGGCAACACCTGAACCGGGATAGGTCTTCCTGCGCGGGCTCACACCTTGTGGCATTGTGTCTGATCTCCTCATCTGCCGACGGTAACAATCGTATGGCAGACAGTTGGGGGCATCCCAAAACGCGATCCAATCACCGATGGGATGGATTTTGATAGAAAACCTCTATCAAAATCCATCCCTGTTAACGGCAACCAGATAAGGCCAACACTGGCCGACCCTAGAGAGTGACGGGCCGGCCTTCGGCAATCGACTGCTCGGCGGCAGCGCCCATTGCGACGGCTTTCAGCCCATCCTCCAGGGTCACCTCCACCGGGCCATTGCCGAGCGCCGCCTCGCGAAACCGCAGATGCTGGAAGTAGGTCGATCCGTGATGATCGCCGGCCCGCAGCAGGGCTGGATCGACCGGCACGGCTTTGCGCTGCGGGTCAGCCGGGTCGCGCGGCGAGATTTCGATCATGGCCTCGCGTTCCGCACCGCCGCGCAGGCGCAGCGGACCGGGGATCGAGCAGGCAACGCGGCCCTGCTCACCCGTCGCCGTGATCTCCTCCTGAAACCAGGCACCCTCGGCAAACATGCAGAGCTCCAGCATCGCCCGGGCGCCCCCGGCAAAGTCGACCACGGCATAGGCATTGTCGAGGATGTCGGGCCGGCGCCCATTGTATAGCTCGTCCCGATGGTTCACATCCGCCCCACCTGAGGCAAAAACGCGAACCGGTTCGTCCTGCAGGACAAGGCGCATGAGGTCGAAGAAGTGACAGCACTTCTCGACCATGGTGCCGCCGGTATTGGCGTTGAAGCGGTTCCAGTCGCCGACCTTTTCAAGGAAGGGGTAACGGTGCTCGCGGATCGTCAACATACGCAGGCGTCCGGCAGTACCGCCGCGCAGTTCCTCCAACAGCGCGGCCACCGGCGGCATGTAGCGGTACTCCATCGCGACCCAGAGAGGCGCCGGCCAGGTCGCCGCAAGCGCCGCCAGTTGCCGGCCCTGCGCCGGATCGATCACCACCGGCTTTTCCACCAGCAAAGGGCGCGGTCGCCCCGCGAAAACCCGCTGCAGCACATCAAAGTGCGTGTGATTGGGACTGACCACGACGATCGCATCGATATCGTTGCGGGCAACCAGCGCATCGGCATCGCCCAGCAGCGCCGCGCCAGGTGCTGCCTGGGCATTCAGCGCCTGCTGGACCGGATCGGGATCGGCAATCGCTGTCACCGCCGAGCCGGGAATCAACGCCAGATTGGCGATATGCTCGCGCGCCATCATGCCGCCGCCGATGAGGCCGTAGCGCAGAGTCTCTGTCGTCATCGCGCTTCGTCGAGATCGAGCAGCGGCAGTGCGGCGGCGGCGGCGGCCGCTTCCACCCCCGCCTTCACGTCGCCGTAAACGACCGAGACGTGGTGTTCGAGCTGACCGTCGATCAGGGCCCGCCGCGCCGCCCCTGCCCCGCAATCGAAGCGGATCACGCCGGAAGTGCCGGTGAAGGACATCGGCCGGCGCAGGATTTCCCCGCGGCCGACGACCATCTTCAGCTCGGCGCGGGACTGGCTGATCCGCGCCACCGTCACCCGGCCGGGCTTCAGCGGAAACTCGTGCAGCAGGGGCATCTGACGGTTGGTATGGATGGTCGCGCGCGGCGCAAATTCCGGGTCGCAGAAATCGAGCGGCGCAAGGCCGCAGTGCCAGAGCACGGCGCTGTCGTCAGCCGCATCGAAGTCGACGACATCGGTCAGCATCGCCGGGCTGTCGGCTAGGTCCTGCAACAGGTGGGAACCCACGGTGCCCAGCATGTCGGCCTCGCAGGACGCCGGAATGCGCTCGCCGTTCAAGGTCGCCATGGCGCCGCAGACCGCGCAGCCGTAGTCGGTGAAGGTTTCGGGCCAGCAGCGCACGGCAAAACCATCGAGTTTTTGGCTGTCGGCCATATCGCGCAGCGCCGTGTAGCAGCGCAGCGAGCGTTCGACCTGCTCGGCATCCAATGTCGCCACACCCTCAAGACGTTCGGCCGCCTCGGCCTGCAGCCTGCCGATACGTTGGCTGTCCGCTGCCTTGGCCGCGCCGAAGAGAGTTGTCAGATCGATACGCTCCACATCGACCCCGAAGCGCGTCTTCAACTCCGCTTCGTCGAAGGCGCAGGTATCGAAACCGGCGGGATGCTCGCCCACCAGGCCGACACGGCAGGCAAAAGACCGCGCCGCGCCCGGCCTTGCCGGCCGGCTGGCCGGCGCGGCGTCTTCCGACGCGAAAAGCGCGGCAAGATCCGGCGGTGTCGTGGCCGGCGCGTGCAGCCATCCGCAGCGCCGGTCGATCTTGCCCAGGGCGTGGGCGGCCAGGCTGAGGCCGCAGAAGGAATTCAGCCTTAGGCGGCCACCGTCGCGCGGTTCCGGAAAAGCCCAGATGGCAAGGGGCGCCGCCAGAGTCTTGCCGATCGCCGCCGTCATCGCGGCATCACAGAAGGTCGCCTGGATAATGAGCGTGCCATCCAGTTGCTGGGTGGCCAGGGTCGCCAGCCGCTCTTCGACCATCGCCGCATCCATCAGCAGCGTCGCGTCACCCAGAACGTCGGCGCCGCTGACCCTGAGCGAGGCAACGGCCGCCTCGGCAGTCTGCGCCGCCAGTTCGACGTCGAAGGTCGGGCGCGCCAGGCAGAAAACCGCGATGCGCATCATAGCCTGCCTTCCAGGTCGGGGTAGTCGCCCTGCATCCATTCGCTGTCCCAGCCCTCGGGCCGCGCATCATCGAACCAGTTGGTCCAGGGCTGCGCCTTGGCATCCGCAAAGGCATTCAACTCGGCCATATAGGCGGCGGCGGGCCCCTGCAGTTCGGCGGCCATGCGGTCCATATCCGGGAAATGCTGGAAGGCGTCCCACCAGATCGCCCGGCCGGCCAGGAAGCCGCTCGCCCCTGCCTCAAAGGCATAGTGCAGCACATTGCGGAAGGCCGCCTGGGTGGCGCCCGCCGAGAGCATCACCCAGGGCCGTCCGGCAAGGCGCCCCATCTCCTCAAAGAGCGCCGCGGTCTCGCGGTCGCCCGGTGGCGGCACTTCCTTTGCCGGGATCGGGCTTTCCAGCTTGAAGACATCGACGCCATAGTCCGGCGCCGCCATCACCTCGACCGTCTTCAGCACATGATCGGCGCGTTTGCCGGCCTGCTCCACATAGTCCTTGGTCTGCCCGGCATCGCCGGCCAGGGGGTAGAGCAGCATCTCCAGCAGAAAGGCGATGTCGTAGCGCGCGCAGGCCTCGCCCACCCGCTTGGTGAAGTCCAGCTGCGCCTGGCGCGAGGCCGCGTCCTGTTCCGGATGATACCAGGTCAACACTTTTACCGAGTCTGCGCCGGCACGCTTGATCTTGGAGACCGACCAATCATCGATTCCCTTCGACAGCCGCCCGTCCGCGCCTTCGCCAAAGACTGAGTCTTCCAGCGTCACCACAAGACCATGGTGGGGCAAGAGCAGCGACATCGCATCGCAGAGCGCATAGGTCGGATCGGCCAGCACGGCAGAAGCCTGAGGCGCCAGGGCCTCCATCAAGGCCCGCTTCACCGCACGCACATCGCCATAGCGGGATTGATCTTCGCCCCGCGCCGCCGCCGTTTTTGTCTTGATCGGCGGGCGCTGGTCTACGGCCAGCATCTTGAACCGGCCAGCCTCGTCGGCCATGCGTCTGAAGCCCCAGAACTTGCCGGGCGTCATGGTCTGCTCTCCATTATCTGCTCTACCTCTGATCTTGTCGGAAAAGCGTCCAACCCACTTGGCTGCGACACCTTGAGCGCCGCGGCGGCGCTGGCAAAACGCAAGGCCTCGGGAAAGGACAGACCCTCGGCAAGGCCAAGGGCTGCCGCCCCGTGAAATACATCGCCGGCCCCCAGGGTATCGACGGCCCGGACCGGCACGGCAGGCACGTGTCCATTGCAGCCGGCGGCAATCCAGAAGGCACCCTCGGGCCCCGCGGTGACGGCGAATGCGACAGACGGATAGCGCTTTGCCACATCTTCCAGGGCGGCACGGCGATGCTCCCCGCCAGCCAGATCGAACAACGCGCCTTCGCTGAAGATCACGTGGCTGGCCAGCGGAATCATGTCGGCCGCCTGTTCCGGCGCCAGGTCATAGTCCAGCACCGCCGGCAGGCCGGCTTTGGTGGCGGTGGCCAAGCCCAGACGAGCGGCCTCCGGCCACCGCAGGTCACACATCACCGCCGCAGCGCCGGCAAAGCAGGACGCCTTCGGCGTGCCCTCAAAAAGCGCCGGGTCTTTGTGATTGACCAGCATGCGTTCGCCCTGCGGATCGACAAAAACAGCGGAGGTCGAGGTCACGCCGCTGGCCGGTGTCTGCAGACCGGAGCAGTCGACGCCTGCATCATCAAGCACGGCCCGCAAGCGTTGGCCGGCGGTGTCCTTGGCAACGCGGCTGACCAGGCGCGCGGCGCCGCCCAGACGCGCGACGGCCATGGCCGCATTGGCAGCAATTCCGCCGGCGACCTCCCGGCGCGATATCGCCGCGTACTTGCTGGCCGCGTGCGGTAAGACCGCAACCTCGAAAACCTCGTCCAGCACCACGATGCCGACACAAACCACCAATGCCGTCACGCCAGAGCCTCCAACACCGCATCGGCGATCATCGCGCTGACCCTTTCGTTCGATTCCGCGGTAACCCCGGCAATATGCGGTGTGAGGATCAGGTTGGGCACCCCCTGGAACGCGCGAGCAGCTTCTGCATCCAAGGGTTCCACGGCAAAAACGTCGAGCGCCGCACCGCCCAGCCGCCCGGCCTTCAGCGCCTCGGCAAGGGCGGCCTCGTCGACGATACCGCCGCGCGCCGTGTTGATCAGGATGGCATCGCGTTTCATCCGGCCGAGCGCATCGGCATCGAACAGCCCGCGCGTGGCATCGGTCAAGGGGACGTGCAGGCTGAGGATATCGGCTGCCGCCAGCAGCGCGTCAAAGGGCAACAGCGTGGCTTCCGCCGCCTCCGTCACCATCGGATCGTGCGCGATGATCGTCATGCCGAGCGCCCGGGCGCGCCGCGCCGTACGCTGCGCAATATCACCGAACCCCAGCAACCCCAGGGTTCGGCCGGCCATCTCACCACCCTGACAGGCGTCGCGCGGCCATTCGCCGGCTTGCACCGCCTCGGTGGCAAAGAAGGCGCCGCCGCGCAACATCTGCAGCGCCGCGGCGATGACATACTCGGCCACGGCATCGGCATTGGCGCCCCTGGCCGGGTGCACAGCCACCCCACGCGCTTTACAGGCCGCCATATCGATATTGTCGAGGCCGACGCCCAGCCGCCCGACCACTTCCAACGCAGGCGCCTGATCGAGCAGTTCAGCGGTCACCTGGGTACGATTGCGGACGACCAGTGCCCGGGCCCCGGCAAGCGCCGACTGCAAAGCCTCAGGCTGGTCGACAAGGCCAGGGTCATAGGTCGTCGGATGGACCTGCGACAAACGGGCAACCGCCGGCTCATCCATAAACTCCGAAACAACAACAGTCGGCGGCGCCATACCCGTTCCCGGTAGTCAAAAAAAGTCTGATAGGGTTCTCCGGGCAGAGGGTCCGGGGCCTGATTTGGCACCCGAACCCCCACCGGCAATTCTGGTCTTTTCAGTCTTAGGCGCCTACTGGGCCGCGGCAGAGAATTCCGCATCCAGCGAAGCCTGGCAGTCATTCACGGCACCCTGTGCCGCATCGATCCATTCCCGCCCGAAGTTGGTCTCATACCAGTCCCAGACCGGCTTGGCCGACGATTGGAAAGCGGCTTTCTCTGCCGCCGTCGGCGTGTAAATCGTGCCACCGGCATCGGTGAAAGTCTTGAAAGCATCGACCGCCTTGCGCTTGGGAAGCACCCGGGCCGTCATCTTCAATTCCTGGAAGCCGTCATAGACGATGCGCTTCTGCTCGTCGGGCAGGCCCTGGAAAACGTCTTCGTTCATCCACCACAAGGCGCCCATGTAGGCATGGCCGTCGAGGGAGATGTACTTCAGGTGATCCTGGAACTGCATATTCACGATGTCGGTGATGCCGTTCTTGGTGCCCTCGACCACGCCGGTTCCCAAAGAGGTATAAACCTCCGGCCAGGCAATCGGCGTCGGGGAGCCGCCCATGGCCTTCACCAGTTCGATCTGAATGTCGGCGCCGATGGTGCGCAACTTCAGGCCTTTCACATCATCCGGACTTTTCACCTGCTTGGTGGTGGTGGCAATGTTGCGCCAGCCGCCGGTGTTGGAAACCGCCATCAAGCGCGCCGCGCCGACATCCTCCAACACGGCCTGCCGCAGCTTTGCGGTCAGCGGTCCGTCAAAGACGCACTCGGCCACACGGTCGTTGGGGAAGAGATAGGGCAGATCGAGGAACTGGGCTTCCGGGTACCAGCCGGCCAGACCACCGTTGGTCGTGATGTAGATATCCAGGCGCCCGTCGAGCAAGGCTTCGGAACACTCGTCGGCATTCGAGCAGAAGCGGCCGTTGGGATAGATCTCCACCGCCAGGGCACCGTTGGAGGTGGCCTCCACATAGTTCTTCAGCACCAGGGAGCCGTCGAAGTCCTCGTCGTCTTCGGACCCCAGAAAGGCGATTTTCAGGGTGGTTTCGGCGGCCATGGCACCGCTTGCCCCCGCCGTCAGGGCGATTGCGGCGGCCCCCGCCGCCAGTGTCTTCCAGATGCTCATCGTTTCCTCCTTGTCGATATTATCGTTGAACGAAGCCGCGCCTCAGTAAAGGCCCATGGCGCGGGGCAGAAAGAGGACCAGATCCTCAAAGAAGGTGATCAGGAAGATCACCGCGGCTTCCACCGCGAGGAAGGGCAGAATCGCCTTGGCGATAGCCTCGACCCGCTCGCGCGAAATGGATGACGCGACAAACAGCACAAGCCCCATTGGTGGCGTGGCCAGGCCGACCGTCACGTTGACGCACATGATGATGGCGAAGTGGACCGGGTCGAGCCCGATGTGCTCGACGAAGACCTTGGAGAGGATCGGCCCGAGAATAAGGATCGCCGGCCCGGCATCCAGAAACATGCCGACGACGAAGAGCATCAGATTGACCAGGATCAGCAGCAGGTAGCGGTTGTCGGTCAGCGACAGCACGAAGTCGGCCAGCATCTGGGCGGCGCCGACCTGGTCGGCCACCCAGGAGAACGATTTCGACGCCCCGATCAGCATGAGAATGATGCCCGAGGCGACGGCAGCCCGGTAAAAGGTCGCCGGCAGGTCGCCGAACTTGAGAGCGCGGATGACGAAGACAGAGACGATTAGCGCATAGAAGGCGGCGACACCGGCCGCCTCCGTCGGCGTGAAGAAACCGGTCAGGATGCCGCCCAGCAGAATGATAGGAGTCAGCAGCGGCCAGAAAGTCTCCCGCCCGGCGGTCACCACCTCGCGGGCGGAGGCGCGCTTGTTGGCCACGGGGAAGTCGTACTTGATCGCCAGCCGCCAGGTGACGAACATCAGGCCGCCGCCGATCATCAGGCCCGGCACGATACCGCCTGCGAAGAGCGCGGCCGGGCTGACCCCCATGATGAAGGCGTAGATGATCATGATGCCCGACGGCGGAATGATCGGGCCGATCACGCTGGAGGCCGCGGTCACCGCCGCCGCAAAGCGCCGGGTGTAACCCTGTTTTTCCATCGCCGGGATCAGCATGGAGCCCAGCGCCGAGGTGTCGGCGACGGCGGACCCGGAGAGGCCGGCAAACAGCATCGAGCTCAGGATGTTCACCTGGGCGAGGCCGCCGCGCAGGTGACCGATCAGCGACTGGCTGAAACGCACCAGCCGCTCGGTGATACCGCCGGCATTCATCAGCTCGCCCGCCAGGATGAACATGGGCAGAGCCATTAGCGGCACCGAAGACATGCCGGAGAAAACCTGGCTGAGCAGCGAGTTCAGGTCCCGCGGATCGAACTCGCGGCCAAGGTCGTTGGCGACCACGATACCCGATGCCCCCAACAGGCCGAAGATGACGGGAACGGAGAGCGCGAGCGCGGCGAGGAAGAGCCAAAGAAAAGCTGTCTGCATCGGCCTACTCGCCCCGATTGGCGGCGGCGTCTTCGAACGAGCGCACCGGACGCACCAGGCGGTTGTCGGGGTCGAAGAGGCCGATGACGTAACGCAGCAGCATCTCGACGTTGACGGCGACCATCAGCGTGATGCAGGCCGGCAGAACCATAAAAACGTAGCGCCACTCCAGGCCCAGCACCGGAATTTTCATGCGCGCCTTGAAGGGCCGGATGGAGTTCAGGTCGAGGCCGAAGATAGCGTCGAGCAGCAACGTCATCGTATCCCACTTCAGGCCGACCTTGCGCAGGGAAAGGTCAAGCGCAATCAGCAACAGCCCGAGGATCAGAACGTGCAGCAGCAGCGAATGAAGCGGCCGCAGAACCTTCGGCAAGGCATCGTGCAACATGTCCAGCGCAACGTTGGCGGCACGGCGGTAGGCGATGGGCGCGACCAGAAAGGCGAGAGAAGGCAGCAGGATCAGCATGACCTTCTCGGTCCAGGCCGCACTGAAGCCCGTCAACCTGGCCGCGACGGTCCAGATCACCGTTATCAGCATCGCCACGATCACAACCGTGATCAGCGGACGCAGCGCGGCTTCAACGGCAAGATTGATTCGGCGCAGCAGGGCAACGGCCTGTGAAAGCACTGTAACCATTCCACTCCTCCCGTCCTGGCCCGCGCTTCTATGGCACGGCGCCCTCGGCCTATCAGGCAGCCTATCAGGTCATCACCTGGCCGCCATCGACATTGATGCATTGCCCGGTGATGTAGCTGGCATCCTCGCTCAAGAGGAAGCGTATCACCGTGGCAACTTCCATCGGCGCGCCGAAGCGGCCGAGTGGGATCTCCTGCAGCAGGAAATCCCGCCGCCGTTCGATTACTTTCTCCGGCATCCGGGTAAGAATGATCCCGGGTGCAAGGGCGTTCACTGTGGCACGCTGGCGAAACCGCCGTGCCAGCGAGCGGGTGATCCCGACCAGCCCGGCCTTGGCGGCTGAATAGGCCACGCTGTCGATCGCGCCGCGGCGAAACGCCAGGGACGACGTGAAGACGATACGGCCCATGGCATCGCCCGGCAGGCGCTCGTCCATTGCCGTGGCGAAGTCGTAGGCATTGCGCAGATTGTTGGCGATGGTGCGGTCCCAGACCGCCGGGTCGTCACCGAGATCGGGATCGTCCTCCATCGTGCCGGCCAGATGTACGAAACCATGGATCGGGCCGTCAGCCGGCTTCAGCGCCAGCCTGGCTGCGGCAGCGTCATCCGCCGGATGCACACTGGCGCTGGCCCCGAGTTCTTCGGCAAAGGCCAGAACGTCGCTGTCTTCCCGGTCGATCAGATGAAGCCGGCACCCGTTTTCGGCAAGCAGCCGGGAGAGCGCCCGGCCGATGCCGCCGGCGGCTCCGGTAATCGCGACGGTTCCTTCCAGCGCTGTCATCGATCAGCCGTTTCCGATTGTTCGGGAGCCCCCCTCAAACAGACGCTCACTTTCTCAATAAGTAATCGATTACATAAAGTGGTTCTTGCTGCAAGGATGAATCTGGCTGTATCCTTGATATTCACGGTATGTTTTCCAGGTTTCATAAAGATCCCAGATGAAAATACGTAAGCGATTACAAAATCCCGGAGGACGCGCCAGCGTCACCGACGTTGCCGCGGCGGCGCGGGTCTCCACGGCAACCGTATCGCGGGTTCTCAACAAAGCGGCCACTGTGAAGCCGCAGACCCGCAAGGCCGTGGAGGAGGCGATTACCGCCCTGGGCTACATTCCCAGCGGGGCGGCCCGTTCGCTGTCGAGCCGATCCAGCAGGATTATCGGGGCCATCATTCCCTCGATCGACAACTCGATTTTCGCCGCCGGCGTCGAGGCGCTGCAGGCCCACCTCGGCGCGCGCGGCTATCACCTGCTGATCGGCTCCAGCAACTACGATCCGGAAGAGGAATACCAGGTCTGCCGCAGCTTTCTGGAGCAGCATGCCGCCGGTATCATCATGATGGGGGAAACCCACACGCGGAGCTGTCTGGAGCTGCTGGAGCGTTACGACACCCCTTTCGTGAACACCGGCGTCTACGCGGCGGAACACCCGCACCACTGCGTCGGCTTCGACAACGCCAAGGTTGCGGCCACGGCCGTGCGCCACCTGCTGCAGCTGGGCCATCGGCGCTTCGCGATGATCGCCGGCATCACGGCGAACAACGACCGGGCGATCGGGCGGCTGCGCGGGGTCCGCGAGGAACTGGCCCGTGGCGGATTGGATCTGCCTGACGACCGGGTGCTGGAGCGGCGCTATGACATTGCCGAGAGCCGGGCCGCCTTTCGCGCCTTGATGGGCCAACCGGAACCGCCGACGGCGGTGATCTGCGGCAACGACGTTCAGGGCTTCGGGGCCATCCTGGAAGCCCAGCATGCCGGGATCCGCATTCCCGATCAGGTATCGGTGGTCGGCTTCGACGATCTGGTGCTGTCACGCCATCTGAAACCCTCCCTCACCACCATCCGCGTGCCGACCCAGGAAATGTGGTGCCGCGCCGCCGACATGCTTTTCGCCCGCCTGAACGGGACCGACACGCCGCGCGCGGTAGAGATCGAAACCTCGCTGATCCTGAGAGAATCGACCGGCCCGGCACCGAAATAAATTACAAAGATTGCCGTTGACCACAGAGTCCGATGCAGGCCGGCGTCAGTCTCCCGCCGCGATCGCGTCTGCCAGATGAAGTTCGCTGCGGGCGATCCGGCGGGCGATCTTGAAGACGCCGTCGAGGATCTCCAGCAACTCGACTTCCCGCACATAGCCATGCACACCCGGGCCCTTGCCGGCCGGCAGTTGGAGAAAGCTGTCACGCTCTATGGCCCGCGCAATCTGCGACACCCCGCGCTTCATGCCCCGGACCCCGGCCGCCGCGTTGCGATCATGGGTCATGACGGCGGCCAGGGCGCCGGAAAGCGCGCGCGCCACCTCGGCATAGAATGTGTTTATATGTTCAATGGAATCGGCGCGGATCGTCGCGCGCTCGTCGATCCGCTTGCGCGCCGAGGTAACGATGTCCGAGGCAACGCGGTCGGCGACATGTTCCAGATCGTTGGCGATCTCCACCAGTTGCATCAGGATGCGCGCCTGCTCGGCGGAGAGCGAGGTGAGGGAAACACGGCCGAGATAGGCGATGATCGCGCGATGCAACTCGTCCACCGGCCTGTCGAGGGCCTCCAGATCATCGAGTTCCCGGCGGCTTTCGCCCAGGGCCGCAGACTGCGAACGCAATAACATATCGTGCACATAGTCCCCCATCCGGCCGATCTCATGGCGTGCGTTCTGCAAGGCGATCGCCGGCGTCGAGAGAAGATTGTCATCCAGGAACTTGGGCGTCAGCGGCGCCTCGTCCGAGAGCGGCCGATCCGGCACCATCCATTCCACGAGGCGGGCGATCTGGGGCGTAAAGCCGATGAAAATCAGAGTGTTCGCGACGTTGAAGATGGTATGGGCATTGGCGATCTGACGGGGCGCCTCGGCGTTGGCGCCGGCGGCTCCGAGTACTTGGGCGCCAGGCGATATCGAGCGCACCAAGTCCGCCAGCTCGCCGATCAAGCCGATCCAGATCAGAACCCCGGCAACGTTGAACAGCACATGAACCAATGCCGCCCGCACCGCCTCGCGCGGTTTGCCGATTACCGCCAGTCCGGCGGTGGCACAGGTGCCGATGTTGGCCCCCAGCGCCACGGCAATCGCGGTCTCCAGACCGATCAGGTTTTGCCCCGCAAGGACGATGACGATGCCCGTGGTCGCGGCGGAGGATTGTATGACCGCCGTGAAAGCCGCACCGACCAGCGCGGCGGCCAGCGGGTGCGACAGGGTGGCGATGAAATCGATGAAAGGCTCGTAGGAGCGTAGAGGCGCCATGGCGGTACTCATCACGCCCATGCCGAAGAACACCAACCCCATGCCAAGAACGATGCGGCCGTACTCACGCCAGTTCTCGGCCCGCGAGAGGAAGGAAAGCAGAAACCCCGCCGTGATCATCGGCAGCGCGAAGCGTGTCACATTGAAGGCCAGGATCTGTGCCGTCACCGTGCTGCCGATATTGGCCCCCATGATGACGCTGACGCTCTGGGCCATCGACATCAGGCCGGCGGAGATGAAGCCGACGAGGATCACTGTCGTGACCGAGGAGGAATTGACCATACCGGTGACCAGCGCCCCCATGCCGACGCCGACAATGCGGTTGCGCGTGAACTTGCCCAGCAACTCCTTCATGTGATCGCCGGCCGCCCGCTTGAGCGCCCTGGTCATCAGGTCCATACCGAAGAGGAAAAGCGCCAGCCCCCCGAACAGGCCGGTCCAGAGGTCGAAATGATTGAGACCGGTCCCCATCACACCACGCCCGCTTCCGGTGCCTTGACGACCACCACCGGTACCGGCGCGGTCTGTGCAATCCGTTCGGCAACCGACCCAAGCAGAATATGGGGAAGCCCGGTCCGCCCACGGTTGCCAACCACGATCATGGATGCGCCGATGGACTTGGCCATCTCCACCGTGCGCCCGGCGGGCAGGCCCGAAACCAGGCGCACTTCGGCAGACTGCAGTTTGGCTTGATCAGGATTGGCCGCTCTGACCTCGGCCAGAAACTCCTCCATCATTTGTTCGGCCACCTCCGCCATGGGACGAAGCCATTCCTCCTCGACCGCACGGTAAAACCCGGGGCTGGAGGCTGGATCATGAACGACATGCAGCACGACGAGCGCCAGATCCGCCAACGCCGCCTGTCCCGCTGCCCAGGTCAGCGCCGCCCGCGAATCCGACGAGAAATCAACGGCACAAAGGATGGGGCCGGTCATGGAATTCCCTGGACCAGGGAGATGGGCTCGATCATGGCAGCATCACACCCCTGATCATGAAAAAGATCATGGCGCCCAGCACGCCGGCGACCGGCACCGTTATCACCCAGGCACTGGCGATCCGCAGGAGCAGCGAGCGCTTCACCAGTTCCAGGTTATGGATTTTGCCCAGGTCCTTCCGCTCCCTTTTGTGCAGCAGAGCAGGACCCGCCTGTTGCTTCAGCGCCCGCAGCATCGCGTCCTTTTCTTCAACGGTCGCTGCCTCAAAGCGTGTCAGGAAATCGTTCACGGCCTCCGGGGCGTTCGCCTGGTGATGCGCCTTGATTTCCTCAATCTTGCGCGAATAGCTGACCTTCAGGTACTCGCGCAGGAAGCCGACACCGAAGACGCCGCCCACGGCGATGTGCGTGGAGCTGACCGGCAGGCCGAGCTGGGAGGCGATGATAACGGTGATCGCCGCGGCCAGCGCGATACAAAAGGCGCGGGTCTTGTCGAGTTCCGTGATCTCGGTGCCGACCGTGCGGATGAGCTTTGGACCGTAGAGGGCGAGCCCCAGAGAGATTCCGATGGCACCGACCAGCATGACCCAGATCGGGATCCGGGCCTTCTCGATGATTCCGCCGGAAACCACCGCATCGTTGATCCCCGCCAGCGGACCGACGGCATTGGCGACGTCATTGGCGCCATGCGCGAAACTCAGAAGAGCGGCGGCAAAGATCAGCGGGATCGTGAACATATCGTTGACGCCTTCCTTGCTGTTGGGCAGCGAGGGAACAAGGCGTACGACATGGACGCGCATGAGCAAATAGAAGACAGCCGCAATACCGAGGCCCAGCGCTGCCGCCGTGAGAAAGTCGAGTTTCCAGACGCGTGTCAGTCCCTTGAGCACCAGATAGGTGGTGAAGGACCAGGCCATGATCCCGATCAGCAGGGGCACCATCCGCCGGGCGGCCGCCAGTACATCGGCCTGATAGGTGATACTGCGCTTGATGACATAGAGGAAGGCAGCCGCGATGATCCCGCCGAGAACGGGAGAGACAACCCAGGAGGCGGCGATCTTGCCGACCTCGGCCCAATCGGCGATCCCCCAGCCGCCGGCCGCGATCCCCGCGCCCAGCACGCCGCCGACGATGGAGTGCGTGGTGGAAACCGGTGCGCCGACGGCGGTTGCGAGGTTCAGCCAAAGCGCCGCTGCGAGCAGGCCGCCCATCATCAGCCAGATGAAGGTGTCGGTGTCGGCGATGAGTGCCGGATCGATAATGCCTTTTTTGATGGTGCCCACCACATCGCCCCCCGCGATAAGGGCGCCACAGGCCTCAAAGATCGCAGCGATAAAAATGGCGCCGGTCAGGGTTATGGCTTTCGAACCGACAGCCGGGCCGACGTTGTTGGCAACATCGTTGGCGCCGATGTTGAGCGCCATGTAGCCACCGATCATGGCCGCTATGACAAGCAGGGTTCCATGCGTGCCGCCCTCGTGACGCGACACGGCGAACAACATCACCCCGACAATGAACAGAAGCGCCGAACCGAAGCGGAAGAGCTCTCCGCGATTAACGAGAAGGGCTTTCTCGAGCTTGTTGACGTTGACGATACTCATGGATGTCGTGCCTCCGCAGGCTTCCGACTGCGGCGGAGCCACTTCAGGGATGCCAGGAACTGTCGCGAACGTAATAATTCCGTAACAAAAATGAAATGAGATGGATCAATCCCCGGCTGTGGCCGTTTCCGGCCCCACACCCGGCAGGATGCCCGTCGTATTTATACCCGCCGTATCCGCGCACGCCCGACACCATGCTTCAACGCCCTAAGCCGCCTTCACCTCCGGCAGATCGTCATATCGGGACTTGATGGCGGGCAACTTTTCCTTCAATCTGTCTGACAGCCTGACTGCCTGCTATTAGGATCTGATCTGAATGGAAAAGCAGATACCGCCGGCCTCTACCGGCTCCGGGCGTAGCGCCCAGGCCGACGATGCCGCCGGGCACCTGCGCCCGCTGGAAAGCCGCACCCGCGACATGGACGTGCTGGACGCCCTGGCGGACATGATCGCCAAGGCAGGGCTGAAGGTCGGCGACCGCCTGCCCTCCGAACTGGTGCTGGCACAGCGCCTGGCGGTCGGGCGCTCGACCATTCGCGAAGCGCTGAAATCCTGGCAAAGCCTGGGCTTGGTCACCAAGCGGACAGGCTCGGGCAGCTATCTCGCCGCTGACGTCTCTCCCGGCTCTTTCCATATACCCCTGACCATAAAGCTGGAGGGCGAGAGCCTGTTGCGGACACATCAAGTGCGCCGCGCCCTGGAAGTCGCGGTGACGCGGGAGGCAGCCTGCAATGCGACCGACGCTCAGCGCGCCGAAATTCGCGCCCGCTACGAGCACCTGATGGCGGTCTTCCACAGCGGCGAGCATTGGTATGCGGCCGACCATGCTTTCCATCGCGCCATCTACGATGCCTCCAGCAACCCGCTGTTCGGCGAGGTCATCCAGCAGGTGCAGTCGGCATTCCACCGGATCTATACCGAACCCTTCGGCACCACTGCCATCGGCGCAGCATCTTTGGCGCTGCATGGTGCGCTCTGCGACGCAATTTGCGATGGCGACGCCGAACGCGCCGTCGAACAGATCAACATCATTCTCGATGAGACCGAGAAGGACGTGCGCAGAATTCTGGCTACGGGGGTTCTTGATGCGGGGCGGCCCAAGTGAAACAGGATCCCGGCGGCAATCTGGCGGGCAGGTCCGCAAATCTGGCGCGCGAAACCACGCTCGCCGAACCCTATGGCGGTGCTTTCGCTTCGGCGCCGCCGCCGATCGTGCAGGCCTCGCTGTTCATGTTCGACAGCTACGAGCAGCTCGAGGCGCGCTTTACCGGCGAGTCGGATCGCGCGGTCTACAGCCGCGTCGACAATCCGACGGTGCGCGAGTTCGAACGCCTGATGGCCCGGATCGAGGGCGCCGACGTCTCGGCGGCTTTTGCCTCCGGCATGGCCGCGGTTACCGCAGCGGTGTTCTCGCAGGTCCGCCCCGGCGACCGGATCGCCTGCGTGCGCGGCGTCTATCCCGACACCTACCGCCTCTTCGAACGGGTCATGAAACCCTTTGGGGTCGCGGTAAGCTATCATCCGGTCGAGGCCTTCGAGAACGATCCGGAATTGCTGCGCGGCGTCCGGCTCGCCTACCTGGAAAGCCCGGTCTCGATCACCTTCGACCTGCTCGACCTCGATAAGACGGTCGCCCATGCACGGCGCCACGGCGCGGTCACGGCAATCGACAACTCCTGGGCCACGCCGATCCATCAGCGGCCCATCGCCCATGGCGTGGACCTGGTGATCCACTCGGCCTCGAAATACATTTCCGGACACTCCGATGTGGTTGCCGGCGTGGTCTCCGGCAGCGCCGCTGCCATGCAGCCGGTCATCGATACCCAGGTGCCGCTGTTCGGCGCCAAGATGGCGCCCCTCGATGCCTGGCTGCTGATCCGCGGCCTGCGCACACTGGACGCGAGGATGGAGCGCCACGCGCGCAGCACCGAAACCCTGGTCGCACGGCTTGAGGACCATCCCCTGGTCGACCGGGTTCATTTTGCCCGCGCCGGCGCGGTGCGCTCGCTGAAGGGCAACTCGGGGCTCTTTTCGATTGAACTGAATGCCGCGGTTTCCGTGCGGGCCTTCTGCAATGCACTGACGCTGTTCCGGCTGAGCGTCAGCTGGGGCGGCTTTGAGAGCCTCGTCTTCCCGGCGGCGATCGGCAAGGTGCAGAAAGCGGAAGGCAATTCAATGGCTGAATTCGGCGTCCCCGACAATCTCGTGCGACTGAGTATCGGGCTTGAGAACGCTGAGGATCTGTGGAGCGACCTGGTGTCGGCCCTGCAGCAAGGAGCCGCGGCATAGCGGCACTCATCAAGGGAGGTGAAACATGAAAAAACTTCTTCTGGCCGCGGCCTTTGGCACTCTCTGCGCCACAGCGCCGGCAATGGCCGAAACCAAACTGAAGCTGGTCGAGGTGATCACCAGCCCCGAGCGGACCGAAACACTGAAGGGAATCGTCGCCGGCTATGAAGCGGCCAACCCCGGCGTTTCCGTCGAGATCGTCTCTTTGCCCTGGGGACAGGCCTTCGAGAAGCTGGCGACCATGGTCTCCGGCGGCGACATCCCCGATGTGGTGGAGATGCCGGACCGCTGGATGGCGCTCTATGCGGGTTCGGATCAGCTCGTGAACCTGGAATCCCGCCTCGCCGGCTGGAACGGGACGTCGGCTTTGACCGACAAGACCCTGGCCATGGGGCGCCTGGTCGACGGCAATGCCTACATGATCCCCTACGGCTTCTATCTGCGCGCCATGTTCTACAACAAGAAGCTGTTCGCCGAAGCCGGCGTCTCTGCGCCGCCGAAAACCATGGATGAATTCATGGAGGTTTCGCGCAAGGTCTCGGCGTTGGACGGCAAGTACGGCTACTGCCTGCGGGGCGGGCCGGGCGGCCTGAACGGCTGGATCATGATGGCCGCGGCGATGAACGGCACCAACCAGTTCTTCACCGAAGACGGCAAGAGCCGGATCAACGAGCCGGGCTCGGTCGCCGGCATCCAGTTCCTGCTCGATATCTATCAAAAAGGCTATGCACCGAAGGACTCGGTGAACTGGGGCTTCAACGAGATCGTCGCCGGCTTCTACTCCGGCACCTGTGCCATGCTGGATCAGGATCCCGACGCGCTGATCGCCATTGCCGAGCGGATGGACGCCGCCGACTTCGCCGTGGCGCCGATGCCCATCGGCCCCGACGGCAAGGCCTTTCCGACCATCGGCTATGCCGGCTGGTCGATCTTCAAGGCGACCGAGCACGAAGACGAGGCCTGGGCGCTGGTCGCGCAGTTGTCGAGCCCCGAGGCCAACCTCGCCTGGGCCAAGCGGGTCGGCGTGATCCCGATCCACAAGGGCGCCGATCAGGACCCCTACTTCAGCAGCGAGCAGTTTTCGGGCTGGTTCACCGAACTGAACAACGCCGAATATGAACCGACGGTCATGCCGACCTACCTGACCAAGTTCGCCTATTTCGCCGACGTCAAAGCGCTGGAAACCAGCCAGGAGGCTCTGCTCGGCCAACGTTCGGCCCAGGACATCGCCGACGAATGGGCGGCCTTCCTGACCGACGAGTACAGCAAATGGAAAGGCAGGTGACAGCGGCCGCCGGCCGCGCCGCCCCGGGAACCCCACAGAGGACTTCCCGGGGGCGGCGCCTCACCTTGCTGAAGGTGGCGGCGGAACCCTATCTCTACCTGAGCCCGGCGCTGATCCTGCTGTCGCTGGTGATGTTCGTACCCCTGGTGATCGGCATCGGCTATGCCTTCCAGAAGCTGTCGCTGACCGATCCTTTCGACCGCGGCTGGGCCGGGCTCGACAATTTTCGCACCCTCGCCGGCGACCGGCATTTCTGGCGCGCCCTGACCAACACGCTCTGGTGGACAATGGGCTCCCTTTTCTTCCAGTTCTTCCTGGGTCTCGGACTGGCGCTGCTGCTGAACCGCCGGTTTGCCGGCCGCCGCCTCGTGCAGGCGCTGGTCTTCCTGCCCTGGGCGGTGCCGACCTTCCTCTCCGGCCTTACCTGGGCCTGGCTGTTCAATCCGTTGATCGGCCCGCTGCCGCACTGGATGGCCGCCCTGGGCATCCTCTCCGAGCCTTACAACATCCTGGCCGACCCCGACATCGCCATGTGGGGACCGATCGCCGCCAATGTGTGGTTCGGCATCCCGTTCTTCGCCATCACCCTGCTGGCGGCGCTGCAGTCGATCCCCAAGGAGCTTTACGAAGCCGCGGCGATGGACGGCGCGACCGCCTGGCAGATGTTCACCAAGATCACCCTGTCGTTTCTGGCGCCGATGATCGCGATCACGGTGCTGCTGCGCACGATCTGGATCGCCAACTTCGCCGACCTGATTTTCGTCATGACCGGCGGCGGCCCGGCGAACTCGACCCAGATCGTCGCCTCCTACATCTTCACCACCGCGTTCCGGCGGCTCGATTTCGGCTATGCCTCGGCCATCGCCATCGTGCTGCTGGCACTGCTGTTGGCCTATGCGCTGGTCCTGCTGTCGATGCGCGCCCGGCTGGTCAGGGTTTGAGGGGCCGGCGATGAACCAGGCTTTTTCCCGACGTGCCGCCAGCACAGGGCGCAGTCTTGCACTCGCCGGCTATGTGCTCTTCGCCCTGTTCCCGCTGTTCTGGCTGCTGAAGATCGCGGTGACGCCCGGTAAACTGCTCTACACCGAAGGCACCGCTCTCTGGCCGAGCCGGACGACCTGGGAGAACTTCGAGACCGTGCTGTTCTTCTCGGACTTCGTCGCCTATTTCGCCAACAGCCTGATTGTTTCTTTGGGCACCGCCGTGGCGGTCACGCTGATCGCCGCCGCGACGGGCTACGCTTTCTCGCGCTTTCACTTCCGCGGCAAGCGGCTGGTCATGTTCGTCATGCTGCTGACCCAGATGTTTCCGCTGCTGATGATCATCGCGCCGATCTACCGCATCATGGGCGGCCTGGGTCTCCTCAATACGCTTGAGAGCCTGATCATCGTCTATACCGCCTTCAATATTCCCTTTGCGGCCTTCCTGATGCAGTCCTTCTTCGATGGCATCCCCAAAGACCTGGAGGAAGCCGCCATGATCGACGGCTGCACCCGCTTCCAGGCCCTGCGCCGCGTCGTCGTGCCGCTGACGCTGCCCGGTCTGGCGGCAACCCTGGGCTTCGTATTCACCGCCGCCTGGTCGGAGCTGCTCTTCGCACTGATGCTGATCAACTCCAACGACGCGATGACCTTTCCCGTCGGGCTGCTCACCTTCGTCTCCAAGTTCTCCGTGGACTGGGGGCAGATGATGGCTGCCGGCGTGCTGGCGCTGATCCCGAGCTGTCTGTTCTTCATCTTCATCCAACGCTTCCTCGTGCAGGGGCTAACCGCCGGCGCCGTGAAGGGCTGACCGGCAGAACCGGGGGGACTCTCTTGGCCGAAATCGAACTGCGAAACATTGCGAAAAGCTATGGCGATGTCGAGGTTCTGCGCGACGTGAACCTGACCTTCGACGACGGTGAGTTCGTCGTTCTGGTCGGGCCCTCCGGCTGCGGCAAGTCGACCTTGCTGCGCATGATCGCCGGCCTCGAATCGATCACCGGCGGCGAGATCGCAATCGGCGGCGCGGTGGTCAACGACCGCCCGCCGCGCGACCGCGACATCGCCATGGTTTTCCAGTCCTACGCCCTCTATCCGCATATGAACGTCGCGCGCAATATGGGTTTCAGTCTGGAGATCCGTAAGGAGGACAAGGCGCTGATCCGCGAGCGGGTCGCCTTGGCTGCACGAACCCTGGGGCTTTCCGACCTGCTTGAGCGCCTGCCCAAGGAACTCTCGGGCGGCCAGCGCCAACGCGTCGCCATGGGCCGGGCCATCGTGCGCGACCCGGAGGCCTTCCTCTTCGACGAACCCCTGTCCAACCTGGACGCTGCGCTGCGGGTGGAAATGCGCATAGAGATCGCCCGGCTGCACCAGGAACTGCAGGCGACCATGGTCTACGTCACCCATGACCAGGTCGAAGCCCTGACCCTCGCCGACCGTATCGTGGTGATGAACCGGGGCCGTATCGAGCAGGTCGGCACGCCCCTTGAGCTTTATGAGAGCCCGGCCAACCTCTTCGTCGCCACCTTCATCGGCTCGCCGAAGATGAACGTGGTCGACTGCACCGCCGATGAACGGGGGGTGCATCTGCCCGGCGGCGGGATCTTCTGCCCCGAAGCCTGGTCACCCGACTTCCGGCCGGCCCGCCTGGGCGTCCGGCCCGAGCATATCGACCTGACCGCCGGTGGTCAGGGCGACTGCTGCGGCTGGGCGGAGGTGGTCGAGCGGCTCGGCTCCGACACCTTTGTCTATGTGAATGTGGACGACTGGGGCGGCATGGTCGCCCGCCAGTCGGGCAACGCGCCGATAAATCCCGGCGACCGCGTCGGTCTGCACTTCGATCCGGCGCAGGCGCGCCTGTTCGACAACGCCGGCACGGCACTCTATGCATCCGAAACGAACCGAGCCTGACCCCGCCCCCTGGCGTGGCTGCGGATCATTCGCTCCACAAGAAAAAGCTAAACAAAGTTGCGTATTTACCTAGTTAATACAATTAGTACTTGTTTAGCGAATTTCTTGTAGATGGGGAGACCAAGCTAAAGAGGTCTCGTCCAGGTTATGATCCAAGCGGTACCAAAGTCAGCGGCTCTCGGCCTCGTTGCCCTGGCGCAGCTCATCATCTTCGCCTTCATCGGATTTATTTCCTACGAACGCACGCTGGACGAAGAAAGAGATCACTTGGCCGTTGACGCGCGGGCCACCGCCGAGCAGATCGCCCAGGCCATGCGCCAGGTCGAGATCGAACTGGCGCATCTGGTGAAAGAGGTCGAACGTCACGGCCTGCGCGTGGACGAATACAGTAACGCCGCCCTGAGCGCCTTAACCGGCGTCACCAGCGCCTCACCCTACATCGGCGGCGCGGGATTTGCCGATGCCGGCGGTACGGTCAGAGTGCTGGTGCTCTCCGAAAACCAAAAGGTGGTCAGCGGTCCGTTGATCCTGGATCGCGCCTACTTCACCGTTCAGCGGGACAATAAAGCAGAGGGGATCTATCTGAGCGATCCGGTCCTGGGCCGCATCGAAAACAAGTGGATCCTGATCGCTTCGCGCCGCCTGTCGGCGCCGGACGGGACCTTCCTCGGGATCACCATGGTCTCGGTCAATCCTGACTATTTCGCCAGCGCCTTTGCCCTTGAGCGTGATCGACCGATCAGACGCCGGGTGGTCACCAACAAAGGTGCCGTCATCGCAACGGCAGGCCGCCTGGAAGGCGATCCCGCCACCGCCCCCTCCGACCAGCCGATACAGATCGCGCCGGAACAGATCGCGCAGGAAGGGTTCTTCTGGGCCGAGTCCGAGAGTAGCGCAGACACCCTGACGGCCGTTGCCCCGGTACCCGGCTGGCCGCTGGTCGCTACCGCCAGCATGAGCAGCAGCGAGGTCTTTGCGGACCTCTGGACCGACCTTATCGGCCTGGGGCTGGTGCTGACCGCATCGCTGGGCGCCCTCCTGGCCCTCGTCATCAACTTCTATCGCCATCAACAGCTCGGCAGCGAGCACGAGCGTCGCTTCAAATCCCTGATCGAGGATGCCAACGACGGTGTGGTCATTCACGACGTCGGCATGGTCCTCTTCGCCAACGACGCAACGGCTCAGATTCTGGGACTGAGCCATGGCTCGGAAATGCGCGGCCGCACGCTGACGGATTTTATCCCCGAAGAGATGCACAGCGAGGCGCGTACGCGGTGGCGTGCGGTCAAGGAAAGCGGTCAACCAACGACAGAGCGGCGCGCACCCGGGCATCGTGTCGACGGCAAGACCATCTATATGGACGTCACCTCGCAACAGATTGAGTGGGGCGACAAGCTCGCCATCCGGTCTTCTCTCGTCGAAGTAACTGAGCAGGTCCTGCTGGCCAAGCGGGATGAGCGCCGTACCGCGATTCTGGCCGCGGTGAACGATGCCCATTCGATCTACCTCAACCAGACGCGCAATCGCGGCGCCTTTGAAGAGCTTCTCGAGAAGATCCTTGGCCTCAGCGGCTCGGTCTATGGCTTGATCGCCGAAAAGGTAGAAGAGGAAGAAGGCAAGCCCTTCCTGCGCAGCCTGGCCATCTCCGATATCTCCTGGGACGAGGAAACCCGCCGCTGGTACGAAAGCGCCGCCTCGGGCGGCATGGAGTTCCGCAACATCGACAACCTGCGGGGCGAACCGCTTCGTAACGGCAAGATTCTGATCGCCAACGACCCCAGAAAACATCCGGCCTCGACCGGCGTGCCCTGCGGACATCTGGCGATGGACAACCTGATGATCCTGCCGCTGACCCTGGAAGACGAGATTCTCGGCGAGGTGGCGCTCGCCAATCGCCCGGGCGGCTTCGACGAAGCGCTGGCCGAGGAGCTTGGCCCGATCGTTCAGGCGATCACCAGGATTGTCTCGGACTATCGCTCCGCGCGGCTGCGCGAAGCAGCCGAGCAGGCCTCGCGGTCGAAGTCGGCTTTCCTGGCCCATATGAGCCACGAACTGCGCACTCCGCTGGCCGGTGTTATCGCAAACCTCGAGCTTCTGAGCGACACCACCCTGGAGCGTGAGCAGGCCGATCTCGTGGAGGCGTCGATGGGCGCCGGCAAGGGGCTTCTCGGGGTCATCGGCAACACCCTGGATTTCTCCAAGATCGAAGCCGACGAGTTGATGCTCGATATGATCGAGTTCGATCCCGGGACAATGGTGGAGAACGTCCAGTCGATTTTCTCCGGCGCCGCCCAGGATAAGGGGCTCACCGTCACCACCGTCGTCGACGCCCTGGTTCCCAGGAAGGTCATCGCCGACGAGCTGCGTTTGCGCCAGGTTATCGCCAACCTGGTCGGAAACAGCATCAAGTTCACCGACAGCGGCCGTATCGTCATCTCTTTATCGGCCCAGCGAATCAACGACGGACGCGCCCAACTCTGCATCTCGGTCGACGACACCGGTATCGGCTTCGATCCGGAAAAAGCCGAGAACCTGTTCAAGCCCTATGGTCAGGAAACCAGTGCGACCGCCCGCTCCTTCGGCGGCACCGGCCTTGGCCTCACCATCGCCCAACGTCTCATTGAGCTTCATGACGGCGAAATCAATTGCTATGCGGAGCCGGGCAAAGGCAGCAGTTTTCTGGCATCGTTCCCGGTTCCCGTGGTGGAATGGGGCGCAACGGATGTCCGGCCTATGGCTGACCAGAATGTTACCTTGCTGTTCCCTGCCGGCGGACTTCCCGACGACGTTATCCCATCGCTGCAAGCGGCCGGCGCCGTGGTGCATAATGCAACTCAGGTCGAGGCCCTGCTGCCCATCTTGTCCGAGCGGACCGAGCGGCAACGAACCCTGCTGTTGGACTGGAAAGCCCTGGACCCTGAACAACAGGACATGGTTGCCTGTGCCGATAATGGTTTCGATCAGACATTCGCGGCAACCACCAACTGCAATCCGAACGGTCGGCGCCAGGCCCTGTTCTTCAACGAAATCAAGCTGATCGCCAAGCCCCTCTGCGCCATCAACATCTCACATGCGATCCACGGCAACGAGGCCACCCGCTCCGCAAGGCGGGCCGATCAGGCGCAATCAGGTCAAACCGGCTACCAGGTCTTCGAACCCGGCCAGGCGCCCCGAATTCTGGTGGTCGAAGACCAGCCGATGAACCAGCTCGTCCTGAAGCGCCAGTTGCGCCGCCTCGGGATCGACTGCGATCTGGCGGAAAACGGCCGCGAAGCTTTGACCCTGCTGGAAGACAGCGAATACGACATTGTCATTACCGACTGCTCCATGCCTGTCATGGACGGCTTCGAGTTCAGCATGGCGCTACGCGCGCTGGAAGCGGCGGGCCGGCCGCGCAGCGCCATCATCGCCCTGACCGCCAACGCTGTGACCGGCGATGCGCAGCGCTGCTACGACGCCGGGATGGATGCCTATCTTTCCAAGCCCGTCGGCCTCTCCGAACTGTCCACGGCTCTGGAGCAATGGTGGCACCCCTCCATGAGGCAGGCCGAAACCAAGCCTGTAGAACCGGCGCCGCTGCAGGAGCCGCAGGACGCGCCACCCATCGACCGGGCAGGCATCGCCGAACTGATCGGCGACGATGACGCCGAGACGATCGACGCGTTGATCCTGGACTTCTTCGAAAACTGGCAGACCTCGCTCTCCGCTCTGCACGGCCCACTGCAGCAGGGCGATACCGCGGCCCTTTGCAAGGCGGCACATGCGGCCAAGGGGACCGCACGCTACGGCATGGCGGCGATCCTGGCCGACACCTGCGAATCTTTGGAGAAACTGACCGCCGGCGAGGAACTGCAGGGTGCCGACAAACTCATCGAAGCCCTGGAAACGGAAACCGGCCGCTTGAAGGCCTACCTGGGAAAAGCTGGATTGATCCGCGATGATGAACGCCAAAGCGCCTAAGAGCATTCTGATCGCCGACGATCAGGAGTTCGTCCGCACCCTGATGGTGAGGATGCTGCAGCAATTGAAGTACGAGACGCGCGCAGTCAAAGACGGCCAGGAAGCCCTCCTGGCCCTGAAGTTCATGACCGGCGCCCTGATCCTGGATCAGCAGATGGACGGGCTGACAGGCCTGGAAATCCTGCAGCAGGTCAGAACCGGCAAGACGAGCCTCAGCCGCGATTTTCCGGTCCTGATCATCACCGGCAACGCAGACGCCGACGTGGTCCGCCAGGCCAGCGCCCTCGACGTCAGCGGGCTGCTCGGCAAGCCGGTATCAAAAGCGCAGTTGAGCGAACGCCTTACCGCGGCGATGGAACGCAAGATCAAACTGAGGAGCCCCGAGGAATACGACGTCATCAAGGTTGCAAAAGCGCCCGTCAAAGACATTGAATCAGTGAGCGCCCATACCTTGATGGTGAAGCAACAAGACCGGCCGGGATCATCCTCAAGCAGTGGCGATTCACCGCGCAGAATACGCACGAACGTTCACTACAAAGACGCCCAACCAGGTATGACCATCGCCGAGAACCTGGTTTCAGAGAACGGCAAGCTGCTTCTTGGCGCGGGAACCGAGCTGACCGAGGACATGATCGGGCGCCTGGCCTTAAAATGCGAGACCGATCCAAGCCTGCGATTCCTCTCGGTTTTTCTCGCACCCTGATCGGCGAGGCGCGGCTGAACCGAAAGCCGCCGAGCAACGACCTACCGGAGCATGGCTGCAGCACTCTTGCAGAGCCGAAGTCATCCCGGATATAGGAAGTGCCATGAAAAAACCCCTCACGCTTTTCCTCCTCGTCACGCTGCTGCCGGCCGCCGCCTGGGCGCAGGACGGTCCGCCGGCTGGGTATTTCGCCGGCGAGTACGAGGTGGTCGGCCGCACACCGGGCCCCGACGGCACAGCGCTGCTCGACTTGCTGCGCATTCAGGCAGAGGGCGACCGCCTCGTCATAAAGGCCTGCCGTTCCGGCGAGGGCCACTTGTCGCCCAACCCCTCGCCGAGCGAAACCGCAGCGCCCTTGATCGGTACCCTCGGCTCCTGGTCTCTGAGCTGTCACTTCATGGGCGACAGCGACAACTACCCCAGGCTCAGCTGCTATGCGGTGACCGACGACGCGATGGAGGTGCCGGGGCTGCTGAACTTCTGGCCCGCCCGCTGGGAACCACCGGCCCACGCGCAAAATTGCCAGTGAACCGCCACCCATCGCCTGCAGGCAACTTTCCCGAAAGTAACTTGCACCGCTTGCAGACAGGATCTGTCTAAGGCCCATGCAGACCTTCGCGCCTATCACCGGTCGGATATCCTGACGTTCGCTAGATCGGATCAGCGTACAGGGCTGGGGCCGATTCCCAAGGCGCCCACCAATCCCTAAACATCGTTCACTCACACGTTGGCGTTCTTTCAGGGGGTAACCCGCCTGCCTGCCTCGCTTGATTCCCGGATCGCTTCGATAATCCGGATGGTATCGCGGGCTTCCTCCGCCAGCACCGGCGGCGGGCCACCGTTCTCGATGGCCTGACGCAGCAGGGCATAGAACTGTTGGTGGGCGCCGGGGATGCTGGGCTCGAAGCGGCTGCTCCCCTGCTCTCCATCAAAAGTCGTCACCCTGGCCCAGCGGTCCTGCGGCTCGATGCCATAGCCCTCGTCCAGGGGGGTCATTCCGCCGCGCAGTTGGTCTTCCTGAATATCCATGAAGCGCTTCATGTAGGACCCCCGGGTGCCGTGAACGGCATAGCGGGTCGAATGATCCGGCGCGTAGTAATTGCCGAAGAGGTCGATGCGCAGCGCGCCCTTGCCCATGCGGGTGTGGAAGCCATCGGCAATCGCACCGCCGCTGCGCTGGATGACCAGATCGCCTTCCACCCAGTCCGGCAAGCCAAAGAGCTGCAGCGCCTGATCAATCAGATGGGCGCCCAGATCATAGTGGATGCCGACGCCCGGGGCCGGCCTTTCCTGCCAGCGGTCGGCAACCTCGCCTTTGTAGAATTCAAAATGCGCGCGATAGCTTTTGATCTCACCCAATTCGCCGGCTTCGATCAGTTTACGCAGCGTCAGGAAATCGGAGTCCCAGCGCCGGTTCTGAAAACAAGTGGCGATCCGCCCGGCCTTGGCCGCCGCGGCAATGACCTGATCGGCCTCCGCAACGCTGGGGGTGAAAGGCTTATCCGATACGACATGCTTGCCGGCTGCCAGGGCCTCCAGCATCAGCGCCGGATGGGTCGGGCTCGGCGTTGCCAGCACCACGAGATCGATCGACGTATCGGCGAAAAGCGCCGCCGGTGTCGGGTGCACGGTGACGCCGGGATGATCGGCCAGAACCTTGGCGCTGTCGGAAGAGGCGACCGCCGCCAGTTCGATTTCAGCCGCTGGAAACAGCGGCGCGTGGAACGTCTTGCCGGCCAGGCCGTAGCCGACCAATCCAACCCTCAATGCCATAAAACCCTCTTGTCTTGATCTAGTTGATCCGCATTTCCGTCTGCGGATCGAAGAAATGCACCTTATCCATATTGAATGCCAGCGGCACCCGGTCGCCCGGCGCAATACGCTCGCTGGAACGCACCCTTGCCGTTACCTCCTTCTCGCCGAGGCGCGTGACGACGAACTTATCCGCCCCCGTGGGCTCCACGACGTCGATGCCGCATTCCAGCGTTTCAATGAAGCGGGCCGAACGGTCGGCGCTGGAAACGTCGGTCACGTCTTCCGGACGCACACCGAAAACGATATCCCTGCCGGCATGGGCCCGCAGCGCTTCCGAAGGTTCGGAAACCGGCAGGCTGACTGCGCCGATCTGAACCGAAGTTGCGCCATTAGCCTGATGAAGGCTGGCGGGCATGAGGTTCATGGTGGGCGAACCCATGAAGTCGGCAACGAAAACATTGGCCGGGTTCGAGTAAACCTCTTCCGGCGAGCCGACCTGCTGCAGAATCCCGTCCTTCAGCACAGCGATCTGGGTCGCCAGGGTCATCGCTTCAATCTGGTCATGGGTCACATAGACGATGGTGGTGGCCAGTGCCTGGTGCAGCTTCTTGATCTCGGTGCGCATGTCCACACGCAGCTTGGCGTCGAGGTTCGACAGCGGCTCGTCGAAAAGAAACACCTGGGGATCGCGCACCAGGGCGCGGCCCATGGCGACGCGCTGGCGCTGGCCGCCGGAAAGCTGGCCTGGGCGGCGTTTCAGCAGCGGCTCGATCTGCAGCATATCGGCGACCTTGGCCACCGCCGCATCGCGCTCTGCCTTCGCCACGCCGCGCATCTCCAGCCCGAAAGCGATGTTCTCCGCGACATTCATGTTGGGATAGAGCGCATAGGACTGGAACACCATGGCGATATCCCTCTCCGAGGGATGCAGATCGTTCACCGGCCGGCCGGCAATACGGATCTCCCCCGCGCTGACGGTCTCCAGCCCCGCGATGCTGTTCAGCAGCGTGGACTTACCGCAGCCCGAAGGCCCGACGAGTACCAGAAAGCCACCCTCTTCGATGGCGATGTTGATGCCTTTCAGCACATCGACATCGCCGAAGGACTTGCGCAGATTGTGGATTTCGAGAAAGGCCATGGTTACCTCTTGATCCCCTACCCTTTGACGGCGCCGGCCATCAGCCCGCGCACGAAGTAGCGGCCGGAGACGATGTAGACGATCAGCGTCGGCAAGGCGGCGAGGATCGCTCCGGCAAAATGGACATTGTATTCCTTCACCCCCGTGGAGGAAGAAACCAGATTGTTCAAAGCCACCGTCATCGGCTGGCTGTCGAAATCGGCGAAGGAAGCACCGAAGAGGAAGTCGTTCCAGACGTTGGTGAACTGCCAGATCACCGTGACCACGATGATCGGTCCGGAAGACGGCAGCAGGATCCGCTGGAAGATACGAAAGAAGCCGGCTCCGTCGATGGTCGCAGCACGGACCAGTTCGCTGGGAAAGGCATCGTAGTAGTTGCGAAAGAACAGCGTGGTGAAGCCGAGACCATAGACGACATGGACCATCACCAAGCCCCAAGTCGTGCCGGCGATACCCAGAAGCCCGAGAATACGGGCCATGGGGATCAGCACGATCTGGAACGGAATGAAGCAGGAAAACAGCATCAGACCGAAGATGATCCGGTGGCCGCGGAACTGCCACTTGGTGAGGACATAGCCGTTCAGTGCGCCCAGAAAGGTTGAGATCAGTACCGCCGGCACCACCATGACCAGGGAATTGACGAAGTAGGGGGAAAGGCCCGTCGGCTCGACGCCGATCTGCGCTTCGCTCCAGGCCTGCACCCAGGGGGTGAAAGTGAAAACCTCCGGCAGCGCCAGCATGTTGCCGGAGCGGATCTCGTCCAGCGGCTTCACCGAGTTCACCAGCATGACGAAGAGCGGCAACAGATAGTAGACCGCAAAGACGATCAGCACCGCGTAGATCGCTGCCCGGGCAATCGCGCCGCTGCGCAGGGCGACAGCATTGCCGGCCCCGCTCACGTCCGCTTCTCCCGCAGTTCGCTGTAGAGATAGGGAATGATGATGGAGGCGATCATGATCAGCATGATCACCGCCGAGGAGGCGCCGACCCCCATCTGATTGCGGGTGAAGGTGTAGGAGTACATAAAAGTCGCCGGCAGTTCCGTTGCCCGGCCGGGACCGCCGTTGGTCAGGGCGATCACCAGGTCGTAGGCCTTGATCGCCAGGTGGGCCAAGACGACGAAGGCGGAAAGGAAGGCCGGGCGCAGCATCGGAATGACGATGCGGCGATAGAGTCTCCAGGCCGAGGCGCCGTCGATCTGCGCCGCCTTCAGGATCTCGTTGTCGATGCCGCGCAGGCCCGCCAGGAACATCGCCATGACAAAGCCGGAAGACTGCCAGACGGCGGCGATGACGATGGTGTAGATCGCCATATCGCGATCCTTGATCCACCTGAACTCGAAGGACTCCCAGCCCCAGAGGTGCATCACGTGCTCCAGGCCGATGCCGGGGTCGAGGAACCACTTCCAGGCGGTCCCGGTGACAATGAAGGAGAGCGCCATGGGATAGAGAAAGACCGGCCGCAACACGCCCTCGCCGCGTATTTTCTGGTCCAGCAGGATGGCCAGACCCAGTCCGATGACGGTGCAGATGACGATGTAGAGGATACCGAAGATCGCCAGATTGCCGAGGGCGGTGGACCAATGGCGCAGACCGAAGAGCTTGAAGTAGTTGGTGAAGCCGACCAGGTCGAAGGACGGCAGCATGCGGGAATCGGTGAACGAGAGATAGCCGGTAAAGACGATGAAGCCGTAGACGAAAATCAGGATCAGCACAAAGCTGGGCGACAGCACCAGCCGCGGCAGCAGGTCTTGGATCTGATTGCGCAGACGCATCGGCATGGCGAAGTCATCCAGCCCCGAGAAGAGAACCCCTGGGAAAGCGGCGCCCGGGCCGGGCCCGGGCGCCGTTACACTGCGGCAGGGTTACTGCGCGGCTTCCACCGCGTTGATCAGTTCCTCGGCAGCCGTCGCAGCATCGTATTCGCCATTGAAGTGCGCGGTCACCACGTCGTAGATCGCATTCTTCACCGACGCCGGGGCCGCATGGCCATGCGCCATGGACCCGAAGAGCTTGCCGGAATCGCTGGCCGCCGCCAGTTCCTTCATGCCCTTCTTGCCGCAGGCATCGAAGTCCGCATCGGAGACATCGGTGCGCGCCGGAACCGAGCCCTTCACCACATTGAACGCCGACTGGAAGGACGGCGCCATGATGGAGGAGGCCAGCTTCACCTGGGCGTCGCGCCGATCGTCACCGACCGAGAACATGGCGAACTGATCGGAATTGAAAGTCACCGTGCCCTGGGTACCGGGGAAACGGAAACAGAGGAAATCCTGATCCGGCTGCAGGCCGGCCTTCAGGAATTCGCCCTTGGCCCAGTCGCCCATGAACTGAACGCCGGCCTTACCTTCGATCACCATGGCCGAGGCCAGGTTCCAATCGCGCCCGGAAAAATTGTCATCGACGAAGCCGCGCAGGGTCGCCATGCGGTCGAAGGCTTCCTTCATCTCCGCGCCGCCCAAGGCTTTGGGGTCGAGATCGACAAAGGCGGCCTTGTAGAGCTCGGGACCGCCGACGCTCATCACCACCGCATCGAAGATGGTTGCGTCCTGCCAGGCCTGACCGCCATGGGCCACCGCGGTATAGCCGGCCGCCTTGATCTTGGTAAGCGCCGCGACCAGTTCGTCCCAGGAGGTCGGCTGGGCAATCTCCAGTTCGTCGAAGATCTTCTTGTTGGCCCAGACCCAGTTGGTCGAGTGCACGTTCACCGGCGCGGAAATCCACTTGCCTTCGTGCTTGGCAAAACGTTGCAGCGCCGCCGGCACGACCTTGTCCCAGTTCTCAGAAGCCGCCAACGCATTGAGATCGGCAAGTGCGCCTTCCTGGGCCCAGTCCTGGATATCGAAGCCCAGCATCTGCACCGCGGTTGGCGCATTACCGGCAGTCACCCGGGCGCGCAGCACGGTCATGGCCTGTTCGCCGCCGCCGCCGGCAACGGGCATGTCCTGCCAACCGACACCCTTGCCCTCCAGATCTTCCTTCAGAACGTTGAGGGCGGCCGCTTCGCCGCCGGACGTCCACCAATGCAGAACTTCCACGTCCTGCGCCGCAGCGGCCGGGCCTCCGGCCAGACCTCCCGCCAACAGACCCAGTGCAACGAGGCTGGTCGACAGTTTCAAGGCAAAGCGGTTCATTCTTGTCCTCCCAGTTTCTTTCTTGCGATGAACATTCGCAGCTGAACTATCTGTAACGTTACAGTTCATTCCGGTCAACTCTCGCTTGCGGGAACCAAATACGTCACATATTAAATAATTGTTTTTGTTATATATTTTAGATCATACTTCTTCATAATCTCCCTCGGGTCCGATGATCTCTATTGTGATCTGTAACGATACAGGTATATTCGACGAAATCTCGATGGGACCACCTGAGGGCGGCGTTGGACGATTATGGCCCCCAAAAACAAGGCTGAGACAGCGGCGGCAGCGCGCCAGGCGGCGGCGCGCGGTGGAGCGGCTTCGTCCGCCGATCCGGGCAGACGGCCGACCCTGAAAACCATCGCCGAGATCGCCAACCTGGGGGTTACCACCGTATCTCGGGCCCTGAAGGACGGGCCCGAGATCGGCGCCGAGACCAAGAAACGCGTGCGCCGCATCGCCAGCGACATCGGCTACCGCCCGGACCGCGCCGGCGTGCGGCTGCGCACCGGCAAGACCAACGTGATCAGCCTGGTCCTCAATCCCCATGAAGAGGTTGTCGGCTACGGCACCTCGATGATCTTCGGCATTTCGCAGGCTCTGCGCGATACCGCCTATCACCTGGTGGTGACGCCCCACTTCCTGCAGGGCGACCCCATGGAGCCGATCCGCTACATCATCGAGACCGGGTCGGCCGACGGCATCATCCTGTCGCGCACCCGGCCCCAGGACGAACGTATTCGCTATCTCCTGGAGATGGGTTTCCCTTTCATCTGTCATGGGCGCAGCGAACTGGCGACGCCCCATCCGTTTCACGACTTCGACAACTATGCCTTTGCCTTCGAGGCGGTGAAAAGACTCACGCAGAAAGGGCGCCGTCGGCTCTGCATCATCGCCCCGCCGCAGGGCGTGACCTACCATAACCACATGATGATGGGCTTCGAGCGGGCGGCCCACCAGTTCGGCGCCGCCATGGTGCCCGCCCGGGGTATCGACACAGATACCGCGCCGGACGAAATCCGCTCTGCCATCTGCGCCATGATGAGCCAGGACAATCCGCCGGACGGCTTCGTCTGCAGCGGCGACGTCTCCGCCCTGGCTCTGACCGCCGGGCTGCGCGACGCCGGCCTGACCCCCGGCCGCGATACCGACCTGGTTGCCAAGCAGACCTCGCCGGTACTCGATCATACGACCCCGGCGATGGACACGATCTACGAAGACCTGGCGGCGACGGGCCAGACGCTGGCGAGCCTGTTGGTCCGGCGCATAAACGACGAGCCGGTGGAGCAGCTGCAAAGCCTTCGCGAACCGGAGCTGCGTTTCAGAACCCCCTGCCCGCCGCAGGCCGCCAAGAACAGCTGACCGGCAGAAGACGCCGACTGGGAGGACCCGACATGCCAGACCTGCAAACATCCGACCTGAACGACACGATCCGCCAATACATCATCGAAGCCAAGGCCGAACTCCGCGCAAAGCAGAACGTCGTCGCGGCTTTCGCCAAGCTAAGCGAGGCTATGCGCCGTGAGGTCGAAAGCCTGCTGAACGAAGAGGCGAAAGAAGGATCGGCCGTCCCGCAGATCGACTTTGCCGCGGTGCAGGGCGGCAAGGTCTCCGATGCACAGCGCCGGCAGATCCGCCGGCGCGGCGCCGTGGTGATCCGCGGCGTCTTCCCCCGCGCGCGCGCCGAAGCCTGGAACCAGGAGATCGGCGCTTATATCGCCGAAAACGACTACCTGCAGAAAGCGCAGGAAAAGTCCGGCATGGACAAGTACTTCGACCAGTTGAACGCGGGCCGGCCGCAGATCTACGGCCTCTATTGGTCGAAGCCCCAGATCATGGCCCGTCAGGCTGAGGAAATGGCCGAGACCAAGCGCTTCCTGAACCGCTTGTGGGACGTGCGCGGCCCGGTCGGCGACGAGTTCGATGCGGACAACGACTACGCCTATGCCGACCGGACAAGGCGGCGCCAGCCCGGCGACAGTCAGCTCGGCCTCTCGCCGCATATGGACGCAGGTTCCTATGAGCGCTGGATCGATCCGGCCTTTCAAAAGATTTACGAGCCTGTCTTCGCCGGCGACTGGACCGCCTACGACCCCTGGAAAGCCACCTACCGCACCCAGACGCGCGAATACGCCTCCCCCGCGGTCTGCTCCATGTTCCGCTCCTTCCAGGGCTGGACGGCCTTGACGACGCAGGGCCCCAACGACGGCACCCTGCAACTGGTGCCCGTCGCCTCGGGCATCGCCTATATGCTGCTGCGCGCGCTTCAACCGGATGTGCCGGAGGACGCGCTTTGCGGCGCCCTGCCGGGGAAGGCGCTCTGTGCGGACGCGGCCTGGCACGGCGATCTTCTGGAAGGGCTGGTTTCGATCCCGACGGTCGAGCCGGGCGACACGGTCTGGTGGCACCCGGACCTGATCCACGCCGTCGAAGACGTCCACAGCGGCAGCGGCGAGTCCAATGTGATCTACATAGGCGCCTCACCGCGCTGCGCCAAGAACGAGGCCTATGCGCGCAAGCAGGCCGCCCACTTCCTGGCCGGGCAAAGCGCGCCAGATTTCGCGGCGGAGAACTACGAGGTCGATTTCAAAGGGCGCGCCACGCCGGATGACCTGACCGACCTCGGCCGCGCCCAGATGGCGCTTTAGGCGGCGCGGCCTACTCCGCGGTCACGAAGTTTGCTTCGGGCAGTTCGACGGCCTGTCCGCCCTCTTCACTGACCGCCGCCAAGAGATCGAGCCAGTTGTCGAAGTCGAAATGGGCCGGCTCGTCCTTGCCAAAGGTCTCCTCCTGAATCGACGTGAGCAGATTTTTTGCCTCTTCCAGGCGCGCGCTGCGCCCGTCCCAGCCGGTGCCGCCGTGGCGCAGGTCCTCGGTAACCGCCGACAACAGAGCGACCAGGGCCGCCTCGTAAGGATGTATCAGCGGCATCGCCCGCGGGACGTCGACGGGCCAGTCCGCGGCGATGGCCGGGGCATCGTTCTGCCAGGCCCAGATCGCACGCAGCAGCCGCCAGTCCTTTTCCGCCGAAGTGTAGTCGCCCGCCGCATGGTTCAGGCGGGCACGCATATAGTGATAAGGCACCTCGACAATGCGGTCCATGGCCGCCAGCTCGATGGCGGAGCCGACGAGGTGGATCGCCCGCGCCAGGCCTTCCTGTTTTTCCGCTGCTGTGGGGCGCCGGCGTAGCAGATCCCCCTGGGAATCGCGCGGCCGCGAGACCGCCAGCCGGGCCCAGAGGTAGCGCACCAGAGACTCCTCCCAGTTCTTGCGGCCGCCGTCGGCGTAGTGGCTGATACGTTGCAGCGGCTCCGGCGCTACCGGGGTCAAGTCGAAGGCGGCCCAGTCGACTTGCCAGCCGAGGTAGCTGCTATGGGGGCTGGGCTGGCGGTCGCCGGTCGTCATCCAGACCGCGTCGTGGCCCGCTCGTCGCGCCGGATCGGCCAGCACGATACTGGTGAGCTGACTGTAAACCTTGCGCGGCACGCGGCCATAGGCGCGCTCCGCCGTCATCGGATCAGGCGGCGTCGGCATACCCTGGCGCAGCTTCTCCAACGCCCCGTCGCGGCTGGAGGCGAGCCAGTTCATCGCCCAGGTGAGGTCGATGCGGCCCTGGCCGGCATCAGCCTTCAGCGCTTCCGACACCGAGTCATAGCGCGCGTGGGTTTCCAGCCACTTGCCAAAGGTCGGGCTGAAGTGATTGTCGTCTTCGTCGAAAAGACGTTCGGCCATGTCGTGATGCAGGAAATGGTTGGTCTGGGGGACCGCCTCATCCTCGTGTTTCATCACCCGGACCCGCTCGCCGTTCATTTCGATGCGACAGACCTGGCCGGTTTTGGCATCGGAGACGAGGATCGTCCAGGCGGCGAAGTGCTTACTGTCCTTCACCAGATCCACGGCCTCGTCGACCGAGGCCGCTTCGCGCAGCACGCGCTGCTGGACGAAGGGGCAGATGTCGCCATGGCCGAAGAGAAAGCCGCTTTCGAACTGGGTCGTCGAAAGCTGGTGCAGGGAAACCGAGATGCCCGCATCGTTCAGGCCGGAGATACCGCCTGGATAGATAAGGCCCGCCGTGCCGAAGGCAGCATATTTGTGCCAGCCCGCGTTCTCACCGGTTTCGTCCAACAGCGATAGAACCGGTGCCTTGTTCCAATGAAAGAGATCCGCGTCGAGATTGCGGCCATGCAGCAGGCGTCCATCACGGGTCAGAGCGCCGGGCACGGCAAATCCGGTGCAGCCGAAATCAATGCGGTTGTTGGGCCCGCTCATGGCGGCGAGGGCAGCGCCGATGTCGTGCTGCTTCTCCGGTTCGTGCTTTGCTTCTTCCAGGTAGTTTTTAGTATCGGGGTCGGCGAGTGACGGCAGCACAAGCGCCAGAATGGCCGGTGCCCTGATCGCCCGCACGCCGGGGATCTGGAAAATCCGCGACAGGCCGTCGATGATGTTGCCGACCTCGATCGCAATCAAGGCATCGCGCACCTCCAACAGCGAGAATGCGGGATCGTCCAGCCCCGCCATATAGCCTTCGGCGAGGCCATCGACTGCTTTCCGGAACTCGTCACTCGAATCCTTCAAAATCCGGTCGCTGTAGCAGCGATAGAGCGCCGAGGCGACATGGCGCAGGGTCTCGTTCTCCAGGTTCACCCCGCGGGCAATGGTGGAGACGATCTCCGGAAACGCGCCGTCCTGGATCTCCTGGGCCAGCAGCCGCCCATGGTCATAGGCCATATCCGGAAAGCTGCCGCGCTGCTTCAGCACGAAAAAGGGTTGGCCCTTGACGGTCAGGCGCCTGAGGCTGCTTTCCGCACGCCCCTGCCCCGCCGGCAGGATCTCCGGATCCCGGTCCAAGCCCTCAATTGCGTCGCTCATCGCCCTCTCCCTTGCCGATTGCGTCCCTGGTCTTGCTGGGCGCCACCTTAGAGGCTCGCCACCCAGGGGATGTGGGGGAAATCACACTACTCCACCGCTCGCCAGACTAGGCACAAAGGGGGAGAGGGGCCAAAGGGCAAAGAAGTGCCGCCCAGGTCCAGACATACCTCAGTACGGCAGGCCGACGTAGTTTTCCGCCAGCGAGGCCGAAGCGGCCCTGGAAGAGACAAGGTATTCCAGTTCCGCGAGCTGGATCTTCCGGCCGAAACCGCCTTGTTCGGGGAAATGGTGCAGCATCGAGGTCATCCACCAGGAAAACCGCTCCGCCTTCCAGATGCGCGCCAGGGCCTTCGTGGAATAGGCATCAAGACCGGCCGTTGAACTCTCGCCGTAGAATTCGATCAGCGCCTCGGAGAGATAGCGCACATCGCCGGCCGCCAGGTTGAGCCCCTTGGCCCCCGTGGGTGGCACGATGTGGGCGGCGTCCCCGGCCAGAAAAAGACTGCCAAAACGCAACGGCTCCGCCACGAAGCTGCGCAGGGGCGCGACCGACTTCTCCAGCGCCGGCCCGGTCGTCAGCCGTTCCGCCGCCTCCGGGTCAAGCCGAGACCGCAACGCATCCCAAAAGCGTTGATCGCTCCAGTTCCCGACCTTCTCATCGGCCGGGCATTGCAGGTAGTAGCGGCTGCGGGTCATCGAACGCATCGAACAGAGGGCAAAGCCATCTTCGTGGTACACGTAGATCAACTCGTCATCAACCGGCGGCACATCCGCCAGCAGGCCGAGCCAGCCGAAAGGATAGGCGCGCTCGAAGATCTCCAGGGCCCGTTCCGGAACCGACTGCCGGCTGACGCCGTGAAAGCCGTCGCAACCGGCGATGAAATCGCAGTGCAGGCTTTGCGCGACGCCGTCTTTCACGTAACGCACAACCGGTTTCGGCCCGTCAAAGTCGTGCAGCGACACATCGCCGGCTTCATAGACCGTTGGCGCTCCGGCGGCGGCGCGGGCTTCCATCAGATCGCGGGTGACTTCGGTCTGACCATAGACCGTCACCTGCTCGCCGCCGGTCAGGCCGGCCAGGTCGATGCGATGGCGCTGTCCGCCGAAGCAGAGATTCACCCCGCTATGGGGCAGGCCCTCGGCACGCAGGCGCTGATCGCAGCCGGCCCGCGCCATCAGCTCGACGGTGCCACGCTCCAGGACTCCTGCGCGAATGCGCCCGAGGACATAGTCCGCCGAACGCCGCTCCAGGATTACCGTCTCTATACCTTGACGATGCAGCAACTGGCCGAGCAGCAAACCGGCGGGGCCGGCCCCGATGATGGCCACCTGGGTGCGCAAATCCCCCTCCTGTTCCACTGTCGGAGAGCGTTTCTGCCGCTCTCACTTTTACCCCGACCGCAGCATAGGGGGAGGACGGATTTTGACCAAGATCAATGATCTGCCGGGCCTCTCGGGGTCAACTGGATGGCAGGACCACAATCAAACAGGGCTAAACCATGACCCACACCCCCCATGAACTGGCTGAAGAGTTTCCCGAGGCAAGCGGCACGATCCATCGACTAAAGATGGAGTCCGCACACTTTGCACGCCTGGCGGACCAGTACCACACGGTCAATCGGGAGATTCATCGCATCGAGAGCGAAGTCGAGGCTGCTTCGGATCAGCGCAGCGAGACCCTGAAAAAGGAGCGGCTGGCGCTGAAGGACGAAATCGCCCAGATGCTGCACGACGCTTCCTAGCCAGCGCCGGGGGGGGGCTAGAACATACCCTAGTTCACCTGTACCCAGCGCAGGATGAAGAAGTTGTCGGCGCGCTGGGTCATCTCGACGTTCTGCTTCATGCCCCAGACCAGGGGCTGGACGTAAAGCGGGACGTAGGCCACATCCTGCTGCAGCCGGCCATGGACCTCGTCCAGCATCGCCTGGCGGGCGGCGGGGTCGATCTCACGCTGAATCCTAGGCAGCAGTTCATCGATCCTGGCATCGGAAAAGCCGCCGAAGTTCCAGCTGCCCAGCTTCTTCTCCGCATCGGGGGTGGCCAGCAGGAAGCGGACCGGGTGCTCGGCATCGAAAGTGCCGGGCGACCAGCCGAGCAGGTACATGTCGAACTGGTCGGCGCGCAGTTCCGGCCAGTACTGGCGCACCGGCATGGTGTTCAGCTTCGCTTTGACGCCGACCTTGGCCAGCATGCCGACAACGGCGGTGCAGATGCTGGCGTCATTGATGTAGCGGTCGTTGGGGCAGGAAAGGCCGAAGCTGAAGCCATCGGGATAGCCGGCCTCCGTCAGCAGCGCCTTGCTCGCTTCCCGGTCGAAGGGGTAGCGCGCCGCAAGGCCGGGGCTGTAGCCGTGCATCGCCGGGCTGACCAGCAGACTGGCCGCCTCGGCATTGCCCCGCATGACCTTCTTGATCAGGGTATCGACGTCGATCGCCTGATAGACCGCCTTGCGTACCCGTGGATCACGGAAGGGATTGGCGTCAGCCGTTTCGTCGGAGAACTTCAGCGCCGCCGCCTCGTGGGCGAAGCCCAGCATGATGACCCGCGCTTCGATCCCCTGCATGACCTTCACCCCGGCCGCGGCCTCCAGGCGGGGGACGTCCTGCAGCGGCACCGGATTGATGAAATCGACCTCGCCGGAGATCAGGGCGGCGACCGCTGTCGCCTGCTGGGTGACGGGGGTAAAGATCGCCCGGGTGACGTTGTGCTCGGCCTCGCCCCACCACCCTTCGAAGGGTTCCAGCACCGTGCGCACGCCGGGGGAGCGCTCGACCACCTTGAAGGCACCGGTGCCGTTGGCATTCAGGGTGGCGAAACCCTCGCTCTGCGTGGTCGTGCGGGCCGTGCCGTTCTTCTCCGACCAGTCCTTGTCCATGATCATGAAGTTGGCGATGGAATCGGGAAAGATCGGATTGGGCGACCTGGTGAGAAAGTCGACCGTGAAATCATCGACTACCGCCACATCGCGCACCGGCGCGAAGAAGGAGCGGACATCGGCCTCCTCGGCACTGGCGCGCTGATAGGAAAACAACACGTCCTCCGCCGTGAAGGCGGCACCGTCGTGGAAGGTGACGCCGCGGCGCAGATGGAAGCGCCAGCCGTCGTCGCCCAGGGCTTCCCAGCGCTCCGCCAAGGCCCCTTCGATCTTCATGGCGCGGTCGCGGCGCACCAGACCTTCATAGACATTGTTCAGGAAGCCCAGGACCGGGGTCGAGTTGACCGCATGCGGGTCCAGCGTCTGAGGGTCGGTGGTCGCGGCCCAGCGGAATTCTTTTGCCTGGACCGCCGGAGCATGAAACGTCAGGGCGCCCAGCAGGACGAAAAGCGTGAGGACGGATAGGGTCGTCCTCTTGAGATCATAGGCATTCATCGTTCCAGTCTCCTTTCCGCTGGGCTTCCTCGGGGCTTCCCCTGGGCGGTCTCTGTGAAAGTCTATGCCCGACCGTCCCTGGCATTCAACCGCCGGAGCAGATCAGGATGAGGATTTCCCCTTACCCTCCAAGGCCCGCGAAACACGCCGCAGGATCACCCGGCGGGCCTTGTCGTCGGCGGCTTCTTCAAGCCTGTCCCGCAGATTGATCGAGAATTCCGCCAGGTCGTTGTGCCAGTCCAGACCGCGCAGAGACTCGCTCTGCAGGCGATGCGGCACCGGGCGGAACTGCACCTTGCCCTCGCCGGCCAGCAGATCCACTACATCGTCAAGCTGGGGAACGACGATCCGTTCGGCCGGCACCCCCATTTCCTCCAGCCCGTCGCGCAGGGCCGCCAGCCCCGCCTCCTCGCCATGGGTCAGAAATATCGCCGCCTTGACCGGCAGGCGGGCTTTCAGCCAAGCCAGCAGCTGGTCGCCATCGGCATGGCCCGAGTATACGTCGACCTGACGGATGGTCGCCTTCACACGCAGGTCTTCACCCTGGATCTTCACGGTGGAAGCGCCCCTCGACAACAAGGCTCCCAGCGTTCCCGGCGCCTGGTAGCCGACCAGCATAACGGTGGCGTCGTGACGCCAAAGATTGTTCTTCAGGTGATGGCGGATGCGCCCGGCATCGCACATGCCGCTGCCGGCAATGATGATTGCCCCGCCGGCAAAGCGGGCGATCATCTTGCTTTCTTCGACCGACTCGGTGAAGCGGATGTTCGGGCGCCGGAAGAGATCCGGCACGTTGGTTGTATCTTCCAGATCGGCGGCGTTCTTCGCAAAGACCCGGGTGGCCTTGATCGCCAGCGGCGAGTCGAGAAACACCGGCACCTTGGGCAGCAAACCGCGGTCGAAGAGCACCGAAAGGTCGAGCAGAAGCTCCTGGGTGCGTTCAACCGCAAAGGCGGGAATCAGAAGATTACCGCCGCGCTGCAGCGCCGCTTTTACCTCCTGCGCCAGGATCCGGCGGCGCTCTTCAGCGGTGGCGTCAGTTCGCCGGCGCCCGCCATAGGTCGACTCGCAGCAAACGTAGTCGAAGTTTTCCGGCGCCTCCGGGTCGGGATGAAACAGCTTGTGCTCCGGCCCGATATCCCCCGAAAACAGCAGGCGGCAGACCCGCGGGTTGTTCTGCCCGGTGGCGATTTCGATCTCAATCGACGCGGCACCGAGAATGTGGCCGGCGTTCCAGAACCGCGCCCGCACCCCCTCGCCGACTTCCCGCCAGGTTTCGTAGCCGATGATGGAAAAGGCCTCCAACGCCGCCTCCACATCGCGGCCGTTGTACATCGGCTCGACGGTCAGGCGGCCGCGCTGGGCATTGCGCCGGTTCAGTCTTTCGACCTCGCTCTCCTGGATATAGGCACTGTCGGGCAGCATGTAGCTGAGAAGATCGAAAGAGCCTTCGGTGGCGAAGATCGGGCCCTTGAAGCCCTGCTTCACCAGCTTGGGGATCAGGCCCGCGTGGTCGATATGGGCATGAGTCAGCAGGACGAAGTCGATCTTGGCGGGGTCAAACGGAAAGGCTCCGTAGTTCAGCGCCTTCAACGTCTTGGAGCCCTGGAACATACCGCAATCGACCAGAAACTGGCAGCGCTCCGTCCTCATCCAATAGCAGGAGCCGGTGACCGTTCCGGCAGCGCCGCAGAAACTTAGCAACATGAGCTATGCCTGAAATCCGTGTTGGTGCTGAAAGCCCGACACCCGGGCTCATTAACTTAAGATGCGCCACTATGAATAGTGACCCGCGGCAGCGGGTCTGTCACGGCTTCAGCCTCTAAAAACGGTCGATCACCGTAAAGCCCAGGGTATCGAAACTGCCCATGGTCGCCAGAACCGCCCCCGCTTCCTCCAGGGGAACCGTCTTTGTCACCAGGCGTGCCGGATCAAGCCGCCCTGCGGCGACCAGGCGCAGCATCGCGGGAAAATTCTGCGCCGGCATGCCCTTGCTGCCGAAGATCTCCAGTTCCTTGCCGATCACATCGTCGATCGGCACCTCCAACCGTCCGCCGGTCTGCCCGTTGGTCATACCGATCTGCAGATGGCGGCCCCGCTTGGTCAGGCTGTTCACGGCATTGGTGCAGGTCTGCTGGATACCCAGGGCATCGACCGAAACCTGGGCCCCGCCGGCGGTCAGATCGCGCACCGCCGCTGCCGGGTCATCCACGTCGGCGGCATTGATGGTGGCCGTTGCCCCCAGTTCTCCGGCCAGGGCCAGCTTGTCGCTGCCGATATCGACGGCAATCGCCTGGGCGCCGAGACAAGAGGCGATCTCGATCACCGAAAGACCGACCCCGCCGCAACCATAGACAACGATCCATTCCCCGGCGCCGAGCCGCACGCGTTCGGTCAATCCATGGAAAGCGGTCATGAACCGGCAACCCATGCCGGCGCCGGCAAGAAAGCTCACAGCCTCCGGCAGGACCACAAGGTTGCGGTCGGCCTGATCCACCGCAACGTACTGTGCGAAACCACCCCAGGAGCGGAAGCCCGGCATCACCGGGTCGTCGCAGATATGCGGCAGACCGTCGCCACACCAGGAGCAAACGCCATCGCCGCCGCTGAACGGCACGATCACGCGCTGGCCCACCGCGAAGCGTTTCACATCGGGACCGACGGCTTCGACGATGCCGCACATCTCATGACCCAGCACATGGGGCAGTTCCAGGAAGCCCGGCCAGTGCGCGGCCCAGGCATGCCAGTCGCTGCGGCAGATGCCGTTGGCCTCCACACGGATCACCGCACCGGCCTTGCCCGGCTCCGGGTCCGGCACCTCGCACAGGGCGAGCGGCGCGTTGTAAGCTTCCAGGACCGCTGCTTTCATACTCTGCTTACTCCCAGGGATTCATGTTTGAGCCCGATCACTCCGGGTGATCGCTCATTTCAAGATGGAGCGCCTCGCCCTCATAAGGGTGGGCGCGGGCCACCGCCTCGTCCAGCTCCACGCCAAGGCCGGGCTCCTCCGGCGGAATGACATAGCCTGCCTCCCAGCGGATCGGGCGTTTCAGTATTTCGCTGTGGAAACCGCCCCAGGTCTGGATCGATTCCAGGATCAGGAAATTCGGGCTGCAGGTACTGATCTGAATGTTGGCTGCGCCGACCACCGGCCCGCAGTAGAGATGCGGCGCGATCTGGGCATAGAAGGTCTCGGCCATGCCGGCGATCTTCTTGGCTTCCAGGATGCCGCCGACCCGGCCGAGGTTCATCTGCAGGATCGCTGCCGCCTCTGCCCGCAGCAAAGCGGAAAACTCGTACTTCGTGGTGAGCCGCTCGCCGCTCGCCACGGGGATCGTTGTGGCCCGCGCGACCTGGCCCATGGCGGCCGGGACTTCCGGCGGAGTCGGTTCCTCGAACCACAACGGATCATAGGGCTCCAGGCGCCTGGCAAGGCGGATCGCCCCGGCCGGCGTCATCTGTCCATGAGTGCCGAACAGCAGGTCGCAGGAGGACCCCACCGCCTCGCGCAAGCGTTTCACGAAAACCTCGCAGCGCTCCAACGCCTCCAGCGAGAGCTGGCGCGGATCGAAAGCGCTGTAGGGCCCGGCGGGGTCGAACTTCACAGCGGTAAAGCCCTGGGCGAGATACTCGCCCGCCCGCTCGGCGGCCAGATCCGGATCGCTGTAGACCCGCTCTTCCTCATCCGGCTTGGGGTAGAGGTAGGTATAGCTGCGCAGGCGCTCATGCACCTTGCCACCCAGAAGGTCATAGACCGGCCGGTCCAGTTCCTTGCCGACGATATCCCAGCAGGCCATCTCGATCCCGCTCAGCACACCCATCAACGAGGGGTCCGGGCGCTGGCTGTAGCCGCTGCTGTAGATCCGCCGCCACAGGCTTTCAATCTGAAAGGGATCAGCCCCCACCACCATCCGCTCGCAGACGTCGGCGATCATCTTCTCGACGGCCCGGGGATGAAACGGAAGGGAATAGACCTCACCGATGCCGGTCACGCCGCCATCGCTGGTCAGCTTTACGAAGACCCAGTAACGCCCGCCAAAATGCGGCGGCGGCGTCCCGACGACGAATACCTCAAAGGCACTGATCTTCATGCATGGACCCCCGGGCAACCGGGCCCGCCGACAACCGGTGGCGGACTCTCTGAGAACAGCACAGGATTACGCGACGTCACCAAGCCGCCCGTCAAGCCAAGAAACCCATCGACCCGGCCATACGAAGATTCTGGACAGGCTGCGGCGTCCGGGTTCTTCTGCAATTTCCGTAAAACCTTGAGCGGCGAGATCGACATGCGAATTGCCTTTATCGGCCTGGGCAACGTGGGCTTCCCCTTGGCCAGGAATCTTCTGAGAGCCGGCCACCAATTGACCGTCTTCGATCTCGACCCCGGGCGGGCCGCTCCCCTGGTGGAGGCCGGTGCCAGACTGGCCGGGTCCGGCCGGGACGCGGTTGAGGACGCCGAGGTCGCCGTCACCTCTCTGCCCAACCCCGCCGCTGTCTCGGCGGTTGTGCCGGGCGAGAACGGCCTGCTCTCGGCGCTGGCGTCCGGCAGCCTGTGGATCGAGATGAGCACAACCGACGAGGCGGACATGCGCCGCTTTGCCGAGGACGCCGCGGCGCGCGGCATCGATGTTCTGGAGGCACCGATCACCGGCGGCGCCAACCGCGCCTGGACCGGCGAGATCTCGATCCTGGTCGGCGGCGACGAGGCGGTCTTCGAGCGCTACCGCGATCTGCTGGGTGTCATGGGTGGCGCCATCGAACACATGGGGCCGATCGGTTCAGCCTCCGTCGTCAAGGTGATCACCAACATGCTGGCCTTCGTCCATCTCTGGGCCAGCGGCGAGGCCATGATGCTGGCCAAGCGCTCCGGCGTCGATCTGGCCAAGGCCTTTCACGGTATCCGCATCTCCTCCGGCAATTCCTTTGCGCACGAGACCGAGGGGCAGCTTGTCCTGAACGGCTCCTACAACTGCGCCTTTACCATGGCCCTGGCGCTGAAGGACATGCGCCTGGCGATGAAGCTGGGCCAGGAAAGCGAAACGCCCCTGGCGCTGGCGGAACTGGTCAACGGCTACTTCGAACAGGCGCAGCAGGCTTACGGAGCCGACGCCTGGTCCACCCAGGCGGTGAAGGTTCTGGAAGACCGGCTGGGCGATGCCCTGCGGGCGCCGGGCTTTCCGCCGCTGCTGGACGGCATGGGCGACGCCAGGGCAGAAAGCAGCTAGCCTTTTTTACCGGCGTGCCTCCAGCGGCCCGTCAGGAGTCAACGCGATGCCCGTCAGGCGGCGGTCGAGATAGCGGCTGCGCCAGGCCAGAAGCTTCTCGGCCATGGCGAGCCGCGGAGCCAGATAGTCCGCATCATCGGCAAGGTTGCGCAGCTCATCGGGGTCTTCCTGCAGATCGAACAGCAGCGGCGGCAGGCCGGTGAAGTGAACGTACTTGTAGCGCTCGTCCCGGATGACGGCGAGCGAACAGTCGTCGAGCTCGAGGCCCAGAGCCCCCTGCGCGCCGCCGCCGGTCACTTCACGGAAATCGAACTCCCAATGTGCCTCGCGGCGCCAGTCGACAGGCCGCTCGCCGTGCACAAAGGGGCTGAGCGAGCGCCCATCGGCGGGCCCGTCGCGGCTTGCACCCGACAGCTCCACCAGGGTCGGCATGACATCGACAGCCTCGGTGAAGTCAGAAACCCGACCACCAAAACCCTCGGGATGACGCGGGTCCCGCACGATCAGCGGGATGTGATAGGCCTGATCGAAGTAGCCGAACTTACCCAGGGTCCAATGGTCGCCCATCATCTCCCCGTGATCGCTGGTCAGTACGATGATCGTATCGTCCCAGGCGCCCCTGGCCTGCAGCGCCGCCGTCAGCCTCCCGATCTGACGATCCACTTCGGAGATCATGCCCCAGTAGGTGGCGCGAACGTTCCGAAAGGCTTCCTCCGGCCAGTCGGTCAACAGGCTCTCGCCATCCTCGACGAAGCAGAAACCGGCTGCCTTGGCCTGGTCCAGCCAATAGGCAAGATAGGGGTGCTGGGCGGCCTCGGTGGCCGGGTCGACGGCCCGGCGAAAGGCCGGGCCGCTGGCGGGATCGTAGAGCGTGTTGAAGGGCTCTGGCACGACGAAGGGCGGATGCGGCCGCAGAAAGGAGACATGGGCGCACCACGGCCCATCCTTGGGTTGCTCCGACAGCCAGTCGACAAAGGCGTCGGTCAGAAATGCGGTTTCGGTCTCGTCCTGGCTGAAGCGCGGCGGCGCCGTGGTCGGAAATCGGGGTCGGCCTTCGGGTGGCAGGAAAAGCGCCCAAGGGTCTTCGGGCAGGTCATGGCCGCGCGCTGTCATCCAGTCGAACCAGGGTTTATTGTCCTCCGTCAGTTTTGCTTCGGCGGTGAAGCCGGGCAGCACCCCCTCGTAACTGTTGAGACGCGGATCATCGGGCGTCGTGGTCCGAGGATCGATGGACTGGTCGGTATAGCCGAAGAGCCGCGGCTCATAACCGCGGCGCTGCAGTGCCAGGGCAATGTTGTCATGGCGGGCGTCCAGCGGCGTCCCGTTGCGCAGGACACGATGGTTCATCTGGTAGAGCCCCGTGTAGAGCGAAGCGCGCCCGGGCGAACAGGGTGCCGCCTGGGCATAATGCCGGGCGAAGGTAACGCCCCGGGCCGAGAGATCGTCGATGGCCGGTGTCCGCAAGACCGGATGACCCGCAGGACCGAGACAATCCCCGCGCCACTGATCGGCTGTGATCAGCAAGATGTTTGGTGCTTCTGCCAAGCCCGTCTCCTATGAACGTCCCCTGCCTTTCAGCATGCTTTGCAGGGCAAGACAACTCTCCGCCCGATCCTCTTTTGGTGACAGACAAATTCGATCCACACGGCACGTCGAAATACGAAGATCGCATAGAATGTATGTCAAATCGTTTAAACAAAACAAACAAGCTACTTTTGTCATTCAACGGAAACTAAAAAGTTCTTTAGCTTAATCGCTGGCGCGTAAGAACTGGAAACCAGCGAATAGTCAAAACATGCCAAGCCGACAACCCAAGCACAGTGCACCGCTTCGACTTGGCCACAGCGGCGCCTTCCCTGCAGTCGTGCTGCTGGTGCTGATCAGCACGCTGGCGGTGGTCTTTCCACCCGGCATCGATAAGGAAGAGGCCATGGCCGCGGTTCGTGAAAACTCGGAAACCGCGAGCCAGTCGGTGCAGAAGGTCGCGAGCGCATCAGGCATCGTGTCGCAGAACACCCAGGAGCTTGATGACAATCTCTGCAAGCTGCTGGACGGCCTGCGCAGCAACCGCGCCTGACCGGCGCCGGCCCTGGGGCGAGTCCATGGCCCAGGGCTTGTCCGGCGCTATCGCGTCTGACGGCTTGCGCCCGACGCTTCTGCCGCTTATCCCTTGCCGTTGAGTTAAGGCGGCAGCGGATGGATCGGGATTGGCATGAAAGACGCGACGCGGGCTTGGCAACGCATGCTGTCGGGACGACGCCTCGACCTTCTCGATCCTTCGCCCCTCGACATCGAGATCGAGGACATCGCCCATGGTCTGGCAAGGGTGGCCCGCTGGAACGGGCAGACGAGCGGGACCTCGGCTTTCTCGGTCGCGCAGCACAGCCTTCTCGTCGAGCAGATCGTGGGACAGTTGCAACCCGGGTCCAGCGCCGCCGAGCGCATGGCCGCACTGCTGCACGATGCGCCGGAATATGTGATCGGCGACCTCATCACACCCTTCAAAGCCGCCGTCGGCCTCGACTACAAAGCCCTGGAGAAACGTCTGATGACGGCCATCCGGGTGCGTTTCGGCCTTGCCGGTGAAGAGCCCTCTGCCCTGACAACGCTGATCAAGAAAGCAGATCGCACAGCGGCTTTCCTGGAGGCAACGCAGTTGGCCGGCTTCTCGCTCAGCGAAGGGCGCCGGCTCTTCGGGCGGCACAAGCGCTTTGAAAGCATCGAGCTGTCGCCCTGGCCGGCGGGAAAGGCCAAGCGCCTTTTTCTGGAGCGTCACAAAATACTGCTTCGCTCTATCTAATCATTTCGGTCATAATACGATCCTGTTGGGGGAGTAGATGAAAAATACTCCCGCAAAGGTCGCATCTCTGCGATAATCCGAAATCAGAGCTGTGGTCTGCTATTGGTGGCTCGGGAGACAGCATTTCGTGCAGTTTTTAAACCAGCTCGGCGAGCCTCTGCTTGTCGAGCTTTACCAGTACTGGCTGGCCAGGTGCGACGGGCGCCGGGCCCCGGCACGCGCCGATATCGATCCTATCGATATCCCGAAGCTGCTGCCCTATGTGACCTTGACGGAGGTTCTCGGCGATGGCGCGAGATTCCGCTACCGTCTCGCGGGAACCAAGGTTGAAGAGCGTTTCGGTTGCTCTCTGACCAACTGCTTCGTCGAAGACCTTATGCAGGGGGCTTATCTCACCTACGTACAGGATCTCTACAAAAAGCTGTTGGCGAGCTTTGCGCCGCTTTACTCGGAGAGCAGCTTTGGTCTGGACAGGACACCGACATTCCGCGCCAAGCGCCTTATGCTGCCGCTGAGTGACAACCAGCAATCCGCCAACATGGTCCTCTCCGGCATGCTCTACGTGCCCGCCGACCCCAACGACCGCTCCACGGTTCTGCGATCCCTGGACCGTTTCAATCCCCCCGGCCGCGGGGCACTTTAGCCTGGATTCACACCTCTGGCCGGGACCGCAAAAGCGGCTCTGCCCAGACAGGATCCGCTCTTCTGCGCCTCGGGCGCAAAATAGGATTATATTAACACTATCCTTCTTTTGAGCGGCTACACTCACTGGGTTATCATGGTAACCTTGCACGGTCGGTATGCTTGATTTTGTTGAGAGAAGAACCGCGCGAAAGCCTTTTGGGCCGGTTTTGGCCCAGGGCTTGACGTTCATATCCCCAATCCTGGACCAGGCGCTGACCTACTGGACGGAAATCAAACACGGGAACGCGCTTGCGCTGCGTGCCGATCTGTTCCCGGAGAACATCGCGCCTCTCTGGCCCTACACGGTTATCCTGGATGTTGTCGATGACGGATCGGACTATCACGTCAAACTGTTTGGCCGCAGCCTTGTGGAAACCTACGGCGAACAGACCGGGCGTAAGCTTTCTGAGATCACAGCACCGAACCTGGTACGCGAACGATCGAAGGCGTTCTTTGACTTTTGCCGGGAAAGCGCAGCGCCCTGCTATGCTTTCTGGCCGGTGACGGCCTCCGAAAAACGTCCCTTTGTCGACGCTGAGGCCTTGTGCCTGCCGCTGTCGAGCGACGGGTCGTCGCTGGACAAGTTGATGGCCTGCAACGTGAACTCGGTCAGAGACTTCTAGTCCACCACGACCAACAAGATTCCGTGTCCCGGCAAAGCCGATGATTGGCGACAGCCTGCTGGCGCTCTAGTCTGCGCCGGGTGCAGGAATGCCCTCGCCAGACGCTGGCGGCAGATCAAGCCGGGAAACAGTCTATCTTGCCTTCAATACTCATCGGGATCGCCCTGCTGTCATTGCTGATCTGGGGTTACCTGCTGTTCTTCCGCGGTGGTTTCTGGCGCTGCGCCGAGCGCCTGGACCCTTCGGCACCGGCACCCAGCGAATGGCCGGCGGTCACCGCGATCGTTCCGGCGCGCGACGAGGCCGACGTGATCGCCACGGCGATTGCCTCTCTTCTGGACCAGGACTATCCCGGGCCCTTCTCAGTCATCCTTGTGGACGACCACAGCCAGGACGGAACCGCCCGCATCGCCAGCGAGACTGCTGCAGCCAACCCCCGGCCCGATCGGTTCAAACTGCTGCAGGCAACGCCCCTGCCGGCCGGATGGACCGGCAAGCTCTGGGCCCTGGATCAAGGCCTGCAAGGCGCAGCCCCCGAAACCCGCTATGTCTGGTTCAGCGACGCCGATATCGCGCAGCCCCCAGCCGCCCTGCGGCAGCTTGTGGCCAAGGCGGAGGCAGAGCAGCGGGATCTCGTATCCCTTATGGTGGCGCTGCGCTGTGAAGGATTCTGGGAGCGCTTGCTGATCCCGCCCTTCATTTATTTCTTCCAGAAGCTCTATCCGTTTTCCTGGGTGAACGATCCGGGCCGGCAAACCGCGGCAGCCGCCGGCGGATGCATTCTGCTGCGCCGCGATGCCCTGACCCGAATCGGCGGGCTCTCCGCCTTGAGCGATGCCCTGATCGACGACTGCAGCCTGGCGGCAAAGGTCAAGCAGAGCCGCACGGCCAACAGCCGGGGCCTCTGGCTGGGTCTGGCCGAGGCAGCCCGCTCGATCCGGCCCTATGCGGGGCTCAGCACCGTCTGGGACATGGTGGCCCGCAGCGCCTATACCCAGTTGAACCATCAGCCGCTGCTACTGCTCGGCACCCTGCTTGGTATGTTCATTACCTATCTTGCACCGCCGCTCGCCGTTCTGAGCTATCCCTGGCACCTGCAACCAACGGCGGCCCTGCTGGGCGGCGGCGCCTGGATTGCCATGTCGTTCTCGCTGCTCCCGGTGCTGCGCCTTTACGGCCAGAGACTCTGGCTTGCGCCTTTGCTGCCGCTCTCCGCTGCCCTATACAGCGCCATGACCTTCGATTCGGCCTGGCGTCACTGGCGGAGCCGGGGCGGAACCTGGAAAGGGCGGGTACAGGCAAAACGCCGTGAACTGGATTGAACCGGCCTGTCAGGCTAAATTCCCGTGGTAACTGCTCAATCCCGATCCGGGGCAGCGCAGATCCCGGCAGCCTGCGCGCTGTAGAAGGAGACTCTCAATGACGCTGGCAAGCGTCGAAACACCCTCCGGCAAGGGCGCCGGGAATGAGAACTTTCCGGTCGGCTCCTGGCTGCTGCCGGCGGCGTTGCGCCCCCATGTCGCGACCTACTATGCCTTTGCCCGCGCCATCGACGACATCGCCGACAACCCGCAGCTCGGGCCCCAGGAAAAACTCGACCGGCTCACCCGCTTCGATGAGGCGCTGCGCTTCAACGGCGAGCATCAGCCCGGCCTGGAGAAAGCCGAAGCGCTGAGGTACAGCCTCACCGAGACCGGCGTTTCCACACAGCGCGGCAGCGACCTGGTTGCCGCTTTCAAACAGGATGCCGTGAAGTCGCGCTATGAAGATTGGGACGAACTGTTGGGCTACTGCCGTCTCTCCGCCAATCCCGTCGGCCAGTACCTGCTCGATCTGCATGGCGAAAGCCGAGAGGGCTACAGGTCTTCGGACGCGCTCTGCACGGCCTTGCAGGTGCTCAACCATCTGCAGGACTGCCAGGATGACTATCACGCGCTCGACCGTGTCTATCTGCCACTTGATTGGCTCGGCGCCGAGGGTCTGGACGTGACGGTTCTCGACTCCAGCACCAGCCCGCCCGGCCTGCGCCGGGTGCTGGATCTCTGCCTGGACCGGGTCGATGACCTGCTGGTAGAAGCGCGGCGCCTGCCCGCCCAGCTTCGGTCGTCGCGTCTGGCCATGGAATCCGCTGTCATCGTGAGACTGGCGACAAGGCTCAGCCGATACCTGCGGCGCGGCGATCCCCTGGCCGGCCGCGTCGGCCTTGGCAAAGCCGACTTCATCCTGGCCGGCTTCGGCGGCATCGTCGGCGTCCAGGCCCAGCGGCTGTTCAACACACCACAAACCGCAGGCCGGGCCGGATGACCGCCATCCGCGCAGTGAACGGCAATGCAGCCCAGGCGATGGAGCAGGTGCGCGCCATCGCAACCGGCTCCGGCTCCTCCTTCCTCTGGGGCATGCGTCTGCTGCCAAAGCCGCGGCGCGACGCCATGTACGCGATCTATGCTTTCTGCCGCGCGGTCGACGATATCGCTGATGACGAAGGTGCCGCCGCGGACAAGCTCAGCCGTCTCGCCGTCTGGCGCGAAGAGATCGAGCGGCTTTATGGCGGCACCCCGCAGACGCCCATAACCCTTGCCCTGCAGCAGCCGGTCCGGGACTACGGATTGCCCAAGGAGGAGTTCCTCGCCGTCATCGACGGCATGGAGATGGACGCGCGCGAAGATATCTGCGCGCCGGACATGGCAACCTTCCGCCTTTACTGCCGCCGCGTCGCCGGCGCCGTCGGCGTGCTGTCGGTGCATGCTTTCGGCGCCACCGAACCCGAAGCGAGAGACCTGGCCTTGGCCGAGGGCGACGCCCTGCAGTTCACCAACATTCTGCGCGACATCGCCGAAGATGCCGGGCGGGGCCGCCTCTATCTGCCGCGCGAGATACTGCTGCGCCACGGCATCGACAGCCGCGATCCGACGACGGTGGCAGCGGACCCGAGGCTGCCTGCCGTCTGTTTCGATCTGGCGGCCATGGCGCAGGAGCGTTTCACCGAATCCCGTCGTCTCATGGCCGCCTGCCGGCGCGGCCCCATGCGTCCGGCCCGCATCATGCTGGCGGTGTACCAGCGCCTTCTGACCCGCCTGCAGCAGCAGGGTTGGAACGACATCAGCCTTCGCGTCCGCCTGCCCAAGGCGGAGAAGCTCTGGCTCGCGCTTCGGAACGGGCTTTAACGTCTTGGTGCAGGCCGCATGACCGCAGACCGCGGCACCCCCCATGTTCACATCATCGGCGCCGGGCTGGCCGGGCTTTCCGCCGCGGTGCGCCTTGCCGAACGGGGCCACAGCATCGCCCTCTACGAGGCGGCGGCCCAGGCCGGCGGCCGTTGCCGCTCGTTTCACGACGCCAAGCTCGACCGGCTGATCGATAACGGCAACCATCTGATGATGACGGCCAACACGGCCATCCTCGCCTATCTGGATTTGATCGGCGCCCGGGGCGGCCTGACCCATCCCCAAGCGGCCGTCTTTCCCTTCCTGGACCTGGCGAACGGCCGCTCCTGGAATCTGAGGCCGAACCGCGGGCCGATCCCCTGGTGGGTCCTGGACCCGAAGCGCCGGATCCCGGGAACCGGCGTCTTATCCTACCTGAAGGGTCTGCGCCTTGCCTTTGCCGGAAGCGAAGACCGGGTGACCGACTGCCTGGATACGCAGGACCCGCTTTGGCGTTGTTTCTGGGAACCCTTGGTGATCGCCGCACTCAACACCCCGGCCAATGAGGCCTCCGCCCGCCTGTTGCGGCATGTCCTGGCCGAGACTTTCGCCAAGGGCGAAGGCGCCTGCCGTCCCCTCGTCGCCCGCCATGGCCTGGGGCCGGCCCTGGTCGATCCCGCCCTCGCCTTCCTGCAGGACAGGGGGGTGGCGATCCGTTTCAACCAGCGTCTGCGCCGTCTGGACACCACGGGCCGGCGCATCACCGCACTCGATTTTCCGAATCAGGCCGTCGAGCTTCAGGAACAGGACTGGGTGATTCTGGCGCTGCCGCCGCAAGCCGCCCAGGCATTGCTGCCGAACCTTGCCGCACCGCTGGACCATCATGCCATCGTGAATGCCCACATCCGCCTGCCCAAAGCGCCGGACTGGCCCTTCGCCGGGGCCGAAGGGCCGGTGCCCGAGGTTCCCTTCCTCGGCCTGATCGGCGGCACCGCCGACTGGCTTTTCCTGCGAGACGATGTTGTCAGCCTGACCGTCAGCGCCGCCAGCAGGCTCGCCGAGCGGCCGAACGATGAAATCGCCGCGGCGCTCTGGTCCGACACCGCCCGGGCCCTGGGGCTCGACGCCGGCGACCAACCGCCCATCAGGGTGATCAACGAAAAACGGGCGACCTTTGCGCAGACCCCGGCGGCGCTGCGCCTGCGCCCGGCACCGCGTAGCGCCTGGGACAATCTGCTGCTGGCCGGCGACTGGACCGATACCGGCCTGCCGGCCACCATCGAATCGGCCGTTCGATCCGGCGAAGCGGCCGCCAAGGCACTGACTTTGCCATGAAAATGCCCGATTCCAAGGGCTTGCCAGCAACCGGCGGCTTCTTCACAATCGCCGCTATTGAACCAGCGAGTCGGGGGATTCGAATCCGCCGGCTTTGGCGGTTGTTTATTGACTTGATCGGGGTTCTTTCCTTGCTCATTTCCGGGCGGCGGTACATCAAATCGACATGACGGGAAGCAACGCAATCAGAAACGAGAGCGCGCTGGCGCGTTCGGCGGAAGCCGAACTGCCGGATCTGGAAGCTGTGGATCGTCTGGTCACCGACATGACCAAGGCGCTGCTGGGCCAACAGCGGGCCGACGGGCACTGGCTTTTCGAGCTGGAAGCCGATGCGACCATCCCGGCCGAGTATATTTTTCTGCAGCACTTCATCGGCCGCATCGAGACGCCGGCCTACCAGGCGGTGGAGCCGAAGATCGCAAAGCACCTGCGCGCCGTTCAGGGCCGCGACGGCGGCTGGCCCCTATTCCACGACGGCGACATGGATCTGAGCGCCAGCGTAAAAGCCTACTTCGCACTGAAGCTGGCCGGCGACGACCCCGATGCGGCCCACATGGCCCGCGCCCGCGCGGCAATCCTGGCGCGTGGCGGTGCCGCGCAAAGCAACGTCTTCACCCGCATCGCCCTCGCCCTCTTCGGCCAGGTACCCTGGCGCGCCGTGCCCGAGATGCCGGTCGAGATCATGCTGCTGCCGCGCTGGTTTCCGTTTCACCTCTCCAAGGTGTCCTACTGGTCGCGCACAGTGATCGCCCCGCTGTTGATCCTGATGGATCTGAAACCGCAGGCGGTCAATCCCCTGAAGGTGTCGATCGGCGAGCTGTTCGTGCAGCCGCCGGAGCGCGCGCAGTATCCGATGAACGCAACCGGCAGTCCGCTGGGCGCGATCTTCGCCGGCATCGACCGGGTCCTACGCATGAGCGACCCGCTGCGCCCGCGCGCCCAGCGGCGCAAGGCGATCAATGCCGCCATCGACTTCGTGAAGGAACGCCTCAACGGCGAAGACGGCCTGGGCGGTATTTTCCCCGCCATGGCCAACGCCGCCATGGCCTTTCACGCCCTGGGCTACGACTGGGACGAACCCAACTACCGCATGACCCGCGAGGCCATCGACCGCCTGCTCATCGCCCGCGATGACGACCGGGTGACCTGCCAGCCCTGCCTTTCGCCGATCTGGGACACCTGCCTTGCCGCCCACGCTCTGCTGGAAGCGGGCGAGCCCGGCGACAACGACAGCTTTGACAGGGCCTTCGACTGGCTGCTGCAACGGGAGATCACCGAGGTGCGCGGCGACTGGGCCTGGCGGCGCCCCAACGCGCCGAGCGGCGGCTGGCCGTTCCAATACCAGAATGCCCACTACCCCGACGTCGATGACACGGCCGTGGTGGTGATGGCGATGGACCGGGCCAAGTCCGAAGCTTCCCAAGGCGCCGTCGAGCGTGCTGCCGAGTGGATCATCGCCATGCAGAGCAAGAACGGCGGTTGGGGTTCTTTCGACGCGGACAATGCCTTCGACTACCTGAACCACATCCCCTTCGCCGATCACGGGGCCCTGCTGGACCCGCCGACGGCTGACGTATCAGCGCGCTGCCTTTCGATGCTGGCGCAGCTCGGCTACGGCCGCGACCATACGGTGGTACGCCGCGGTCTCGACTATCTGCTGCGCGAGCAGGAGCCCGACGGTTCCTGGTACGGCCGCTGGGGGGTCAACTATGTCTACGGTACCTGGTCGGTACTCTCGGCGCTGAATGCCTGCGGCGAGGACCTGGCTTCCGCGCCGGTCCGCCGGGCCGTCGCCTGGCTGGAAAGCCGCCAGCGCGAAGATGGCGGCTGGGGCGAGGACTGCGCCACCTACTGGGCGGCGCGGCGCGACGAGGCCAAGACATCCACCGCCGCGCAGACGGCCTGGGCCCTGTTGGGCCTGATGGCCGCCGGCGAGGTCGACAGCGATGCGGTGCGCCGCGGTGTCGCCTTCCTGCAGCGCTTTCCGCGCGACGACGTGCGTTGGCTGGACGGCCACTGGACCGGCACCGGTTTCCCGCGGGTCTTCTACCTGCACTATCACGGCTACAGCGCCTATTTTCCGCTGATGGCTCTGGCGCGCTATCGCAACCTGATTCGCGGAAACGAGCGGCGCGTTACCGTCGGCATGTAGCCGTGGGCCATCTGTGAGCGCCCGCCCCGCCAAGCTTGGAATCATCACCGGCCTTGCCGCCGAAGCCCGCTTGATCGCGGGTGGTATCGGAATTTCCGTTGTCTGCGCAGGTGCCGACAGCGCCCGCGCCGAGAAGCTGGCCGGGCAGATGCTGGCGGAGGGCGCCACGGCGCTGATGAGCTTTGGCATCGCCGGGGCCCTCGATCCACGGCTGACAGCCGGCGACCTTATCCTTGCGGAGACCGTCGTGACACCCGGCGGGCAGCGCCATCCCTGCGACCGGGTTTGGCTTCAGGCGGTGAGCGAAAACCTCAGGGAGGGCGGAGCCGTCGCCATCGGCGGTTCAATCCTGGGCTCCGCGAAAGTATTGCTGTCCACCAATGACAAAGCGGCCGCCTTTGCGGCCAGTGCCTGCCAGGCGGTCGATATGGAGAGCCACGCCGTGGCAGCCGTGGCAGCCCGCAGCGGCGTCCCCTTTCTCGCCCTGCGCGCCATCGCCGATATGGCAGGCGATGCGCTGCCGTCTTTCGTCACAAAGGTCGTTACCTCCGAGGGCGAGCCGGACAGGCTCAAGGCCTCCGCCGCCCTGTTGCGCCGGCCATGGGATCTGCCGGCAGCCCTGCGCCTCTCCCGGCGCACTGACAGGGCACTGGCGACGCTCCAGAGTCTCGGTCAGGAAACGGAGGTTCTATTCGGCGGCTTCGGTTGAAGAAGCGCTGCCCTTGGCGGCCGCTTCGGGCCGTTGGGTCGCGGCTTCGGCGACGAATTCCTCGAAGGTGTAAACCGCCGGACGCTGCTTGCTGAGGTCGATCTCCGGCGCCATCTCGCCTTCGGTAGCGGGACCTTTGAGCGCTACCCTCAGTGCCTTCAAGGGATGCTTCACCGTGTCGGCAACCGCCGTGCCCTCAAAGCCGCAGTGGACCATGCAGTTGGCGCACTTCTCGTAATTGCCGGTGCCGTAGCCGTCCCAGTCGGTCTCTTCCATCAGGGCTTTGAAGCTGGGCGCATAACCCTCGTTCAGCAGATAGCAGGGACGCTGCCAGCCGAAGACGTTGCGGGTCGGGTTGCTCCAGGGCGTGCAGTGATAGCTCTGATTGCCGGCCAGAAAATCCAGGAACAGGCTGGATTGGGAGAAGCGCCACTTGCTGTCCTTGCCGCGGCGGAAGACGTCGCGGAACAGCTCCTTGGTCTGGCGCCGGCTGAGGAAGTGTTCCTGGTCCGGCGCCCGCTCATAGGCGTAGCCCGGCGAGATGGTGACGCCCTCGACGCCGAGGTCTCGGGCGAAGTCCAGAAACTCCGAAACCTCTTCCGGCTTGGCGTTGTTGAAAAGGGTGCAGTTCACGTTCACCCGGTGGCCACGGTCGCGGGCCGCTTCGATCGCCTTTACCGCGCGCTTGAAGACGCCCTTCTGGTCGACCGCCCGGTCGTGCTCTTCCTCCAGGCCGTCCAGATGGATGGAGAAGGTCAGATACTTGCTGGGCTTGAAGAGATCGAGTTTCTTTTCCAGCAGCAGCGCGTTGGTGCAGAGGTAGACGAAGCGCTTGCGCTTCACCAACTCGGCGACGATCTGGTCCATTTCCTTATGGATCAGCGGCTCGCCGCCGGGGATCGAGACGATGGGCACGCCACTTTCCTCGACCGCCTCAATGCATTCCTCGACGCTCAGGCGGCGGTTCAGAATCTCGTCCGGATAATCGATCTTGCCGCAGCCCGGGCAGGCCAGATTGCAGCGGAACAGGGGCTCCAGCATCAGCACCAGGGGATAGCGCTCGTTGCGCATCAGGCGCTGCTTCATGATGTAGGCACCAACACGCAGCTGCTGTATCAGGGGAACCGCCAAGGCGAGACTCCAAAAAAGGTCAGGAAATCGGGAACCGAACCGCGCCAGTCTAGCGATTTTGCGCCGCAACACCACCCCAAACGCCGTGGGGTTATAGGGCCAAAATAGGGCGCTAACCTAAATATCCCTCGCGCTCGAACCACTCGACGGCCTCGCGGATCGCCTCGTGTGCCGGGCGCGGCTGGTAGCCAAGATCACGCGCCGCCTTGTCGTGGCGGAAATACATCGGTTTGGCCGCCATTTTCAGCCCATCGACGGTCAGCATCGGGTCTTTGCCCCCGCTGACCCTGGCCCAGGCCTCGGCCAGGTGGGCAAAGGGCAGAAGCGGCCTGCGCGGCAGGCGGATCTTCGGCGCGCGGCGTCCCCGCAGCGCGGCGACGACAGACAGGATTTCGGAAAGCCCGAGGTTTTCGCCGCCCAGAAGGTAGCGTTCCCCGATCACGCCCTTGTCATACGCCAGTAGATGCCCGGCGGCGACATCGTCGACATGGACGACATTCAGTCCGGTGTCGACGAAGGCCGGCACGCGCCCCGCCGCCGCCTCCACCACCAAACGCCCGGTCGGGGTCGGCTTTACGTCGCGCGGTCCGATGGGGGTCGACGGATTGACGATCACCACCGGCAGCCCCGCGTCGCGCTGCATCCCGCGAACTTGTTCCTCGGCCAGGAACTTGGATCGTTTGTAGACGCCGATCATGTCGTCCAGCCCGACCGGCGTATCCTCATCGGCCGGTGCCCCGCCCGCCACCTTGCCCAGCACAGCGACCGAGGAAGTGTAGACCACCCGTCCGACGCCCTGGCGCAGAGCCGCCTGCATCAGCTGCTTCGTGCCTTCGACATTAGCCCGGTTCATCGCCGCCGGATCGCGCACCCAGATGCGGTAGTCGGCAGCGACATGGAACAGGGTGGAGCAGTTCCTTAGCGCCGCCTCCAGCGAGTCGGCATCGGTCAGGTCGCCCTCGACCAGATCGACCGCCAGCCCGTCGAGGTTGCGCCGGTCGCCACTGCGGCGCACCAGGCAGCGCGGCCGCTCCCCCCGGGCAATCAGCGCCCGTACGACGGCGGAGCCGACGAAGCCCGTGCCTCCGGTAACCAGTGTTGTCATAGCCGCCAGCTTGCCCGCGACGACAAGGCACGGCAAGCGGCGGGAGTGGGCGGGGGAATAGAAAATTCCTTGCAGACCGAACATTCGTTCGTACATCTGATGAGATCCGGAAACCGAGACCTGCTATGAAACTGCCCAACTTCCGCGCCCTCGCCTTTCTAGCCTGCGCCTTTCTGGTCGCCGCCACACCGGCGGCGGCGCAGGAGAGCGCCAGTGCCCCCGTGGAGCGCCTGAATACGGCCCTGCTGGAGACGATGCAGAGCGCCAAGACCTTGGGCTACCAGGGCCGCTACGACCAATTGGCCCCGGAACTGCGGGAAGTCTTCGACTTCGCCACCATGGCCCGCATCACCCTGGGCCGCCATTGGCGCGATCTGAAACCGCCGCAGCAGGAAGCCTTCACGGCGGCCTTCGGCGATTTCAGCATCGCCGTCTTCGCCGACCGCTTCGACGGCTTCTCCGGCGAGCGCTTCGAGGTCCTGGGCGAACAGCCGGCACGGCGCGGCGCCGTGCTGGTGCGCAACCAGATCGTGAAGAGCGACGGCGAAGCGGTGCCGATCAACTACCTCGCCCGGCCCGGCACGGACGGCGACGGCTGGCGGCTGGTGGACATTCTGCTCGATGCCAAGTACAGCGAGCTGGCCGCCCGGCGCTCCGAATACAGCGGCATCGTCGAACGCGAGGGCATAGACGCCCTGATCGCCGCGCTGAAGGAAAAGACCGCCGGCTACGCTGCGCCCTGATTCCACCCTCTTGTCTGAACGCACAGCCCTGGCGGCCAGCGGACCGCTTTGCTAGCGTTGTCGCCGTGACCGACTGAGGAATTCGGGGGAGTCCGGAGATGCCGCTGCTGACCACCACCATCGGGGCCTACCCGAAGCCGGAGAGCGTGAAGGTACCGGACTGGTTCGATCCCGGCGCCATGGACAGCTCCGTCGCCACCACGGCCTATACAACGGCCCTGGAGCGCCTGGGCGAGGAGGCCGAGACGATCTTCACCGAGGGCACCCGCCAGGTGATCGAAGACCAGGTGTCCTGCGGCATCGATATCCCGACCGATGGCGAGGTCCGGCGGGAGAACTACGTCCACTATCACTGCCGCCATCTCGACGGCTTCGACTTCGAGAAACTGACCCACCGGGTGCTGCGCGGCGGCGCCTATGAGACCGACCTGCCGACCATCCGCGGCCCGATCGCGGCGCGCGAATCCTTCCTGCCCCATGACTGGAAGGTCGCCCAGAGTTTCACCGAAAGGCCGGTGAAGATCACCCTGCCCGGCCCCATGACCATCGCCGACACCACAGCGGACGAACACTACGGCGATGCCCGGGCGCTGGGGCAGGACCTGGCCGCGGCGCTGAACGCCGAGGTGCTGGCCCTGGCCGAGGCCGGCTGCCGTCACATCCAGATCGACGAGCCGCTCTTCGCCCGCAAGCCCCAGGCTGCCCTGGACTATGGTCTGGAGCATATCGACCGCTGCTGGCAGAACGTGCCCGACCACGTTACCAAGACAATGCATATGTGCTGCGGCTATCCCAACCACCTGGATCAGGAAGACTATGCCAAGGCCGACCCCCGGGCTTACTTCGAACTGGCCGAGGCGGTCGATGCATCGCGCGTCGATGTGGTCTCCATCGAAGACGCCCACCGCCACAACGACCTCAGCCTGCTCGACTGTTTCAGGGACACCGGGGTCATCTTCGGCGTCATCGCCATCGCCCGCAGCCGCGTGGAAAGCGTGGCGGAACTGCGCGAGCGGCTGCAGGCGGCCCTGAAGCACCTGCCGCCGGAACGGCTGATCGCCGGCCCGGACTGTGGGCTGGGCCACCTGGGGCGGGACCTGGCGATGCAGAAACTGCGGGTACTATCGGAAGCGGCGAGGGACCTTTAAATGGCACTGCATGACGAACAGACCGAGACAAGGGCACAGGCCCTGGTGGTTCGCCCCGCGGAAGAAAGCGATGTTCCCGCGCTCTGCGACCTTCTGAACGAGATCATAGGGATCGGGGGTACGACGGCGAACGAAGTGCCTTTTACCCACGGCACCTTCCGCGATCACTTCCTCGGCGGAGCAGACCACATAAGCTGTCTCATGGTGGAAGACGCCGCAGGGTCGGCGGCAGGCTTTCAGATCCTGGTACGCAACAGCAAACTGCCCGACGGCTGGGTGGATGTCGCGACCTTTGCGAGGGTCCATCCCAAGACACGCGGCGCCGGCACCGCCCTCTTCGCCAAAACCGTACCGCTTGCCAGGGGCCTCGGCTTCGCGGCGATCAACGCCACCATTCGCGCGGACAACACGGGCGGGCTGGCTTACTACGACAAGATGGGCTTTCGGACCTACAGCGTCGAGCCCGGCGTTCCGCTGAACGACGGCACACCGGTCGACCGCGTCTCCAAGAAGTACACCGTCGGATAGGGCGCAGCCTCAGGCCTTCAGCGCCAGCTCCAGATCCTCGATCAGGTCGGCCGGGTCTTCCAGGCCGACGGAGAGGCGGAGCAGGCCTTCGCCGATCCCCAGCTCGGCACGTTCCTCGACGGGCAGGCGCTGGTGGGTCGTGGTCGCCGGGTGGGTGACGAGGCTCTTGGCATCGCCCAGATTGTTGGAGATGTCGATCACCTCCAGGGCGTTCAACAGGCGGAAAGCGCGGGCCTTGCCGCCCTCGACCTCAAAGGCCACCAGGCTGCTGCCGCCCTTCATCTGGGTTTTCGCCAAGGCCGCCTGAGGGTGGCTGTCCAAGCCGGGATAGAGTACCCGGGTAACACCCGGCTGCTGCTCCAGGAATTCGGCCACGGCCAGGGCATTGGCGCAGTGGCGCTCAACCCGCAGGTCCAACGTCTCCAGACCCTTCAGCATGACCCAGGCATTGAAAGGGCTCATGGAGGGGCCGGTGTGGCGATAGAGCATCTGCAGATGATCTTTGATGAAGGCCTCGCTGGAGAGGATCGCCCCACCCAGGGTGCGGCCCTGGCCGTCGATGTGCTTGGTGGCGGAATAGACCACCACATCGGCACCGAAATCGAGGGGCCGCTGCAGCATCGGCGTGGCAAAGACATTGTCGACCACCACCGTCGCGCCGGCGGCATGCGCCAGATCGCAAACCGCCTTCAGGTCGATGATCTCCAGGGTCGGGTTGGAGGGTGTTTCCAGAAATACGCAAGTCGCCCCCGGTTTCAGCGCCGCTTCCCAGGCATCCAGATCGGTGCCGTCGACAAGCTGCGTTTCGATGCCGTAGCGCGGCAGCATCTCGGCGACGATGTAATGGCAGGAACCGAAGAGCGCACGGGAAGCAACGACCCGGTCTCCCGCCTTCAACTGACAGAGCAGGGCGGCGAAGACGGCGCTCATGCCGCTGGCCGTCGCGCGGCAGGCCTCGGCCCCTTCCAGCAGGCGCAGCCGCTCCTCGAACATCGACACGGTCGGATTGGCATAGCGCGAATAGATGAAGCGGTCTTTGTCGCCTTTGAAGGCGGCCTCCGCCTCTTCAGCCGAGGCATAGACGTAGCCGGAAGTCAGGTAGAGCGCTTCGCTGGTTTCATCGAAGCTGCTGCGGGCCTGACCGCCGCGCACCAATTCCGTCTGCGGGCGCCAGCGCCGCGTCGTGTTTGAATCCTTAGGCACTTTCATAGTCCTGTTCTTGCAATCCTGCCCCGCATTGAGCGCGACGTTCAGCCCCCCGTTCAGCCCTGGGCCCAGGGCAGGCCGGCCACCTTCCAGCCGCCGACGGAGCCGCGATGCAGGGTATCGTCACGGTCGCCCTCGAAACCCTCGGCAACGTTGTAGCAGGGACCGAAGCCCTCAGCCGTCAGCGCCATGGCCGCCGAACGCGACCGCACGCCGGAGCGGCAGATCAGCAGCACGGTCTGGTCCTTGGTAACCCCGCGCGCCGCAACCTCCGCGGCGAAACCGGCATTCATGGCCATATCGGGAAAGACCTGCCAGGAAACACAAACCGTCTCCTTGCCAAGGCTGTCCAGCCGGGGCAGACCAACGAAGTTCCACTCCGGCATGGTGCGCACGTCAACCAACACCGCCTGGGGGTTTTCCTTCAACAGGGCCCAGGCCTCCGCCGGGCGCAGATCACCAGCATAGCCGTCTTGCATAACGCCTCTTCCACTCCATATCGATTAAGGTCCGGCCGGGCGGCGATGCCGCTCCGCCAGGCCGCCTCAAGCCTTTTGGGGTTGCGGAGTTTAGGCGTCCCGGCGGCAGACGCAACCGCCTTTCTGAAGCAAATGCTAAGATATCACCGCATAGTCGCCCGCCGAAAGCAGGGTCGAGGGATGCAGGCGAAAACCCCTCACCCGCTTCGACATCACGGTGACCACGGATAGCCAGGCCGGCTGCACCATAGGACCAATATCCTGTACGCGTTGCTCCAACTGCCGCAGGATGGCGCGGCGGGCATCCACATCCAGCGTCGCTTCTGCCTCCTGGATCAGCGCATCGACCTGAGCATCGGAGAAGCCGGTACTGTTCCAGGGCACGCCGGAGCGCAGGGTAAGGCTCATCAGCATGAAGCCCAGGGGGCGCGGCGCCCATTCGACAAAGGCAAGCGGCGCCTTGTCCCAGACATCCCAGAAGCGGGCCGCCGGCAGGATCTCGATGGCGCAGCGAATGCCCGCTTGACGATACTGCTCGACCATGACCTGAACCGCCGAAGCTTCCCAGCTTGGCCAGTTCTTGCAGGTGATCTCAATGTCGATACCATCGGGATAGCCGGCCTCCGCGATCAGGCGCCGCGCCTGATCGACATCACGCCGCAGCGGCGGCAGCAGTGCATAGTCAGGATGAATAGGCGATACCAGATGATGTTCCGCCGGCGTCCCGAAGCCTCTAAGCGCCAGCCGTGTGATCTCCGCCGGATCGATGGCCAGGCGCATGGCCCGGCGCACACGAAGGTCGTCGAAGGGAGGCCGGGTTACCTTCATCTGCAGCATCGCCGTCGCCGCCGTGGCACTGCGGTGCACCTGGAAACCGGATTGCCCCGCCATGCTTTCGGCCACCGAATAGTCGCAGCGGTCCAAACCGTCGATCTGGCCGGACAGCAACGCCGCCGTCGCCGCAGCAGGCTCGTCGCCCAGGTCGATCAGGGCGAGTTCGTCAACACAAGGGCGCCGGTTGGACGCAGTCCGCGCAGCGCCCAGCAATGCCCGCTCGCCGACAACGAGCTCCCGCAGGGTGAAGGGACCGGTTCCGTTGGAGCCGACGCCGAAGCGTCCGTTCTCTTCCGGATCGAGCATCACATCGGTGTAGTGGAAGAGATGTTCCGGCACGGCGACCTGCGGGCGCTTCAGGTTCAGCCTGACCTGGAAGTCGTCGACTCTCTCGATCGCAGAAGCATCCCACAGCGGGGGACCATCCGGTTCCCCGGTAGGACCGTCTGTCAGCATGTACGACTGCATGATCCCCATGGCCGAAGAACCGGTCGCCGGGTCGAGCAGATGACGCAGGTTCCAGATAACGTCGTCGGCGGTGAAGGCCCTGCCGCTGTGCCAGGTGACATCCCGACGAACGAAGAGATCCCAGGACCGCAGGTCGGGCGAAACCTTCCAGGAGGAAAGCAGATAGGGGCGGGTCACATTGTCGAAGCCGGTCCAGGTCAGGGGCTGGCAGACCTGATGGACAAGGTTGGCCGGCGGCAGCCAGCTGAGCGCGTGAGGATTCTCGACCTGCTGAACGCGCATCCCCAAAGTCAGGCGGCCGCCGGAGGGTTCCGTACCGGAGGTTGTCGCAGCGACGGCTTCACTACCGGGAAGACCTGCCATTCGATAGGCAAGCGGCGCCGCGACGCCAAGCAGAGTGGCGAAACGCAGGAACCCACGCCGACTGAGCGCCCCCTCCGCAAGCCGGCGCCTGAGCCGGTCGAGCAGCGGATGCTCTTGGTTTTCATCCATCGCCGATCCCCGAAAGGCGAGCGGCCGTCTACAACGGCACTTCCGACCAAGCTGCCACTTATGCAGCTTTCCCCAGAATAGAAAGATAGATCAGCCTTTGGAAATGTCCAATCCCGCGCCCGGTTACGACGCCGACGGGTCTTCCGGCTGGCCTGCAGAAGGGGATGGGCGCGCGGTAGAGGGGGGTGCCGCGGACTGGGCCGCCTGATCGGCAAAGTGAACGACGGACTGCGGAAAGGGGATTTCGATCCCGGCCTCACGGAACGATCGATCGATGTCGAACCGCAAGTCGCTGGCGATGATGACGCGATAGCTGATTTCATTTGTGAAACAGCGCAGTTCGAAATCGAGGCTGCTGGCGCCAAAGTTCATGAACAGCACATGGGGTTCGGGCGAGGTCAGAACTCTCTCGTGGCGCGCCGCACAGCCCAACAGAACTTCCCTCACTTTCTCGACGTCCGAACCATAGGCCACGCCGATAGGCACCTCGATGCGCCCATAGTGATCCTTGTGGGTCCAGTTCACCACCGCGGTCGAGATGAAGTCCGAATTGGGAATGATGACGGAAGCACGCTGAAAGGTCTGCAATTCCGTCGAGCGCACGGTGATCTGTTTGACGTAGCCTTCGTTGGCGCCGACCATCACCCAGTCGCCGACTTTGATCGGCCGTTCGATCAGCAGGATGATGCCCGAAACGAAATTACTGACAATCGTCTGCAGACCAAAACCGATACCGACGGAAAGCGCGCCGGCGATCAGGGCAATGTTGGAAAGGTCGATACCCAGGGCGGAAATACCGAAAACCGCCGCCAGGATGATGCCGACATAGCCAAAACCGGCAGCGAGCGAATGCTGGACGCCAGAATCGAACCCCGTCTCCGGCAGGACCTTGGTGCGCAAAAACCGCTGACTCAAACGGGTGACGATGAGTATCAGCGCAAAGACAATAATGGCCGCCAGCACGTCGGTGAAAGCGATGGTCACGCCGCCGATGGTGAAACCGGTGAGCAGCCTGCGGGCCTCGGTCCAGAACTCGCCGAAGGGCGATGACCAGAGAGAGGCAATCAGGAAGGCCCCGGCCACGGCAAAGACCGCATCCAGCAAAGTGCGCAGCCAGAACTTGATCCTGTTGCGGGCGACATGGCGAATTTCCAGGTTGTCGCGCATGAAATCGGACCGCAGGAAAGCGCCGATAAGCTCTCGCCCCAGCCCCCGCAGGATAACGATGCCGCCAAGACTGATGGCGCTCAAAACCAGGTTCGACAGCAGGAAGTCGCCAAGATCCGCGTAGCCAACCAAGGAAGCCAGGATGCTGGCCGCCGCCAGTATCATGGTAAGGCGCCGCACCAGGCGCCAGAACCCCGACTGGACGAACATCCTCGGTTCCGGCGGCCCGCCTTCCTCCTGACCCCCTTCCTTCTGACTGCCTGCCTCCGCAGCCATGAACCACCACCGGCGGCGGGTCATATCGATCAGCACAAGGGCCGGCAGAGCATTCAGAGCGAAAGTCGCCAGGGAGAAGTACGTATCCGTCACGCCGATCTGGCTGTGCGCCTCGGTCATGAAGATCTCGACAGCAAAAAGCGCGGCGAGCAGCGTGAATCGGCGTCCCAGGACGCGGGCATTGTCGGGCGATACCGGCAGCAGCCGCCACTGCGGCATGTCCGGCGAGAGCACCGCATAGGGCAGCGCCCAGGCCAGCGAGAAGAAAACCATGACCGCGAAGAACAGCGAGACGAGCGCCCAGAACAGGCTCTGGTCAGGCGCCCGGCTGGCGAGGGCGAGATAAAGCAGGCCGCCGAACAACAGGGCCGGTACGATACCCCGCGCCATTGCGTTGGCGATGGCCGCGACCAGCCGGCGGCTGTAGCTCGGTTCCGAAAGTGCCGGATCGCGGTCGTAGCGGGTGAGCAACCAGCGGCGCAGCAGCCAACCAATCAACACGGCCACGATGATAATGATCGCTATCCGGTAGGGTACTGCATTGCGACGCTCTTCGCTCTCCAGGCCCTGCCACCAAGTCATGGGGGAGCGAGCAATCTTCTCGATGACAACGAAGAACTCGGGCACACCCTGGATCCAGGTATCCGGTGACCAGGGAAAAGGATAGACCTGGAAAAGGGCCTCAAAACGCTTCTTCTGGGACAGCGTGCCAACCAGCCGGTCCAGTTCGTCGGAGCGGACGATGGCAAGGTTGGCCTGGGCCAGGCGCGCTCTCAGGCCCTTCAATTCCTGATCGAGAGCCTGGCGCCGCTCGGCGACCTCCTCCGCCTCCGCCTCTTCCGCCGTTTCCGGGGCAGGCCCCAGAACCTCCATCCGGCGCTCCAGCCCGCTGATTCTTTCCTGCGCCAGCGTCCTGATCTCAGTCGCCTCTCTGCGCACCCGCGCCGTCAGGTCCAGAAACCGCCGGGCGCTCTCTGCCGTCGTGTCGGCACGGCGCAGTTGCTGTTCGACGAGATCAAGCGTTCGGGTCCATTGATCGACCAGAACCGATGAGGTGTCAGCCGAGGTGGTCGTCTGGGCATGGGAAACCGACGGGAGGAACAGGTCCAGGCAAAGCGCGGAGACAAGAAAAAGAGCAAGGGCGGCGGAAAAGCGCAAAGTCATTACCTCACCCGGCGAAGGCCGGCGGGAGAAAATCTAGCACGCCCCCGGCAGGCTGTGGAAGCGCAGCGGCAAAGCCGCCGGCCCTTTGCCCTACAGATCGCGCAGGGGCAGCGGTCCGGTAAATCGGATCGCCAATCTGGTCAGAGTCAGGGATAGTCGCAGCGGTCGGCGGTTACACTCAGGAAGCCGCGGGCACCGGGCAGGAAGGTGAAGCGATACTCGTTGCTGCCGACGACAACGGAGTGATGCAGCGGCAACGTTCCTTCGGCTGTCACCGACTTGCCACCCAACGCCGTGAAGGCCACGGACACCGGCTGACCCGGATCGTACCAGGCCTCGATATTGCCGCTCGCATCACGCGCTGCAGTGCCACTGCCGGTCACCGTGATACTACGGTCGGCAAAACTCACCGCGTCGTTGGCCCCCTTTTGCAAAGGGGTCGTGACGATGAAGCGTTTCGTTTCCGGCTGGTCATCACAGGCGCGCGGTTTCTCCGCAGCCGAGATCAGAAAAGCCAAACGCTCTTCATCCGCCCCGGCCTTGAGCTTACTCTGCACCATGGCCATCAGCTCCCGCACGAAGCCTGTGGGCACTTCCTGCTCGTAGCGCGCCTGCCAGGCCGCAATGGCCTCCTTGGACTTGGCGAGTTCGGCGGCCAAAGCCGACGACTGCCCCTCAAGGCCGGCGACCTCGGCTGTCAGCTCGACAATGCGCTGCTCGGCCTTGGTCACATCGCGCGCCGCCAACTGCGACCCGATGCGGTAGGAATAAGCTCCGGCCGCCACGATCAGGGCCAGCGCCAGCGACCACTTGGTCACCCCCCACCAGAAGCGCCGGCGGCGGCGTACGCGGTTTTCATGCAGGCCCAGAGACATACTCGGTTAACACTCTCGCTTACTGTTCTACGCCCTGTTCTCGCAAGGCGATTTCAGCGGGGTCGGCGGGAAACTGGCCCGGGCTTGCCGGATCGCAGCTCTAACCAATTGAAATCGCGCATTCTTTGATCGAGACGGGAGCATTTTCTACCACCCTGCCCGGCGCCAGGCAAGCCGCCAAGCGGGGCAAATCCTAGCTTATAGACAAACGGAAGGCGTTAACGAAAGTTTGCCCTTTAGCCCGGTAGAGTGACAAAAATGAGGCAGGCGGTCTGCACCTCAGGAAACCAGCAAGCGACCCGGATGAGCGGTTCTTCAGAAGATCTTCGTCGGCACCTGCTAAGTCAGTTGAGGGCCCTGCGCGGGCGTATTGACAAACGCGTCCTCAATCACGTCTTGACCAAAGTCGATGGCTGGGAGCCGTACGACCAGGAATCCGCGGGCGAAGCGGTGCGACAGTTCCTGGCAACGCGACAGGACGGCGGCAAGTTTCAGGACCGCCTGCGCGGCGCGATGGCGAAGAAGAAAGACAGCGACTGATCCACGGCGATACGCTGCCGAGGTCGTATCACCCAGCCCAAACAGCGGGTCGTTACCCATGTCGCTTGAACTCTGGTTCGCTTACGCTCTCGCTACGGCGGACCTGAAGGCAGATTGTGTCTGCGTCGCTGTCAGGCAGCGCTTAGCCCCTCTCCGCTCAGCCAGCGCCGGTCGGCAGCGAAGAGCGCCTTCAGGGCATCGGCCAGAGCGCGGACGACCGGCTCGCGCAGCATGTCGCGGTGGCTCAGCAGGTGCTGGCGTCGGCCGAGCCCTTCGATCGGCGGGGTCAGGCGTTCCAGGCGCGGGTCGTCGTCGGCCAGGCAGCAGGGCGCGACACCCAGGCCAACGCCTTCCGCCAGGGCCTCCAACACGACGTCCATATCGGTGGTGCGCAGACGCGGCGGCCGCGCGAGGCGGCTGTCCAACCACTTCTTCTGGGTGGGAAAGAACAGCCGGTCTTCACTGAATCCGATCCAGTCGCAGTCGGCATAGCGCGCCTCGCTGCGGGCCGCCGGCTGACGGGCAACCAGATCCCGCGCCCCATAAACGGCATAGCCGATATCGCCCAAGCGGCTGACGATCAGGCTGGCCCCCTCCGGCAGGCATTCGCGGATCTGCAGATCGGCTTCCCGGCGCCAAAGGTTCACGTCGGCATGGGCGGGCAGGATCTCGATCTCCACCCCCGGTGCGGCTGCAAACAACTGATCCATGCGCCGGCTCAGGTAGCGAGAGACCGTCTCCATGGCCGAGATCCGCACGGTTCCGCTGGCTGTTGCCGGCAATGCCGGACGCAGACGCGCCACCGCATCCGCGGCCTTCGCCATCTCGGCGACCAGCGGTATCAGTTGCTGGCCCGCCAGGGTCGGCGCCAGCCCGCTGGGCAGCCGCTCGAAAAGGCGCGCGCCCAGCATCTCCTCCAGCGCGCGCAGGCGGCGGCTCGCCTTCGGCTGGCTGATACCCAGGTGCCGGGCTGCCGCCGAGAGGCTCAGACTGTCGGCGGCGGCGTTGAGGACCCTCAGGTCATCCCAGTTCATTGCGGCTAGTCCGGCCTGCTCCATGGTGCTCCCCTGCCCTCTCTTGCTCATTCACTGGTGAATGGCAGATATACAATAAATCTATATTCCATGCACAAATGATAGAGCGCATGATATCGGAATGGCAACCGCCCAGGCCGGGGCGCGCGCCTTCCCGAATCGACAAAACCGGAGGAAAGCGCCGCGTGTCGCGCGATCTCGTCAAAGCCATGGCCTGGGTGACCCTGGGCGCCTTCCTTTTCGCCTTCATGTTCATGCTGCCGAAGCTGACCTCGGCAGCGGTGGCACCGCCACAGGTTGCCTTCCTGCGTTATCTGGCGGGTTTTCTGATCATCCTGCCGTTCTTTCTTCAGGCCCACGGCCACCGCGGCGCACTGCCGGAGCTGATCGCCCCCACGCGGCGGCGCCTGAACCTGCTGCATGGACTGCGCGCCTGCTGCGGGGTGACCAGCGTCGCCTTCGGCGCCTATGCGGTCATCCACATCCCGCTTGCCAATGCCCAGGCTATCGCCATGGCCAACGGGGTCTTCGCCGTGCTCTTCGCCGCCCTCTTCCTGAAAGAGCGGCTGACCTCGAGCGACCTTGTGGCGGGAGGCGTCTGTCTTGCCGGCGCCGTCGTGGTGGCCGGGCCGGACTTCGATGCGCCCGGCTGGATATCCCTGGGCGCCGCCGCCGCCGTCGTGCAGGCCGTCGCCTGGGGGGCCGAGGTGGTGCTGCTGCGCTTCACGGCGGTGAACGACACGACCCAGCGCACCCTGACCCTGGTGAACGGCGGCGCCAGCCTGCTGCTGTTGATCCTTACCGCCGCCTGGTGGAACAGGCTGCCGCTGAGCGACATCGCGACCCTCTTGGCCATGGGGCCGGTCGCCATCATCGGCCAGTACTGCAACATCCGGGGTTTTCGTCTGGCCGCCGCTGCCGAACTGGTGCCGATCAAGTACAGCGGCGTGGTCTTCGCGGCGCTGCTTGGGATCGTCTTCTTCGATGAATGGCCCCACCTGACCGCCGTCCTGGGCGCCGTGATGATCTGTGCCGGCGCCGGCTATCTGGCCATGACGAAGACGGCTTAGTACGTCACAAGGCCTTTCTATACATTGGACCGCGGTCTTGAAGACTCCTCGAACCACCGGGCCAGGGTTGCGCCATCCACCTCTCCTGCCGCGAGGGCGAGAATCATATGGACGATGGCCGTTTCCTCCGGCTCGAAGTCATAGCCGTTCAACGTCAGAAAGACCGCGCCGGCCAGAATGCCGCTGCGCTTGTTACCATCGACAAAAGGATGGTTGCGGACAATGCCAAGGCAGTACTCAGCCGCCAGCGCAAAGAAAGAGACATCCTCCTCATAGGCGGCGCGGTTACGCGGACGGGCCAGTGCGCTTTCCAGCAGACCAGCATCACGAACGCCGTCACTGCCACCAAAGCGCGCTATGGACTCGCGGTGAAAGGCCATCGCCATGGCGATGGTAAGCCAGCGACGATCCATCACTCCGCCAGTTTTTTCATGGCGTTCGGGTAGCGGCGGATAAAGTCACCGGCAGCTTCCAGGGCCTCGGCAAAATCCGGATCGAAAGGGGTGAGCTCAATACCGTCGCGGGTCTGCACCACATAGAGGCTGTCACCTTCCTTGAGCCCCATCGCCCGGACGTGCTCGGAAAGGGTCACGCCAAGAGAGTTGCCGATCTTGCGGATTTTCACGGGTTCAGACATCCGTCCGGCGTCCTTCGGTTGCTGAAAAATTCGACTCATAATACACTACATAATTATACAATTGTATAATTATGTAGATCTAAGGTCTCTAGCTCAGCAGCAGGGAATCGCTGTCCAGTTCCTCGCCACGCACCTGGGCGAAGAGGGCCATGAGGTCACCGACCTCAAGCCGGGATCGCTCCTCACCCGCCACATCCAGCACTACCTTTCCCTCGTGCAGCATAAGGCTGCGGGTGCCCAGCGACAGCGCCTGGCGCATGGAGTGGGTGACCATCAGGGTGGTCAACTGCTCCGCCGCCACCAGATCGCGGGTGAGGTCGAGGACGAAGGCCTGCATGCGCGGGTCCAGGGCCGCCGTGTGCTCGTCCAGCAGCAGGATCTTGGTCGGCCGCAGGGTCGCCATGACCAGACTGACGGCTTGGCGCTGGCCGCCGGACAGCAGGCCCATACGATCGCCGAGCCGGTTCTCCAGGTTGAGGCCGAGGCGCGCGATCCTGTCGCGGAATTCCCCCCGCCGAGCGGCAGTGAGCGCCTTGTCCAGTCCGCGCCGGGTGCCGCGTGCGGCCGCCAGGGCCAGATTTTCCTCGATCGTCAGGTCTTCGCAGGTGCCGGCCAGCGGGTCCTGAAACACCCGCGCCACCAGCGCGGCGCGGCGCGGCGCGGCCCAGCCGGTGACGTCGATGCCATCGATGACGATGCGCCCGGCAGAAGGCGCCACCTCGCCGGTCAGGCAGTTCAGCAGGGTCGACTTGCCGGCCCCGTTGGAGCCGATCACCGTGACGAATTCGCCGGCGGCGATTTCCGTGCTCAGCCCCTGCAGGGCACGGGTCTCCATGACGGTTCCCGCATTGAAGGTGACCTGCAGGTCCTCGGCGCGGATCATGGTTTTGCCCCCCGCGTAAGCAGACCCTTCAGTGGGTTGCGGACGCCGGGCAGGATCAGCGCCAGGGCGACCAGGACGGCGGTCACCAGATTCAGGTCCGCCGCCTTCAAGCCCAGCACGTCGGCGTTCAGTGCCAGCGCAATCGCCAGGCGATAGAGGATCGAGCCCAGCAGGCAGGCGACCACGGCGATCACCACGCCGCGGACACGGAATATCGCTTCGCCGGCGATCACCGCGGCCAGGCCGACGACGATGGTGCCGGTGCCGATGGTGACATCGGCAAAGCCGTTCATCTGGGCAAAGAGGGCGCCGCCCAGGGCGACCATGGCATTCGACAGAGCCATGCCGACAGCCGTTACCCGGGCCGTGGCAATGCCCTGGGCCCTGGCCATGCGCGGGTTCGCCCCGGTGGCGCGCATGGAAAGGCCGTAGTTGGTGATCAGAAACCAGGCGATCATTGCTGCAACGATCGCCACCACGACAAAGCCCAGCAGCGGTTTGAGGTAGAGCCCGGAAAGACCCAGGCCTTCAAAGGGCGTCAGCACCGTCGGCTCGGTAATCAGGGCTACATTGGGCCGGCCCATGATGCGCAGGTTCACCGAGTAGAGCGCGATCATGGTGAGGATGGAGGCCAGCAGATGCAGGATACCGAAGCGCAGGTTCAAGACCGCGGTCACCAGCCCGGCCAGCGCTCCGGCAACCACCGCGGCCAGCGTCGCGAGATAGGGATCGACCCCGGAGACGATGAGCGTCGCCGCCACCGCCGCCCCCAGCGGGAAGCTGCCGTCAACCGTCAGGTCCGGGAAGTTCAGAATACGGAAAGAAAGGTAAACCCCCAGGGCGACGAGACCGTAGACCAGACCGATCTCGATCGCCCCAAGGAAGGAAACCAAATTCATAGGCGTTACGGGTCCGCTTGCGGCGGCACGGCCCCAGCGCTGGGGAGCCGGCTAGCGCACGACCTCCTTGGCTTGCTGGATCAGCGCCTCCGGAATGGTGACGCCCATCTTTTCCGCCATTCCCGGGTTCACGTAAAGCTCGGTGATGTCCACACCCTCGACGGCGATGTCGCCCGGCGCCTCGCCCTTCAGGATACGCACCACCATCTTACCGGTCTGGCGGCCGACATCGTAGTAGTTGAAGCCGAGGGCGGCAACGGCGCCGCGCGGCACCGAATCCGTATCGCCAGCGTAGACCGGAATCTTGTTGTCGATGCCGACTTTGACCACGGCTTCGAACGCCGAAATGATGGTGTTGTCGGTCGGCACATAGATGACATCCGCCTTGCCGACCAGGCTCTGCGCCGCCCCCAGCACCTCGGATGTCTTGGTGGCGGGGCCCTCGACCACGCTCAGCCCGCGGGCCGGCGCCTCCTGCTTGATCAGTTCCAGAAGGCTGAGGGAGTTGGCTTCGCCGGGATTGAACATCACACCGACGGACTTGGCATCCGGCGTGATCTGCTTGATCAGGTCCAGGTGCTTGCCGATCGGCGAAAGATCGGACATGCCGGTCACGTTGCCGCCCGGCTTCATCGGATCGCCGACCAGCTTGGCGCCGACCGGGTCGGTCACCGCGGAAAAGACCACCGGAATATCCTTGGTCGCCGAGACGACGGCCTGGGCCGAGGGCGTGGAGATCGGCACGATCACATCCGGCGCCTCACCGACGAACTTGCGGGCGATCTGCGCCGCCGTGGCGGGATTGCCCTGAGCGCTCTCATAAAGGAACCGCAGGTTCTCGCCCTCCACATAGCCGGCGGCCGCCAGCTCGTCGCGCACCCCGTCGCGCGCAGCATCCAGGGCTGGATGTTCGACAATGGCGGTGGTCGCGACGACAACGTCGGCTGCCTGGACCGCCGCAACCTGAACTGTGGTCGCGGTCAGCAGCGCGAGGGAGAGGGATGACAGCAAGCTTCCAAAGCGCATGGCGGTCTCGCTCCTATTCCAGAGTTCAAAATTGTTACGCTTTGGCTTAGCACGCGTCCCAGCGGCAGTCCAAGGCCGAAGCTGTTTCAGTTATGCAACAGATGTGGCGGAAGGTTGCCCGACCGGCAGGGATCGGACTACACTCGCAGCGTCATTTCAGCCCCCAGACCGCCCAGCGATAAGCTCCCGCAGCGAGGATCCCCATGGATATGCGCAAACTCGGCCGTTCCGGCCTGACCGTCTCCCCCATCTGCCTCGGCACCATGATGTTCGGCGACCAGACCGAAGAAGCCGAGGCCAAACGCATCATCGACCATGCCCGCGACCAGGGCGTGAACTTCATCGATACCGCCGATCAATACGCCAACGGCGCGTCGGAGGAAATCGTCGGCCGCGCCATCGCCAAGAACCGGGATTCCTGGGTGCTGGCCACCAAGGCCGGCAATCCCATGAAGGGCGCCGATGCCAATGGCTCGGGCCTGGGGCGCAAATGGCTGCTGAAAGCCATCGACGACAGCCTCGACCGCCTGGATGTCGACTATGTGGACATCTGGTATCTGCACCTCGACGACTACACCACGCCGCTGGAGGAAACCGTCAGCGCGGTGGCGGACGTCGTCGGCTCCGGCAAGGCCACATACTGGGGCGTCAGCAACTTCCGGGCCTGGCGCATCTGCGAGCTGATCCGCCTGGCGGAACAGGCCGGGCTGGACCGGCCGGTGGTCTGCCAGCCCTACTACAACGCCATGACCCGGGTGCCGGAAGTCGAGATCCTGCCGGCCTGCGAATACTACGGCCTGGGCGTGGTACCCTATAGCCCGCTGGCCCGCGGCGTGCTGACCGGCAAGTACGCCCCTGGCGCAACCCCCGCCGAGGGCACCCGCGCCGCGCGCAAGGACACCCGCATGATGGAGACCGAGTTCCGCGAGGAATCCCTGATCATCGCCCAGAAGATCAAAAAGCATGCCGAGGCCAAGGGCATGACCGCCGGCGACTTTGCCGTGAACTGGGTGCTGGCCAACCCCATCGTGACCTCGATCCTGGCCGGCCCGCGCACCATGGAGCATTGGGAAGGTTACGTCGCCGCCCTGGCCCACACCTTCGACGCCGATGACGAGGCGCTGCTGAACGACCTCGTCGCGCCCGGCCACCCCTCCACCCCCGGCTACAACGACCCGCGCTATCCCGTCACCGGTCGGCCGGGGTGGTGAGAACTCGCTGACTGAATATGCGAAAGCCGAATGTATGGACAGATAAATGGATCACGATTGGGACCGCCAGTTTCAGGAGACCGAACGAGCCTATAATGATCTGCGGCGCAAAGCTGTGGATTTCGAGCCGAGTTATAAGCTCGATCTCCAGTTCTTTCCCGGTACCGCGAGCCCGGATCGCGACGGCTTCGCCGCGGCACTGCGGAAGGCCGGCTACGAAGTCAGCTTCTATCGTGACGACTCCACCGTCGAAGCCACAACCGCGCCTCTGTTATTGACCGTCGATTCGATCTGGGCGCATGAGCGCAAAGCGACAAAGATCGCTTTGCGCCATGGCTTCAAGCCGGATGGCTGGGGGTTCATGGAAGCCTAGAGCAGATCGGGGTTGATGGACTAACGCCGGGGGAATGGAACTCATCAAGAGGGGTTCGGATTAACCCGGTGATGCGCCGCTCAACCGCCGTCACGGACCAGCAGAACATCGTAGATCGCCTGGACCAGTGTAAAGGTGTCGCCCAGCGAAACCGACTCAAGATCCGCGTGATCGAGGCCGTCCAGCAGATGGACCCGGGCGCGCGATGCTTCGCCGGGCCGCCTGACCGCCGCGGCCAGGGCGAGGCTTTCGCTGTAGGGAACGATCGAATCGTCACGGCCATGAACCAGCACCATCAGAGGTCCGGGGCCGCTTAGTTCCTGCGCCGAGAGATCCAAGGCTTCCATCTCCCCCCGTACACCGGGCGGCAAAGCCTCAATCAGATCTGCGGCCCGCGCCGGATCGCGGTTGTTCAGAAAATCGGCGACGGCTTTGCCGTCCGGCCCCAGCCGGTTCTCCAAATCTTCCAAAGGCGCTGCTGGATCAGCCAGCTTGCGGTCCGCCATCGCCGCCAGCAGCCATTGGTCGCGGGGTTCCTCCAGCCGCCCGGCGTTGGCCCGCACGAAGACCCACTTGCCGTAGCTGTTGGGTTCCAGATAGCGCCGGGTCTGAGTTTCCGGATCGTTGAAATAGCCGGTGGTGAAAAATGTCGCCACGGCGGCGCTGTCGTAGTAGCCGCCGATGGCGACCATGACATCGACCCGATCACGCAGGTCCGGCTGGTGAACCGCCAGGGTGGCCGGCCCCACGGCATAGGAAATGGCAACGGCGCCGAGCGGCCGGTCGGCGCCCTGCTGTTGTTCGAGGTACTTCAGGGCATCGGCGATCACCTGGGTATCGGCGGAAGAAATCGTAAGCCGGCGCAGGTTCTCGATCTCCGGCACCAGAACAGCGAAGTCAGCATCGGCCAGGGCCGCGGCAAAAGCCACGACTCGCGGATCGTCCCGGCCCTGGGGGCTGGCCCCGGGAACGACGACGAGCCCGGCCCGCGGCTCATCCGTCTTGCTTCGATAGAGATCGCCGGCCCCGGGACGCCCGTCGATACGGTAGCTGACGCTCTGCCGCTCTACATCGGGAGACACTTCCCCGGCAGCGATATCGGCGAGCAGGCTCGCGGACTCATAGGCGCGCAGCGGCGAACAGGCGCCCACAACGAGCGCGGCGAGGATTATCAGACACCAGCGCTGCGCCATCGCGGCGACGCCGGTTCCGGTGGAAGCGGATTGATGCATCGCGCGGCCTTTGTCTTGTCGCCCGTTACGCCCAGGTTGAAGGGGCTGCTCTAAACGTGGTCCCTAACAGGTAGTTAGGCAGCCGTATACGACAACGTTATTCGCCACCGTTGTCCGGCCAGCCGCAGTCTCTGCTGAATGATCGGTCAGGCTTAGCCGCCCAGGCCACCGGCGGCCTGAGACCTGTCCGGGGACACCAGATCATCGACGGAAACGAAGGTCAGCGTCTGTTCCTGCATCGTAACGGCGTTGAGATCGACCAGCGATTTGCGCAGGGTAGCACCGACGATGCCGCCGGCCTTCTCTCCGTCGTCGGACAGCGGCAGGGCAAGGCGCTGGCCCACGGCCATGCGGTCGGTGCAGCGGTATAAAGGACCGCTGGCGATCATGGCCGCTTCCTCTTCGATCACCCGCAGGAAGTTCGCGGTCACCGTAGGGAAGTGATCAGGGGCCACAAGCTCTGAAAGCAGGTGCCCGGTCACCGAGCGGCCGAAGGCATCGTTCACTTCCTCGCCGGCAATCCGGTAGCGGAAGGTGCCGGCGGCGGGCTCGTGCTCCATCACCCAGATGATCGGCAGGACGGGGCCCAACTTCAAGGCATCGATGTCACGGCGTGACGGCATCCGTCTGGAACCGCGAGCCTCCAGATAGTGGGAAAGCAGGTTTCGCAGAGGCCCGCTCTCTATCGACTGTGTCACGATGCTCCCATTTCCCTGGCGTCAGGGCGGGCCCCCACCTGCCCTCACAGTCGCCCCAACGACTGTTGCAATATTACGCGAGGACCTTAACACAGAAGGAACGATCATGTCGCCTGCCCCGGCGAGCGGGCGCAAGCCCGCTGCGCGCTCTACCCGTGGGCGCTGGAGGCCGCCCAGAGGTTGATGCCACCATCGGTTGCCAGCTTGTCGATTTCGGCAAGCTCACCCTCTGTAAAGGTCAGATGATTGAGCGCGGCCACGCAGTCCTCGACCTGCTCCACCCGGCTGGCGCCGATCAGCGCTGTGGTGATCCGCGGGTCCCGCAAAACCCAGGCCAGGGCCATCTGCGCCAGGCTTTGGTTGCGGCGCTTGGCGATTTCATTCAGGCCGCGGATTTTCTCCAGGTTCTCTTCGCTCATGTGTTCCGGGCGCAGGGACTTGTCGGCCTTGGCGCGGCTGTCGTCCGGCACATCCTTTATGTACTTGTCCGTCAACATGCCCTGGGCGAGCGGCGAAAAGGCGATGCAGCCGATACCCTCATCGTCCAGCGCATCCAGCAGCCCCTCGGTCTCGACCCAGCGGTTCAGCATCGAATAGCTCGGCTGATGGATCAGACAGGGAGTGCCGAGGTCACGCAGAATTTTCGCCGCCTCCCGGGTTTTCTGCGGTCCGTAGGAGGAGATACCGACATAGAGCGCCTTGCCCTGGCGCACCGCGGCATCGAGCGCGCCCATGGTCTCTTCCAGCGGCGTGTTGGGATCGAAGCGATGGGAGTAGAAGATGTCGACGTAGTCCAGGCCCATGCGCTTCAGGCTTTGGTCCAGGCTGGCCGTCAGGTACTTGCGGCTGCCCCAGATGCCATAGGGACCGGGCCACATGTCGTAGCCGGCTTTGGAGGAAATGATCAGCTCGTCGCGGTAGGGCGCGAAATCGTTCTTCAGCAAGAGTCCGAAGTTCGACTCGGCGGAGCCCGGCGGCGGCCCGTAGTTGTTGGCGAGATCGAAATGAGTGATGCCGAGATCGAAGGCGCGGCGGCAAATGGCCCGGCCGGTCTCGAAAGGACGGTCACCGCCGAAGTTGTGCCACAGCCCCAGGGAAATCGCCGGCAGATCCAACCCGCTGCGGCCACAGCGGTTATAGGTCATGGCGTCGTAGCGCTCACCGTTGGCCAGATAGGGTGAAAATGCGGACATGGCGGTCTCCTCCTGCGATCGGGGCCGCCTGGGGGGCGGCCGTAGAGTGTTATGCCGTCTTCCAGGCGACGGGCCGCAAGGTATCGCCAACCGCAGCGCCAAGGAAGGAACAAAACCCAGAATACAACCAGAGTCTCTTAAAGCACAACTTAGTGTATGAAAGTTCAGGCGACCGGCTTGGCCGGCTGTTCGAAAACCTGGGAGCCCGCGTGACGGAGAAGCGAAGGGCGGTGCTTTCCGTCACGCGAGCCCACAGAACGCGGCCACCTTGGATGGGAGGAAGGTTGGCCACTCACTTGGGGAGTGTGGCCGGAAGATGGTGGTGGAACGGAAACTTGACAAACGAAAAGAACTAAGCTGAGACTAAGTTTAACTTATCTATGAGGTACCCTTGGCCCGCGACCTGCCACCCTTGATTGCCATGCGCGCTTTCGAAGCCGCCGCGCGCCAGGGCAGTTTCACCAAGGCCGCCACGGAACTGAACATCACACCGGCGGCCGTCAGCCAGCAGGTACGCCACCTGGAACAGCAGCTTGGCGTCACCCTGTTCCTGCGGCAGGCCCGCGGCATCACCCTGACCCCCGCCGGCAAAGACTACACCCAGGCCCTGGGGCCGGCCCTGGACCAGATCGCCGAGGCCACCCGCCAGGCCCGGGGCGCCGACCGCAGCGGCCGCCTGACCGTCGCGACAACGCCGTCTTTCGCGGCCAAGTGGCTGGTCCAGCGCCTGGCGCGCTTTCAGGCCGAGCAGCCCGACCTCGACGTCCGCCTCTCAACCTCCAACGCCCTGACCAGCTTCAGCGAGGACGACATCGACGTGGCCGTGCGCTTTGGAACCGGGCAGTGGCCCGGCGCGGTGGCGCGGCTGCTCATGACCACCGAGCTGTTTCCGGTCTGCAGCCCGGGGCTGCTGCGCGGGCCGCGGCCGCTGCGCCGGCCGGAAGACCTGCAGCACCATACGATGCTGCGGCTGATGTTCCCGGACTGGACGAAGTGGTTGGAGGCAGCGGGTTTGCAGAACCTCGCCCAGAGACGCGGCCCGCAGTTCAGCGACGCGGGCCTGATGATGCAGGCAGCGATCGATGGCCAGGGCGTGGCACTCGGCCAGCGCGTCCTCGTTGCCGACGACCTGGCGGCCGGCCGGCTTGTGGAACCCTTCGATCTGCGGGTGCCGAGCGAGGTCTCCTATTTTCTGGTAACGCCCCAGGCTGCCCTCGTCCGCCCGAAGGTCGAGGCCTTCTGCGACTGGCTGGAAGAAGAAGCCCGCGCCGCCCAGTCCCCATCGCGCTAAACCCCGGCAGGCCCATCCGCAGCATCACAGCGCTTGACCAAATAGAACGACCGTTCTACTCATGAAAAATGAGCAAGAAGCGCGATACACTGATCGCCACGGCCGACCGGCTCTTCTACACCGAGGGGTTTGCCGCCACCGGCATCGACCGCGTGGTATCGGTTGCCGGTGTCGCCCTGGGCACCCTCTATCGTCACTTCGATGGCAAGGCCGGCTTGGTGGTCGGCGTGCTCGACTACCGGGAAACCGCTTTCTTCGCCCGGCTCGACGAAACGGCCGCGGGAAAGGAAGGCAGGGACCGGGTTCTTAGTCTGTTTGACGGTTTGTTGAGTTGGGCCGAGCAGAAACCCGGCAACGAGAACGGCTGCCTTTTTCTGCGCGCTGCATCGGAGCACCCAGAGGAGCCGGCAATCCGCACGCGCGTTCTGAAGCACAAAAAGACCTACCTGACGTTTTGCCGCAAACACCTGCGCGAAGGCGGCTGGGACGCCGCCGCCGCCCGCCGGCTGGCGCCCAGGATTTTCCTTCTGCTTGAGGGCGCCGTGGCGACCTGCGGCTTTCTGGGAAACAGGATCGCAATCAAACAGGCCCGCGACGCCGCGGAGGATCTGTTGAGTCAGGATCCATCAACGCCAGCAATGCAGAACCGTTCATGAAGCGCGCCCTGCTGGTGACGCTGCTGCTTGAAGCCGCCCTGGTCATTGCCTGGAGTTCCGGCTTCATCGGCGGCAAACTTTCCGCCGATACGCCGGGAGTCTTTCTCGTCCTGTTCTGGCGTTTCCTGATCGCCAGCCTGCTGCTCATCCCCTTTCTGTTTCAGGCCCTGCGCAGAGGCCTGAGCGCTGCCCAGTTCCGCCGGCAGGCCATCATCGGATTCTTTGGTATGACCGTTTATCTGGCCGCCGGGTTGAAAGGAATCGAACTGGGCGTGCCCGCCGGCCTGGCCGCCCTGATCGGCGCCCTGCAACCCATGGCGACCGCTGTCCTTGCCGGACCGCTGTTGGGGGAAAAGGTGGGACGGCGTCAATGGTTCGGCCTGCTGCTCGGTTTCGCCGGTGTTACCCTGGCCGTAGGCGGCAACAGCGGCGATGCCCCCGTCTGGGCCTATGGTCTCTGCCTGTTGGGCATGGCGAGCCTGGTTGGGGCGACGCTCTATGCCAAGGCCCGGGGGGATACAACTGCCATGCTGCCCACCCTCGCCATCCACTGCATTGTCGCGACGCCCGTTTTTCTGGTCCTGACGCTGCTGGAAGGCAACCTCGTCCCACCTTTGGAAAGCGACTTCGTCTTTGCCGTGGGCTGGTTCATCGTCTTTTCGACCTTGGGCGGCTACGGCCTCTATTGGGTCTGCCTGAAACGTACCACGGCGACGCGGGTCTCCAGCCTCATCTACCTGACACCGCCGGTGACCATGATATGGGCCTGGGCTATGTTCGGCGAAGCCCTCAGCGCCGCCGGCTGGGCCGGCTTCGCCCTTTGTCTTCTGGGAGTGGCGCTGGCAAACCGACGCCGACACCAAGGAGACAGTCTGGACGGCGCCGTCGGTATTGCGCCAGCTTCGGATCGATCTGCCAGATCTCCATAACCAGATCATCGCCGCGGCAGGTCAGCACATAGCACGCTGGAATGGTTTTTGAGATGCCTGGGCACCGTGTCTCACGGAAAAGCCTCTTTAAACTCTCAAACCCCGAGATCGCGCAAAAGAGTTGTCGTGCGATTGAGCCTTCGCGCCAAGTCGCGTGCGATCAGCTTGTGGAACACCGAAGCAATCTCAGGCTGGTCTCTTTCCAAGGTTTCCATGCGATCCATATCGATCCGCAACAGCTCTGACGGCGCGTCCGCGATAATGTCGGCGGATCTGCTGCGCCCGGAATAATATGCCATTTCTCCGACAACAAAACCTGGGCGGATCTGTGCCACAACCGCGGTCTGGCCATCACTGCGCGACACCACGACCTTCAGTTGACCCGAGCGTAGCAGGTAGATGTCGTTCGAAAACGCGCCACTCTCCACAACCACAGCGCCTGCATCCAGCGTCATCTGCTCGGCATATCCATCCAATGTGTTCTCCGTGAACAACGCCTCCATACGGTTTAGAATGCTTTCTTCACTTGCGAGGTCATCGGCTTCTGTTTGCGCTAGAAGTGTGTCTTCGAGATGCACTAAAGCCTCGTCGAGCGAACTGAAGAAGCCGACGTCTTGTGGACCCAGGCATTCTCGCAACTCCGATTCCACTGGAGTTGTAAGACTTGCCAACGTCAGGTGCACTTCTCTCTGCGCGCAGTCTGATACCAGTCGCTGCAAGACGCGCAGCGTGGAGACATCAACGCCGGTAACATGCTTGAAATCGATGACCAACCAACGGACCTGTGGGCCGTCGCCGTCCATCACAGTTTGCATACGCTGGCGCAGTACGTTGGAGGAGCCGAAAAAGAGAAACCCGGACAGTTCCACAATTCGTGCCTGAAGGCCTGCTTCAGCCAAAATGCGCAATTCGGTGTCGGGGCGCTCAACACAAGACCGCCTACCCGCCAGGTTGCTATGCGAACGGATCAAATCGAGTTTTGCGTAAGCGATCACAAAGAAGGCGCAAGCGGCTAACAACCCCACGGCAATGGCGGTCAGGAAGCCATAAGTGACGGCAATGATGGGGATCAACACGACAATCGCATAGTCGCGCATGCCTAGACGCCGCCGCTCTTCCCAGAGCCATGTGTAAAGCAGATCGAGGCCCAGAAATGCGATCACTGCGGCGAAAAGGCCGACGGGCAGGGCGGACATCATACCCGCTCCCAACAAAAGGACCAAAGCGCAACCGACGCCACTGCTGATCCCAGCAATCGGTCCGACCAGACCGAGCCTGTTGGCCAGAATGGACTCGCTCAGACTGTGATAGCCCGGAAGACCCCCGACACAAGCGCTTATCATATTGGCAATACCAGCGCCTTTCACCTCTCGGCTGATGTCGAAATCCCTCCGAAAGGCCAGTTCCAAGCCTGATGCGTTGAGCGTCTTGCCAATCATGGCAGTCGCGATGATGGTTAGGATTACGGGTGCTTGTGACATGATGGCAAGCCAGTCGGCTTGGATCAGAAGCGCGGGGTCGATGCCCAACAAGAAGCCTCCGTCCTGGAACGGTCCAAGCAAGAGCCCTTTTTCGCGTGCCTCGGCCATGGACAGACCAAAGACCCAGAACAAGATATAGTACCCAACCGCCGTGGCTATCAGGGCCAACGGCAACGTGATGTGACCTCTAAAAACGCGCGTAGCGATGACAATCGTGACGGCTGCGACCAGAGCAGGTAGCCATTTGAACAGGGTATCGGGCATCACGTAAACAGCCCACCCGCCCGCGTTAACCGACGAACCCACGGCCACGCCGATACCGCCAATCAAGAGCAAAAGCCCGGTCGCCGCCAAAAATCCGGCGAGAACCGGATAGGGCACGAAGCGTGCGATATAGGCTAGTTTCATCTGTCCGATCAGCAAACCAGCCGCGCCTGTCGCCAGGGAGGCGACAACGATCAGACAGGCAATGGTCGCGAAAAGCTCCTCGCCTGAGAGTTCGCCCGCCGCGACGAATGTCGCAGCGGCACCTGCAAGCAAGATGGCAGGCACATCCTGTGGGGCGAGAATGGAGCCGCGGAAGGAAAGTGTGAACGCGCCCGTCACAGCAATCACAAAACTGCCCAACAAAGTCAGCCCAATACCGCGATCAAGATACTGGGCCAACTCGCCAGTGTAGATGATAGCGGCAAAAGATATGGCGAAGACCGCCGAGACTAGGGCGATGAAAAACGCCCCAAAGGTAGTTCGAACTAATGCTGACAACTGCATTACTCCCTGAATCCTGGTTTTCCCAAGGCTTCCATTTAGAACGCCTTGCTTTTCTCAATGTTGCTGATGGTGATCCCTGTATGGTCAATGCGGACGTTTCAGCCAGGCGGTCCTCGTCAGCGCGGCAGCGCCGGCCGCCGGCAGGTCGTTGCGCAGGTAAAAGACCAAGCGACGCCCCTGACCGTTCTCGTACATCAACAGGGCCGCCGGCGCGTGGTCGCCGACCATCAGGCGGCCACCAACCAGTTCGAATCCAAGATCGCCGAGCCGGGGAATCCGAAAGGCCATGCCCATGCGGTTGGAGAGCCAGATCGAGAGATGCTCGGCCTCCGTGGCTGCGACCTCTGCCGGATGACGATTGTCCGGCGCGTAGACCACATAGGCGGCGGCATCGGGGTTGCGCGCCAGACTGCGCGCAAAGCGCCTGAGATGCGGAATTTCCACGATCAGTAGGGAACGGTTCCTCAGCATGGTTGAACGATCCTTCGGAATTTCCCTTGAGATTGCTTGGTTTGAGCAGCGCGGTTCCCCTATCTACGTGCCGAGGGCCGGAACGACTTCAGCCGCAAGGCATTCAGGCGCAGATTCTGAGGCAGACTGTTTCAGTTCTTCACGGCAGCGACCCGCGGCCTGAAACCGCTTCGAGGTAAGCCGAAAAGGCTCAAATCCGCCGGGGCAAGGCCCCGGCGGATCCCCAAGCGGCGCGAAGGCAAGCCTTCCGCTCACTTCATCCAGCCATCCGATGCGAAGAGCCTTGCCGCTTCGGGGCCCTTGAGGAAGATTAGAAAGTCGGTGGTCACCGGGTCCGCCTCGGGCGAGAGAACCACATTGGTTACCCGATAGATGCGCCGCTCTTCTTCAAGCTCCACAAATTCGGCCGCGTCGGGATGATTCAGAGGCCAATGCACCCAGGTCAGCCAGGCATCCGCCTGACCCGCCGTAAAGGATCGAAAACTGGCGCCGCTGCCCTTCTCGACGAAGGCAATATTGCGGCGCAACCGTTTAACGTCCTCAAGAGCGCCGAGCCGACCGGCGATATCCTCCCAGACGCCCGTGCCGGAGGTGTTGTAGACACCCTTGCCTTCGGTCACCACAACCCGCATGCCGGGCTGCAAGAGATCGGCGAAGCCTGATATCCCTTTGGGATTGCCCTTGGGAACGACGATGACCGAGCGGCGGATGAACAGCGGCTCGACGGCGCCGCTTTCAACGAAGCGGTAGTTCTCCAGAAAGGCTGTCATAGACTGTTCGGAGCTGCCGAAAATCATGTCGGCACCGGCCTGGGCATCCTTGGTCCACTTGCTTTCCGGGCCGAAGACGACCTCGACCTTGACACCGGTTTTTGCTTCGAACGCCTTGGCGGCCTTGAGGAAAGCGGTGTGCGGCCCGCCCGGGCCGAAGATGCGGATGACTCCGTCCTTAGGCTGGTGGGCGATGCTGGGGTCGTAGAGATCGGAAGCCTTGGCAAGGCCGGCCGTGGATAACAGCACCAGCGCAGCGGCGGCACCGAAAAACACAGATCTGCTCATGAGGCGAATTCCCTTCGCTTGGTCAAAGAAAGGCGCCAGGCAGCCGTCCTTGCCGACACTGACACCTCTGACCTACGCGCGGGGAGCCGGGATTATTTCACCGCCACCGCCGCCGGTGCATCACATCGCTGTGAGGCCCCTCTCCTCACCGGACCGAAGGATCTGCGCTTCCTGTCTGCGGCAACGGGGCCAGCGCTGTTCACGCCGCGCTGATACCGCCGTTCACGGAGATCGCCTGGCCGGTAATCCTGGCCGCCGCCGGGCTGGCCAGAAAAACGATGAGTTCGGCCAGGTCCTCAGCCGTGGTCGGGCCAAGGCCGGCGAGGGGCCGCGCCTTCTCAAAGAGCTTCCTGGAGAAGGTGCCCTCGGCCATCAGGCGTTCGGTAAGCGCCGTACCCTCGACCAGCGAAGGGGTGATGGCGTTGGCGCGGATGCCGTTACGCTTGCCCTCGATGGCCAGACCGCGGGTGAACTGAATAATGGCCGCCATGACCGCACCGATGACGGTCTCGCCCGGTGTCGCGACTTTTCCGGCGTCGGAAGCGATGGTCAGGATACAGCCGCCGCCGGCCTCCATCATCACCGGCAGGACTGCACGACAGGCGTTCAAGCTCGGCGCCAGATCCTGCAGCAGTGTGTCGTTCAGTTGGGAAATGGGCTGGCGGAACAGCAGTTCCGGCAGGTTGTTGCCGCCGGGCGAGCAGACCAGCAGGTCGACCCCCGCCATGCCCTTGGCCGCCGCCGCAGCCATCTTTTCAGCCTCCGCTCCATCACTACAGTCCAGGACCAGGGCGCCGACATCCGCTTTCTCGTCGATGCGCCGCAGGTCATCGACGGCAAAGGCAGCCCGCTCCGGATTGCGCCCGACGACCCGCAGGCGCGGGACCCCGGCCTTCAGCAAGGCCTCAGCCGCCGCAAACCCGATGCCTGAAGTGCCGCCGACAACCAGTGCCGACATGTCCGGGAAGTCTTTCACCTTGGCTGTCATTTCCTGCTCCCTGACTCAAACCGCTTTCTGCAAGGGGAGCAGCTTGCGCCGCAGAGCGCAAGAAGCGGATAGAGCCTTCTCATGAAGCAGGGCAATGTCGGGCTTAGACAACAACCCCGGAGCTACTCATGCCCTCATTGCGATTCATCGCGCTGGACAGCGAGACCGTGAAAAGCCTCCGCAACGGCGGCAAGGATGCACATGGCCAGGAGCCGGAGCGTCAGGTTTCCGACGGCGGCGGCAATCCCTGCCGCCACTGCCTGGAAGATATGCCCGAGGGAGCCCCCTTCCTGGTACTGGCCCACCGCCCCTTCCCGGACCTTCAACCCTATGCCGAGGTCGGCCCGCTCTTCGTCCATGCGGAGGATTGCACACGCTACCCAGAGACCGCCGGTCCGCCGGCCTATTTGAAAACACGCGAAGCGATACTGATTCGCGGCTACGGCACCGACAACCGCATCCTCTATGGCACCGGGCAGATCGTGCCTCCGGAAGACATCGAAGCAATTTCAGCCAAGCTGTTCGAGGACCCGAAGATCGCCTACATCCACGTTCGCTCGGCCAGCAACAACTGCTACCAGTGCCGCATCGAACGGGGGTGAACGGCTACTCCCAGCGAAGCTTGCGCTCCGCATCGCGCCGATAGCCCGCCGAATAGGAAAGCAAGCGGGCGCGCAGCAAATGCAGCCGGCCGTCCCGGGTTCGCGTGTTTATGATTTCGCAAGGTCCGATGCGCCGTTCCCAGGCGCGCTTCAGCTTTGCCAGGGCAAATTCGTTCGCGCTGATGACATCGGGAACGGCGTGATAGTCGGTCTGTTTCAGCCAGCCGCTGCGGTGATGGCGGACCAGGATGTGCCGTGGGTTCTCGATCGGGGCGAAGAAAACAACCATGGCATCGGCGAAGGCGACTTCGTCATGATGCAGCCCGCCGGCAAGGCGGCAGAACTTCTGACCGAGGACCGATTCCTCTTCGACCCGAACATCCAGGCTTTTTCTCGGCGTATCCAGGATATCGGCGACGGACAGGCCGTCGAGAAGGCAGCGGCCGATCTCGGCCATGTAGCGAAGCGGCGAGCCGGCCCGGATGCTGCGCATAATCGCCCCACCGTGATAGGCACAGGCAAGCAACAGCGCGGCACCAACAATGACCAGCCAGGTCTTAAGCCCAACCTCAAGAAAATGGAGACTATAGGCCAGAATCTGGATCACCAGACCAATAAGACCAACCAGCAGCCAGGAAGAGCCGAACTGCACGATCCCCTTATGGCCTTGCGGTTGCGGCAGAACCGCGCCGGTCGCCGGCCGTTCGATACCCGAGCTGCCGAGAAAAACGCTGGCCCAGGCCCGGGCGACATGGGGCCGGTCGGCGGCCCTCGCCGCCATGGTCCTGTTCCAGTCCGACGCGGTCTGCTCGTTCCAGCGGGCTGTCGCGATTCCAAGCCGGGCGATGCCCGACTCGATCACGGGGAGTTCGGAATGGGATACCCCGGCGAAGGTCTTGAAACGGCGAAAGACGGCCCAGGCATCCTGGCCCAGAGAAAAAGGGTCGCGATCCAGGCGGCCCTGGGCCGCGTTTTCCTGCCGCGTGAAGTTCAGCGCTTCCCAGAGCGATGACTGACTGGTCGCAAGGGTCGTGAAAGGCGGCAGTATGGTCGCCAGGTGCCAGATCGCCGCCACCTTATCCGGATCTTTTTTCGATACTCTGATCGCCCGCCCGCGCATCTGGTTCGACAACATGAAGGACTTGACCGAGGTCGCCAGGATCAGGGAATTGATCGAGGGTGCATCCCATCCCTCACCCAGAAGCGCCGCCGTCCCGACCAGGCAGCGCAGGTGGCCTTCCTCGAAAAGATGGGTGATCACGCGCAGGCGCAGCGCGGCTTTACCTGCGCTGGCATCGACCTTGGACCAACCGGGAACGTGCTGCAGCGGCTTCAATGTCAGCGCGGCTTCGGACAACCCCTGTTTGGCGGCCTCGGACCGAAAGGCCGGAATGACATCATCGGGTATCACCACCCAACTGCCTGTCATCAGTGCCGGCCGCAGCGCCGGTGCCAGGCCGGCCTGCCCCAGGCGCCGGAGGACCGGCCCGGCGCCCAGGGTATCGCTGGAGCGGTCGGCAGGGCGCGACAGCGCCGAAGACCGTATGAAGTCGGTGAGCACGACAAGACGCAACCTATCGCCCAGGGCCGCCAGTTCGGCTTTGGCAATCGCTTCTATGCTGTCCAGCTTGCCGGCGGTTCCGGCCAGCGCACGGACAAGCTGCTGCTGCTTGCGCAGACGAACCCGCCCTCTCCACAGCGCGCCGATCGACTGCAGTTCGCGGCGCAGGCGCTCGGTCAAAGGGCCACAGTCGAATTGCCCGTCACCGTTCAGTATCTCCTGAAAGAGTGCTTCCAGCACCTGCGCGCGCGGTTCGGGAATCTCCGGCTCGCTGATACCCAGGATGGCCGGCGCGATTTCGGGAATCTCACGGCCATTCAGTTTCATGATCGCCAGCAGGCCGCAGAAGACGGCGGGCTTGGCGAGAATCTCCGGCTCGAATTTCTCCGGCTCGACAAACCACGCGAAGGCAGTAATCCAGGTCAGCAGCGTTTCGTCGTGCGCCCACTCCCAGGCCAGGGCATCGGCCTCTCTTGCGAAGGCTTCCAGACTATCGATCGGCTCACCCTGGGCGACGCTGAAATGAAGAAAATCCTGGTGCGGACAGAGATCGCCCTGCTTGACCAGTTCGGGGATCGAGATTTCCGCATCGACCGGTCCGCAGACCTCGGCATAGCGGTCCCACTCCTCCTGCTCCACATCGTAGGGCGGGGTGGCGGTAAGGCTGACTATATGGAAGTCGGGCCGCCGCGCCTTCAGATAACCGATGACTTCCTGCAGGCTTTCCCACCAGGCACGGCGCAGATGATGGGCCTCGTCGAGCACCAAAGTCTCGATCCCGGCGCGCTCCAAAATTTCCAGCAGCGCCTCCCCGGCCAGGCGGGCGGAATCGGCGCTTTCCTCATCGTCAATTTCATCCTGTTCGTCCTCGGCGTCGCCCTCTTCACCCCCGGTATCGCCATCCAACAGGCCGCGCAGGGTGGTGTGCAGGGACTGATAGGTGGTCGAGGTCAACCAGCCGGGCGCTGCGACATCAATGCCCAGACCCGGAGGCCAGACCGCCGCCTCCGGTTCGAAGAGTTCACGCAGGCGCATGACCCACTGGTCGCGAATGGCCCTGGTCGGGGAAAGGATCAGGGTCGGGCGGCCGAGGCGGCGTAACACCTCCAACCCCAGCACCGTCTTGCCGGCGCCGGGGGCCGCAACGATGTTGAGGCGCGCGTCGTCGAGATGGCTTTCCAGCTCACCCAGCACCCGTGCCTGATAGGCGCGCCACTGGCCGGCAAATTGGAAGGCCGGGAACACGGCCGGCTCTGTCTGTAAGGTCGCGTCCACTCGTCCCCCGAAATGCCTGCGTAATACAGACCGAGAGACTAGAGCAGATCCCGGTCGAATGGAATTGGCCCGATAGAATTACCCGGGGCGATCCATCGACCGAGTGAATCTGCTCTAGGGTCTGTACCCAATTAGGGGATTCCAGTTGAGTTGGATTTGTGATTCAAGTTTCCAAGGATAGGAGGCTTGAATGGCAAGGCAGCTGTTTTGGTTGAGTGAGGAGGAATGGGCGCGCATTGAG
>NZ_JAAQPH010000011.1 GCF_011683915.1 Pelagibius litoralis
GGCAACGACACGATCTACGAGTACAGCAGCTCCACCCAGTACTCCCGCCACCTGGGCGATAAGCTGGTGCTGGGGCCGGGAATCGCAGTTGGCGATGTCATCGTCACGCGCAACGCGGCTGATTGGGAGGATGTGACCATCAGCTTCCAGGGCGCGGCCGGCTCGATCCTGTTGAATGAGCAGTTCGGCGACAACCGCTATGGCGTGGAAGAGATCGTCTTTGCCGACGGTACGGTCTGGACACCGTCACAGCTTGCGCATGTCGGATACGCCCAGGCGATGACGGCCGGTGACGATTACATCTTCGGCGTCAAGGGCAACGACACCATCAACGGGGCCGAGGGGAATGACAGCCTCTACGGCTGGGAAGGTATTGACAGCCTGACCGGCGGTGCTGGGGATGATTACCTGGAGGGCAGTTGGCACGCCGATACCTACGTCTACAATCTGGGCGATGGCAACGACACGATCTACGAGTACAGCAGCTCCACCCAGTACTCCCGCCACCTGGGCGATAAGCTGGTGCTGGGGCCGGGAATCGCAGTTGGCGATGTCATCGTCACGCGCAACGCGGCTGATTGGGAGGATGTGACCATCAGCTTCCAGGGCGCGGCCGGCTCGATCCTGTTGAATGAGCAGTTCGGCGACAACCGCTATGGCGTGGAAGAGATCGTCTTTGCCGACGGTACGGTCTGGACATCATCGCAGCTTGCGCATGTCGGATACGCCCAGGCGATGACGGCCGGTGACGATTACATCTTCGGCATTCAGGAGAACGACACCATCAACGGAGGTGAAGGGAACGACAGCCTCTACGGCTGGCTGGGCGCCGACAGCCTGACTGGCGGCGTCGGGGACGACTACCTGGAAGGCAGTTGGCATGCCGACACCTACGTCTACAATCTGGGTGACGGTAACGACACGATCTTCGAGTACAGCAGCTCCACCCAGTATTCACGCCACCTGGGCGATAAGCTGGTTCTCGGGGCCGATTTTGCACCACGCGATGTGATGTTCGCCAAAGGCGAAGTCGATGCTCTCGACGTGACGATCACTTTCGGCGATTTACCAGGGTCCATCCTTCTCGACAATCAACTCGGCGATAGCCGTTACGGGTTGGAAACGATCGAGCTTGGTGATGGAACGATCTGGACAAAGGCGGAGATCGCCGGGATGGTTTCTTCGAGCAGCGACGATACGGTTACGGGCACAGATGGAGACAACTACCTGAACGGACAGGCGGGCCAGGATCTGATCATCGGCAATGATGGGGACGATGTCCTTCTTGGGGGCTTGGGTGACGACACGCTGATCGGTGGCCTTGGCAGCGATACCCTGGAGGGTGGCGACGGCGCCGATATCTTCGCTTATCAAGATCTCCTGGAGGCCGGCGACGTGATCGATGGGTTTGATGCCACGGGTTCGGATCTCATCGATCTAGACGCGCTGTTGGATAGCCTCGGCATTGCTGGTGCCGACCGCAGCGCCAGGGTGGATATTCAGCAGGCTGGCAGCGATCAGGACGCGGTGGTCTCCCTCGACAGCGATGGCGATCTCGTTTTTGAAACCGTGCTCACGACGGTCACGAGTGTGACAGGCGATCTGGACAATAGTGACTTGAACCTTGGCACCCTTGTTTGAGCGCGGGCACTTCCTGATCGCCCACTTGTAGAAGCTCCACGCCAGAAAAATGACATGTGATCAGGGTTCCGGCGACACTTTGATGTCGTCAAACCAGCACTACCAGCGAATGTCGGCTTCGGTGGTTTCTGTAATCGGGCCTTTGGTGTCAAGCTCCTCATTTTCCGATGTCCGCCACGAGGCTCTGGCTTCTGTCCGTGGTCAGCGTCCTATTATTCCTGAGGGGCTGCCACCTGCTCGGGTTAGAGGAGAGGGGCGAACCAAGCTGCGAGGCGTGCTCTTTCGCAGGCACAAGGCGCGGGGACTCTAAGCGGAACGGTGATCTCTCCGGACATATGTCGTGCTGCTCGCTACCTAGTGAACTTGTCCCAGCAGGAACTGGCCGCGGCGGCCGGTGTTGCGCGTTCGACAGTAGCTGAGTTCGAACGTGGTGCACGGGTGCCGGTCACCGACAACGTGACCGCGATGCGCAAAGCTCTTGAAGCTGCGGGTGTTACGTTCATTCCTGCCGACGATGCCGCCGGCCCGGGCGTGCGCTTGCGGAAGTAGTGTTCCAGGAGGTCGCCTGCTCGGTTATCTCGGCTGAAGTGGGAAAGGAGCGACCATAGACGAATCCTGCGGCCACTCTCCAGCGCTCTCTTTGGCCGCGAATTCGCACCTAAACTCAAGGGACGGTTTATCGCATCCCATGCACCTGCGGTGCCAACAACCAGCCGAGGCCATACCGGCAAAGCTTGTCTCAGAACGGTTTTCTATGCCCTGCTACTGATTACGCTGGCGCAGGCTGTTGTTTACGTTTGGATCCGGGTGCCTGATAAAATCGGCTCCATAGCAAAGCATTGAGCCAGCCGGGCGCTGTAATCATCTTCTCTGAGCGATTTTAGCAGTTGGGTGAAGAGGCAGAATTGCCAGGAAATTCCTGTGGGCAATGACTGAGGTCGACCCTAAGCAGCCGGTCGCCATCGTGGCCGCGAACGTCGGCTATGAGCCCATAGTGACGAATGCCGCAAGTGGAACGAAAGGGCAAAGCGGCACTTAAGCAGCCGTAGCGGCTTAGAATACGGCCGCTTCCGAGATTTCACACACGCACCCGTCTCTTTTGGCCTGCGTAGCAATACGCTCCGCGCGAAAGCTGGCAAGAAAATGCAACTCACCCGCCGCCTAGTAGCTTCACTTTTTGGTTTCTCGTGGGAACTGCGGCGGTGTCACTGGCACGTAAGGGAACCGTCCGCGTTGCTTGGTGGCGGTTGTGCTGGGATCTGTGCTGCCACGGACATAGACTTTTCCAGGATCATAGTCGGGGCCGAAATCCCAAGTCGGGAACCGTCCGTGTTTCATTGCGCCATGAACAAACATCCGTTTCTTCTGCGAAGCGCGGATGCGGTCCTCAAGTCCCTCTTCGTCCCATCGTTCCTTCATGGCCACGAACATCCTTTCGATCTGCGCCTGATGCTCGGGGGCGTCCGCCAGGTTGGTAAGCTCTAGGGGGTCCGCTTCCATGTCAAAGAACATCTTGGGATCGGTCCGCGTATAGACCAGCTTTTTCGATCCTTCGATCATGATGAACGCGGGGCCGTAAAGGCTTTCACCGGTCGACTCGATGAAAACCCGGTCGTCACGGCTGTTCCGATCGGGGCGATCCAGCAGGCTTCGGCCATCATGGGATGCCGCGTAACCGTCAAAGGTTCCGCCGCTGGCGATATCGGTGAAAGTCGGCATCAGATCGATCAGTGAGGCTAGCGCCTCTTCCCGGTGGCCTGCCTTCACGCCGGGGCCCTGCATGATCATCGGCACGCGCAGCGAGGCCTCGTATGGGTTGAACTTGAACCACATGCCACGCTCGCCCAGCATTTCGCCGTGGTCCGAAATCATGAAGACGTAGGTGTTGTCCAGTTGCCCGATGCTTTCCAACGTCTCGATCAGCCCGCCGACCAATTCGTCGATATGGGTGACCATCGCGAAATAGGCGCGGCGCGAATTGTAAAGCTGTTCCGGCGTGATCTCAAACTCGTCCTGCCGGATCGTCATGAAATAGCGTTGCGACCACGGGTCCCGGTCCTCGTAGGGGATATAGGGCACTTCGGGTTCGGGAATGTCGCGGCCTTCGTACATGTCCCAATACTTGCGGCCCGCAACAAACGGGTTATGCGGCTGGGTGAACGACACATGCAGCAGGAACGGACGATCATCGGTTGACCGGGCGTGGTCATAAAGCTCTTTGCGCGCGGCGATAAAGACCTCTTCGTCATAGTCCAATTGCAGGTTGCGTTCGCAATGGCCGGATTCGACGACGCTCAAAAGGCTCATCACCGAAGGCGCATAGGCCTCGTCAGTTTTTTCCCAGTCCATGGTCCAGGCAAAATCGGATGGATAAATGTCGGTGGTCAGGCGTTCTTCGAACCCGTGCAGCTGGTCTGGTCCGACAAAGTGCATCTTGCCCGACAGCGTGGTCTTGTAGCCAAGCGTGCGCAGGTAATGGGCATAGGTCGGCTCGGACGGCAGGAACTCGGCCCCGTTGTCAAAGACGCCAACATCCGATGGCAGACGCCCCGTCATCATCGAGGCGCGCGAGGGGCCGCAGACCGGGTTACTGCAGTAACTGTTGGCAAAAGTCGTCCCGTTCTTGGCCATTTTGTCGATGTTCGGCGTGATCGCATAAGGCTTGCCGTAAGCCGACAGGCAAAGCGCGGTCATCTGGTCCGCCTGAATGACGAGGATGTTGGGACGGGTCATGGCTTTTCCTTGCGCAAAGATATCCGCCCGGACATTGGCCCGGACGGACTTGAGAGTGACACTTTATCTGCTGGTGCGGGCAACGAATTCCTCGATGCCGGCCACGCCAATCTGGCGGTAGTATTTCAGCGCACCGGGATGCAGGGGCGCACCAAATCCGTTTAGCACGGTGTCCTTGCTCACGCGGCCAAAGGCAGGATGAACGCCCGCCAGATCATCAAGGCTTTCAAAGATCGCCTTTGTCATTTCATAAACCCGTTCCTCGGACACATCGGCGGAAATGACTAATCCGTTTGCAAGACCATAGGTGGGCGTATCGCCTGCCACATCCTCGTAAGTGCCGCCGGGGATCGAAAGACGGAAGTATGGCGGATACTTGGCATTGAGGTCGGCATAGAACGCGTCAGAGATCGGGATCAGTTTCACATCACGCTGCGCTGACAGCTTGATGACGGGTGGCAGCGGGAATGATCCGTTCCAAAGGGCTGCGTCGATGTTGCCGTCGCTCAGCATATCGATCATGTCGCCAAGACGGACGCGAAAGGCCTCAAAGTCCTCGCCTGCGACCATGCCCATCAGTGCATTCGCGTCCAGCATCGACACGCCACCCGGCTGGCCCATGCCCACACGCTTGCCTTTCAGGTCCTCGACCGAATTGATCGGGCCGCCTTCCAGCGCGATGATATGCATGCCGACCGGGGCGATGGACATCCACGACAGGATTTTGCCGGGCTCGCTGCCCTCATAGGGGCCGGTTGCCGCCCATGCTTCATAAGAAGACAGCGAGGTCGCCATAGAGGCTTCGATCTCGCCATCCTGCAAGAGATTGATATTGGCGACATAGCCTTTGGTTTCTTCCGCCGTAACTTCGATGCCTTCAACGTTCTTGTTGATGACATCGGCGATGCCCGCGGACCATGTGTAGGCCGTGCACCCGACCGGGCAGGACCCGATCGACAAGAATTCAGCCTGTGCGGCCATCGGGGCAACCAGCGTTGCCGCCGCAAACAGTGCATGTCTAAGTGTGAGTTTCATTTTTTCTCTCCCTTTGAAGTTGATGCGATCGGTTCTGAACCGATTTCTGTTGTGATTGTTTCGTGAGCTACACCCTTGCGCAGGTTCCAGACGATCAAGGCTGCTGCGATCAGCACCGCCAGCGCGTCAAACCGCCAGTCCGAGCTTAGAAACAGCACGGCTGCCAGAGCGAAGCCGAACCGCTCGAGGACACTCAGGCGGTAGGCGAAGAAGCCCATCATCGCGACACTGGCCGCAACGCCCCCGGAGATTGCGGTGACAAATGACAGAACCACCTGCACCCAGGTCGCGTTGATGGCCAGAAGCGCGGGATCATAGACAAAGAAATACGGAACCGCGAAGGCACCCATGCCAAACTGGCAGGCCAGAACCGCGATCTTCAGTGGATTGCCTTGCGAGATCGAAGCCGCTGCATAAGCGGCAAGCGCAACCGGCGGCGTAATCGACGAGAGCATGGCGGAATAAAGTACGAACAGGTGGGCTGCCAGAAGCCCGACGCCCAGATCGACAAGGGCAGGGGCTACCAGTGTGGCCACCAGAATATAGGCCGCTGCCGTTGGCAGGCCCATTCCAAGAATCAGGCAAGTCAACATCGTCAGTACCAGCGCAACGGGCAAATGGCCGCCTGACAGCAGAACCACAAGAGTCGAAAACTTTAGCCCGATGCCGGTTAACGTGATGATCCCGATGATCATGCCCGCGGCCGCACAGGCCAAAGCGACAGGGATGACAGCATTGGCCGCGGTGATCGCTGTCTCGACCATCCGGCGCGGTGTCTGAGCGGATGAGCGGTTGAAGAAGCTGACGATCACTGACGCCGCCACCGCCCAGAACGACGACAGCATGATCGAATAGCCGTTCAGCAACATGCTGACAAAGACCGGCAGAGGTGCCAGCAGATAGGACCGTTTGGCGATGCTTGCCCAGTCGATGACCGAGTCTGCGTCGCGCAGCAACGGTATATTCCGTTTGACCGCCTCGAAATGCACCATCGCCAGCAGCACGGCATAAAAGATCACCGCAGGCAGGAACGCCGCCTTGGCGATGGTCAGGTAAGACGTTGCCGTGAACTCGGCCATGATGAAGGCCGCCGCACCCATCACCGGCGGCATCAACTGACCACCAGTAGAGGCGACAGCCTCAATCGCGCCCGCAGCTTCCTTGCGATAGCCACTTTTGCGCATCAGCGGGATGGAGATCGGCCCCGTGGTCAGTACATTGGCAACGGCGGTGCCCGAAATCATGCCCATCAGGCTAGAGCCGACTACGGCTGCCTTGGCAGGCCCGCCGCGCATCCGACCGGTCAGGCCCGTTGCGAAGTCCATCAGCACTTGCCCGGCGCCGGTTTTCTCCAGAAGCGCACCCAGCACAACGACGCCGGTAACGAATGTGGCGCTGACACCAAGGGGCGTGCCAAAGATGCCGCCACCGCCCAGATAAAGCTGCGCCGTCACCCGTTTCAGGGAATAGCCTCGATGCGCCAGACCATCGGGTAGGTAGGCACCAAAGAGCCCGTAGGCGATGAAAAACGAGGCGAGGATCACGATAGGCCAACCGATTGTCCGGCGGCAGGCGTCGAACAGGGCAATTACCAGAATCACAGCCAGCACGATTTCGATCTGGGTGATCTCACCCCACCGGTCGTTGATGGCGCTAAAATTCACAATGTGGTGCCCGGTCGCAATGACGCCAGGGGTAAGGGCAACCACAATCCAGAGGCGTTGCAGAGTCACCAACATAGTGGTTTGACCGTTTGGTCCAAACGATGCTCTGAGCGCGCCGACATAGACCAGCGCCATGACCAAAAGCAGATGACCGCTGCGCTGCAACCCATCTGGGAAAACGCCGAAATAGGCGGTGTAAAGTGTCAGGCTGACCAGCAACACCGACACGATGCCGATGATCCAGCCCAATGCCCGGTCTGATACCAAGCTATGCATAGGCCGCCCCTTCATCGGAGCCCGACGCGCTTTTATTCAGATGCTCAAAGTCCAGCCGGTCGGAACAGCAGAACGTGTGCAATGCCAGCAGCGACGCTGCCTCGGCGGGCGAGACCTCGCTTTTCACCAACCGGAACCGCTGTCGGGATCATAACCAAATGTGGTTTTCAGCTCGTGCACGGCACCCGCTTCTGGATGGTCAAATTCCTCTATGATGCGGGCGGCCAGCAAATCGTGTGCAATCCGGGTCGACGCCATCTCGGAAAACCCGAAGCCTCCGGCCAGTTCGGCGCGTGATACGCCTGGTTCTGCCTGAATGCGGCTTAGCATGAGACGTCGGTGCATGTGGCGCAGACTGGCAGGAGTCGCGCTGGTGGAACCATTGCTAGCCATCGGGTAGTTTGTAATGGCCATAGAATTGACCTGTCGATTGATGTGTTCGTCGAAACACCTTCGGCGAAACCCGCCGATAGTCCGAAATCAAGACTCGACATCATCGCATCTCCCCTCCGATAGATAATCCGGCAGCGGTTTCTGACCGGCAATTATCAGGGCTACATCCTCTTGAGATAACGCGGGAAAATATGGCTCGGCCGGTTCGACGCGGGGCAGGCGACGGTCTGCCTTGGTTCCGTCCACGCCGCCCGATCCACGCCGCACATAGCGTGTCTCGTCACCCTTGCGCGCCACGAAATCCCAGTCCTCAGGATCGCCGGGTGTCGCCTTCAGAAACAGCCGTTCGGCCTGACTGACGCGAATCTGTTGGTCGATGGCGTCCGGATCCCAGCCGTCCATCAGGATGGTTTTTAAACGCGCCAGGGTGTCCGCGTGCGCCGGATCGCCCGCAAGGTTCTGCAACTCGTCAGGGTCCACGTCCAGATCGAACAACAGGTCCGGGTGACCATGAGTATAGATCAGCTTGAACTGCCCCTGCCGGACCATCCGGTGCGGCACGCAAGGCCCGATGCCATAGTAATCTGAAACAACCAGATCGCGAGTTGCGCCCCCGATCAGCGCGGGTTCAAGGCTTTCGCCATCGCAGGGCAGCCTTACCTCGCCCCCCCCGATACCAACCAGCGTCGGAAGTAGATCGACCAGTGACACACAGTCTTTCACCCGGTGCGGCGTATAACGTTCGGGCGCCGAGATCATAAGCGGAACACGGGCGGACCACTCATGGAAACTCTGCTTGAACCACATGCCACGCTCGCCCAGCATCTCGCCGTGATCAGCGCAGAAGAGGACGACAGTGTTGTCAGCTTGACCGCTAGCCTCCAATGCAGCGAGGATTTCACTGATCTTGTCGTCGATGAACGAGATCATCGCATAGTAGCCATGCCTCGCGCGGCGCAGGTCATCCTCGGTCACCCGGTGCCGGTGCCGCCCATGGGCAAAGAACAGGGCGCGCGATGCATAGTCGAGGTCGTCGAAAGGTAAAGTACCAACCCTCGGCGCGTCGATGTCGTCGGGATCATAGCGGTCCCAGTACTGTTGATCCGCGACAAACGGTGTGTGCGGGCTAGTGAAAGACGCGACCTGAAACCACGGCCCCGCATCATTGCCGCGCCGCGCGAGATCATAGATCGTCTGTACGGCGGCATGGGCGACTTCCTCGTCAAAATCCTCCTGCAAGGTCCGCGCCGCCGGTCCGGCGTCAACAACACCATTTAGTCCCGTCGCCGAAGGTACGAAGGCCGGACCCGCCTTCCAGTCCGCCACCCAGTCAAACCCCGACGGATACACATCCGTCACCGTGCGCTCATCAAAGCCGTGCAACTGATCAGGGCCGATAAAGTGCATCTTGCCCGACAGCACCGTGTGATAGCCCAAGTGGCGCAGATGATGCGCCATGGTCGGCTGACTGGACGCCAGATCACAGGCGTTGTCCCATGCCTCGATCGTAGGCGTCAGCCGTCCCGACATCATCGAGGTCCGCGATGGTACGCAAAGCGGATAGTTGCAATAGGCGTTGTCGAAGACCACGCTGTTTGCCGCCAACCGATCTAGGTGCGGGGTTTTGCAAACCCGGTTGCCATAGAATGGCAACGCCTGCGGGGCCAGTTGGTCAGCCATGATCATGAGGATGTTTGGTTTGTCGGTCATGACTTCAGACCTCCGCCCGGCGATAAACAGTATGCTCGGTGGTATAGAATTGGATGGTCGAAGGCCCATTCGAACCGCCGACGCCCATGGCGCTGTCCTTTATGCCGACAAACGGCAGATGATTTTCCGGGAAGCTGCCCGCGTTAACATGGATCATGCCGCTTTCGCTTGTTGCAACAAAGCGTTCCACTTCGTCCGTGCGCTCGGAATAAAGGCATGAGGACAAGCCGAAGGCGACGTCGTTGGCGACACTCATGGCCTCGTCCAATGTGTCATAGGCGATCACCGACAGGACTGGGCCGAATACCTCGTCACGCGCGACTTCCATGCCCCGGTTGACGCCGGAAAGGATCGTCGGCGCATAGAAATATCCGCCCTTGTCGGAGTCGAGCTTCTTGCCCCCCGCCGCAATGACTGCGCCTTCCGTCACTGCACGCGATACGAACCCGGCTACATCTTCAAGCTGTTGCGCACTTGATAAAGGGCCGGTCTTCGCGCCATCCATTGCACCGTCCATAGGCTGCATAAGCTCGGCCCGCGCCGCCAGCCCAGCCACAACGGCCTCTTCAAGATCGCGCTGCACAATGACCCGGCTGACCGCCGTGCAACGCTGACCGCAGACGGCGAAAGCCGCCGCCATGATTTGGTCGAGCGCTTTGTCAAGATCCCTGGCATCGTTCAGTATCGCCGGGTTCTTGCCGCCAAGTTCCAACGACACTTCGGCCAGATGGCCCGCCGCCGCGATGGCGACCCGCTTGCCGACACCGACCGAGCCGGTGAAGCTGACGGCATCGACGCTTGCGTGTTCCGACAAGGCCTGCCCCAAAGCACCGCCGCCAATGACGGCCTGCACGAGGTTTGCAGGCAAGGTCTCGGCGGCAATCTCGGCCATCAGGGCAACAGCTCCCGGCGTCAGAGAGGCGGGCTTGAGGATGATTGCATTGCCATAAACAAGTGCCGGAATGGCCTTGCGCATCGGTGTACTGAACGGGAAATTCCACGGATTGATGCCAAGGATCACTCCGCGCGGGCGCCGTGTCGAATAGGCGACGGTTCCTGGAATTTGCGACGGGAAGACCTCGCCAATCGGCGCACTGGCCCGGCCAATGCACGCGCGTGCCTCGCCAACCGCCTTGGCAACCTCGCCGCGCGCTTCGGCCAACGGTTTGCCCATTTCCTTCGTGATCGACAGGGCGATCTCGGCGGCCCGCGCCTCTAGGGTATCGACAAACTTGGCAACCTTCGCGCCCCGGTCCGGCTGTGGCGCTGCGGCCCAGTTGACCTGAGCCACGCGCGCCCGCGCCACCAGATCATCCAGCGCACTGGCGGGCGTTTCGTCATACCTTGCCACGATGTCGTCCGGGGCAGCAGGGTTTCGAATTTCAATCGGCATAGGCGTTTTCCAGTTTTGTCTGTAAGTTAGGTTGCATTCGCGTCGGCAAGGATCATCGCTGCCGCTTTCTCCGCGATCATGTAGGTCGGCGCATTGGTGTTGGCGGATGTGATCATTGGCATCACCGAAGCATCGACGACGCGCAGCCTCTCGACACCGTTCACGCGCAGTGCCGGATCCACAACGGCGCGTGCGTCGTTCCCCATTCGGCACGTGCCGACCAGGTGGTAGACTGTTCCTGCCATCTGGCGCACAGCGTCCAGCACCTCAGCGTCACTTTGACACTCGGCACCCGGCACGACCTCGCGTCGCCAACGCTGGCGGAACTCGGGCCGGTTATAAAGTTCGCGCACAAGGCGGACGCCCTCGACGATGACTTTTTGGTCTTTCTCGGCCGCAAGGTAGTTGGTGCGAATGAGGGGGTCGGCAAAGGGATCGGTGCCCGCAATCTGAACTGAGCCGCGACTTTCTGGGTGACACTGCCAGAACGAGGTCGTGAAACCAGAATAGCGGTGCAGAGGCTTTCCGGGCTTGTCGACAGACAGCGGCATGACGAACAATTGCAGGTCGGGCCGCCCGCCCTCGGCGTATTTGGTGCAGGCCGCGCCTCCCACCTGACCTGCGCCGACAGTCAGCGGGCCGCGCGATTGAACAAGCCACTCCAGCCCCATCTTTGCAAGGCTGATGGGATTGCGGATATGGTCATTCAGCGAGTCACCGCGTTCGTCCAGCTCGACGACCGTACGCATTTGCAAGTGGTCCTGCAGGTTCTCACCAACCTCAGGCGCGTCATGGCGCACCATCAACCCATGCTCGCGCAACAGCTCCGCAGGCCCGATCCCGGACAATTGTAAAAGCTGCGGCGACTGGACCGAACCGCCGCAAAGGATCACCTCGCAATCGGCATGAGCCTCATGCGTCGCGCCGTCCTTGACATAGCGCACGCCCGTTGCACGGTGGCCGTCGAAGATGATCGACGACGCATAGGCGTTTGTCTCAAGCGTCAGGTTAGGTCGCTGCAAGGCCGGATGCAGAAACGCTGTGGCTGCGCTGTCGCGCCACCGCCCGCGCAAGGTCAGTTGATATGCGCCGACGCCGTAAGCTGCATCACCGTTGAAGTCTTTGTTCCGTGGCAACCCATGCGCCATCGCCGCTTGCAGCCAGTCATTACACGCCGGGTTGTCATTGCGCAGATCCGAGACCTGCAAAGGCCCGTGCGCACCGCGTAATTGCGACGGCGGCCCGGCATAGGTCTCGATAGCCCGGAAATGCGGCAGCACATCGTTGAACGACCACCCGTCCGCACCAAGGGCTGCCCAGTCGTCGAAGTCCGCGTGCTGCCCCCGGATATAGATCAATCCGTTGATCGAGCTTGATCCGCCGACCACCCGCCCACGCGGGCAATCCATCCGCCGCTCCGCGATGCCGGGGTCTTGCTCGCCGCGATAAAGGTGCGACACGCGGCCATCATAGATCGACTTGTAGTACCCAACGGGTAGCTTCAGCCAGAACCCCCGATCGGCCCCGCCGCCCTCCAGAACAAGGACGCGCGCAGCTTCATCTTCCGATAAGCGGGCGGCCAACGTAGACCCCGCCGTTCCCGATCCGATGATGATGTAATCAAAGCCCGTCACGCAGCCCATCCCCAAAAGTTCTATTAATAGGACTAATCGGATTACGCTGGTGTTGCAACAAAAATTCTATATATAGGTTTTTAGAACCTATTGAGGCTAGCGCACCCCATGACGGACACTCTTCGGCAAAGCCGATCCCCGCTTTATCTTCAGATCGCTGAGATACTGCGCCAGAATCTCGACCGCGGCGTCTGGATGCCCGGAGAACTTTTGCCAACGATTTCAGATCTTTCAACTGAATATTCAGTCGCAAAGATCACGGTGCGGCAAGCCGTGAAGATACTTGAAGAAGAAGGGTTGTTGGAATCGCGGCGCGGACGCGGAACGACCGTTTTGCCGACGCCACCTGTGCCAGATCGGCTGCATCTTGGCACGCGTTTGTCGACATTGGCCGACCATTATCGCGGTGACAAACCCGCACTTGATCTGTTGGAAGACCGTGACGCCGAAGTGCCGGGTGCGCCCATAATTGGCGGGTTGTCTGACAAGGGTTATCACCTTTTGCGGCGCACCCACACGCGCGATGGTGAAACCTATTGCGTTATTTCGATCTACTTCGAAAAGGACCTGTTCGCCCGCCATGAAGGCGAATTCAGAACTCAACTTGCCTTACCGGTGCTGGTCGATTCCGACGACATCGACGTTGCTCGGGCCCGCCAGTCCCTGACGATTGGTAAATGTGATTATGACACTGCCGGGCTGCTGAGCCTTGCCGTCGGCGACCCTGTGGTCGAGGTCCGACGCGTTATTTGCGACGGCCAGGATCGGGTGATCTATCTTGCGGACGTCACTTATCGCAGTGACTTTGTCCGCCTTGAAATGGACCTTCTTGCATGATCGACATTGCCCGCATTCAGGCCTGGGCCTTTCGTTCACCAACGAAAAGACCTGTCGCCACATCCTTCGGTGTGATGCACGACCGCCCGGCGGTGCTGGTGCGGGTCGAAGACCGTGACGGTGTTTTCGGTTGGGGCGAGATCTGGGCCAACTGGCCCGTCGCCGGAGCTGAGCATCGCGTGCGTCTACTTGAGATGGACGTCGCACATCTGGTGCTGGGCGCCCGCGCCGAAACACCGGCCGGGTTCTTCCACAAGCTTGACGCCCAGACACGAATACGCGCCGTCCAATGCGGCGAGGTGGGCCCCTTTGCCCAAGTTATTGCCGGGCTCGACATCGCTGTCTGGGACATGGCCGCACGACGCAAGGGCCTGCCGCTGCGGCGTCTAATCCGTGCCGACGCGCCCGACCGCGTGCCGGCCTATGCGAGTGGCATCCAGATTGCCGTGGCGGGCGATCTTATGCCGCGCGCACGGGCTGTCGGGCACCAACGGTTCAAACTGAAAGTGGGCTTCGACTTGGACGCCGATATCGCCGCCGTCCACGACATTCACGCGGGATTGGCCGACCACGAACTGATCGCCTGCGATGCGAATCAAGCCTGGTCACTGGAACAGGCGCAGGAGTTCGTCACCGGTGTCGCTGACGTTCCCCTGCATTGGCTCGAGGAACCGCTGCCGGTCTTCGCGGACCGGGGCGAGTGGCAGACCTTGGCCGCAAATTCGGCGATACCGCTGGCAGGGGGCGAGAATATCATCGGCGAAGCCGACTTTGATCACGCGATCAAAGCGGGCGTTTTGTCTGTCATCCAACCCGACGTAGCGAAATGGGGCGGCGTTACTGCATGTCTTGCCGTGGCCCGAAATGCGCTGGCCAATGGTCGCCGGTATTTCCCCCACTTCCTTGGCGCTGGCGTCGGTATCGCCGCCTCGGCGGAATTGCTGGCTGGTGCAGGAGGGGACGGGCTTCTGGAAGTCGACGTCAACGATAACCCGTTGAGATCATTGTTCTTCGATGGGCAAGAGCCAATAGCCGACGGCATGTGGACGTGCGGCAATGGTCCGGGTCTGGGCATCGACAGCATCCCCGAAGAGTTGGCGCAATTCCAGACGCTTTACACCGAAATCAGCTAACCGCTTAGTCCGACCAGACCACCCGGAACCCGTGGTGCGTCGTTGAGCTGTCCGGCGATGAGCCCGACCGGGCGGCAATGCGATACCGATAGCAATAGCTGCGGTGGCAAAGGAACGATCCGCCTTTGGACAGCTTGTAACCTTTCATCCCCGACAACCGCTGTTTGACCGAGCGTTTTAGCGACCGCACCCGATAGGGACCGGCATTCCATTCCCAGACATTGCCGACAACGTTGTAGAGCCCCCAGGGGTTCGGCTCAAAGGACCGGGCAGGAGCGGTCGTGACAAACCCGTCGGCGGCGGTGTTCACTTTCGGAAAATCGCCCTGCCAAATGTTGCAGGGGGTGAAGGCGGTGTCATTCGGCTCGTCATTGCCCCAAGGAAACCTGACGTCGCCCTGATCTGCCCGGGCAGCGTGTTCCCATTCTGCCTTGGTCGGAAGCCGTCCGCCGACCCAATTTGCGTAAGCCCGTGCGTCGTTCCACGAGATATGAACGACGGGATGATCGGGCAGGCAATCGCCTTCGGTGTCGGGGCCGTTGGGGGCGAACCAGCAAGCGCCGTCGACCCGACGCCACCATTCAACCTCGTTGACCGCCTGGGTGGGGCCGACGCTTTGGGGAACTTGGCTCCAGAAGACGAAGGACCAGCCAAAGCGCTCGGCCTCGGTCACATAGCCGGTGGCGTCGACGAAGGTGCGGAACGCGTCGTTGGTGACGGTCGTGACGGCCATGCCGAAAGGGCTTGATCGCGACTGTGCGGAGCGGACGTCTGCCTTTGAAGGCTTTGGTCTCAGTTTGACCCGAAGCGGATACCGCAACTCTAACTTGAGCCAACAATCTCCCGATCCTTCGGACCCAGCCAGGACAAAGCGCGTCCTGACGGTTATGCTTGCGGAAGAATTTGACAAAGCAACCCGTTAGAACCCAGTTGTTTGCCAGCAGGAACCGCTACCGTGAAGCCCACTTCAACTTCGAAAGAACTTGAACAACTTGCCGTCAGGATTCACAAACTAATCGAGCCGACCGGCGCGACCGTGACTTGGGATGAGCATATATCCGATCCAGATACCGGCAGTTCGCGACAGATTGACGGCATCATCGAACGTGACGGCAAAATCATCCACATCGAATGCCGTGATCATAAAGACCCCCAGGACGTTATGTGGATCGAAGAATTGATTGGTCGTAGGGAGAGCTTGCAGGCGGACGATATTATCGCCGTTTCCCTATCGGGTTTCGGCCAACCCGCTCTTGCCAAAGCCAAGGCAAAGGGCATCGTCACCCGAACCTTGTCGGAAATGACGGATGCGGAGATCGAAACCTGGGGCAAGTCCGCCAAGTTGGTGACGAACTATCTCGAAATCTCAGAGTTGGAGTTCCAGCTGATCGTCTCCTATGCCCAATCGGGCCTTGTGACAGGCTGGCCGAAACTGCGGCTCTCCGATTCAAACGTATCTCCCGAGTTTCTCATCCTCCAAGAGCTAACACAGAATGCGGAAGGCAGCCTTTACTTTGACCGTGACACAAACCTGACGGCCAAAATTCAGCTTCCCGCCTTGATGATTGATGGCGCTTCTGTTGTCGAATGCCAAGTTAGGGTAAGAGGGCGTAAGCGCCAAGAAAAAGAGGAAGTGCTGGGCCTCTGGAACTACCACGGCCTTGAACCTCTTGTCGATACCGAAGCCGTCGTCAGCAAGTACGGTTCTGGTCTCACAGAGATCATTCAGAAAAACGACAAGGCGACGATGATGCTGGACCTGTCCTCCATCAATCCTCCGAAAAGCTGTTTTCTGCTGACCCGTCAAGTGGATTTCGGGCGTGTGGTAAAGGCCCACATTGATACCGTTGGCGCACCGTATCGCTTAGAGACCACTATAGACACTACGATCGACGTGAAAGCTGCTCTTCCTTAATCCACGTCCTTCCTCACCGACTTTATGAAAACTTTGGTTTTGTCGAACAAGAGCAACGTTTCCAGTGATGGCAAGAACGTACAGTTACCCGATTGGCTGATATGTCCAGCTAATGTCTGTACAGTTTTTAGCGCCAGCTCCGCTTCGATCTACTTTGACACAACGAAGCACAAAGGACGGGCTAAATATCTGCTCCTGGCACATCAGCGACATGCACAGACGGCAGGTGGATGTCCGAGGTTCTGCCGAAAGCGGTCATCGACACATTGTCGTTTATGAGTGCACGCCCTAGTGAGTTAGTGAGTCAGACGGGCGCTAGTTCTTGCGCTTCCTGGCCTTGGTCTTGGTTGGGGATTCCTCGGCCAGCTTATTCTTGTAGTGCTCTCTTGGCAGTCGCTTCCGTTGCCGAAATCCCTTGTTGTGCGATGCCAAGGCATCGTCCACAGCCCACTCGGCGAGGGCTTCGATTATCGGGCGAACCTTCTTTGCTTTCGTCATTGCGGCTTCCTCTACTGCTGGCCTCATTTTACGCCGCCTTAGGTCGCGGTAAAACCAGCGGGACTGTGATGCGAGGGGTTGTAAGCCAAGAAGCGTTGCGAGCCCCCGCAACCACCTTTACGGCACTGACAGGTTAACTCCCTACCTGCACCGCCCTTGGCGCGGTAGCTTCGGCGGATGAACTAAATTTCGTACAAACGCCATCGATTTCCAGCAGAGATCATCCAGCATGCGGTCTGGCTGTGCTGCCGTTTGACGCTAAGTTTTCGTGACGTGGAGGACCTTTTCTCCGAACGGGGTTTGGATATCTCCTACGAGAGCATTCGGTGCTGGGTTCTGAAGTTCGGAGTCGCCTATGCCAGAAAGATTCGACATCGCAGGCCACGATCAGACGGCAACTGGCATTTGGACGAGATGTATGTCTCGATCCGGGGCAAGACAATGTACTTGTGGCGGGCCGATGACAGTGAAGGCGAAGTCCTGGAACTTCTGGTTCAAGCGCGACGGAACAAAAAAGCCGCACTGAAATTGATGCGCAAACTCCTAAAGAAGCAAGGATTTGCGCCGACAACCATCACAACTGACAAACTACGTTCTTATGGTGCGGCGTTCCGTGATCTGGATCTGACAGCACACCATGAGACGGGCCAATACAAGAACAACAGAGCGGAAAACTCGCATCAATCCGTGCGACAACGAGAGCGAAAGATGCAGGGCTTCAAGTCGCCGGGATCAGCCCAGCGATTTCTGTCCACCCACGCCGCCGTCTACAACCTTTTCAACACGCAGCGTCACCTTCTTTCACGAATGACCAATCGCCAGTTCCGCGATGAAGCTCATGCTCAGTGGCGAAGTGTCGCGTTGGCTGTATAACCAGAAGCCCGTCGGTGGGTCCTTGGTTCCATGGTAGTTAAGTTGTCAATGCCATTCCAACGCCTGGTGGTTATAGAGCGTGAACAAAAGATCGAGATGATCGAGCAGCGCGGGCGTGTCATTTGTGGTGACGGCATCTTCTTTCATCAGGCTTAAGATGACGGCCAGGGCGTCATCATTGATGTCAAAAGTTTTACGATTAAAGCCAAGGCTGTAGGTGCCCTTGGGCGATGGGATGAGCGCGAATTTTACGTAGGCGGGTTTGATCAGACCGGCCCTTGCCTGCAGAGCTTCTGTGAAGGCTGCCAAGCTAAGAGTGTCGTCGCGTTTGCTGTACTGTGCAGTGTCTTCACTGGCTGATCCGGTGAAAAACGAGGCCAGCCACTCACAAAACGCGGGCGTACTGAGCGAGTGGCTGAGATGATCGCGCAGCGTCTCAACGGCATCGATGGAGAGGATGAAGCCTGAGCTGTCTGCGCTCAACCCCTCGCCTGCGTAGCGGTGATCAAGCGCATCGTGGTCGGCGAGGTGCTGACCATAGGCGTCGTAAAGTTCGGACAATTTCGGGCCGAGGAAACCAACGGAAAAGGTCAACGCGTCGTCAAGCGTGGTGCCTTCGTGGGCGAAATGGGGGGGGATGTACAGGATGTCGCCTGAGGTAACCTCAACAGTATTGCCGTCAATGGGGTCTTTAAGGATTTTGAGGTCGAGGCCGTCGATGTACTCTTCATCGATGACGGGTTCACGACCAATGGTCCAGCGGCGTGAGCCTTGGCCTTGGACAAGAAAGACGTGATAGCTATCGATATGACCGCCGATGGTGCCTCCCTTGGTGGAGAAACTGGCCATGATGTCGTCCATCAACCAACGGGGCGCAAAATTGAACGCGCGCAACAACGTGGCAGTGTCTGGGTGGAATTGTTCGACGTTTTGGACGAGCAGGCTCCAAGGTGGCTTTCCGGCGGTATTGAAATCTTCTTCGGTGAAGGGCCCAAATTGGCAGGCCCAGTCTTTCCGCGAGACCATGCGTGCGCGCGCGGTCTCTTCCATGGACAGTCCCGCAAGTTCATCTGGCGTGATCAGTCCGTCCATCACGGCTTGATCGATGGCGTTCCGCACAAGGAACGGCCGTTTGTTCCAGTAGTTCGCGTAGAAATCCACGATCGACGGCAGGGCGTCGAGAGTGGCAAGAGAAGAGGACATCACACGATCCGATGTTGAGAACGTTGCGCTCGTTATGACATGGACGGGTGCTGTCAGTCTAATGCGAACCAGTCTCCGGATTGCCTGGCACCGCCAAGTTTAGGCCGTCATCTGACACCATTCAGCCAGCGCGGCACTGTCACATCTTCCCGAAGTGAATATAGGGGTTCGGGAGAATAGGTCTGTTTCACGCAGTCTGGGTAGCGATCCGCCATTCGGTGAATGCCACATCTCGGAAGGTTTTGAGTGTGCGTCTGGAGATGGGGTGGCGTTGGAGGTTGAACCAGTTGTAGACGACGGCGTGGGTAGAGAGAAATCGTTGCGTCGATCCTGGCCGCTTAAAGCCGATCCACGATCGCTCTCGCCGCCGCACCGGCTGATGGGAACTCTCAGCACGATTGTTCAGTCGGCCGCCTGTCTTGTGGCGTTCTTTAAGTCCGAGACCTCCCAACGCCGCGCCATAGGAGCGTAGCTTGTCAGTCACGACTGCAGTTGGTGAAATGCCCTGCTTCCTAAGCAGTTTCCGAATCAGTTTCTTGGCAGCACGCTTGTCTCGCCGCGGCTGGAGCAAGATGTCGAGTACCTCGCCTTCAGCATCGACAGTGCGCCACAAATACATCCGGTGCCCGCCGATCGAAACGAACATTTCATCCAAATGCCATCGCTCATTTGCCGTTGGCCGGCGCCGGCGCAAATTCCTGGCGTAGGCCGTTCCGAATTTCACGACCCAACGGCGGACGGTCTCGTAGCAGATGTCCAAGCCACGCTCAGCCAGCAAGTCCTCGACGTCCCTGAGACTCAAGTTGAACCGCAGATATAACCAGACGGCATAGCGGATGACACTCGGTGGAAAATGATGACGGGCATATGAGACCTTAGACATGAGACAACGCTAACGGGCTGTCATCGATCCGGCCAGCTCGTTCCTGTGACAGAGCCGCTGAGGCCGTTAGGGTTAGGCCGAACGGGGATTGATTGTCCTTTGGGGCCAGGCAAGGTCAGACGCTACGCAGTTCCGGCCGGAAAACACTGAAAGGTAGACTGCATCACTATCCGGTACCGCAGAAGTGGCTTGATGAGACCCACGTGATCTGGAGCGGTGGACATCAGTAAGATCGCCGAGATCCATCTTCTATATTCCGGGTGTCGTCAAATGGCTGCCAATAGAAATGGCCGCCTTTAGAACAGAAAGGTGACAGAAACACCTAACCTGCAACTGCTGCGATACAATACGGTCAGTGGGCGTATGCCAATCTGAAATTCTGTCACTTCCAGATTTTGATCACTCGGGTCAAAGCGATATTGTGCTTTTTCTTGAACACGTATTTGACTCTACTCCTTGAGCGATTATCATTGTTTCAAGGGAGCGTGGAGGTTTGGCTTAGACACCGATATGGATATGAAGTCCGAAATCATGGCGTCTGCGCTGATGCGCTTCCTCCAATATGGAAGTGGGGCACCGTAAGCCATCGACTTTCTGGGAGGAACACTTGATGCCGCGAGCGCGAAGTACTGGCGAGCCGTGGCGTGTCGGCGTCTTGTTTTCGAGAACCGGATTTATGAAGGTGATCGAAGACACGCAGTTGCGGGGAACACTCACAGCGATCGACGAGGTCAACAGTGCCGGGGGTATCAATGGCCGGCCTATTGAGCCGGTCGTTTACGATCCGGGATCTGAGTCCTCTGCGTTCGGCCGATACGCCAAGAAGCTGATGGTCGAAGATGGGGTCACAACTATGTTTGGCTGCTATACATCGAGCAGTCGCAAGGCGGTTCTTCCCGTCATCGAACGGCTTAACGGCCTGCTGTGGTACCCAACCCTGTATGAAGGGTTCGAGTTTTCCCCCAATGTCATTTACACCGGCGCGGCGCCGAATCAGAACAGCGTAGAATTGTGCCGGTTTCTCATGGAATCATACGGGACGCGGTTTTTCTTCATCGGCTCGGACTACGTTTACCCTCGGGCGTCGAACCGAATCATGCGCGAACTTGTCCGCAACAATGGCGGTGAGGTTGTCGGTGAGCAATACCTCAGCTTGCGCGCCAAGGACCGAGATTTTCTCCCCGTGATGCGCGAAATCGGGCGCGCTTCACCCGACGTTATCTTTTCCACCGTCGTCGGGGATTCCACGACCCATCTGTACCAGGCATACGCGGATTCTGGCTTTAATTCCAAGGTGATGCCGATCGCAAGCCTGACCACAACCGAAGCCGAGATCGGGGCAATGGGGCCGGATGTGGGAGAGGGACATATTACCGCGGCGCCCTATTTCGAAGGCATCAGCGGCGCGCGCAACTCCTCTTTCGTTGAGCTTTACAAAAAACGCTATGGCCAGGACCAGCCCACCAACATGTGCGTGGAAGCCAGCTATTTCCAGGTTCACGTCTTTGCCAGGGCGCTGGAACAGGTGGACACTTTGGAAACCGAGGCCTTACGTCCCGCGGTGCTTGGTTCTGAATACGATGCACCTCAAGGCAAAATTTCTATCAACCTGTCGTGCGCGCATACTGATCTCTGGACGCGTATCGGGAAGGCCAACCGTCAGGGCCAGTTCGAGGTTATCCGCGAATCAAGCTCCAGGGTTGATGCAGATCCCTATTTGATCGGCTACGGACGATCCCTGGTGTACGGATAAGCAATGAATACGCCAGATCAATCGGCAACTGTTATGCGCCGGCGCGCGGGGGGCGGACAGATTCGGAAAAGGTCCACCACGGACAGCGGGGTCTATGGGGGGCTGACGGATCTGGATATTGCCGTTATCACCAAGCGTGATGAAGAAGGTGAACGGCTGATTCGGGGATTGCAGAGTCTGCGCTCGCGCGTCAATCATGTTTGGCCGGTGCCCGAGCAAATACCCGTCGAGAATGACGTGGTTTTCTGTGATTTGATCGACGACCTTCCCAGGCGCTTGCCCTGGATACCGGGAGAACCTGGCGCGGCGCTGGTGATTCTCGTTCACGGAAATCTACCCGTTGATTTCAAGCTGCTTCATTCCTGCGCCCCGCACGCAGTGTTGACTCTACCCGCGACAATCCAAGCCGTGCAGTGCAACCTGATGATCGCACGCGAACATTTCATGTATGAGCGCCGGCTTCGCAGACGCATCGAAAAACTCGACGAAAATCTGCGAACCATGCGCAGCGTAGAGCGTGCGAAGACAATTCTTATGCACAGCAAGAGTCTGAGCGAAGACGAGGCCTATCATCACCTCCGCCGCTTGGCCATGGAGAAGCGCACGACGATTGGAGCGGTTGCTACTGCGGTCGTTGACTCGCAGGAATTGCTGGGATAGCTTTGATTTCATCGGAAGTGACGTTTCGACGTTGACTCCGCGGCAGCAACGGTGCTGCCCATAAAATTGATGGCGATGGAGCCCCATACTCAACGTCCGTTTGGGACGTGAGGTGGGGTTTTTTTGTGGCGCAAATTGGAGCGTCCAGACCCGGAAACACGGCGAAGAAGCCGTGAAAAATGGAATGGCGAAGTAGCCCCTCTGTTGGCCGTGCAAGCGGCGGACGGCGGGGCTTTTTTGTTTTTGGGAGGAAAGAAAGATGAAAATCACTCGGCGCAAACTACTGAAGGGCGGGGCCGCAGCCGGTGCAGTTGCAGCCACCGGTTTCCCGCATATTTGGGTCACGGACGCCTCGTTGGCATATGCCGCGGGCGGAAAGATCAAAGTCGGTGTGCTGTTCTCGCTGACTGGCACCACCGGCATCATTGAGGAATCCCTCAACAAGGCCACGATCATGGCCATTGAGGAAATTAATGACCAAGGCGGTATCAACGGCATGCAAATTGAAGCCGTTGTGGAGGATCCGGCTTCCGACCCAGCCACCTTCGCCCAGAAGGCGCGCAAGTTGGTGCTCAGTGACAAGTGCGTCAGCGTCTTCGGCTCCTACACGTCTGCCAGCCGCAAGGCAGTGCTGCCGGTGTTTGAGAAGCGCAAAAACCTTTACTGGTACCCGACGCTCTATGAAGGTCGCGAGTGCTCCAAGAACGTGATCTACACAGGCGCCGTGCCGAACCAGCAGCAGGATGAGTTCGTGCCCTGGTTGGTCAAGAACTTCGGGAAACGTTGGTATCTGATCGGTTCCAACTACATTTACCCGAAGGAAGAAAACAACTACTGCAAGAAGCTTCTGAAGGAACTCGGAGCGGAAGTAGTAAACGAAGAATACGTGCCCTTGGGCCATTCCGAGTTCTCTTCGGTGGTAAACAAGTTCCGCAGCGAAAAGCCCGACGTCATCTTCTCGACCGTCGTCGGCGATTCCGTGGTGGCGCTGCACCGTCAGTATCGCGCGGCGGGTCTGGACCCGGCCAAGATGCCAATGGCCAGTCTGACTACATCGGAAAACGAAGTGGCGGCCATGGGCGGCGACGCGGCGGCTGGACACTTCACGTCAGCTCCCTACTTCATGGTCTGGGACAGCCCTGAAAACCAGAAGTTCGTCGAGTCCTATCAGAAGCGTTGGGGCGCGGATAAGGTGACGCACTTCGTGTCCGAGCCTTGCTACTTCCAGGTCAAAATGTTCCAGCAGGCGGTGTCCAAACTGGCGCCCAGCGACATTAACCCGGCCGAGATCCGCGAAGCGGTAAAGGGAGTGGAACTGACAGCGCCGCAGGGCAAGGTCCGGCTGGACGCAGCCACACTGCACACTTACCTGTGGCCGAAGATCGGCCAGTGCAAATCCGACGGTCAGTTCGAAATCATCAAACAGTCTCCGGGTTGGCTGGAGCCGGTTCCTTACAAAGCCTATGAAAACCAAGTCTGCACAGAGCAGGGCCTCAAGGAAACCTAACCAGTCCTTGTCCAGTTTGGCGTTGGCATCTGGTGGGAGGCTCTCGCCTTCCACCAGGTGCCGCCCGTATCAAGGTTGTTCGACGTATGGACATTTTCATTTCTCAGATTGCGACCGGACTGAGCATCGCGTCGATTTTGCTGCTTGTCGCGCTTGGCCTGGCGATCATTTACGGCACCACCGGCGTCATCAACATGGCGCATGGGGAGTTTGTGATGCTGGGTGCCTATAGCGCTTGGGCCCTACAGACTTATGCAGGTATCGGGTTGATCGAAAGCCTGATCCTTATCTTCATTTTCGTCGGCCTCTTCGGTTGGGTCATCGAACGCGCGGTCATACGACATCTTTACGACAGGCCGCTGGATACCATTCTGGCTACTTGGGGCATCGGTATCATGGCGCAGCAGGCCATTCGCCTGATGGCGGGTGGGGAACTGCGTTATGTACAGATGCCCGAGGCTCTGAGCGCCAGCATATCTCTGTTGGGTGTGGAAATTTCCGCGTTCCGTATTTTCGTGCTTGTTTTCACCGCCGCGCTATTCGCCTTCACCTGGTGCCTGATGTACCGCACCAGCATCGGGATGAAGTTGCGCGCCATCACCCAGAATCGGGAGATGGCCAGTTCCTTCGGTATCAACAGCAACCGGGTTTACAGCATGACGTTTGCTTACGGCGCTGGCCTGGCAGGCCTCGCCGGCGCCCTGGTGTCGCCCTTGAAGAGCGTGTCGCCAGAGATGGGTACTTCCTATGTGGTGGATGCTTTCATGGTGGTAGTGCTTGGCGGCGTCGAAAGCCTGGTGGGAACCATTGTCAGTTCAGCGATTCTGGGGCAACTCACGGGTTTTCTGGCCTTCTACAGCAACGACACCATTGCCAAGGCGCTAGTGTTCCTGGCCATCGTGATTCTGATCCGTTACCGCCCGCAAGGACTGTTCGCCACCAAAGTGCGCGGCTGACCGGCGGTGCGGAAAGCATGAAATTATCGGCGTAAGGATACCTACTGTGTCAAGAAGAACGGCCATACAGATCGGCACATACGCAATCATGTGCCTCGCCGTGTTATTGGTTCCAACCTTTGTGGACGATGCGTTCCTCCTCAACAAATATTCGCGCTATCTGGTGCTGGGGATCCTGGCGTTAGCGCTCAGCCTTTCCTGGGGCTACACCGGGATCCTCAATCTGGGCCAGGCGGTCAGCTTCGGGTTGGGGTCCTACTGCATGGCCATGGCGCTGAAGCTACGCACCATTCCAGTGCATACCGGCAAGGCCGGCCTTCCAGATTTCATGGTGTGGAACAACGTCACCGATCTGCCCTGGTTCTGGGCACCCTTCCATTCGCTCACTTTCGCCATCACTGCCGGAATCGCCATTCCGGTTATCTTGGCGGCGCTCCTGGGGTGGTTCATCTTCAAGGGGCGGGTTTCGGGCGTGTATGTCGCCATCATCACATTGGCTTGGCTGGTGGTGGTGAATTTGCTGATCGTCGATCAGCAGCGATATACCGGCGGCTTCAACGGAATTACGGACCTGGCGCAGCTCGAACTTTTTGGGTTCGAGTTCGACGCTTACGGAAGTTCGTCCTTCTACTTGATCGCCATCACCCTGACGGTGTGCCTGTTTTTTGCACTGGCGGTGACAAAATCCAAGGCGGGCCTGATTTTTCAGGGCATCCGTGACCACGAAGATCGCGTGCGTTACTTCGGCTATGACGTGGCCAACTTCAAAATCTTCGCCTTTTCCTTGTCGGCCGCCATCGCCGGTGTCGCGGGCATGCTCTACACCGTGGTGATGGAGTTCGCCTCGCCAACCTTTCTTGGCGTGCCGTTGAGCTTGAGCGTGGTCATCTGGGTCGCAGTCGGCGGTCGGGGAAGTCTGCTGGGCGCCACATTGGGGGCGATCATTGTAACAGGCATGCAGGGTGCCTTGTCGGAATCCGAAACCTTCCTGGAGACTTGGACTCTGATCATGGGCTTCATGTTCGTGATGGTGGTGCTGTTTCTGCCCAAAGGATTGGCCGGGGCCGCCGAAAGAATTCTGGACCACATCGCCGGGCCCGTCGACGCGAAGGGAGGCGTGAAATGAGCGGCACGTACCCGGCGCATCTTGTGATGCGCGATATCTTCATGGACTTCAACGGCTTTCAAGCACTGAGCGATTTGAACCTTTCGGTCGCCAAGGGTGAGCTACGCTGCTTGATCGGCCCAAATGGCGCAGGAAAGACCACCGCGCTGGACCTGATTTGCGGCAAGGTCACGCCGACGTCGGGTGAGGTGAGCCTCGACGGCATGATCCTCAACGACTTGGAAGAGCATGAAATAGCCCGAAACGGTGTGGGTCGGAAGTTCCAGGTCCCAAGTGTGTTCCGCGAGCTGACCGTTCGTCAGAACCTGGACGTGGCGCACTGCAAACGCACCGGTGTTTGGTCGAATGTCGTTCGCTTCGGCCGCAACGCCGAAAATGACGGACTGGAGAAGCTGGCGGAACTTGTGGGACTCCAGGACCAGTTGGATACCCAGGCAAGCCACCTGTCCCACGGCCAGACTCAATGGTTGGAAATCTCTCTGCTGCTTGCCCAGGACCCAGAAATCATCCTGATGGATGAACCGACCGCCGGCATGACCAGGGTGGAAACGCAAAAGACCGCCAACCTGTTCAACAAGCTCAGAGGTAGTCACACCTTGGTTGTGGTGGAACACGACATGGGCTTCATCAAGGAAATCGCCGAGGTCATTTCCGTAATGCACCAAGGAAAACTTCTGGCGGAGGGAAGCGTAAGCGAAATCGAACAACATCCCAAAGTCAGGGAAGCCTATCTGGGTTCGGGAGGCATTGCTGGTGCTTGAGCTAGAAAACGTTACTGCCTACTACGGCAACAGCCCAGCTTTGCAGAACGTCGACATGCACGTGGAATCGGGCGAATTCATGAGTGTGCTGGGCCGCAATGGCGGGGGCAAGACAACGCTCATGCGCGCCATCCTGGGCCTGATGGACAAGGTCACGGGCAGCATCGAGTTGGACGGAAAGGAAATCAACAATAAGCGGACGGACCAGCGTGCGTTGGCCGGGATCGGCTATGTGCCGCAGGGGCGGGGCATCCTACCCAAGTTCACAGTGCGCGAAAACCTGATGATGGGCACCTTCGCCAGTCAGTCAAACAGTGGCACCATCAACGAATGGGTGTTCGAACTGTTCCCCATCCTGAGGGACTTTTTGGGAAGACGCGGTGGCAACCTGTCAGGTGGCCAACAGCAGCAGCTGGCCATTGCGCGAGCGCTGCTCAGTGACCCTAAAGTCATTCTTCTGGACGAGCCAACCGAAGGCATTCAGCCCAACATCGTCGAGCAGATCGAGGAAGTTTTGGTGAAGCTCAACCGCGAGCACCGCATCACCGTAGTGCTGGTCGAGCAGAACGTCGAGTTTGCGCGGCGAGCCTCTCAGAAGTTCGTTCTCCTCGACCGAGGCAGCGTCGCGTCGCACGGCTCAATCGATGAGCTGTCAGATGACCTAGTTCACCGGCACATGGCCGTTTGACAGAACGAGGACGTAGTTCGGAAGACATCTAACCTGCAGCAGAGAAGGAGGTACCTCCCATGTATCACGGAGATATAAGCAGCAGCAACGACACAGTCGGCGTCGCCGTCGTCAACTACAAGATGCCGCGCATGCACACCAAGGCCGAAGTCTTGGACAACTGCCGCAAGATCGCGGAGATGGTAGAAGGCATGAAAATGGGCCTGCCCGGCATGGATCTCGTGATCTTCCCGGAGTACAGCACGCACGGCATCATGTACGACGAAAAAGAAATGTACGAAACCGCTTCGGAGTGCCCGGGCGCGGAGACGGAAATATTCGCCGAAGCATGCCGCAAGGCCAAGGTCTGGGGCGTATTTTCGCTGACCGGTGAGCGCCACGAAGAGCACCCCAACAAAGCGCCCTACAACACGCTGATCCTGATGAACGACAAGGGCGAGATCGTACAGAAGTACCGCAAGATCATGCCGTGGGTTCCTATCGAGGGCTGGTACCCAGGCAACTGCACCTATGTGAACGACGGCCCCAAGGGGCTGAAAGTCAGCCTGATCATCTGCGATGATGGCAACTATCCCGAAATCTGGCGCGATTGCGCCATGAAGGGCGCTGAACTGATAGTCCGCTGCCAGGGTTACATGTACCCGGCCAAGGAACAGCAGGTCACCATGGCCAAGGCGATGGCTTGGGCTAATAATTCCTACGTCGCGGTTGCGAACGCCACCGGTTTTGATGGCGTGTATTCCTACTTTGGTTATTCCTCAATCATCGGCTTCGATGGTCGCACGTTGGGTGCCTGCGCCGAGGAGGAAATGGGCATTCAGTACGCCCAACTCTCCGTTTCCGCTATCCGCGATGCACGCAAAAACGGTCAGTCCCAGAACCACCTCTTCAAGCTGCTGCACCGTGGCTACACCGGCATGATTAATTCCGGCGATGGCGACCGCGGTGCTGCCGAATGCCCGTTCGATTTCTACAAGAAATGGATCACCGACCCCGACGGCACCCGCGAAGTTGTCGAGTCGATCACCCGTGAGACCGTGGGTACCGATGAGTGTCCGATGGAAGGTATCCCCAACCAGAAAACCGGTTCTCACCGCTAGAGACAGTTGCTGACTGGGAGGCGGGGCTCATGCACGCCGCCTCCCAACGATTCAAGCGCCGCCTGCAAAACAATGTCCGGGGTTGGTCCGTGCGATGCCGTTAAAAGACTACCTGATTACCGAAGAACCCTATTATCAGAGTACAGGTAAGGAAATCGCGCATTTCGAGGCCGCCTACGCTGACCGCATGCCGATCATGCTGAAGGGGCCGACCGGTTGCGGCAAGACGCGCTTTGTAGAGCACATAGCCTATCGTCTGAGAAAGCCGCTAGTCACCGTATCGTGTCATGAGGATATGACCGCGTCCGACCTTGTGGGGCGCTACCTGCTGGATGCCAATGGTACCGTCTGGCAGGATGGACCCTTAACGCTGGCCGTACGGCACGGCGCGATCTGCTATCTCGACGAAATTGTCGAAGCCCGCCAGGACACCACTGTCGTCATCCATTCGCTGACAGACGATCGGCGCATTCTGTCGCTGGAAAAGAAGAACGAGGTGGTGCGCGCACATCCGGATTTCCAGCTGGTCATTTCGTATAACCCCGGTTACCAGAGCGTGCTCAAGGACTTGAAGGAATCGACCAAGCAGCGCTTTGGCGCCATCGACTTTAGCTACCCTTCAGCCAAGCTTGAGGCGGAGATCGTCTGCCATGAATCCGGCGTCGAGCAAGCAGTCGCAGACAAGTTGGTCAAGATCGCCGAGCGTTCGCGCAACCTGCGCGGCCATGGCCTGGAAGAAGGCGCGTCGACGCGCATGCTCATTCATGTGGGCCAGCTGATCAATCGCGGTGTACCTCTGGGCGAGGCCTGCGACGTGGCATTGGTTTTGCCGATCACCGACGATCCTGATATTCGCAGCGCGCTGGGTTCGGCAATTTCCGCATGTGCCTGAAGGACCGTTCCATGAAACGGCTCAAGCCATGAATTCATCAAAAAAAAGGAACTTCCTGAAAGTCATCGCCGACGACAACGGCACAGACGACACCGAACGCAGCTCGCAGGCAAAACAAGTCTTCGACGACTCTGACACGGCACGCTGGCTGCGTGCCTGCCGTAAGCTGGGTCAGGCAGGCTACGGCGCCAGCGTGATCGATGCCTACGAGCGCTACTCGCCGCCGCTGGCCCGGCGGGTCGGCACGGACTGCGCCATCGACCTGGCTGATATCGTCTCTTCGGTGGCCATCAAGGCTGGACGGCGCGCCGCGGAATGCCTGCCGGCCGCCGCCATCAAGGCGGCCGAGCGCCTGGAGGACAAAGAGGCGCGTTTTCGCTCATGGATGGGGCTGATAGAGCGGTTCGCCGACCTGGCGCCGGAATCCGTCGAGCCCGTGTTGCTGAAAATGGATGTCCTGCTTTCGCGCCTTAACGTCTCTCGGCTGGAGGCCTGGCTTTTGGCCGGAGTGCGCGCGGCCGGGATCGACCACGAACGGCGACTGAGCTTCTTTATGTTTGAAGATGCCGAGGCCTCGCGATGGCTCGATCACGAGTCCGGCTCAGTCGTTTATTCCGACATGGACCGCGAACTGAAAGCCTATCTGACAGCGCTATGGGGCATTCGCATACCCTTGCGCGAGCCGCCCGCACACGCGCCCGAGCAGGCGCGCCGCCGGGCCAGTTTCAGCCAGAGCCTGATCCGCATACCGTCGTCGTTTCCCGGCTACCGCGGCGAACAAGCCGCCGACCTCTACCGAGCGGCGCTCGCACACGTCGGAGCACATATGATGTTTTCGGGCGATCGGTTCCCCATCGGCAAGCTGAAGCCGGTGCAGGTCGCGCTGGTCTCATTGATCGAGGACGCCCGGGTCGAATTGCTGGCAATACGGGAATTCCCCGGGTTGCGCCGCTTGTGGCTGCCGTTCCATATCGCCCAGGCCACGGGCTCAAAGAACGCGCCAGGCCTGATGGCGCGCCTCTCACGCGCCCTGCTCGATCCCGAATTCCATGACATGGATGGCTGGATACGGCGCGCGCGCACCATGTTCTACGACCGCTGCGGCGAATGGGAATGCCCCGCGATCAGCCGTGAGATCGGCGGCTTGATCGGCAATGACCTCGGCCAAATGCGCGTTCAGTTCAATGCCCGAACCTATGTGGTCGAGCCACCTTACCGCGATGACAATCTCGGGCTCTGGGACTTCGGTGACGAAGAAACGCCCGAGGCCGCAGAAGCCGAGCAGCTGTTCGATTCGATCCGTATCGAAGAGCAGGATGACGACGACGACATGCCGCCCGACCAGGAGCGCGAGGAGCATGAACAGAGCGAGGACGAAGAGGCCAACCGGATCAACATGGAGTTCCTCGCGCAGGACGGCATTCCCGTCGCGCGCTACCCGGAATACGATTACGTCACCGCCAGCAGCCGACCCGACTGGACGACCATCGTCGAATTCGCGCCGCCGGCCGGGCATGCTCATGTCATCGACGATATCCTTGAACGCCATGCCTACGTGGTCAATCGCATCAAGGCGTTGATTGATTCGGCGCGCGTCAGCCGCCCGCAACGGATCAATCGGCAGCAAGAAGGCGAATACCTGGACCTGAACGCCTGCATAGAGGCGGTGATTAGCCGCCGTATGGGCGAAACTCCCGATCCCCACGTATATAGCCACGCCGAACGCCGCCACCGTGACCTTTCAGTGCACGTACTACTTGATGTCTCAGAATCCACGAAAGACAAGGTAGTCGGATCCGACAACACGGTGCTGGAACTCGAACGTCAGGCAACAGCGTTGCTGGCTCACGCCATGTTCGGCATAGGCGATCCCTTCGCTATCGCCGCGTTCTGTTCCAACCGGCGCGAGGAGGTTCGCTACTACCGGGTCAAGGACTTCGGCGCGCCCTACAATGCCAGATCGAAGTCCTGTTTGGCGGGTCTCAGCAGCGGCTTTTCCACGCGTATCGGTGCAGCCATGCGGCACGCGGCCGCGGACCTGAAGCTCCAGCAGACACATCGCAAGCTGTTGCTGGTGATCACCGACGGCGAACCTTCTGACATCGATGTTTCTGATCGCCGATACCTGGTCGAGGACGCCCGCCACGTCATCCATGACCTCGCGCATGACGGAATCGATGTGTTCTGCGTCGGCCTCGATTCCGGCGGTGACAGCTACCTGACGCGGATCTTTGGGCGACGCAACGTGGTGCAGATCGACCGACTTGAGAGCCTGCCCGAGCGCCTGCCGATGCTCTATTTCAGGTTGACCGCCTAGGCGTGTCCGAGCGGTAACGAACGTCAATGGGGGGTCAGGACGGCTGTGACGAGACAACCGTTATTCCCAGTCCTGGATTTCCGCGCTTCGTTCCGGTGTCTGTCGTCCGCAGCGCGATTCGGCCTTGAGCAAAGAAAGAGGGGCGTGACGATCGGCAGCTGTACTCAAGAAAAACCTGAAGCCATACATAGGGCGACATCAGTGATGGGTGATGAAACTCCCCTCATGGAGCCGGAGGCTCTGGAACACCTCGAAGAGGAGGTGGGCCACGATAGTCGGTTGATGTTCCGATTGACCTTTATGTGGGTCTTCCGGATTTGAGAGGTATCGCGTCTCAGCATCTTCCAATCATTGTGGCCGGTTATCGGCGAGGTCTTCTCAATCGGAAGACCGGCTTCGCACAGGCGGCCGGTTGCTTCAGGTCGCAGTTTGTCGAAAGCGAGGCTCCCGATCTCCAGCCATTGCCTGATTTCCGAGAAGTATGGAAAGTGTGGGTTGCTTGGATCGACCTGGAACAATGACGCTGGCACAACCTTAACCAAAATAGACCATACTTTCTCAATTGCCCCCATGATGGATTGGACGACCAGTTTCAGATATTCAATGGGCAAGTGCCTTGCGTGTGCAATTTGTGTGCACCAAGAGGGCCAAATAGGTCCAACGTTGTCTAGTCCGCCAGCCTCATAACCTGAAGGTCGCAGATTCAAATCCTGCCCCCGCAACCAACCCGCAAAAAATGGTGCCATGACAAACCCGGAGGACTGCCAGACGGCAGCGATAACCAGTGTATAGACCACCATTTCCCGATCGATAATCCAGTCGAAGGTGAAGGTCGAAAAGCCCAGATCCTGAACGAACTTCTGCACCCCAACGCCCGGATTCAGTAGCCATTTCCATACCGTTCCCGTGACGATGAAGGATAGCGCCATAGGATAAAGAAAGATGGTGCGGAGTGTGCCTTCCAATCGGATGCGCTGATCCAGGAAGATCGCCAGCAACACGCCGATAGCCAGACTGAAGAATATATAGAGTCTGCCGAAAACAAACATGTTGCTGAGCGCGGCGTGCCAGCGTGGCATTGCCCACAACCGCTCGTACTGAGCCAACCCGGCGAAGTCATAGTCCGGCAACATCCGCGACTCTGAAACCGAGATGTATCCATTCCACAAGATGAACCCGTAAACGAATATCAACACCGCCGCGAAGGATGGCGCGACAACTATCTGAGAAAAGCGCTGCTGGAGCCAACGGAGCGTTGAGCTGTCGAACTCCTTAATCGCAGATTGGGGTTTCTTTGACCGGGACGGGCCTGACATGAAAACCCTCTCTTTGAATGCCGATATGAGCGTAACCCGCGGCGCCAAGACAATCCGCCGCAGGCGCGAGGGGTCGTCATCTTTGCAGATGACGACCCCCTTTGGGAGGCGGAGTGTTGACGAAGAGGCAGTCGGATTACTGGGCCAACTCGATCGCTTGAACCAGTCGTGTAACAGCTTCTTCGGATGTCATGTCAGAATTGAAATGTTCGGTAACGACCTCGACGAAAGCGCCGCGGTTCGCGCTGGATGTCGCCATCTCATGTGCCATGCTGGGCACAAGAGTGCCGGCGTTCATCGTCGTCTCGATGTCGTTCGTCGATTTGACCGCGCATTCGTCATAGGGATCGCGCGACACACCAAGACGGGCCGGAACAGATCCTTTGTGAAGCGTGTAGTCGATCTGAACCTGCTCGGAGAGCAAAAGGCTCGCCATCAGTTCACGCCCGGCGACGTCGTCGGCAGACTCGTCTGAGGCCCCGAAGAACGCAAAACTGTTTGAATTCAAGATGTAGCCGCCCTGGTTGGGGGCGGGTGCGCAGACAAAGTCCTTTCCCGGCTTCAGGTCCGCGGCCAGGAACTCTCCCTTTGCCCAATCGTCCATGACCTGCATGGCGGCTTCGCCGTTCATGACCATCGTTGTCGCGAGATTCCAGTCGCGCCCGGAAAAATTACTGTCGACATAGCCACGCATCACGCGCATCTGGTCGAAGACAGCGATCATGGTATCGCTGCGCAGGGCCTCGGGATCGACGTCGACCAGAGCTTTGCGAAAGAACTCCGGGCCACCCAAGCCAAGGGCGACGACTTCGAAAACAGTGGCGTCCTGCCAGGGTTGCCCGCCATGCGCCAAGGATGTGATCCCGGCGGCAAGGAGCTTTTCCGCCAGGGCATTGAATTCGTCCCATGTGGTCGGGACGGTCCCGTCGACCTTCGCAAGAACCTCCGGACTGATCCAAAGCCAGTTTACCCGGTGGATATCGACTGGAACTGCTGCATAGACGCCATCGACTTTCACGATCTCCGACAACAGCGGGGGGAGAATGTTGTCCCAATCTTCCGCGGCCGCGACGGACTCGATGTTCGCAAGCGCGCCGGCATCGGCCGATTCTGCCACCACCGGCCCCTTGAGCACGGTCATGCCCGGAGGATCGCCTGCGATCACCCGAGACCGCAGGACCGTGTTCATCGCATCGCCACCGCCGCCGGCAATAAGCTGATCGACCCATTTGCCGCCAGCACAGGAAATCCTTCGCCTTGCAGTTCATTTCCGCACCCCAGACCTGACCCCCCGCATCTTGGCCGGTTTGGATGGCTTCGATGTCGCTGATTAAACAGGGAGAAAGGCCGGGCTTGACTCCGTTTCCCAGATTGGTCACAATTGGTCTTACCACGGTAGGAACAATTATGACCAAGAGCGAACTCTCAGTGTCTGATGACGACGAGCGCGGCGGTGCCGAGCAGGTTTTCGCGTTTTTCCGCGAACAGCTTCTGTCCGGGAAACTCAAGGCGGGGGACCGCCTTCTCAATGAGCGGGAATTGGCGCTGAAACTCGGCATTGGCCGGCCCTTGCTGCGCGAAGCCATGCGGTCTCTGGCCATGCTCGGCCTCCTGGACATCCGTCATGGCAAAGGGGCCTATGTCGGCAAAGCCGACATCAGTGTTCTCGCCGATTTCTTCACCTTCTGCCTGGCTCAGGAACAGAACATTCTGGACGATATTCTGCAGGCGCGGATCGCCATCGAGTGCCAGGCGATCCGCTTGGCCTGCGAGCGCGCCACGGAAAATGACCTTTCGCGCATCGGCGAGCGATTGACGGCGCTCATTGAAACGCTCGATGACCCGGAGGCGGGCGGCGAGGCCGACTTCCAGTTCCACCAGGCCATCGTCGCGGCCAGCCACAGCCCCGGGCTGATAACCCTCTATCGGGCAATCTCGGATCTGCTTTTGTGCAGCCACGTTGAACGCCGCCGCACCACGCACAAGACGAAAGCGATCATCGACGATCTCGTCGAGGCCCATCGACAGGTGTTCCTGACCATCGTCGAACGTGACCGCGAGGCGGCCGACCGGCGCTTGCGGGAGCATTTCGCGATCGGCGACGAACTCCGCCGCAAAAGTCTCATCGCCGCCTACAGCAAGGGCGGCGCTGGGTAGCTACCCAACAAAATCAAAAAAAATCCTAGGGAGAAATTACAATGCTTGTGGAGTCACTACGTTATATTGCGTCGGCGGGCCTGGTGCTCGGCCTGATGGCAGGCCCCGCTCTGGCTGAAAACCTTCGTTACGCCCATGTCGGGTCGGAAGGCGATATTCAGACCCGCTATGCCGAGGAAGCGACGGCGGCGATCAAAGCGGCCACCGATGACCGCATCACGGTGCAGGTCTTCCCGGCCAGCCAACTCGGCGGCGTCGCCGAACTGGTGGACGGCGTGCGCATCGGGTCGATCCAGATGGGCCATCACGATTTCGCATCGCTGGCTCGCATCGCGCCGGAGGTGGCGGTCTTCAATGCGCCGTTCATCTATCGCGACGGCGCCCACGCGCTCAGCGCGACCGACCCCCGCACCTCCCGGGCGCTTCAGGAAATCAACGAGAAACTGATCAGGGAAGGCGGTGTTCGCATCATTGGCCGCCTCTATCGCGGTGCCCGTCATATCTCTTCGAACTTCGAGGTCAAGTCGCCCGACGATCTGGCCGGCAAGGCGTTTCGGGCCGTGCCGCTCGATCTCTGGGTTTCGATGGTCAAGGGCTTCGGCGCCACGCCGACGCCGGTGGAGGTCTCCGAGCTGCCGACGGCGCTCATGACCGGCCTTGTGGTTGGGCAGGAAAACCCTCTGACCATGATCAGCGCCAACAAGCTGAACGAGGTGCAGTCTCATGTGGCGATGACCGGTCATATGCAGTCGGTTCTGGCGATCTTTGTGAATGAGGCCGCGTGGCAGAGGCTGGACGAGGTCGACCGTACGACAATCACCGAGGTTCTAGACCGGAAAGCCAAGGAGTCTCTCCGCTGGGCTCAGGACTCAGAGGGCGAGTTGATCGCTCAGCTGACCGGTGCCGGCATGACTTTCGTTACCACGGAAAACGGCCTCGACCTTGATGCCTTCCGCACACAGGTGCTCAAGCAGATCAATGCCGATTTTCCCGAGTATACCGCCTATATCGAGCAGATCAGCGCAGTCGAATAAGGCCTGGGTTTGAGGCAGGGGAACGGGCGCCCTGCGCGCCCGTTTCTTTTTCCAGGCGCCGGAGCCAAGGGGTTTCGGAGCACCGGAACAGACCCCGCCATCTCCTAGGGGGTGTCATGGTCGTTTGTCGGCGGCCCTTGGTGCGGCCAGTCCTGAACGCAGGATACTGAACACAGGGAATGACGGAATTGATGGTCATCAGGAAAGCGGTGGAGGCGCTCAGTGTTGTTCTGTTGGGGGCGCTTGTGGCCGTTCCCTTCATCCAGGTGGTCATGCGCGACGCCTTCGGGGCGCCAATTGTCGGGGCGGAGGAGCTCACCCGGTTCCTGCTGATCTGTCTCGTCTTTGTCGCCCTTCCGCTGGTGGTCGCCGCCGGCGAGAACATCGTCATGGGTGAGTTCCGTGAGGCATTGCCGGACAAGCCGCGGCGCGTCCTCAAACTCGCAATCGCCATTCTTGGAATACTGGCCAGCGCCTTTGTCGCCTATGCCACCTGGGTAACGATTCTGGCGAACCTGAATAACTCGACGCCGACCTTGAAGATTCCGTTCTGGCTGTTTCTGGGGGCGACCTTATTCGGGTTTTGCGGGGTCGTTATCGTCGGTCTGCTTCAACGCCGCCGGGCGAGGCCAACCAACGGCAACGTGAGGCACTAGCACAGGGTCATGGGTATCCTCGTTGTCGTTGCCTTTCTGGTATTCTTCATAGCTGGTTTTCCGGTCGTCTATGCGATCCTTCTACCGGCTATCGGATATATCCTCATTGAAGGGCTGCCGCTGGGTCTTCTGGCTCAACGGATTACCTATGCCCTCGACAGTTTTCCCCTTGTCGCCGTACCGATCTTCATTTTCGTCGGCAATCTGATGAATGCCGCCGGCGTTACGAGCCGGATCTTTCATTTCGCCGATACGCTGGTCGGGCGCGCGCCTGGCGGCCTTGCCCAGGTCAACATCTTCTCGAGCCTGATATTCTCGGGCATGTCGGGCGCCGCCCTCGCCGATGTCGGCGGCCTGGGCCGGATCGAGATCAAGGCCATGCGCGAAAGAGGTTTCTCTGCCCCTTTTTCCGCGGCGGTCACGGCAGCCTCGGCCGTTGTCGGACCGATCTTCCCACCCAGCATTCCTCTGATCGTCTATGGCTCGGTCACCAGCGTATCGATCATCCAGCTTCTGATCGCGGGCATCGTCCCGGCGCTGATCTGCATCGTCTTGCTGATGATCACGGCGGCGGTCATCGCGTTGCGAAACGACATGCCCCGGGCCCGGCGCTGGCCGACGGGCGGGGAACTGGTCAGCGCCCTGGTTCCGGCCCTTCCGGCGCTTCTGGCGCCCGTCCTGATGATCGCCGGCATGATGCTGGGAATCTTCACCCCGACCGAGGCCGCCGCGGTCACCGCTGTCTATGTTCTCTTCATCAGCGGGGTGATCTATCGCGAGCTGACGCTGTCCCACCTTTTGGGCGCCATGCTGCTGACGGTTCGCAGCACCAGTGCCATCCTCATCATCGTTGCCGTTGCATCGCTGTTCGGCTGGATCCTCGCGGTCGAGCAGATCCCGCAGGATTTCTCGCGGATGATCCTGTCGCTCTCGCAAGACCCTCTTGTGCTGCTTGTGATCGCAAACCTGATTTTCTTCATCGCCGGCATGTTTCTGGATTCGACCACGGCCACGTTGCTGGTGGTACCGGTCATTGCGCCGCCGATGGTGATGGCCGGCGTCGATCCCGTACACTTCGGTATTGTCGTTATCTTCAACCTGATGCTGGGTTTGCTGACGCCGCCGATGGGCCTGTCGCTGTTCCTTATTTCATCGATCGCGGACATCTCGCTGCGCCAGTTGCTCAAAGCGCTTGTTCCGTTCTATGTCCCGCTTCTCCTGACCTTGGCAATCATCACCTTCGCGCCGGATCTGGTTCTCTGGCTTCCAAGCTTTCTGCGCTAGCCGCTTCCCATCAAAAGGATCATCTCATGCGTCTCGTCATCGGTTCCGATCATGCAGGCTTCCCGCTCAAAGCGCTGGTCATGGAACATGTTCGCGCTCTCGGTCACGAGGTGACGGATGTCGGATCGTATGACGAGCAGCCGGTGGACTTTCCCGATATAGCCCGGCAGGTGACGGATGCAATCGCCAATAAAGAGGCCGACCGTGGTCTGATGGTGTGCGGTACGGGCGTCGGCGCATCGATTGCCGCCAACAAGGTGAGGGGTATCCGCGCCGCCGTTTGCCATGATGTCCACTCCGCCCATCAGGCGGTCGAGCATGATGATGTGAATGTCATGTGCATCGGCGCCCAGATCGTCGGTGCCTGGCTCGCGAAAGACCTGATCAGCGCCTACCTCCGGGCCGAGTTTTCGGCCGATGAAGACTTCCGGCGGCGCGTCGAGAAGCTCCACCAGATGGACCGCGAGCGGAATTGACACGTTAAGTGGGTGGTAGGTGATCTAAGCCAGTGTCCGGCTCGAAACCTGTGTTGCATCGAGGGCGGGTTGCGGCAGTGTCAGAGCAAATTGCTTGAGCGTCGAAAGCGCGTCTCGTAGCGTCCTCGGATGAGGAATCCGTTCCGATACTCCAAGACATCGCCCGAGGTCATCCGCCTGGCAGTGATGATGATGTATGTCCGTTATCCGCTATCGCTGCGGCAGGTCTTCGTCCCGCCTGAGCGACAAGGGATAGCGGACATAAAACATCACCGTGAGGCGGATCACCTCCGGCGAACTGTTGAAATAGCGCAAGGGGCTGCGCATCACTGGAGACTATGGAACTCTCCTACCTGGCTCAACTCATTTGCTCTGACCCTGCTCAAGGACGGGGCCTGGGCCAGGGCGGCAACTGATACATCCCGCAAAGTCACGGCAGCGCCGGACCGGCAGCCAACTGTCCTGTGACACTTCTTGGTCAAGACGTATCCATTGAGCCAGATCAAGAGGTTCCCGATAGAGTCGAGTCAAATTGTAATCTATGATTGTGCTGTGCTGACCCCGAAGGCTCCGGGGCCGCGCAATCGTTCTATGGAGAAAGGGTCTACAAGGCGAAACAGCGCTGGCTCAGCGGGAAGCAGCGCTCAGAGCACAGCACGAACAATGCTTTCCATCCGGTGAGGCGGCGCTTTGTAGGATCACGAACGTGAGGTTTTCCAGTTTCATTCTCCCCTGGAAGAGGGTCGTTCCGGCCTTTCTGATGGCCCTTGTTGTTGAGCTCTGCTTCGGCGCTTCGCCACTCTGGGCTGACGACCATGAGCACGATTTCGGAGCAGCGCTCGAGGCCGGTGAGGTCATGCCACTGGACCGTCTTCTTGTCCGCGTTCGCCAGGACGTCGGAGGCCGGGTTCTAAAGGTGAAACTGGAACGCGAAACAGATGACGACAAGCCCAGGCGTTTCTTTGCGCCCGAAAGTGGAACTGACCAAAAATGAGGAGATTATCCCCATGCTCATGAAAGCAATTCCCGCAGTCATCCTAGCTGCCCTGATCGTCGCACCGGCAGCCGCAGACCCAGCCATGGTGTCCGGCAAGCCGAAGCCTAACCAGTTCTGGTGGCCTGAGCAGCTCAACCTACAGCCCCTGCGCGACCACGACCCGACGTCCAATCCTTACGGCGAGGACTTTGATTACGCCGAGGCCTTCGCCAGCCTGGACCTCGGGGCCGTCAAGAAGGACCTCGAGCAACTGATGACCTCGTCCCAGGACTGGTGGCCGGCCGACTGGGGCCACTACGGCCCCTTGTTCATCCGCATGGCGTGGCACAGCGCCGGCACCTACCGCGTCGCTGACGGGCGCGGCGGCGCCGGTGGCGGCCAGCAGCGTTTCGATCCGCTCAACAGCTGGCCAGACAACGCCAGCCTCGACAAGGCGCGGCGCCTGCTCTGGCCGATCAAGCAGAAGTACGGCCGCAAACTTTCCTGGGCCGATCTGATGGTCCTAGCCGGCACCGTTGCCATGGAGGACATGGGCTTCAGGACCTTCGGCTTCGCCGGCGGCCGGGCGGACGACTGGGAGCCGGATCTCGTCTACTGGGGCCCGGAAGCCGAGATGCTGGGCCGGGAGCGCTATGACGAGGAAGGGAAATTGGAAAACCCCCTCGCCGCCACGCAGATGGGCCTCATCTACGTGAACCCGGAAGGGCCCGGCGGCAATCCGGACCCGCTCGCGGCCGCCGAGCAGATCCGCGAGTCCTTCGGCCGCATGGCCATGAACGATGAAGAGACCGTCGCCCTGATCGCCGGCGGCCACACCTTCGGCAAGGTCCACGGTGCGGCCGAGCCATCCGAGTGCGTGGGTCCCGAGCCGGCAGCCGCTGACATCGAGGAACAGGGCCTGGGCTGGGCCAACAAGTGCGGCAAGGGCAACGCCGAGGACACCATCACCAGCGGGCTGGAAGGCGCCTGGACCGCGGCGCCGACGTCGTGGACGATGATGTACCTGGAGAACCTGTTCAGCTTCGAATGGGAGCAGACCCGTAGCCCCGCCGGCGCCATTCAGTGGGTGCCCAAGGGCGGGGCAGCCGCCGACACCGTCCCCGACGCCCACGTCGAGGGCAAGCGGCATGCGCCCATCATGCTGACGACAGACCTGTCGCTGAAGTTCGATCCGGCCTACCGCGAGATCTCCAAGCGCTTCCTTGACAACCCGCAGGAGTTCGAGCTGGCTTTTGCCAAGGCCTGGTTCAAGCTGACCCACCGTGACTTGGGTCCGCGCGCCCGCTACTTGGGCGCTGACGTGCCCGAGGAAGTACTGATCTGGCAGGACCCTGTACCGGCGGTCGAGCACGAACTGGTCGACGCGAAGGATATCGCCGAGCTCAAGAAGAAGATCCTCGACTCCGGCCTCTCCACCTCCGAGCTGGTGCGGACCGCTTGGGCGTCGGCCGCTACTTATCGCGACTCAGACATGCGCGGTGGCGCCAACGGTGCGCGCATTCGCCTCGCGCCGCAGAAGGACTGGCCGGTCAATGACCCGGCAGAGCTGGCGAAGGTGCTGCAGACCATGGAAGGCATTCAAAAGGACTTCAACGACTCGATGTCCGGCGGCAAGAAGGTCTCTCTCGCCGACCTGATCGTCCTCGGCGGCGCGGCGGCCATCAAACAGGCGGCGAAAGAAGCCGGCTACGAGGTGGAGGTACCCTTCATGCCCGGGCGCGCGGATGCTATCCAGGAACAGACCGACGTCGAGTCCTTTGCCGTCCTCGAGCCCACGGCCGATGGCTTCCGCAACTACTTCGGCGGCGGTAACCACCTGTCACCGGCAGAGATGTTGGTAGACCGCGCCGACCTGCTTGGACTGACCGTACCGGAAATGACCGCACTGGTTGGCGGCATGCGGACCTTGGGTACCAACGCCGGCGGCGTCGAACACGGCGTGTTCACGGACCGTCCCGGGACGCTGAACAACGACTTCTTCGTCAACCTGCTCGACATGGCAACGAATTGGTCAAAGGCGAAGGACGCCGACGGCATCTACGAGGGACGCGACCGCGCCACGGGTGAACTGAAGTGGACGGCTACGCCGGTGGACCTGATCTTCGGATCGAACTCTGAGCTGCGTGCCGTCGCCGAGGTCTATGCGTCCGAGGATGGTGACGAGAAATTCCTCCGCGACTTCGTCGCTGCATGGATCAAGGTGATGACGGCCGACCGCTTCGATCTGGAGCGGGCGTAGGCCCTACCGCCGTCACAAATTCATGCGCCACGGCAAGGTCCCCCCGCACGCGCGGGGACAGGCCCCAAACTGACGAAGCGGGGCGAGCTTCAGGAAGGGTTCCCCCAACCGCGTGGGGATAGCCCCCCAGCTGCCATCATACTGAGACAGTAAGCGAATGTCGGTTTCGGTGGTTGCAGGCCCCCGCAACCAGCAAAAAGCGCCGCTAAGTCAAAAGCTTAGCGGCGCTTTTCTTTGCGCAAATGCAAAGGAACAAACAGGCGGAGAGGCGCATTCGCAACCCGAAGCACTTGCTGACTTCAAGCCTGTCGTGACAGTGAGCGGTTTTTTTTGGTTTCCTAGATCGGATCATGTTTTGACGGAACCACTTCGTGGTTTCGACAAAACATGTGAATCCGATCGACATCAAACAGTTAGAGCAGATTCACCGGGTTGATGGATCGCTTTCAGCGAGTCCATCCAACCCGGTGAATCTGCTCTAGACATAGTCCGTAAACGGCCTGGGCCGTGGGATTTTCCCACTTCCCCTATCGGAAAGCGTCGCGGGCGGCATCGGAGCTGGCGAGAAAGGCGGTGAGATTGTCGCCGAAGGCGTCGCAGAGATAGCCTCCCTCCTGAACGATCACCGTCGGCAGCCCGAGGTCCGCCAGCCTCTGGCCGATCTGGCCGAAGCCCCCGGTGGTGACGGACAGCCCGCCGAAGGGGTCGCCTTCGAAGGCGTCGAGCCCGAGGGCGACGACGAGCGCCCCCGGAGCGAAGGCCTCAACGGACTCCAGGCCGCAGTCAAGAGCGCCGAGGAAGGCGTCGTCCTGGGCTCCGCGCGGCAGCGGCAGATTGAGATTGTAGCCGAGGCCCGGACCCTCGCCGCGCTCGTGGGCGTGGCCCCAGAAGAAGGGGTAGAAGCGGACCGGGTCGGCATGGACTGAAATGGTCAGCACATCGGCGCGCCGGTAAAAGATGCCCTGGGTACCGTTGCCGTGGTGCAGGTCGACGTCGACGATGGCCACCCTCTCGTGGTCGCCGCGCAGTACCATCGCGGCGACGGCGGCGTTGTTCACGAAGCAGAAGCCGCCTGCCAGGTCGGTGAAAGCGTGATGCCCCGGTGGGCGGCAGAGCGCGTAGGCCACCGGCGCGCCGTCGAGGACGTGGTGGGCGCCGGCGGCCGCCGTGTTGGCGCTCCAGCGGATCGACTCCCAGCTGCCCGGGCCGATGGGGCAGGCGGTGTCTGCCATGTGATAGCCCGCCTGGCCGACGGCGGAGAGCGGATAGCTCGCGTCGCGCCGGTCAGGGTGGATGTTGGGGATTACCTCGGCGGAGGCATCGGGGATGCGGGCCCAGCGCTCGTAGATGTTGGCGAGGAAGCGGACGTAGTCCGGCGTGTGCACGGCGGCGATGGGGCCGAGGCCATGGTCCGAGGGCTCCGCAATGTCATGCCCGGCGGGCGCGGCGGTCTGCAGCAGGCGGTCCAGGCGCTCCGGCACCTCAGGATTGGGTTGCGGGGCGCCGTTGACCAGGAAGCTGCGCGGGTAGTGAATCTTCTGCCGCTCGGCGGCGCAAAACACCTTCATGCGTCGGTTCCCTTCGCGCTGGCTGCCAGCTCGGCGAAGGCGCTTTCATTCAGCACGTAAATCTGCTCCGGCTGCGAATGGCTGAGCCCCGTGCGCTGGTAGAAGGCCTGCGCCCGGGTGTTGTCGTCGTCAACGGAGAGGCGCAGGTAGCTGCCGCCGCGCGCCCGGGCGATGGCGGCGGTCTCGGCCAGCAGCCGGCGGCCGACGCCGAGGCCGCGGGCGCTATCGGCGACGATAAGGTCCTGCACATAGAGGCCGCGCCGGCCGCGCCAGGTGGAATAGCTGCCGAAGAACAGGCAGAGGCCAACGGCCTCGCCGCCGACTTCGGCGATCAGTGCCTCGAAGGCCGGGTCGGCGCCGAAACCGTCGCGGGCGATGTCCGCCACGCTGGAGATCACCTTGTCCATCGCGTCGCGGCTTCTGGCCAGTTCCACGATCAGGCTGTAGACGGCCTGCGCATCGGCCTTGCCGGCCAGACGGACCGTCACGTCCTTCGGGCTTTGTGCTTGGTCGCCGGTCATCAGAAGGCGACCCGGTCGCCGCCCTTGAGGGCCAGGCTCTCGCGCACTTCGCCCGGTTTGGCAGCTTCGTAGCCCAGTTCCTCGATGATCCGGCGGATTTTCCCGACCTGCTGGGCATTGCTGGTGGCGAGTTCGCCCTGGCCGATGGTCAGGCTGTCTTCCAGGCCGACACGCACGTTGCCGCCGAGGATGACGCTCATGGTGCCCAGCGGCATCTGGTGCCGTCCGGCGGCCAGTACGGAGAACTGATAGGCGTCGCCCAGCAAGCGGTCCGCCGTGGCCTTCATGTGCAGAAGCTGTTCCGGGGCGGCGTCGATGCCGCCGAGGACGCCGAGCACGAACTGCAGGAATATCGGCGGCTTGATCAGGCCTTCCGCCAGATAGAAGGCGACGGTCTGGATATGGCCGATGTCGTAGCACTCGAACTCGAAGCGGGTGCCGCAGCCGTCGCCGAGCCGATCGAGGACGCTTTCGATGTCGCGGAAGGTGTTCTTGAAGACGGCGTTCTTCGAGGCCTCCAGAAAGCCGGGCTCCCAGCCGTGCTTCCACTCGCTGTAGCGGCGTTGCAGGGGGAAGGTGCCGAAGTTCATGGAGCCCATGTTCAGCGAGCACATCTCCGGAGCGGCCTTCAGCGGCGCGGCGAGACGCTCGTCGAGCGTCATCTGCGCGCTGCCGCCGGTGGTGATGTTCACCACGGCGTCGCAGGCCTGCTTGATGCGCGGCAGGAAGGCCATGAAGTCGGCGGGATCGGCCGAGGGGCGCCCGTCCTTGGGATCGCGCGCGTGCAGGTGAAGGATCGCGGCGCCGGCCTCGGCGGCGGCGACGGCCTGCTCGGCGATCTCGTCCGGGGTGACCGGCAGGTGCGGGCTCATGGTCGGCGTGTGGATCGAGCCGGTGACCGCGCAGGTGATGATGATCTTCCTGGAGGGCATGGCCGCGCTATGCCTCCGCCGGAAGGGTCGACAGGCCGGCTTCGGCGGCAAAGATGACGAGGCTTTCCTCGAGCAGTCGGAGGATCTCGGCGATCTCGGCCTCATCGACGATCATTGGCGGGCAGACCATGAAGTGGTCGCCCTCCAGACCGCCGCGGGTGCGCCGCGAGTAGATGATCAGGCCCTTCTCGTAAGCGATCTCGACCAGGCGGCTGTGGGCGTTCAGGGCCGGCGGCAGCGGTTGCATCGTCTGGCGGTCGGTGACCGTCTCGAAGGCGAGCAGCAAACCAAGGCCACGCACGTCGCCGATGAAGGGACAGCGCGCCATCAACCCGGCGAGCCCGGACTTCAACAGCCCACCCATACGGGTGGCATTGCCCATCAGGTCGCGGCTTTCGATCTCCTCGAGAACCGCCAGGCCCGCGGCGCAGGCCAGGGGGTTGCCGGCGTAGGTGTGACCGTGGATGAACCCGCCCGCGTCGAGCACCGGCTCGACCAGGCGGCGGTCGGCGACCATGGCGCCGAGGGGGGCGTAGCCGGCGGCGAATCCCTTGGACAGCGCGACGATATCGGGCCGCAGGTTCCAGTGCTCGGCGGCCAGAAAGCGCCCGGTGCGGCCGACGCCGCTCATCACTTCGTCGAGGATCAGCAAAATGCCGTATTCGTCGCAGATCTCGCGGATGCGGGCATAGTAGCTGTCCGGGGCGACCAGCGCGCCGGTCGAGGCGCCGCCGACCGGTTCCATGATGAAGGCGAGAACGGTCTCGGGACCCTGCCGGCGGATTTCCGCGCGCAGCATCTCGGCGTAGCGCAGGCCGCGCGCCTTCCAGTCCAGGCTGTCGCTATCGAGGTAGCAGGTCGGTGCCGGGATCTTCGGCATCTCCTGCATCATCGGCGCGAAGGGCGCGGTCATCGGCGTGTAGCCGGTAACGGCGAGCGCGCCGAGCGTTGCGCCGTGATAGGAGGGATAGCGCGAGATCACTTTGTAGCGGCCGGCCTGTCCGGTGGCGAGCGCGTGCTGGCGGGCGAGCTTCAGGCAGGATTCGACGGCTTCCGATCCACCGGACACGAAGAACACGCGGTCGAGGCCTTCGGGCAGGCGTTGGGCGATGCGTCTTGCCAGGGTCTCCGCGGCCTCGTTCTCGAAGTGCAGGCGATAGGCGAAGGTGGTCTCCTCCATCTGCTGGCGCATGGCCGCGAGGACGCGCGGGTTGCCGTGGCCGATGTTGGCGACCATAGCGCCGCTCGATCCGTCGATGTAGCGGCGGCCGTCGCGGTCCCAGAAATAGATACCCTCGGCGCGCGCCACGATGGGGCGCCGCGTACGAGACTGGTAGAAGAGGTTGGAAGGATCGCGCGTCTCGGCGGCGATCGCGGTGGTGGCAGTCATGAAGGCGGTCTTTCCTTGGGGTCTCTTGGTGGTTCTATTCCGGCTTCAGGAGAACGACATCGCGCGGCCGGATCTCTACCGAGACCTCCGCGCCTTGGCCGAAAGGACGGCGGTCGATCGGGTTGATCACCTGAAGGCTGTGGGTCCCGACCGTAACGAAGTAGCGGGCCGATTGTCCCTGATAATCGACCGTCTCGATCCGGCCGGTGAGGCGGGTTGCATCGGTTTTGTCTTGCGGCGTGCTGGACAGGCGGATTTTTTCCGCCCGCACGACGAGCCGCAGGCGCGCGCCGTTTTGCGGCGCCTCGGTCCCTTCGCTGTCGGCTTGGATTTCGCCGAGGCCCTCGACCGCGATGCGCAGGGCGTTGCCGTCGCGGGCGGTTACCTGGCCGTCGAGAAGGTTCGAGTTGCCCAGGAAGCGGGCGACGAACTCGGAGCGCGGCCGGGTATAGACGTCCTCGGGGGAGCCTTCCTGTTCGATCCGCCCCTGGTTCATCACGATGATCTTGTCCGACATCGCCAGGGCTTCCGACTGGTCGTGGGTCACGAAGATGGTGGTGATCCCGAGCTGATGCTGGATCTTCTTCAGCTCGACGCGCATGCCCTCGCGCAGGTTGGCGTCGAGCGCTGAGAGCGGCTCGTCGAGCAGCAGGACATCCGGCTCGACCACAATGGCGCGCGCCAGCGCGATGCGTTGCTGCTGGCCGCCGGAAAGCTGGTTGGGGAAGCGGTCGGCCATCTGCGGCAGCTGCACGAGGTCCAGCGCGCGGCTGACACGTTCGGCGATCTGCGCCTTCGCGGCCTTACGGTACTTGAGGCCGAAGGCGACGTTATCGAACACGGTCTTATGGGGAAAGAGGGCGTAGTTCTGGAACACGATGCCCAGGTTGCGCTTGTGGATGGGCACGTCGTTCACGCGCGCGCCCTTGATGAGGATGTCTCCCGCGCTCGGCGCCGCCAGACCCGCGACCATGCGCAGGGTGGTGGTCTTGCCACAGCCGCTGGGGCCGAGCAGGGTCACGAAGGCGCCAGCCTCGACCGCCAGGTTCATCGGCTCGACCGCCGTGAAGTTGCCATAGCGCTTGACCACGCCGCTCAGCTCGACGACCTGTTCCCGATCGCTCATCAAGGGTTACTCCAGTTCTCCGTCAGGAAGGCGCGGCGGGCCGGGGATCTTTCCGGCCCGCCAGGCTCGTTCAGTAGCCCTTCTGAACGCGGCCGAACTTCTTCGACCACTCGGCTTCGTTGCCGTTCCAGTAGGCCGGGTCCGCGAAGGTCAGCTGCGCGAGTTTGCCGGTCGCATCGAAAGCGGGCAGGGTCGGGATCTTCTTGCCGAGATCGACCTTGGTCGGGTCGAGCGCCGGCGGGTAGTTCTGCCCCTCGGCCACGGCGATGGCCACCGCGGGCTCGAGCATGAAGTTCAGCAGTTCTTCGCAGGCTTCCAGCGGGCTGCCCTTGAGGACCATCAGGCACTCCTGCCAGGCATAGCCGTTCGGCGCGTCGTAGTAGCCGATCGGGTGGCCCTGCTGCTGCAGCGCCGCGATGCGTCCGGACCAGCCCTCGGTGACGTAGATCTCCCCCTCGGCCAGCAGGCTCATCAACTCGGCGCCGGAGCCCCAGTACTTCAGGGCGAGGTCGCGATGCGCGCGGATGGCGTCCCAGACGGCTTCCATATCCTGGATGTCGTTGGGTTTCTGGCCGGTCGCCAGGGCGCCGTACCAGATCCGGGTGCGCCAGTCACCCCAGCCACCGATCTTGCCTTTGTACTTGGGGTCGATGAGGATCCTGGCGCCCTTTTCCTCCATCTCCTCGCGGCTGATCTTCGCGGTGTTGTAGGCCAGTCCGGTGGTGCCGTAGTCGTAGGGCGCCGCCGACAGCTTGCCGTTGGTCACGCCGCGGAAGGGCTCCATCAGGGCCGAGATGACGTACTTCAGGTTTGGGATGTTGTCCTCGTTCAGGACCACGTCGTAGCCCAGGTTTACGTAGCGGGCGTAGTCGAAGACGCCGCTGGCGTGGAAGATGTTGTATTCGCCCGGCTGTCCGGCCTTCACCCGGTTGAGGTATTCGTCGCCGCTGGCGAAGGTGCCGTCGATGACCTTGATGCCGGTCTTCGCGGAGTAGGGGTCGAAGGCATGTTTGCGGAAGGCCTCCGAGACCACGCCGCCCCAGCCGTCGAAGCGCACGCTTTCGGGGGTGGCCGCGAAGGCCTGGCGCTGCAGGCCTTTCAGCGGCGCACCGGTCAGGCCGGCGGTGAGGCTCGCCGCGCCCAGCAGTGTCAGAAACGAGCGCCGGTCGATATCGCCGTTGCGAAAGCGTTCCAGCAGTTTTTGATAGCGGGTGGTGTTATCCATCTCCCATACCTTTCCCTGGTTTGATGTTTGTTGGCATTGTTCGAGGCTTCTCTCTTTTCGTCACCGCAACGCGGCCGCCATGCGCCGGGCGATGGAGACGCCCAGCAACGGGACGGCGACGGTCACGACCACCATGACCGCGCCCAGGGCGTTGATTTCTGGACTGATCGAATTGCGGAGCATGGCGAAGATCTGGGTGGGGACCGTTTCGACGCCGCCCGGCTTCCAGAACAGGGTACCGGTGACGTCGTCGAAGGAAATCGTGAAGGCGAAGATGACGCCGGCGAAGACCGCCGGCATGATCAGCGGCAGGGTCACTTCGCGGAACGTGTGAAAGGCATTGGCGCCCAGGCTCAGCGCCGCCTCTTCATAGTCGCGGCGGACGGCGACAAGGCGAGCCTGCACGATCAGCACCACGAAAGGCAGCGTGAAGATGACGTGGCCGAGCAGCAGCAGGGGAAAGCTCTTGGGCATCTCCAGCCAACGCAGGAAGAGCAGCAGCGCGACGGCCAGCACCACCTCCGGCACCAGGATCGGCGCGATCATCAGGGTGGTGATCAAACCCTTGCCGCGGAAATCGTAGCGCACCAGTGCCAGGCTGGTCAGCACCCCCAGGGTCGTTGAGACGGCGGCGGTCAACGACCCCAGCAGCACGGAGGTCTTGAAGGCGCGCACGATGGCGTCGTTGTTCCACAGCTCGACGAACCAGCGCAGGCTGAGCCCCTCCATGGGAAAGCTGCCGAACTGGTTGGCGTTGAAGGCGAGCAGCACCACCACCGCCACCGGCAGGAACATGAAGAGGTAGATCAGGATGGTGAAGGCCCGGATCAGGCTCCAGCTGGTCACGATGTTTTGGCCGCCGCTCATCGGAAGCTCTTGGCCAGCTGGCCGATGCCGGCAAAGCGGCTGTAGAGCATGACAACCGATCCGAGGACGACCAGCAGGACAAGGGAGAGCGCCGAGCCGAGCGGCCAGTCGAGCTGTGTGATGATGGTCTCGAAGACGAGGTTGGCGAACATCGCGTCGCGCGGTCCGCCGAGGATCATCGGCGTGATGTAGGTGCCGGCGCCGAGCACGAAGCAGAGCAGGCTGCCGGCCGCCAGCCCGGGCAGCGACAGCGGCAGGGTCACTTCCCGGAAGGCCTGCCAGCCGGTGCAGCCGAGCGAGCGCGCGGCGTCGACCAGGTTACCGTCGATGCCGTCCAGGCTGACATAGATGTTGAGGATCATGAAGGGCAGCAGGAAGTGGACCAGCCCGAGTATCACCGTGCCCTCGTTGTAGAGGATCTGCATCGGCTCCGAGATTACGCCGAGCCACAGCAGGAAGACGTTGAGCGCCCCGCTGACCCCCAGGATGTTGATCCAGGACATGGTGCGGATGATGTAGCTGATCCAGAACGGCAGCATCAGCAGCAGGATCAGCACGGCCTTGTGGCGGGTGGTCGAGCGGGCGATGAAATAGGCCGGCACGTAGCCGAGCGTGATGCAGAGCAGGGTCGAGGCGGCGGCGATGCGCAGGGTCTGGAACAGGATGTCGCGGTAGAAGGGGTCGGTCAGCACCTCGATCCAGTTGTCGAGGTAGAAGCCGACCTGTTCGGAGCCGACCGCGGTGCGCAGCCAGAAGGAATAGACCGCAATAAAGCAGACCGGGATGACCAACAGCATGGCCACCGCGGCCAGGGCCGGCGACATAAGAATCCACGGACGCGCGCCCGGCGCGTCGACGTCGCTTGCTGACATTGGTCCCTTAAAGCCTCTCTGACACCCGGCATTGTGCGCTGCGGGGTTGCCCGGGGTCGTGTCGGGGCAGTGTTCTCCTTCGCCCTTTATTGTGCAAATAGATAAGTGCTATAATGGTTATAGATATCATCTATAAAGGCCGATGATGGAGTCTTCCCTGCTGAAGGACAGCGGCGAGCGCTTGGCACGCGAACTGGATTGGAACCTGCTGCGCACCTTCATGGTGGTGGTGCAGGAGGGCAGCGTCACCGGGGCGGCGAAGCGGCTCTACCTGCGCCAGCCGACGATCAGCCACGCGCTGAAGCGCCTGGAAACCCGGCTCGGCAAACGATTGATCGAGCGTGGCCCGGCGACCTTCCGGGTGACGCCGGCCGGCGAGGTGCTCTACCGCGAATGCGTGGAGATCTACGGCAACGTCGTCCGGGTGGCGGTGCTGACCCGCGATATCAAGGACGAGATCGCTGGCCATGTGCGCATCGCCATGGCCAGCCACGTGATCTCGCCGATCTTCGACGAGGTTCTGGCCGCTTTCCACGTCGCCAACCCCAAAGCGACCTACGAGATCGAGGTCGACACCTCGGCCGAGGTGACCCGCGCGGTGCTGGAGAAATCGGTCAGCTTCGGCGTCTGCCTGGTGCACAGGCGCTCACCGCGGTTGGAATACGAGATGATCTACCGCGAGTATTTCGGGTTCTTCTGCGGCCCCTCGCATCCGCTGTTCGGGCAGAGCGGCCTGAAGCTGGAGGACCTGAAGGGACACGCCGCGGTCTCCTTCAAGACCGACCAGCTGGCCGATGCGCTGCGCCCCGTCGCCCTGCTGCGTGCGCAGCACGACATCGACGACATCGTGGTCGGCCACTCCTCGCACCTGGAGGAGGTGCGGCGCATGATCGTCGCCGGCCTCGGCATCGGCCCGCTGCCAATTCACGTGGTGGCGCGCGATCTGCGCGATGGTCTGTTGTGGCGGCTGCCGCCCTACAAGGCGCCGCCGGCCATCGATATTTATGTGGTGTGGAACCCGCACACCCATCTAAACCGCGCCGAGGAGGGCCTTCTGGCCGCCCTGCGCGCGGCAATCGACGCCAAGCCGCTCAGCGCCCGTACCTACAAGTAAGCCGGTTGCTGCCGTTCCTGCTTCTGAGACACGGGAGGTTGTCCGGTCTTGGACCTTCCATGATCGGCGGTTGTCCGGCAAAGGCACAGGCATGCTCTCGCAACCGCTTTCAAACGCTGAGCTCTAGCGGCGGGCCTTTGGTGATTTGGTGGGCGGCAACAGGGCCGAAATTGTGCCCGCGCCCATCAAGGCAAGGCGAAAACCCTGAATCCAATACCAAACATAAAAGCCCCGCTACCAAGCGGGGCTTTTGGCGTTGAGGCCGCCCGCAAGCCTCCAACCTCCTTTGAGCCTGAGACCGGCAGGAAAGTGATCCGGGCTAATCCACAGTTTTTGTCGACCTGAAGGATTCACTCGGCGTTTGCCCAAACTCCCGGCGATACAACTTGGCAAAGTGGCCGACGTTGGAGAAGCCGGCAGCATGGGCGATCTCGGCGATCGTGTTGCGCTGGCGCAGCAGGATAAGATCGCGGGCGAAGGTCAGGCGCACGGATCGAATGAAGGCGGCCGGCGCCAGGCCGCAGGCTTCCTTCAAGCGCCGGCCGAGAGTCTTTTCGCTGGTCCCCAGCGCGGCCGCCAGTTCCCTGGCGCCGAAGCCCTGCTCGCCCAGATGTTCCAGGACACACCGGGTGGCGGACTCAACAAAGCGCTGCTCGGCCGGGGACTGGAGGCTTTTTTGAGGGCTCTCGATCAGACTGGCCTCAAGTGCCTCGATTCTTGCACTGGCGGTTTTCAGGGATTCGGCATGCTGGTCCTGGGCGGCGATCGCGTCACGCCGCAGCGCCTGCACCTCCACGACGGCGGTATGTCTCTGCTTGTGAAGAGCGTTCACCATGGTCGAGATTGCCAGCATCATGAAGGTCGTCTCCCCCATGACGGCCAGGTAATAGCCCCAGGTGAGCGGGCGCATGACGATGAGATCGTAAGCGACGGCAGCCTGTGTGATTTCGATCGGGAAGACAAAGGAATAGACGGCGATGGACAGCCCCGATGTCAGGGCGAGCAGGGATCCGAAGACGAACTTGGCCTGCGGCAGCCCGTCGTAAATTCTCTTGAATGCCACACCGAGGAGGACCAGGGGGCAGGCGAAGAAAGCGAGATGCAAGGGGAGGGAGAGGCCCCAGGGATCGACGACCGCCAGCCCGGTCGTGACGACGGCAATGCCTGACAGGACCAGGAACAGTCGCCTTAGCCCGGGCGTACCCGCGTCGATCCTAAGCAGCACGCGACAGTATTGGATGTTGGCGAAGACGCCGAGCCCGGCCATGAACTCGCGAATCGGCGACATCACGGTAACCGGAAGGGTCACGCCGACAAAATTGCTGAGCCATCCGTCATAGATGAATGAAAAGACGAAGAGGCAAAGCATGTAGAGCGCATAGTACTGATAGAAGCGGGCCTCTATGTGCTGGAACAGGACAAGGCTGATGATGGCAATGGCCCCGACGTAGCCCAGGAATAGAGCCGTCATAACCAAGGTCAGCGTCGACCAGCCCGTAAACAGATAGGACGACATAATCACCGGGGTTATGGTCGGCGCGAAGGTTCCCTGAATGCGCAGGTAGAAGGTCTTCTCCTCGCCCGGCCCGACAGTCAGGGGAAAGCCGGTTTTGACCTCGGTATTTACCCTTTCGGGAAGAGGGACGGTGCGGCCGTTCCGCGATAGGTTGATCAAACCGTCCGGTTGCTGTTCGAACAGGATCACCTCATCGAAGATGAATTCCATAAAGGCGACGAACCACTGCTTTTCGCTGCCGTGGTCATTGACGACGGTGAAGCGGAGCCAGAGAGCCTGGTCGGGCAGCGGGGCCTGAAAAATGAGGGTGCAATGCCCCGATTCGAAAGCCTGCGCCGCAATAGCGGCCGGTTCCGTTACCCCGGTGGGGTCGAGGAAGACGTCCGCCAGCAAGGGGCGCAGTTGGTCTTCCCCGCGTTCCGACAGGCTGTTGAGCGGCGTTGCCGAATCGCACGCCTCCAAGGGGCTGTCCGCCTGGACGGCAGAGGTCGGTGCGAGCGCAAAAAGGAACGTGGCCAGAAAAAGTATGGGCCATGGAATCTGCGAATTTACCATTGCGGGCCGACTCTAACTCAAGGTTGAAGGATCTCAAGCTCACATCTCCGTATGTGTGGGAGACTCATTTCGGACAAAGGTGCCCGCAGGTCAGTCAAACTACTTATTTCCCATTCAAATCAACCGGCAAAACTGTCTCTACTCACAGGCGCGGCGGCAAAGGCACAGGTAGCGTTCTTGCGGCCTGCCGTAGGTGTCTGGGAACACAGGTGTTTGGGTGCATCTATGTACATGGATGTCCAGGAACGCAGGTGCCTCGAAACATCTAAGAATCCAGGTGCTTAAGAATTTGAGTACGCAGCGGATACGGAAGCCGGTTCTCAATGACCGGGTTTTGCATCTGCACCAAGGGGTGTGGGACAAGTGGGAGAGACAGGATGACGGACGACCTCAGCCGCGGCGACGAGGGTCTGGACGATACTTTGGCCGAGTCCGTTGAGAGCAGTCATGTCGCCAGCAGTGACGGTAGCAGCAAACTGACCGGTCAAGCTGCGGATGTCTTGATCATTTCGCGTGGTTCACCCGGACAGATTGTTGAGATTCAGGCCGTGGCCGGCCAGGTTTATGACCTGACTTTTCCGCCGGGCGATGCGCAGGTTCGGGTCGACGGGGCCGACTTCATCCTGACCTTCGATGACAATGGCGACGGCACGCCCGACAGCCAGATCGTCTTCCTCGATTTGGTGACGCTGGCCGACAGCGGCGACGCGCCCAGCTTCACGGTTGGCGGTATAGAGATCGCTGCGGACGTATTGATCAGCCAGGCTTTGGCGTTGGCGGAGAGCGGCGACACCAACCTGGAGACGGCGGCCGGCCAGGGCGCCCAGGGTGGCGGCGCGACGGCCTACAACGACGACCTGGGTGAGACCATCGATCTGCTGACCGCGTCGGCGGACCCGCTTGGGGGGACCGAGCTCGAATTCGGCCTGGCCGGGACTGAGGCCGATGCCATCGAACTGGCTTTGAACGACGAAGCGGCGCCGGAGATTGCGTTGCCGTTGCCGCTGATCAACGAGATCGGCGTCTCCGCGACACTGCGCGTTCCCGATCTGCCGGATACGGTGGAGCCGGATCCGGCCAATGCGCCCCAGGCTGCCGACGCCGCCCCGCAACTGGCCCAGGCATACAACTTCATCGAAGTGGTGAACAACGGCGCCGCCGGGGTTTTCCCGGAAAACCTTGTGGTCGAGATCCTCAATCCCGCCGGCGAGACGATCGTTTTCGAGGTGCCCGGCGGTATCACCGTCCCGGCCGGCGGATTTGTGGTTCTCTATCAGCTTGCTGGTGACAGCCTCGCTGACGGTCTTGAAACCGTTATGCTGCGGGTCTTCGATGCCGAGGGCAATGTGATCGGCGGCCAGGACGTCGAGGCTCAGGCATTTTGGAACCTGGGCGACGATACCAGCGATCCGGTTGCGGTGAACCTGGTGTCGACCGAAGACGGCGTCACGGGTTCGCTCGACACCTTTGCGGCCAATGTCTCCCAGGAAGACCTGGACGGCCTGACTGACCCGGATTTCACCGGTACGCCGGATGGATTCGGCTCCCCGCTGCTGAATCTGAGCTTTGAGACCTTCAACGGCCGTTTTACCGAGGGTCACCCCATCTTCTCGCGGGTCGATACCACCGACAGCGACGGCCCGGGCGACTGGACCACCAGCACGATCCCCACCGACGGGGCCCTCAACGACACTGATGACGATCAGACGGACGATGATGCCAATGCCAAGGATCCGCTGAACGACGATCTGAATCCGGGCCAGGACAACCCCGATCCGCTGGCCGGTCAGAATTTCCTGCAGGCGGCCGATCCCCAGGGTGAGCTGCTTGAGGGCGGCGGCGGACCTGATTTCCTGCTCGGCGCCGGGGGCGGGGATTCGCTCTACGGCGGCTCGCAGGCGCTGCGCGGACAGCAGGGCGACAAGGCACAGAACCAGTTTCAGCAGATTCTCGATTCCTCGGTGCTCGGTGGCGCGGATAGCGCGGACCTTACCCATGACCCCCTGTTCAGCGATCACAACGATTTCCTCTTCGGCGAAGCCGGTGATGACGCGCTCTATGGCGGTGCCGGTGGCGACTACCTGATCGGTGGCCAGGGCAACGATTCCCTGGAGGGCGGCAGCGGCGACGACGAGATCTACGGCGACGGTTCGGAAGAGATCGCCGGCCTGCCGGACGACGACCCCGACCACGCCGGCAATGACGTCATTGCCGGCGATGCGCTGAACAATGTGACCGCCATTCCCGGTAGTGCCGGCGAGTCCGATGCGGCGGCCATTGCGGTGCTGGGCGGCAACGACACCGTCGTCGCCGGCAATGGCGATGACGCGGTGTCCGGCGACGCTATGGCCGCCGATTCCGAAAGCGCCCAGGCTGTCAGTTATTCCGATAACAGCGTTGTCCGGCTGCTGGACGGTACGGGCGAGACAGACCGCGGTTTCGCCAACGATTCCCTCGTTGGCGGCGCCGGTAACGACAGGATTGCCGGCGATGCGGCGGCGATCGTTACCGGAGAAGGATCGTCCGGTACGGCGGAGGCGACGGCCCATAATCTCGGTTTGCAGGGCGGCGAGAGCACGGCATCGACCGGCATCGACACGATCGACGGCGGGGACGGCGATGACCTGATTGCCGGCGAGGCGCTGGCGGACGCAAGTGCCGGGGGCGATACCTCTTCGGCGACGGCCATTAGTCAGAACCGCAGCGACCGCGCGGAGGCCGCGGCCGGCAATGATGTGATCGACGGCGGCACCGGCAAGGACACCATCGCCGGCGAGGCTCTGGCCCGGGGCGACAGCGCCACGGCGACGGCTGACAACACGGCCGGCGGCGCTGGTTCGGCGGGCAACGACACCCTCACGTCGGGGGATAGCGCCGATGCGCTTTCCGGCGATTCTTTGGCCATTGGTGTAACCGGTGCCATTGCGCAGACCATTAACCTTGCCGACACCTCGGGCGAGGCAGGCGGCGACTCCCTCCTCGCCGGTGGCGGCGACAACCAGGTCGCTGGTGATGCTCAGGCGACCTCCTCTGCCGGGTCAGCCGAAGCCTATGGCAACAATGTTGCATCCGGCGGCGGCGATGCCGGTCTGGACCAAATCGAATCAGGAGACGGCGAGGACACGGTTTCCGGCGACGCTCAGGCGATCTCCGACGGCAGCGCCACGGCCTATGGCAGCAATGCGGCGTTTGTCGGCAGTGACGCGGGTCGAGACAGGATTGTCGCGGATGACGGCGGCGATGGCATCTCCGGCGGGGCGCAGGCGATCGGCGCGACCTCGGCCAATGCCCGGCAGGTAAACACCGCGAGCGGTGTGGACAGCGATGCCGACAACGACAGCATCGAGGTTGGCGGCGGCAGCAACGCTCTGGCGGGTGATGTTCAGGCTGTTTCCGCCGCCGGGTCGGCTGACGCCGAGGGCAGTAATACTGCCGGTGACGGTGGTGACGCTGGCCGTGATTTCATCAATGTGGCCGTCGGCGGCGGTACCATCTCCGGCGACGCCCAGGCGATCGGCGCGACTTCGGCCAATGCCCGGCAGGTCAACACCGCAGATGGCAGCGACAGCCGTGCCGGTAGCGATTCGGTTTTTGTGGGTGCCGATTTTGTGAGTGCCGAGGCCAGTGTGATTGCCGGCGACGCCCAGGCGATCTCCTCCGGCGGCGCGGCCGAGGCCTACGGCAACAATGTCGGCTCCGGCGGCGGTCGCGAGGCGGGTGAGGACAACATCTTTGGCGGCGATGCTGCCGATACGATATCCGGCGGCGCCCAGGCGATCGGCGCGACCGTGGCAGATGCCGAGCAGGTCAATGCGGCGAGCGGTGGGGCCGAGGCCGGCAACGACGGTCTCAATGCCGGCGTGGGCGACAACGTGGTAGCCGGCGAGGCCCAGGCTCTTTCGGATGGCACGGCCACGGCAACCGCCAGCAACACCGCCAGCGGCGACGGCATGGCGGGCAACGATCGTGTCTTTGCCGGGTTCGACATCGACAGTCCGGCCAGTCCCGGCAGGGGCGCCAATCTGGTGGCGGGCGAGGCCCAGGCGATTTCCGATGGGACGGCCACGGCGAGCGGCAGCAACGCCGCCACCGTAGGCGCGTCTGCGGGCGACGACACGATCAACACGGCCGGCGGTGCCGATACTGTCTCCGGCGGGGCGCAGGCGATCGGCGAGACCGGCGCCACGGCGACGCAGGCCAACGAAGCGACCGGTCTCGGCGCGACGGCGGGCAACGATACCATCGCCTCCGACTTTGCGGGTGGCGGCACGGGCGATGACGTGGCCGGCGATGCCTGGGCGAAGGCCGACAACGAGAACGAAGGCGACATCCTGGCCGAGGTCGACAACACGGCGGCGACCGGCGGTTCGGCGGGCGATGACTCCATCGACGCCGGCGAAGGCAACAACCGGGTTTCCGGTGAAGCCACGGCCGACGGCCCGGGTGCCGAGGCCAATGTGGAGAACACCGCGACGGGCGACGACTCCGTGAATGGCGCGACCGCCGGTAATGACAACATCGTCACCGGCAGCGGCAACGACACCGTCTCCGGCGGCGCCCTGGCGGCCGGTGCGATGGCGCTCGCCACCATCATCAACAAGGCAGCGGCTTCCCTCGGCCTGGCGTCTGCCGGCAACGATACGATTGCGGTCGGTGACGGCGCCGACAAGGTCGCGGGCGATGCCCTGGCGACGGGTGACGATGCTGTCGCGACCGTGAACAACGATGCCGATGCCACCGGTGATGCCGGGGTCGCGGCCCAGGCGGGCAACGACTCGATCACCGCCAGCAGCGGTTCCGCCGGCGAGGTGATTGCCGGTGATGCGGCAAGCATCAGCACCGACGGCGGCAAGGCCACGGTCGAGAACAACGCGACGGTTGCCGACGGCAACACCGGTAGGGCGACCGCCGGTAACGACACCATCAATGCCGGTGGCGGCGGCGACACCATCTCCGGCGGTGCGCTGGCGGTGGGTGAGAACACCCTGGCCCAGGCCGACAACACGGCCACCGTGGGCAGCGGCGGCCGGGCTGAAGCCGGTAACGACAGCATCGATGCCGGCGGCGGCGCCAACCTTGTGGCCGGCGATGCGGCGGCGACCGGCGCCGGCGGCAGGGCCATGGTGACCAACAAGGCCGAGACGGGCCTGGGCGTGGCGTTCGCCGGCAACGACACCATCGTCACCGGCGATGGGACCGATATCCTCTCCGGCGACGCCCTGGCGCGCGGCGATGGCGAAGTCTTTGCCAAGGCGACCAACACCGCAGACGGCGCCGGCAGCAGCGCCGGCAACGACAGCATCGATGCCGGCGACGGCGACAACCGGGTGTCTGGCGATGCCATGGCCGTGGGTTCTGTTGCCGTTGGTGGTACAGCGATGGCGGAGGCGGTTAACAGCGCTACGGCGGCGGGGGCTTCGGCGGGCAATGACGCCATCGTCACGGGCAGCGGCAACGATTCCGTCGCCGGTGAAGCCCTGGCGGACGACGTCCTGGGCAGCGCGACGGCGACGACCGGCAACTCCGCGGCAGCCGGCGGTTCGGCGGGCAGCGACACCTGGATCGATGCCGGCGGCAGCAACAGGTTCAGTCTGGACAGTCTGAGTTTCGACAGCGACGGCAATACGGCGACGACCCGCAATACGGCCGACGGCGCCGGGTCCCAGGCGGGTAGCGACAGCGCCACCATTGGCGGCGACGGCGACAATGCCGGCGCCGGCGACGCGGCGGAGTTTTCTTCCGGTATGGCCGACGCGGTGACCGAAAACACGGCTGACGCCGTGGGCGCTGAGGCCGGTGACGACAGTATCGTCACCGGTGCTGGCGACGACACCCTCGCCGGCGATTCCCTTGCCGAGGGCAAGGATGCCTCTGCGCAGACCACTAACCTTGGTGGCGACTACGGCTCTGCCGGCAACGATGTGATCAACGCCGATATCGTATCCGTCAGCGCGGACGAAGCCGGCGGGCCGGCGACGATTGTGGACGGCGACACCGGTTTTGTGCCCAGCGGTGACGAGGGCGGGGGTGTCGAGCTTCCGGCAGACGGCGACCATGTCGATGTGAACGGCACGCTGGCGGGTGCCCAGGTCATCGACCGCGCAGGTTTTGGTATCGCAGAGGATCCGAACGTCGATGACGACAGCCTGCCCCGGGTGCGGATCGAAGGTCTGATCAACGAGCAGAGCGACACCGACCTTTACCGAATCGACCTGAAAGCCGGGGAGGTCCTTACCCTCGATGTCGATTTTGCCTGGGGCCAGGGCGATGGCGTCGACCCGCGGATCGCGCTGCTGGATGCCGCCGGCGATGTGGTGTCCGAAAACGACGATTCCGATCTGCCGGTCGATCCGGGTTCGGTGGAATTTGACGATGGCAACTACGACTCCTTTCTGACGTTTACGGTGCCGGCTGACGGCGTTTACTACATAGCCATTCGCGCCTACGATGAAGAGTCCACCGGCGACTATGTGATCCAGGCCAGCCTTACAGGCACCGGCTTTGGCGATGATGTTTTGGTCGGCGATTCCGCGGCCCTTGCCGATGTTGCGGAGGGTTCGGCCCGGGCCGAAGCCGACAACCGGGCGGTTGGTGATGATGGCACGGCCGCCGGAAGCGATGTGATCCGCAGCGGTAATGCGGAAAACGGCGACAAGGTCGCCGGCGAGTCGCTGGCCCGCGGCTACGATGCCGAAGCCTATGGGGACAACGTGGCCAGCGGCAACGGCAGTGCGGCCGGAAACGACACGCTTACGGCTGGTCTTGGCGATCACACGATTTCCGGCGGTACCCTGGCCGAGGGCACGCTGCGGGCCCTGGCGGATACCAGAAACGAAGCTGATTCAGGCGGGCGTTCCGGGTCGGATGTGGTCACCACAATCGGCGGCAATGATGTCCTGGCGGGCGACGCTTTGGCGGTATCGACGTCCGGGGCCATAGCGCGGGTCGAAAACACGGCCGCGATCAGCGATTACGGCGACGACGCCGCGGCGGGCAACGACACCATCGATGCCGGTGACGGCGCCGACACGGTGGCCGGCGACGCCCTGGCCATCGGTGCGGGCGGCTCTGCGGTGGCGAACAATAGAGCCTCGGCGAGCGGCGGCCGCGATGCCGACGCCGGCGAGGACAACATCGATACCACGGCGGGCGACACCGGGGATCTGATCGCCGGTGAGGCCCTCAGCCTGGGCGGCAACGCCACGGCCCTGAATTACGGCGCGGCTTCGGGCGACTTTACCGATGCCGACGCGGGCAATGATGAGATCGACAGCGGCGACGGCGACGACACCATCTCCGGTGGTGCGGTCACCACGGCGGCCGGCGGCACGGCCACGACCACCAATACCGGTCTGGCCAGCGACGGCGGCGACGTCGATACCGGTCGCGACAGCATTGACGGTGCCGAAGGCAAAAACCTGGTGGCCGGCGATGCACTGGTGACGAGTGCGGCCGGCGGCAATGCCACCGCATTGAATACCGGCACTGGTACCAACCACGACGACATCGATGTTGGCCGTGATCGGATCGAGGTCGGCGGCGGAAACGATACGCTGGCCGGCGACGCCCTGACCAAGGGCAGGGGCGCTACGGCGCTGACCGAGAACCGGGCGACCTCTACGGTCGACAACGCTGCGGCGCAAGGCGATATCGATTCGGGCACCGACAACATCGAGGCGGACGACGGTGAGAACGTCATCGCCGGTGACTCCGGGGCGCTCGGTGTGAACGGTCTGGCTAAGGTTGTGAACGTCGCTGAGAAGGTGTCCGACAATCCGGACGACCTTAGCGATGCGGACGGCGCGGATGCGGGTGACGATAGGATCGGGTCCGGTGGTGACGACGATGTGATTTCAGGTGATGCCCTGGCGACGGGCGTCGGCGGCCGGACCGAAGTCTCCAGCGAAGCGACGGCCAGCGGGTACGGTCAGAGCCGTGCCGGCGCCGACAGAATCGATGCCGGGGATGGCGGGAACGTCGTTGCCGGCGACGGTGGCAGCACCGACGCCGCGGGCGGCAACGCCACGGTGGAAAACAATGCAACTGCCGAGGACGACGGCAACGCCTCGGCCGGCAGCGATACCATCGAAGCCGGTGACGGCAACGACACCATCTCCGGCGGCGCGCTGGCGGCGGGTATCGCTCTGGCGGCAGTGGATGCGGTGACGGCGGGGATCGTCAACACGGCGACGGCGACCGATGAAAACGCGGTGGCTTCGGCCGGAGACGACTCCATCGAGGCCGGCGGCGGCGCCAACACGGTGGCGGGCGACGCGCTGGCCACCGGCGACTACGGTATTGCCGACGTCAAGAACGACGCCACGGCGACAAACGGGGCCACAGCCACGGCAGGCGACGACACCATCTCGGCTGACGACGGCGACGACATCGTTTCCGGTGACGCCCTGGCGACCGGCGACAACGGTGTGGCAACGGCGGTGAATATGGCGTCGGCCAGTTCCACCGCCTCGGCAGGCAGCGACAGCATCGATGCCGGCGGCGGCGCCAACCTTGTGGCCGGCGATGCGGCGGCGACCGGCGCCGGCGGCAGGGCCATGGTGACCAACAACGCCGAGACGGGCCTGGGTGTGGCGTTCGCCGGTAACGACACCATCGTCACTGGCGATGGGGCCGATATCCTCTCCGGCGACGCCCTGGCGCGCGGCGATGGCGAAGCCTTTGCAGCGGCGACCAATACCGCAGACGGTGACGGCAACGGCGCCGGCAACGATTCCATCCTATCTGGCGACGGTGGCGATATCATCGCCGGCGATGCTTTGGCGATCAGCGGCGCCGGCGAGGCTTCCGCCACGGCGACAAACACCGCCAGCGCCGGCGGCGTCGCCGGCAGTGACACCATCGAGGCCGGAGGCGGCAACGACACCATTGCCGGCGATGCGCTGGCGATCGGCGCCAGCGGCACTGCGGTGGTCAACGGTGGCGGTAACGACTCAATCCTGGGCGGTGCCGGCGACGATCTGATCGCCGGCGACGTGCTGGCCCTGGGTGGCGCGACGGCGGAACTGAACATCGCCGGCGGCGACGACACGATTTACGGCGGCGCGGGCGACGACACGATCTACGGCGATTCGAACACCCCCGGCGACAGCATCGGCGGCGACGATCTCCTTGACGGCGGCGACGGCAACGATACGATCATCGCCGGCGCCGGCACCGATACGATTGCCGGTGACGCCCTGGTGAGGGGCGAAGGCAGCGCTGCGGTGGTGAACAACAGAGCCTCGGCGGGTGCCAACGGCGCGGCCATCGCCGGCAACGACAGCATCGATGCGACGATAGGTTCCCTGGGCGATCTGATCGCCGGTGAGGCCCTCAGCCTGGGCGGCGACGCAACGGTGGTGAACTACGGCGAGGCCACGGGCAACGGTGTCGGGGCCGGCAACGACAGCATCACCAGCGGTAACGGCGACGACACCATCTCCGGCGGCGCCCTGGCGACTGCGTCCGGCGCGGCGACGGCGACCAACACCAATGTGGCGGTCGGCGACGGAACTGCCGGAAACGATGTCATCTCCGCCGATGGCGACAGCGGCGGCAACGACGTGATCTCCGGCGATGCCTGGGCCAAGAGTATCGACAGCACTGCGCTGGCCCAGGCGACGAATGACGCGACCGGCGGCGGGTCGGCCGGCAATGATGAGATCCTCACCGGCGGCTTCGACGCGGCCGACGGCAGCGGCGACTTGGCGGCCGGCGACTCCCTGGCCACGGGGAAGAGAGTGCAAGCTTATGGCGACAACCTCGCCGAGGGCAGCGGCACGGCCGGCAACGACAGCATCACGGCCGGCGCGGGCAACGACACCCTTTCCGGCGGTGCGCTTGCGGTGGGGGTGAATTCGGCGCTGGCCGATCAGGCCAACACCGCGAACGATGGCGGTTCCGCCGGCAACGATGTTATCTTGGCGGATAACGATGCGAGCGGCGGTGACGACGAAGTCGCGGGCGATGCCATGGCGCGCTCGGACTTCGGGCGCACCCAGGCCGACGCGGTCAACCAGGCCGGGCTTCAAGGCGGCGGGGGCGAGGCCGGCAACGATCTTCTCCGCGTGGGCTCTGGCGCCAACAAGGTCGCCGGCGACGCCATGGCGGTCAGCCAGAACTCCTCTTTTGCGTTCGCGAATGTGACCAACGAAGCCCTGGATGGTGGTCTGGGCGGCAACGATACCATCGCAACGGGCGGCGATAACGGCGACATCATCAGCGGCGATGGCCAGGCCCTGGCGCCGCTGACGAACTTTGCCGTGGCGACCACCACCAATGCGGCAAGGGGTGACTCGGCCTCTGCCGGCAATGACGAGATCAATGCCTACGGCGGCGCGGACACCATCGCTGGCGACGCCCAGGCATTCGCTTCCAGCAATTCCGTGGCGGCTCGCGGCAACAACTTCGCCGGCGACAGTGTCGTGGGCGGCCACAGCGGCAACCAGGCCGGCAATGACCGGATCGAGACCACCGGCACCGGGGCGGCGGCGGGGGATGTCATCTCCGGCGATGCCCAGGCCATAGGCGCGTCAGGCGCTGATGCTGGTCAGACCAACCGGGCCGAGGGTGGCGAAGACGGCGGCAGTTTCAACAAGGCTGGTGACGACACCATCGTTGCTGCGGGCGGCGACAACAGGGTTGCCGGCGACGCGCAGAGCCTGGCGCTGAGCTTGGCGCCCGATAGACCTACCGCCGATGCGGTGAATGCCGCCGACGGGGGGCAAGGTAATACCGCCGGCAACGATATGATCTCCGCTCTTGAAGGTGCGGACAGTATCGCCGGCGATGCTCAGGTTTTTGGCGACATGCTTGTCTTTGCCAACACCGGCAACACCGTGGGCAACGGCACAGGGCTCGGCTTCGGCAATCGGGCCGGCAACGACACCATAGAGGCCGGCAATGGCGAAAACCGTCTGGCCGGTGAGGCACAGGCCGTTTCCGCTTCCGCCAATGCACAAGCCACGGCCAGAAACACCGCCGTCGGGAACAACGAAGCCGGCAACGACTCGATCACCGCCGGCAGCGGCGACGACATCATCTCCGGCGGCTCGCTGGGGGATGCTGCGACGGGCGTGAGTGTTGATCAGACCAACCAGGCCTCCTTGGGCGGCCGTGCCGGTGACGATACCATCGTGGCGGGCGCCGGCGACAACCGGCTGGCCGGCGATGCCATGGCACTGGTATCGAACGCCGACGGTACGACGACGGCCTTCGGTATCAACAATGCCACGGACGACGGTTCTTCCGCGGGCAACGATTCTATCACCGCAGGCAATGGCAACGACCTGATAGCCGGTGACGCGCTGGCGGTCAGCGACGGAGAGACTTTCGCCTTGGCGAGGAACACCGCCAGCGAAGGCGGCGTCGCCGGCAGCGACACCATCGCGGCCGGGGATGGCGATGACACCATCTCCGGCGATGCGCTGGCGATCGGCGCCAACGGCGCTGCGGTGGTGAACGGCGGCGGTCACGATTCGATCCTGGGCGGTGAAGGCAACGACCTGATCGCTGGCGATGTGCTGGCCCTGGGCGGCGCGACGGCGGAACTGAACATCGCCGGCGGCGACGACACCATCACCGGCGGTGCCGGCGATGACACGATCTATGGCGATAGCAGCGATACCGCCGCCGCCATCGGCGGCAACGATACCCTCGACGGCGGCGATGGCAGCGATACCCTCTACGGCGGCGCGGGCGACGACACCGGTCTCTACATTGCCGATGCGGATGGGCAGGGTACGGGCAACCTCTACGACGGCGGCCTGGGCCTGGACAAGCTGGTGGTCACCTATGCGGCTGAGCCCAACGATACCGCGCTCAACGAATTACTGGAGATGGTGGCGCTGCTGGCTTCCTTCAGCGACCCGGCGGCGGACCGCGATCCGCTCGATTTCGGCGGTGCCTCCTGGGGCAACACCACCAACGGCTTTGCCGACAACAGCTTTGACCTGGATGGCGACGGTACTGACGACATCACCGTGGCCGATTGGGAAGAAGTCGAGGTGGTGATCGACGGTGTGGTGATCGAGGATCTCTGCGAACTGGGTGCGGAGCGGATCGACGGCGACGACACCGGCGAAAGCCTGAATGGCGGCGCCGGCAACGACACCATCTTTGGCGAGGGCGGGAACGACAGCCTCTATGGCGGTTTCTGCAATGACGATCTCTATGGCGGCGAGGGGAACGACTTCCTCGACGGTGGGGTCGGCAACGACATGCTCTATGGGGACGGCGGTGTCGATACGCTGATCGGCGGTGAGGGCAGCCAGGACACGCTCTACGGCGGCGCCGACGGTGACCTGATCTACGGCGACACCCCCGACGATGCCGACCCGCAGAGCGGCGATGACGATCTGCTCTATGGGGGCGATGGGGACGACAGCCTCTTTGGCGGCGGCGGTGACGACACGCTCTATGGCGGCGACAGCGTTGCTCTCAAAGTTGATCACCTCGTCGGCGGGGCGGGCAATGACGTGATCTACGGCGACGACGCATATTCTCTTGTCGCTGGTGAGGACTATGCGCCGGACGGTGATGTCGTGGCGATGAATACGGCCAAGACCAGCGATGGTCAGGCAGTGGCCGGTACCGGCAACGATCTTATCTTTGCTGGTAGCCCTGGTGAGGGCGGATTGGACGTTTCCGGTGGCAGCGTCGCGTATGACGGTAGCGCGACGCTTGTCAACTCTGCGGATGTGAGCGGGTTCGGCGGCGAGGCCAAGGCCGGCGACGACAGCATTACCGGCCTTGGCGATAACGGTGTGATTGCCGGAGATGCCCTGGCTCGTGAAGGCGGCACGGATGACGTGGTCGCCTTGGCGGTCAATTCCGCTACCGCTGCGGTTGGGGAGATTGTTGGCGGCCTGGCTTCGGCCGGCAACGACCGCATCGCTCTGGATTTGACGGGCGGGTTCGTTTTCGACGGGATGGTCGTCGCCGGTGACGCTTTTGGTTTTGGAATTAGCGGCCTCGGCAGTGAGCCGGGCATCGCAGCCATCGCACAGAACACGGCCGCTGCAAGCGCGAGTGGGCCAGGCTCTGCTGCTGCACGATCGGGTAGCGATGACATTAGTATTGGCACCGGAGAAGGCCTCGTCGCGGGTGATGCGCTAGCTCTCAACTTCGTCGGCGGTAATGCCAAAGCCATCAATACAGCGACAGTTGAAGGCGATGGCGCCCCTTCGACGCGGGCGGAAGCCGGCAACGACACCATTCTGGGAGGCGACGGCGACAAGGTGATCTCCGGCGATGCCATGGCCTTTGATGGTCTGCTTGCCACCGTCCTGACCGAGAACATGGCCAGCGGGGCCGGCAGCCGGGCCGGCAACGACAGCATCACCGTCGGAAGTGGTAACGACCTTATAGCCGGCGATGCTCTGGCCGGTGATGCCGGCATCGTGTCGGCCACGGTGACCAATACCGCCAGTGACGGCGGCGTTGCGGGCAGCGATACCATCGACGCAGGGGCCGGCAACGACACCATTTCCGGCGATGCGCTGGCAGACGGCGTCTCCGGTTCCGCGGTGGTGAACGGCGGCGGCGACGATTCGATCCGCGGCGGGGCGGGCGACGACCTGATTGCTGGCGACGTGCTGGCGCTGGGCGGCGCGACGGCGGAACTGAACATCGCCGGCGGCAACGACACGCTCTATGGCGGTACCGGCAACGACACGATCTATGGTGACAGCAGCGATACCGATGACAGCGTCGGCGGCGATGACGCGCTCTATGGCGGCGACGACAACGATCATCTCTACGGCGGCGCCGGTGATGACACGCTATACGGCGGAACCGGGGATGATTTCCTCGACGGCGGCAGCGGCAACGACGCGCTCTATGGAGAGGCCGGGTCCAATACCTTGATCGGCGGCGAGGGCAGCCAAGACACGCTCTACGGCGGCGCCGACGGCGACCTGATCTACGGCGATACGCCGGATGATGACGACCCCTCGACCGGCGACGACGACCTGCTTTACGGCGCTGATGGTGACGACACGCTCTACGGCGGCGGCGGCAACGACAGCCTCTATGGCGGCGAGGGGGCCGATCTTCTCTACGGCGGCATGGGTGACGATGCATTCTACGGCGTCGAAGGCGATGACGACGTCACCGACATCGGCGGCAACGACACGGTCTATAGCGCTTTCTCCGTGGTGCTGGGCGATGGCGTCGAAAACCTGGTGCAGACCGGGGACGGCGACGTCGACGGTACCGGCAACGATCAGGACAACAGCCTGACCGGCAACAGCGGCAATAACCGACTCAGCGGTCTGGAGGGCAACGACACCCTGATCGGCGGCGGCGGTGCGGATACCCTGGAAGGCGGCGCGGGCGATGACTGCTATGTCGTCGACAGCCTCGACGACGTGGTGACCGAAGACCCGGGCGAAGGCACCGATACGGTGAAAGCTTCGGTCACTTATATCCTGGGCGAAAACCTAGAGAACCTGGAGCTGACCGGCGAGGCCGACATCGACGGCAGCGGCAACGCCCTGAACAACAGCATTACCGGCAATGCCGGTGCTAACCTGCTTGACGGCGGTGCGGGCAGCGATTCAGTCCTGGCCGGTGCGGGTGACGATCAAGTGGCCCATCAGATCGTCGCTGGTAACGACCATGACACCCTTTCCGGCGGCAGCGGTTTGGACACTCTGGCGCTGACCTACGACAGCAGACCCGTGGGCCTGGCCCTGGAGCAACTCAATCTGTTGAAGGCCTTCATCGAGGCCAATGCCGGCGACAACGGTGCCGTGCAGAGCTTCGACCTGAACGGCGATGGCAGCCCCGATGTCACCGTGCAGGACTTCGAGAACCTGACGGTCGTCATCGGCGGCATCGAAGATCCGCAGGCCGCCGACAACAGGGTGCTGACCAACATCGCCGACCGCTCGCCCATCGATATCCCCTTTGCCGCCCTGCTGTCCAACGACAGCGAGACGCTGACGATCACCGGCCTCGGCGCCGTCACCGGCGGCACGGCGGAACTGGTCGATACTGACGGCGACAACGAGCCCGACGCGGTACGCTTCATCGCCAGCGACAGCGGCCGGGGTTTTGGCAGCGTTGAATACATCGCCTCCGACGGCTTCAACGAACGCAGCGCCACGATTGACATCGATATTCAAACCGGCAACTTCATCGACGCTTCATCGGCGGATGAGATCGTCATTGTCGACCCTGATATCTCCTCCAATCAGCAAGCGCTGGGGGGCAACGACTACGTTGTCGGCGCGACCAACGGTGAGAACACCCTGCAGGGCAACGAAGGCGACGACACCCTCTATGGCGGCCTGGGTGATGACATCCTGTTCGGCGAAGAAGACGATGACCTGCTGTATGGCGGCGAGGGTAAAGACAGGCTGTCAGGTAGCGTAGGCGACGACACGCTGTACGGCGGCGCTGGGGATGACGACCTGGACGGTGATAGTAACAACACAAATCTGGGCGCCGATCTGATCTACGGGGGCGAGGGTAACGACGACATAACCGCGCGGGCCGGTAACGACACGCTCTATGGCGGTATCGGCGAAGACTTCCTGGATGGCGGTGGCGACAACGACCTGCTGTATGGCGGCGATGACAACGACGTACTGCTGGGACGAGAGGGCAATGACAGCCTGTTCGGCGAGGCCGGTGACGATGATCTGAGTGCCAGCGACGGCGACGATCTGCTGGACGGCGGCGACGGGAATGACAGCCTGTTTGGTAGTGACGGCAACGACACGCTCTACGGCGGTATCGGCGAAGACAACCTGGATGGCGGTGACGACAACGACCTGCTGTATGGCGGCGATGACAACGACACGCTGCTCGGGCGGGCGGGCGACGACACGCTGGATGGCGGTGCAGGCGTTGACACTCTATGGGGTAGCACCGGCAACGATGTCTACATTGTGGACAGCGCAAGCGACGTAACGAACGAGAGGTCGGATGAGGGCCTCGACACGGTCAGAAGCTCAGTCAACCACACGCTCGACAGGAACTTGGAAAACCTTGAGCTGACCGGGGATGCGCAATACGGTGGCGGCAATTCGTCGGCCAACAAGGTTACCGGCAATGACAAGGACAATGTCCTCTATGGCGACTCCGGCGCCGACACGCTCTATGGCGGCCTCGGCGACGATACTCTTACCGGTGGCCGCAACTTCGACACGCTGTATGGCGGTGAGGGCGATGACAGCCTGGACGGCAGCAGCGGGAACGACTTCCTGGACGGTGGCATCGGCAACGATAACCTCTTTGGCAACATAGGTTCCGACATTCTCTATGGCGGTGCCGGCGACGACACCCTGGACGGCGGTACCAGTGGCGATACGCTGTATGGCGGCGAAGGCGACGACCGCGTGATCCAAGAGGTCCGAGTGGGCGGCGCGAACGGCCTGGTGGACAGGCTCGATGGCGGCAGCGGCACAGATACCCTGGAAATAAGCTTCGACAGTCCGCCCAGTGACGCGGTCAAAGATGAACTTCGCCGGCTGCAGGAATTTATCCAGAACAACGGTGACAACGATCAAGAAGGTAGTTTCGACCTGGACGGCGACGGCAATGTCGATACCATCGTCAAGAACTTCAATGCCCTGGTCGATGTTGACGGCGTTCTCCTGCCCCCGTCGATCCCCGGCAAGCCGGTGCTGACCAACATCTCAGACGGTTCGCCGATTGTGATTCCTTTCGCGGCCCTGCTGGCGGGCGGCAGTACCGGCCTTTCGATCACCGCCGTCTCGGCCGCCGTCGGTGGCACGGCCGAACTGGTCGATACCGACAACGACACCGAATTCGACGCGGTGCGCTTCACACCCGGCGACGCCGTGTCAAGCGGCAGCTTTACCTATACTGTTCGCGACGGTTCCGGGCAGGAAAGCGATGTCGTCGTCGATGTCGGCATTGTCACGGACGCGGGTATCGGCGGTTCGGCGGAGGGGGATATCATCCTCGCCGCGCCGGGCGTAGCAGGCCTCCACGAAGGGGACGAGGGGAACGACTACATCGTCGGCGCGCTTGATGTCGGGAGCACGGTGGTAGGCGGCGCGGGTGATGACAGCCTCTATGGCGGTAACAGCGGTGACACCCTGGTCGGGGGCGACGGCACCGACACTTTGGCGGGAGACGACAACGACACGCTCTATGGCGGCGCCGGCAACGACGTCCTGCTCGGGGAAGCCGGCAACGATCTTATTGAGGGTGGTGACGGTGCGGATACGCTGCTGGGCGGCGCCGGCAACGACACGCTGGCCGGTGGCCTTGGCCAGGACATCCTGACCGGTGGCCTGGGGAGCGATACTTTCAGCTTCGCGCCCCGGCCTGCCGTCGAATTCGACTTCATCACCGATTTCACCAACGGCGAAGGTGGCGATGTGCTGGACCTGACAGACCTGCTGGAGGATGTGCCGGACGATGCGGATGGCGGGGATCTTGACGATTACCTGCAGTTCTCGCAATCCGGTTCCGGCACACTTGTCTTCATCGATTCCAGCGGCACCAGCACTTTTGATTTTCAGGTCAGTTCCTTCATTGCCATTACCAACATCGATCTGACAGGTGGCGGCGCACTATCGAGCCAGGCGATCATCGACTCTATGCTGAGTAACGGCAATCTGGTGGTTTAGCCCCCTTGGGAATACGAGAGGGCGGCGGCGGGTGATGTAAAGACCCGGTGAACTCTGTGGGGAGAGGGCATGTGAGCCAGGCGCAGACACCTAAGGCGGGGTACGTCGCGGGACCCAAGGGTCCGGCGGCCGTGGCGACCGGCCTGCGCCCGCTGCTGGCCAGCCTGACCGCCGGGGTCATCTGCGGCCTGCTGGTGGTGGTCTTCTCGATCTCCGATGCGGCGCTGCTGTTCAACGGTGCGCTCAGCGGTTATGTCGCCGTCGGCATCGGGCTCTGTCTTTTCAGCAGCGCCGTCCTGGCCGCCATCATCGCCTGCAGTTCCTCCCATCCCGGCATGATCGGGCTGTCCCAGGAGGTGACGGTGGTGACCCTGGCGGTCATCGCCGCCTCCATGCATACGGCCATGGAGGGCCTCCGCAGCGAGCGCGAGATGCTGGTGACCATCGTGGTGGCGATCGGCCTGGCGACCTCCTTCACCGGGCTCTGCCTGCTGGCCCTGGGCGTCTTCCGCCTCGGCCGCCTGATCCGCTTCATTCCCTATCCGGTGATCGGCGGTTTTCTCGCCGGCATGGGCTGGCTGATCGTCCAGGGCGCCTTCGGCGTCATCCTGGGGGAGACGCCGACCCTGCAAAACCTCGCCATCCTGGTGGAGCCGGCCAACGTCGCGAAGTGGGCGCCGGCCACCCTTTTCGCCTGCATCCTGGCAGCCATTTCTCAGCGCGGCGGCAGTGCCTTTAGCCTGCCTGCCGCGATTGCCGCCGCCCTGCTGCTGTTTCATGCAACAACCTGGGTTCTGGCCCTGCCGCTGTCGCAGCTTCAGGCAGAGGGCTGGCTGTTCGACCTGCCGATGCAGGGCACGGTCTGGCCGCCCTTCACCGGCAACCCGTTGGACAGCATCGACTGGGGCGTGATCTGGGCGGAGGTGCCCAAGGTCATGGCCATGGTGGTGGTGACCGCGGCCTCGGTATTGCTGGCCTCCAGCGGGATCGAGCTGTCGCTGCGCCGCGATATCGACCTGGACCGCGAACTGCGCGCCGCCGGGCTCGCCAACTTCTTCGCCGGTACCGGTGGCGGCGCGGCGGGCTTTCAGGGCCTCGGCCTCTCGCTGCTCGGCCACAAGCTGGGCGGCGACTTCCGCCTTGTCGGCCTGGTGGTGGCGGCGATCTGCGTGGCGACGCTGTTCTTCGGCTCGGCGTTGCTGGCCTATATGCCGATCCCGCTGTTCGGCGGCCTGCTGCTGTGGATCGGCATCTCCCTGCTTTACGACTGGCTGGTCGAGGCCTTTTTCAAGATGCCGCGCCGCGAGTACCTGATCATTCTGCTGATCCTGCTGGTGATCGGCTGGGTGGGATTCCTGGAAGGCGTTCTGGTCGGGGTGATTTCCGCCGTGGTGCTCTTCACCCTCGACTACAGCCGGGTCGAGATCGTGAAGTACGCCGCCACCGGCGACAACTTCCACAGCAGCGTGGAGCGCGCCGAAGAGGAACGCAGGATCCTTGTCACCCAGGGTCGGCAGATCCTGATCCTGAGGCTGCAAGGTTACGTCTTCTTCGGCACGGCACATCGATTGCAAAAGCTTGTCCGGACCCGTATGCAGGACCGCAGCGAGCCGCGGCTGCGCTTCCTTCTGCTGGACTGCCGCAGTCTGACAGGCCTCGATTCTTCGGCGGTGCTCAGCTTCATCAAGATCGGCCAGCGCGCCGAACGCAACTGGGCGACGGTGGTCGTAACCAATATCCCGGATCGGATCGGCCGCCTGCTGAACGACGGCGGCTTTGGGACCGAGAGCGGCCTGCCGGTCCGCTCGTTTCCGGAGTTCGACCGTGCCCTGGAGTGGTGTGAGGAGCGCTTGCTGGAGGCTGCGGCAGGTGGGCCGCGCTCGCGGCAGGATAATTCCATCGAGGGCCTCCTGACCCGCGCCCTTGGTGACCGGCGGGCCGCCGGCATCATGCAGCTTTATCTCGAAAAGATGACGCTTGGCCCGAAGGCCACGCTGATTCACCAGGGCGAGGTCTCAAGCGACCTGTTCTTTGTCGAGTCCGGCCGGGTCAGCGTTCAGATCGAGACGCCGGAGGGTATCGGCGTGCGCCTCAGGACCATGGGCATGGGCACCATCGTCGGCGAGATCGCCTTTTATCTGGACCAGTGCCGCTCCGCTTCCGTGGTCGCCGATACCGAAGCGGTCGTCTGGCGCCTCAGCCGGGACTCCCTGGCGCGGATGAAGGCCGAGGCGCCGGATATCGCCTCCGCCTTTCATGAGCACCTGGTCCGCATGCTGGCGGCCCGGGTGACCCAGACCACCGGTCTAATCAGATCGCTGGCTGACTAAAGGGCCGGTTGCTGGCTGTGTTCCACTTTAGATTGTGTTGCCGATTTATTACAGGACAGAGTTAAAGTCCTGAAATGACGGTCTGGAGGGCCGCCTCTAATACTGATGTGACGCCCGGGATACCCTTTTTGACTCCCGCGGCGCCTTGAAATCTGATAGAAATCGCCTGGGGCTTGGGAGAGCACGCCATTGATATTCCTTGTGTTTGGTCGTCGCGTTATATGCGAAGCGACTTGGCCACCCCGATATATTTTTATGATTCGGGGACGGCCTGATGTCGAAGACAGTTGATTCATTTCAACAGGTAACGACCAGCAACCTCGACGAGACTCAGGGCCTCGGCGAGGCTGGTATCGTCGTCGATTCGGACCTGCTGTTCGCCGCCGAATTCGTTCGGCTTGGCGACGACCTTCTGCTGCGCGGCCCCGACGGCGAAGAACTTCTGCTGACGGACTACTTCGCGCAGAATCCGCCGCCGGCCTTGGAGACGGCGGAAGGCGCGCGGATGTCGCCGGAAACCGTCGATGCGCTTGCGGGTCCCGAATTTCCGACCGCCTATGCCCAGCTCGGCGGGGCGCAGCTCGGTCAGCCGATCGGCGAGGTCAGCAACCTGGACGGCATCGCCCGGGTGCAGCGGGCGGACGGCAGCCGCGCCGACCTGGAAGAAGGCGATCCCGTCTTTCAGGGCGACGTGGTCTCCACCGGCGTCGGTTCCGAACTCGGCATCCTCTTCATCGACGATACCGTATTTGCGTTGTCGGCCAACTCGCGGATGCTCATCGACGAGCTGATCTACAACCCCGGCAGCACCGTGAATTCCATGGGGATCTCCCTGATCCAGGGAACCTTTGTCTTCGTCACCGGCCAGATCGCGCCGAGCGGCGGCATCGAGGTGGAAACCCCGGTGGGCACCATCGGTATCCGCGGGACGACCGTGGGCGTGCAGGTCGGCACCTTCGGCGGGGCGACGCGGATCGCCAATCTGGTCAATCCGGAAACCGGCGAACTCGGCAGCTTCGTTTTCTCCAACAGCGCCGGCGACGCGCTGTTCACCCTGTCCAACCACTTCCTCGACGTGCGCAGCGCCAACACCGATCCCGGTGTGCCCACCGTGATCTCGGGCCAGGACATCGTCAACGCTTTCGGCCGCGCCCTGAACCGGGCGGTGGAGATCCAACGCAGCCTCAGCCAGGATCAGACCGAGGAACCGCCGAACGAGCCCCAGGACGAGCAGGAGAGCGGGCTTGACGCCGAGCAGCTTCAGGCTCTGGAAGAGGCGGGCCTGACGCCGGAGCAGATCGAGGCGCTGTTGAACGAACCGGTCATCGAGACTGCGGCCGGGCCGCCCCAGAACCCGCTGCCGGGCCAGCCCTTGGGCGAAGGCAGCGGTTTCAGCGGCGGCCTGACGCCGCCGGGGGCCGGTAGCGGCGGCGGTACGGGCGCCGGCGGCGGCACGGACATTGAGACCTCCAGCCCGCCGCCCAGCCCCTCCGACGGCAACGTTGTGCCGCCCACGCTGGGCGGTGGCGGCGGCGATGACGACGACCCGCCCGGCAATACGGTGCCGACGGTCTCGGGCCCGGGCACCGGAACCGACGAAGGCGACCTCGTCCAGATCGGCCCGGCGGCTCTGAGCGCCAGCGATGCGGAAACCAGCGACCCGTCTTTGTTGGTTTACACCGTTACGGGGACTTCGAACGGCCTCGTCGTTCTTATCGCCGGCGGGGTTCCCCAGGTCGTCTTCAGCTTTACCCAGGCGGATATCGACAATGGTCTGGTGTTCTTCGCCCACGACGGCAGCGAGACGGTCCAGGGGTCATTCACCGTCACCGTTGCGGACCCCAACGGCGGCGTCTCGGCGCCCACCGTGGTGCCCATCGGTGTGACCCCCGTCGACGATGCGCCGGTCCTGGTGACCAACAGCCTGACTGTGACCGAGGGCGGAGAGGTGGTGCTGAGCAGCGATAACCTCAGCGCCAGCGACGCCGACACGAGCGACGCCGACCTGATCTTTGTGGTCAGCGACGTGACCGGTGGTGAGTTCCGGTTGGTGAGTGTCAGCCCGGCCCCCTTTGCAGCGGCCGCCGTACAGCAGCAAGCAGCTGTGACCACCTTCACCCAGCAGCAGATCGCCAACGGTCAAGTGATCTTCGTGCACTACGGCGAGAAGCCGCCGAGCTACAGCGTCGCGGTGAGTGATGACGGCACCAATTTCAGCCCGCCGCAGGTGGTGAGCGTGAATTTCACGCCGGTCAACGATGCGCCGGAGGCCGAAGATGATGCCTTTGCCACGGACGAGGACAGCAGCCTGTCCGACGATCTTTTCGCCGACAACGGCAACGGCGCGGACAGCGATGCCGAGGGCGACGACCTGACGGTGACGGCGGTGAACGGCAATCCCTTCACGCCGGGTGAAACAATCGAGCTGGACTCGGGTGCGGAACTGACTGTCAATGCAGACGGCAGCTTCGACTACGAGACCTTTGGGCAGTTCGGGTCGCTGGGGGCGGGCGAGAGCGCCGAGGAGACCTTCATCTACACGATTGACGACGGGAACGGCGGTAGCGACACGGCGACCGTTACCATCACCATCAACGGCGTGAACGACGCCCCGGATGCAGTGGATGATGTTTTCACGATCCAAGAGAACGACAATCTTGAGGCCAACGTTCTTGACGACAACAGTATCATCTACGGCGGCGATTCCGACGTCGATGAAAATGACGAGTTGTCGGTTACCGAAGTAAACGGCAATGCCGCTGCGGTTGGCGGCCAGATCACTCTGACGTCCGGTGCGCTGCTGCTGCTGAATGCCGATGGGACGTTCAGCTACGAGCCAGGCACTGCGTTCGACAGCCTGGGCGACGGCGAAAGCAGACAGGAAACCTTCACCTACACTATTGACGACGGCAATGGCGGTACGGACACCGCGACCGTGACCATCACTATAGAAGGTCAGAACGACGCGCCGGAGCTGCTGGCCAACAGCCTGAACGTTTCCGAAGGCGAGACCGTCACCCTGAGCAGCGACAATCTCAGCGCCGGCGATGTCGATGGCGATAACGCGGCCCTGTTCTTCACGGTCAGCAATTTAGCCGGAGGACGCTTCGTACGCAGGCTTGACGACCAGCAGGAACAAACCGTTACCGCCTTCACCCAACAGCAGATTGACAACGAAGAAATCGCTTTCGTGCATGACGGTGGCGAGCTACCGCCGAGCTACGATGTTTCGGTGAGCGACGGCGACCTTTCGAGCGACCCGGTGGCGGCGGAGATCGATTTCACGCCGGTGAATGACCCGCCGGTGCTCGGCAATAACAGCCTGAACGTTTCCGAAGGTGAGACCGTCACCCTGAGCAGCGATAACCTCAGCGTTAGCGATTCTGACAATGATCCTGTGTCGTTGGTTTTCACGGTCAGTGGCGTAACGGGTGGGCAGTTCGAACTGACCAGCGCCCCTGACGAGCCCATTACCAGTTTTACCCAGCAGCAGATTACGGATGGCGAAGTAGTTTTCGTCGACAATGGCGACGAAGAAGCGCCGAGCTACAGCGTCTCGGTGAGCGACGGCGACCTCTCGACGGAGCCGGCGGCGGCGGAGATCGACTTCACGCCGGTGAACGACGCACCGATGCTGGGCAACAACAGCCTGAGCGTTGAGGAAGGCGGGACCGTAACGCTGAGCAGTGAGAACCTCAGCGCCGATGACATCGACAGCAGTAATGCCGGGCTCCTCTTCACGGTGAGCAACGTGACCGGCGGCCAGTTCATACTGTGGTTGCCGGGTGAGGATGTGGGCCAGGTCGTCACCTCTTTCACGCAGCAGCAAATTGCCCAGGAAGCCGTCTCTTTCGTGCATGACGGGGGCGAGGACGCGCCGAGCTACAACGTCTCAGTGAGCGACGGCGACCTCTCGACCGACCCGGTGGCGGCGGACATCGACTTCACCGCGGTGAACGATCCGCCGGTGCTCGGAAACAACAGCCTGAACGTTTCCGAAGGTGAGGCCGTCACCCTGAGCAGCGACAACCTCAGCGTCAGCGACGTCGATAATGATCCTACGGAGTTGGTTTTTACGGTCAGTGGCGTAACCGGTGGGCAGTTCGAGCTGGCCAGCGTCCCTGAAGAGCCCATTACCAGTTTTACCCAGCAGCAGGTTACGGATGGCGAAATAGTTTTCGTCGACAACGGCGATGAAGAAGCGCCGAGCTACAGCGTCTCGGTAAGTGACGGTGATTTGTCGACGGAGCCGGCGGCGGCGGAGATCGATTTCGTGCTGATGAACGACGCGCCGGTTCTGGCAACCAACAGCCTGAGTGTCACCCAAGGTGGTCAGGTGGAGCTAAGTTTCGAGAATCTCAGCGCCAGCGATATCGATAATGACGACGCGGCTCTGGTGTTTACGGTCAGTAACGTCACCGGCGGATGGTTCGCGCTGAGAAGCAATGTTGAGGAAACCGTTACCTCCTTCACCCAGCAGCAGATCACCGAAGAGGAAGTGCTTTTCTTCCACGACGGCGGTGAGGATGCGCCGAGTTACGATGTCTCGGTGAGCGATAGCGATCTGTCGACCGATCCGGTGGCCGCGGAGATCGAGTTCACGCCGGGTTCCAGTTTCACGTCTTCTTTCTCGACCGTTGTTCAGGATATCGCTGACGATGAGGAGCCGGTTGTGGATGACTTCACCCTGGTCACCAACAGCGAGGACGGCAGGCTGACGGGAACCGAGGGTAACGACCTTATCCTGGGCGAGTCTTCGCTCACCGGTTTGGCGCTTGACGGCCTTGACGGCGACGACGTTCTGCGCGGCGGCCCTGGCGACGATACCCTGGACGGCGGCGCGGGCAGCGACAGCCTGTTCGGCGGCGGTGGCGCGGACCTCTTCGTTCTGCGGGCGGCGGACGCCGCCGAAACCCTGGAACTGACCGACGTCATCGGGGACTTTGAGGTCGGCATCGACAGCCTGGTACTCGTCGACGGCCTGACGGGCGACGATTTGACGGTCAGCGAAACCCCAGAGGGCGACGCGGTGATCGCCCTGCAGTCGACGGGCGCCTTCCTGGCCGTGGTTCAGGGCGTTTCCGCCGCGGATATCAGCCCTGACAATATCGATACCGCAATGTCGTGAAGTTTGGGCTATCCTAGGTTCCGGGATATCGTGATGCCGGCCGCCCATAAGATGTCGGCCGAGGTGGAAAGGGAATCCAGGACGTGAGTGGGGAGGCTTTGTCCGGCGCGGCCGCGGCCAAGCGGCGCTTGCTTGCCCTGCTGCGGCGTTTCGGTTTCAGCCGGGTCCTGGGACTGTCCCTGCTGCTGCCCCTGCTGGCCCTCAGGGTCTGGGACCCGGCGCCGCTTGAGATTCTTCGCCTGAAGATTTTCGATCTCTATCAGATCGCCCAGCCGCGCGAGCCGACGATGCAGCCGGCGATCATTGTCGACATCGATGAAGAGAGTCTCGCCGAGATCGGCCAGTGGCCCTGGCCGCGCACCGAAGTTGCGCGCATGGTCGCGCAGCTGCGCGAGGCCGGTGCGGTGGCCATCGCTTTCGATGTGGTCTTCGCCGAACCGGACCGAACCTCGCCCGCCCTTTATGCGGAGTCTCTCGGCGGGCTCGAACCTGAGGTGGCCGCGGCCCTGCGCGCCCTGCCCAGCAATGACGAGGTCCTGGCCCGCGAACTCGCGCAGACCCGCCTGGTGCTTGGCCAGTCCGGCTACCACCGTAATGTGACCGGCAAAGAAAGCGCGCCGCAGCCGAAAGTTCCGCTGGCCACCATCGGCGGTGACCCGCGGCCCTATCTCTTTCGCTTCCCGGCCCTGGTGCGCAACACCCCGGTGCTGGATGAAGCGGCGCCCGGGCGGGCGGTCTTCAACCTGGTGCCCGGCAGTGATGGCGTGGTGCGGCGCGTGCCGGCCTTTGTGGTGGCCGCGGGTGAGATCGTGCCGAGCCTGACCGTCGAACTTCTGCGGCTCGCCACCGGCGGCAACGCCTTTGCCATCAAGACCAATGAGGCCGGGATCAGCGCCTTTGTGGTCGGCGGGGTGGAGGTGCCGACGGACCGCCACGGCCGCCTCTGGATGTACTATGCCAAGTCGCGTCCGGAACTCTATGTCTCGGCCCGGGAGCTGTTGGCGGGCAGCGTGCCGACGGAACGCCTGGCCGGAAAGCTGGTGCTGATCGGAACCTCCGCCGCCGGGCTCTTCGACATCAAGGCGACGCCGCTGCAGGACCGTGTGCCCGGGGTCGAGGTGCATGCCCAGATGCTTGAGATGATCCTTTCCGGGCAGCTTCTGCTGCGCCCGAACTATGCGCTGGGGGCGGAGCTTTTGATGTTGGCCGCCGTGGCCCTGACGATGATCGCCCTGGTGCCGGTTCTCGGTGCCGCCCTGACCCTGCTGCTGGGCGCGCTGGTTGCGGCGGCGCTGTGGACGGCGTCCTGGTTCCTGTTCACCGGCGAGGGGCTGTTGATCGACGTCGCCTATCCGCTGATCGGCTCCTTCGCGGTCTTCACCCTGCTGGTCTTTACCAACTACCTGCGCGAGGAGGGCCGACGGCAAAGGGTGCGCAGTGCATTTCGTCAGTACCTGTCGCCGACCCTGGTCGATCAACTGGCCAACGAGCCGGACCGGCTGGTTCTGGGCGGCGAGAGCCGGGAGATGACGGTGCTGTTCAGCGACGTGCGCGGTTTCACGTCGATCTCGGAGCGTCTGCAGGACCGGCCACAGGAGCTGACCCGCCTGATGAACCGCCTGCTGACGCCGCTGACGGCGGAGATCATGGAGAACAACGGCACCATCGACAAATACATGGGCGATGCCGTCATGGCCTTCTGGAATGCGCCCCTGCCGGATGCCGATCACGTTTTCAATGCCTGCAAGGCGGCCCTTGCAATGCTGGAAGCCCTTGAACGGTTGAACGAGGCGCTGGTGCAGGAAGCCCGGGAGGCCGGGGGCGGTGAGGCAATGTGCATGAATGTGGGTATCGGCATCAACACCGGGACCTGTGTCGTTGGCAACATGGGGTCGGAACAGCGCTTCGATTACTCGGTGCTTGGCGATGCGGTGAACCTTGCCTCCCGCCTGGAAGGGCAGTGCAAGACCTATGGGGCGTCGATCATTCTGGGGGAGGCGACGGCCGCTGTCCTGGGTACGGAGGGTGTGCTTGTGGAACTCGATATGATCCGGGTGAAAGGCAAGCGCGAGCCGCAGCGCATCTTCGCCCTGCTCGGCGGAGCGGCGCTGCCGGATGCCCCCGCTCTGATGGATGGCAACGATGTTCGTGCTACGACAGGCGGGATAGCCGAAGTTCTGGCCGCCTATCGCGCGCAGGATTGGGACAGGGCGCTTCAGATGATCGATGGGCTGGCCGGCCGCCGGCTGGCGCTGCTGGACCTGGACGTCTTCCTGCCGATGTACCGCAGGCGCATCGAGAATTTCCGCCGCCGCCCGCCGCCCGCGGATTGGGACGGTGTTTTCACGGCTGAGACGAAGTAAACGCGATCAGCTGCGGCGGGTGGACTGTCTTGGGCGTCCGCCGTTTGCGAGGCGGCGCATTGAGGGAATATCGGCGAGGAAGACCTGATCCTGTTCGGGGATCCCGATAAGCCTTTCCCGCTCCAGCCGCCTGATCGCCCGGCTCACGGTCTCAGGCTTTACACCGATATAATCGGCGACATCGCCGCGCGGGATCGGTATGCGCACGGTGCTGCCGCCCGGGTTGCCGGAATCCGCTCCGGGCCAGCGCCGGAATTCGAACAAGACCGAGGCCAGGCTTTCGAAGGGTGTCTTGAAGGCCAGATCGGTGGCGTGATCGCGCATGCGGGCCAGGTGGTCGCCGAGCTGGACGATGAAAGCCCTGGCGACGTCGGCATGTTCGGAAGTGCAGATTTCAGCCCGACTTTCATCGAGCGCCAGGAACTCGGACTCCTTCAACGCGATGAGATCTCCCTGGCGCGCACGCTCGGTCCGGCGGAGGTCGACCAGATCGCCCTCGTGAAACAAAGCGCAGAGAATCCGTCGTCCATCGGACAATTCCCGCTCCACCGCCAAGGCGCCGGAGATCACGATACCCAGGCCGGCGCCGGCATCGTCGCCGCGGGTCAGGCTGATCATCGTTGCGGCATCCAACAGATCGCTCACGCTCGGCGCTGTCAGTCTGTTCCAGGGTGGATAGTCGGGAAGAAACGGCGCCCGCCCGTCAGCGACCCTCTGAAGCTCTTGCATGATGTCTCCCCCTTCCTTTTGTTGTGCACCTGCGTAATGAGATGAGGGTTACGCTTCGTTGATCTACATCAAATTCCTGTGAATTGGGGGATGGCTGTTGCACGGAGGCCTCATTTTCGGTTTTTGCGGCGCACATTGATTGCAATCAAAGGAGAGTCGGAGGGATATCGCCTAGGGTCCCGTCGAAGGCTGCGCGACCGATGCTGCCTGACGGGAGGACTCCGATGCGATTGCTACTTACCCTTGTTGTCACCGCTTTTGCCGGCCTTGCCGGCGCCGCGGCCCTGGCCCAGGACAAGGGGCCGATCAAGCCGATGGACGTGAAACCCGCGCTGGCCGAACTCGGCAAGCGCATGTTCTACGATGCCAGATTATCAGGCGACACGACGCTCGCCTGCGCCTCTTGCCATCAGCCGGACAAGGCTTTCACCGACGGCGAAGCACTCTCTGCAGCCTATACCGGCGCGGGGCACTTCCGCAATTCGCCAACGCTGGCCAACGTGGGTTACCGGGCCGCCTGGATGCACGACGGCCGCCTGGGCACGAACCTGAACGACGTCGCGCGGGAGATGATCACCGAGACCTATCTGATGAACATGGACATGCGGATCATGCAGGAACGCATGAAACAGGACCCGGTCTATGTGGAGATGTTCAAGGCCGCGGGAATGAGCGAACCTTCCAACGGCGGCGCCCGCAACGCGTTGCAGGCCTTCATGCAGACCATTGTTTCCAGAGGGGCGCCAATCGATAGCGGCGCGTTGTCGCCGGCGGCTGAGCGCGGCCAGGATCTCTTCGAAGGCAAAGCCGGTTGCGCGGCCTGCCATTCCGGTGAGCGCTTCACAGACGACCTGCCCCATAACACTGCGGTGCCGAACAATCCGGATATCTGGGCAGAGCCGGAGCGGCACTCGGCCTTTGTCACCTACGCCAAGTTCATGGGCGTCGAAAACTACATGAACCTGCGCGAGGATCTCGGCGCCTACATCCGCACGCGCGACTGGCGGACCAAGCGCAGCTTCCTCACCCCGACACTGCGGGAGCTCACCTGGACCGCGCCCTACATGCACAACGGCTCCATGGCGACCCTTGCTGAGGTTGTGGATTTCTATAACGCCGGCGGTGGAGACGACCCCTTGAAGGACCCGCGGGTCCGTCCTCTGGGTCTGTCGCCGGAAGAGAAGGCCGATCTGGTGGCCTTCCTCGAGGCGCTCAGCGGCGAGTCTTTCGACACCGACGCCTATGTCTGGCGCGCCGACGACTACGACTACGTTTTGATCGAAAACTGGCGCGAAACGACCAATTGAGGGAGGCGACAATGACCGCATACAAATCCATCGGCGCTGTCATGCTCGCCGCCGTTTTGACCGCTCCGGTGATGTCCGGTCCGGCGCTGGCCGACAATCCGCGCCCGGAGGGCCTGGCCGCGCTGGGTCCGCCGCCGATCCCGGCCGACAATCCGATGACGGAGGCAAAGATCGAACTCGGCAAGATGCTGTTCTTCGATCCACTCATTTCCGGCAACAACGCGATGCCTTGTTCGGCCTGCCATCTGCCGGACGCCGGCTGGGCAGTCCAGGACCGGATCAGCTTCGGCTATCCCGGCACGACCCACTGGCGCAACAGCCAGACCATCATAAACTCGGCCTATTACTCCAAGCTGTTCTGGGCCGGCTCTTCCAAGTCGCTTGAAGCGCAGGCCCGTTCGGCGGCGCGCGGCGGCGTCGCCGGCAACGGCGAAGACGACATGATGGAAGCGCGTCTGGCTTTCGTGCCCACCTACCGCGAGCGCTTCGCCGAGGTGTTCGGCGACGATTGGCCCAACATCCGCCATGCCTACATGGCAATCGCCGCTTTCCAGCGCACCCTCGTGCAGACCGACACGCCTTTCGACAACTATATGCGCGGCGACGACTCGGCACTGAGCGACCAGCAGAAGCGGGGCCTGGATCTCTTTGCCGGCAAAGCCAATTGCATCGCCTGCCACAGCGGACCGCTGTTGAGCGACGAGCAGTACTACAACCTGGGTGTGCCGCCCTACGAAGGCTGGGAAGACGACGAGCTGGCGCAGATCACCTTCCGCTTCGAGCTTTACGCCAAGGGCTCGACGGAGGAGCTCTATCGTCACACGAAAGACGACCCGGGCCTCTACTTCCGCAGCAAGGACAAGCGACATAAGGGCAAGTTCCGCACGCCGAGCCTGCGCTACACGAAGTACACCTTCCCCTACATGCACAACGGCATGCTGGAGACGCTGCGTGACGTCGTGGTCTTCTACAACGACGGCGGCGGCGAGAACGAGTTCGCCGAAACCAAGAGCCCGCTCATGCAGCCCCTGGGGCTCAGCGACAGCGAGGTCGACGATCTCGTGGCCTTTCTTGAGAGCCTTTCAGGCGATGAGATTTTGATGGACGAACCGGCCCTGCCGGTCATGGAGCCGTTGCCAGCAGCAACGGCCCAGAACTAAGAGGAGTCGGAGATCATGACTATCGACCCCCGCATCGCCGCCGCCGTGAACGGCGAGAACGGCGAGGCTGAGAAGGCCGGAACCCGGTCCTGCCTGATGAACCGGCGCTCTTTCCTGCTGACCGGCGGTATCGCGACAACGGTGATGATGATCGGCATTCCGGGGCTCGCCGCTGCCCAGACCCCGGCCGTCGTCGCCACCTATCCGCGGAAGTTCATTACCAAGCTTTCCGACCTCAAGGTCGATGAGCCGTTCGACTTCGAATATCCGGACGAAGGTCAGTATGCGGAATCGATTCTGGTAAAACTGGGCAAGGAAGCAGGTGGCGGCCTCGGTCCCGACAAGGACGTTGTCGCCTTCAACTATACCTGTACGCACCAGGGCGGCCCGCTGCAGGGCACCTATCAGGCAGCGGACAAGGCGCTCGGGCCCTGCCCGTTACATCTGACGACCTTCGATCTGACGCGCCACGGCATCTTCATATCGGGCCAGGCTTACCAGTCGCTGCCGCAGGTGCTGATGGAGCTGGATGGCGACGACATCTACGCCGTCGGCATGTTCGGCCTGATCTACGGCCGCTTCGACAATCTTCAGGGCTAAGGAGAGATAACCATGTCTACCCCGTACTATGTCCCCGAAGAGTCCGTGCCGCTGCCGCCGCCCGATGCGGATGTTATCCCCACCGCCTGCGACTACTGCATCGTCGCCTGCGGCTACAAGGTCTATCGCTGGCCGGTGCGCGGCGGAAAAGTCGGCGGCCCGGCAGCCGATCAGAATGCTTTCGGCGAGGATTTTCCGGTCAGCCCGCTGGGTGCCTGGATCGCGCCGAACCAGCACAACATCGTGCTGCACAACGGCGAACCGCACCACGTCGTCATCATTCCGGACAAGGACACGGAATACGTCAATCCGAACGGCAATTCGTCGATCCGCGGCGGTGCTATCGCGCAGAAGGTCTATAATCCGCAGAGCCCGACGCGCGATCGTCTGAAGTCGCCGATGGTGCGCATGTTCGGCGTTCTGATGCCGGTGACCTGGGACTTCGCCCTCGACATCGCGGCAGAGGTCGGCCGTCATGTTCTCGACAAGCACGGCACCAATGCCTACGGCGTGAAGACCTTCTCCTACGGCTACATGGAGAACACCTACGCGATCACGAAGTACGCCCTGGGCAATGTCCGGACCGCGAACTTCACCTTCCACGATACGCCCTCGGACGTGACCTCGACGCCCGGTTTCCGGGACGCCGGCTTCGACAACTTCGGGCCGAGCTACGAGGACTGGCGCGACGCCGAAACTCTGCTGATCTGCGGCACGGACCCCTACGAGACCAAGACGATCCTTTTCACCGACTGGATCATGCCGGCCATCCAGAACGGCCAGAAGGCGATCTTCATGGTTCCGCGCCGCACCGGCGGCGTTGCCTATGCCGAGAAGAACGGCGGCATGCTGCTCGACATTCAGCCGGGCACCGACCTGCCGGTGGTGCTCGCCATCGCCCGGGTGATCGTGGAGAACGGCTGGGAGGACAAGGAGTGGATCCAGAACTGGGTCAACTCCAAGTGGGAAAGCTCTTCGGGCTTCGGCCAGGGCACCCGCAACACGCCCTGGCAGTGGCGCACGACCTGGGGCAAGTTCCAGACCGACGGTTTCGAAGACTGGAAGAAGTGGCTGACGGCGCAGGACTACGCGGTGCCTGAGAAAGCCGCCGAAATCGCCCAGATCGACGTGAAGAAGATCTATACCGCGGCCGAGTGGATGGCCAAGCCCAGGGATGACGGGTCACGCCCCAAAACCTCGATCATGATCGAGAAGGGCTTCTACTGGTCCAACAACACCGGCAATACCAATGCGATCTCCTCGCTGGGTATCATCGCCGGCTGTGGCGGCCGTCCGGGGCAGGTGATCGCGCGTGCCGGCGGGCACCAGCGCGGCGGGCTGCGCGGCGGCTCCTACCCGCGCAACAAGAGCCCGGAAAAGCTGCCGGGGCGCCGTCGCCGGGCGATGGATACCGACCGCTATCTGATGTCGGGCCATACCCGGCTGGCCCATGTCATCGGCACCACCTGGGTTCAGGCGATGTGCGGCACCCAGTCGCTGCAGGCCAAGTTCGACGAGCTGACCACCCGCAATCCGCATCAGGTGCAGTCCTTCGACAAGGCCGAGATTATCGAGACGCTGAAGAAGCGGGCGGATTCCGGCGGCATGGTGGTGTGGGACCAGGACATCTACCTGGTCGACCCCATCGGTGCGCGCTATGCCGACATCGTTTTCCCCGCCGCCGGTTGGGGGGAGGACGACTTCACCCGCGCCAACGGCGAGCGGCGTATCCGGCTGTATCCGAAGTTCTACGATGCGCCGGGCGAAGCCAAGCCGGACTGGTGGATCGTCGCCCAGCTCTCCAAGAAGATGGGTTTCGAGGGCTTCGACTGGAAGAACTCCAACGAGGTTCTGGAGGAGGGCTCGCGCTTCTCCCGCGGTTCGCGCAAGGACTTCCACATGGTGAAGGTCGCGGCCCATCGCGAGGGCAAGACGCTGCATCAAAAGCTCGGCGAATTCGGCACCAACGGTATTCAGGGCCCGGTCCTGATGCTGGCCGACGGCAGTCTGGAGGAAACCAAACGGTTGCACGACGTGAACCGGGTTTTGCCCGAGAACGGGCCGGCCGGCGGCACCGTGTTCAACAAGAAGCTCACCCACTTCAACACCCAGACCGGAAAGTGCAACCTGCAGAAAGCGCCCTGGGACCTGTTCTCCAGTTACTGGGAGTGGCTGAAGCCGCGCGAGGGTGAGATCTGGATGACCTCGGGGCGCATCAACGAGCGCTGGCAGTCCGGCTACGACGACCGCCGCCGCCCCTATATCGTCCAGCGCTGGCCGGAGAACTGGATCGAGCTGCATCCGGATGATGCGGCCGCCTATGGCGTGGAGTCGGGCGACTATGTGATGGTCTTTTCTGATCGCATACCGGTGCAGAAAGACACCATCGTCGGCGTGGAGGGCGATGACTTCGACTTTGCCTCGTTGCTGAAGAACGGGCACATCGAGTTGACCAAAGCCTCGATCACCGCCGTGGCGATCGTGACGCCGGCGGTGAAGAAGGGTGTCGGTTACATGGATTTCCTCCATACCAGCCAGCCGGCCAACGCGCTTTCCGGCCGGGTCGTCGACTGGATCAGCGGCAACTACAACTACAAGATGGGTGTCGGCCAGGTGCAGCGTCTGGGTGAGAGCCCGTACAAGCACCAGTACCGTTCGATGTCCTTCGCGCGTCGCGACATCGCCTGATTCGCCAGGGTCGGCGCGGCTGGCGCTGCGCCGACTGTCTTTCCGGGAGAAGATCGCCATGATGAGTGCAGTGAGCCTCCCGCCGACAGGGCCTCTCGACCCCGTCGGCGTTGTCTTGCGACATCTGCGCGAGGGCGAGGATGTGGTTCGCTGTGCGGCGGCCCGCGCCCTCGCTGCCCTGGGGGACAGCAAGGCGGCGCCGGCGCTCGTCGAAGCCTTGCTTGACGAGGATCCGGACGTGCGGATCGATGTCATGGCGGCCCTCGTGCAGTGTGCGCGGGCCGAAGATGCCGACGCGATCCGCCGCTCCCTGATGGGTGATCCGGTCAAGGAAGTGAAAGTCTTTGCGATCGAAGCCCTGGGCCGTTTGGCGGACGGGGCATCGGTGCCGTTGCTCTGTGCCCTGGCGAAGGATCGTTGCGGTCATGACGTCGCCTGGGAAGACGATACCGGCATGTGGGATGAGTGGCTGGATGTGCAGGTTGCGGCGATAGCGGCCTTGGGCGCGATGGGCGCCGGTGATGCGATCGAGACTCTTCTCGAAGCCCGCTCCGACGAGCTGGGGCAGGAACTCGATGCCGCGGTTTTCAACGCGCTGGCGGAGATTTCCGAGGGCGGCGTTGCCGTTCTGGCCGGCCTGCTGCGCGATAGAAGTGCAGCGGTGCGGGCCGGGGCTTTTCGGGCGCTGTCGAAAGCCCGTAAAGACGTTCTGATGCCGCTAAGCGGGCTCTTTGCAAAGGATGCGAATGCCGAGATCCGGCAGCTTGCGATCGGTTGCCTCGATGCGGGGGATCCGCTGGCATCGCGTCTCGCCCTTGCCGATCCGGATGCCGCTGTTCGCCGTGCCGGCGTCGCGGCCTTTGCTGCGTCGCGTCCGGAAATCGCACAGGCCGCGCTTGGCGACCCCGACGAAGAAGTGAAGGCTATTGCGCTGGAAGCTCTGGTGTCGGGCCCGGAACCGCTCATCACCGACGACCTGGCCGCCAACACCACGGCCTGGATGGCAAGCGGCGGTCTTCGCCTGGCGACGGCCTGCGCGACGCTGCTGCCGGCGATTGCCGGGCTTGAGGCCGAGGGTCCGCTTTGCGAAGTCGCTGTCGACGTTCAGCGGCCCCAGGAACTGCGTATCGCCGCCTTGCGTTCGCTTGGCGGCTTTGCCTCCGACACCACTGTCGAGGTTTTGCGCCGCGCGGCCACGGACCCCGTCAGGCAGGTGCGGGCAGTGGCGCTTGCGTCCCTGGCGGTGCTGTCGAAGGCACCTGAAAACCCGATGCGCCCGGCAGCGGCAGATCTGCTGATCGCGGCCATAGACGGGCGTCTTTCAGAGCCTGACCCTGAGGCCCGGGGTGCGGACCCGGAGCAACAGGGCGTGCTGGGCGCGCTGGGCGCTTCGAAGATTGAAGAGGGCGGGGCCGGGCGCATCGTCATATCGCGGGACGGCGAAATTCTTCCGGCAGATGGGCCGTCAGGTGGCGGGCAGGAAGATGCGCCGGAGAGCAACGTCGTCGAAGGCCGTTTCCCGCGGTCGACATTGGACGCCATTCAAGGCCCTGAGCCCGTTTCTTCCGAAGCTGAGGGTGAAGCGGCGCCGGATGATGCCGAGGATCTCGCCGCCGGCTACACCAAAAGCCGCCGCCGGCGGGTGGCCGTCGACGGTCCGGACGACATCGGCGACGATCTTCGTCTGATCGCTTTGGGTGTTGCAGCCGATTGTCCCGGAGAAGGGATCGAGGGGGCTCTGGTGGAGTCGCTCGGATCGGGCGATTCGGTCCTGCGCATCGCCGCCTTCAAGGCCCTGGCACAGCGCGGTGAGAGCCTGCCGCTGTCGCCGGCGACGGAAGCTGCTCTGGTGACAGCCCTCGGCGATGTCGAACCGGTGGTCAGGGGCTATGCGGCGCAGGCCGTTGCCGGTTGTTCTGCCGATGCAGCCGACAAACTGCTGGCTTTTCTTGACGATCCCGATGCGATTGTCCGCGCTGTCGCTTTGCGGCATGCCGCCGCGACGGCGCCTGAGCGGGCTTTTGACGGTCTGCGCGATGACTCGCTCCTCGTCAGGCGCGCGGCTTTGGAGAGCGTGATTGCGTCCGGTCGTGCCGCCGATCTGGAAAAGGCCATGACGATCTGTCTGGAGGAAGGGCGGGCCGATAGCCTGACCGAGGCCTGCCGGCAGAGCGTTGCAGCCCATGGCATTCTGCTGTCCATCCTGAATGCCGAGCAGACCGCGCGGCGGCGAACCCAGGCCGCGCTGGAGGCTATTGCCTCGGCCTGAGCGGCTGTTCAGGCAAACTGCCGGACGCTCCACCTTTCCTGTTCGATCCCTGCTCTATTCGATTCTGCCTAATTCCATCCCTCTGTCGTTTCTCAGGGGCTGCCGCGTGGCGCGGTCTTCGAACCCGATTGACTTAATGGTATAATGGCATATCATTAAAAAAACAGGGATCGGGGATAATGGGCGACAGCAGCCTCAAGACGGGGGAAAAAACCGACGGCGATGCCGGCCGGCGTTACAGCCGCCTCGACCCCGAGGCCCGGGTCCCGCTTTACCACCAGATTTTCATCATCCTGAGAAACCGCATTTATGGCGGTGAGATAACGCCGGGCGATCTGGTTCCGGGCGAGCAGGAACTCTGCCATGAGTTCGGTGTGTCGCGGATCACCGCGAAACGGGCCCTCAATGAACTGGCGGACGCCGGTTTGGTGGTGCGCGAAAGGGGCCGTGGAACGCGGGTGATCAAGCGCCCGCCGGCACCGGCCGTGACCGCCTCCATCGAAGGCTGGCTTGAGAATATTTCGCTGATGGGGCTTGCGACCGAGGCCCGGGTTTTGGACTTCGGCTATGTTCCGGCGAACGAGGATATTGCCACTGCGCTGGGGGTTGAGCAGGGCGCGCAGGTTCAGCGGGCGGTGCGGGTGCGCATCCTTGATGATGAGCCGATGTCGTTTCTGGTCACCTACGTGCCTGCCGATATCGGGCGCCACTATGATCGCGACGACCTCAACACCACGCCGCTGCTGCATCTGTTGGAGCGGGCGGGCGTCGACGTGGCCTCGGCGCGCCAGACGATTTCCGCCACCATTGCCGATGGGGAGGTTGCCGCTGCGCTTTCCGTCCATGCCGGCGCACCGCTGATCGAGGTTCGCCGGGTGGTGCGCGACGGCGCCGAGCGCCCGGTGGAGTACATCAGGGTGCTCTATCGTCCGGACCTCTATCGTTTCGAGATGTCCATGCGCCGGGTGCAGGAAGAAGAGGGCATGCGCTGGACAACGCAGGGCGCTGCGCCCTCTGCGGCGGGCGGTCGGTCCAGGAAAGCGCAGGACGATAGCGATCTTCAGCCGCTGGCGGGTGGTGGGCTACATGACTGAGCGGGCGACAGCGGCTGTGCAGGCCGCAGGCAGAGGTTACCTCGACGTCCTGGCCGGGTTTCTTGCAGACCTGCGCTTCGACGACCTGCCGCCTGAAGTGGTTGAGCGTGCAAGCTGGGTCTATGCCGACTGTCTCGGTGCGATTGCCGCAGGCGCGCAGGAAGAGGAAATGCGCAGCCTGACCCGCAGGCTGGTGAAAGAAAGCGGTTCCGGCCCGGCCGGCGTCCTGGGCAGCGGCATGACGGCGCCGGCGATGACGGCAGCCTTCCTGAATGGAACGGCCGGTACATTCCTGGAACTCGACGAGGGCAATCAGTTCGCCAGGGGGCATCCGGGCATGCATGTCGTGCCCGCACTGGCCGCGTTGTCCCAGCAGGTTGATGTATCGGGGCGTGACTTGGTGACGGCCCTGGTTGCCGGTTATGAGGTGGGGTCGCGCATCGGCATTGCATCCAAACTGCGTATGACCATGCATCCCCATGGCACCTGGGGTACGGTCGGCGCGGCGGTCGCGGTGGGCAAGCTCATGGGCTACGACGCGGCCCGGCTGCGGGAGATCATTTCTCTCTCGACCAGCCTCGGCCTCACCACCAGCCGCAAGACGATGCTGGAGGGCGGCACGGTCCGCAACACCTTCACGGGTTTTTCCAATCACATCGGCATTCTGGCGCATCACTTGATCCAGGCGGGCTTCAGCGGCGAAGCGGACGGCCTTGCGACGGTTTACGGCACGGTGATCGCCGAAGACTACCGGCCCGAAGAAATGGTGGCGGACCTCGGCCGGCGTTATGAAATCGCCCGCAACTATTTCAAGCGCCACGCCTGCTGCCGCTACACCCATGGCACCCTGGATGCGCTGGAGCAGATCGTCCGGCAGCGCGGCGGCCGTCTGCGGCCTGATGAGATCGAGCGGATCGAGGTTCGAACCTACTCGCTTGCGGCCCAATTGGAGGACCGCGATCCGCGCAACACGCTGGCCGGTAAGTTCTCGGTCCCCTTTGCCGTGGCGACCACGATCATCAACGGGTCCTCCGGCGTCGACAGTTTCCGCATGGCCAAGATCGGCGATGAAGAGATTCGCAGTCTGGCGCAGCGGGTCACCCTCAGCGAGGACGCGGCCCTGACTGCGATGATGCCCGAATTTCGGCCCGCCCGCGTCAAGGTCTACCTCCGCGACGGCGCCCTGCTTGAGGGCGCGACCGATATCAATCGCGGCGACACCGAAGATCCCTACGGTCCCGCAGACCTGACCGACAAGTTCCGCGAAATGGTCGCGCCGCTTCTGGGGGCGGGGCCGAGCGATGCAGTTCTGCAAAGCTGCCTGCGCTTGGCGGAAGCGGAAAATGCGGGAGACCTGTTGGGGCCTTTTAAAGCCGTTGTGCCGATAGACTGAGCAAACAAATCAAAACCTGAAGAACAGGGGGAATAGAAAATGACTAAGGCAAAGCACCCGCTAGGGCGGGGCGTATCGCGTCGCAGGATCATCAAAGGTACGGCCTCCGTTGCCGCTCTGACCGCCCTTGGCGGATTTCCCAACGTCTTGCGGGCCCAGGGCGCGACGGTCAAGGTCGGCGTCCTTCATCCGGTAACCGGCGCCATCGCTTTTGCCGGAACCCAGGCGCGCATCGGTGCGGAGATGGCGATTGAGGAGATCAACAAGGCCGGCGGCATCAAGTCGCTGGGCGGCGCGAAGCTGGAGCCGGTATTCGGCGACACCCAGGGCAAGCCCGAAGTCGCCGCCACGGAAGTGGACCGCATGGCGCGCGAGGAGATCGTCGCGCTGATCGGCTCTTTTGCCAGTTCCAATACTTTGGCGACCACCCAGGCCGCCGCGAAACACGGTATCCCCTGCATCGTCGACGTGGCGGTTTCCGACAAGATCGTCGGTCGCGGATTGGATAATGTCTTTCGCTTCAGCCCGGGCTTCGGCAAGTGTTCCGAGGATGCGCTGAACAACCTCGTCAACATCAACGCCTCAGCCGGCAACTTGGCGAAGACGGTCACCATCATCCACGAGGACTCGCTCTTCGGTTCGGGCTTGGCGGGGCTTTTGAACAAGCGCCTGCCGGACTTCGGTTTCGAAGTCATCGAGACCATTGCCCATGCAACGCCGACGCGCGACTTCAGCAATGTGGTGACCAAACTCAGGTCGACAAAACCCGATCTCATCGTTCCGGCCAACTACTACAACGAATATGTGCTGCTGGCGCGCACCATGCTGCAGCAGAGGATTCAGCCCAAGGCGATTTACTCCGTCCTCGGCGGCGCGGCGTCGAACTACCGCTTCGTCAAAGAACATCCCAAGGCGGCGCAGTACATCATGGATTGCAACCACTGGCCCGACCCGCGCAAGGACGGTACCCAGGCGCTGCGTCAGAAGGTTGAGGCCACCGGCAAGTTCTTTACCTACGAAGTGCCGATGAACTACGACTGCGTGCGTCTTTTTGCGGACGCTCTGGAACGCGCCGCCTCGGCCGAACGCGGCGCAGTGAAAGCGGCGCTGTCGTCGGCCAACTGGAAGGGCATGATCATGCCCTATGCGGCTGTCGAGTTCGACGAAAAGGGCCAGAACAAGCACGCGCGGCCGGTCAACACCCAGATCATTGGCGACGATATCGAGATCATCTTCCCCGATGAGCTGGCCTCGGCCAAGGTTGTCTATCCCATGCCGTCGCGCGGCTGACGGATGGAAAAGCCGGACCGGCTGCCGTTGCGGGGCGCCGGTCCGGCTGCTGTGGGAAAAACAACGTGCTAGACCCCATTCTGCTCTGGTCGGGCCTCGTCAACGGGCTGCTGCAAGGGGCGATCTACGCCCTTGTCGCCCTGGGGCTGACGTTGATCTATGGCGTGCTGCACATCATAAACTTTGCCCACGGCAGCCTGCTGATGCTGGCGATGTACGGGGTATTCCTGCTGTTCTCGCAGTTCGGTATCGATCCCTATGCCGCCTTGCCGATCATGGTGGTCGGCATGTTCGTGCTGGGCTATGGCCTGCAGCGCGGCCTGATCAGCCGGGCCAGTCACGGAAGGGACGAGAACATTCTTCTGGTCACCCTCGGTATCTCCATCGTGATCGAAAATCTCGCCCTCTTCTTCTTCCAGGGCGACACCCGGACGATCGATGTGCCTTACGCCTTCGACTCGCTTGAGGTCTTCGGGGTCTTTATCGCCATTCCCCGTTTGATTGCTTTTGCTGCGGCCCTGCTCATTGCCGGGCTGCTGTGGCTGATGATCCAGCGCAGCGACGTCGGCCGGGCGATCCGCGCCGTGGCAAAGGAAAAGCAGGGTGCGCGGCTTGTCGGCATCAACGTGGAACACATCTACGCCGTCAGCTATGGGGTCGGTATCGCCTGCCTGGGGGCCGCGGCCTGCCTGCTGATGCCGACCTATCTGGTCTACCCGACGGTCGGCCATGCCTTCGTTCTGATCGCTTTCACGGTTGTGGTGCTCGGCGGCATGGGCAGCTTCCCCGGGGCCTTGCTGGGCGGCTTGCTGATCGGCCTCTGTGAAAGTTTCGGCGGCCTGTTTCTGGGCGAGAGCTTCGGGCAGATCGGCATCTTTCTGGTCTTTATCGTCGTTCTGCTGTTCCGGCCCAGCGGCCTGTTGGGGAGCAGGGTCTAGTGCGCACCCTCGCGGCGATAGCAGTTTTCGGTTTCGCGATGGCGGTGCTGCCGGCCTTCGGGCCCACCGATTTCATGTTGTCGTTTCTGACGCTGATGCTGCTCTTCGCCTATCTCGGCCAGGGTTGGAACATCCTCGGCGGCTATGGCGGCCAGTTCTCCTTCGGCAACACCGTGTTCTTCGGCGCCGGGCTTTATGTGACGGTGATTACCCAGGTGCAGTTCGGGCTCGGGCCCTGGGCGGGCTTGGCCGCGGCCTTGCTGGCCGGGGCTGCCGTCGCCTTTGCCATCGGCTGGCTCAGTTTCCGCTACGGTCTGCGGGGGTCCTACTTCGCCCTGATCACCCTGGCCTTCGCCGAGGTCTTCCGCATCGTCGCTAACTCCATTGCCATCACCGGGGCCGGGGCGGGCCTGCAGGTGCCGCTCGATCCTTCTCCCGCGAACCTGCAGTTCGTCGGGCGCGAGGGATTCTACTGGATCATTCTGGCGCTGACCGTCGGCTCGCTGCTGCTCGCCTGGCAGCTGGAGCGCTCGCGCTTCGGGGTCTATCTCATCGCCATCCGCGACGACGAAGACGCCGCCCGCGCCCTTGGCGTCGATATCTTTCGGACGAAGCTTCGGGCGATTGTTCTGGTCGGGGCCATGACCGCGCTTGGCGGGGCTTTCTACGGCCAGATGTTCCTCTACGTCGACCCGCATATCGCCTTCGGGGTCTCGGTCTCGGTCGAGGTGTTGCTGGTCTCCATCGTCGGGGGTATGGGGACCGTGTTCGGCCCCTTGCTGGGGGCCGCCGCCCTTCATACCCTCAGTGAAGTGGCGCGTGAGACCATGGGTGATACGCCGGGCCTCAACCTGGCCCTCTACGGGGCCTTGCTGGTGGTAATGGTGATGTTCCTGCCCAAGGGCCTTTTCGGCCTTGCCAGCTTTTCGGCCCGGCGCCTGCTCAAGGGGTGGCGTTCGTGATGCTCGAACTAAGATCCCTGTCCAAGAGTTTCGGAGGGCTGCTGGCGACCGCGGATGTCAGTCTCGCCGTGCCGGAAGGGCGTATCGTTTCGCTGATCGGCCCGAATGGCGCGGGAAAGACGACGCTCTTTGCCATAGCCTCCGGCTTTCTGACGCCGGATTCCGGCTCCATCCACTTCCTGGGGCAGGACGTCACCGGCCTGCCGCCCCATGAAATATGCCGTCTGGGCCTCGTGCGGACCTTTCAGGTGGTGAAGCCCTTTGCCGAGCAGAGCGTGCGCGAAAACATACTGGTCGGCGCTCATCTGCGCCGGGCTGGGCACCGCGATGCGGCCGAGAAGGCCGATGAGGTGGCGGAACTGGTCGGGATGACCGGGCGGATGGACGATCTTGCGGGCAGCCTGACGATTGCCGGGCGTAAACGCCTTGAGTTGGCCAAGGCGCTGGCCACCGAACCCAAACTGTTGTTGCTGGATGAAGTTATGGCAGGGCTCAATCCCACTGAGATCGAGGAGATCATCCCCGTCATCCATCGGCTGCGCGACAGCGGCCTGACCATCATGCTGATCGAACATGTGATGCAGGCGGTCATGAAGCTGTCGGAATACACCTGGGTGCTCAATCAGGGGCGTCTCATCGCTGAAGGATCCCCACAACAGATCGCCCGCGATCCGGCGGTGATCGAAGCCTATCTCGGCCACGGCCTGGCGGCGCGCATTGAGGCGGAGAATCGTGCAAATGCTTGAGATATCGTCGCTAAGAGCCGGCTACGGTGCCCTGGAGGTGCTGCGGGGTATCGACCTCAGCATCTCGGCCGGAGAGATCGTTGCCGTTCTGGGTTCGAACGGTGCCGGCAAGACCACGCTGAATGCGAACATCAGCGGACTCTACCGGCTGTTCGGCGGGTCAATCCGTTTCGAGGGTGAAGAGATCTCCAAACACACGCCCGAGCGGATCGTCGCTGCCGGCGTCATCCATGTGCCTGAGGGCCGGCGGGTCTTTCCCAACCTGACGGTGCGCGAAAACCTGGAGCTTGGCGCCTATCGCCGCGCGCGGGCGAGGCGCAGCGCGAACCTGGACCGGGTCGTGGCGACTTTCCCCCGTCTCTCGGAACGTTTCGACCAGAAAGCCGGCACCCTGTCGGGCGGCGAGCAGCAGATGCTCGCCATCGGCCGCGGGCTGATGGCGGAGCCGCGCCTGCTCATTCTCGATGAGCCGTCGCTCGGCCTGTCGCCGCTGTTGGTGGAGGAAATGTTCGAACTGATCCGCCGGCTGAACGATGACGGACTGTCCGTCCTTCTGGTCGAGCAGAACGTGGTGCAATCGCTGGAGATCGCCGACCGCGCTTATGTACTTGAAAACGGAGCGATTGCCATGCAGGGCGCCGCAGAAGCATTGATCGAAGATGAAGGGCTCCGGCGTTCTTACCTGGGGTTGGCATGATGGCGCAGACTCCGGATCGGACTGTAAACCAGACGCTGGCGCAGAAAATCATAGCCCGGGCGGCGGGGCGGACGGCGGTTCAGCCGGGCGAAGTCGTCACCGCCAAGGTCGATCTCGCGATGATTCATGATTCCGGCGGGCCGCGCCGTGTCGAGCCGATCCTGAAGGAGTTGGGGGTCGGGCTCTTCGATGCCGACAAGGTGGTGCTGATCGCCGATCACTTCGTGCCCGGCGATACGCAGGAGGGCTCGGACATCCTCGACTTCACCCGCGCCTGGGCGCAGCAACGCGAGGTCACGTTCTACGACGGTGAAGGCATCTGTCATGTGGTGCTGCCCGAGCGCGGCCATCTGCGGCCCGGGATGTTCGTCGTCGGCGGCGACAGCCATTCGCCGACCGGTGGTGCCTTCGGGACCTATATGTTCGGTATCGGCGCCACCGAGATGGCGGGTGTTCTGGCGACCGGCGAAATCTGGCTGAAGGTGCCGGGCACGATCCTGATCGACTGGCAGAACCGTCTGAGCCGGGGCGTGACCGCCAAGGACATCATGTTGGCGCTCTGCGGCAAACTCGGCATGGATGGCGGCCAGTACCAGGCCGTCGAGTACACGGGCACGGCGATTGCCGCGCTTTCCATGCAGGACCGCATGACGCTTTCCAACATGGCGGCGGAGCTTGGCGCGCAGGCCGGGCTTATCGCGCCTGATGAGACCACGTCGGCCTATTTGAACAGCGTTGGCGGCGACCCGGGCGACTGGCGGGATTGGAGGACCGATGGCGGTGCGGAGCTGCTTGCCCATTATCAATTCGATGCCGCGGCCCTGGAGCCACAGGCGGCTGCGCCGCACTCCCCCGCCAACGCGGCGCCGGTAAGCGCAATCCCGGAGACACCAATCGATGTCGCTTATATTGGCGCCTGCACCGGCGCGAAATACGACGACCTCAAGGGCGCTGCGGAGATCCTGCGCGGCCGCGTATTGGCGTCGGGTGTCGAGCTTCTGGTGGCGCCGGCGTCGAAACGCGATCAGGACCGCGCCGCCGAGGAGGGCATTATGCGGGTGTTCGAGAATGCCGGCGCGCGCATCCTCAGCAACGCCTGCGGCATCTGCGCGGGCTATGGTGCGGATCGCCTGGGCGCCGATGTGACCTGCATCTCCTCGACCGCACGTAACTTCAAAGGGCGCATGGGCGCGGCCTCGTCGAAGGTCTGGCTGGGCTCGCCACTTACCGTTGCGGCCTCCGCCGTTGCCGGGCAGATTGCCGATCCACGCCATTTTCTGACGATCGAAATGAGCGCGATATGAGCGGGCGCGTTTTTCTCTTCGGCGATGATGTCGACACCGACCAACTGGCGCCCGGCGCTTTCATGAGCGGCGGGATCGCCAGCCTGGCAGCGCACTGCCTGGAAGATCTGCGGCCGGACTTCGCAAGTACCGTCAAGGCCGGCGACCTTGTCGTCGCGGGCAAAAACTTCGGGATAGGGTCTTCGCGCGAACAGGCGGCCGAGGCGCTCAGGCATCTCGGCGTTGCCGGTGTCGTTGCGCGATCTTTTGCGGGCATCTTTTATCGCAACGCCATCAACCTCGGGCTCCCGGTCATGGTCGCCGAGGACCTGGGTGACCTTGCCGATGGTGACGCGGCAGAGCTTGACATGGAAGCGGCCGTACTTCGGTTGACCGGAAAGGAAACGGTGGTGCGCCTTGAGCCTTTGCCGGAGAACCTGAAGCGGCTGCTGGCCGATGGCGGGCTGGTGGCGCACCTGAAGGAACGCTTTGCCGAGAAACGCCTGGAGGAATCCGGTCCATGAGCCTGAAAAAAAGATTGGCGGACGATCGCATCCTGCTTGCGCCGGGTGTCTATGATGCGCTGACGGCGCTGTTGGCGGAACAGGCAGGTGCGGAGGCGGTCTATCTGTCCGGCGCCTCGATTGCCTACACGCGATTTGGGCGGCCCGATATCGGCTTGGTCTCGATGAGCGAGGTCGCCGATACCATTGCCGTGCTGCGCGACCGCGTCGCTGTGCCCATCGTGGTCGATGCCGACAATGGCTTCGGCAATGCACTGAACGTTCAGCGCACCGTGCGCCTGTTCGAGCGGATGGGGGCCGCTGCGCTGCAGCTTGAAGACCAGACCATGCCGAAGCGCTGCGGCCATCTGGACGGCAAGTCGCTGATTACCCAAGCTGAAATGGCGGGCAAGATCCGGGCCGCCTGTGATGCGCGCGCCTCGCAGGAAACCTTGATTATCGGCCGCAGCGACGCGGTCGCCGTTGAAGGGTTTGAGGCGGCGCTTGAGCGTGGTGAAGCCTATCTGGAGGCCGGCGCCGACATGCTTTTCATCGAGGCACCGCAGTCGATGGCGGAGATCGAAGCTGTTGTGAAGCGCTTCGCGGGCCGTGCGCCGCTGATGGCGAACATGGTGGAGGGCGGCAAGACGCCGGCCGTCGATGCGGCCGGATTGGAGCGGCTCGGTTTCAGTTTCGTCATCTTCCCCGGTGGTGTCGTGCGCGCCCTTGCGGCGACGGCGCAGGACTATTACGGGAATCTGGTTGCCAGCGGTTCGAACGCGGCTTTTCGCGACCGCATGTTCGATTTGGGCGGTCTCAACGAAATCATCGGCACAAGCGAACTGCTTGCCAGGGGCAAGCGTTACGATGATGGGGGGGCGGCCTGATGGCCATCGATCCGATCACCCTCGCGATCCTGAAGGGGCGCCTGGAGCAGATCGCCGATGAGATGGACGCGACGCTGTTCCGTTCGGCCTTCAACCCGATCATTGCAGAAGCCCATGACGCCTCCCACGGAATCTACGATGCGGTATCAGGCGACACCCTGGTGCAGGGCAAGTCGGGGCTGCCGGTTTTCGTCGGCGTCATGGCCTTCGCCGTGAAAGCGGTAATCGACAAGGCTGCACAACAGGGCGGTCCCCGGGAAGGCGATGTCTGGATCTTCAACGACCCCTATGACGGCGGCACTCATCTTTCCGACTTCCGCCTGGTAAAACCGATCTTTCGTAAGGGAGAACTCTTCTGCTACCTCGCCTCCGTCGGTCATTGGCATGATGTCGGCGGCAACGTGCCGGGCAACTATAATCCGGTGGCCACCGAATGTTTTCAGGAAGGCATGCTGATCCCGCCGGTGAAGCTGTTCGACCGCGGGGCGTTTCGCCAGGATATCGTTGATATTCTCTCTGCGAATTCGCGCCAGCCGGGCTCGCTCTACGGCGATCTCAATGGCCAGCTCAATGCGCTGGAACTGGGCGAGAAGCGGATGGCGGCCCTGCTCGACGACTATGGCGAGGCTGTGGTCGCCGACTGCCTTGTGGAACTGAAGCGGCGGGCGGCGCAGATGATGCGGGCGCAGATCGCCGGGCTGCCTTCCGCTACCGTCTCGGCTGAGGACTTTCTGGACAACGATGGCATTGTCGATGAGCCGTTGAAGATCGCCCTCGACCTCACCATCGAAGGCGAGCGGATGGTGATGGACTTCACACGTTCCTCGCCGGCCTGTGCCGGACCGGTGAACATCTCACGCGCCACCACCGTTGCCGCCTGCTACGTTGCGCTGAAACACATCTTCGGCGACGTGCCGGCCAACGCCGGGGTGCTGGAACCGGTAGAGTTCCGCATCGATGAAGACTCGCTTCTCGCGGTGAAGGCACCCAAGCCCGTCGGCGGCTATACGGAGACTATCCTTCGGTTGATTGACGTTGTTTTCCAGGCGGTTGCACAGATTGCGCCTGAAGCGGCGATGGCCTGCGCCTATGGCACCATCAACGCGCTGTCCCTGGCGGGACACCGCGCCGACGGCCGGCGCTGGGTGATGTTCTCCTTCTTTGGCGGCGGGCATGGCGCACACAGCGCGGGTGATGGGCTCAATCACGGCAATGCGCCGATTTCCACGGCGACGATTCCGCCGCTTGAGATCCTGGAGGCGGCCTATCCGGTGCGCTTTACCCAGTGGGCCTTGCGGCCGGATTCCGGCGGTCCGGGTGAACACCGCGGCGGCCTTGGCGCGGTCTATGAGATCGAACTGCTCGAGGAACAGGCCGACGTCTTCCTGTTCGGCGAGCGCGGCAAGGTGGCGCCGCGCGGTATTCTGGGTGGGCATTCGGCTGCCGCGAACCGTTTCACCTACGAGCAGAGCGACGGACTGCACGAACCGCCGATGCTGTCGAAGATGGTCGACATCCACATTGAACGGGGACAGAAGCTGCGCCTGGAAACGCCGGGCGGTGGCGGCTACGGCGAACCCTTTGCCCGTCCCGTCGAAAGCGTCGACCGGGATCATCGGCTTGGCTATGTGAGCCGGGAACAGGCCAGGGCGGCGTTCGGGGTTGTGATCGGGCCCGACGGCAGCATCGATTATGCGGCGACCAGCGAGCTGCGCGCGCGGGAGGCTGCGCAATGATCAAGCCGGGCTATGTGATTGGCGTCGATGTCGGTGGTACTTTCACCGATGTCTTCATCCTCGACGAGGTCAGCGGCAGAGTATCCACCGCCAAGGTGCCCTCCACGCGGGGCGATCAATCCAAAGGGTTTGTCGAAGGCATAGCCAGCAGGATCGGCGACTTTGCCGAGATCGGCACCGTGGTGCACGGCACGACCGTTGGCACCAACGCATTGCTGGAGCGCAAGGGTGCGCGCACCGGCATCATCACGACCGAGGGTTTTCGCGATGTCCTGGAGATGCGCCGCCGCGACCGGCCGACAACCTGGGGGCTGAAGGGCAGCTTCACGCCGGTGGTCGCGCGTACCGATAGGGTGGAGGTGGGTGAAAGAGTGCTGGCCGACGGCTCCGTGTTGCGGGTGGTGGCAGAGGACGAGGTGCGCGCCCAGGCCAGCGCGCTTGCCGAGCGCGGCTGCGAGGCGGTCTGCGTCTTTTTCATCAATGGTTACGCCAACAACGACAACGAGATGCGGGCGGTAGCGGCGGTGCGTTCGGTCTGGCCGAACGCCTATGTGACGGCGGCGACAGAGATCCTGCCTGAGATCCGCGAGTTCGAGCGGCTGTCGACGGCAACCCTGAACGCCTATCTGCAACCTGTCGTCTCTTCCTATCTTGACCGCCTGGAAACCGGGCTCCGCGGCAAGGGATTTCACGGCGACATTCTGATCGTCCAGTCGAACGGCGGCGTCATGTCGGTCGATACCGCCAAGCGCTATCCGGTGCGCACGGCGCTTTCCGGTCCTGCCGCCGGGGTCATTGCCGCCACCGCCATCGCCAAGGCGGCGGGCTTCGACAACATCATCACCTGCGACATGGGGGGAACGTCGTTCGATGTGTCCCTGGTGGCTGAGGGCGAGGCGGCTTTGGCGGCCCAGACCGCCATCGACTTCGGCATGGTCGTCCGCACGCCGATGATCGAGATCACTACCATCGGCGCGGGCGGCGGCTCCATCGCCTCGGTCGATCCCAGCGGCTTGCTCCAGGTCGGGCCTGAGTCTGCGGGCTCCGACCCCGGCCCGGTGTGCTACGGGCTCGGCAGCGAGCGCCCCACGGTCACCGACGCCAACCTGGTGTTGGGCCGCATCAACCCCGACCGGCCGATCGGCGGCAAGCTGGCAAAGCTCGATATTGCCGCGGCCCGGCGGGCAATCGAACGGCACATCGCGAATCCGCTCGGGCTGGAGATCGAGGAAGCGGCGGAGGCGGTGCTGAGGCTCGCCAACGCAAAGATGGCCGGTGCGATCCGTCTCGTCTCCATCGAGAAGGGACACGATCCCGCGAAGTTTGCCGCCATGCCGTTTGGCGGTGGCGGCGCGCTTCATACCGGTGCGCTGATCAAGGAGGTCGGCTTGGGATCGGCCCTTGTGCCGCGCTTCCCGGGCGTCACCTCGGCGCTGGGCTGCGTGGTCGCGGACATGCGCCACGACCGGGTACAGACCGTCAACCGCCCTCTTGATCAGATCGACGCGGAGGCGCTGGGCCGGGAGATGATCCAGGTTGCCGAGGAAACCGAGGCCTTGCTTACCGGCGCCGGCGTGACCTTCAGCGGCATCGACCGGGTCTACGAATTCGACATGCTCTACCTCGGTCAGACCCACACCGTCGGCGTCGCCATCGTGATGCCTGAGACGGGCCTGACGCGCGAAGCGATCGGCGGTGCTTTCGAGGTTGCTTATCGTGCGGCCTATGGGCGCTTGCTGGAGAACATACCGATGCGGGTGATGAACTATCGCATCGCGGTGATCGGCCGGCGGGCCGAGCTCGATATGGCGGTCTTCGCGCCGCAGGGCGGCAAGTCGGCCGAGGCCTGCCGCAGCGGAACCCGGCAGATCTATGCCGAGGGGCGGCAACACGAAGCCGCTGTCTATGAACGCCTGGAACTGGCGGTTGGCGCGGTTCTGCCGGGGCCGGCGCTTCTCGAGCAGCCGGATGCCACGATCTTCGTCGATCCGGGTCTGCAGGCCGAAGTCGATGCTTTCGGCAATCTTGTCATCACGGCTGTGGAGAGCTGATCTTGAATCCCGGCATTGTCGACCCTGCCAAGACCGCTCTGTTGATCGTCGATCTGCAGAACGACTTTCTGCACCCTGAAGGCGCTTACGCCCGCGGCGGCCAGAAAAGCGTTGACATCGCCGCTCTGCCGGGCCGGGTCCTGCCGCTTGCCAGGGCGCTGCGCGACAAGGGTGGCTGGATCGTTTCGGCACAGTTCACGCTGGTGCCCGGCAAGGGGGGCGAACCCTTCATCTCGCCGCACCTGAAAGACCTTCGCCCGTTCCTGGGAAAAGGCGACTTCTCACCCGGAAGCTGGGGCCACAGCCTGGTCGACGAACTGCAGCCGGCGGATCTCGTCGTGGAGAAGGTGGCCTATTCGGCCTTCTACATGACGCGGATGGAATGGGTTTTGAAAAAGGCGGACATCGAGACGCTTCTGGTCTGCGGTATCGTGACCAACGGCGGTGTCGCCTCGACGGTCCGCGATGCCCATCTGCGCGATTTCCGGACAACCGTGTTGTCGGACGGCTGTGCCGCCTTCTCCCTGGAAGTTCACGAGCGGGCGGTCGGCGATCTTTCCACGGTCGCCGGGGTGACGACCTGTGCCGCCGCGACAAGCCTGATCGCCGGTCTGTAAAGCATGGCGTCCGGCGAGGTTTCCCGAGAAGTGCCCGCCGATATCGGCACGACGGCGGATGTCGTGGTTATCGGGGCGGGGGCCTGCGGGCTGGTCGCCGCCCTGCGTGCCAAGGCCGCCGGTGCAGAGGTGATCGTGCTGGAGCGCGATGCTTCGCCCTCTGGCTCCACCGCCATGTCGTCCGGTTTCGTGCCGGCGCCGGCGACGCGGTTCCAGCTTGCGCGGGGTATCGACGACGATACCCCGCAACGCCTTGCGGCCGATATCATGGCGAAATCGCAAGGCAAATCTGAGTCGCATCTCGTCAAGCTTGCCAGCGAGACGATAGGTCCGGCGCTTGAGTGGTTGGCGGACAGATTCGGTATCGACTGGATCGTGCTCGACGATTTTCTCTATCCCGGCCATTCTCGTCACCGCATGCATGCCGTACCGGAGAAGACGGGGGAAGCCCTGCTTGCCCGCTTTCTTGCGGCATCACAGGCTGCGGAGATTCCTGTCGTCACCGATGCCTGCGTGATCCGCCTTTTCGAAGGCAAGGGACGGCGTATCGATGCCGTTGAAGTCGAGCGTCCCGACGGCGCGCGGGAGGTCATCGGTTGCGGGGCGCTGGTGCTGGCCTGCAACGGTTATGGTGGCAATCCGGATCTCGTGCGCCGCTACATTCCTGAGATCGCCGGGGGGCCGTACTTCGGCCATGCCGGCAATCAAGGCGACGCCGTGCTTTGGGGTGAGGCGCTGGGCGCCCGTTTGGAGCATCTGTCGGGGTATCAGGGGCATGGCTCGCTCGCCCACCCTCAGGGCATCCTCATCTCCTGGGCGCTGATGATGGAGGGCGGCATCCAGGTCAACACCGAAGGGCGGCGCTTTTCCAATGAGAACGGTGGCTATTCGGAACAAGCGGTGGAGATCCTGGCCCAGCCCGGCGGTGTTGCCTGGAACCTCTATGACCGGCGTATCCACGACTTTGCGCTGTCCTTTCCGGACTACCGGCAAGCGGTGCAGGCCGGGGCGATCCGCGAAACCGCCGATGTTGCCGGCCTTGCAAAGGTGACGGGCCTGCCGGAGAGGGCCCTGGCTGAAACGCTGAGCGAGGCCGCCGAGCTGCAGGCGGGCCGGGCTGTAGACCGTTTTGGCCGCGACTTTACGGTCAAGCCGGCTCTGGCGCCGCCTTTTCACGCCGTGAAGGTAACCGGCGCGCTGTTCCATACCCAGGGGGGATTGATGATCGACGAAGGCGCCCGCGTCGTCGATCAGGCGGGGCTGGCCTTTCCGAACCTCTTTGCCGGTGGCGGGGCCGCTTGCGGCGTGTCCGGGCCATCGGTCTCCGGATACCTGTCTGGCAACGGCCTGCTGACGGCCATCGCCTTCGGGTTCATCGCCGGGGCCTCTGCGGGTGTCACTGCCAGTGAGCGTTAACGGCAGCCTGGTGGTGGATTAGCGTTTCAGCTCAAAGATCAGGGTCGAGAGGGCGGGCAGGATGATCTCGATGGAGTCCGCCCTGCCGTTACAGACCACGGCCTTGCTTTCGACGCCGCCCAGGTTGCCGCGGCCCCGGCCGCCATAGGTGGTGGCGTCGCTGTTGATGCGCTCGACCCAGCGGCCGGCGGCGGGTACGCCCAGGCGCCAGCTGCTGCGCTCTACCGGCGTGAAGTTGCAGACCACCACCACCGGCGCCGTGTCACCCGGGCCGTGTCGGGTCCAGGCGAAGATCGATTCCTCGGCGGCGTCGGCCTCGATCCATTCAAAGCCCGCGCTCTCGCAGTCCAGCGCATGCAGTGCCGGGGTTGCGCGGTAGAGCGCATTGAGGTCGCGGATCAGCGCCTGCATACCGGCATGAAGCGGGTCCGACAGCAGGTGCCAGTCTAGAGATTGGTCATGATTCCACTCGTTGGTCTGGGCGAAGTCCTGGCCCATGAACAGCAGCTTCTTGCCGGGATGGCCCCACATGAAACCGTAGTAGGCACGCAGGTTGGCGAAGCGCACGTCGCCGTCGCCGGGCATCTTTGTCAGCAGCGATCCCTTGCCGTGAACCACCTCGTCGTGGCTGAGCGGCAGCACGAAGTTCTCCGAGAAGGCGTAGTGCAGGCCGAAGGTCATCTGCTGATGATGGTGGCGGCGGTGGATCGGATCGCGCTTCATGTAGTCCAGTGTGTCGTTCATCCAGCCCATGTTCCACTTGTAGCCGAAGCCCAGGCCACCGGCGCTGGTCGGCTGGGAAACACCAGGGAAGGAGGTCGATTCCTCGGCCAGGGTCATGACCCCCGGGCATTCGCCGTAGACGACCTCGTTCATACGCTTCAGGAAGGCAATGGCCTCCAGGTTCTCCCGGCCACCTTCGGCATTGGGTATCCACTCGCCTTCCTGGCGGGAGTAGTCGCGGTAGAGCATGGAGGCGACGGCATCGACGCGCAGACCGTCCAGATGGTGTTCCTTCAGCCAATAGAGCGCGTTGGCGACCAGATAGTTCTGAACCTCGCGCCGGCCGTAGTTGTAGATCAGGGTGTTCCAGTCCTGATGAAAACCCTCGCGTGGGTCGGCGTATTCGTAGAGGGCGGTACCGTCGAAGCGGCCGAGGCCGTGGGTATCGGTCGGGAAGTGCCCGGGCACCCAGTCCAGGATCAGGCCCAGATCAGCGCTGTGGCAGGCCTCGACGAAGTCGCGGAACTCGTTGAGCGTACCGTGGCGGATCGTCGGGGCATAGAGGCCGATGGGCTGGTAGCCCCAGGAGCCGTCGAAGGGATACTCGGTGATCGGCAGCATTTCGATGTGGGTGAAACCCATGTTCCGGACATAGGGCACCAGATCGGCAGCCAGTTCGTGGTAGCTGAGCGGGCGTCCGCCATCACCGGCCCGCTTCCAGGAGCCGAGGTGAACCTCGTAGATGGATATCGGCTGGTCGCGCCGGCTGGCGGCCTCGCGCCTGTTCATCCAATCGCTATCGTCCCAGCGCCGCTTTCCCAGGTTGCGCACCACCGAGGCGGTGGCCGGCGGATGCTCCGACCCGAAGCCGAGGGGGTCGGCCTTCTGCGGCAGGAGAGCACCGCTGCTGTCCTTGACCTCGTATTTGTAGGACGCACCCTCGTGCAGATCCGGCAGAAAAATCTCCCAGACGCCGGTGGCGCCGCGTTTGCGCAGGGGATGGCGCCGCCCATCCCAGTGATTGAAGTCGCCGATGACCGAGACCCGCTTTGCCGAGGGTGCCCAGACGGCGAAGTGCACGCCGGACACGCCCTCGTGCACCATCGGATGGGCCCCCAGCACCTGCCAGAGGTTCAGGTGGGAGCCTTCGCTGAGGAAATGCTCGTCCATCTCGCCGATCACCGGGCCGAAGCGGAAGGGGTCTTCCTCCTCCCATTCGCTGTCTTGCGCCGTAAAGCGCAGCCGGTAGGCACCGGGATCGCTTTTCAGCTCAGCGGCGAAGAGGCCCTCATCACCCTGCGGTGCCAGGGCCACTGGCTTACGGCGTTTCTGTTCCGGCAGGAGCATCGCCGTCGCCGCGCCCGGCCGGAAGACACGCAGCACCCTGCGCCTTTCGGCCAGCGGATGCAGGCCGAGATAGGCAAAGGGATCGCCATGATCGCCGTTGGCGAGGGCGGCATCCTGGGCGGGATCGGTGAGCGGCATGGCCATGGGTTCTCAGTAGGCCGTTCCGGCGTTCCAGATGTCGCGGGCATAGCCGCGAATGGTCCGGTCTGAGGAGAACCAGCCCATGCGCGCCGTGTTGAGAACCGCGCTGCGGTGCCAGCCGTCGCGATCGTGCCAGGCTTCGTCGATTTTGCTTTGGATATCCCAGTAGCTGCTGAAATCCGCCGCCACCATGAACCAGTCGTGCTCGCGCAGGTTGGTAACCAGGTCTGTGTAGCGGCCCGGGTCGTCGGGCGAAAAGGCGCCAGAAGCAATCTGCTCCAGGATCTCGGCGAGGCGCGGTTCGGCGGCGATATGACTGGCCGGGTCGTAGCCCGCGGCGCGGGTGGCCGCCACTTCCGCTGCCGTCAAACCGAAGATGAAAATGTTGTCGCTGCCGACCGCCTCGCCGATCTCGATATTGGCGCCGTCCAGGGTGCCGACGGTCAGGGCGCCGTTCACCGAGAGTTTCATGTTGCCGGTGCCCGAGGCCTCCATGCCGGCGGTGGAGATCTGCTCGGACAGATCGGCGGCGGGGATCAGCAGCTCGGCCATGGAAACGTTGTAGTTCGGCGGATAGACGATCTGAAGGCGCCCGGCCATGGCCGGGTCTTTGTTGATCGTCGCGCCGATGTCGTTGATCAGCTTGATCGCCAGCTTTGCCATGACGTAGCCCGGTGCCGCCTTGCCACCGAAGATCTTGATGCGCGGCGCCCAGTTTTTTTCCGGATTCTGGCGGATGGCGTTCCACAGCGCCGCCGCGTGAAGGATGTTCATCAGCTGGCGTTTGTACTCGTGGATACGCTTGATCTGGATATCGAACATCGCCGTGGGGTCAAGCGTTATACCCATGCTGTGTTTCAGATGGTCGGCGAGGCGGCGCTTGTTGGTGTCCTTGGCGGCGGCGAAGCGGGCGCGAAAGGCCGTATCGTCGGCCAGCGGCAACAAGGCTTCGAGCCTGTCCAGGTCGGTGACCCATGTCTCCCCGATGGTATCGTTCAGCAGACTGCGCAGAGCGGGGTTACAGTTGTAGAGCCAGCGCCGCGGCGTGACGCCGTTGGTCTGGTTGACCACGCGCTCTGGGTGCAGTTCGTGCAGATCCTTGAAGACGGTCTGCTTCATCAGCTCGGTGTGCAGTGCCGAGACGCCGTTCACCCGGCGCGCGCCGATGAAGGCGAGGTCGCCCATGCGCACCTCGCCGCCGTCGAGAATTTTCACGCTCTCCGGCCGCTTCACCGATTTGGCGTGATGATCGTCGATCCGCTCGATCAATGCCATGTGCCGGGGCAAGACTCGGCCCATCAGATCGGTCGGCCAGCGTTCCAGGGCCTCCGGCATCAGGGTGTGGTTGGTGTAGTGCAGGCAGCCGCGGGCGATCTCAAAGGCGGTCTCGAAGGGCTGGCCGTGATGGTCCATCAGCAGCCGCACCAGTTCCGGGCAGGCGATGGCGGGATGGGTGTCGTTCAGTTGGATGGCGATGGACTGCGGCAGCTTTGCCACGTCGTCGTGGTGGGCGAGAAAGCGCCTGACGATGTCGGCCAGAGAGGCGGCCGTGAAGAAGTATTCCTGCTTCAGCCGCAGCTCTTTTCCCTGTGCGGTGGTGTCGTCGGGATAGAGCACCCGGCTGATGGTCTCGGCCAGGACGGAGGGGGCGGCCGCCGCCATGTAGTCGCCCCTGTTGAAGGGCTCCAGGTCGAACTCGCGCTCCGGCTTGGCCGACCAGAGACGCAGGGTGTTGGACCAGCGCCCGCGCCAGCCGGGCACCGGTGTGTCGTAGCCGACGGCCAGGACCGTCTCCGCCGGGGTCCAGGTGGCCTTGGCGCCGTCGACGCTGACCGCGCCGCCGAAGCCGATGGGGTAATGGGCTTCCGGCCGTTCGAATTCCCAGGGATGGGTCTGGCGCAGCCAGTCCTCGGCCTCTTCGGCCTGCCAGCCGTTCTCGAAAGACTGGCGGAACAGGCCGTGATTGTAGCGGATGCCATAGCCATAGGCGGCCAGGCCGACGGTGGACATCGAATCCATGAAACAGGCAGCCAGCCGTCCCAGGCCGCCGTTGCCGAGCGCCGCATCCGGCTCGTCGGTCAGCAGGGCCGCATAGTCGACATCGAAGTTGCCGACGATCGAACGCAGCTTGTCATCGAGGCCCAGGTTCAGGATCGCGTCTTCGAGAAGCCGGCCGATGAGGAACTCCATCGACAGGTAGTAGACCCGCTTTTGGTCCTCGGTGTAGACGCGCTGGGTGGTCTCGAACCAGGGGGCGATCACCAGGTCGCGCACGGCCCGCGATACGGCGAGCCGCCAATCGGTCAGCGTAGCTGCCGAGGGGTCCTTGCCCGTCGTATACTTCAGATGATACTCGATCGAACGGCGCAGGGCCGCTGCATCGGGTTCCGGGACAAGATCTTGGATTTTTGCTTCGCTCAACATTCGAACCTTTTGGGCGCTTCACCGCCTGCAGGGCGGCAAAGCATAAAACGTGCTGTGATCAATGGTCGTCAGGCGGCGGCAACCGCCTTTTTGACCAACAATTCCTGATCGGGCGAGAACTGGCGGATCAGCGGCAGCAGGGCCGCCCCTGTGACACGGGCTTTCGGACCGATACTGCCATGGCGCAGCACCATGGGGCTCGTGCCGGTCATGTCAATCCTCAGAAGGGCGTCGCGCACATCCTGAACGAAGGCCTCGACTTCAGGGGGGTGCAGCATCGCATCGATGACCACGCCTTCGAAGTCGATGACGCTGAGGGCGGCGGCGATGGCCTGGGCGACCGGCGCGGCGGCGGATTGCCGCCACTGGCCAAAGGCGTCCTTGGCGCGAGGGTCCTGGACCAGGTCGGCGATCATTCCGGCTTCGCGGATGCCGGCCTCGCGGAGCGTCCTTTCCAGGCGGAAAAGCGAGCCCTGGCGGATCAGTTGCTCGCGCCCGCCGCCCGCGGTTGCGACCGGCATGGAGCCCAGGGCGCCGGCGTTGTGCTGTGCCCCTTCGAACAACTGTCCGTTGATGACCACGCCGCCGCCGATAAAGGTGCCGACGTAGAGATAAAGCGCGTTGGAGAAGGTGAGGGCGCCCCCCAGAACCATTTCCGCGGCACAGGCCGCCGTGGCGTCGTTGTGGATTTCCACCGGCAGGCCGGTCTGCTCGGCAATGAAAGCAACGATGTCGATCTGGTCCCAGTCCATCAGTTCCGCAGGGTCGAGCCCCATGACATCGGTCCAGGCCGAGATCTGACCGGGCATGGCCACGCCGACGCCGATGATGCGATCGCGCAGTGTTTCGTCGACGCCCGCCAGAAGGTTCGCCAGCTCCTGCCGCAGCAGCGCGGCCACCGCGCGTTGGCGCGGCGCGGCGTAGGGGAACTGTTGGTAGACGATTGCTTCGCCGTGAAAGTTGACCAGCATCAGCTCCAGGCTGCGCCGCCCGATCTTGACGCCGACCGACAACACGCCGTTGGCGTTCAGCGCGATCGGCGTATGGGGCTGTCCGACCTTGCCGCGCACCTTCTTTTCCTTGCGGACGAGCTTTTCCTTCAGTAGCGCGTTGACGATGACGGAAACGGCCTGGGCGCTCAGCCCGGTCAGGCGGGCGATCTCGGCCTTCGGCAGGGCGCCGGCCTGACGGATCAGGTTGAGGATCATCCGCTTGTTGTAGGCGCGCAGGCCAAGCTGGTCGCCGCCGCGGATCTGGTTGTCGCCTTGCATGCTGGTCAGCGCCGTTCGTGCCGGGGTTGGGTGCCGTTGCCTGTCAGACATATCTGCTTGGCCCAGCATGCTGATTTCTCCTGTCCCAGGCAAATAATTCCTGGTGATTTATTATTCCGGTCAAGGTCAGGTCCGCACGTCGGGGCCGTCGCGGCCGAGGCGGGATTTCAGCCCGGTGATCTCCTCGACAGCGGCGGTCACCGGGGCCAGGGCATCTTGTGCATCGAGTGCCAGCTTGCCGGGATCGTCCTCGAAGCGTTCCAGATAAACCCTGAGGGTTGCCCCCACGGTTCCGGTTCCTGAAAGGCGCAGTACGGCGCGCGCGTTTTCCGCGAAAAACAGGCGCAGGCCCTGTCCGCTCGATGTCGAGCCGTCGACCGGGTCGTTGTAGGAAAAGTCGTCGGCGGCGGCGACGGTCAGACCGGCGAAGGTTTGACCGGGCAGTTCCGTCAGGCGCGCGCGCAGGTCCGCCACCAGCGCTTCTGCGGCGGCCTTGTCGACGCCCTCATAGTCGTGACGCGAGTAATAGTCGCGGCCGTAGTCGGCCCAATGCGCATTCAGGATCTCCTGCACCGATTCGCCGCGCCGGGCGATGATGTTGAGCCATAGCAGCACCGCCCAGAGGCCGTCCTTTTCACGGACATGGTCGGAGCCGGTGCCGGCGCTTTCCTCGCCGCAGAGCGTCGCTTTGCCGGCGTCTAGCAGGTTGCCGAAGAACTTCCAGCCCGTCGGCGTCTCAAAGGCCGGGATGCCGAGCTTGGCGGCAACCCTATCGGCGGCGCGGCTGGTCGGCATCGACCTTGCGATCCCCTTGAGGCCTGCGGCATAGCCCGGTGCCAGCCGGGCGTTTGCCGCCAATACCGCCAGGCTGTCGGAGGGGGTCACGTAGGCCCCGCGCCCGAGGATCATGTTGCGGTCGCCGTCGCCATCGGAAGCGGCACCGAAGTCCGGCGCGTCAGGGCCCATCATCAGGTCGAACAGTGGTTTGGCGTAGACCGGGTTGGGGTCGGGGTGGCCGCCGCCGAAGTCGGGCAGGGGCGCGGCGTTGATGACCGTGCTCTCCGGCGCGCCCAGTTCGCCCTCCAGGATCGCCCGGGCATAGGGTCCGGTAACCGCATGCATGGCATCGAAGCGCATCGAAAAACCCCCGGCAAAGAGTGCGCGGATGGCATCGAAGTCGAACAGCTTGCGCATGAGATCGGCGTAGATCGTCACCGGATCGATGATCTCGACGGTCATGGGTCCCTGCTGCACTTCGCGGCAGGTGGAGAGGTCCAGGTCCGCCGCCTCCAGAATATGGTATTCCCGGATTTCCCGGCTGTGCCGGTAGATGGCTTCGGTCACCGCCTCGGGCGCCGGACCGCCGGCGGGGATGTTGTACTTCAGGCCGAAGTCGCCGTCTTCGCCCGCCGGGTTGTGGCTGGCCGAGAGGATCAGGCCGCCGTCGGTTTTACGCGCGCGGATCACCGCCGAGGCCGCCGGTGTGGAGAGGATGCCGTTCTGTCCCACCAGGGCGCGGGCCGCCCCGTTGGCCGCGGCCATCTTCAGGATGATCTGGATGGCGCGCTTGTTGAAGTAACGCCCGTCGCCGCCGAGGGTCAGGGTTTTTCCCTGCAGGCCGCCGATGGCATCGAAGATGGACTGGACGAAGTTCTCCAGATAGCCCGGTTCCATGAACACGCGGGTCTGTTTGCGCAGGCCCGAGGTTCCGGGTTTCTGGCCCTCGATGGGCTTCGTTGCGACGGTCTTCACAGCCAAGGCTGGTTCTCCTTTTTGACCGGATCTTCGGGAGAGGCCGGTGCGAGCGTCTCGGCAATGCCGGCGAGCCCTTCGTCCTCGGCAAGGCGGTCGACGCCAATGGGATAACGGCGGCGCCAGTTGGGATATTCAGTCACCGTGCCCGGCAGGTTCTGCTGTTCGACTACGCCCAAGGCATCGTCAAGCTGCACTGCGATCAAGCCGGACTGCGCGCTGGACAGGAGGCCGTGCAGGGCGGCGGCGATGGCATCGTTGGCTTCCAAGGGCGGTGCGGCAGGATCGATATCACCGGGCAGCAATCCCTCTTGAACCAGCAGCCCGGCCAAGGCGCTGCGGTCCAGGCTGCGCTTCTGCTGCTCGGCCTGTCTTGCGGCGCTCCGGCTTTGTGCGAGGTCGTGGCGCAGGTCGATATCCCAGCCCGACCACCAGCCGCGCAGGGTCGGGGTATCGTGCGTTCCGAAGCTGGCGAGGGTCGCCGGGCGATAGTCGGCGGGTGGCCGGAAGCGCCCGTCCTTTTTTTCGAACTGCATCACCGCGCAACCCAACAACCCCGCCTCCGCCAGGTGATCGCGCAGGCCATCGGGAACGGAGCCGAGGTCTTCGCCGACGACGATGCAGCCGCTGCGCCGGGCCTCCAGGCGGATCAGGGCGAGCAGTGTTTCCATGGGGTAGGCGACGTAGCCGCCGTCGCAACCGTTTTCCGGCACCCAGAAGCTGCGGTTGATGCCCAGGATGTGATCGATACGGATGATGCCGGCATGGTGCATGGCGCTGCGCAGCATCGCGATGAAAGGCTGGTAAGCCGCTGCGCGCAGGCCCATCGGGTTGAACGGCGCCAGATTCCAGACCTGTCCGCCGGGGTTGAAGGCGTCCGGCGGCGCACCCAGCGAGACTCCCTCGGCGAAACACGACGGCGCGGTCCAGGTGTCGGCGCCGCCGGGGCGCACGCCGACGGCCAGGTCGAGGTAAAGGCCAAAGCGCATCCCCGCGCCCTTTGCTGCCGCCTGGGCCCGGCCGAGCTGGCGGTCCGCGAGCCACTGCAGCCAGGTGTGGAAGGCGATTTCCCCGCCATTCTCCACCGCAAAGTCCCCTGCGGCGCTGCCTTTGGAGTCCTGTAGAGCGCCGGGCCAGCGCCGCCAGTCCGCGCCATGCCGCAGGGAAAGCGCTTCGAAGAGGGCAAAGCCTGCCAGGGCGGCACCGCGGTCTTTCCGCCAGGCGGCGTGGTCGGTAGCGGCTTCCTGCGCGGCTGAACGGAAGGCCTGGAAAAGGGCACGCAAAGCCGGCGATTGGATGGTGTCGTGCGTGGCGTAGTCCGCCAGTGTGCCTGCCCGGGCCTGGGCAAGGCGGTCGGCGTTCGCGTCGATCAACTGCCGGGCTTCGCTGCAGTCGTCGAACCCGGGAACCGCATCGAGGGCGATGTGGCGCGGTTCGAAGGCCGTTCGGCAGGAGGGCGCATAGGGGCTGATGTCGTCGCTGGCCGCCCCGCGCGCATGCAGCGGGTTGATGCCGATGAAGTCGGCACCCCGCCGGGCCAACTGCGCAGCCGCAACGGCAAGGTCGTCATAATCGCCGAGACCGAGATTGCGCGCGGAGCGCAGGCCGTAGAGCGCGGCTGTGACGCCCCAGGCCCGGCCGCGATCCCCTTGCGGCCCCACGACATCCTGTACAGAGGGCGCCCGCCGGGGCGCGGAGATCACCAGGCCGGTCTGGTCGCCGACGTGGAGGCGGTGGAGGCCGGGCGGCGGTGTGATGACGATCCGATCTTCGCCGTCGCCGGAGAGAACCTCACCCTGTTCCAACTCCAGGTGCCACTTCACGGGCGCGGTCAGCGGGATCGCGGTCCGCTCTCCCGCGTTCAAGACCAGCTCCTTGGGAATGCGGCGCTTGGCCTCCTCGTCCTGGCGTGTCTTGAGGGTGGCCGCTGCCGCGGTCTCTGTCTCGACCGAAAGGCCCATGGCGGTCAGGAGGGCGCGTTGGGTTTCCGGCCCCGTTACATGCTCCCTGCCCGAAAGGTCGCGCCAGCGCGGCAGCACCCCCATGATCCCGGCGAGGTCCTGCAGTGCGGTGCTGCCGGCGGAACGGGGCATCACAGCAGCAACCCGGTTTCAAAAGCCACCAGGCTTCGCGCCGGGATGTCCTGCGAGGTGTTTTTGCAGACTGCTTTCGGCGCTTCCGGTTGGGCGGTATCCAGCGCGCGCAGCCAGATCTGTTTGCCCGGCAGGCCGGGCAGGCGGGTCGATACCGGCTTGTCCGATCCGTTGAAGACGACGGCCACGACATCGCCGTCGGTCGCATAGGCCGGCGCCTCGGCCGATTCCCTGAGCAGCAGGCAGAACCCCGCGAGTGCCGGGTCATCCCAGTCGACCGCCCCGCCGTCGAGGCCGAGCCAGCTCACGTCCGCTTCGCCGTCTTCGCTGCGTTCGCGGCCGTGCAGGAACCAGCTTTGCCTGACGCAGGGATGGGCCTTGCGAAAGGCGATCAGGCGGCGGGTAAAGCCGAGGAAGGCGTTGTCGGCGGCCGACCAGTCGATCCAGGAGATTTCGTTGTCTTGGCAGTAGGCATTGTTGTTGCCCTGCTGGCTGGCACCGATTTCGTCGCCGGCCAGCAGCATGGGTGTACCCTGAGCCAGGAACACCGTGGCCAGCAGGTTGCGGCGGCGCTGTGCCCGGCGCAGGCGGATCTCCGGGTCCTGGGTCTCGCCTTCTGCGCCGCAGTTGTCGCTGTAGTTCTCCTGGTGGCCGTCCTGATTGTCTTCGCCGTTGGCCTGGTTATGCTTTTCGCTGTAGGCCGTGGTGTCGGCGAGCGTGAAGCCGTCGTGGCAGGCGACGAAGTTCACGGAGGACCAACTGCGGCGTCCGCTGTGGTCGAAGCTTGCCGCCGAACCCAGCAGGCGCTCGGCCATTTCCTGGGCGCTGTGGGCGTCGCCGCGCCAGAACTTGCGCAGGCCGTCGCGGAATCCGTCGTTCCATTCCGCGAAGCCGGGCGGAAACTCACCGAGACGGTAGCCACCGGGCCCCAGGTCCCAGGGTTCGGCAATCAGTTTCACCTTGGACAGCAGCGGGTCCTGGCGCAACGCGTCGAAAAATCCGCCCGCCGGATCGAAGCCCTGGGCTTCGCGTCCCAGGGTGGTTGCCAGGTCGAAGCGGAAGCCGTCGACGCCCATGGCCTCGACCCACCAGCGCAGGCTGTCCAGCACCAGGCGCAGAACATGGGGATGGGCGACGTTCAGGGTGTTGCCGCAGCCGGTCTCGTTCACGTAGTAGCGCGGCTGGTCGTCCTGCAGGCGATAGTAAGCGGCGTTGTCGAGACCACGGAACGACAGGGTCGGGCCGCTTTGGTCGCCTTCGGCCGTGTGGTTGTAGACCACGTCCAGAATGACCTCGATCCCGGCGCCGTGAAGCCGGCGGACCGTTTCTCGAAACCCCGCCGCTCCCTTGGGTCCGAAGTAGCGCGGCTCGGCCATGAAAAAGCCGATGGAGTTATAGCCCCAGTAGTTGACCAGGCCCTTCTGCACCAGCCATCGGTCATCGACGAAGGCCTGTACCGGCATCAGCTCCACCGCCGTGACGCCGAGTGCGGTGAGGTGTTCCAGGACGGGCGCGCAGGCCAGCGCCTCATAGCTGCCGCGCAAGGCCTCGGGCACCGCCGGCCAGAGCCGGGTCAGGCCTTTGGGATGGGCTTCGTAGAGGATGCTGTCGGCCCAGGCGATGTCGGGCCGCTCGTCGTCGGGTACCGGCGCCATCGCCTCGGTGACCACACACTTGGACATCTCTGCGGCGCTGTCGCTGGTGGAGAACGACAGATCGGCTTCCGCCGCGGTGGGGTCGTAGCCCAGTGTTGTCTCGCCGGTGCTAAAGGCGCCGTGCAGCGCGCGGGCATAGGGGTCAAGCAGCAGCTTGTGGGGGTTGAAGCGGTGTCCCTGTTCGGGCGCGTAGGGGCCATGGGCGCGCAGGCCGTAGAGACTTCCCGGCGTCAGGCCGGGCAGATAGCCGTGCCAGACCGCCCCGGTTTTCTCCGGCAGGCTCAGCCGCTCGATCTCCCGTTTGCCGTCCTCTGAAAACACGCAAAGCTCGATCCTTGTGGCGTTTTCCGAGAACACCGCGATGTTGGCACCGCGACCGTCCCAGTGGACGCCCAGCGGATCTGGCCGTCCGGCGCGCAGGCTGCGTTCTCCAGCCATCTTCATATTCCGGCCCCGTTACGTCCCGGCCCGGTCATTTCGCGGTAGATCCTCGCGTAGGCTGCGGCGGAGGTCTCCCAACCGACCGGATGTTTCATCGCCCGCCGCACCATTGCGGTCCATAGCTTTTTGTCGGCAAAAACATCGCAGGCCCGGTCGACGGCATCGGCCAGGGGCGCCGCGGCGACGGGCGCGAACTGAAAGCCGGTTGCCACGCCCGCCTGCAGGGCTGCTTCGTTGGCGTCGATCACGGTGTCTGCCAGGCCGCCGGTGCGCGCGACCACCGGCAGCGTGCCGTAGCGCAGGCCGTAAAGCTGGGTCAGGCCGCAGGGCTCGAACCGCGAGGGTACGAGAATGGCGTCGGCGCCGGCCTGCATGAGATGGGACAGCGCCTCGTCATAGCCGATGACGACCCCGACCCGGCCCGGGTTGTCGCGCGCCGCCTTTACATAGGCGGCCTCCATATCGGCGTCGCCGGAGCCGAGGATCGCCAGGCTGGCGCCGCGCGCCAGCAGGCGCGGCAGCGTCTCCAGCAACAGGTCGAGGCCCTTTTGGCGGGTGAGCCGGCTGACCACGCAGAACAGCGGCGCGGGGGTATCAGGGGCCAGTCCGAAACGCTCGGCCAGGACCCTCCGGTTCTCTGCCTTGGGCACGAGCCCTCTGGCCGAGTAGCCTGCCGCGATCTCTTTATCGGTTTCGGGGTTCCAGGTGTCGAGGTCGATACCGTTCAGGATACCGCTGACCTCGGCCCGCCGCGCGGCGATCACGCCCTCCAGCCCCATGCCGAACTCGGGGCTGGTCAGCTCGCGGGCATAGGTCGGGCTGACGGTGGTGATCCTGTCGGCATAGACCAGACCGGCCTTCAGGAAACCGATCTTGCCGAAGTACTCGAAGCCTTCCAGCTGGAACCCAGATTTCGGCAGGCCGAGCGGGGCCAGGGTCGCGGGCGGAAACAGGCCCTGGAACGCGATGTTGTGGATCGTGATCATGCACGGCGGCGCCGGGCGTCGGCCCAGTTTCAGGTAGGCCGCGGTGAGGCCCGCCTGCCAGTCGTGCAGATGGATCAGGTCGGGTTGCCAGCCGTCGCAGCCCTCCGTCGCGATGCGCGCGGCGACACGGCAGAGCGCGCCGTAGCGCAGATGATTGTCGGGCCAGTCCTTGCCGTTCGGGCCGAGGTAGGGATTGCCGGGCCGGTCGTAGAGATGGGGCGCGTCCAGCGCGAGTACGTCGAGCCCTTGCGCCGGTCCGGCAATGAGCTGTCCGCGCCCGCCGAAGGACTTCGGAAACTGCCGCAGGACCGCCGGATCGGACAGGGCCGCCTTGACCGGGGGATAGGCCGGCAGCAGCACGCGAACCTCGACGCCTTCTGTGGCCAGGGCTGCGGGCAGCGCCCCGACGACATCGGCGAGCCCACCGGTCTTCACGAAGGGCACGCACTCCGAAGCGACGAACAAAACCTTCATGCAGTCAAAATTCCAAAGCAGGCGAGAGTTCGCAGTGTCTACGAATCCAGGGCGTCGATCATTTTCTGGGTCACCAGGGTTACGCCGTTGGCCGTAACCCTGAAATGACGCGCATCTTCCTCCGGGTCCTCGCCGACGACAAGACCTTCGGGAACGATAACGCCACGATCCAGGACGACGTTGGACAGCCGGGCATTGCGATTGATGACGCAGTGGGGCAGGGCGACCACCTTTTCCAGTTGGCTGAAGGAATGACAGTGAACCCCGGTGAAGAGCAAGCTTTCGGAAACGTTGGACCCTGAAATGATACAGCCGCCCGAAACCATGGAGGAAACGGCGGAGCCGCGCCGGTCGGCTTCGTCATGAATGAACTTGGCCGGTGGTGTCACTTCGCCGTAGGTCCAGATCGGCCAGTCTGTTGAATAGATATCGAGCTCGGGCTCGAAGTCGGTCAGGTCGATGTTGGCGCGCCAGAAGGAATCGACGGTGCCGACGTCGCGCCAGTAGGGGTGCTTTTCCGTACCGGTGATCACGCAGGAATCGGAGAACTTATGGGCGATCGCCTTGCCGTTCTTGACGATATGGGGGATGAGGTTCCTGCCGAAGTCGTGGTCGGAAGCCGGGTCTGCGGCGTCCTTGCGCAGCAGGTTGATCAGGAAACCGGTGTCGAAGACATAGATGCCCATCGATGCCAGGGCCTGGTCGGGGTTGCCGGGAATTGCCGGCGGGTCGGCGGGCTTTTCGAAGAACTCGATGATGCGGGCGGTCTCATCCACGTGCATGACGCCGAATCCCGTCGCCTCCATGCGCGGCACCTCGATGCAGCCGACGGTTACGTCGGCGCCGGAATCGACGTGCTGGGCGAGCATCACGCCATAATCCATCTTGTAGACGTGATCGCCGGCCAGCACGACGATGTAATTCACGCCGTAACTCTCGATGATATCGATATTCTGGGTCACCGCGTCCGCCGTGCCGAGGTACCAATGCCCTTCGTCGACGCGCTGGGAGGCGGGCAGGATATCCAGCATTTCGTTGCGCTCGGCCCTAAAGAAGTTCCAGCCGCGCTGCAAATGGCGGATTAGGCTATGGGCCTTGTACTGGGTCGCCACGCCGATCCGTCGGATTCCGGAATTCACTGCGTTGGAGAGGGCGAAATCGATGATCCGGCTTTTGCCGCCGAAGTAGACCGCCGGCTTTGCCCGGCGGTCGGTCAGTTCCTCCAGGCGGCTGCCCCGTCCGCCGGCCAGGACGAAAGCCATCGACTGACGGGTCAGGGTGCCGGTGCCTCCTTGGATTGTCTTCATCGTCTTCCTCCCTTGGTGACGCCAGCGGCCCTTTTTCGGGCCTGTTCCGCCCAATATAGAGGGCGGGGGCCCTCGGCGGTGCTGTTTATTCGAGAACATCATGCCTTATCCCGGAGTCGCTGCCAATAAGAAACTCAATTTGATTTATTTATTGACATACCACACGGCCAGCGTTTAAATCGGAGGATAAGGAGCGGCCGGTCCGGTGTTCGGTCAGGCCATTGAAGCTCCGGAAAAACGAAACGTTAAAATTCGTCACGCCCCTTAAGGGAGGATACCGCCATGAAACCCAGAGTTACCGCCGCTTTGACGGCTTTCAGCCTGCTTGCGATGAGCAGCCTTACGACCCCCGTTCTGGCTGACGACGTCATCGTCGGCCTGATCACCAAGACCAACACCAACCCCTTCTTCGTGAAGATGCGCCAGGGTGCCGAAGCCAAGGCCAAGGAAATGGGCGTTGAGCTGCGCACCTTCGCCGGCAAGTACGACGGCGACAACGAAGCCCAGATTGAAGCCATCGAAAGCCTTGTCGCCGCTGGCGCCAAGGGCATCCTGATTACGCCCTCCGACCCCGCCGGCCTGGCTGATACGGTGAAGCGGGCACGCGAGGCCGGTCTTCTGGTCATTGCCCTGGACACCCCCTTCGACCCGGCTGAATCGGCTGATGCGACCTTCGCGACCGATAACTTCAAGGCCGGTGAGTTGATCGGCCAGTGGGCGGCGGCGAAGATGGGCGACACGGCGACGGCCAAGATCGCCACCCTGGACCTATCGGAGGCGCAGATCACCGTCGACGTGCTGCGCAATCAGGGTTTCCTGAAGGGCTTCGGCGTCGATGTGAAAAACATCGACAAGATGTACGACGAAGACGATCCGCGTATCGTCGGTGGCGATTCCACGCAGGGCTCGGAAGAAGGCGGACGCACCGCCATCGAGAACCTTCTGCAGAAGGATCCGGGGATCAACATCATTCACACCATCAACGAGCCCGCGGCGGCGGGTGCCTATGAAGGGCTGAAGTCTTTCGGCCTTGCCGACAAGGTGTTGATTGTTTCCGTCGACGGCGGCTGCCCCGGCGTTCAGAACGTGAAGGACGGCGTCATCGGCGCAACCTCCATGCAGTTTCCGTTGCTGATGGCCTCTCTCGGTGTCGAAGCGGTGGCGGAGTTCGCCAAGACCGGCAAGAAGCCGGCGAATTCCGAAGGTCTCAGCTTCTACAACACCGGTGTCGAGCTGGTCACCGACCAGCCTGTCGAGGGCATTCCTTCCATCACGTCGGAAGAAGCGCTGAAGAAGTGCTGGGGCTGATCGGCATCTAGCCGAAGCACTGCACCGGGAGGTGCAGAAGCTTGGGGAGGCGTTTTCAAGCGCCTCCCCAACCAGAAAACTCGGCATAGAAAAAATTTGGGAGGAATCGCTATGGCCGACGATCAGGCGGTGCCGCCGCGCGGACCTCAGGATTTCGAGAAAGTTCTTGAGCAAAGCTCCACTGAGGCTGCCTCGTTCGAGGTGCACGACAATTCGCCGCTCGCCAGATTTCATCACTTCCTGCACGCCAATCCGACCGCCGCGCCGGTGGTGGTGCTGATTCTCAGTTGCCTGGTGTTCGGACTGATCGCCAACAATTTCTTCTCGGCTTTCAATCTCTCGCTGATCATTCAGCAGGTCACCGTCATCGGCATTCTGGGCGCTGCCCAGACCCTGGTGATCCTGACCGCCGGCATCGACCTCAGCGTCGCGGCGATTATGGTGTTGAGTTACATGGTAATGGGGCGGCTGGCGGTTCAGGGCGACGTTCCCTCGATCCTGGCGGTCGTTATCGGCCTGGGGGTCGGGCTGGCCTGCGGCCTGTTCAACGGCAGCCTGGCAACGCGCGCGCGTCTGGTGCCGATCGCCGTGACCGTCCTTGCCTGGGTGTTTCTGCTCAGCCTCGACCTGCCGCTGATCTACGTCGTTCCGATCGGGATCATCGGGGGGCTGGTTGTCGGTTGGCTCAATTTCGGGCCGGCTCTGGAGCTGCGCTTGCCGCCCTTCATCGTTACCCTGGGGGCCTGGTCGATCTTCTTTGCCCTGAACCTCTGGTACTCGGAATCCGAGACGATCCGCAGCCAGGATATCGACGCCACGGCGCCGCTGCTGAAGATCTTCGGCCTCCGGGTGGAGCTGCTCGGCGCCCAGTTTACTCTGGGCTCTTTCCTGATGGTCGGTATCTTCATCGTGCTTTGGTATGCGCTGAACTGGACCGCCTGGGGGCGCGCGGTCTATGCCGTCGGCGATGACCGGGAGGCGGCGGAGCTTTCCGGCATCCGCACCGACCGCGTGCTGTTGTCTGTCTATGGCGCTGCCGGTTTTCTCTGTGCGCTCGGCGGCTGGGCGGCCATCGGCCGCGTCGGTTCGGCCTCGCCGCAATCCTTTTACGAAGGCAACCTGGATGCCATTACTGCGGTGGTCATTGGCGGCACGTCGCTGTTCGGTGGCAGGGGCGCGATCTTCGGGACGCTCTTCGGCGCCTTGATCGTCGGCGTGTTCCGCTCCGGCCTCAAACTCGGCGGCGTCGACGTGCTGTGGCAGACCTTTGCGGTGGGCCTGCTCATCATCGTTGCCGTGGCTATGGACCAGTGGATCAGGAGGGTCAGCGCATGAGCCTGCAACCAGTCATGACCGGACGTGGTCTCACCAAGCGCTATGGCCGCGTGACCGCCATGGACGGCGCGGACTTTGAAGTCTTTCCCGGCGAAGTCCTCGCCATCATCGGCGATAACGGTGCCGGCAAGTCGACCCTGGTGAAGGCGCTTTGCGGCGCGGTTCAGATCGACGAAGGCGAAATCCGGCTCGATGGCGAGGCGATCAGTTTCTCCTCACCGATGGAGGCCCGGGATGCCGGTATCGAAACCGTCTATCAGAACCTTGCGCTTTCACCGGCGTTGTCCATCGCGGACAACATGTTTCTTGGGCGGGAGATCTATAAAGATGGCATCGCCGGCTCGGTTTTCAGAATGCTCGACAAAAAGCAGATGCGCGATTTCGCCCGCGATAAGCTGACGGAACTCGGCCTGATGACGGTGCAGTCCATCACCCAGGCGGTGGAGACCCTCTCCGGCGGCCAGCGCCAGGGTGTCGCCGTTGCCCGGGCCGCTGCCTTCGCCACAAAGTTCGTCATCATGGACGAGCCGACGGCGGCGCTGGGTGTGAAGGAAAGCCGGCGCGTTCTGGAATTGATCCAGGATGTGAAGTCGCGGGGCATGCCGATTGTCCTGATCTCGCACAACATGCCCCATGTCTTCGAGGTCGCCGACCGCATTCATATCCACCGGCTGAGCCGGCGTCATGCGGTTATTCGTCCCAAGGATTTTTCGATGTCGGATGCCGTGGCGATCATGACCGGCGCGATGGAACCACCGGCGGACATTGCTTTGCCCGAAGGTGCGGTTTTGAACTAAGGAAGTCTCCCTGCGGCGGTCCGGCCATGGTGGGCCGCCGACTTGCCTGGGGCGCGATATGAGCAAGCAGCTTCGCGCCCCATTTTTTTTCAATGGTTTGGGTTAGAACGAGATGTTTCTGATTTGCGGCGAGGCCCTCTACGATGTCTTTCTCTCGGAAGAGACGGCGACAGGCTTCAGCCTTGATGCGCGCATTGGCGGCTCACCCTTTAATGTCGCCATCGGCCTTTCGCGGCTTGGGCGCGCGGCGGCCCTGTTCGGCGGAATCTCAAGCGATCCGCTGGGCCGGCGTCTGGAAGGGGTGCTGCGTGAAGAGGGTGTCGATACCCGCTTTGTCGTCAGCAAGGTCAATCCGACAACCTTGGCGCTCGTCGGTCTGGATGAGAGCGGTGTTCCGCAATACAGCTTCTATGGCCATGAGGCGGCAGACCGGGCGCTGGGCCCGGCTGATCTCCCCTCACTCTCCGAAGACATCACGGGGCTGCATTTCGGTTCTTATTCGCTGGTGGTTGAGCCGACCGGCAGCACCTTGTTGGCGCTTGCGCGTCAGCAGACCGGCCAAAGCCTTATCTCTCTCGATCCCAACGTGCGCTTGAACGTCGAACCGGACACCTTGCGCTGGCGCGAGCGGATCGAGGCCTTTGCTAGGGCGGCCGATCTCATAAAGGTAAGCGACGAAGACCTTGAGACGCTTTTCCCAGCCACTGGCCCCTGCGAAGTCGCGACTGCCTGGCATCGCCAGGGTGTGCAGCTTGTGGTGATAACCAGAGGTGCCGAGGGAGCCCTGGTCTCCCTGCGCGGTGAGGTGTTCGAGACGCCCGGCCGCCAGGTCGATACCGTTGATACCGTGGGGGCCGGCGATACCTTTCAGGCGGCATTGCTTTGCGGCCTGCAGGAACTTGGCAGGGCAACGCGGGAAGGTCTGGTCAACCTGCCGCTCGACGATTGTCGCCGTATCGTCGCTTTCGCTGTCGAAGCGGCTGGTGTGACCTGCGGGCGGCGTGGCGCTGATCTGCCGCGCCGGGAAGAGCTGCCGACGCTCTAACCGCGCCGAATCGGTTTCTGTGCGCCGGCCCCCTGCGAAGCGGGCATGCCCATCCTGTCGGATGTCCAGGAATCTTTGAGGATCGTTTCTCCCAGGAACCCGGGACAGATGTCCCGGATCGCGGACGCAAAATGCACATGGCCGGGACAATTGCCCGATTTTCAGCAGCCCGCCGATCGGCGATACCTCATGGCCGCCGCTTCGCTTTTTGCCGCATTCTAGGAGACGTATAATGCACCTGAAGCACCTTCTCATTACCACTTGCGCAGCGATGGCCCTGGGCGCCGGCGCTGCTATGGCTGACAGCAGCGTCAGCCAACCCATCACTCAGATCGCCTATGACGCACCGGTTAATGTGTCTTTGAGCTTTAAACGGCATGTCGATGATAATCTGGCGGAGCAGGATGTGTTCATTGAGCGCGAAGCAGGTTCCGGCAAGGTCTATCGGCCGACCAAGGGTGACCAAGACCTCAAGTTGCCGCTCTATGCGGCGGCGCGGCAGTTGGATCACAACCCTTTCGACGAGACCGCCGAGGGCCCTTGGCCCAAAGGCCGGCCCCTCGGGCTCACTCTGGGTGAATGGTTGAACGCCAAGGGCGAGGCGCGCTATAGCTGCCAGGACGGCGCCGGGACCTTGACGGCCGACTTCAGCGGACTCATTCCCGACGGCGTCTACACCATGTGGCACTTCTTCATGGCTTCGCCGCCGACGGATCCCTTTATCGGGACCTACGACCTGCCGTTGGGGACGCGTGACGGCAGTCAATCTGTCTTCGCTGCCGACAAGGCGGGCGTGGCAAGGTTCGAGGCCACCTTCAAACCCTGCCTGCAGCTCACCGGTGAACATCTCGCCGCCGGCCTGGCGATCGCCTGGCACAGCGACGGCAAGACCTATGGCGTCGTGCCCGGAGCCTTCGCCACCTATTCGCACGTTCATCTCTATGCCGGTCTGCCCAAGCGCGGCGGAAACTAGCGCAAATCCGGGGCGCATGGCACCGCCGGCAGCGATCCCCCGTGTGATCCAGCGCCCCGGTTTGTCCGACCTCGCCGAGCATTCGGTCAGGCTGGTAGCAGTTGTGACTTAGTTGAAGGAGTTGTAGATCGACCGGGCGATTTCGCCTTCCAGCGGAAACGACAACATGCCCATGACCGAGTAGCCCAGCAGCCAGGGCATCAGATAGAAGCGGATCATGAAGAAGAACCAGGCGACGTAGAGCGGCACCAGCGGGTCGAGCAGGAAGCTTGGCGTCACTGGCCGGAACACGCGAATGATCGGGTTGGTCGCTTTGACGAAGAACTTCATGAAAAAGAAGTCGGAGTTCTCCGGCAGGAACATGTTCATGGCGACGCGGCCGATCAGCGTCCACATGATCACGCCCAGCGTATAGTCGATGGCGATGATCCAGATCGGGAAGATGGCAAGAGGATCAGTCATCTAGGCTTGTCCGGCTCTATCGGAATAAGGAAGGGGGGCGGAAAATCTCCGCCCCCCGAAGTTTAGATCCTGTAACTGCAGGCTTAGTGCTTGGCACCGAGGATCGTCTCGCCCGAAGGGATGCGAACCTCGTCGACCATCGCCTGGGTCTCGGCATCCGGTGCCGGGGTCATCAGGCTGACCACCACCATGGCAACCAGGCTGACCGGCATGCCGATGATGGCAAACCGCAGACCGTCAATCGCGAAGACCGGATCGATGATCTTGTTGTGGATCAGGAAGAGATAGGCCGATCCGGCAACGAAACCGCAGATCATTCCGGCAATCGCCCCCTGGGTGTTGGCCCGTTTCCACCAGACCCCCAGAACCAAGGGGAAGAACAAGCCCGATGCCGCAAAGCAGAATGCCCAGGCCACCGCACCAAGGATACCGGTGAGCTGAAGGCTGGCCACAAGGGCAGCCGCCATACCGATACCGACCAGCAGGATGCGGGCAACGATGAGACGATGCTTCGTATCCGCCTTGGGGTCGATGATCTTGTAGTAAAGATCATGGCTGAGGGCGTTGGCGATGGCCAGCAACAGGCCGTCCGCGGTCGACATGGCGGCAGCCAGGCCGCCGGCGGCAACCAGACCGGACACCACGTACGGCAGGCCGGCGATTTCCGGCGTTGCCAGCACCACGATATCAGGCCGCATGAAGAACTCGTTCAGCTGCAGGATACCGTCACCGTTGCTGTCGGAAAGCCACAGCATGTTCACGCTTTCCCAGTTCTGCACCCAGGCCAGGCTCTTCACTATCTCGAAAGACTGTCCGATGATCGCGGTGGGCAGGGTCGGATCGAGAAGCTGCAGCTTGGTCAGCGTGGCCAGGGCCGGCGCCGTAAAGTACAGCAGGAAGATGAAGAGCAGGGAAAAGGCGACCGATTTGCGGGCTGCACGAACCGACGGCGTCGTGAAGTAACGCATCAGAATGTGCGGCAGAGAGGCCGTGCCCGCCATCATGCAGAACGCCAGGGAGACGAACTTCCAGGAGTCCATGCCGCCCTGCGGATCGTTGTGCGGTGTTATCAGAGTCCTGACACCGCCAAAGGGTGCGCTTTCAGTCGCCGCGACCCCAAGACTGAGCAAGGGCTCCAGTTCCTGAATTCGGGCGACCGCATCCCCATAGGAAAAGTGCGGAATGATCCCGAAACCCTGCTTGTTGGACATCCAGATAACCGGTGCCAGATAGGCGATGATCAGCACGATGTACTGCGCCACCTGGGTCCAGGTCACCGCCCGCATACCGCCGAGCATGGAGCACAGCAGGATACCGAGCAGGCCGATCCAGACGCCGAACTCGAAGGGAATGTGCAAGGCACGCGCGGCGATGGTGCCGGAAGCGTTGATCTGAGCGGTCACGTAGGTGAAAGAGGCGACCACCAGAATGATGACAGCGCAGAAGCGCGCAACGTTGCCGCCATAGCGGGTACCGATGAAGTCCGGCACGGTGTAGCAACCGAACTTGCGCAGGTAGGGCGCCATCAGCGAGTTCACCAGCACATAGCCGCCGGTCCAGCCCACGATGAAGCCCAGATAACCGTAGCCGCCGAAGTAGATTCCACCGGCCAGGGCGACGAAGGAGGCACCGGACATCCAGTCCGCGGCTGTCGCCATGCCGTTGTAGACGGCGGGCACTTCGCGCCCGGCGACGTAATAGGCATCGACCTGCATGGTCCGTGACAGCCAGCCGATCAACGCATAGATGACGACCGTGAAGGCAACGAAGAGGATGCCGATGGTGTCGGCACCGACGCCCATCTGTTCAAGGATGGCCATCAAGGCCACGAAAACAAGAAAACCGCCGGTGTACATCGCGTACACCTTGCCAAGGTTTTCGATGAAACTGCCTTTTATCATATCGATCTATCCCCCCTATTCGTCGCCGACGCCGGCTTCATCGTCGATCGTGTCCTGGCGCCAATTCTGAAAGAAAATCAGCACCACAAAGACGACCAATGAACCTTGAACGATCAGGTAGTAGCCGAGCGGAAAGCCCAGGAAGGAAAATTCATTCAGTGCCTTGGCATTCCAAGGCAGGATAAAGGCGAAGATCGCCCAGATCGCCAGAACCAGGATCGTAAGACCCCGGGTTCGCGACCAGTGGCGCGTTTTGGCTTCACTACTGATATCGGACATGTTTGCTCCCCCAACTGCCGTCTCTGTCGATGGCTTCTATCATTGCAATCCCAAGTGCTTGTCGATTCTACCCCAGTACTCAAGCGCTCTCAGCGAAGAGCTGGGAGTAGATCATGATTGTGCGAAAATGAAAACCTTAGTAGTACCGCTTATGATGATCCTCTGGCTGATTTTGATCGGTACAACGAAGCAAGACGCTGGACCCCGCTGGAAAAGGGACTTTGGCGCGTGATTTCGTTATTAAAGAGTGGCTTGGCCTTACTAAAGATGGCCTTGAATTTTGTCCCTGATTTCGTTGCGCGACTGACTGTGCGGCGCGACTCGGGGCCGCTCGACAGCCTGGATAGCGTGTGTTCCTTCGTCTCGACTCGCTCTGCTTTTGTCGCCCAGAAGACTCTCTATGGCTATGTAAAAACGCGCATGGGCACGCGTTATCCGAGTATGTTCGAGAATGATGTACTCATTTCATCGGTCAACATTGCCAAAATGAATATTTTTGCGGCCTGCCTTTCGGATCTGGCGATCTATGCGGCGACGCGGACACTGCGCGATGCATCGCCTGACGGCGCGGTTTACAGGGATCTGGCGCTTCGTTGCTTCAAACGCGGGTTAAGCGACAACGAGGAACAGGTCCTCAGTACCAATGCTTTCTCTCCGTCCGAGGCCCTGGCCGCCTTCGAGCAGCGCCTGGCTTTTCAGGACTGGTACGGCGGATTGCCGGCGCCGGAACTCTTTACCGCCAGCCCGGCGGCGCTTTTCAAATGGGCCCCCATCGCCCCGGAGCTGAAGCGCCAAGACAAGGAGATTGTCGAGAACTCCATCAGGTTCACCTGGCGGGATGTGCGCGCTCAGTTCGAAAAGCGGATAGACGCGGCTGGTGTTGCGACGGATCTGAACAGCTTTCGGTTGTCCCGGAATTGATCCGGATCAAGTCCTCCGCCCTGCGGATAGGCGCTATATTGCGACGCGCATTGGGCGCTAGGCTTGGGGAGTCCGGGCCTGGGGGAGTCTGGGGATGAGTTTTGCCCGCATACAAATGAGTATTTCGGCGCTGCCGCTGGCCGCCTTGCCGGCGGTGGTTCTGGATACGGAAACCACCGGCCTCGACGTGGCCGAGGACCGGGTCATCGAGATCGGCGCCGTACGCAGCGGCGGTAGCGGTAAAGACGCCAAGGGTAAAGGTGGCGGCGAGTTTGAGGAGATCGAAACCTATTCGGCGTTGGTCAACCCGGCGATCCCGATCCCGCCCGCTTCGTCCGAGATCCACCATATCGGCGACGCCGACGTGGCCGCCGCGCCGGAATTTGCCGAGGCCATGGCGGATTTCGCGCAGTGGAGCGGTCCGGCGGTCATTGTCGGCTATTCCATCGGTTTCGATCTGGCGATCCTGAAGGCGGAACATGAGCGGAACGGCTTGGCGTGGCAGACGCCGCGCAGCCTCGACGTGCGCCATCTGGTGCAGCTGGTTTCCCCCAGCCTGACGGATCCGTCGCTGGAAACCGTGGCTGCCTGGCTCGGCCTTGAGGTCACCGAGCGGCATCGGGCACTGAGCGACGCGCTGCTGACGGCGCAGGTCTTCGCCGCCCTGATTCCGCAGTTGCGCCAGCGCGGCATCGCGACGCTGTCGGAGGCGGAGCGCGCCTGCCGCTCCCTGACCGCCCGGATGGATGAGGAGGCGAAGGCCGGATGGCACGCCCAAGGCGCCGACGGCGGTGCTGTCAAGCAAAGCGTTGCCGAATACGCGCGGGTCGACAGCTTTCCCTACCGGCACCGGGTCGCCGACATCATGAGCGCACCGCCGCTTGTCGTCGCCGGCACGACGCCCCTCAAAGACGCGCTGGGTCTTATGGCGCAGAAGAAGGTCAGTTCCCTTTTCGTCGCGCCGGAAAGCAACACTGGGCCCGAGGGCAACATTGGGAAGGCAAAAGGCGAAGCCTTCGGGATCGTTACCGAGCGCGACGTCCTGCGGGCGCTTGCTGCCGAAGGCGCAGGTGCGCTGGATCAGAAAGTAGACCGATTCAGCCAGAGCCCGCTGGTGACCATCGGCGGCGACGAGTTTGTCTATCGCGCCCTCGCCCGTATGAGCACCAAGGGGTTCCGCCATCTTGGCGTGGTCGATCCGGCGGGCGCGCTGACCGGGGCTTTGAGCGCGCGTGACCTGCTGCGTCAACGCGCCGACGATGCGGTGTCGCTGGGCGACAGCATCGAAACGGCCACGACCCCGGCGGCCCTTGGGCTCATCTGGTCGGAACTGACCACGGTCGTGCGCACCCTGGCTCATGAGGATGTCGATGCCCGCGATATCGCGGCGATCGTTTCGCGGGAGCTGCGCGCCCTGACGCGGCGGGCCTGCGAGCTGGCGGAAAGCGATATGGCGGCGGAGGGCAAGGGGCCGCCGCCGGTTCCCTACGCCATGCTCGTCCTCGGTTCTGGCGGCCGCGGCGAGAGCCTTTTGGCGATGGATCAGGACAATGCCATCGTTTTCAGCGAGGGCGCCCCCGGCGGGACTGCCGACCTCTGGTTCGAAGAACTCGGCAAGCGGGTCGCCGATACCCTGAACGATGCCGGTGTCGTCTACTGCAAGGGTGGTATCATGGCCTCGAACGCGGCCTGGCGCCAGGATCTCGATGGCTGGCGGGAGACCATAGGGGCGTGGATTACCCGCTCCAAGCCCGAGGATATCCTGAACTGTGACATTTTCTTCGATGCCACCCCGGTTCACGGCGACACGACGCTCGCCCAAACGCTGAAGGATGAGGCTCTGGCGGCCGCCCAGAGCGCGCGGAGCTTCACAAAACTGCTGGCGCTGAATGCCGGGAGTTTTACCTTGCCGCTCGGCTGGTTCGGCAAGGTCAGGCTGCAGGACGGGCGGGTCGATCTCAAGAAGGGTGGCATCATGCCGGTGTTTTCCACGGCGCGCGTTCTCGCCCTGCAATATGGGCTAAAGGCCGTGTCGACGCGCGAGCGCCTGGAGGCATACCGGGCGCTGCAGGAATCCGCCGGCATCGGGTCCGGCATGGGGCCCGATAGGGGGGCTGACAGGGGGGGCGATAAGAACATCGGCAACCTGATCGAGGCCCACCGGATCCTGCTGAACCTTATTCTGCGCCAGCAATTGCGCGATATCGCCCACGGCGTGCCGCTGTCCAACAAGGTCGCGCCCGGCGAGCTGACGGCTTATGACAGGCAGCAGATGAAGTGGGCGCTGGAGCGTATCCCCTCCGTTGCCGACGTTCTGGGCACGCCCGCTCTGGGCTGACTGTTTGCGATTTCCCGGATCGTCTCTATCTTAAGGATAAGCCTTGGCCTGGCGAGTCTCAGGTCACCATCAGGCATTTTGATATGAGGGGAGATCTCTTGCGTTATCTGCACACTATGGTTCGGGTCAAGGACCTGGACGCCTCGCTGAACTTTTACTGCAACCTGCTCGGCCTGACCGAGGTCCGTCGCATGGACAGCGAGAAGGGCCGCTTTACCCTGGTTTTCCTGGCCGCGCCGGAAGACGAAGGACGGGCCCGGGAAGACAAGGCGCCGCTGGTCGAACTGACCTACAACTGGGACCCGGAGAACTACGACGGCGGCCGCAACTTCGGTCATCTGGCTTATGCGGTGGACGACATCTACGGCCTCTGCCAGAAGCTGCAGGACGGCGGTGTGGTGATCAACCGCCCGCCGCGCGACGGTCACATGGCCTTCGTGCGTTCGCCCGACGGTATCTCGGTGGAACTCCTCCAGAAAGGCGATTCCCTGGCGCCGGCGGAGCCCTGGTCTTCGATGGAAAATACCGGCAGCTGGTAAGCTCTGTGGCGCCTTTCGCCATAAGGACGCGAACGGCTGTACTTCGGTGGCTTCTGCCCGTTGCTCTGGTCGCTGCAACTCTGGTCGGCACCTTGCCGGCCAGGGCGCAGCTGGGGCCCTGCGATCAACCGCAACCGGTTTGCGATGTCAGGGCGGCGGTCTTTGCAATCTCTGCCTTCGATCCCGTTGGTTCAGCCGTTCGGATTGCACCGAACCGCCTGGTGACCGCGCGCCATGTGGTGGCGGATGAGAAGGAAGCGACGCTTTTCCTGGCCGACGGCACGCCCCTGACGGCGCAGGTCGTGCCGAGCGCTTATCCCGCCGATCTGGTTTTCCTGGAGGTGAACGGCCTGCCGGCCGGACCCAGCCTGACGGCGGCTGAAGCGACACCCGGCAGCGGGCTCTTTACTGTCGGCGCCGATGTCGGGCGCCAGCAGATCCGCGCCTACGACCCGGGCAGGACCGTGGCGCTACCGGCGCCGGACCATCCCCTCGCCCGACTGCACCACACGGCCTACAGCCAGCCGGGGAACAGCGGCGGTGCGCTGGTGGACGCCGAAGGCGGCCTTGTCGGTATCGTCGCCTCCGGCGGCGAAGGCCGTTTCGAGGCCATACCGGCCGCGGCGCTGACCGCGCTGGCGGCGCAAAGCGGCACGGATTTCGCCGAGGCGAGCGCCGAGATCGGTGCCGCTGTGCGTATCTGCACCACCCTGGTCGAGGACCACCAGGCAAGGCCGGGGCGTCTTGATGACCAGCAGGCCAAGGCCATCGCCACCGCCTGCGGGCGCAGCGGCAATCGCCAGCTCTTCGACCTCGCCGGGCAGACCCTGGGGCGCGGCGGCGCGGGTGAGGCGGCGGTCGCGCTCTTCGAACGCGGTCTGGCCGAAGACCCCAATGCGATCAACACGCGCCTTGGGCTGGTCATCACCCATCACCTGCTGCGCGACTACGAGGCGGAACTGCCGCATCTGCACTGGCTGATGGATCGGGCCGGCGACGATCTGCAGGTTCTGCGCTTTGCCATCCAGGCCGGCACCTGGGGCGGCGATACTGCGCTGGCGCGCCGCGCCTTCGAGCACCTGAAACAGGTCAATCCGCAGACCGCCCCGGCGGCGGAGCGTTTCCTGAACCAGCCGCCACCAAGACCGCCGAAGTTGGCGAACTGAAATCAGTCATCATCCGCCGGGTTGGGAATCCATCCAGCGGCGACACGCGCTGCGCCGCGCTGCAACGGTGTGACCGCGCGCGCCAGTATGGCCCGTTTCAGCTCCGCGGCCTGCCAATCCGGATGGGCCGCCTTCAGGCGTGCCGCCAGGGCCGCCACCCGCGGCACGGCATAGCTGGAGCCGGAGGCCTGGCCCCGGGCGCCGCGATAATCGATGACCTCAAGCTGCTCGGCCGGCACCATCAGGTCGACCGACAGGGGCCCCCAGTTGGAGCCCCTGGCCAGACGCCCGAAGGCATCGGAAGAGGTCACGACGATCATGTTCTCCAATGTAAGGCTGGCCGGATAAAGCGGGTCGGCGTCGATGTCGCGGCCGTCGTTGCCGGCGGAGACGATGAAAAGCAGATTGCTGTATCGCTTCGCAGCGGCGGCGAAGCTTTCCCAGTCCCCCGGCTGTCGGCTGCCCATGGGCAGGGCGACGATCCCGGCGCCTGCAGCGGCGGCGGCCGAGACGATCTCGCCCATACGGGTCATGTCCGGGCGCGGATAGCGGTAGGGGACAAGGCGGATATCAGGCGCTTCCGCCACCAGCAGGCTCGCCACCGGGGTTCCGTGGCGGATCGGAAAGAAGGGGGAGCGCCCGGTATCGCCGTCAAAGGGCCTGTCGTCGAGATCCCAGAAGTCCTGGCCCAGGGCCTTGCCTTCCTGATCGCGCGCCAACCGTTTGGTGATTTCCGGCAGCAGGTAATTCACGCCGCTGTCGATGTGGGCGACCGTGACGCCGCCGGGATCGTCGCCCGCCGGCACCGGCGGGTTCAGGGGTTCGGTGGTTTCAACCTGCGCCAGATCCGGGGCGAGGTGGATCAGCGTGCTGGCATCTCCCGCCGCGTCATACTGCAAGGCCCGGCCGTGATGGATAAGGCAGGTGCCATCGGCCAGTGCGGTCATCAGCGGGCGTTTGCCCGCTTCATCGAGGGCGGTCAGTGAGATGCGCCGCAATGCGCCGCCCGCCCTTGTGGCGCTCAGGCTGATGGAAAGGTCGCTGCCGGCCTTTTCCAGAATGACCTCCCGCCGGACCCAGGCGTCTGCCGGGCCGCGGTCGTTGACGGCGGCGGCAAGGTAGCCTTTCAACGGACCCGGGGTTTGGTCCTCAACACCCTGTGGATCGAGAAAGGCCGCCGGGCAGCGTTCGGTCGCCGCGGCCCGCAACAGGGCGCCCGCTTGCTGCAGATTATCGTCAGAGGCGGGCTCTGCCGCAACGGCCAGGGCGGGCACCAGGAAAACCGACAGCAGGACTCCGAGTCCGCCCTTGGCCAGGTCCGCAACACTGCCCGCCTGCGGCAGGCGGCAGTTTCTCTCCCGCCTGGAATCGCGCCGGTCCCGGATCGCTGCTAACAGAAAATTGTTCTCTAGAATCAAGCGCCTGTCTACCTCTGTCATCGACAGAACCGCTGTCCTGGGCCAGGATGCGGGCGCGACAGAGGCCCTATCTGCTGATAGTTAAGCGAGTACTCTATTGAACGACATCATCCTGCACCACTATCCACAGTCACCGGTTTCGGAAAAGGTGCGCATCGCCTTCGGCTTGAAGGGGCTTGCCTGGCGCTCGGTGACCGTGCCGCGCCTGCCGCCGAAGCCCGATCTGATGCCGCTGACCGGCGGTTACCGCCGTGCGCCGGTGATGCAGATCGGCGCCGATATCTACTGCGATACCCAATGCATCCTGCGGGCGCTGGAGCAGCGCTTTCCCGATCCCAGTTTCTTTCCCGAGGGGAACCCCGGACTGGTCTGGGCGCTCAGCCGCTGGACCGATGGTGAACTGCTCGATCTGGCGGTACGCCTGGTGCTGGGCGCCGGTGCCGAGAGCCTGCCTGCAGACTTCGCCCGCGACCGAGGGCGGCTCTATCTCGGCCCCGACCAGACGGTCGGGGATCTGAAGGCGGACCTGCCCAACATTATCGGGCAGCTTCGGGCCGCCTTCGCCTGGATAGAGTCGAGCATTGAGCGCAACGGCGGTTTCGTGCTGGGCCCGCAGCCCAGCCTCGCCGATGCCCTGGTCTATTATCTCGCCTGGTTCATTCGCGGCCGCTGGCCACAGGGGCCGTCGTTTCTCGCCCAGTTCCCGGCCCTGGTATCCTGGGAAAGCAAGCTGCGCGACCGGGAGCATGGCGACGTTGCGGCAATGGAGTCGACAGAGGCGCTCGATATCGCGCAGCGTAGTGAAACCGTGACGACTGAAGGCGACGATGCGGAAGACCCGCAAGGCCTGCGCTGCGGCGACCGGCTTGCCGTGGTGCCGGCGGTGGACGGTGGCGATCCAGTCGTTCATGGCAGGTTGCGCTATGCGGACCGGGAGACGGTTGTCCTGATTCATGAGCACGCGCGTGTCGGTCAGGTCTGCCTGCACTTCCCGCGCGTCGGCTACAGAATTACCCGCGCTTAGAAGCGAACAGCCCCGGACCTGATGGTCCGGGGCTGTAGGGCGAGACGCTGCGGATCGGGCTATCTGCTGGCCTGCAGCTGGTTGACCGGACCCAGGCGCAGGAACAGGCTTTCGCCCGGCGAGCCGTCGACGCCGTCGTTGTCGGTCACCGCATAGAGTTGGCCGTCGGCGGCGAGGGTAAAGCCCTCCACCTTGTCGGCGGTCCAACCCTTGGCGGCCTGCAGCATTGGCAGCAGGTCCATCGCCAGGGTCTTGCTGAGTACGGGCGGCTCGGCGCCGACCGCGGCCGGCGTGACCGCGCTGAGATCGACCTGATAGACCCGCTTGATGGCAGCATCGGTTCCGGCCTGATTGTCCCGCTCAAGGATGGCGAAGCGGCCGTTGCCCAGGGCGGTGATTTCGCTGAGGCCGACCCAGCCGCCGGCGGCGCTCTCCGGCTTGTCCAGCGGATAGTGCATGACGCCCCAGGTCGAGCTGGCGAGGTCCATTGTCAGGATCTTGGTCATGCCCTTGGGATCGTCGTGCCATTCGCGCTGGACCACGACGTAGAGCCTGTTGCCTTCCAGGGCAACGCCTTCCAGGCCGAAGCGCTTCTTGGCCGATTCCAGGACTTCCGGCAAGGTAATCTCCCGCGCCACTTCCCCATCGGGCAGGACGTGGAGGATCAGGTTGGCGCGATCCTTGTCGGGGTGTCCTTCGGAAGCGACGTAGAAGCTGCCGTCCGGGGCGGCGGCGATGCCTTCGGGATCGAGGTTCTCGACCGGCTTGCCGTCCCGGGTGATCGCCTGTGCCGCTACGATGCGGGCGGGCTCTGCAGAGACGTCGAGGGTGTAGATATGGGCGACGCTATAGAAGCTGTCGTTCACCGCGTAGAGGATCGCCGGGTCGCTCGGATGGGCAGCGAGACCGGAGAGTGCGCCCCAGCCGATCGGCTGGCCGTCGGGGCCATCGACAGAGACGATCTGCGGCAGAAGCGGGCCGTCGCCGCCCTGCTGATAGATCGCGATGGTGGACCGCAGGCCGTCTTCGGCACTGTCCTTTTCGTTGGAGATGACGATCAGGCCGCGCTCGCCAATCGTGGTGATGCCTTCCGGGCCGACACCGCCGGAGGGCAGGGCCTGGATCAGCTCCATACCGCCGTTGGCGATGTCTTCGCGAAACAGGCCGACGAGGTTGGCGCGCTCCAGGCCGACCATGACCAGGCGCTCGCCGTTGAAGCTGCCAACCGCCACGCCTTCGGGTTCGCTGCCCTTCTTGCCGGAGCGCTTCTCCGGATAATGACCCAGGGAAACCGCCATGCGTTCGGTCACCGTACCGGAATCATAGGGGATCCGGCCGTCGACGGTGAAAACGCTGAAGCCGCGCGATCCGCCCTCGTAATCGCCTTCGTTGGCGGTCACGAAACGGGTGTTGTCCAGCCAGGCAACGGCGTCGGGTTCGCGGCGCAGGCCTTCTTTGCGCTCGCTCAGGTTGATGACGCCGTCCTTTGTGAAGTCGGCGTTTTCCAGGTCGACGCTGCCGGCGGAGAAATGATTGATCACCTTGTTGCGCGCCAGATCGACGACCGCCAGGTGGTTGTTCTCCTGCAGCGTCACCACGGCCTGGTTCAGGCTGTTGATCGACACGAACTCCGGTTCCGGGTCGCTCGGGGCGATCTCGGCAAGACCGGTCAGGTCGGTGACCGTCACGGCCGCACAGTTGGCAAGCATGCCGTCTCCCTCGACCTGGAAGCTGGCGAGGTGACCGGCAGGCAGCTGCGGGATCTCGCCTTCGTTCAGGTCTTCATCGCGCTCGTTTTCGATGGCGATGGCGAGGTAGCGGCCGTCCGGGCTGATCGCCACGCTGTCCGGCTGGCCCTGCACGTCGCAGGTGGTTGCGATCCTGCCGCTATCCAGCTCGACCACCGCGACATGGCCGGAGGGCTTTTCGTAGCTTTCCGAAGTGTTCACGCCGACATAGGCGTGCTTGCCCAGCACCGCGACCGAGGTGGGTTCGCCCCCGACCATGACGATGCCGGCCGGCTTGGGGTTGGCGGGATCGGCGATGTCGACCCGGCCGATGGCTTCCAGCTCCGAGTCGGTATAGACCAGCAGGTTGCCGTCCATCGCCGAGGTCACGATCTCGGCGACGGTTTCGGTGGCCGGATCGGTTCCTTCGGGAAGATTCTGGAAAATCGGGAAGGAGGAAACGCGGGTGAAGGGTTCGGTGGCTGTGGCTGGTGTCATTGCCGCCGGGGCAAGCCAAGCCAAACCGGCCGTCAGCCCGACGGCGAGAACAGGGCGGAACATCGGATTCTCCGTGAAGCAGGTAAAAAGCCAACTTGACGCATCGTTGCGTCGTCGCGATGACGAATTTGCGTCAGATTTGTTGCGTACCCTGATTTGGTCCTCGGCTGGAACCGCTTCGATGCAGGTTGAAAACACACTAGCTTTTCCCAGCCTTCAGATGGTCTGCGGTTTGATTGAACAGAAGACTGTTGTTTTGCGCCGTATGCTTGCCGCGGTTCTGCTGGTCCTTGTGCAGGTCGATGGCGCGGCGCACCGCCGGGCGTTCCTTGATCCGTCCGCGCCAGTCCGCGACCTGCGGAAAGTCGTTGAGGGTGGAGCCCAGGGGCTTGGCGATCAGCACCCAGGGAAAGGCGATCATGTCGGCAATGGAGTAGTCGCCCAGAATGTAATCCCGGCCTTCCAGGCGGCGCTCCAGGACCGCCAGATTGCGTTCGTATTCCCCGAGGTAACGCTTGAAGCCGTAATCCTCTCCCTCGGGTGCATAGTTCTTGAAGTGACTGAGCTGGCCGGCCATGGGCCCCTGGTTGCCGACCTGCCAGAACAGCCATTCCAGGGTTTCTTTGCGGCCCAGCGGGTCCGTCGGCATGAAGCGTCCCACTTTTTCCGCCAGGTAGAACAGGATGGCGCCACTTTCGAAGACACTGACCGCTTCGCCGGGAACGTCGCTGTCGACGATGGCCGGCATCTTCGCGTTGGGGCTGATCGCCAGATAGTCGGCCTTGAACTGATCGCCCTGGGACAGCTTCATCAGGTGGGTGCGGTAGGGCAGGCCGCATTCCTCCAGCATGATGGCGACTTTCCAGCCGTTGGGCGTTGGCGCGAAATAGAAGTCGATCATGCCGCGTCCTCGCTTCTGGTCTTGGTTTCGGCGGCGCTGCCGTTTTCGATCATCGCGTCGATGGCCGCATCGTCGTAGCCGGCCTCCGATAAAATCTCGCGCGTGTGACCGCCCAGCGCCGGTGCCCCAAAGCGATGGTCGGGGGGTGTTGCGGAGAAGACTGCGGGCGATCTTGCCTGGCGCAGGCGTCCGGCGACCGGGTGGTCGCTTTCCATGACAATGCCGTTGGCCACGGCCTGGGGGTGGCGGATTGCCTCGCGCCGGGTCAGCACCGGCGCGCAGGGCACGCCCTCTGCCTCCAGCCGTTCGATCCACTCCGCCGAGGTTCGTTCCCGCAGGGCCTCCTGGGTCAACGCCAGACGGGCGTGCTTGTGCAGGTCCAGGCCCTCTGAATTCTGGAAGCGCGGATCGTCGAGCCACTCCGGCCGTTCCGCCGCGCGGGCCAGGCCGCACCACTCCTTGTGGCGCATGACGGCGACGGAGATGTAGCCGTCCCTGGTTTCGTAGATCAGGTCGATGAAGCTCTGGGCCGTTTCTTTTTCCATCTCGTCGCCGACGAAGGTGTGACCGCCCATGTCGGAGCCCCAGAGGAAAGACAGGACGGTATCGAGCATGGAAAGCTTGATGTGCTGGCCCTCGCCGCTGCGGCTGCGCGCCAGCAGGGCGGCGCAGATCGCCTGTGCCATGGTAAAGCCGGTCAGCTTGTCCGGCAAGATGGTGCGCACCAGACGCGGGCGTTCTTCGTCGGCGCCGGCCTGCACCGTGGTCAGGCCCGAGAGGCACTGAACCAGGGGGTCGAAGACCGGCTTCTGGGCAAAAGGACCCTCGAAACCGAAACCACTGATGGAGGCATACACCAGTTTCGGATTCTCCCCACGCAAGGCCTCGTAGCCCAGGCCGAGGCGGTCGATCACGCCCGGCCGGAAGTTCTGGATGAAGACATCGGCGTCGCGTGCCAGGTGCTTTACGGCGGCCAGGCCTTCCGGCGTTTTCAGGTTCAGGGCGATGGAGCGCTTGTTGCGGTTGTTGTTCAGAAAGGACGCGGAGAAACCGTTGCGGCGCGTTGCCACCTGCCGCGTATGGTCGCCACCTTCGGGGGTTTCCACCTTGATCACGTCGGCACCCTGGTCGGCCAGGATCATGGTGCCCAGGGGGCCTGAGACCATGGTCGTGAGGTCGATCACTTTGAAGCCGTCAAGCGGTCCGGGCATCGTTGAGGTCTCCTAGGTTCCAAGTTTCTTCCGGCAGAGGCCTGATCCGCGGGGAAGGCCTTCTCAGGGGGTGGATTTATACCGGCCGTTATTCTGCCAGCTATTTGCCGCCGCCGCAGCAAGCCGATTGATCCACCTGATTCTCTTGCCGCTTGATGTCGCCGGGCCGGCTGGGGCACCCTGTGCGCCATAAGGAGGCCGCAATCTTGGACCCTTTGATCCTGCATGCCCTGTTGATGCTGGTCGCTTGGCTGGTTCTGGCGCCGCTGGGTATCTTGCTGGCCCGCTTCTTCAAGATCACGCCGCGGCAGGACTGGCCCCGCCAGTTGGACAACCGCTTCTGGTGGTACGGCCATCTGATCTGCATGTATGGGGCTGTCGGTCTTGCCGGACTGGCGGTCTGGACAGCGGTTTCCACCACCGGGGGCTTTGAGCTTTCGCTGCATGCGGCTTTTGGATCGATGGCGGTGGGACTGGCCGTTCTGCAGGTGTTGAGCGGCTGGCTGCGGGGCAGCAAGGGCGGCCCGACCGACCGGCGGGCGGCAAGAAACGACCCGAGCACCTGGCGGGGCGACCATTACGACATGACGGCACGGCGTATCGCCTTTGAGGCCTGGCACAAGGTCGCGGGCTATGGCGTTTTGCTGCTGGCCCTGGCCGCCGCGGCCAGCGGTCTGGAACTGCTCGGCTGGCTTCAGCCGTTTCTGGCCTGGCTTGTCGCCCTGCCGCTGCTGTTCCTGCTGGTCTACGGGGTTCTGCAGCGCGCCGGCTTTGCCAAGGACACCTATCGCGCGATCTGGGGGCCGGACGAAGCCCATCCCGGCAATCGCCGAGGACCCGGCCGGCGATAGAACAGTTTGCCCTAGGTGGTTTCTCCTTCGATGAACTCGAAGCCCGCGTCTGTGATGCGCGGCGGGGTTTTGCCGTTCAGGCGGTCCAGAATCCGCTCCGCGCTGAGGCGCCCCATTTCGTAGCGGGGCGAGCGGATCGTGGTCAGGGGCAGCGGCATCGATTGTCCGACCTCCAGTCCGCTGAAACTCGCGAGGGCCAGTTCCCGGGGTACGGAGATCCCCTCGGCCAGGCAGTACATCAGCGCACCGCTGGCCACCGCGTCGTTCGATGCATAAACGATTTCGATTTTGGCCGACTGGGCGAGCAGGCTGGCCATATGCCGGCGGCCAAGCCCGATGCCCGAAGGTTCATCGACGGTCAGCTCGGCAACCATTTTGCCGCCGCCTTTCAGGACCGTGTCGGAAAAGCCCTTGAAGCGTTTTCCGGCGGCTTTGTCGCGCTGCAGATCGCAGCCCAGGTAGGCGAAGCGGCGGTAGCCCTTTTTCAGCAAACGCTCCGCCGTCATCACCGCGGCTTTGCGATGATCGAGGCCGACGCACATGTCGATCGGCTTGCGGGTAAGCTCCATGACCTCGACCACCGGCGCGGGGGAGGCGCGCAGGATGGTGACTGCATCGCGATGGTGCTGGGCATTGGCGATGATGATGCCGGCGGGCCGCCAGGACATCATGGCGGCGATCAACTCGGCCTCCCGCCCCAGGTCGTACTCGGAAACGCCTATGACCGCGTGATAGCCGGCGGTATCGAGACAATCGGTGATGCCGGCCAGAACCTCCGGGAAGACAATGTTACGCAGCGAGGGGATGATGACCGCCAGCTGCATCGACTTCGCCGAGGCCAGGGCGCCGGCCAACCGGTTGGGCACATAGCCCAGAGCCTTCACCGCCGCCTGAACCTTGTCGCGTGTCTTCTGGGAGACATTGGTTTTGCCGCGCAGCACCCGCGACACGGTCATCTCGCTGACGCCGGCTGCCTTGGCAACCTCGTTCAAAGTGCCCGAACCGCTGGAGATACGTTTGCCGGGCCGGTTTTTGGTTTCTGTCTTGGGCATTTCGCCTCTTTGTCCATTAGAATGTTAGCGTATGACATTTTTGCGTTGCTGCGCCAGTGGAAAGCTTGTTAGCCTGTCTCACAAGACCGCGAGAAGCCGGCTTTGAACTGGGAGGAAAAGGCATATGGCCGGAGTCATGCTCCGGGAGGTGACCAAGGCCTATGGGCCGGTCGTCGTCATTCCCAAACTGGACCTGACGATCAAGGAGGGCGAGTTCGTCGTCATTGTCGGCCCCTCGGGCTGCGGCAAGTCGACGACGCTGCGCATGATTGCCGGGCTGGAGACGGTTTCCGGCGGCAGCATATACATTGCCGGCAAGGAAGTGACCCACGCGGCCCCCAAAGCCCGCGACATCGCCATGGTGTTTCAGTCCTATGCGCTCTATCCGCATATGAATGTCGCCGGCAACATGTCCTTCGCCCTGCGCCTGGCCGGCACCCCCAAAGCCGAGGTCGAAGAGCGGGTGCGCCGGGCGGCGGAGATGTTGGAACTGATCCCCTATCTCGACCGCAAGCCGAAGGATCTCTCCGGCGGCCAGCGTCAGCGTGTCGCCATGGGCCGCTCCATCGTCCGCGATGCCTACTGCTTTCTCTTTGACGAACCGCTTTCCAACCTGGATGCGAAGCTGCGCGCGACCATGCGCACCGAGCTTGCAGTGCTGCACAAGCGCCTGGAGCGCACCATGGTCTATGTGACTCACGACCAGATCGAGGCCATGACCATGGCCGACCGCATCGTGATCATGGAGAAGGGCGTGATCCAGCAGGTCGGCACCCCGCGGGAGGTTTACACCGCGCCGGCAAATCTCTTCGTGGCGGGTTTCATCGGCTCGCCCTCAATGAATTTCCTGGAGGGCGAGATCGCCGATGAGGCCGGGGTCTTGAGGGTGCGGGGCGCCGGCTTCGACCTGCCGGTCCCCGGACGCATGAAGGAGCGCGTCTCTGCGGCCCGGAACCGTGACGTTACAGTCGGCCTTCGGCCCGAGCATTTCTCGGCGAACGACAGCGGCGGTGTCTTGGCGCCGATCCAACTGCAGGTCGACGTTGCCGAATACATCGGCTCCAGCCAGTTTCTGGCCGCCGTGGTGGGCCAGCAGCACGTCACCGCTTCGGTTGACGTGGGGCCCGATGCCGAACCCCTGAGATCCGGCGATTACTACTTCGACGCGGACCGGATCTACCTTTTTGACCGTGCGAGCGGCCAAGCCCTTTGAAGCGGTTGCCCGGCGGATGACGGGCCATAACAACAACCCTGGACGGGAGGATGAAATGAACAGATGGATCGCGATGGCGGCAGGTTCCCTTGCCGCTGTGGCTTTGGGAACCGGGCTCTTCAGCGGCGCTGCGGCCGCCAACCCTTATGAAAAATACGAAGGGACGACCATTGTCGTTTCCTGGCCGGCCCTCAGTCACTTCCAAAAGGCCGAGGAACTGGTCGAGGAGTTCACCGAGGAGACCGGCATCGAAGTGGAGGTCGATGCGCTGCAGTACCTCAAGCTGCGCGACCGGCAGATCCTGGAGATGGCCAAGGGTGAGGGCGAGTACGATGTGGTTTCCTGGGTCGTCATGTGGAAGGGCGAGTACGTTTCCAAGGGTTTGCTGACCCCGCTCAGCCAGATGTTCACCAACGGCGCCCTGGTCGATCCGGCCTATGACATCGATGATATCGCCGATGCCTATCTGCAGAACGGCGGTATCGTCGGTGGCAAGAAAGGCTACATGCCCGGCAAGTCCGGCGGCCTCTACGGCATTCCCTTCGGGGCCGAGACCTCCATCATGGCCTATCGCAAGGACCTGCTGGAGCAGGCCGGCATCGAACCGCCGAAGACCTATGACGAACTGCTGGCGGCCCTGCCGGTCATCAAGGAAAAAACCGGCGTCGGCGCTCTCACATCGCGCGGCAAGACCGGTCACCAGGTAACCGCCGGCTGGTTGCTGCATCTGGCGCCGCTCGGCGGCAAGATCTTCGACGATCAATGGAATCCGGTGTTCAACGATGCCGCCGGTGTCGAAGCCGCCCGGGTCATGCGTGAGATTACCCGGACCGGTCCGACGGGGATCGCCTCCTACGGTTTCTCGGAAGCCTCGGCCGCTTTTCTGCAGGGCGATGCGGCGATGTACATCGATACCCTGAAGATCGCCGCCATGTCGCGCGACCCGAAACTTTCCAAGATCGACGGCAAGGTGGGTTTCGCCCTGCATCCGGTCGGCTCGCGCTGCGGCTCTGAAACCGGCGGCTTTGCCGTGGGTATTCCCGCCAACAGCCAGAACAAGGAAGCCGCCTTCCTGTTCATCCAGTACATCACCTCCAAGGCCGGCGACAAACGCATGGTGGAACTGGGCGGCGATCCGATCCGCCTGTCGACGATCGCCCACTTCGCCGATCAGTTTCCCGAGTATCCGGTGGTGGCCGAACAGCTGCCCTGCGCCGACCCGGATTGGCGCCCGCTGATTCCGGAGTGGAACGAGCTGAACATCGACGTCCTGGGCCAGGCCTTGACCGAGGTGATCACCTCCGACAAGCCGATCCAGCCGATCATGGACGCGGCGGCGGAGAAGGCCCGGGCGATCATGGAGCGCGAGGGCTACTACGCCTGGACGAGCTATCGTCAGTAGAAAAGCCGTGGGAAGCGGGAGGGGCGCCACGGTCCCTCCCGTCCCATAACCCCTATCGGGACAGTCATGACCGAGACGACAGCCGAGGAACTGCCGGAGAAGGTGCCGCCGCGTTTCGACACGCGGGCGATGACGCCTTACTTCTTCATCCTGCCGGCGGTCCTGGTGATGGCCGGGGGGCTGCTCTATCCGGTGATCGATGCGGTCTACCTCTCCTTTTTTGACTGGAAGATCGGCACGCCTTTTTCCAAGGCGGAACACGTCGGCCTGGACAACTACTGGCGTATGCTGGGCGACCCCGATGTATGGGAATCCATCTGGGTCACCTTTCGCTTCGGCTTCTGGACCATCAGTATCGAGATGGTGCTGGGTGTCGCCCTGGCGCTGATGCTGGAAAAGCCGATCCGCGGCGCCAGTATTTTCCGTACCATCTTCATCCTGCCTTTGATGGTCTCCCCGGTCGTTGTCGGCCTGGTCTGGCGCTATCTCTTCGACGCCCGGGTCGGCTGGATCAACTTCTACCTCGCCCAGTGGTTCGGCATCGAACCGCAGGTCTGGCTGGGCGACGCGGATCTGGCTTTCTTCGCCATCGTCTTTACCGACATCTGGCAGTGGACGCCGTTCATTTTCATCATCGTGATCGCCGGCCTGCAGGCCCTGCCGTCGGAGGTACTGGAAGCTTCGCGCATCGACGGTGCCAACTGGTGGCAGCAGATCTTCCTGGTGAAGCTGCCGATGATCCGCTCGATCCTGGTGATCGCCCTTTTGATGCGCCTGATCGACGTCTTCCGCGCGCTGGAGGTCATGTACATCATGACCGGCGGCGGGCCGGGCCGGGCGACCGAACTGATGTCACTGCACATTTACAACCGCGCCTTTGATGCGCAACTGCTTGGCTATGCCTCGGCGATCTCGGTCTTGCTCATCGTGATCGTCTTTACCCTCAGTCTCGGCATTCTGGTCATCAGCAACCCCATGAAGGATAAAGCCGATGTCTAGCGGCAGAATCGATAGCCCGATGAAGATCTGGGCCCACTATGCCGGATTGCTGGTACTGGCCGCGATCTGTCTGATGCCGATCTGGGTGATGATCTCCACCTCGCTGAAAAACGAGGTACTGATCTTCGACGGTACGCCGGTCTGGTTCTTCTTCTTCCCGACCCTGGAGAACTACGAATACATCCTGACCCGCGGCAAGTTCGACCGCTACCTGACCAACTCGGTCATCGTCGCCAGCCTCTCGACCTTCCTGACCCTCTTTCTCGGCGGGCTCTGCGCCTATGCCCTGGCGCGCACCGAATTCAAGGGCCGGCGCTTCGTCGCCAACGCCACCCTGCTGGTGCGCATGGTGCCGCCGGCGGTCCTGGCGGTACCGGCCTTTGCCATGGTGGTGACCTTCAGCCTGGACAACGACCTGGCGGTGCTGACCTTCTTCTACACCGCGCTCAACCTGCCCTTTGCCATCTGGCTGCTGTTCGGCTTCTACAAGCAGATCCCGGTGGAACTGGAGGAGGCGGCCATCGTCGACGGCGCCTCGCCGCTGCAGGTCTTCTTCCGGGTTTTGCTGCCGCTCATGAAGTCGGGCTATGCGGTCGCTGGAATCTTCGCTTTCCGCATTGCCTGGAACGAATTCATCCTCGCGCTTCTCCTCACCGGACGGAAAACCCGCACGTTGCCGGTCGGGGCGGCGGGCTTCATCACCGATACCGGTGTGGAGTGGGGGCGCATCATGGCGATGGGCACCTTGATCGTAATCCCGCCGCTGCTCTTCACTTTCTTTGCGGCGCGGCAGATCATTGCGGGTATGACGGCCGGTGCCGTAAAGGGTTGAGGCCGGCCGGTTCTGAAAGGGACGACGATGCGAAAAGAACGTGATGTGCGCTTTGACGAGGCCACCGGGGCCTGGTTCGGCAAGTCGATGCCGGTCGACCGGGCGGAGATGGAAAGCCGCGTCTGGCGTTTTGGCGAACTGACACCTTCGCCGCGCGCCTTCCTGGATTGCACCCTGCCGGGCCATGTCCGCACGCTTTTCAGCGCATTGGGCAGGGGGGCGGACGACGAGCAGCTTGAAGGGACGGCGGTCGAGCAGGCGGAGAACTATCACATCGATTTCGTGAAGGCGGCTCCGCAGAACGGCGCGGCCCTGCACAGTCACGGATCGGAGGAAACCTTCATTGCGCTCACCGGCCGCTGGCAGGTTTTCTGGGGCGACGCAGGCGCGGACATGGCGATCCTGGAGCCCTATGACGGGATCGTGGTGCCGGGCGGGGTTCTGCGCGGCTTTCGCAACATCGCGGACACGGAGGCCGTTTTGCTCGTCGTGCTGGGCGCCCACAATACCGGCCACTGCATCTGGGCGGAGGATCTGCAGCCGGTTTTCGCCGCGGCGAAGGAATAGGGCAGGTCTGTCCCGACTATCCTGGGATCAGGCGCTCTCGCGTTCGATGATCTCGAAGGGTATCAGGGAGGTCACGTGATCACGGTTGTCGGTCTCGCCGCTGAGCTGTTCGCGCACCAGTTCCGCGACCCGGCGGCCGATATCCTCTGCATGAACCTCGACCGTGGTCAGCGACGGCACGGCGCATTCCGCCAGGTCGTAGTTTCCGAAGCCGGCAATGGCGATGTCTCCGGGCACCTGCAGGCCCCGTCTGCGGCATTCGCTTAGGGCGCCGAAGGCGGAGAGATCGGATACGCAGAGTACGGCGTCGATATCCGGCCAGGTCTCCAGCATCTCGGCCAGCGCCCCGCCGCCCTGGCGCATGGTGATCGGCGGATCGCCGTAAGCCGTCACCCGTGGCTCGCAACCCAGTTCGCGCATCGCCTCCTCATAGCCGCGCCGGCGGTCGGCACCCCTTGTATCGCGGCTCGATGCGCCGCCGATGAAGCCGATGCGGCGATAGCCTTTGTCGTGGAGGCGCTGGCACATGGTGCGTGAGGTTTCGCGGTTGGAAAAGCCGACCACATGGCCGATGGGGCTGTCGGGCAGGTCCCACATCTCGATCACCGGGATACCGGCGTTTGACATCAGCCGGCGGGCGCGCGGCGTGTGGGCCCCGCCGGTGACGACAATCGCTTCCGGGCGCCGTCGCAGCATGGACTCAATGTGCTTTTCCTCGATGTCCGCATCGTAATCGGTGTAGCCCAGCAGGACCTGAATATTGAGTGAATTCAGGCCGTCTGTCAGGCCGCGTACGGTGTCGGCGAAGTTCGAGTTGTTGATCGAGGGTATGGTGACTGCCACGAAGCCGGTTTTGCGCGATGACAGGCCGGCAGCGGTGCTGTTCAGGACATAGCCCAGTTGGTCCGCCGCCTCGCGGATCTTCTTGCGTGTTTCCTCAGAAGCCGGCGCATCGGCGCGCAGCGCGCGGGAGACGGTCATCGACGAGACCCCCGCGAGCCGGGCGACATCGGCCATGGTCGGTGCTTTCTTATGGTCCTGGCTCATGGTTCGGCTGCCTCTGCAGTCATGCTCCTCTCCGGGGTTTTACAGGCAGGCGGTGATGCCGCCGTCGACATAGAGAATGTGTCCGTTCACGAAGCTCGATGCGCCGGAACTCAGAAAGACGGCTGCGCCCACCAGTTCCTCGACGTCGCCCCAGCGGCCGGCCGGCGTGCGGTTCGTCAGCCAGGCGGTGAAGGCCTCGTCGGTGACCAAGGCGGCGGTCAGTTCGGTCTTGAAGTAGCCCGGGGCCAGGCCGTTGATCTGCAGGCCGTGTTTGGCCCAGTCCGTCGCCATGCCCTTGGTCAGGTTGGCGACCGCCCCCTTGGAGGCGGTGTAGGGTGCGATGCCCGGGCGCGCAAGGGCCGTCTGCACTGAACAGATGTTGACGATCTTTCCCTTGCCGCGCCCGATCATGTGCTTGGCCACCGCCTGACCGACGCTGAAGACCGAATTGATGTTGGTCTTCATCAGGAAGTCAAAGTCCTCAGGCTCGAAGTCTTCCAGGGGGCCGCGGTGTTGAAGTCCGGCATTGTTGATCAGGATATCGATCGGGCCGCTGCTCTCCTCAAACCCGTCGACCGCCGCCTTGACCGCGCTGTGATCGGTGGCGTCGAAAGCCAGTTCCTGTACCGTTGCACCTTCACCCCGCAGTTTGTCGGCCGCCGCCGACAGGCGCGCCCGGTTGCGCCCGTTCAGGATCAGCTCGGCCCCTGCGCCGGCCAAACCGCGGGCCAGGGCGAAGCCGATGCCCTGGCTGGATCCGGTGATCAGGCAGCGCTGCCCGGTGAGGTCGAAAAGCGAGAGGGATGTCATGCAGGGCTTTTCCTTTGGCGGCTGGATAGGTTTGTCTAGGGCGTGACGACAAGACTTGTGCTATTATTTGTTATCGATAACATTTATCTGTCAACGAAGAAGGCGCCAATGATCCGGAATAGGCCCTGAAATGGCGCTTTCGGGTTGTTCTCCAAGTCCGGCACCGAAAGCTAACAACGGGTTGTTTGAAAGGCAAAGCCATGCGCGCACTTGTAATCCATGCTCCCAAGGACCTGCGGGCGGAAGACTGGCAGGAGGAGGCGCCTGGCGAAGGGCAGGTTTTGATCCGCATGGAGGCCGGCGGCGTCTGCGGGTCCGACCTGCACTACTACAACCATGGCGGATTCGGCCCGGTCAGGATCAAGGAGCCCATGGTGCTGGGCCATGAGGTCTCGGGCCGCGTGGCGGCGCTTGGTTCCGGCGTGGCCGGCCTTTCCCTGGGAGACCTGGTGGCGATCAATCCGTCGCGGCCCTGCGGCACCTGCGGCTTTTGCACCGAGGGTGCGCCGAACCATTGCCTGAACATGCGCTTCTACGGTTCGGCCATGCCGTTCCCCCATATTCAAGGCGCGTTTCGCCAGGAGATGGTTGCCGATGCCTCGCAATGCGTGAAGGCCGATGGCCTGAGCGCCGGCGAAGCGGCCATGGCGGAGCCGTTGTCGGTGGCGCTGCATGCCACCCGCCGGGCCGGCGCACTGTTCGGCAAAAGGGTGCTGGTTACCGGCTGCGGCCCGATCGGCGTTCTGGCGGTGCTGGCTGCCCGGCGGGCGGGCGCCGCCGAGATCGTGGCGACGGATCTTGAGGATAAGGCGCTGTCCCATGCCGCGGGCGCCGGTGCCGACCGCACGATCAACGTGGTTGCCGAGCCCGATGCCCTGGAAAGTTATGCCGCCGGCAAGGGGCACTTCGATGTGCTTTATGAGGCCTCAGGCGCCCAGCCGGCCTTGGTCTCGGCCCTGGCGGCGATGCGCCCGCGCGGGGTGGTCGTGCAGCTCGGCATGGGCGGCGATATGACCCTGCCGATGATGCAGATTACCGCCAAAGAGTTGGAGCTGCGCGGCTCCTTCCGTTTTCATGAGGAGTTTCCCCTGGCGGTCGAGATGATGTCCAAGGGGTTGATCGACGTGAAGCCGCTGATCACCCACACCATCGCGTTCGACCGCGCCATCGAGGCCTTCGAACTGGCCGGCGACCGTTCCCAGGTGATGAAAGCGCAGATAGCTTTCAACTGATTGCTGCGGTATGAGTCTCCCAGCTTGCACAGGGGGAGAGTCCGATGACTGATTTTCAGAGTTTCTGCTGGTCCCGGAGGGGCCCGGCGCTTCGTCTTTTCGGCGCTGTTCTTTGCGCCCTTTTTGTTCTGAACGCAGGCCCCGGCGCGCAAGCCGCCGATCTGCCAAAAGCCAGCGGCCCGGTGGTACTGACCGTTGCGGGTCAGGTTTCAAAGACCAACCGCCCGGGTTTCTCGGCGTTCGAGGACGGCTTCCTCAACTACCATGAGAAATCGTTCGGCCCGGCGGCGGAGTTTGATCTTGCGATGCTGGAAGCTCTCGGCATGCAGAAGGTGGAGGTCAGCTTCGATGCCTGGCCGTCCAGCTATACCTTTGAGGGCCCCTGGTTGAAGGACGTGCTTACCGCCGCCGGGGCCTCGGGCAGGGACATCACCATCGTCGCCCTGGACGGTTTCGGTTCTGAGATTTCAGCAGAGGATATCGCGGCTTTCGACTGGATCGTCGGGGTGAAGCGGGATGGGCGCTATCTCACCATCGGCCAGCGCGGACCGCTCTGGGTCGTCTACCGGCGGCCGGACGGCAAGGCGCCGACAGCTGAAGACGAGCAGCGCTGGCCCTGGGCGTCTTTCTACATCGAGGTCAAATAGACAAGGAAAGCTCGGCTAGAAGGGGATTTCCTTTCCGTCCCAGGCGAAGAGCTTGCCGCTGTCGCCGGTCGTCAGACCATCGACAACGGCCAGCAGATGGCTGGCCGCAATGGCGGGCGTGAACAGCTTGTCCTGTGCCACGCCGCCCTGAAAGGGCTGTGAGAGCCGGCTGTCGACGGTGCCGGGATGCAGGCCGACGCAGAACGCCTGCTTGCGGTTGCGGCCGGTCTCGATTGCCATGCAGCGGATCATCATGTTGAGCGCCGCCTTGGTCGCCCGGTAGCCGTACCAGCCGCCCAGATGGTTGTCGCTGATGCTGCCGACCCGCGCGGAAAGCGCGGCGAAGACGGCTTTACGATCCCGCGCAAGGAGCGGCAGAAAGTGCTTGGCGATCAGACCGGGCCCAACCGCGTTGATCTGAAACGACCGGGTCAGATTGCCCGCGTCGAGGCTGCGGAAGCTCTTTTCAGGCTGCAGCGCCGCCCCGTCATGGAGCAGGCCGGTGGCGACCAGCACCAGATCAAGTGGCCCGCCTTCCTTTACCATGGCCGCTGCCTCGGCGATCGACGCCTCCTCGTCGTAGTCGATCCGGCCGCGAAACAGCTTGTTGCCGGCCGGCAGGGGGCGGCGCGAGAAAACGTGGACGGATTCCACCGCTGCATCGCTGACCAGGAGCTCGACAAAAGCCCCGCCGATGCCGCCGGACGCACCGACGACGGCGGTTCTCAGTGGCCTGCTGAAACTGGAGAAACGGGTCATTTCATTGTGATCGCGTTACAGGAATGACAGGGCGGCCTTGGGAAATACTCTTAGAAAGCTATATTGTAGGAAGACGAAGGAAAGGGCGCTGGTGCCGCCCTTTTCCCAGGCTTAGAGAAGGGGAGTGTCCTGATGAGCGAAGGTTATAAGAAGACCCCGGAAACCTTGGAGAATCTGACGGCGGAACAGTTCGCGGTCACCCAGCAGGACGCGACCGAGCGGCCCTTCCAGAACGAATTCTGGAACCACAAGGAAGCCGGGCTCTATGTCGACGTCGTCAGCGGCGAACCCCTCTTTGCATCGAGTGACAAGTACGATTCTGGCAGCGGCTGGCCGAGCTTTTTCAGACCGGCCGCGGCGGACAACGTTGTCGAGAAAAGCGATTCCAGCCACGGCATGGTGCGCACCGAGGTGCGCTCCAAGAACGGTGACAGCCATTTGGGACATCTCTTCCCGGACGGGCCCGCCCCGACCGGACTGCGCTACTGCATCAACTCCGCGGCCCTGCGGTTTGTCCCCCTGGCCGAACTGGAGGCCGCGGGTTACGGCGCCTATCGCGATCACATTGATCCGCCGGAAAGCCAGTCTTCTCAGGCCAAGACGGTTCTGGCCGGCGGCTGCTTCTGGGGCATGCAGGACCTGTTCCGCAAGCTGCCGGGCGTTCTCGCGACGCGGGTCGGCTATACCGGCGGCGATTTGGACAACCCGGGTTACCGCGATATCACGACGGGAACCACCGGCCATGCCGAGGCGCTGGAGATCACCTACGACCCCGCGCGCGTGAACTATGAGGACCTTTTGGGGTTCTTCTTCCAGATTCACGACCCGACCACCACCAACCGCCAGGGCAACGACATCGGTACGCAGTACCGTTCGGCCATCTTCGTGAATTCGGATGAAGAGGCTGCGACGGTGGCAAAAGTGATCGCGGCTGTCGATGCCTCCGGCTTGTGGCCGGGCCGGGTGGTGACCGAAGTGGTGAAGGCGCAACCTTTTTATGAGGCGGAGCCGGAGCATCAGGACTATCTGCAGCGCTTTCCCCAGGGCTACACCTGTCACTTCATCCGGCCGAACTGGCGGCTTCCGCGCAACGAGGTGGCGTGACGCTGGAACGGGTTCGATGGGGGTGGTAGTTTCGCGCGCCTTTACCTGCGCCGGATCCGACCATGTCGATCATCACAAGCGTTGAACAGTTGGAAGGCCTCTATGGCCTTCCCAAGGAAACCTCCACCGTCAAGGAGGTCAGCCACATCACCCCGGAGTACCGGCGGATCATCGAGGCTTCGCCCTTTGCCGCTCTGGCGACGGCGGGGCCGGAGGGCCTGGATTGCTCGCCGCGCGGCGATCTTGCCGGTTTCGTGCGGATCCATGACGAGCGCACCCTGATGCTGCCGGACCGGCGCGGTAACAACCGGATCGATTCGCTGCGCAACGTGGTGCGCGACCCGCGCATCGCCCTGCTGTTCCTCATTCCCGGCGCCGGAACGACACTGCGGGTCAATGGCCGCGCCCATCTCAGCATCGATGCCGAACTGCTGGCTTCCTTTGCCGTTGACGCCAAGCCGCCGCGTTCGGTCCTGGTAATGACGGTGGAGGCGATCTACTTCCAGTGCGCCCGTGCCATCGTGCGCTCCGATCTCTGGAACCCGGAGAAGCACGCGGACAGCAAGTCCCTGCCGACTCCCGGTGAGATTCTCGCCGCCCTCAGCGATGACAGGATCGGCGGTAAGGTCTATGACGACGCCTGGGAAGGGCGGGCCCAAAAAACCCTCTGGTAGCTTTATTCGGGGCTATACGGAAACCGGGCCCGTCGATCCCCGCACCACCAGTTCGGCCGGCAGCTCGATATGGCGGCCCTGCTCTGCTCCGCTATCAGCTTCGCTCAGCAGAAAGTCGGCCGCCAGGCGCCCCATCTCCACCAGGGGGGCGTGAATGGTGGTGAGGCCGGGCGCGATTTCCCGGGCCAGTTCAAGATCGTCGAAACCTGTGATCGAAAGCGATCCCGGTACCGCTGTGCCCAGGGCAGCGGCTTCAAAGAGGGTGCCCAGGGCCAATACGTCGTTGCCGCAGACGATCGCCGTCGGCGGCTCTGCGGCGGCGAGTAGGGCGCGGCAGGCTGTGCGGCCCGCGGTGAGCGCATAGGGGCACTCCAAGATGCGTTCCGGCGGAAGGTCAATCGATCGCCTCTGCAGTGCCTCCCGTGTTCCCTGAATTCGCTCCGCGGCGCGGTCGTTACCGGCGGTGAGGCCGCCGATCATGGCAAAGCGCCGGTGGCCCAGGTCGTAGAGATAGGAAACGATCTTCTCCATCGCGCCGACATTGTCGAAACCGATGGTCGGGTGCGGCGAATCCGGGTGATGGACGTAGGTGTTGACGTAGCGGATGCCGCGCCGGTCCAGCAGTTCGTAAATCTCAGGGTCACGCTGCTCGCCGGTCAGCATGATACCGTCGACACCCCTGATGATGAGGTTCTCGATCTGGTTTTGCTCACGCTCGGGCAGGTAATCGGAGGAGGCGAGGAGCAGCGTTCTGCCACGGACGTCCAAGGCATCCTGCAGGGTCTGCGCCACCTTTGCGAAGATGGCATTGTCGAGGGTCGGGATCACGGCGCCGATGGTGTTGGTCCGCCTCGAAGCCAGAGCGCGTGCTGCGCCATGGGGCCGATAGCCGGTCTCAGTGATGGCGGCCATCACCTTTTCGCGCAGCTTGGGGCGGACTTTTTCGGGCGCGCTCAGACAACGCGAAACCGTTGCCGTCGAAACCCCGACGCGGTTGGCGACGTCATCAAGTGTCGGGCGGCGATCCGGCTGTTGTTGCAAGCGCTTACTTCTCTTTTCTCATGCCGTCTGCCGGCCGGAAAAGACCTCTGCGCCAGCAGTTCGCCCATCATATCCCATTGTTGGCGCGAAAGCATCCCAACTGTCGCTCCCTTGACTCCCGGCTGGCAGAGGTGCATTGTTTTGAAAATGTAAGCGCTTGCAAAAATAAAGGAGCAAGCATGGGGAGGATACTGAAAGACAAGCTGCTGCTCGCTGCGGCCCTGCTGTTCGTGCTCTTCATCGCCAATGTGATTATCGGAAAATTCGCCATTCTGGGCGGGGCGACGGTCGTTCCCGGCCTGGGTGATGTTGGCGAGTTTCTGGTTCTTTTCGTGTCGGTGGTGCTGTTCATCGGCGTTTGTCTGCGGCGTGAAATGGCCGCCGATCGTGAAATTCGTAACCAAGCAAAAAAAGAAGGAGACGGGGATGCCGAATAAGTCAAAGGAGTCGAGCCCGCAGTCGTTGGAGCGCCGCCGGTTCTTCGAAATTTCCGCAAAGTACGGGTTCACCGCTGCGGTGGTTGCCGGAGCCGGCGGTATGCTGTTCAGTGCCGAAGCGGCGGCACAGACCGCGAAGGAGGAAAAAGAGCGCGAGCGCGCGGCGGAACACAGCATGACGATTGCGACCGCCTACATCCTTGGCGCCTCGCGCAGCTATCCGATCATGCAGCTGGATTTCAAGGAGAACATCCAGAACGCGACCGCCGGCAAGGTCTATGTGAAACTTGCACCCGGCGGGCAGCTCGGCGCCGGTGGTGCCTTGGCCCAGAAGGTGCAGAACGGCACCATTCAGGCGGCCCAGCATTCGCTTTCCAATTTTGCGCCCTTTGCGCCGGTCGTCGATCTGATCAACCTGCCGTATTTCTGCGGCGCCAATCAGCGCTTTGTGAACCTCGTTTCCTCATCGGCCTGGAAGGCCGAGGTCGATCCCCTTGTCGAGTCCAAGGGTTTCAAGCCGCTCTGGTATGTCGTCATCGATCCGCGGGTCGTTGCCGTGCGCAAAGGCGGCAAGGGGCCGATCAAAACGCCGGGCGATCTCTCGGGCATGAAGTTCCGGGTGCCGGGATCGAAGATGCTGCAGCAATACTACCGCATGATCGGGGCGAACCCGACTCCGGTGGCCTGGGGCGAAACACCCTCGGCCATCAAGCAGGGTGTTGCCGACGCGCTGGACCCGGCGGTCGGGGCGCTGCATGTCTTCGGGTTCAAGGATATCCTGTCCTGGGTCACCTTCTCCCAGGCGGTGCCCGACAGCCAGGTCTATTCCTGCAATCTCGAATGGTTCAACGGTCTGCCCGGCGATGTGCAGGAAGGCATTCTCTTTGCCTCCGACATCTCCGCGCAGCAGAATCTCGCGAAGGTTCCCGCCGCGCGCAACTACGCCATGGCGGAGATGGGCAAGGCGGGCGTTCAGTTCTACTCGCCTACCACCGACGAACTGGGGGAGTGGGCCAAAGCCGGCGGCTACCAGCGCAGCGAATGGGACGGCTTCAAGAAGGAACTGGCCGGCTCGCTGGAGACTTTCGGAAAACTGGAAGACGCCGCCAATACCCAAAGCCGGCTCTACGTCCACGACGCTTAGCGTCATGCTCCGGGAGGGCCCTTTCGGCCTTCCCGGCAGCCCGCTGTTCTTCTCTTGGATCCAAAGGCGCCGCCATCGCGGCGGCCGCCTGAAGGGGTGCGCCCGTGAACCAAAAAACAAGCTTCTGGCATAAGCTGGACCAGAATGCCGAACGCTGGTTGTTGCTGGTCTTCTATGCGCTCATTGTTGCCACCATCGTTGTGGAGGTCGTCAGGCGGTTTGTGCTGTCCTATTCGTCGATCTGGGGCGAGGAGATCGCGCGCTACGCCTTTATCTATCTCGCCTGGGTGGGCGCTTCGGCGGCGGTCAAGGACCGGGCGCATATCCGCATCGACGTGATCGTCCACATGCTGTCCGAGCGGGGTAAGGCGGCAGTCTACCTCTTCGGCGATTTCTGCATGCTGGCGCTGGCCGTGATCGCCGTCTACACCGCCCTTGAATCCATCGAAATCTCGCTGCGCTTCGGCTCCGTCACCCATGGCCTGCGGATCAGTCTGGTCTGGTTCCTCGCCGCCGTTCCGCTTGGTTTCTCGCTCATGATCTTCCGCCTGCTGCAGTCGATGCGGCGCGACTTCACGGACCTCTGCGCCGGCCGCGCGGTCAGTGACGGCGCGAAGCTGTTCGACGACTGAGGAGAACGGCATGCTTTGGCAACAATTGCAGGAACAGAGCGTCGACCTGGGTTGGGAATTCTACGGCCCGGTTCTGCTCATCGTTCTGCTCATCGCGCTGGCGGTGCCGGTCTGGGCGGCGCTTGGCATCGGCGCGGTCGCCATGCTTCTGATCACCGATGCGCTCCCCATCTCCCTACTCGGGGAATCGCTGTTCGACGGGATCGATCACTTCGCGCTGATCGCCGTGCCGCTTTTCATCCTCACCGGGGATGTGCTGGTCCGCACCGGCCTGTCCGGCAGACTGCTGGATGTCGCCGACGCCACCACAGGCGGACTCCGCGCCGGCCTTGGCACCGCGACGGTGTTGGGCTGCGGCTTTTTTGCCTGTATCTCCGGCTCCGATGCGGCCGGTGCCGCGGCGGTTGGCCGGATGACCATCGGCAAGCTGGTCGAAAAGGGTTACCCGCGCCCCTATGCCTGTGCCTTGGTCGCGGCCGGCGCCTGTACCGGTATCCTTATTCCCCCGTCGATTGCTTACATCATCATTGGGTTGATCCTTGGCATCTCCGCCTCGACGCTGTTTCTCGCCGCTGCCATTCCCGGCGTCATGATCATGGTATCGATCATGGTGACCAACGCTGTCCTCAACCGTATCTACCGATTTGAGGGGGAGACGCAGGGCTTTGACTTTGAGCGTTGGCGTAAAGCGGTCTGGGAGGGGCGCTATGCCCTGATGGTGCCCTTCATCATTCTCGGCGGCATTTACTCCGGCATTTTCACGCCGACCGAGGCCGCAGCCGTCGCGGTAACCACCACCATCCTGATCGGTATGCTGCAAGGCACCCTGACCTTGGCCGATTTCCCGAAAATGCTGGTGAGCTCGGCCAAGGTAAACGGCGTGATCCTGCCGATCATTGCCCTCTCCCTGCCCTTGGCGCAGACTCTGGCGGCGCTGCAGGTGCCTCAGGGGTTTGTCTTCGCCGTGACCGCGCTGACTGATGATCCGGTGATGATCGTCCTGTTGATGATCGGTATACTGATCGCGGCCGGCTGTGTCATGGAGACGACCCCGAACATCGTTATTCTCTCGCCGATCCTGCTGCCTTTGGCGCAGGAAATCGGCATGAACGACATCCAGTTCTGTGTGATGATGGTGAGTGCGCTTGGTGTCGGTTTTATCACGCCGCCACTCGGCCTCAATCTGTTCGTCATCGCCGGTATCACCGGCGAATCGGTCCTGAAGATTGCCTGGCGTGCCGTGCCCTATGTCTTCGGCATGCTGGTTGTGGTGCTTCTCATTGCCTACGTACCCTCGCTGTCCACCGTGTTCCTGCCTGATATCTATTGATCATCCAAAGGCCCCTGACCCATGACAATCGAGTACCTGAAAAAAGCCGAAATGACCGCCGCCACCGGAGAGCAGGACGTTCGCGAGACGGTGCAGGCGATATTGGACGACATCGAAGCGGGCGGTGAGGCCAAGGCGCGCGACTATGCGGCAAAGTTCGACAAGTGGGAGGGCGACATCCTGGTGACGCCGGAGGCCATTGCGGAAGCCTCGGCCAAGGTGTCACAGAAGCTGAAAGACGACATCCGCTTTGCCCATGACCATGTGCGGCGGTTTGCCGAAGCGCAGCTTGCGACGCTGCAGGATACGGAAGTGGAGTTGCGGCCCGGCCTGATCGCCGGTCACCGCAACATCCCGATGTCCGCCGCCGGTTGCTACGTGCCCGGCGGGCGTTACGCCCATGTCGCCTCCGCCATCATGTCGGTCACCACCGCGAAGACGGCGGGCGTCGATCAGGTGGTCGCCTGTTCTCCAGCCAAGGCGGGGGAGGGCGTCAATCCGGCGATCCTCTATACCCTCGATCTCTGTGGTGCGGACTCGGTGTTGGCGCTTGGCGGCGTCCAGGGCGTGGCGGCCATGGCCTTCGGCCTCTTCACCGGTCATCCGGCGGATATCCTGGTCGGGCCGGGCAATCAGTTTGTCGCCGAGGCGAAGCGGATCCTCTACGGCCGCGTGGGCATCGACATGTTTGCCGGGCCGTCCGAGGTGATGGTGATTGCCGATGCAACGGCCGACCCGGAGATCGTCGCCTGGGATCTCGTCGGCCAGGCCGAGCATGGCTACAACTCGCCGGCCTGGCTGATCGCCCTGGACCGCAAGCTTGCCGAACGGGTCGCCGTGCTGGTGCCAGAACTGATCGCCAGCCTTCCCGAAGTGAACCAGACCAACGCGGCGGCGGCCTGGCGGGACTATGGCGAGATTGCCCTGGTTGATTCGCCGGAGGCCGGTGCCGCGCTGTCCGATAACTATGCGTCGGAGCATCTGGAGGTGCACTGCGCCGACCTGGATTGGTGGTTGAAGCGCCTGCGCAACTATGGCTCCCTTTTCCTGGGCGAAGAGACCACGGTTGCCTTCGGTGACAAGACCTCGGGCCCCAACCACATCCTGCCGACCAAAGGCGCGGCACGCTATACGGGGGGGCTTTCCGTCGGCAAGTTCATGAAGACCGTCACCTGGCAAAGGATGACCCGGGAATCGACCAGGGATATCGCCCAGGTCACCGCGCGGATATCGCGTCTCGAAGGCATGGAGGCCCATGCCCGGACCGCCGACGTGCGGCTTGAAAAGTGGTTCCCCGACGAAAACTTCGATCTGGCGGCGGTTGAGTGATCGCCGGGCTGTTCGATCTGTCAGGGCGCGTTGCCTGCGTAACCGGGGCCAGTTCGGGCATCGGGCGAAGGCTGGCCACCGCCCTGGCCGAGGCCGGTGCGACGGTGGTTGGCGTGGCGCGCCGGCAGGATCAGCTTGATGCCTGGTTGACTGAAGCCGAGGCGGCCGGTGGCCGCGGCCTTGCCTGTGTCGCCGATCTGGCCGATCTCGCGGCGCTTGAGGATATTGCAGCGCGGATTGCGGAGGCTGGCGGTGCGCCGGATATTCTGGTGAACGCGGCCGGTCTCAACACGCGTCAGGCTGCCGATGCGGTCACGGCGGAGGGCTGGCAGCGGACGCTCGACCTGAATCTCTCCGCCCCGTTCTTTCTGGCACAGGCGCTGGTTCCGGCCATGCGGGCCAGGGGCTGGGGGCGCATTATCAATCTGGCCTCGCTGCAGTCGGAGCGGGCTTTTGCAGGGGGGATCGCCTATGGCACCTCCAAGGGCGGCGTCGTGCAGATGACCCGCGCCATGGCAGAGGCCTGGTCGCGCGACGGCATCACCTGCAACGCGCTGGCGCCCGGGTTCTTTCCGACCGAGCTGACCGCCGCCGTCTTTGACGATGCGGCCCGGGCCGAGCGTAACGCGGCCCAGACCTGTATCGGCCGCAACGGCAAGCTGGACGATCTGGTGGGCCCGGCGGTGTTTCTGGCTTCGCCCGCTTCGGACTATGTGACGGGGCAGACGCTTTTCGTCGACGGCGGCTTTACCGCCAAATAGCATCAGGCCAAGTGAGGATCTCATGAAAGCGCTTGTATATACGGCGACCAAGCAAACCGAATACCGCGACGAACCGGAGCCGCAACCCGAGAACGGCGAGGCCCTGGTGCGCATCGAGGCGGTGGGCATCTGCGGGTCCGACATGCATGCCTGGCACGGTCACGATCCGCGCCGCGTGCCGCCGCTGATTCTGGGTCACGAGGCCTGCGGCACGGTGCTGGAGGGCAGCAATCCGGGAACGCGGGTCGTGCTCAATCCTTTGATCACCTGCGGGCTCTGCCGTTACTGCGTTGAGGGCCGGTCCAATCTCTGTCCGTCGCGGGACCTGATCGGGATGCGCCGGCCGGGCGCCTTTGGAGAGCGGATTGCGATTCCCGAAAACAACCTGATCGCGGTCCCCGACGGCATGGACCCGGCCCATGCGGCCTTGACGGAGCCTTGTGCGACGGCCTGGCACGCGTTGGCCCTGGCGGCGCGCGCTGCCTGGCGACCGCTGGCCGAGAGCCGGGCGCTGGTGATCGGCGGCGGCTCGGTCGGTCTTCTGGGCGCTCTGATTCTAAAGACCTGGGGGGCGGCAGAGGTCCGCCTCGCCGAGACCAATGCGCTGCGGCGCGAGACCGCGACGGCTGCAGGCCTGGATGCCTTCGATCCCATCGCAGAGCCCGCGGTGCCTGCGGGTTTCGATCTGGTGCTCGATGCGGTCGGCATGGTGGCCACACGCCGGGCGGCGACGCAGACCGTTGCGCCCGGCGGGGTTGTTGCCCACGTCGGCCTTCAGGAGCCGGCGGGCGACTTCGATGCCCGCAGCGTCACCCTTTCCGAGATCACCTTTGTCGGCGTCTATACCTATACCGAAACCGATCTGCGGGCCTCGCTCGCCGCCCTTCAGGACGGCCGGCTCGGGTCCTTGAACTGGATCGACCAGCGACCCCTCGCCGAGGGGGGCCGGGCTTTCGAGGATCTGGATGCCGGGCGCAGCTCTGCCGCAAAAGTCATCCTGAGACCCTGACGCCTTATCTCACGCGGCAGAGACCATCTTCACGCCCGATCCCTCAAGCGTCATGGTCCTGTTGAGCAGCATCACGCAGGCATAGACCGCTTCGATGGCGGGGGCCGGTGTATCGGTCAGGCGGCCCATTTCCAGGATCGAGCCGATCAGGGCTTCGGTCTCCAGAGAGCGCCCTGCCTCGACATCCTGCAGCATCGAGGTCTTGTGCCGGCCGACGGACTCGGCCCCGGCGATGCGCTTTTCGATGGTGTGGCGGAAGGTGACGCCCAGCTTCTCGCCGATGGCCTGGGCTTCGGCCATCATGGTGGCGGCGAGATCGCGGGTCTGCGGAAAGCGGCAAATGTCTTCCAGCGTGGCATGGGTCAGGGCCGAGATCGGATTGAAGGAGAGATTGCCCCAGGCCTTCAGCCAGATTTCGGAGCGGATGTCGTCGAGAATACGGGACCGGAATCCGGCTTCGACCAGCAGGTCGTGAAGCTGCTGGCCCCTTTCGCTGGTAGAACCGTCCAACTCGCCGATCGGGAAGCGGTCGCCCTCGACGTGCTTGATGACGCCGGCTTCGGTGACCGCCGCCGCCGGATAGACGACGCAGCCGACGATGCGCTCTGCCGGGATATGGCGGCCAAGCAGACCCGAGGGATCGAGGCTGTCCAGCCTGCGCCCGTCCAGTTCCCCGCCGAAGCTGTGGAAGTACCACCAGGGCATGCCGTTCTGCACGGTCATGATCATGGTGGTGTCGTCCAGCAGGGTCTCGATATCCCGCGCAATCTGGTCCAGGAAATGGGCCTTCACCGCCAGAATGATCAGATCCTGCTTGCCGGCCTCGGCGGCGCTGCCGACGGCCTTCATCGGGGCGACGAACTCCTGGCCGTCCTCCCAGATCAGTTTCAGGCCGTCTTTCTGGATCGCGGCAAGATGGGCGCCCTGATCGACCACGGTGACGTCATTGCCCGCCAGGGCGAGTTTTACCGCCATCAGACCGCCGATGGCGCCGGCACCGACCACACAGATCCGCATAGTGACTTCCTCTCCTGCTAAAGCTTTTTCCTCGTGCGCTTGTTGCGTGCGCTTACTGAACGAAGGTATTGGACAGACTGCCAATACCTTCGATGCTGATTTCAATGCTGTTGCTCGGCTCCTTCATCGAGCCGACCCCGATGGAGGTGCCGCAGGCGATGACATCGCCGGGCAGCAGGGTCATGTCATGGGACAGCAGGCTGACCAGCCGATGCGGCGGAAAGATCATGTCGGACAGCGGGTAGTTCTGCCGTTCCTGGCCGTTCAAAACGGTTTTCACCGAACAGGTCAGAGGGTCGATATCCGTCGCGATGGCCGGGCCGAAGACGCCGAAGGTGTCGTAGCTCTTGGCCCGCGCCCACTGGGGAAAGGTCGGGTCCTTGGAAATGATCTTGGCCGCCGTCACATCGTTGATGCAGGTGTAGCCGAAGATGTGGCCGGGGGCGTCCTCTTCGCTCACTTCGCTGCAGGTCTTGCCGATGACGATGCCCAGTTCGCCTTCGTAGACCACCGGGCCGTCGTAGCTCTTTGGCCGGCGGATGGTCTGCCCCGTCGCCAGGAAAGCGTTGGGCGCCTTCAGCAGGAACAGCGGTTCCTCCGGCTCGGCGACCTCCAGCTTGGCGGCCAGGGCATGGAAGTTGTTCCACAGGCAGATCATCTTGCCGGGGTCGCAGGGCGTCAGCAGCTCGGCGCCGTCCAGCGCCAGCGTCTCGCCACTGGGCTGCGGATCGTCGAAAAGGCCGCCGTCGCAGACCTGAATGGTCCCGTTTTCCAGTCGACCGACTGTCACGGTTCCGTTGTGCCGGAATCGAACCCAATGCATGGACTTTGCTCCCTTGACGGCTCGCCCGCTTGGCTGAGTCGCCAGCAGATCGCTTGTTGATCGACACTATGGGGCAGCTTCGCCGCCACCGTAAAGGCATCTGAAAAACTTTTCCACATCGTGGAAACGGGTCGGTCGTCTCACTTGCCGCGGCGCAAAACCCGCTCAATGAATTGACGGCTCATCCCCGCGTGCTGCGCCGGGTCGCGCAGGGCCTGCCAATCGACGGGGGCGTCGCTGGCCGCGGCCAGGATGTCGAAGAGATGCCGCCCGCTCGCCGAGACTTCCTTGCAGGCCTGTTTCACCAGGGCCTGGGCATCCTCGCGCGGCAGGTGGCGGGAAAGCGCGAAGCTTGCGGCTTCGGCCAGCACCAGGCCGTTGGCGGCTTCCAGATTGGCGCGCATGCGTTCGGCGTTGACCTGCAGAGCCTCCAGCAGGCCATTAATGTGGTTCAGGGCACTGCCGCAGGCGAGCAGCATCTGTGGCAGGACCAGCCACTCCTGCTGCCAGGCGGCGCCGTCGCGCTCCTGATTGTGCAGGGCGGTTGCCTGCATCTGCCCGGCCAGGCCGGCGTTCAGTCGGGCCAGCGCCAGGATCGCCTCGGAGCGGACCGGATTGGCTTTCTGCGGCATGGTGGAGGAGCCGCCGCCGGCGCCTTCGCGGACTTCGCCGACCTCGCTCTGGCTGAGCAGCAGGACGTCCCCGGCGATCTTGCCGAGGCTGCCGGTCACCAGGGCGAGCCAGGATGACAGCTCGATCAGGCCGTCGCGCTGATTGTGCCAGGGCAGGGCGGGAACCGCGAGATCGAGCCGCGCGGCCAGGGCAGTTTCGACCTTGGCGGCGGCCCGCTCGCCGAGCGCCGACAGGGTGCCGGAGGCGCCGCCGAAGGAAAGTACCTCCAGCCTTGGCCGCAATTCGTCCAGCCTTTCACGGTGGCGTTGGAGCGGCGCAAGCCAGCCGGCGACCTTGAGGCCGAAGGTGGTCGGCGTCGCCTGCTGGCCGCGGGTCCGTGCCACCATGACCGTGTCGCCTTCGGCAGCCGCCGTTGTGGCGAGTTTTCCGCAGACCGCGACGAGGCGCTTATCGAAGATGTCCAGGATCTTGCACAGGCGTAACAACAGGGCCGTATCCATGACGTCCTGGCTGGTGGCGCCCCAGTGTACGAAGCTGGCCGCCTCGCCGCCGACGGCTTCGCGCAGCGCCGCGACCAGGGCCGGTATCGGAATGCCGTCGCGTGCGGTGGCTTCGGTCAGTTCTGCAGGGTCCGGGTCGAAGGTTCTGGCCACTTCCGCGATGCGCAGTGCGGCGCTTTCGGGAATGGCGGCGCAGTCTCCCCCCGCCTCCGCCAAAGCGGCTTCGAAATCCAGCATCGCGCGCAGCTGCGCGGTATCGTCCAACAAGGCGATGCTCTCGGCGTCGGACAGCAGGGCGCCATAGAGAACACTGTCGAAGGGAAGGGCACTCATCTTGGATCAAGCCGCCGCCGGGAGTTTCAGGATCTCCCGCGCTTCGGCCACGCTGGCGGGGTGGCGGCCGTAGTAGCCGCAGAGCGCGGCCACCCGCGCCACCAGCTCGGCATTGCTCGCGGCGAGGCGCGCCTTGTCGAAACGGATGTTGTCCTCCAATCCGGTGCGGCAGTGCCCGCCCATCTCCAGCGCCCAGAGGTTCAGGTCCAGCTGGCTGCGGCCGATGCCGGCGGCGGTCCAGGTTGCGTCCGGCAACAGGGCCTTCAGTTGCGCGACCTCGAATTCCAATATCGCGCGCCGCGGCGGCAGGGCGTTCTTCAGGCCGAACACGAACTGCACATGAAGCGGTGTTTTCAGCTGCCCGCTTGTCGCCATGTCGGCGGCGGCATAGAGCATCGCCAGATCGAAGATCTCGACCTCCGGCTTGATGCCGTAGCGCAGCATATCGCTTGCCAGGGTGTCGATGAGCTCGGGCGGATTCTCATAGATCATGTTGGGGAAGTTCACCGAGCCGGTGGCGAGTGAGGCCATGTCCGGACAGTGGTGCAGCATCGCGCCGCGCTGATCCGCCGCGCGCCCGCGCCCGCCGGTGGAGAATTGCACGATCATGCCCGGGCAGTGCCTGTGCACGCCTTCCTGGAAAGCAGCGAACTTCTCGGGGTCGGAGGAAGCGCGCTGTTGTTCGTCGCGCACATGCACGTGGACGATGGTGGCGCCGGCCTCAAAGGCCTCCTGGGTCGACTCGATCTGCTCGGCCACGGTGATCGGCACCGCCGGATTGTCTTCCTTGCGCGGCACCGATCCGGTGATGGCGACGGTGATGATGCAGGGCCCGGTTCCGGGCTCTCGGGTGTCAGACATCGAAGAACACGGTTTCCCGCTCCCCTTGCATGTGAATGTCGAAGCGGTAGGTGCCGGGTTCTTCGGGCTCTGCGATCAGGGTGGCGCGGCGCGCGGGCTCGACCGAAGCCAGGATCGGATCGCGCCCGTTGGCTTCTGCTTCGTCGGCAAAGTAGATCCGGGTGTAGAGATGGCTCAGCAGGCCGCGCATGAAAACGATGGCAGTGACGTGCGGTGCCTGTCGCTCATCGACGGTGCCGGGCTTGTAAGTCGTGAAGCGGAAGCCGTTTTCATCATCGTAACCGGTGCCGCAGCGCCCGAACCCGGTAAAGCCGCGGTTACCCTGGGCCCCCGGCTGAAGGTATCGCCCCTGCGGATCGGCCTGCCAGATCTCGATCATGGCATCGGTCACCACCGCGCCGGCGCCGTCGAACACCTGGCCCTTGATGACGATCTCCCGGCCCGCCGTGGCCGGGTCGCGCAGGTCCGCGCCCGCCAGGCTGCGAAAGGCATAGCCGTACTGTTCCGGTGTCAGGCCGTAGGCGAAGAAGGGGCCGACGGTCTGCGACGGCGTCTGGCCCTTGCTCATGGCGTTGCCTCCCAGGGCGTTTCCAGGCGCCCGCGCAGCACGATGTCGAAGCGGTAGCCGAGCGCGAAGCCGGCCTCCGTGGCATCGATATCGAAGACGGCAACCAGCCGGTCCTGTGCCTCTGCCGGGGTCGACTGAAAGATCGGGTCCAGCGGCAACAGGGGATCGCCGGGAAAGTACATCTGGGTGACCAGCCGGGTAGCGATCGAGGGGCCGAAGACGGAAAGGTGAATGTGTGCCGGCCGCCAGGCATTGTCGTGATTGCCCCAGGGATAGGCGCCGGGCTTGATGGAGATGAAGCGGTAGCGGCCTTCGGCGTCGGTGACGCAGCGCCCGCCACCGAAGAAGTTCGGATCAACAGGCGCGTCGTGCTGGTCCACCTTGTGGATGTAGCGCCCGGCGGCATTGGCCTGCCATATCTCCACCAGCATGCCGGGCTGCGGCTTTTCATCTTCGTCCAGCACGCGGCCGGTCACGATGATACGCTCGCCCAATGGTCCGCCCTGGGGGTCGCCGTCCCGGCGGCCGTTGCGCGTCAGGTCGGCGTCGTCAGGGCCGACGGCCTCGGCGCCGTAGACGGGGCCGGTCAATTCCGAAAGGCCCTGCGGCAGCGGCACCAGGGGCTTGGTCGCGCCGCGCAGGCCCGTTGACTTGTAGCCGGCGTCGATCAACAGCGGATGACTGGACCAGTCCCTGGGCCGGAAACTCATGCGCCGGACTCCTTTGCCATTTGGCCGAGGGTCTTCTTGGCGATCTTGAAGGCCCGGTTGGCGGCCGGTACCCCGGCGTAGACGGCGACATGCAACAGGGCTTCGGTGATTTCCTCGGCAGAGGCGCCGGTGTTGGCGCTCGCCCGGACATGCATGGCAACCTCCTCGTCGTGGCCGAGGGCGGCGAGCAGCGCGATGGTGATCAGGCTGCGGTCGCGCTGGCTGAGGCCGGGGCGCGACCAGACGCTGCCCCAGGCCCCGGCGGTGATGAAATCCTGAAAGGCGGCGTCGATCTCGGTCGTGTTGGCCTCGGCGCGGGCCACGTGGGCCTCTCCCAGTACCTGGGCACGGGTTGCGCGCCCGGTTGTCAGGCGTTTGTCTTCAGACAAGGCCGGCCTCCCGGGTGAAAGTGAGGATCAGCTCGGCGACGACCTGCGGCTGTTCGATACAGGGCAGGTGACCGGCGCCTGCAATCACCTCGCAGCGGGCGCCGGGGATCAGGGCCGTCAGCTCCTGCATCAGCGCCGGCGGGGTCGCGCCGTCTTCTTCGCCCACCATGCAGAGGGTCGGTACGGCGATTGCCGGGGTCTGATCGGTAAAGTCCGTGTCACGGATGGCTGCAGAGGTACCGGCATAGCCGGCGGCCGGGGTACGGGTCAGCATGTTGCGCCAGCCGGCCAGGGCGACCGGATCGCCCTCGCGCAGCGCTTTGGTGAACCAGCGCTCCATGACGCCCTCGGCGATGGCGGCGATCCCCTCCGTCTCGACCGTGGCGATGCGGCTGTTCCAGAGCGCGTCATTGCCGATCTTGTGGGCGGTGTCGCAGAGGATGAGGCCGCGCACCAGATCCGGCCGGCTGGCGTAGAGACCCTGGGCGATCAGGCCGCCGACCGAGAGCCCGCAGATGACAGCCTTGTCGATGGACAGGCTGTCCATGAGCGCCGCCAGGTCTTCGACATGGTCCGTCATGGCGTAGGGCGAGACCCCGATATCGGAAAGGCCGTGCCCGCGCTTGTCGTAGCGCAGGATGCGGAAGCGCTCGCCCAGCCGCGCCACGACCTGATCCCAGATGCGGAAATCCGTCCCCAGGGAATTGGAGAACACCAGCGCCGGTCTTTCCGTCATACCACTGTCGCTGACATGCAGGGTGAGGCCGTTCACCGCCATGAAGTGCATCGCCGTCCTCTGCTCCCTCGTTTTTTGGTTTCTGTTGACCGTCCCGTTATTCCATATCTCGGCCACTATTCAAAACGTGATGCGGTGCGGGTCTTGACCCGGCCAGGACCCTAAGGCCTAGTGGATGCAATCAAATCGTGACTGTGACCCCCCAGAGAGACCCCGCCCATGAAGCCTGAGGATCGTTCCGTCGTGCGCCGTTCGGCGCCGCCTGCCTCCAAAACCACGCCCCTGGTCACCCCGCTGTTTCCCTCGGTCGTCTACTGTGCCGAGGATGCGGATGCCCTGGACGATGTCTATGAAGGGCGGGCCAGCGGCTACAGCTATGCCCGCGAAGGTCACCCCAACGCCAGTCTTCTGGCCGACAAGATCTCCTGGATGGAGGGGGTCGAGGGCGGCATCATTACCGCCTCCGGCATGGCCGCGCTTTCTGCGGTTTTCCTGGCGCTGCTCGACAAGGGCGACCACATCGTCGCCGGAAACCAGCTCTACGGGCGCTGTCTCAGGCTGTTGACCAAGGACCTGCCGCGTCTGGGCTTCGATGCCAGCCTTGTCGATGCCGCCGATGTTTCAGCGGTCGAAGCGGCGCTGCGCCCGGAAACCAAGCTGTTGCTGGTGGAGGTTGTCGCCAATCCGACTCTGCGGCTGGCCGATATCAAAGGCCTGGCCAAGCTTGCCAGGCAACGCGGTCTGATCTTCGTGGTCGACAACACCTTCACCACGCCCCGGTCGTTCCGGCCCTTCGATCTCGGCGCCGATGTCGTCGTGCATTCCGTCACCAAGCTGCTGGCCGGGCATAGCGACGTCACCCTGGGATATGTGGCCGCCAAGGATGAAGCGCGGAACACGGCGCTCTACGACGCTGTCACCACCTGGGGGCTGAACGCCAGCCCCTTCGATTGCTGGTTGGCCGAGCGTGGCCTCAATACCTTTGATCTGCGCTTCCAGCGGGCCCAGGAAAACGCCAAGGCCCTGGCCGATCATCTGCGCGGGCTACCCGGTGTGCTGCGTGTTCTCTATCCCGGCGAGGACGATCATCCGGACCGCGCCCTGGCGCGCGACCTGCTGCAGGGCAACTACAGCCACATGGTCAGTTTCGAGCTGGATGCCGACCGCGCCGGGGTGAACGCTTTCGTGCGGGCAGCGGGCAACATCGCCTTCGCCCCGACGCTGGGGGATGTGGGCACCACCATCAGCCATCCGGCCAGCTCTTCCCATCGGGCGCTTTCCGCCGAAGAACGCGCCGCCCTGGGCATCAGCGAGGGCTTTATCCGCGTTTCCGTCGGGGTCGAGGAAATCGACCTGCTGAAGCGCGAGCTGACCGCCGCCGTCGCGGCCGCCTCTGCCGCAAAAGCCTAGCTGTTCTCGCTCAGGCAGTTCCGCAAGGCCGCCGCGTTGCGGCGCATCAGCTCGAAGTAGAGATCTGGCCCGTCCTCCAGCTCAGCACCCAGCGGGTCCAGGATGCCGGTCCGGGCCTGGGTGCCCTCGACCACCACGCCGACCAGCCTGGGTTCGAACTGGGGTTCGGCAAAGACGCAGCGGGCCTGCAATTCGGCGATCTTGCCGCGCATCTCGCTCAGCCGTGCGGCGCCGGGCTGGCGGTCCGGACTGACGGTGATGGAGCCGACGGTGTTCAGGCCGAAGCGCCGTTCCAGGTACTGAAAGGCATCGTGGAATACGACAAAGGGCCGGTCTTTCACCGGCGCCAGTTCGGCGGCGATTTCCGCGCTCAACTGGTCGAGCCGGCGCTCCATGATCATGCGGTTGGCGTGATAGATGCCGCTGTTGTCGGGATCGCTGCGGATCAGCGCTTCGGCCACCGCCGCGACCATGGCTTTGGCATTTTCCGGGTCCAGCCAGATATGCATGTCCCGCTCGCCGTGCGCGTGATCATGCTCGGCCTCATGACCATGGTCGGCGTGCTCGGCGTGGCCGTGTTCTTCGTGCTCGTGCCTCTCGTGCCCTTGCTCCGAATGCTCGTCGTCGTGCTCCGCCCAGGGTCCGCCTTCGCGGAACGGCAGCAATGCCACGCCGGGGGCCTCGCTGAGGCCGACGACTTCGGCATTGCGCGCCAGTTGTTCGATTGAATCTTCGAGGAAGAGCTCCAGCTCATCGCCGATCCAAAACACCAGCTTCGCCTTCTCCAGCGCCGCCGCGTCGGAGGGTTTCATGCTGTAGCTGTGCGGCGATCCGCCGGCCTTGACGATCAGATGGGGTTCGCCCGCGCCCTTCATCACAGAGGCGACCAGGGAATGAACCGGTTTGATCGAAGTGACGACGGTCGGTGCCTCCGCGGCGATGGCCGGTAGGCTGAATACCAGCGCGGCAGCGGCGAAAAGCAGGGAAAGGGCGGTTTTTTGCATGTTTTCCAAAGGTCCTGAGTGCCCGGCGAATGCCGGCTTGAGCAAAGAAGTGTAATGATATAACGTATGTTTTTTCGCCTCGCAAGAGGAGTCTCAGGAAAGGTCCATGGCATCCGTGATACAGGCTGTTGAAGAGGTGAAGCGCCCGGCGGCGGAAGCCCCCCAGATCGAAGCGCCCCTGATCGAAGCGAGCGGCCTGGGTGTGCGCCGTGGGACCCATTGGCTGGTACGCGGGGTCGATCTGACCATCCGGCCGGGCGAAATCGTGACCCTGATCGGGCCCAACGGCAGCGGCAAGAGCACGACGGTAAAGGCGCTGCTGGGCATCCTCGAGACTTCGGAGGGCTGCCTGTCGCGGCAGCCGGGCCTGCGCATCGGCTATGTGCCGCAGAAGCTCTCGGTCGACCAGACCATGCCGCTGACGGTGCGCCGCCTGATGACCCTGACCGGGCGGCACGACCGGGCGGAGATCGAAGCGGCCCTCAATGAGGTGGCGATCGCGCATCTGGCGGAGCGGCCGGTCCAGCAGCTTTCGGGCGGCGAATTCCAGCGCGCTCTTTTGGCCCGGGCCTTGATCCGCCGGCCCCAGCTTCTGGTGCTGGATGAACCGGTGCAGGGCGTCGACTTCGCCGGCGAGATCGCCCTCTACGAGTTGATCCACGATATCCGTGAGCGCCTGGGCTGCGGCATCCTGATGATTTCCCACGACCTGCACATCGTCATGGGCCAGACCGACACGGTAGTCTGCCTGAACGGCCATGTCTGCTGTTCGGGCACGCCGCAGGTGGTGACCGCCAGCCCCGAATACCGGGCGCTCTTCGGCAGCAGGGCGGCTTCGGCCCTGGCGATCTATCGCCACGACCATGATCACGTTCATCTCGCCGATGGCCGCGTCGTTGCTCATGATCACGAACACGATCATTCCCGGGGGCACAAGCATGGCGAGGATCACGATGCTGGATGATTTCTTCTGGCGGGCGCTGATCGGTGGCATCGGCGTTGCCCTGGTGGCGGGGCCGCTGGGCTGTTTCATCGTCTGGCGGCGCATGGCCTATTTCGGTGACACCATGGCCCATTCCGCCCTGCTGGGCGTTGCCCTGGCCCTGCTGCTGGAGGTGAACGTCATCTTCGGCGTTTTTACCATCGCAACCGGGGGCGCTCTGGCGCTGGTCATGCTGCAGCGCCAGTCCATCCTGCCGACCGACGCCCTGCTCGGGATTCTCTCCCACTCCACTCTGGCGTTGGGCTTGGTGCTGGTTTCCTTCATGGCCTGGCTCAGAATTGATCTGCTCAGCTATCTCTTCGGCGATCTGCTGGCGGTTTCGCTCTTCGATATCGTGCTGATCTACGGCGGCGGCCTTGCCGTGCTGGGCCTTCTGGCGTTGATCTGGCGGCCACTGCTGGCCGGCACCGTCAGCGAGGAACTGGCTGCGGCCGAGGCCCTGAACCCGGAGCGGGCGAGGCTCGTTTTCATGATCCTGATGGCCGCGGTGATCGCCATCGCCATGAAGATCGTCGGCATCCTGCTGATCACCTCGCTGTTGATCATCCCCGCCGCCACCGCACGGCGTTTCGCGCGGGGGCCGGAAACCATGGCGCTGATGGCCGCCGGTCTCGGGGCGCTTGCCGTGATTCTCGGGCTGTTCGGTTCACTGGAGTTCGACACCCCCTCCGGCCCCTCGGTGGTGGTTGCCGCTTTGCTGCTGTTTGTGGTGTCTTTGCTGTCGCATGTTTTCACGCCTGGCACCGGGCAGGCACCGGAGAAAAGCCGATGAGCGAGCGCAAACTGACCCGCAATCAGCAACTGGTGCTGGACCGCCTGGCCGCCAGCGGTTCCGCGCTGACGGCCTATGACCTGCTGGATCAACTGCGCGGGGAGGGCCTAAGGGCACCGGTACAGGTCTACCGCGCGTTGGAAACCCTGGGTCAGCGCGGCCTGATCCACCGCATCGAAAGCATGAATGCCTTCATCGCTTGCTGCGCCCACGACCATCAGGCGGCGGCCGGCTTTGCCATCTGCGACGACTGCGGCGAGGTTGCCGAGTTCGCCTTTCCCGCCAGCGAGGAAGGCCTGAGGTCCGAGGTCGGCAAGGCCGGTTTCGAAACCCGCCACATGACCGTGGAACTCCACGGCCGCTGCGCCGCCTGCGCCGGGCGTTAGGGCTTCGGCGGGTATCCCGGACAGTCTTCGAACAGAAACCAATCCGGGTATTCTCTATCGTCCGCCGCTGGTCCATACTGTTCCCGCAGGCCACGGCCCGGGCCTCCCCCCTTCATTTGGGAAAGTATCCGACATACGGGGCTGTATTCTCATCGAACCGACTGTTCGGGCACCGCGCATAAGGAGGGATTGTAACGACCGCCCGCAATGGGAGGTTTTTCCATGAGACTGTCTGCACCCATCTATCGCCTGAAGCGTCGCGCCAAGGTTCTGTCCCGCGCGGAACGCATACCGCTGAACGAGGCGCTGGACCGTGTCGCCGTGGCGGAGGGTTTCACCAGCTGGAGCCTGCTTGCCGCCCGCGCATCCGCCACCGCCCCCTCGCGTGCGCTGCTGGCCCGGTTGAATCCGGGAGACCTCGTGCTGTTGGGCGCGCGCCCCGGTCATGGCAAGACGCTGATGGGTCTGGAACTCATCATGGAAGCGCTAAAGCTGGGCCGCCGGGGCGTATTCTTTACCCTCGAGTACAGCGAGAACGATGTCCTGGATCGACTCCGAAGCATCGGCGGGGACCCTGCGGTCTTCGGCGACCGCTTCGCGTTCGATACCTCCGACGCCATCAGCGCCGGCTACATCATCGACCGGCTGGCATCCGCGCCACAAGGCAGCGTGGCGGTCGTAGACTACCTGCAGCTTCTGGATCAGAAACGGGAAAATCCGGAACTCATGGTCCAGGTGCGCGCCCTGAAGGCATTCGCAAGCGCCAGGGGACTGATCATCGTATTCATCTCCCAGATTGACCGGTCCTACGATGCTTCGGCAAGGCCCTGCCCCGACCTTAAAGATGTCCGCCTGCCGAATCCCCTGGATCTCACGCTCTTCAACAAAACCTGTTTTCTGAACGATGGGAAGGTTCAGATCGAAGCGTTGCGCTAAGGAAGGCTGCTTTGCGCATGTTTGAGACTTGGGGCACAATCCGGATCTGCTCTGGGCGAAGGGATATGGCATGGTTCGTGGGTTTTTCGTTCGGTGGTGCGCGCAGGGGCAGGCGGTGCAGGGGTGGGCCGTACTGACCGGACTCGCCTGCGCCGCACTGCTCATCGCGGTTGCGGGTTCCGTTCTTGCCGAGGAAAGCCGTCCTGTCCCGCAATCTGGTCTGACGGGGCTCAATCCGGTCAAGGTTGCATTCCGGCCGGGAGATTCTGAAACGCTCATGGTCGTCAATCGAAGCGGCCGCATCGATCTCCTGGACGTCTCAAACCCTGACCGCCCCATGAAGCTGCGTGAGCTTCAAGCCAATGCGAATGACGCCGCCTTCAGCCCGGGCGGCGACTATATCGTTTCGGGCGGCAAAGACGGTCGCCTTCGCCTCTGGACGTTCGCGGGCGAGCCGGCCGCCGCACCGTTCCCGGGGCACGAGGGCAGGGTCTTTGGCGTCGCCTTCAGCCCCGGCGGTGAACGCATCGCATCGGGCGGCGATGATGGTAGCGTCCGCCTCTGGACGCTCGCGGGCGAGCCCGCCGCCGCGCCCTTCCGGGGGCATAAGGACTGGGTCTATAGCGTCGCCTTCAGCCCCGATGGCGACCGTGTCGCCTCGGGCGGCAGTGACGGTAGCGTGCGCCTCTGGACTCTCGAGGGCCAGCCCGCCGCCGAACCCTTCCGCGGGCATGCGGGCGGGGTCAACAGTCTCGCTTTCAGCTCTGACGGTGATCGCATCGTCTCCGCCGGCAGTGACGCGACAATCCGCCTCTGGACGCTCGCGGGCCAGCCTGCCGCCGCACCCTTCCAGGGGCATAGGGGCGGGGTCAACTGCGTTGCTTTCAGCCCCGGCGGCGATCGCATCGTCTCAGGCGGCAGAGACGATACCGTCCGCCTCTGGACGCTCGCGGGCCAGCCTGCCGCCGCACCCTTCCAGGGACATGAGCTTGGGGTCAACAGCGTCGTCTTCAGCCCCGGCGGTGATCGCATCGTATCGGGCGGCTTTGACCGGACCCTCCGCCTTTGGACGCTCGCGGGCCAGCCCGCCGCAGCGCCCTTCCGGGGGCATGAGGGCCAGGATCAATAGCGGCGCCACCGGCCCCGGTGTCGCCCGGCGTCACCGCGCCGCCACCTCGCCTTCGTCGCCCAGGTAGCCGCTCCAGGCGAACCAGTAGGCGATGTGGCCGGGCAGGCGGGCCAGTTGTTCCCCGTCAGGGCCGACAAGCGCTTCTTCGGTAACCTTCCAGACGGTTTCCCCGGACCGAAGTTCGGCAGGTGACTCGCCCTGCTCGAAGGTTTGCCCGTCGCGGCGGTAGGCGCGCACGGTGCGGGTTGCCTCATCGCCGATCAGGACGAGATCGAGGATGCCGGCTTCGTCGTTGATCACCTGCCCGCCGGTAAAGCGGGTCAGGGGCCAGGCTTTTTCCGTGCCGCTGGAGCGCAAGGCAAAGACGTAGTCCTTGGCCTGCAGCTTTTCTTCTTCCACCAGGGCCGGGAACATCAGGTTGGGGCTGGAGAAATAGGTGCCGTAGGGCGCGCCGGGGCGATAGTCGCGCTGGTGGCCTGTTTCCAGCGACAGCACCTTGGTGTCCGGGTTGGCATCGCGCCAGGCAGACCAGGAGGTGATCGCCACTGGGCGGGTTTTCAGCTCAATGCCCGATCCCGTCAACGGCCCCACCACCGGCCGGCCGGTGAACTGGTTCCACAGCGAGTGGGTTTCCTGATCGTACATCAGCTTGTTGGAGCGGTAGAGGAAGCCGGAAGATCCGAAGACGAAGGGGGCGTCACGGCCCTCCACCGTGGTCTCGAACAAAATGCCGGAGCCGCAGAGCGTGCAGTAGGCCAGGCTGACCGGCACGCCGCCGACGACATCGTTGAACATTTCGTGCCAATCCAGGATGCGCAGCGGGTAGGCGCGGGCGTCGCCGTTGATTTTTACGCCGAAGACCAGTTCCTCGTCCGTCAGGTAGTCGGCGGCGCCGGCTTCCAGCAGCGCAGGGTTGGTGAGGGCCGGGATGCCGTCCTTGATGACGCCGCCCCAGACGATTTCCTCCAGGCGGATCTCGTGATCGACGCCGGGCTGCAGGAAAAGGCCGAAGTTGAGATCGATGCGCTGAAAGACGATGGCCTTGAAGGTGTCGAAGCCCTCGAAGGGAACGATCTCAGGGTGGGCCTGCTGCCAGAGCATCCATTCGTACCAGGAATCGTTTTCCGTGTTCCCGGTCAGCTCCGCCAGGGCCTCTTCGATTCCCGGTATATCGCCCAGAAAGCGGCGGGCCTGTATCAGGGCCGGGATCGCGTCCTTGCGGCCGCTTTGGCGGATTTCCTCAACCGCGCCCTGGCGAACGTCCGACTGGGCGGCAAAAAGGGCCAGGCTGCGACCCAGCATCTCCTCGTCGGGTTCGGCCCTGGCTTCCACCGCCAGCAGGCCGGCTGCCAGGGCGAGGCCGGCGGAGACAAGGAAGTTGGCACAGAGGGCAGGGCGGCGCAGCGGCATGACAGGCTTTTCCCTATAAGAAAATCATCTCATGACATTTGCGGTCTTTGCCGGCGCGGATCGACTCACGCTTGAACACAGTCTCTTGAGCGCTGATAAATCGAAGATTTGTAGGGTTTTTGGCTGCCGATTGGCCGAGAAAAAGTCAGAATTCGGGCACTATTAAGCGAATTGTGTGACAAACAGCACAACCTTCCCGCCGCGGGCTCCCTATATATCTATCAACAGATCACGGACGATGGCGGATGAGCACCATGTCGGAACAGATGAACGAGACGGCGACGCGGGTAACGGTGGATCATTTCCTGGCTGGCCTGGCCTTCTGGGCTGTCCTGATGGTCGTCGTGGCGGTTTTCTGAGCCACTGCGACACAGTCTCTAATCCGCCGAAGACGATGCTATAGTCGCTTCTCGGAGCTTCGAACTGCACAGGTACAGTCATAAGGACAATGACTGCCAGACCGGAATGGGCGTCAAGCCAGATATCGGCGGCTGCTTTTGTTGCCGCCTTGGCCTTCGGTTGTGCCGGCCAAGGCATCGTTTCGGCCGAAGAGCGGGTCAGGTTCCCTTCGCTTGACGCAGAGACGGCACTGACCGCTTTCCTTTTCAAACCCAGCGGCCAACCGCCCTTCCCGGCGATCGTTTTGCTGCACGGTTGCAGCGGTCTGGGGCCGGGCGGTGGAATTGCCGCTACCTATTCGGCTTGGACCCGGGTTCTGACCGCGCGCGGTTATGTCGTGCTGCTGGTCGACTCGGCGGGATCGCGCGGTTTCGGTGAGACCTGCGGCAGAAGTTCCAGCCGGACAGTGATGTACCGTGACCGGCCCAAGGATGCCTATGGCGCGCTCACCTTTCTTCAGGTGCAGTCCTTTGTGCAGTCGGATCGTATCGGTCTGCTGGGCTGGTCCCAGGGTGGTGGGATCGTATTGTTGTCGGTGGTGACCGAGAGCATCGGCAGGCCCCGGCCGCCGCCGCTGTACGACTTCAAGGCCGCGGCCGCCTTTTACCCCAGCGCTTGCAGCGCGGAGCGCCAGTCGGAACCTTACACCAAGGTAACAACCGGCAGCTGGAAGACCGAAATCCCCCTGCTTGTGTTGCAAGGCACGGCCGACAACTGGACCCCTGCCGCTCCCTGCGCGGCCTTCATTGACGGCCTGAGGCAGCGTGGACAGCCGGTGGAGATCAGGCTCTATCCCGGCGCCCTGCATTCCTTCGACGCCCCCAACCTGGCCCGGCGGGAGAGACCCCGAAACCGCAAGCCGGGTGGCGTCGTCCCCCTGGTGGGCACCGACCCGGCGGCGCGCGAGGACGCGCTTCGCCGTGTGCCGGCGTTCTTCGACCACTATCTGATCGACTAGATCGGACCATATTTTGACGGAACCACTTCGTGGTTGCGCCAAAACATGTGAATCCGATCGCCATCAAACAGTTAGAGCAGATTCACCCGGTCGATGGATCGCCTCCGGCGATTCCATCCGACCGGGATTTGCTCTAAGGCAGCGGTCTTTTGGCTGGCCCGTCGTAGCGCCAGAGGCGTTCGCGGGGCAGGGGCCCCTTGTTGCGCCGGCCGGACTGCGTCTCTTCCCAGGCGTGGGCCAGGATGCCGACCGAGCGGGACAGGCAGAAGAGGCCGCGGGCGAGGGGCGCCGGAAAGCCGAGTTCGCCGTAGATTACCGCCGTCGCACCGTCGATGTTCATCGGTATGGCCTTGCCTTTGCGCCGGGCCAGCACCGCTTCCAGGCAGCGGGCGATGGCGGCGAAACGCCCGGTCACCGCGCCCTTTTCCGCATAGTGGTCGACCATTTCCAGCAGGCGTGGCGCCCGGGGGTCGACGGGGTGAAAGCGATGCCCGAAGCCCGGCAGGTAGGTGGTGCCGGATGCCATAAAGCTGTCGAGTACCGTGGCGGTGGCGCCTTCCAAGGGCGCGCCCTCGTCGATGCGCGCCGCAATCTGCTGATAGAAAGCCAAAGCCTGTTCGCCGGCGCCGCCGTGCACGTCGCCCAGCGCGTTGACGCCCGATGCCATGGCGTTGTTGAGGCCGACACCGCAGCTCGCCGCCATGCGGGCAATGGCGATGGAGGGCGCCTGGGGCCCGTGGTCGACGGCGGACATCAGGGCGATATCCAGCAGCGCGGCCTGATCGTCGCTGGGCAGCTCGCCACGCAGCAACAGCCAGATCGTCTGGGCGAAGGAAGCCTTGCCGATCAACTCCTCAATCGGATAGCCGCGATAGCGGATGATGCCGGGTTCCATCTCGATGATGGCGGTCGACCACCAGGCGGACTCGGCCTGTTCGTCAGAGTCTTGTGTCAAAGGACCTTCTCTTCGGCGAGTTGATGGATCTCGGTCTCGCTCAGGCCAAGCTCCGAGAGGATTTCCTTCGTGTGCTCGCCCAACTGCGGCGGCGGGGCGGCGACCGCCGGTGCTTGGCCGTCGACCTTGATGCCGGTGCGCAGCAGGCGAATGTCCCGTCCAACCCCCGGTGCCTGCGCGAAGGTGGCGATCATGCCGCGGTCCTGGACCTGCGGTTCCTCCAGGGCTTCGGGCACGCTCAGCACCCGTCCGGCCGGCACGCCGGCGGCGTTCAGGTCGGTTTGCCACTCTGCCGCCGTCCTGCCGGACAAGGCTTCTTCAAGGATGGCATTCAGTTCTTCGCGCCGGGCCAGGCGGTCCTGTCGCGCCGCAAAGCGCCTGTCCTGGGCAAGGTCGCTGCGGCCGACGATCCGGCAGAGTGCTTCGAACTGTTCCTGTTTGTTGGCGGCGATGTTCAACAGGCCGTCGCCGGTGCGAAAAGTGCCGGAGGGACTGGCGGTCATGTTCTCGTTGCCCATGGGCCGGGGCTCGCGCCCTGCGACCAGAAAGTTGGAAACCACCCAGCCCATGGTGGCAAGCGTGGCCTCCAGCATGGAGACATCGATGAAGCAGGCTTCCTTTGCCGCCGCGCCGCGGCGCGCCAGGGCGGCCGATATGGCAAAGGCGGCGGTCATGCCGCCGACGGTATCGGCAATGGGGTGGCCGGCACGGTAGGGGGCGGTGTCGGGATCGCCGGTGATCGACATGACGCCGGACATGCCCTGGATGATCTGATCGTAGGCCGGCAGGTTGCGCAGGGGCCCGTCCTGGCCGAAACCGGAAATGGCGCAGTAGATGAGGTTCGCGCGGTCCTGCTTCAGTGTGTCGAAGCCGAGGCCGAGGCGCTCCATAACGCCCGGCCGGAAGTTCTCCACCACCACGTCGGCACCTGCGACGAGGTGGCGGAACAGCGCTTTGCCATTGTCGCTCTTCAGATTGAGGGTGAGAGAGCGCTTGCCGGCGTTCTGCGCCAGGAAGGACACGCCCATGTGCCTGGCGTTCAATTCCGCATCGGCGCCGAGTTTGCGGGCGAGGTCGCCGCCGCCCGGCACCTCGACCTTGATGACCTCGGCCCCCAGATGGGCCAGTTGGTGACAACAGAACGGGCCGGCCAGCACGTTGGTCAGATCCAGAATGCGGATTCCCTGCAGGCAGGCAGTCATCGGCAGTGCCTCTGATTTCCTTGGTAACGATTATGTTTTTCCGATGTAGTTCTGATAGAAACAACAAAATATGATAAAACTGGGCTATATGTTCTGCCAGACAGAATTTAAAGATGGGTCTGATCCATGGCGAAGGACCGGGTTGAGGCGGTCGAGCGGGCTTTGACGGTGCTGGAGGCCTTTGCCGAGGGGGAGGCATCCCTGAGTCTGGCCGAGCTGGCGGCGAGAACCGGCTTCTACAAGAGCACGATCCTGCGGTTGATCGGATCGCTGGAACGCTTCGGTTATCTGGTCCGCATGGCCGGGGGCGGCTATCGCCTGGGCCCGAGCCTGGCCCGCCTGGGGGCGCTCTATCGCGACGAAAGCGATCTCGAAGCGGTCTTGCGGCCCGTGCTGCGCCGTCTGCGCGATGACAGCGGGGAAACCGCCTCGTTTTATGTCCGCAGCGGCCTGACGCGAACCTGCCTCTACCGCGAGAATGCCGAACGGGAACTGCGCCATCATCTGGAGGAGGGAGCGCGCCTTCCCCTGATGCTGGGGGCGGCCGGCAAGGTGCTGCGGGCTTTCGCCGGTGAAAGTGATCCGGCTCTGCGGCGGGTTGCCCGGGACGGCTATGCTCTTTCCCTGGGCGAGCGCGATCCCCACATCGCCGCCGTGGCTGTCCCGCTGCTCGACCACGCCGGGCGGCTGCACGGCGCGCTCTGCCTTTCCGGCCTGGCAGCCCAGTTCACCCTTGGACACCAGCGCCGTTGCCGCGACCTTCTGATCGAGGCCGCGGTGGCCCTCAGGTCCGGGCTCGTTTAGGCCGCGGCCGCCTGATCCAGCAACTTGGCGGCGCCGACGTAGTCCAGCTTGCCGGTTCCCAGGACCGGCAGGGCGTCGACCTGTTGAACCGCCCGGGGCAGCATGATTTCGGCGACGCCCTTGGCTTTGGCGTGCGCCGTCAGGGCCTCAAGGCGGCAGTCTTCACCCTCGGTCAGCAGGACGATCTGCTCGCCCTTGCGGGGGTGGGGCATGGCCAGGGCCACGGCAAGCACGCCGGGCCAGACCTCGGCGGCCAGGGCCTCGATGGCCGCGAGAGAGACCATCTCGCCGCCGATCTTGGCAAAGCGTTTTGCCCTGCCGCAGATCCTGATGAAGCCGTCGTCGTCCAGGGTGACGATATCGCCGGTGTCGTGCCAGCCCTCGGCCGGCGGCTCCAGAACGCCCGGGTTCTCGGCCCGCAGGTAGCCCAGCATGACGTTGGGGCCGCGCACGTGCAGGCGGCCGCCCTCGTCGATGCCGGGAACCGGGTCGATGCGCAGCGTCATGCCCGGCAGCAGGCGCCCGGCCGTTCCCGGGCGGTTTTTCATCGGCGTGTTGACGGCCAGGACGGGTGACGTCTCGGTGACGCCGTAGCCTTCCAGCACCCGCACCCCGAACTTTTCCGCCCAGGCGCTGCGGGTCTCCGGGCGCAGCCGCTCGGCCCCGGCGAAAACCAGCCGCAGGCTGTAGAAGTCATAGGCATGGGCCATGCGGGCATAGCCGCTGAGGAAGGTATCGGTGCCGAACAGGATGGTCGCGTTGCAGTCGTAGGCAACCTCCGGGACGATGCGATAGTGCAGCGGCGAGGGATAGAGGAAGGTCTTCACGCCGGACAGCAGCGGCAGCAGAGTGCCCGCGGTCAGACCGAAGGAGTGGAACATCGGCAGGGCGTTCAGCACCGTGTCCTCATGGCTGAAGTCCACCATGGCCGAGACCTGATAGCGGTTGGCCTGGATGTTCACGTGGCTCAGCACCACGCCCTTGGGCAGGCCTTCGGAGCCTGAAGTGAAAAGGACCGCCGCCTCGTCGTCGGGGCTGATTTTGTGCAGGCTCTGCAGGCGCAGCGCCAGGCGGGGGAAAGACGCCTTGGTGAGGGCCGAGAGCTTGGCGAGGAAACCGATCTTGGGACGGATGTCCTCCAGGTAGAGGATCGTTGCCTGCTGGCCGATCTCTTCGATCAGCGGCTCCAGCTTGCCCAGGCTGACGAAACGCCTGGAGGTGATGACGGTACGGATCTCGGCCGCGGCCAGGGCGGCGCGGATGCCGGCGGCACCGGCAGTAAAGTTCAGCATCGCCGGGGTTTTGCCGCAGGCATGGCAGGCAAAGAAACTGACCACCGCGGCATTGGCGTTGGGCAGCAGCAGGCCGAGGCGTTTTTCGCTGGGCGCGGCGGCCTTGAACTGCGCCGCCAGGGCAAAGGCGCCGGTCATGATCCGGCGATAGCCGATGGGGTTGCGCTCGATGTCTTCCAGCACCGGCCGTTTGCCGTGCAGGCTGTGGGCATCGATCAGGCCCTGGAACAGGGTTTTCTCGCGCGGGCTCGTTTCGAAGACCATCTCGGTCATGATGTCGTGCAGCCTGGCCCCGGCATAGGCCCGGGCCGCGCGTCCGCGCAGATCTTCCGGCACCTCGATGGAACGCGCCGGCAGAACGTTCAGCGTGATCTTGGGAAACAGCCGGCGGCGCAGTTTGCCCTTGAGGCGTGAGAAGATGGTGTGCTGCGCGCCTTCGATGCGCAGCGGAATGATCGGCGCACCGGCTTTGGCGGCGATCATGGCCGGTCCGTCGTAGATCTTCATCAGCGCGCCGGTCACTGTCAGCCTGCCCTCGGGGAAGATCACCAGGCGGCGCTTCTGCTCCTTCACCAGCTTCACCATGGTGCGGACGGTGAGCGGACTGGTGGGGTCCACCGGAATGAGATCGAAGAACAGGAAGGCGGGGCGCACCCACCATTTCTTGGCCACGAAGGCGTTGATGGCGAAGGCCGGCTTGCCGGGCAGCAGGCAGCCCAGGAGGATGGCATCCAGGTAGGAGCTGTGGTTGGCCACCACCACCGCCGGGCTGCGCCCGTCGCCGTAGTGCTCCCTGTTGATCACGCGGGTGGCGAACAAGCGGCGCAGCAGGGTGGCGCCGATCGCCTTCACCACTTCGTCGGGAATCAGCTTCACAACGTAGATCGCCACCAGGAAGTTGGCGATGCCCAGGCAGAACAGCAGGACCTGCACCTTGACCCCCAGGGCCAGCAGAAGGGTCGTGAGGCCCAGCAGGGCGACCATCACCAGACCGTTCAGGATGTTGTTGCCGGCAATGGCCGAGGAACGGGTCTGCAACTGCGAGCGCGCCTGCAGCAGGGTGTAGAGCGGCACGGTGAACATGCCGCCGAAGGCCGCCAGGCCGATCATGTCGGCGGCGATGCGCAGGCCGGGCCAGGAGGAGAAGAAGGCGGCCATGCCGGCCTCCGCCCCGTTCGCTGTCGCCGCGCCGTAAGCGCTGACCGCAAAGGAAAGATCGACCAGGCAGAGCGCCATGCCCAGGGCGCCGAGCGGCACGTGGCGCGCCGACACTTCGTCTTTCAGAAGCTTGGTCACCAGGGCCGTGCCGGCGGCGATGCCCAGGACGAAGCTGCCGATCAGGGCGTTGGCGACGTTGGCCGAGACGCCCAGGTCGCGCTTGGCGACGTCGGGGAAGATGGAGATCACGATCAGGCCAACGGCCCAGAACCAGGAGATGCCGACGGCTGAGCGCAGCAGCGTCACTTTCTTGCTGACAACGGCAAGGGCGTTCAGTGCGTTCTTCAGCGGGGCAAAGGCGTAGGCCGCGGCATCGCTTGCCGGCGGCGCGGCGGGGATGAAACGCGAAACGCCATAACCGGTGACGGCCAGTACCAGCAGACAGGCCATGACCACTTCGATCAGCCCCTGGGCGGCCAGGAAGCCGCCGAAGAGGGTGCCGGCGAGGATGGCGACGAAGGTCGAGGTTTCGATCAGGGCGTTGGCCTGGATCAGCCGCTCCTCGGGCAGATGCTGCGGCAGGATGGCGTACTTCGCCGGCCCGAAGAAGGCGGACTGGGTGGCGTAGGCAAACATCGCCAGAAGCACCAGGCCGCTATGGCCGGTGAAGAGGGCCGCCGCCGCCAGCAGGGCCAGGGGAATTTCGATCAGCCGGGTGATGCGGACGATCTTCGTCTTGTCGCTGCAGTCGGCCAGCTTGCCGGCACTGCCGGAAAACAGCAGCAGCGGCACCACGTAGGCGCCGGTGCCGATCATCAGCGAGACGCCGGGCGCGGTTCCGAAGAGAGACAGGCCGTGAAAGGCGACCAGAAAGGCAAAAGCGCTCTTCAGCACATTATCGGTGAAGGCCCCGAAGGCCTGAACACAGAAGAGCGGCAGAAACCGCCGGCTGCGTAAGATCGATTGAGACATGATCGCTCCCCTGTATTCCTGGGCAAAGCCCGCGTTGCGGCCGGCTATGCTGGGTCCCCGTTTGTATGGCATAGGTTCAAAATTGAACGGTGTTCACTTATTTGAGCATTAATTGAACGATGTTCAATAAGAAATTTCCCGCCTTCGGTTCCCCTGAGTAGCGCAACGCGGGTTTCAGGCGGGTTACTTTTTATTTCGTATACAAAGTAATTAATGAAACGTCGGCGATCATTCGTGTTTCCGCAAGTGATCCGGGCTTTCTTGACAGGGAAACTTTATGTTGCATACTAAATAAAAAAAGAAGCTCAGCAGATCGGGGAGTGTGGCAGGTGGGGTCTTACCTTCGCCCGCAGCGGCTTGAGGAAGCGGTCGGCGCTTTGGCGGACGGCGGCTATACGGTTCTTGCCGGGGGTACGGATTTCTATCCCGCGCGCGTCGGTCGCGCGATTGACGATCAAGTCCTCGATATCACAGCCCTCGACGAACTGCGCGGTATTGCCGAACTCGGTGATCGCTATCGCATCGGCGCCCTGACCACCTGGAGCGATGTCATCGCCGCGCCGCTGCCCCCCATGTTCGACGGATTGAAGCTGGCGGCGCGAGAGGTCGGCGGCGTTCAGATCCAGAACGCCGGAACGCTCTGCGGCAACCTCTGCAATGCCTCGCCCGCCGCCGACGGCGTGCCGCCGCTGCTGACCCTGGCGGCGGAGGTTGAGCTGTCTTCCCAGGCCGGCAGCCGTTGCCTGCCGCTGGCGGATTTCATCCTCGGCAACCGCCGCACCGCGCGGCGGCCCGATGAATTGGTCACCGCGCTTTATCTTCCGAAGCCCGCCGGCGCGGCCTGCAGCGACTTTGTGAAACTCGGCGCCCGCAAGTATCTGGTGATCTCCATCGTCATGGTCGCGAGCCTGTTGGAACACGACGATGCCGGGCGGATCACGACGGCGCGTCTGGCCGTCGGCTCCTGCGCCGCCACCGCGCACCGCCTGTCGGCGCTGGAGGAAGCGCTGCTCGGCAAGCCGCTGGATAGCGGCTTGCCCTCGGTTGTGACGGCCGCTCATCTCAGCCCCCTGTCGCCGATCGACGATGTGCGTGGCAGTGCCGAATACCGCATGGAGGCGGCGGCCCAGCTTGTGCGGCGCAGCCTGGAGCGGCTTGCCCGCCAATCTCAAACCGGTGCTGCAGTATGAGAGACGGCGAGATGACACTGGCGACGGTCGCTTTCTCGGTCAATGGCCGGCAGGTCAGCCTGGAGGTCGATCCGCGCGAACGTTTGAGCGAAACCCTGCGCCATCGCCTGGGCCTGACCGGCACAAAAGTCGGCTGCAATGCCGGGGACTGCGGTGCCTGTACGGTGCTGGTGGAGGGCGAACAGCTCTGCGCCTGTCTGCTGCCCTGCGGCCAGCTTCCGGGCAAGGCGGTGACGACGGTCGAGGGCCTCTCGGAACTGCCGCGTATGGCGGCATTGCAGCAGGAGTTCCTGGAACATGGCGCGGCGCAGTGCGGGATCTGCACCCCCGGCATGTTGATGGCCGCTGCGGCGCTTCTGAAAAAGAATCCGCAACCCGATAAAGTCCAGGTGCAGGACGCCTTGGGCGGGGTGCTCTGCCGCTGTACCGGCTACCAGAAAATCGTCGAGGCGGTCTGTTCGCTGGGACAGCCGCAACAGGCCGTTGTGCCGCCAGCGGGGGCGGCGGTCGGCGCACGCATGGTGAAGACCGACGGTGCCGCCAAGATCAACGGCGCTGAGCTTTACGGCGCCGACACGGCGCCGGAGGATGCGCTTTGGCTGCGCGTCATCCGTTCACCCCACGCCCGTGCAACCTTCTCGCTGGGGGATCTTCCGAAACTGGTCGCCGATACGCCGGGGCTGGCGGCGGTGCTGAGCGCGGCTGACGTTCCCGGCAATGCCTTTGGCGTCTATCCCACCCTGAAGGACCAGCCGGTGCTGGCCGACGGCGTCGTGCGCTATCGCGGCGAGGCTGTTCTGGCGCTGGTGGGGGAGCGCGCCGCCATCTGGGCGCTTGCCGAAGAGGCTCTGCCGATCACTTGGCAGGTCGAGGACGCCCTGGACGATTGCTGGGTCGCCGATGCCGTCGACGGTCGCCAGGTCCACGCCCAGCACCCGGACAATGTTCTGGCCCGTGGCCATGTGGACAAGGGCGACGCCGAGGCGGCCCTGGCCACGGCGGAGGTGGTGGCCGAGGGCAGCTTCGCCACGCCCTTCATCGAGCACGCCTATATCGAACCGGAAGCCGGTTATGCCCTGCGCCGCGGCGATCGACTGGAAATCTGGGCGACGACCCAGGCCCCTTACATGGACCGCGACGAGACGGCGCTTGTCCTTGGCCTGGATAAAGAACAAGTGCGGATCATTCCCTCAGCTTGCGGCGGCGGTTTCGGCGGCAAGCTGGATCTCTCCATCCAACCGCTTGTCGGGCTGGCGGCCTGGCGGCTCGACCGGCCGGTGCGCGGCGAGTACAGCCGGCCAGAATCCATGATGTCCTCGACCAAGCGCCACCCCTCGCGCATTACCGCCAGGCTGGGCTGCCGCCGCGACGGCAAACTGACGGCGCTGCGGTTCCACGGCATCTTCGATACTGGGGCCTATGCCTCCTGGGGGCCCACGGTTTCCGACCGGGTGCCGGTGCACTGCAGCGGGCCCTACGTCATCCCCCACGTGCTGGCGGATACCGAGGCGCGTTTCACCAATGCCCCGCCGTCAGGTGCCTTCCGCGGTTTCGGTGTGCCTCAGGCGGCCCTGGCCAATGAAGGTCTGATGGACGATCTGGCCGAGCAGATCGGCATGGACCCGCTGGAGTTTCGCTACCTGAACGCCATCCGGGCCGGGCAGGCGACGGCGACCGGTCAGGTGTTGCAGGCCTCCGTCGGCCTGGACAAATGCATCGAGGCGTTGCGCCCGGACTGGCAGGCCCTGCGCCAAGCCGCTGAGGAATTCAATGCAGAGAGTGGTCGGCTGCGGCGCGGCGTGGGGATCGGCTGTGTCTGGTATGGCTGCGGCAACACATCCATGTCCAACCCCTCGACGCTTTCCCTGGGTATCGACCGCCAGGGAAAGATCACGCTCTACAACGGCGCCGTCGATATCGGCCAGGGCAGTAACACGGTGATGGCGCAGATCGCCGCCGACGGCCTTGGCCTGCCCGCCGACCTGATCCACGTCGTGATGGGCGATACGGCGTTGACGGCAGATGCCGGCAAGACCTCGGCCTCGCGCCAGACCTTTATCTCCGGCAAGGCGGCGGAGCTGGCCGGCCGCGATCTGCGCCAGAAGATCCTGCGCCTCGCCAATGCCGGCAAGGCCGCGACCCTGGAGCTGAGCGGCAGCCGTATCCTGGTCAGCGACGATGTCGATGTGCGGACCATCGAACTGGCCCATCTGCCTCTGGGCGAGAACGGTGATGTGGTCCGCGGCAGCGGCACCTTCGATCCGCCGAGCACGGCGCTCGACGAACACGGTCAGGGCGACCCCTACGCGACCTATGGCTTCGCCGCGCAGATCGCCGAGGTGGAGGTCGATGTCGAGCTGGGCACGGTGAAGGTGCTGCGCCTGATTGCCGCCCACGATGTCGGCCGTGCGGTCAATCCGACCCTGGTGGAGGGGCAAATCCACGGCGGCATCGCCCAGGGGCTGGGGCTGGCGCTGATGGAGGAATACCTGCCCGGGCGCACCGAGAATCTGCACGACTATCTGATCCCGACCATCGGCGACATGCCGGAGATCAAGTCTATCCTGATCGAGGACCCGGAACCCCTGGGCCCTTACGGCGCCAAGGGCGTGGGCGAGCATTCGCTGATCGCCACGGCGCCGGCGATCTTCGGCGGCGTCTATCAGGCGACCGCTGTGAGGCTGCGCGAGACACCGGCGACGCCCGACCGGGTGCGCGCGGCGCTGCGCGCGGCGGGGTTTTAGGGATCGTGGTATTAATGAGAGGCGGTATATGAGCGAAGCTGAGGGCAATACCGAGACCAGGCGCAGCGACCGCGCGGATGTCGTGGTCTGCGATGCCTGCCCGGTGCTCTGCCGCATCCGGCCTGACAAAACCGGTGCCTGCGGACGCTACGGCAACGTCGGCGATATGCTGGTGCGCATGGACCCCTTTGTCCTGGCGCGTCAGGCGGCTGAGCGCGATGAGGAGTTGGTGCCTTTTCTGGCCAGCCCGGCGGCGGGCGCCGAATGGGACGGCAGTCTGGTCTCCGGCGGTGACGCTTTCGTCACCGGGATCGGCGCCGGTACCACCTACCCGGATTACAAGCCCGCCCCCTTCATCGTTTCCTCCAAGGCCGAGGGCGTTGACATGGTCACCGTGGTGACCGAAGGGATTTTCAGCTACTGCGGCGTGAAGGTGAAGATCGATACCGACCGCCACCTGGGGCCGGAACAGGCGGCGGTGCGCTGTAAGGGCGAGCAGGTCGGTCATGTGACCACGGCGGAATATGGCTCGCAGATGCTGGCGCTAGGCGGTGTGCGCCATCTGACCGGCGGCAGCAAGAAAGAGGGCAATGTCACCTGCCAGGCCCTGCTGTCGCTCTGCAACAAGCAGGCGGTGGAGCTGGAGATCGACGGCGGCGCGCGGGTGGAGGTTCAGGCCGGCAGGGCCCCGGTGATCAACGGCGTGACCGAGGAGCGCATGCGCGTCGGCTGCGGCTCTGCCACCATCGGCATCTTCGCCCAGCAGTGGCTCGGCCATGCCGACGAGGTGATCGTGGTGGACGATCACATCACCGGCGTTCTGACCGAGCACCAGGCGGGCAAGTTCCTCGATATGCCGGCCAGCGGCCTGCGCGTGCGCGGCCGGCGCTCGACCCCCGGGCGCTACTTTCAGGTGGCCGAGCCCGGGACCGGCTGGGGCGGCACCAACATCAGCGAGCCCCTGGCCATCGTCGAGAAGATCGATCCCAATATCGCCTGGCCGGGCCTGCGCCTGCTGATGGTCAGCACCACCGGCGAACATGCCGCCTGGTTCGAACTGGACGAGGACCTGAAGCCGCGCGAAGCCGAGATGCCGCAACCGATCCAGACCGTGGTGGACCGCATCGGCGAGAACTGCGAACCGGCACTCTCCTCCGTGCTGTTCATGGCGGGCGCCGGCGGCAGCCTGCGGGCCGGGGCGACCGAGAACCCGGTGCGCCTGACCCGCTCGGTGAAAGACTCGCTCACCCGGGTGACCGCCGGCGGCGCGCCGGTCTACGTCTGGCCCGGCGGAGGCATCACCATCATGGTCGACGCCCTGGCCATGCCGGACAACGCCTTCGGCTACGTGCCGACGCCCGCCATCGTCGGTCCCATCGAATTCACCATGCCCTACGAGACCTACGCGGAACTGGGCGGGCATATGGACTTCGTCCAACCGCTGGAAGAGGTGCTGAGGGAAAGCGGGGCGGGCGCGCGCATTCAGATGACCGAACACAGGGCGGAAAACCCTTGGCCGCTGCGGCCCGGCAGTGCTGGGGGAAAGCCGTGATGCGCGAATCGATTCAGGCCCGAAACCTGGCCGACGGCCGCCTGCATCTGCACGAGGGGCCGATCGACCTGATCATCGAGGCTTTCGGCGATCAAGCCGAGATCCGTAAGGCCTATGCGGCGGCGGCGGCGGTTTTTCAGGATGTGCTGCCGGATCTCGTGAACGAGCTGCCGCTGCTCAGGCATCCCCTCTGCGGGGCGCCGCCGGGCCTGAAGGGCGCTGTCGCCCGGCGCATGCAGCGCGCCTGCGCCGCCCATCGCCCGGCTTTTGTGACGCCGATGGCGGCTGTCGCGGGGGCGGTGGCCGATCATATACTCTCCGCCATGACCGCGGTTGCCGATCTGCGGCGGGCTTATGTGAACGACGGTGGCGACATTGCGCTGCACCTGTCGCCGGGCGAAAGCCTCGCCTGCGGCCTGGTGGCGGAGATTGAGGTGCCGCGCCTGACCGGACGGGCGGTGGTTTGCGCCGATATGCCGGTCCGCGGCATCGCAACCTCGGGCCGTGCGACGCTGGGTCAGGGTGGGCGCAGCTTTTCCCTGGGCATCGCCGATGCGGTTTCGGTTTTTGCGCAGGATGCCGCGACGGCCGATGTCGCCGCGACCTTGCTGGCCAACGCCGTCAACCTGCCCGGACATTCTGCGATCCGCCGCTGCCCCGTGGAGGAAGTCGACCCGGAGAGCGATCTGCAGGGTAAGATGGTGACGCTGGAGGTCGGCGATTTGAGTTTGGATGAATTGCGGTCCGCGCTTGGCCGCGGTGCGGCGGCGGCGGAAGAGATGCGGTCTCGCGGTTTGATCGAGGCGGCAGTGTTGTTCCTGCGCGGCGAGGTGGAGGTGGTTGCGGCGCCCCGCGGCCTGCTGGCGGCGGCCTAAAAGCCCCTGGCGGTCTGTTGGCGGCAGCTTAAGAGAAAGAAGGAGAGTTCATGTCTGTGGATGTGCGCAAGTATCAGACGACGGTGGAGGAAATTCTCCACGAGGGCGGTCCGCCGCCGGCGGCGCCGCTGCTCGTCGGTTCGGTCTCGGCCGTGATCGACAATCCCTTTGCCGGGCGCTATGTCGAGGAACTGCAGCCTTTCATGGAGGAGCTGAAGCCTTTCGGCCTCGCCATGGCGCAACGCCTGATCGATGCCCTGGGCGGCGACGCGGCGGCGATTTCCGGCTACGGCAAGGCGACCATCGTCGGCGCGGGCGGTGAGCTGGAACACGGCGCGCTCTGGCATGTGCCGGGCGGCTATGCGATGCGCGAACTGCTGGGCGATGCCAAGGCCATCGTCCCCTCGTCCAAAAAGGTCGGTGCGGTCGGCGCGCGGATCGACGTGCCGATCACCCACATCAACGCCGCCTATGTGCGCGGCCACTTCAGCGCCCTGGAGGTCGGGGTGCCCGACGGACCGCGCCCCGATGAGCTGGTGCTGATCCTGGTCATGACCACCGGCGGGCGGATTCACGACCGCATGGGCGGTCTGCGGGCCGAAGATGTAAAAGGGGAGGATGGCCTCAGATGAGCGTCAAGGTGCGCAAGTTTGTCGTCACGGTCGAGGAAACCTGCAAGGAGATCGGCCGGGACATCGCGCCGCCGACGCGCCGGGCTGCCGCCCTGGCTGTGATCGAGAATCCCTTTGCCGGGTGTTACGAGGCCGATCTCGAAGTACTGATGCAGGCCGGGGAGGAACTGGGCCGGGTTTTGGGCGAGAAGGCGGTCGCGGCTCTGGGCGTCGCCCCTTCGGCGATCGAAAGCTACGGCAAGGCGGCCATCGTCGGCGAAGGCGGTGAATTGGAACACGCCGCGGCGATCCTGCATCCGCGCATGGGTAAGCCGTTGCGTCAGGCGGTGGAGAAGGGCGCGGCGCTGGTGCCTTCGGCGAAGAAGATGGGTGGGCTCGGCACCGTCATCGATGTGCCCCTGGGCCACAAGGATGCCGCCTACGTGCGCAGCCATTTCGATGCCATGGAGGTGCGGGTGCCCGATGCGCCGCGCCATGGCGAAATCGTGGTGGCCATCGCGGTGACGGATTCCGGCCGGCCGCTGCCGCGGATCGGCGGCCTGACGACTGACGAAGTAAAGGGGGAGGACGGTCTGCGCTGACAGCCGTGGTCCACCAAGACTAACTCTAAGAAACAACACGACACAAAAAACAAGGAGGCCAAGATGGGGTTGAGAAAACTGGTTACCTTTGCGGCGCTTGCCGCCGCCGTTACGTTTAGCGGGACGGCCGGGGCGGCGGATACGATCCGTATCGGCGATATCAACAGCTACAAACGTCTGCCCGCCTTTACCATTCCCTACCGTCAGGGCGCCGAGCTGGCCATCGAGCAGATCAATGCGGCTGGTGGTGTGATGGGCAAGCCGCTGGAACTGATCTCGCGCGACGACCAGGGCAAGCCCGGCGAGGCGGTGCGCTACGCCGAAGAGCTCTTCGCCAAGGAAGACGTGGTGATGATCACCGGCTCGCTGTTCTCCCACGTCGGTCTGGCGCTCAGCGCCTATGCCGATCAGAAGAAGCGGCTCTACCTGGCCGCCGAACCGCTGGCCGATGCCTTGGTCTGGGCAAAGGGCAACCGCTACACCTTCCGCCTGCGGCCCAGCACCTATATGCAGGTGGCCATGCTGGCTGAAGCCGCAGCGAAAAGCGATGCCAAGCGCTGGGCCACCATCGCGCCGAACTACGCTTACGGCAAGGACGCGGTGGCGGCCTTCAAGAAGATCCTGAAAGCCCGCAAGCCGGATGTCGAATTCGTCGGCGAACAGTGGCCGGCGCTCTTCAAGATCGATGCGGCGGCTGAATCGCAGGCGCTGGAGGCGGCCAAGCCCGACGGCATCTTCAATGTCACCTTCGGCAGCGACCTCACCAAGTTCGTGCGTGAAGGAACTCTGCGGGAGCTGTTCAATGACCGTACGGTCCTGGGTTTGCTGACCGGGGAGCCTGAGTACCTCGACCCCCTGGGCGCGGAAGCGCCGAAGGGCTGGATCGTCACCGGCTATCCCTGGTCCGAAATCGACACCCCGGCGCACAAGCAGTTCGTCGATGACTATCAGGCGAAGTTCAACGACTATCCGCGTGTCGGCTCCCTGGTCGGCTACAATACCCTGCTGTCCATTGCGGCGGCTTTGGAGAAAGCTAACAGTACCGACACCGAGGCCCTGGTCGATGCCTTCAAGGGTCTCAGCCTCGATACGCCGGTGGGACCGATCACCTATCGGGCCATCGATCATCAATCCACCATGGGTGCCTTCGTCGGCTTGACCGATGTGCGCGACGGCAAGGGGGTCATGGTCGATTGGAGCTATCGCGACGGGGCGGCCTATCTGCCCAGTGACGAGGAAGTGCGCAAGCTGCGCCCTGCCGACGGTAGCTGATGATACGCCTGCGCCGCCGCCGGGGCCGAACGGAGCCCCGGCGGCGGTCGCTTTCCCACCGGGTGCAGTAGGTCTTTTATGGGTGTCTATCTGGTACAGTTCCTGAGCGGGCTGGCGAGTGCTTCGGCGCTTTTCCTGGCTGCTTCCGGGCTCTCGATCATCTTCGGCGTGACCCGGGTGGTGAATTTCGCCCACGGCTCGTTCTACATGCTCGGCGCTTTCTTCGGCTACACTTTCGTGCGCGAGGTCGGCGGCGGGGCCATCGGATTCTGGGTCGCCCTGCTGCTGGCCGCCCTGGCGGTCGGTCTTGTCGGTTTGCTGGTCGAATTCGTCATCCTGCGCCGGCTCTATAAAGCACCGGAGCTGTTCCAGCTCATCGCCACCTTCGGTGTGATCCTGATCGTTCAGGACGCTGCGCTCTGGGTCTGGGGCCCGGAGGATCTGCTGGGGCCGCGGGCGCCCGGCCTGACCGGTATCGTGCGTATCTTCGGCACGCCCATGCCGGTCTACGATCTCGTGCTGATCGGCGTCGGGCCGCTGGTTTTGGCTGCCCTCTGGCTGCTGTTCAACCGCACGCGCTGGGGTATCCTGGTGCGCGCGGCGACCGAAGACCGCGAGATGGTGGGCGCGCTGGGCGTCAACCAGTCACTGCTGTTCACCGGCGCCTTCGTGCTCGGTTCCATGCTCGCGGGTCTGGGCGGCGCCATCCAGCTGCCCAAGGGCGGTGCCGATCTGCTGATGGACTTCGGCATTCTCGCCGAGATGTTCGTGGTCGTGGTGGTCGGCGGCATGGGCTCCATCTTCGGGGCCTTTCTGGCGGCGGTCCTGATCTCATTGTTGAACACCTTCGGTATCCTGATCTGGCCGAGCGGCACCCTGGTGCTGATGTTCATCCTGATGGCGGTGATCCTGGTGGTGCGCCCGACGGGCCTGCTGGGCCGGCCGGAAAGCGGCGGTCACAAAACGGAAGTCGGTGTTGAACAGGCACTGCGCCCTGCCGGCCCGCATTACAAGATTTTCATCGGTCTGTTGTTGGCTTTGCTGTTGGCGGCGCCCTTGATCGTCGAGGAGTTCTATCTCGTCCTCATCACCGATGTCTTGGTGCTGGCCCTCTTTGCCACCAGCCTGCACTTTCTCATGAGTACCGGCGGTCTGGTTTCCTTCGGCCATGCCGCTTTCTATGGCGGCGGCGCCTATGCGGCGGCTCTGCTGGTGACCTATGCGGCGACCCCTTTTGAGCTGGCGCTGTTGCTGGCGCCCCTGGGGGCCGGGCTGTTGGCCCTGGTGATCGGCTGGTTCTGCGTCAGGCTTTCCGGCGTCTACTTCGCCATGCTGACCCTGGCCTTCGCCCAGGTTGCCTGGTCGGTCGTCTTCCAGTGGTCGGATCTCACCAACGGCGATGACGGGCTGTTGGGGATCTGGCCGTCCGCCTGGGCCTCCGGCACCCAGGTGTATTATCTTCTGGCCTTGGCGATCTCTGCCGGCGGCATCTTCCTGATCCGCCGGGTCGTCTTCGCGCCCTTTGGTTACGGTCTGCGGGCGACGCGGGACTCCAACCTGCGGGCGGCCGCCATCGGTATCGACATCAAGCGCCAGCAACTGGCGGCCTTTGTCTTCGCCGGTGCCATGGCCGGCCTGGCCGGCGGGCTCTTCGTTTTTTCCAAAGGCTCGGTCTTCCCCGACGAAATGTCCATCCCGCGTTCTTTCGATGCGCTGTTGATGGTGCTGCTCGGCGGGGTGGACTCGCTTTCCGGGCCCTTTGTCGGGGCGGCCGCCTTTACCTACCTGCATGACGAGTTGATCACCTTCGAGTATTGGCGCCTGCTGCTGGGTCTGACCATCGTCGCCCTCGTCCTGCTGTTCCCGCAAGGGCTGGCAGGCGCGGCCAAGCATCACCTCGGCCGTTACCTGAAGCTGGAGGCGGGGTCGGCGGGGAGAGCGAAGCAGGCGGATGAGGGGCGCCCGGCATGAGCGACACCGCAACAGCCAGGGCGGCGGAGCAACCGAGCCTTTCGATCCGCAACCTCAGCAAGGCCTTTGGCGGCGTACAGGCCGTCAACGACGTCAGTTTCGATCTGGCTAAGGGCGAGCTGCTGGCGCTGATCGGCCCCAACGGCGCCGGCAAGAGCACCTGCTTCAACATGCTGAATGGGCAAATCCGGGCGGACAGCGGGTCGGTGCGTCTGGCCGGCGAGGAACTGATCGGCCGCAGCCCGGCGGATATCTGGCGCCGCGGCGTCGGGCGCACTTTTCAGATCACCGCCACCTTCCCCTCCATGACTGTGGCGGAGAACGTGGCCATGGTGCTGATGAGCCAGCGGCGCGAGCTGTTCTCGTTGTTCAGGACGGCGGTGCATCGCCACCGGGACAAGGCGCTGGCTCTGTTGGATCTGGTGGGCATGGCAGCGCAAGCCGACCGGCCCTGCGGCGTGCTTTCCTACGGCGATCTGAAGCGGGTCGAGCTGGCGGTCGCGCTGGGTAACGAACCCCGGGTCCTGCTGATGGACGAACCGACCGCCGGCATGGCGCCGCGCGAACGCATCGAGCTGATGGGCCTGGCGGCCCGGCTGGTGAGCGACCTCGGCCTCTCGGTGTTGTTTACGGAACACGACATGGACATCGTCTTCGGTCATGCCGGCCGCATCATCGTGCTCAGCCGCGGCGCGCTGATCGCCGAGGGCACGGCACAGGAGATCCGCAGCAATCCTCTGGTCCTGAAGACCTATCTCGGCGAAGGCCAGATTTACGGCCGGGCGGAGGGCTAAGCGATGCTGACCATAGAGAAGATCCACAGCTACTACGGCCAGGCGCACATCCTCTCCGACGTTTCTCTGTCGCTTTCCCCGGGGGAGATCGTGGTGCTGATCGGGCGCAACGGCGCCGGCAAGTCGACCACGATCAAGTCGATCATGGGGATGGTGAAAGTTACCCAGGGGAGCATCCGGTTCGGCGGCGACGAGCTGTTCGGTGAGCCGCCTTACCGCATCGCGCGGCGTGGCATCGGTTATGTGCCGGAAGAACGCCGTGTCTTTGCCCGCCTGACGATTCAGGAAAACCTGGAGGCCGGCCGCCAACCGCCGCGCGACGGGGCGCCGCGCTGGCAGGTCGACGACCTCTTCGATCTCTTTCCCAATCTGGCCGAGGCGCGGCACCGGGCGGCGGGCACCCTGAGCGGCGGTGAGCAGCAGATGCTGACCATCGCCCGTACCCTGATGGGCAATCCCGGTTGCATCCTGTTGGATGAACCCTCGGAGGGCCTGGCGCCTGTTGTGGTGGAGCAGATCATCAAAGTCATTCAGCAGATCAAGGGCCAGAGCCTGCCGATCCTTCTGTCGGAACAGAATCTCTATTTCGCCTCTCTGGTCAGCGACCGCGCCTATGTCATCGAAACCGGGCGTATCCGCTTTTCGGGCACGATGCGGGAACTGGAAGAGAACGCCGAGATCCGCCAGCAGTACCTGGCGGTTTAGACGAACGGGAAAACGCGTGAACGGACGGGTGATATCATGAGCGCAAAGCAAGGCGGCGAGAAGCTGGTGGTGAAGAACATCGGCCTTCTGCTTTCCGGTGATCTTGAAAAACCGATCCTGGATGCCGACTGTCTGGTCGTGGTGGACGGCCGGATCGCCGAGGTCGGCAAGGCGGCGGAGGTCGATACCGGCAATGCCGCTGTTATCGTCGATGCCAAGGGCACCACGGTGGCGCCCGGCCTGATCGACAGTCACGTTCATCCGGTCATCGGGGACTGGACGCCGCGCCAGAACCAGATCTCCTGGATCGACAGTTTCCTGAACGGCGGCGTGACCACCATGATCTCCGCGGGTGAGGTACATCTGCCGGGCCGGCCCAAGGACATCGTCGGCCTGAAGGCCCTGGCGATCACCGCCCAGCGGTCTTTTTCCAACCTTCGGCCCGGCGGCGTGAAGGTTCATGCCGGCGCGCCGGTCATCGAAAAAGGCATGGTGGAAGAAGACTTCAAGGAGCTTTCCGAGGCCGGTGTGAAGCTGCTCGGCGAAGTCGGCCTGGGTGGCGTGAAGCAGGGTGAGGAGGCCAAGCAGATGGTCGCCTGGGCCCGCAAGTACGGCATCCAGAGCACCATCCACACCGGCGGACCCTCGATCCCCGGCTCGGGCCTGATCGACGCCGATGTGGTGCTGGAGGCCGATGCGGACGTCATCGGCCACATCAACGGCGGACACACGGCCCTGCCGCTGGATCAGATCCGCTGCCTCTGCGAGAGCTGCGGCCGGGCGGTGGAGATCGTCCATAACGGCAACGAACTGGCGGGGCTCTTTGCCATGCGCACCTCCATGGAGCTGGGTCAGCCAGAGCGGATCATCCTGGGCACCGACTCGCCGGCCGGCTCCGGCGTGCAGCCGCTCGGCATTCTGCGGATGATTGCGCTGCTGTCGGCGGTGGGGGAGGTGCCGGCGGAAACCGTATTCTGCTTTGCCACCGGCAACACCGCCAGGATGCGCGACCTGGACTGCGGATTGATCGAAGTCGGCCGGGCCGCCGATCTGGTGATTATGGACCGCGCGCAGCACACGGCGGGGAAGACCCTGCTGGAATCTGTGCGTCTGGGCGATATTCCCGGTATCTCCATGGTGATCATCGACGGGGTGATCCGCTGCCGGCGTTCACGCAACACGCCGCCCGCCGAGACCCTGGCAGAGCTGGTGTGATGACGGAGGTGAAGGTCCCCACGCCGCCCCAGGCCACCGAGGCCGACGGCGACGACTATCGGCTGGAGCAGCAGATCGGCTTTCTGCTGCGCCGGGCGCACCAGTATGCCAGCGACGTTTTCCAGGCGCGCATGGGCGCCCGGAACCTGACGCCGCAGCAGTTCTCGGTGCTTGTCACCCTGTTGAAGAACCGCGAGCTGGCCCAGACCAAGCTCGGCGAAATCGCCGCCATGGATCCGGCCACCGTCCTGGGCGTGGTGCAGCGCCTGGCGCAGCGCGGACTCGTTGCCGTGCGCACCGATCCGGCCGATGGACGCCGCCGTCTGGTGCAACTGACCCGCGACGGCCATGAGATGGCAGGCGAACTGGTGGCCATCGGGCCGGTGATTTCCCGCGAGACCCTGGCCGGCCTCAGCCCGGAGGATCAGCGCGACCTCTTGCGTTTGCTGGATAGTCTGGGGCAGAAGGGCTAACGTTGGGCAGTCGGCCCATGGGCGGGCCGCATATCGCCGGCTTTCCGGATTCGATAGAAAGGGGGCGTTCTTGGTTCAAACCCTGATCCAGCGAAACATTCACTGGGCGACCGAGCGGGTCGAGCAGGACCCGGATTATTTCAAGCGGCTGTCGGACATTCAGAATCCGCGCTATCTGTGGATCGGCTGTTCGGACAGCCGCGTACCGGCCAACGTCATCGCCGGTTTGGAGCCGGGCGAGGTCTTCGTCCATCGTAATGTAGCCAATCTGCTGCACCCCGGTGATTTGAACGGCCTGTCGGTGCTCCAGTACGCCGTCGAATCCCTGCAGGTGCGTCAGATCATTGTCTGCGGGCACTATGGCTGCGGCGGTATCAACGCTGCGGTGGAAGCTCAGCGCCATGGTCTCATCGACCACTGGCTGCAGCCGATCCGTGACACTGCGGCGCTCTGCGCCGGGGAATTGGAGAATCTGGGCGACCAAACGCAGCGCATGAACCGGCTCTGCGAACTGAACGTCATGGCCCAGGTGAAGCGGGTGGCGGAAACGCCGATCGTCCAGGATGCCTGGGGCCGGGGTCAGGCCCTGGAAGTGCACGGTCTTGTCTATGGGCTGAACGATGGCCGGCTGCGCAATCTCGACTGCAGCCTGCCGGCGACGGCCGAAGCTTAGCGCGGATCGAGCGGCAGAGTCAGGATGGCGCGCAGGCCGCCTTCGGGCCTGTTCTCCAGGTGCAGGTCGCCGCCATGGGCATGGGCGATGGAGCGGGCGATGGCCAGGCCCAGGCCGACGCCGCCGGTATCCTGGCTGCGTGATTCCTCCAGACGCACGAATGGCTCGAAGACCTGTTCGAGCTGGTCTTCGGGAATGCCGGGTCCGTCGTCCTCGACGGTGATGTAAAGTCCATCGTCTTCGCGGCGCAGGGAGACACGCGCCTGGCCGGCATAGCGCAGGGCATTTTCGATCAGGTTGTGGAGGACGCGCTTCAGCGAAACCGGGCGGCAGTTGTAGCCGATCTTCGCTGCCGCTTCGTCGGCGGCGAAGGCGACATCCCGGCCCTGATCGGCAAGATCGTCGACCAGGCTTTCGACAAGGGCCGTCAGGTCGACGCGGCGGGTCGGCTCAGCCTTCGCCTCTTCCCGGGCGAAGCTCATGACCGCCTCGGTCATGCGGCTCATCTCCTCCAGGGTTTCCAGGATCTTCCGTCTGGTCTCCGCGTCCTCCACGAATTCAGCGCGCAGTCGCAGCGCGGTTATCGGGGTTCGCAGGTCATGACCGATGGCGGCCAGCATCCTCGTGCGGTCCTGGACGAAGCGGGTCAGTCGCTCCTGCATCGCATTGAAGGCCCTGGTGGTGCGGCGGATCTCCTCCGGACCCGTTTCCGCGAGGGGGATCTGGCTTTCGCCGCGCCCCAGGCGTTCCGCCGCCCCGGACAGAGCGCGCAGAGGCCGGGTGATCCGCCGGACCGAGAAGATCACAATGGCCAGAATCGCCAAGGCCATGAGGCCCATGGAAAGCAGAGGAAACCAGGCCCAGGCGCGCGAGGGGGTCGGCAGGGCGGTTGAGGCGTTCAGCCAATTGCCGTCCGCCAGGGGGACGGAGGCCAGGAAGCTGATGGGCGCGCGCGGTTTTTTATGAGGCCGGCGCTTCTTGTCGTCGTCGTCGTCATCATCGTCATCATCGTCGCTTCGGCGCGGATGGGAATGCCAGTCCCGCAGGCTCCAAGGTTCACGCGTAAGCAGACGAACGCGGGTTTCGCGGGTATCGCCGATCAACTCACCCAGCCGGAGGGCGAGTTTCTGTTCCAAGGCCTCGGACGACGGCTGACCAACCGCGCTTTCCGGCGAAAGGCTGAATTCGAGGCGCCGTGAGCGCGCCGCTGCCAATATGTTCTCGTGCAGCCCGGTAGGGGTCTGCTCGATCAGGCGTACCAAGGTTGCGGTCCGCGCCAGCACCTGATCGCGGCTGGCCTCCCGCAGGGCAAAACGGCGTTCGTCCGCAAAGATGAAAACCGTAGCGGCTTGCGACAGCACCAGGGCGGTGAGCAGAAGGGCAATGAGCTGTCCGGCCAGACTGCGGGGAAGGAGGCGCATCACGGTTCCTCCCGCACATCGGCGGTGAAGAGATAGCCGCCGCCCCAGACGGTCTTGATCAAGACCGGGTGCTTGGCGTCTGTCTCAATCTTCTTGCGCAGGCGGCTGACCTGGTTGTCGATGCTGCGGTCGAAAACCTGGGCCGCCCGCCCGCTGGTCAGGTCCAGCAGTTGCTCGCGCGAAAGCACCACGCCGGGCCGCTTCAGAAAGGCCGACAGCAGATTGAATTCCGCCGTGCTGAGGGCGACGGCAACCGCCTCCTCGTCCAACAGCTCGCGCCGTTCGGCATCCAGAATCCATCGGTCGAAGCGCAGGCGGTGGTGCGCCAGGCCGTCGCGGGGGCGGGGCACGGCCGTGCTGCGCCTCAGCACCGCCTTGATGCGGGCCAGCAGTTCGCGCGGGTTGAACGGCTTGGTGACGTAGTCGTCGGCGCCGATTTCCAGGCCGATCACGCGGTCGGTTTCCTCGGTCATCGCGGTTACCAGGATGATCGGGATCTCGCTGTTCGCCCGCAGGTCGCGGCACAACGCCAGGCCGTCCTCGCCCGGCATCATGATGTCCAGGACCAGCAGATCGATGGCGGCGGTTTTCATCACGCGGCGGGCCGCCGCGGCATTCTCGGCAAGGCTGACCCGCAGCCCGTTCTTGGCAAGATACTTGCCAAGCAGGTCTCTGATATCGCGGTGGTCGTCGACAACCAGAATGTGCGGTGTTTGATCCATAAAACCTTTCGGGATGCCCGCCGGCGGCGAGGCCCAGTCTCGTCTGTCCAGTCTCATCTATAGGGCGGCTTCGCGTTCGGCGACCAGAAAAAGTGTATCGAAGTGTATCAGATCACGCCCTTGGCACAGGTCATGACAAAGGCCGGGTGATGCTGGTGAACTTTTGCGACAAGCAGACCCTAAGTAGGGGATACCGAAAGCAAACCCCAAGATCCTGAGATAGCGAGGTACTCCCCATGAAGAAAACGACCAAGATTGCGATTGTCGTCGTTGCCGTACTCGGTGTCGGTGCCGCCGCCGTTGCCGCCCAGGCGGACGGTGGCTGGCGCGGCCACGGCGGCTCTGCCCACTTCAGCCAGGGCCACGGCGGGGGCCATGGCGGCCGCATGGCCTCGATGCTGCGCTACTTCGACAGCGACGGTGACGGCGCGGTGAGCCAAGCGGAAATCGATCAGGTGCGCGACGAGCGGTTTGCCGCTTTCGATGGCGATGGCAGTGAAACCCTGAGCCTGGCGGAGTTCGAGGGGCTTTGGCTCGATTTCATGCGCGAGCGCATGGTCGACGGCTTCCAGCGGCTCGATGCCGATGGTGACGGTCAGGTCACCATGGCCGAAGTCAACCGCCCGCTCGGCATGATGGTGCAGCGCATGGATCGCAACGAAGACGGTGTGATCGACCAGTCGGACATGAAGCGCGGCAAGCGGTTCTATCGCGACGACGATGACCGACCCCGCAACAACCGTTCCGGCAACGACGGTTAAAGCGGACTCTGAAGGCACCGGAGGATCCCCCGGCATTCCGTCCTTCGGTAGCCTGTGCCACGGTGCGGCTCCCGCCCGCACCGTGGCGCTTTTCTTTACTGTCGGCTGTGTTCGTTTTCGCCCTGGTACATGGCTTTCAGGTCGACCGTCGGGCGTTTTCCCAGATGTTGGAAATTCTCGTCCAGCCAGGCGTCGGCGCGGCGGTAACCGATCTCGAAGAGGTGTTCCAGGAAGGCCCACTCGGCGTTCACCTTGCTGGAAGCACCCAGCGGTTTGATTTCCTCTTCGGCTTCGATCCTATGCACCAGCACTTTCTTGTAGTCGCTTTCGTCCAGCTTACCTTCCTCCAGAAGCCGGGAGACGAAATGGATGGCACGGAAATCCCGCAGCAGACTGGAATTGAAGGTGATCTCGTTCACCCGGTTGAGGATTTCGCGGGCGGACTTGGGGGAGCCCTTGCGGGTGATGGGATTCAACTGAACGATCACCACGTCATCGGAGCTGCAGCCTCTGAAGAAGGGAAAGAGCACCGGGTTACCCATGTAGCCGCCGTCCCAATAAGGCACGCCATCGATCTCCACAGCCTGATAGAGCAACGGCAGGCAGGCCGAAGCCATAACCATATCCGCAGTCAGTTCCCGGCGGTCGAAGACCTTCACGCGCCCGGTTTCCACATTGGTGGCGGAGATGAAGACCTTCATGCGGTCGCAGCTGCGCACCCGCTCAAAGTCCACCATCTCTTCCACCAGACCCTGCAGCGGATTGAGGTTCAGCGGGTTGAGCTCATAAGGCGATGCCAGACGGCCCAGCAAATCGAAGAAAAGGTAACTGGGCGAGGCATCGAGGCTCCAGTTGCCCATGAAGATATCGATGGGGGTCCGTTGGATCGGGCTCTTCTTGCCCGCATCGCTGACCGCTTTCCAGAAACGGCGCAGGCATTGCCGGGCTCCCTCGTTGCCGTCGCGCATGATACCGTCGGCGACCACAGCGGCGTTCATGGCCCCGGCGCTGGTGCCGGAGATCGCTTCGATCTGAAGGCGATCGTCCTCCAGGATGCGGTCCAGGACGCCCCAGGTGAAGGCGCCGTGGGCACCGCCACCCTGGAGCGCCAGGTTGATCGGGCGTCGGCCTTTGCCTCCGGAAGCGCTCATTGCGCCGTCCAGCCGCCATCCACCGGCAGGGCCGCGCCGGTGATCGAGGCTGCGGCGTCGCTGCAGAGGAAGACGGCGAGCCCGCCCAGTTGTTCCGTGGTGACGAACTGCTTGGTCGGCTGGCCGCCCAAAAGAACATCGCGGACCACCGCCTCCTCACTGATGCCGCGGGCCTTGGCGGTATCCGGGATCTGCTTTTCGACCAGCGGGGTCAGCACGTAGCCCGGGCAGATCGCATTGACTGTGACGCCATGCTCCGCGGATTCCAGGGCCACTGTCTTGGTCAGGCCAAGCATGCCGTGCTTGGCCGCGACATAGGCCGACTTGAAGGGCGAAGCGACCAGGCCGTGGGCCGAGGCGAGATTGATGATGCGGCCCCAGCCGCGCGCCTTCATGCCGCCCAGGGTCAGGCGGGTGGTGTGAAAGGCGCTGGTCAGGTTGATGGCCAGGATGGCGTCCCACTTGGCGGTCGGGAAGTCTTCGATCGGCTGGACGTTCTGGATGCCGGCATTGTTCACCACCACGTCGACCTGTCCGAAGTCGCGGTCGGTCTGGGCGACCAGGGCCTCGATCTCGTCGGGCTTGGTCATGTCGGCGCCGTTGTAGGCGACCTTGACGCTATGGTCCGCCGCCAGGCGCTTGCGTATTGCCTCGATCTCCGCTGCGTCGCCGAAGCCGTTCAGCATCACGTTCATGCCGGCGGCGGCCATGGCTTCTGCGATGCCGAGGCCGATGCCGCTGGTCGAACCGGTGATGATGGCATTCTTGCCTTGGGTCATTGCGTTGTCTCCTAGATGTCTTGTGCCGTCAGGCCAGATAGTCGTGAAGGACGCGTCCGAAGGGCAGCGTCAGGTCTGCTTTATAGTGGCGTCCCCCGATCATGCGCTGCACCGGCAGGTCGGCCGCCGGGGCGTTCACATGAGGGACGAGATGCAGGCGCGCCGGGCCGCCATAGTGAAATTTCACGTCGATTTCTTCCAGGTTATAGGCAACCAGCTGGGCGACCAGAGGCTTGCCGGTGACGCAGGGCAGAAGCTTCAGGTTCACCTGGGTCTTTTTCAGGGCCTCGTTGCGCTTGGCCGGGTCTTTGATCAGGTTTTCGTGCTTATAACCCATGGTGCCCAGGGCGACCAACTGGCCTGCGTAGTGCAGGCTGCCGGTCAGGGTGTCGGTTTCGACCCTGAGGTTCGGTTCGCCCCAACGCTTCGGGAAACCCCAGATTTCGCGGCCGGCCGAGATCGGTGGCTCATCGTTGAGGAACATCATCGCGGTATAGTTCACCGCTTCGCCCCGGAAACGGCAGGGAATCACGACACCGGATTCCGCGTAGGACCCGAAGCCGGAACTGTCGGGCATGTTGATCCACTCGTAGTAGACCTGGTTGGAGCCGTCGGGCTCCAGGGGTTCGGGAACCAGCCGCCGGATCGCCTCAGGATCGCTTTCATAGATGATCACGAAGTACTCGCGCGACAGGAAGCGGTAGGGGCCGGCCGGATAGCTGGGGTTGCCCGGCGGCATCGAGGGCAGGGCAAGGATCTCGTCAGGGGTCATCTGAGGCCTCTTAAGTCATGCATCGGCGCCCCGCGGCTTGGCCGCGTGACAACAGTCTGGTGCATTCCTCCGACATGGCCCCTCTTTTTGCGACGGGCTTCTCGTCAGTGCCGCCGGCCGGCAACGATGCATCGCCATGGCGGTTGGGGGTCAGATGGCGAACAGCGCCTTTGGTTACAAGTTCGCTTCAGGCATTCCGTACTATGGCTCCGGCGTCGAACGCCGCGCCTCCAGGACCGCCGTGATCAGGTCTTCCGGTACGTCATCGGGCAAGGGGGCCGCGGGGTCGTCGAAAGACTGCTTGCCGAGTTTCGTGGCTTCCCGGTAGGCGGCCAGGTAATCGCGGCACTCGCGGCAGATTTTGATGTGGAACTCGAACACTCTGCGTTGGCCGGCCGGTAGGCTGCCTTCCACATAGTCGAGCAGGAAATCCTCGAACTGGCGACAGGTGATCATCAGGGGCAGGTTGCGCAGCATTGCCCCTTTCATGAACCGCCAGGCTTTGCTGCCGTAACTTGGCGTCATAGCGCATCTCCTCGCAGCAGCGGCTCGAGGAGTTTTTTCAGGGCGGCGCGGGCGCGATGCAGGCGCACCTTCACGTTGCCTTCCGAAATCCCCAGGGCTTCCGCCACTTCCGCGGTATCCAGCTCTTCGATGTCACGCAGCATCAGGACGATACGATAGCTTTCCGGCAGATCACGTATCTTTGATAGCACGACTTCGCGCTGTTCGGCTTGGCTGAGAATTTCCTCGGCCGTGCTCCGTTTGGTCCAGGGCGCCTCGATCCGACAGGCATTTTCATCGAAGTCCGGCAGCAGGGGGTCGATCAGGTCTTCCTGAAGCCGCTTGCGGTTGCGCAGCTTCATAAGTGCTTCGTTGACGGTAATGCGGTGCAGCCAGGTCGTCAGCTTGGAGCGGCCTTCGAATTTTCCGATGTTGCGCAGCGCCTTGATCAGCGCTTCCTGCACGCAGTCATCGGCCAGGCCGTCGTCCCTGACCAGGCGAAAGGCCACGGCGCGCATCCAGCCGGCGTTGGCGCGCACGAAACGGGTCGCGTGCGCGTCGCTGCCGGCCCTCAGGCCTGCGACCAGTTCCTCTTCCTCAGAGGGTGTTTCGGACAAAGTCCGCTCTTCCTGCAAGACGCCCTGTTCTGCCATTCGGCTTGTCGCACTCCCGCAGGGACACCCTAGCGCGCCTGGAGGGCCGAGGAAACAGGGTGCTATGGTGGTGTGGATTGCCGCGCAGTCGGCCGGTAGCGTTGTAACCGCAACGGGGATCGCGGCATCCAGCGGCAGATGTATCCGAAGCGACAACCAAAAAGAGATGGAACGAAGGACCATGTTGAACGAACTGCAGGAAAACTGGTGCGCGCAGAAAACCTGGGACTTCAGCGGCCTGAAGGCGCTGTTCCTGAACTGCACCCTGAAGCGCAGCCCCGGTCAGTCCCATACCCAGGGGTTGATCGATATCTCCCGCACGATCATGGAGAAGAACGGGGTCGGCGTGGAGGTGCTGCGGCCGGTCGATCACGAGATCGCCTATGGCGTCAGCCCCGATATGACCGAGCATGGCTGGGCAAAGGACGACTGGCCGGCACTCTACGAAAAGGTAAAGGCGGCGGAGATCCTGGTGATTACGACGCCGATCTGGCTGGGCGAGAAATCATCGGTCTGCACCAAGGTGATCGAGCGGCTCTATTCCTCCTCCGGCGATCTGAACGAGGCGGGCCAGTACGCCTACTATGGAAAGGTCGGCGGCTGTCTGGTGACCGGCAACGAGGACGGCGCCAAGCATTGCTCGATGAACGTTCTCTATTCCCTGCAGCATCTGGGCTATGCCATCCCGCCCCAGGCCGACGCCGCCTGGCTGGGCGAAGCCGGCCCCGGGCCGTCCTATCTGGATGCCGGGTCGGGTGGGCCGGAGAACGACTTCACCAACCGCAACACGACCTTCCTGACGTGGAACCTGATGCATCTGGCAAGGATGCTGAAGGATGCCGGCGGCTTTCCGGTGCACGGCAATCAGCGCTCGCTCTGGGATGCCGGTTGCCGCTTCGATCATCCGAACCCGGAATACCGCTGATCGGTCGTTTAACCCTCAACCGTGAACCAGGTCGCCATGCCGGCGGCCTGGTGCTCCAGCATGTGGCAGTGGATCATCCACTTGCCGGGGTTGTCGGCGACGAAGGCGATCTTGGCGCGCTCCAGCGGGTCCACCAAAACGGTATCCTTCCAGGCGTCGCTGCTGCCGGCCTTGCCGTTCCTTTCGATCACGCGCACATGGTGGCCGTGCAGATGGATGGCATGGGGCCAGCGGGTGTCGTTGCGCAGGTCCATCGTCACGGTACGGCCCCGCGCGGCCGAGAATAGGGGCGCTTCGGCCATGCCGGCGACCCCGTTGAAGGACCACACGAGGCCATTGCTCACCAGCCTGCGGATATCCATCGCTTCGCCCTTGTGCACGGCCTGGGCCAGGTTGCCCATGGCGCCGCCCTCCATCAGCAGATCGACGGCCTGAGCGGATGCGAGATCCAATTGTGCCGGCAGCGGGTTGGCCGGCAGCGGATGCGGTGGGGTCGGCAGGGGCGCGGCGCGGGTCAGGCGCGCGGTCGGGTGGTACACAAGCCGCCCTGCGACCAGACGTTGGCCGCGGCTGACTTCGGTGATTGCCGCAGTATTGCCCGGGCCCAGGTCCATATCGATCAGGAGGTCGGCGCGCTCGCCTGGAGATAGCCTGATGTAGCCGTCGGTCAGTTCGCGCGGTGCGACCGGCTGGCCGTCCTCTGCCATCAGCCAGACCACATGATCCTCGATACGCAGTTCCAGGATGCGCGCGGTGCAGGTGTTGCAGAGCCTTAGACGCAGTCGCTCACCCTGCGTCACCTGCGTTTCGAGCATATCCCGGCCGTTCAAGGTCAGGGTGTTGCCGAGGCGTCCGGCGTGGCTCCAATCCATCATCCGGCCGAAGGAGGCTTCGTCGATCTGTCCGTCGTCGCCCAGACGCCAGTCGTCGGCGACGATGGCGATATCCCGGTCGAAGTGCTGGTTTGGTTCCCGCTCATCGACGATCAGCAGACCATAGAGGCCGCGCGCCACCTGCTCCCAGGATCGGTTGTGCGGGTGGTACCAGAAGGTACCCGCATCCGGCACCCTGAAGCGATAGTCGAAGCTCTCGCCCGGCGGCACGGCTTCCTGTGTCAGGCCCGCGACGCCGTCCATGGCGTTGTCGATGCGGATCCCATGCCAGTGCAGCGTGGTCGGCTGAGGGAGATCGTTCCGGAGCCGGACGGCGAGCTCCTCGCCCTGGCGGACCCGCAGTATGGGGCCGGGGGAAAGGCCGTCGTAGGACCAGATGCGCGTCGCGGGCTGGCCCGGCTCCAGAAGATGGGCCTCGCCGGGAATGGCGGTGAGTTGCTGCATGGTGGCAGCGGCGGCGGGATTCCCCAACCTCGGCAGGCCGAGCCCGATAGCGGCGATGCCGAGGCCGCCAACAAACTGGCGGCGATTCAGGCTTGGCAGGCTGTATCTCATCGTTGGCTCCGCGGTTGTCCTGACTCTATTTAGGCGCATCCGCCCGGCTTCCAAGCGCCGCTCAGCGCCTCTCGGTGACCGCGCTTTGCCATTCCGACAGGAAGGCGCGGCGTTTCAGGGCGTCGAGAAAGACCAGCAGGCCCGGGCCCAGGCGCACCGGGATCAGCGATCCCTCGTCACCTTCGGGCAGCACCGGGGCGAGGCTGACCTCGCCGGCGATGACGCGCTGGCCTTCCGGCGAGACGAGGAAGTCGACGAAGCTTCCGGCGTCGCCCGGGTTGTCGCTGCTTCGGGGGATCAGCGCCGTGCGCACCATCAACAGGGTGTAGTCCTCCGGATAGACGATGCCGATGGGCGCCCCGGCATCGCGCCGGGCCTGGGCATAGGACCCGAGGACGTTGTAGGCCACGGCGACCTCGCCGTTTTCCAGGAGGTCCAGCATCTCGCCGGAACAGCAGGAGAGCCGGGCGGAGAGATTGCCGAAAACCTCCATCAGGCGCCAATAGGTTTCCGACTGCAGGCTGTCCTGGGTTGCGAAGAGATAGCCCAGGCCACTGAGGTTGGGGTCGTAGGTAGCGATGCGTCCGGAAAAGCGCGCCTCTTCGCTGCGCAGAAGGTTCAGAAGCTCGAAGCGCGACTGCGGCGGCGTGGCGGCGAAGGCGCGGGTATCGTAAGCGATCACCGCCGGTTCGCGGGTGAAGCCGAAGATGCGCTCGCGCCAGCTTGCCCAGCGCGGCAGGCGCGCCGTCGCGACCGAGCGGTGGAGGCGTGCATGGCCGTCGTTCACCAGTTTGATTTGAAGATCCATGGCGGATGAGATGGCGAGGTCGTAGGTCTCGCCGTCGAAGGTCGCTGCCTCTTCCACGGCCTGATAGACGTCGCCGCTGATCGCCTGATGATAGACCAGCGCAAGATCGGGATGCACCGCGCGATAGGCGCGGATCAGACCGTCCATGGTGTCGGCGTCAGTCGTTCCGATGACATGCAGCACGGCGCGCGCATCGCCGTCGCGCAGCGCGGGATAACTGCGGGCCAGTTCGATCTCGATCGCCGCTGCGGGCCGCAGCAGGGCGAAGATAAGCAGCATGGCAAGGACGGCGCAGGGGAAAGGCTGTCTCATGTCTCGGGTCTCGTGGTTTTGCCGGCTGCCCGGATCGGCGGAAAAATCAGGCGGACCTTCAGGCCCTGTGGTTCGTTGTTCTCAAGCCGCACCCGGCCACGGTGGGACAGCATGACCTGGCGGACAATGGAAAGGCCGAGGCCGGAGCCGGCGGTCTGCGGTTCCACCGAACCCCGGCGAAACCGTTCGAAGACGAGATCCCGGTCCTTGCGCGGTACCCCAGGGCCGTGATCGATGATGCAGATCTCCGGCGCCGGGCCGGTGGGCACGCAAACCTGCACGAAGTCGTCCGGCGGTCCGTATTTGATGGCGTTATCCAGAAGATTGCGAATAGCCTCCAGCAAGGCGATTTCGTCACCCTGTATCTCCACGTCTTCGGTCAGGTCCATGCGAAAGTCGATGCCACGCATCTCGGCAGCGACTTCGAGATCGCGTACCGCGGTGCGGGCCAGATTGGCGAGCGAGAGGCGCTGGCGCTCAGCCCGCTCGGCCCGATAGGCGACCATCGCCTGGGCCAGCAGCTGCGTGGTCAGCTGCGAGGTTTCGTCGGCGGCGCGCAGCATACGGCGCAGGCTTTCTTCACTGGTTTTTTCCGGGCCGGCCTTCAGGCTGACTTCGGCCTGGGCTTTCAGGGCCGCCAGAGGTGTCCGGATACGGTGGGCCGCCTCGGCGATGAACTGCTGGCTGGTATCCAGGGTCAGGCGCAGACGTTCCACGAAGTCGTTGATCGCATCGATCAGGGGCAGGATTTCGCGGGGCGCGGCAGTTTCCAAGGCCGAGAAGTCGTCGGAGGCGCGGGCCGCGAGGGCGCGCTCGATTTCATGAACCGGCTTCAGGGTCCGGCTGATGGCGATCCAGGCGAGCAGGCCGGCCAGGGCCAGAAAGCCGCCCCCGACGCCGGCGGCGGAAAGCGCGATGCTGGTGGTCAGGGCTCCGTGGGCCTCACGGGTCTGGGCGACGGTGATGAGGATGGTCTGGCGCGAACCGCCGCTGAGGATCGACCGGCGTGTTGTCGCCACGCGGACTGTATCGCCGCGGTACTGGGCGGTGAAGAAAAGGGGCGTATCCTCGCTTTTGGGCAGCTCGCCGCTCGGCAGGTCGTCATAGCCGGTGATGAGGGCGCCCCCGCCCCCGGCGATGCGATAGAAGACCCGGTCCTCGCCGGCCAGGCCCAGCATTTCCAGCGCCGCATAAGGCAGGTCGACGGCGACGGCGCCCTCCACGACCCGGACCTGTTCGGCGATGGCGATGGCCGAGGCACCGAGGATGTTGTCCTGGGTTGCATCGGCGGCGCGCCCGGCGACGGCCTGCACGGAGAGATAGAGCAGAACCGCGAGCCCGGCGAAGACCAGCAGCAATTGGCCGAGCAGCCGGCGGCGCAGCGACCAGGTTGTCCCCGACAGGCTGGATGGTTCCCGTTTGAGCGTCATTCCTGACCCTCGCGCAGGCGATAACCCAGCCCGCGCACGGTTTCGATCACCACGCCACTGTCCTGGATCTTGCGGCGCAGACGGCCGATGTAGACTTCTATCGCGTTCTCGCTGGCGTCCTCGGTCAGGCCGAACAGCTTGTCCATGAGCTGGCTTTTGCTGAAAACCTGGCCGGGTTGTGAAATCAAAACCTCCAGCAGGCGCAGCTCGCGGCTGCGCAGATCCAGCGGCCGTCCCTCCGAAGTCACGCTGGCGGCGGCGGCATCGAGTTCCAGAGCGCCGAACTGGATGAGGCTTTGCGCCTGGCCGCGGCGCCGGCGTACGACGGCGCGGCAGCGGGCGTCCAGTTCGGCTACGTCGAAGGGTTTGGTCATGTAGTCGTCGGCGCCCAGATCGAGCAGGTGAACCCGGTCCGCCACCTGGGAGCGTGCGGTCAGCACCAGCACCGGCAGATCGCTTTCCTCGGTGCGGATGCGCTGCAGGATTTCGCGTCCATCGCCCCCGGGCAGCATGATGTCGAGGATCACAAGGTCATAGCCCCGGGCCCCGGCACGCAGATAGTCGTCGGCTTCCGGCGCACTGTGGGCCCAGTCGACGGCATGGCCGCCGGCCCGGAAGTGGCGCTCCAGGGCATCGCCGAGATCTTCGTTGTCCTCCACAAGGAGCAGCCTCAAAGCGGGGTCCTTCGTTGTCTTTGTCCAAATATCGCGCGGGTTTGGCGCGACAGGTTGGCGTCAGGTTCCCGCGTTATGGTAATTCTGGATAAAACGGGCAATCGACCCGTCAATAATGCATTGGGAGGAAAGAATGCGAAAGTTTCCCATGACCCGTCGCGCTTTGGTCGCGGCGGCTACAGGTGCGGCGATGGCCGCGTCTCTCGGGTTGGCCTCGGCGCAGGCCCAAGAACTCGACAAACTCCACTTCCTGATCCCCGGCGGTGCCGGTGGCGGCTGGGACGGCACGGCCCGCGGCACGGGTGAGGCGCTGACCAAGGCGGGCCTGGTGGGCACCGCGTCCTATGAGAACATGTCCGGTGGCGGTGGCGGCAAGGCCATCGCCCACCTGATCGAGACGGCCGGTAAGCAGGGCGACACCTTGATGGTGAACTCCACGCCGATCGTCATCCGCTCGCTCCAGGGCGTCTTCCCACAGTCGTTCCGCGATCTGACGCCGATCGCCTCGACCATCGGCGATTACGCCGCCATGGTGGTGAACAAGGATTCGGCGATCCAGGACTTCGGCGGCCTGGTTGCGGCCTACAACGCCAATCCCAAGACGGTCGCCATCGGCGGCGGTTCGGTCGCCGGCGGCATGGACCATCTGGTCGCTGCCCTGGTGATGAAGGGGACGGGCGCCGAGCCGACGGCTGTGAAGTACATCCCCTACGACGCTGGCGGCAAGGCCATGGCCGGGCTGCTGTCGGGTGAGATCAAGGCGCTCTCCACCGGTTTCGGTGAGGCCATCGAACTCGCCAAGCAGGGCGAAGTGCGCATCCTCTGCATCACCTCCATGAAGCGCCTGGATGCCTCCCCGGATACCCCGACCTGCGACGAGGCGGGTTCCAAGGGCACAGAGTTCGTGAACTGGCGCGGCTTCTTCGCGGCGCCCGGCCTCTCCGAGGACAAGAAGGCGGCCTATGTCGCGGCGATCCAGAAGATGTACGACACCCCGGAGTGGGAAGCCGTGCGCGCCCGCAACGGCTGGGTCAACATCTACAATCCGGATGCGGAGTTCGTCAGCTTCCTGGAGACCCAGGAAAAGCAGATGGGCGACCTGATGAAGGAACTGGGCTTCCTGTGACCGCCTGGCGCGTCGCATAGGAAACTCTAAAAAAAGGGGGAGCCAGGACTTCGGCTCCCCCCGCTTTCCTTAGGCGCCGGGCAAGGCCGCCCGGGCGTCTATCCCAGTTTTTGGGGGACCCTGTCATGTTGACCCGCGACCGCATCGGCGCCCTGCTGATGCTTGCCTTCAGTATCTTCTACTGGCTGCAGATCAGCGACATCAAGCTGCTGGCCTTTCAGGCTGACGCCGCTTTTACCGGACGGACGATTCCGGAGATTCTGGCCGTCATGGGGGTGGTCCTGTCCGTTGCTCTGCTGCTGCGTCCGGGCAGCGATGCCAAGCTTGAGGTAACCGGGTTTCACTGGCGCCGGGCGGCGCTGCTCTGTGTTCTCATGATCGCCTACGGGCTGACCGTGCGGCCCGCCGGCTTCCTGCTCTCCACCAGCCTGTTTCTGATATGCAGCATCCTGGTGCTGGGTGAGCGCCGGGTCTGGGTCATCCTGGTCGCTTCGATTCCCCTGGTCGTTCTGTTCTGGGCGCTGATGACCCAGGTGCTCGGCGTCTACATTGCGGCCCTGCCCGAATTCATGGATCTAAGCCGATGATGGAAGGTATTCTCTCCGGTCTGTCGACCGCGGTTTCGCCGATCAACATCCTGATGGTGTCGGTCGGCTGTTTTGTCGGCACCTTCATCGGCATGCTGCCCGGGCTCGGCCCGATCTCGGCCATCGCCCTGATGATCCCCATCACCTATGGCTTCGATCCGGCGACCGGCCTGATCCTCATGGCCGGCGTCTACTACGGCGCCATCTTCGGCGGCTCGACCTCGTCGATCCTGATCAACGCGCCGGGCGTGGCCGGTACCGTGGCAACGGCCTTCGACGGCTATCCCATGGCGCGCGAGGGCAAGGCCGGCAAGGCGCTGGCCATCGCCGCCTACTCCTCTTTCTCCGGCGGTACCATCGCGGCCATTCTGCTGCTCATCGCGGCACCCTCTCTGGCGGTGGTGTCGCGTGCCTTCCAATCCACGGACTACTTCGCGCTCATGGTCCTGGGCCTGACCGCCGTGGCAGCCTTCGCCGGCAAGGGAAACATTATCAAGGCGCTTTTGATGACCGTCGTCGGGCTGATGCTGTCCACGGTCGGCACCGACAAGGGGGTCGGTGTCCAACGCTTCACCTTTGGCGCCATCGATCTGGCGGACGGGATCTCATTCCTGTTGCTGGCGATGGCGACCTTCGCGCTCTCGGAAGCCCTGATGGGGGTCCTGAGACCGAAATCGGATGCCGATCGCCTGCGCGAGATGGAGGCGCAGAAAAATCTCGGCTCCATGAAGGTCAGCAGGGACGAGGTGAAGGAACTGGCGCCGGTGGTCGGCCGCTCCTCGGTTCTGGGATTCTTCGTTGGCGTGCTGCCGGGGGCCGGGGCGACCATCGCCTCCTTCCTGGCCTACGGCATCGAACAGCGCTTGGCCGGGCCGAAAAAGGGTGCCGAGTTCGGCAAGGGATCGATCCGCGGCCTCTCCGCACCGGAAACCGCGAACAACGCGGCCTGTTCCGGTTCCTTCGTGCCGCTGCTGACCCTGGGCATTCCCGGTTCCGGCACCACGGCGATCATGCTCGGCGCCTTGCTGTCCTATGGCATTCAGCCCGGTCCCCGGTTGTTTGAGGAGAATCCGGAGGTCTTCTGGTCGGTCATCATTTCCATGTACATCGGCAACGTGATCCTGCTGGTTTTGAATCTGCCGCTGATCCCCTATATCGCGCGGATACTGGCGGTTCCCTCCACGGTTTTGCTGCCGATGATCGTCTTCTTCTCGCTGATCGGCGTCTACTTCGTCTCCTTCAACACCTTCGACATCCATCTGATGGTGCTTTTCGCGGTGGCGGCGATTGCGCTTCGGCTGTTGGATTTCCCCATGGCGCCGATGCTTCTGGGCTTTATCCTCGGCGGCATGATGGAGGAGAACCTGCGCCGCGCGCTTTCCATCCACGACGAGAGCTGGTCGTTCCTCTGGGAGCGTGGGTTGACCCTCTCTATCCTCATCCTCGCGGCCTTGATCCTCTTTGTTCCGATGATCGTGCCGCGGATCACCGCCATGCTGGCGCGGCGCCGCGAAACCGCGGGCGAAGGGGGCTGAGGAGAGATCATTTTCTGCCTGCCCGGCGATGTTATAGTTTCGGCCAAGGAACAAGAAAACTGAACTAAGGCAGGAACTCTCTATGGCACCGGGGGCGGATCGGCAGGACGCCGGGACATTTGACTATGTGATTGTCGGGGCCGGTTCGGCCGGCTGCTGCCTGGCCAACCGCCTCTCCGCCGATTCCGATGTCTCGGTGCTGCTGCTGGAGGCCGGTGGCAAGGACTCTTGGCACTGGATCCACATTCCGGTCGGTTACCTCTACACCATGAATACGCCGCGCACCGACTGGTGCTTCAAGACCGAACCGGAGACGGGCCTGAACGGCCGGGCGCTGGCTTATCCCCGCGGCCGGGTGCTGGGCGGTTCCTCCTCCATCAACGGCATGATCTACATGCGCGGCCAGGCGCGCGATTACGACACCTGGCGCCAGCTCGGCAATCCCGGCTGGTCGTGGAGCGACGTGCTGCCGCACTTCAAACGCTCGGAGGACCACTTCCAGGGCGGCGACGATTTTCATGGCGGTAAGGGCGAATGGCGGGTCGAGGAACAGCGCCTGTCCTGGGAAATTCTGGATGCATTCCGCAAGGCGGCGGCGGAGACCGGCATTCCGCCGAGCGAGGATTTCAACCGCGGTGACAACGAAGGTTGCGGTTATTTCCATGTGAACCAGCGCAAGGGCGTCAGGTGGTCCACGGCCAAGGCCTTTCTGCACCCGGTCGCCGGACGGCCCAATCTGACCGTGCTGACCCATGCCCAGGCGGAAAAACTCGTAGTCGCCGGCCGTCGGATCACCGGCATCGATTTTCAGCAGGGCGGCCGGCCGCGCCACGCCGCCGCCCGGGGTGAGGTGATCCTGACCGCCGGGGCCGTCGGCTCGCCGCAGTTGCTGCAGCTCTCGGGCATCGGGCCCGCCGGGGTGCTGCAGGCCCAGGGCATCGAGGTCGCCCATGAACTGCCTGGCGTCGGCGAGAACCTGCAGGACCATCTGCAGATGCGCATGATCTTCAAGGTGCAGAATACGGTGACCCTGAACCAGCGGGTCCACAGCCTGCTCGGCAAGGCGGCCATGGGCCTGGAATACCTGCTGTCGCGCAGCGGACCGCTTTCCATGGCGCCCAGCCAGCTCGGCGCCTTCGCCAAGTCGGACCCGGCGCGCGAGACGCCCGATCTGCAATACCACGTGCAGCCCCTCAGCCTCGACAAGTTCGGCGACCCGCTGCACGACTTCCCGGCCTTCACCGCCTCGGTCTGTAACCTGAGGCCCGAAAGCCGCGGGTCGATCCATATCCGCAGCGCCGATTTCCGCGATGCCCCGGCGATCAAGCCTCACTACCTGACCGCCCCCGGCGACCGGACGGTTGCGGCATCCGCCATCCGCCTGACCCGGCGGATCTGCGCCGCACCGGCCCTGCAGCCTTTTCAGCCGGAGGAATACATGCCCGGTGCCGCCATCGAGGGCGACGAGGATTTGGCCAGGGCGGCGGGGGACATCGGCACGACGATCTTCCACCCCGTGGGTACATGCAAGATGGGCAGCGACGGGCGGGCGGTGGTCGATCCGCGCCTGCGGGTCCACGGCCTGCACGGCCTCAGGGTGGTGGATGCCTCGATCATGCCGACCATAACCTCGGGCAACACCAATTCCCCGACCATTATGATCGCCGAAAAGGCGGCCACGATGATCCGCGAGGACCGCCGGGGCGCGGCCTGAGCCCTATCTCACGGCTTCTAGTCTTCGTGGTTGGCGTAGATATCAAAATCCACTGATGCGCGCATTCGGGCAATGCGCGCCAACAGTTCAGGGGACAGAGTGAAGCCCCGATTCCAAGCCTCGAAGAACAGACCATAGGACAGCCGGATGTCATAGCGAGCGGCCAGCTCGACCCACAGCGTCTCGTCCTCGGGCAATAGATCGAGCAACGTCGTCGTTAACTCTTCAGGCTCTTGAGGCGCTTGGCCGGGCATTGCGAGAATCCAGGCGCCGATCCCATAGGTGGCGGTTTGCGGCATGTGCGGCGAACGGGATCTAGGGTCTGTACCCAATTAGGGGATTCCAGTTGAGTTGGATTTGTGATTCAAGTTTCCAAGGATAGGAGGCTTGAATGGCAAGGCAGCTGTTTTGGTTGAGTGAGGAGGAATGGGCGCGCATTGAG
>NZ_JAAQPH010000012.1 GCF_011683915.1 Pelagibius litoralis
CCTCGTCCGCGCCAATCTCATGCACCGAAAGCGCATCGACCGCCTGATCCAGTCCGATCCAGAGCCTCCGATCAACCCCGATCAGATGGTCCTCCAGTGGGCCTAGTCTTAACCGGACACCAGTGGGCTTGTCCCGAGTATCCATGGATCGGCTTCTTCCGAGTCTTGGCCGGGAAGGTTACGGCCGCGGCGCGATGGACCCTCGGAACAAGTCCGAGGGTGACGGGGGAGGAAACATTGCTGGTATGACGCGGCGCGAGGGGACCTTGCTCTCACAGCCCCGCGACACTGGACAGCAGGCTGCTGAGCGGGCCGACCAGCAGCGGCGCCAGCCTGTAACCCTGCGGTTACGGCGCGGCGCTCTTCCCGCTCTCGAATTCACCCAGTGGTCATACTCGGGCTTGTCCCGAGTATCCATGGATCGGCTTCTTCCGAGTCTTGGCCAGGAAGGTTACGGCCGCGGCGCGATGGACCCTCGGAACAAGTCCGAGGGTGACGGGGGAGGAAACATTGCTGGTATGACGCGGCGCGAGGGGCGCCCGCTCTCACAGCCCCGCGACGCTGGACAGCAGGCTGCTGAGCGGGCCGACCAGCAGCGGCGCCAGCAGGCTGAGCACCGTGGCGAACTGGCGGCGGATCGACTGGAAGACATGCTCGTGGAGCCAGTTGCGCAGGTCCGCCCCATCGCTTGAGCCCTCCGTTCCCTGCGCCGCCCCATAGGCCGCGCCCAGCAGGCGCAGGGCCGGCGTGGCGAAGGTCGCCATCAGGGTGATGGAGAACAGCGCGCCCCAGAAAGTGCTGAGCCCGCCGGCGTACTTCGAGACCGCACTCGCCAGCGCCAGCTCCCGGCTGTCGACCAGCAGGCCCGTGGGCAGATGGGCGAAGAGGGTGATGGTGATGGTGCTGGAGACCAGCACCGCGGAGAGCAGATAGACGCTGCGCTGCAGCGCCTTGATGCGCCGGTCCAGCGCCGCGCGCCAGGCAGCCTCGTCATTCCCGTCATGTGGCGGCAGGTCCCGCGCGTTGCCATAGGCAAAGGCGGCGGCAAAGGCGGTGGCGCCGATGCCGGAGAAGGTGGGCACCCAGGCCAGCCAGGTCAGATGGCTGATGTCGCCCTCCCGAAAGCACTGGCCCGGCGCGACCAGGGCGGTTGGCAGGTCTGCCGCCGCGATCAGCTGGCAGATCGCCTTGTAGCCGAGCTGCACCAGCACCACGCGGTTGGCCTCTGCCTTGAAGTAGAGGACGAGGACGGCCAGCAGTGCGAAGACGGCGGCCAGGAAGATCAGCGCGGCGCGGCGCTGGCGCCCCGGCAGGCGCAGCGTCCACAGCACGAAGGTGATTACCACCGCAAGGCAGAGCAGGCTATGGAAGGCAGCCAGCGCGTGGTAGCTCATCATGTCGCCGAGGTGGATGAAGTCGCGCAGCGGCCGGGCGACAAACCCATCCGCATCGACCGCCAGGAAGCTGAGCTGCTCGGCCGTATCCAGCAAAGGCGCCAGCAGCAGCGCGGCCAGCACCAGCGGCGCCAGCGGCACCAAGGGCAGCCAGGCATCGCGCAGCGGAAAGACGGGTGAGGCGGATGACGGCATGAATTCCCCCGGCGGCGTTGAGGCAGGCGGTCGCGGCGTGGGCCGGAGGTGTCCGGCTCTCCCCTAAGCGCGTTGACCCTCTAAGCGCGTTGACTAGGGGCCACGCTAGCACAGGGCGGCGGCGAAGGGGGAGGCCGAAGGAGGTACGCCGCGCAGTATGCTAGGCTCTTTCAGAGTTTCACGGCACCGGCCCGCTCCCCCTCCCGGCCTCTTTGAAAAGGATCGACATGACCGAGGTAACCGTTAAGCGCCTGTCTGCCGGCGAAACCGAAACCGCCGGCGCGCTGTTTTCCATGATGGCGGCGGTCTTTGAGGAAGAGAGCGAGGATCTGAGCCCGGGCTATGTCGAGCGGCTGCTGGGCCGCGACGACTTCTGGGCCATGGCCGCCTTCATGGGGGGCGAATTGGTGGGCGGCCTGACCGCGCATACCCTGCCCCTGACGCGGCTTGAGGTATCGGAGGTCTTCATATTCGATCTCGCGGTCCGCCCGGTGGCGCAGCGCAAGGGGGTGGGGCGGCACCTTGTCGAGGCGCTGCGCCATGCGGCGGGCGCGGCGGGCATCCAAGTGGTCTTCGTTCCCGCCGACAACGAAGACCTCCATGCCCTCGATTTCTACCGGGCCCTGGGCGGCGAGGCGGCGCCGGTAACGATCTTCACCTTCACGGGCCGATAGCGGGCGGCGGTGCGCCGCCTGGGTCCCCCTCACCCTCCCGCTGACGCGGGCCCCTCCCTCTCCCACGAAGGGGGAGAGGGAATGACAGCCGCCCTCTTTCGTTTCCCCTTCTCCCTTCAATCAAACGGGCCCAGGCGGGAGAGGGATCTGCGGTGGCCCCGCCATTACCTCCTCTCCAGAAAGGTGAGGCATTCACGACAGCCTCAATACTTCCCCCTCTCCCCTTGTGGGAGAGGGCCGGGGTGAGGGGGCTTTTTGTTTCCCTCTCTTCGCCTCTTGGGAGAAGGATTTGTCAGCCTGCCATTCCCCCTCACCCTCCCGCTGACGCGGGCCCCTCCCTCTCCCACGGAGGGGAGAGGGAATTACAGCCGCCCTCTTTCGTTTCCCCTTCTCCCTTCAATCAAACGGGCCCAGGCGGGAGAGGGATCTGCGGTGGCCCGGCCATTACCTCCTCTCCAGAAAGGTGAGGCATTCACGACAGCCTCAATACTTCCCCCTCTCCCCTTGTGGGAGAGGGCCGGGGTGAGGGGGCTTTTTGTTTTCCTCTCTTCCCCTCTTGGGAGAAGGACTTGTCAACCTGCCATTCCCCCTCACCCTCCCACTACGTGGGAAGCTGGTTCCCCCTCACCCTCCCACTACGTGGGCCCCTCCCTCTCCCACGAAGGGGGAGAGGGAATGACAGGCGCCCTCTTTGGTTCCCCCTCTCCCCTTGTGGGAGAGGGCCGGGGTGAGGGGGCTTTTTGTTTCCTACCCTGTCGGCCCGCCTTGCCCCGCCGCCAGACCCCTCAGGTCATCCAGGGCGGCCTCCAGCCACTCGCGGTCCTCGTACATGTAGATGCGCCCGGTGCCGCGCCGCGCGGCGACGACGGCGAGGTCGAGCTTGGCGTACAGCCCGGCGACCGTGCGCGCCGGGACGGCGACGGCCTCGCGCACCGCCTCGCCATAGCGGTAGAAGAGGTCGCGGTCGTGAAGCCATGCGTCCCGGTCGCCGGGGCCGAGCGGTTCGCGCCAGGGTGCCGGCAGCATGTGGGAGGTGTCGTAGCCCCTGCGGGCATCGCGGATATCGTGCAGGCGCTGGCGCAGGCGCCGGGCGCGGGCGTAGACCCTGCGCCGCTCCAGGGCCACCGCGATGCGGCGGAACAGCTCGGCGTCGGGGTTGGGCAGCCCCGCATCGGCGGGGCGCGCGGCCAGGGCGGCGAGGGCCGGCAGGGCCAGCCCCAGGGCCGGCAGGGCGGCGGCGGCGGCCAGCAGGGAGCGGCGGGAGACGGCTTCCGCCGCCCCGGCGTCATGCGCGGACTCGATCCGCGTATCCAGCGGGCGGCCCCCCTCAGCCGTCACCCTCGGGCTTGACCCGAGGGCCCATCCCGCAGCCGTCCGGCGCTTGCCGCCGGCGCCGCCGTCCTCCGGGGCGCTTACTGCGTCTGCGGGATCGTTTTCAGGGAGGAAAGAATCTATGTTACAAGCCGAAGTAGCCATGGCCTGACTCCTCTAAAGTCGGGTTGTGGTCAGGCGCGGGTCGGTGTTACGAGCACCTTTCCGCGCCGCTAACGCGCATCAATAGTTAGATTAATCGTCTAACTTTTAAATTGATATCAGGACGGTGTTAGCCCGTCAATTGCTTTGTGATGACAAGAGCCCGATGAGCCTGACGCCCGAACAATGCCGCGCCGCCCGCGCCCTGCTGAACTGGTCGCAACCCGACCTCGCCAAAGCGTCAGGGATCGGTAGGGCGACCATCGCCAACCTGGAACGCGGCGCTCACACACCGCACCCCAGCAACCAAGCCGCCCTCCGCGATGCCCTGGAAGAGGCAGGCATAGAATTCCTCCCCGAAACCAAATCCAAAGGCGTCGGGGTACGGCTGCGGAAATAGGCGAGGGCAGTGGTTCTTTTTGCTTTCCTCTTGCTGCATGGCTGACCTCGCGGCCTATGGGGGCCTGTTCCTGGCCGCGCTTGCCGCCGCGACCCTGCTGCCGACCCAGTCGGAGGCCGCCCTGGTCGGACTGCTGCTTACCGACAGCTATCCGGTCATCCTTCTGGTCACCGTGGCCAGCCTGGGGAACGTGATGGGGTCTCTGATCAATTGGATGCTTGGACGCGGTATCGAACGGTTTCGCGGGCGCTCCTGGTTTCCCGCCAGTCCCGCGATGCTCGATCGCGCTTCCAGATGGTATCACCGCTACGGCCGCTGGTCGCTGTTGGCAAGCTGGGTGCCGGTCATCGGCGATCCCCTGACCGTCGTTGCCGGCGTTCTTCGCGAACCGCTGTGGAGCTTTCTGCTTCTGGTCGCCGTTGCGAAAACCGGCCGTTACCTGGTCCTCACCGGCATCACCCTGAATTGGATGTAGGCGGCCTGTGAGGCTGTTCCAGTTGAACCCGTTGGGAGAGATGTCACGAGCCGAACGGCCGCTATGCGGACAAAATGGCTTTCGCTGCGCCTCGCACGAATGTCCGTTTCAGCCGGGTATACTGGTGGAACGGTTGCCTTGGAAAGCGGCGGAGGTTTGACAAACCTGCTGTCGTTCCGTCCCATCAATTTTTGGGGCAACGCGATCACTCTGTCCCGCGTGGCCATTCGCTTCGAGCGAGATCGCGAGTCGCGTGTTCACGTCTCCGCCCGCTCGTCGGCTGGGATCGGGCAGTTGCTGCAGACGCGATGATCGCATAGGCGGCAGAGCGTGCGGCGCTCCATATCTGTCGTCTCCATCGAAGACAGCATCTTGTGAAGGAGCGCCGAAAGGGTCTCCTGCTCGGCGACGGTCAACGGCGTCAGTAGCGGCCGGATGGCGGCAAGGCGCCCCTTCAGGAGTTCCTCACGAAGGGTTCTGCCCCGCCTGCTGAGGTAGAGCGCGATCGCCCGTTTATCTCGTCCTTCGCGACGCTCGACGAGGCCATCGGCGACAAGCCGATCAACGAGGCGCACTGTGCCGGGGTGAGAAAGGCCAAGAATGCGTCGCAATTGATCGTTGGACGGGCCGGCGCCGTATCCAATGACAACCAGTGCCGCGGGGGTCTCACCGGCGTGGTTGAGGATGTCGCGTGCCGTGTCCTTGATGCGATCGGCGACAGCAAGCCCGACGACACCGAGCAGATTGGCGGTACGGTCACTCATCCTTCGAAGAGTATGTGCGGCGCGCACGAATTTCAACTTGACAATATGTGCGTAGCGCACATGATTGGCGCTATGGCTGAACGGCGACTTCATGGCGCCGCCACAGATCGGCGGGCGCCTGCGCGAAACGCGTGTGGTCCGCGCGGAGGGTAAGAAATGCCAGACACGACTCGTAGAAGTATGTTTGTCGGCGCGGGACTTTATGCGGCAACGGCGCTTGTCGGGCGTGGCAATGCCCATACCCTGGAACCGGGCGCCGGCGGCCTGACACTCAGCGCCGCCGGCTGGGACGCGAACAGCCCTCCCGAATTGGCGTTCTTGTTTGAGGCGCGTGTCCAGCTTCACCTTCCGCCGATGGACGTGGGGCCGGCACCCGAAGGAAATCGCCTTATCTTTCTCGTAAAGGGCGGCACGTTCGAAGGGCCCCACCTGCGCGGACGTGTCGTGCCGGACGCAGGGGCGGACTGGGTGCGCATCCGGCCAGATGGGACGGGCGTCCTCGATGTACGTTTCTCCCTGGAGACACACGACAACGCGTTGCTTTATGTCCACTGGCAAGGGCGGTTCTGGTCGGCGCCGGAAGATGCCGAGTATGCGACCGATCTCGAAAAACCGGACGACCCAGCAGGCGCATGGCGCTATTACTTCCGCGCGGCACCGCAATTCGAGACCGGGGACCCCCGCTATGCATGGCTCAATAACATCATCGCCGTGACCAAATCCCGAACAGGCGATGGCGGTCCCATCCATCGCGTTTTTGCTGTGAAGTGATGCACTGACGGCGCGTTTCAGGCGCCCTGCGCACCTGACTGGCTGAACCGCCGATCAGCGGGCGTGCGCCGGGCTGCCCCGCCTTGCGGCGATACCTCGTCCGGCGAGGCCGGGATGACGGGGGCACGAACCGGAACTCCGACCGAAAGGCCGGGCCGAGGACCGTTACACGGTCAAGGTCACCACCCACCTATGCTTGCCGATCTTCCGTGATCGCTCGAAGCCGAGACGCTCGAAGGTCGAGAGCGCTCCGTTGAACAGGAATGCCGGCGAAGCCTTTCGGCCCTCGATGTCTTCCGGGTATCCCTCGATGCGCCCGCCGCCCAGTTTCCTGATCTGTCCGATCGCACCCTCAAGCGCGGCGGACGCCATTCCGGTGCCGCGATGACCCTTGCCGGAAAAGAAGCAGGTAATCCGCCAGTCGGGGAGCATCGGATCGGTCGCCAGATAGGCACGCTGATTATGAATTCGCGGAAGCTCGTCCGGCGATCCGAACTGGCACCAGCCGACGCAGTCCTTACCATGAAAGACCAGCGAGGCATGCGCCCGTCCTTCCCGAACGCGGCATTCCTTCGCCTTGCGTTTCCCCGCCGGGGAGTCGTCCGAGCCTTCGTCCTTACCGTGATACCACATGCACCAGCAGCCGCCCCAGACACCGTTGTTCGCCTCGACCAGACGCGCGAAGTCCGGCCAAGTGTCCGCATCGAGTGCTTTGGTTTCATATTTTGTCACGGGTTTTCTCGACATCAATCGCCATTATGTGCGCTGCGCACATACCGTCAAGCTGAAAATCGTGCGCGCCGTACATAGTGATGGCCTTGTCGAGCGTCACGACGGACGCGACAGGCGCCGGCATGGAATTCCTCCCCCAAACCAAAACCAAAGGCGTCGGGGGCTGGCTGCGGAAATAGGGAAGGGTGAACCCGGCACCCGCCCGCCGGGCTTGTCCGCAATCGACCCAAGGCAGCCGTTCGATACAGGAGACGTGAACGGCCGATAAGCGCCAGGAACTGCCGTTCCTAAAGCTGTACACACGGACATCCAAGCCCCAGCCATTCCTGATCGTGGAAATCCACGACGGCACCCGTTGACAGGATACTAAGTTGTCGTTTATATAAGTGTGAGCTTATATTGTGGTGTGAACATGAACTTCGATATCGAACGCCATCTCGGCGCCGTAGAGCGCTCCGTGTCGTCGCTGGAGCGCGAAGGGAAGCCCGTTCGCTCCGTCACGCTTGCGCGAAGTTATGACACGACGGTCGATGATTTGTGGGACGCTGTCACGAACGCCGAGCGCCTACCGCGCTGGTTTCTGCCGATCAACGGCGAGCTCGAACTCGGTGGCCGCTACCAGTTGGAGGGCAATGCCGGCGGCGTGATCACGGCGTGCGAACCTCCGTCGTATCTGGCCATCACATGGGAGTTCGGCGGAGACGTAAGCTGGGTTGAGATTCGTCTGGCTGACGAAGGAAGTGAACGCGCACGCTTGACGCTGAATCACATTCAGCATGTGAGTGAACATTGGGATACATATGGGCCGGGTGCGGTTGGTGTCGGTTGGGAGTTAGGCCTCTTCGGGCTTGCGCTTCATCTTGCTCAGCCCGATGCGGCCAAGCTCGACGAAGCGGTCTTCTCCGCATCTCCCCAAGGCAAGGCGTTCACCGTCGGCAGCAGTGACGCTTGGGGCCGAGCATCCATCGCCTCGGGGACCGATACTTCAACTGCGCGTGCCGCCGCCAGGCGGACAACAGCTTTCTATACAGGGGAAACGCAAGAGGGCGTCTAATGCACGCATTCGATGTCCTTGGCGATCCCGTTCGAAGGCGCATCCTGGAGCTCTTGGCGCAAGGAGAGCATTCCTCTGGCGCCGCCGTCGAGGTCATTCACCGTGAGTTCGGCATCAGTCAGGCGGCGGTCTCTCAGCATCTCAAGGTGCTACGTGACAATGGCTTTGCCACGGTCCGCGTTGATGGCGCGCGGCGCATTTATGCTGTGGAAACGAAACCGCTGAAGGACATCGATGCCTGGCTGGACCGATTTCGCCAACTCTGGGAGCCGAAACTCGACGCATTGGCGACTGAGATCGCGAGAGGTAAGCGCAAGCGGAAGTAGCCCTCGCAAGACCAATTCTTGTCGGCATTGGACGAGCTTCCGCAACTGGTCATCGGCGGCCGTCTGTGCCTGATCGACAATGTCCCCTTTGGGCTGCATGGTTTTGCCCCGTTTCAATGGACGGTTCCAAAAGATCCGGCTGACTGCTCTTCGAAGTCTGCCGGGCTTGTCTGATCGCGACCCGAAGCGGTCATTCATGATAGGGGGCACGAGTGTCTGCTTTGCAGGAGCGGCATGACCACTCTAGAGCGTTTTCGACTTACGTCGAATCGGTACCGGCCCGCTCCCCCTCCCGGCCACCCAATGAGATTATCCTGGTGGGTGGCCGGGAGGGGGAGCGGGCCGGTGCCGTCAAACTCTGAAAGAGTCTAGGACCGCCTGCCTCTCGCCGGGGCGGGGGCCGGTGCGGCCAACCGTCAGTTGGTTCTCGTTATGAGCTGACCGACGAAAAACTCGTAGCCATACCAGTCACCGAAACGCCGTCGCATTTCGATCTCGCGCTTGGTTGTCGCGATAATCTGGAGCGCCTCATCGTCGCCGGCGTATTTTTCAAGCAACGTCGGCAGCTTTGCCTCCAGCGGCCCATAATAGTGCTCCCACCAGGCGGCGTGGGGCAGGGTGAAATGTCCCAGCGGTTCGTAACCGCATCGCCGGACGGTCTCCAGGTTCGCCTCGATGTCCGCCATGGGCGGGTATTCGCCGCCAAAGAACTCAGCCGCTTCGGCGGGCCGATCCGGCCGAAGCCACACCAATTCGGACACAGCGATGCAACCGCCGGGTTTGAGGAACCGCCGCCAGTCGGCCAACGCCGTCTCAAAACCCATGACGTAGGCCGCTCCTTCGGCCCAGATGAGGTCAAAACTCTCAGGGCCGAAAGGCAGCGCGCTCATATCCGCCGCCAGAGTCTCGATACGTTCGGCGACACCCGCTGCCTTGGCGCGCCCGTGCAGCTCATCGAGATATTCCTGGTTGGCGTCCACGGCCGTGATAAAGCAGTCGCAAGCCTTCGCCAGGGCGACGGTTTGCATGCCCGGACCGCAACCGACGTCCAGAACAGCCGGTCGCGCAGGCATTCCACGGCACAAGGAGAGCGCTTTAAGCGTACTCTCGTCGCAACCCGGCCCTTGCCTGGGCAAGCCGCGCTGCACATCCAGGAATATCTCGAAAAGGCGTGGGTCTTCATCCATGTAAGTTGTAATAGGTCAGAACACACTGCGCGGCAAACCAGATTGTCAGCCGTCGACCGGCGCTGACTTGCTCATTCCCCATCTTGCTGCCGCTTGTCTCTCATGACGCCCTTGACCATCTTGCCGAAAGCACGGTCGCGGGCACGGCGTTCGGCGAGATTTTCGGTGTTGCGGGCTTCTTCGGCGGCGAGTTTTCGCCAGCGCTTGAGGCGCTCCGCATCAAGCGTGCCAGCATCGACCGCCGCCAATACGGCACAACCGGGCTCAGCCTCATGGCGACAGTCGGCAAACCGGCACATCCTCGCCAAGACGACGACGTCGGCAAAAACCTCCTCAAGGCCCGTTTTTACATCGGTCAACTGCAACTCGCGCATACCCGGCGTGTCCAAGAGCCAGCCGCCCGCGGGCAGACGATGGAGCACGCGTGCGGACGTCGTATGCCGCCCCTTGTCGTCATCCTCTCGAATGCTTTGTGTTGCAATCCGATTGGCGCCGCTCAGTGTGTTGATTAGCGTCGATTTGCCGACGCCCGAGGAGCCGACCAGCGCAACCGTCTCGCCGCGCGCGCACCAGTCGGCGAGGCAAGCAACGCTGTCCGGATCGCGGGCGTCCAAAACCTCCACCAAGAGGCCCGGCAAGAGCTTGGCCGCAGCTCGGGCGAAATCTTCCGGCAGGTCCGTCAGATCGGCCTTGGTGAGCACGATGACCGGCGTGACCTCGGCCTCGCGCGCCAACGCCAGATAGCGCTCCAACCGCGCGGTGTTGAAGTCCTGATTGCAGGACGAGACGATGAACAGCGTGTCGACATTGGCGGCAATGAGCTGCAGCTTGCGACCGGTTCCCGCGGCCCGGCGCTTGAACAGGCTCTTGCGTTGCAGGAGGCGCCGCGGCCGAAATGTCTCGCGGTCGAGCAATAGCCAGTCACCCACCGTGGGAACGGCCTCTTCATCGCGTGCCGTCCCAACGAAAGGCGGTATCAGCCTGTCAACGCCGGGCCCCGCCACGCTTAGACCGCCGCGGTAAACCGCCATCACCCGTACGGGGACGGTAGCTACCAGGTCGTCAGGCTCAAGTTGGGAGTCGAAAAAAGAATTCCAGCCAAAATCGGCCAGATCGGAAATTTGGGATGTCATTGGTCTCTCACCGGCTTCGGCGCCGTGCCGGCGGCACGAACGCACAACAGAACAAGCGATGTTACGCCGAAGCGCTCTGCACGTGGCAGAAGGCATTCAGCGTTCGGCTGGGTTTAGACCATACGGTTAAAGCCGTCAGTGAGGACCAAATATTCATCCTCCCTGCTACGCAGTATTACGCGGCTATCCGGTCTCTACCAGCCGAGTGGGACACAACGACAATCACAAAAAGCCCTTTCTTCAATCTGTTGCTGCGATGACTGAAATCATCAACGCCGTCATCGAATATATGGGTCGCTCGCTGATCCGATTCCAGTGTTTACAACGGACGCCCTGAAAAAAGAGGCTGAAGCAGCAGCACAGAAGATGAGAAGCGAATGACCGCTTCCCGAATGTAAACGGCTTTTTTGAGCCGTTGCTGTGAATGACGGTTCCTGGCCGTTCGGAGACGCAGGACATTGGCATGGAATTCCTCCCCGAAACCAAAGGCGTCGGGGTGGTGTTGCCGAAGCGAGGGGAGAGGCAAAACCGGCGGAAGAGGTGCCGTCGTGCTTGCCTGATCGCGACCCAACACACTTACTCAGACCGGACAATTTGAACGAGCGGGAAGCGGACAAAGCTGTTACCTGTCCGATCCATCCGAAAGGCGGCTTCGGGACAGCCTGCACAGGCGTTTGTTCGGTAAGGATAGGCCCCCGCGCGCCGTCAAGCGACAGCAGAACAGCGCCTGCCTGCGAACTTTTGGAAAGCTGGGCTTGGGTCTAGGGACGATTGACCAGTGGGGGGCGGACGACAACGCCATCGCTCCACGGTCCATTCGCGAAATGGTAGCTCGGGGCGGATGGATCGGCCTTCCAGGTGAACACCGCGAGCATCGGGTCCGCCCCGGTGCGAATGTCGTGGCGCTGATCGGGCGCGGTGTGGATCAAGTCTCCCGGCCTGGCGCGCAGGGTGTTTGTCGGCCGGTCGAGCCGCCATGTCGCTTCGCCGCTCAACAGATAGTAAACCTCGCTGGATGCATGGGCATGCTCGGTGTAGGTCGTGTTCGGTCCGAGGAGAAACAATCCTAGCGAGATGTCCGCACTCCGCACGAAACCGTTTGGTCCGACCAGTTCGCCGGATGCGAAATCCCCAAGGAAGGGCCGGGACCAGTCGCTCTCGGCATAGTAGGTCTCCCAAGGGGTTACGCCGATACACAGACGTAGGGCATCCACGATCGGGCATGGCCCCAACGCGTAACCCCCGGCAATGGCGCCTTGGAGGTGCCGAAGCCCGGGAACGATGGCCGGCGGCGGCATGGTCTGCTCGTCAGTCGACCAATCCACCGCGCGGAGCAGCGTGACGAACTCGTCCAGTTCCTGCCGCGGCGCGTATCCCCGCTCGGCCTTGGCAACATACATTTGCGCCACAGCCTCCACGAAGGCTCGGATGATATGCTTCATCAGCGGACTTCCCTACTGTCGCCGCCACGCTATCAGGACTGATCGCGGCAGCTTTGTAAATCTGGCATCCAATGCGACATCTTTCAACAGATCCCCGGATTGCCACAGCGGCCATTCATGCATCGCGCAGCATTGTTCACCCTGGGCTCAAGGCGGTCGCACACAGCCGTTGGCGTGAGTGGCGGCTTTCAGATCACGAAGCAATCCTCGGGTTGGAGAAGCTAGTTACGCAGCCATAGCCGGAGCGGGCCACGCAAGTCAGAAGATTGGCTGTGGTACGTCCCCGTAGTACGTTGTATCGGTCATCGTCAGATTGGTCAGCACCCCTGTCGGCAGGTTCAAATCCACGATCAAGACAGGGGTCATCTTGGCGCTCATGTCCATGATCTCGGCTAAAGGAACGAACCGTTTTCCGGGCTTGTCAATCTTCGAGAGAACGATCTTCACATCATCGGATTCAGTGCCCCACAGGAAGCCTTTCAAGGATAATCTGTTTGTGAAGTTGCTGATGATCTCCGCCTCATGATGTTCATTGATGGACACGAACTTTCCCAGCATACCGTAGTTCTTTGGCAGTATATGGGCCGTGAAACTCACGTTTCCCTGCGTGTCCAAGGCGCTTCGGACCGCATCGTCGGCAATGGCCTTAGTGACCGCGTCGCGCAGATACGCTTCGTCATGCGGGAAAACCGATATCGCCAGTATCTTTTGATCGGGCAGTGCCGCGACGGAGATATTCGCAATCGAAAGATTCCTTAGGCCTATCGCGCCTGCTGAGGCAACGATGACAATCGATAGAACGGCTATCAACTGGGCCAGTTTCCGACTTGGCACCCATCCGAACAGCAAACCGAACAACCTGCCCCCGGGATTGCCGGGAATAAACATGGCCGTTCTTTGCATATACGCCGAATAGTCGGGATACTGCGCCTGCATCCGGCGCTCCTCGAATTTCGCCAGATAAAAATAGAACACGCTCATAATCAGAAACAGGAGCAACATCATCATTCGGGGCCAGATGAAGAGCAGCCCAAACGCGGACAGCATGAAAAACAGGTATTGCGGGTGCCTTATGTACGCATAGATAAAGCCGCTCACCATGCCTTTGCGCGTCAGTTTTGCCCAATACACCGGCGCGGCGGATACAAAGAACCCGGCCAGCCCAATGTAGAACAGGTACTCCCCATGCCGTATGAATTCGATAAACGAACTGTTTGTCGCGTATACGGATTGGGGGAGAAAGAATGCGGCAACCCATGCCGTCAGTTCACTCTGGCGGGCCCCTGCCAGGAAGGGGTCATAAAACGAATACAACAAGATGCCGAAGGGGGAGGCCATAAGGATGCCCTCCAGCATGATCAGCCAGTAAAGAAAAATCACTGTTCCTGAAGCCAGTTTTTTCCGAACTGAATTCATTGTTGACCTGATTTGCAGCGGCAACTTGGTTCTTGCGACGCAGCAGGGCTTATCGGTGTGAGGCTCTCTTGAGGGTTTGGCTTATGCTGTCGCTATCTGGACCCGCCAGACACCACAGGATCCCATGTTCCTGAAGTCTCGGCGTTGATTCACGTCAACCTGGCGTGTAGCAAGCAGCAACGGGCAGGGCATCGCGCTTGGCGTCAGGCTGCCGGAGTAGGCGCGGGGATGAACCCGGCGCCCGCCCGCAATCGACCCGGGGCGGTCACGCAAGAGGACTGAGGCGACGGCCGGTTGGCGCCCCTTGGCTGACACGCGTCCGCAGCCCTACTGCGCGGTATATCCCCCATCCACCGGATAAAAGCCGCCGGTCGAGAAGCTGCTTTCGTCGGAGAGAAGGAACGCGATGAGGTTCGCCACCTCTTGGCGCGTCGCCATGCGGCCCATCGGATGGGCGGTTCGCATGGCCGCCAGCACTTCATCGGGTGCCTCGCGTATCTTCGGTGTCTCTACGTAGCCCGGCCCGACCGCGTTGATGCGAATGCCTTGTGCCGCGAATTCCAACGCGGCGGAGCGGGTCAGACCGAGGACGCCGTGTTTCGCGGCGGTGTAGGGGCCGATCCCGGCGACGCCAACGACGCCGTTGGCTGACGACAGGTTGACGATTGCGCCGGCCCCGCTCTTCAGCATCTCCGGAATCTCGTACTTCAGGCAGTGAAAGGTACCACTGAGGCAGGTCGCGATGACCGCGTTCCAGTCTTTGATGGTGGAGTCCGGAATCGTGGTGCCGCCCGGGCCGACGATGCCCGCATTGTTGACCGCCATATGCAGCGCGCCGAACCGCGAGACCGTTTCCTCGACCAGCCTTGAGACCTGAGCCGGATCGGAAACATCGCAGACGAAACCAAGACTGCGCACCCCGGAAGAGTCGAGCGCATCAGCCTTGTCACGGGTCTTTTGCGGATCGCGGGCCGCGATGACGACCGACGCGCCGCGGGCGTAGAGGGTCTCCGCGACGGTTTCTCCGATGCCCTCGGTTCCGCCGGTGACAATCGAGACCTTGCCGTTGAACGCCTGCATTTGCGCCTCCTTGATTACCGAACCCCCGTCACCCTATCAGACGGGCGTGTCAGAACATGTCAGGAGACTTTTCGCCGGGCGCAGTGGCGGTGTCCGGTGAGGCCGTCGATCAGGTGGGCTGAGGAATGCGCGCGATGACCTTGATCTCAAAATCGAAGCCCGCCAGCCAGTTCACACCCACGGCGGTCCAGTTCGGGTAGGGCTTCTCACCGATCGCCTTCAGTCGAACAGCGGAAACCGCCTCAATCTGCGTGGCCGGGTCGGTGTGGAAGGTGGTCACGTCCACAACGTCATCGAAGGTGCAGCCGGCCGCCTTCAACACCGCCGTGAGATTGTCGAAGGCAAGCTGGACCTGCTTTTCGAAGTCCGGCTCCGGCGACCCGTCCTCGCGGCTGCCGACCTGACCCGAGACGAACAGAAGATCGCCCGAGCGGATCGCCGCCGAATAGCGGTTGGTTTCATAGAGCGCCTGCCGGCCGGCAGGGAAGATTGCATCGCGTTTGGTCATTAGTTTTGCTCCTATCCAAACAAGGCAAAGGCAGGCCCCGACCCCGACAATCGCGACGTAAGGTCCGCTGTGCTTTATGGTCCGGGGCGATCGTTGACATACGCCCCGTATGCCGGTATTTATGAACATACGGAGCGTATGTCAATAAGCATACGATGCGTATGTGTAATTTTTGGAAGGGCCAATGGTCGCGAAACGACGTGCGGAAATGGTGGAGGAAACCCGGGCCAAGCTCATTCAGGCTGCGCGGAAGGCCTTTGCCGCCAAGGGCTATGCGGCGGCGTCGATGGACGATCTGACCGCCGATGCCGGTCTGACGCGCGGCGCGCTCTACCACAATTTCGGCGACAAGAAGGGTTTGCTGCAGGCCGTGATCGACCAGATCGACGCGGAAATGCTGGTGCGGCTGCGCAGAGAGCAGGAACGGGCGGAGACCCCATGGCGCGGACTGCTCGCGGAGTACGCCGCTTATATCGAGATGGCCTTGGAGCCGGAGATTCAGCGCATCATGCTGCTGGACGGGCCGGCCGTGCTCGGTGATCCATCGCAATGGCCCAACCAGAATGCGTGCCTTCTAAGGGCGACGCAGGAGATCCAGGCGCTCATCGACGCGGGAACGGTCAAGCCGGTGGATGCGGAAGCCGCTGCCCGGCTCCTGAATGGCGCGGCGCTCAACGCCTCTCTCTGGATTGCTGCCGCCGACGACCCTCACGCCGTTTTTCCAAAGGCTGTCGAGGCTTTCCAGGATCTTGCCGCCGGTTTGCTGCGCGCTGAGGGCTGACGTCGGAAACAGGGGCGGGACAAACCGCCGTTTGATGAAGGGCGGCCTGCCGGCCTAGAGCAGATCCCGGTCGGATGGAATCGCCGAAGGCGATCCATCGACCGGGTGAATCTGCTCTAACTGTTTGATGGCGATCGGATTCACATGCTTTGGCGCAACCACGAAGTGGTTCCGTCAAAACATGATCCGATCTAGACTGGACGGCATCATTTGTTGTGCGGATATGAAAAAAGCCAAACCACCTTTCGCGGATCCTGATGTCGAGGCCAGGTTCGCGTCCTTCCCGGAACCGGCGCGGGCGGGTCTGTTGAAGCTGCGCGGTCTGATCTTCGAAACGGCCGGGGCGACGCCCGGTGTCGGCGCGCTGCAGGAAACGTTGAAGTGGGGCCAGCCCGCTTACCTGACGCCGGAAACCAAATCAGGCTCGACGATCCGGCTGGGCGTTCCCAGGCAGGGCGGCTTCGCCCTCTACACCCATTGCCAGACCACGATCCTTTCAGACTTTCGCAGCCTGTTTGCCGACGACTTTGTCTATGAAGGCAATCGCGCCGTTTACTTCAAGGACAGCAAAGCCCTGCCGGCCGGAAAGCTGAGGCTGCTTATCCGCAGCGCCCTGACCTATCACATGAAGTGAGGGGCCCTCTCAAGCGGCGGCCATAACCCCGAGTCCGCTCTGGCATCGGCGGCTGCCGGATTACGGTGCCGACCCGCAGGCGTCATAAGTGACGTCCAGAACGTCCGCCGGCTGGCATCGGCCCGCCAGCAACGCATCGATCCTGATGACACGCTCGTTGAAAGCGGCGGGCCTGTCCGGGCGTATGTCGTTCGGCCCGAGCAGCATGGCGACGAGACCGATGAATTCATCGCGGTTCAGCTGTTCGAAGGGTTTGCCGAAATGGGCCTGGGCCGCCGCGGCAAAGCCGCGAACCTGTCCGGTTTCGGACTTACCCAGATAGGCATGGTTTATGAACAGAACAAGCTGTTGGTCCTTGCTCAAGTGGCGATCGACGACGAACCTCGCGATCAGGCTTTGCTCGATCTTGGCAAAGCCCGGCCGAAAGGGTTCGAAGTACAGGAACTTCACCAGCGCCTGGGTAATGGTGGTCATACCCTGACCGGGCGATGCAAGGTCGATGCCCTTGTGATCATAGAAGCCGGGGTCTTCGACCTTCAACAGGATGTCCTTCTGCGCGGGCGAGAGAGCAGCAAGCGCAAGCGGTCTGGGCTTCGCCAGCCATGCCGACAGGATGGCCTCGGTTCGGGTCTCGGCTTTCCAGACGGCATAAGCCTCCCAGACCACCAGGCCCGAAAGCGCCAGTAGGGCTGTGGCCAGGGCATATTTGAGGGTTCGGCGAAACGACATGGCAATGGCTCACACAACGTCTGATGACTCTTTGTGTCTAGGCCGGCAATTCGACCGGAATAAGGCGTGTTCGAATTGACCGCTCATGTCTGTGACCGGCAGTGCGGCCGGAGGGGCGTCTGCGCGGAGCCTGCGGTCGATCCTTCGCCTGTTGTCTTGCCGGCGTTTCTGTGGACTCTTTAGCGGCAGATTCCGAAATCGCCTGTAGTTTTCCGCTGCGAGGATCATGCCATGACAACTGCGCCCGCCACATCCGCCGTCACGCCCGTGTTCAGCCCGCTCGATCTGCAAAGCCGTTCCCTTGGCTGGCAGTTCGGGGCCGTGGTCCTCGGAACGCTTTTTCTCGCAGTCTCCTCCTATATCGAAGTGCCGATGGTTCCGGTGCCCGTCACCATGCAGACCTTCGCCGTTGCCCTGGTCGGCGCGCTCTACGGCTGGCGGCTCGGCTTCATCACCATCACCGCCTGGCTGGTTCAGGGCGCGCTCGGCATGCCGGTTCTCGCGGGCGGCGCTGCCGGCGCGCATCATTTCATTGGCCCGACCGCCGGCTATCTCTTCGCCTTTCCCGTCGCCGGCGCGCTCATGGGCTGGCTGGCCGAACGGGGCTGGAACGGCAGGCGCGTGGTCCTGGCCTTCTTCGGCATGCTGCTGAGCAATGCCGTCTGCCTGCTGCTTGGGGCGGCATGGCTGGCGGTCATCATCGGGGCCGAACAGGCGATCCTTGCCGGCGTGATGCCGTTTCTTGTCGGCGCACTTCTGAAATCCGCCCTCGCCGCGGCCACGCTGAAGCTGCTGTCGCGCGGCAGGATGCGCCCGGCTGCGCAATGACAGGCCTTGGCCGATCGGCATTGCCCGGCAAATAAATGGTTCCGAAAGGAACGGCATGCGTCCGAGAGAAGTCGTAAAAGCCTGGGTGGACGCCTTCAACAGCGGCGATCCCGATGCGGTCGCCGGGTTTTACGATGACGACGCCGTGAATCATCAAGTGACCCGCGAGCCGGTCGAGGGCCGCACGGCCATACGGGACATGTTCGCACAGGAGTTTGCCCAGGCTGAGATGGTCTGCATCGTCGAGGCGATTTTCGAGGACGGGGACTGGGCGATCCTGGAATGGAAAGATCCGCTCGGCCTGAGGGGCTGTGGCTTCTTCCACATCGACAACGACAAGATCGTCTTCCAACGCGGTTACTGGGACAAGCTTTCCTTCCTGAGGCAACATGGCCTGCCCATAGAGTGATCTTTGCCCCGCGCGGGCGTCATAGACGGCAATTCTCCGCCTTCATGGTCAAGCGGGGCGCTTACTCTTGGTCAATCCGAAAGCCAATAGTTTTCACTCTCAGTCTAGACACGATTTGAGTCAGAGTTAGCTCAAGCGTCCCAGGAGAAGTAGGTCTGCTTTTGCGTTCATTTAGCATTTGGTTCGGAGGTTATTGAGCCTTGAGCATCCTTGTAGATTTTTTTGCTCCTTATGTTCGGTTTCTACATGGTGCAGCATACAATATCCAACAAAACACTGAGGGACTTGGGATTCATTCCTCTCACTTCCTTGTTCGGGACGCAACGGGAAACATTGTAGGGAGTTATTGGTCGCCGGGGGAGGCAGCTGTAACGATTCTGGGAATTCTTGTGCTCTATTATTTAGGGCTCATCCTTTTGGTTTCCTTGGCTACATACATTTTGGGGCGGATGAAAGGGGTCTTCATCACAATGCTCCTTCTAGCCGTACCCGGTATTTTCAATGTGTTCGGACTCTTTCCTGACATCAACTACGTTCCCGATGAGTTCATTGTTGGAGGAACGGGGGTGCTTGGGAGTCCATGGGGCATGCTTCCACTGCTCCTCATGGCGCTGTTAACCGGCTGGAGCGTGGTTATCGTTCTATCCGATGTCTGCAGTCTGGGAGAGAGGTTTCGCCATTACTATGATCATTTGTGGTATGTGATGGTTATAATCGCCGGTATTTATTTCGTCGATGACCTGAGCGCGCAAGAGAACCTTGGAAACCTGAAAGCGGAAAACCAAAGCGCCCGTCAGGCAAGCGCCTATCTGCTGGAACAAGTGAGAGACTACCAACGCCAATGTCAGGTGGATTCGTCTCTTGGGGCAGCTTCCTGCGACTGGGCATCGCGCGTGCAGCAGCTTCTGAATCATTATGCCGCAAGAGACGAACGGACATTTCATTTGTTGGGCCCAAAGTCGAGCGCTGATGTTTACAGTGCCGGCACAGGCAGAATTTCACTTCCAGAGATCTTGCAGATCCGGCGTGAGATCATGGCTTACAACAATTCTCGGTGTCCGGTCGACGACACCGATGGATTGCACAGGTTTTACAGAATGTCCGATACCTGCCAACTCCCGCCGGCGCAGTTTTGCACCGCGTTTCCGGACCCGTTTGAAGGAGATAACAAGAACAGCGATGCGAGCAGGTTCTTTTTTGCACTTGCCGTCGAATGCATTGTACCGAGTTTGGTACGATCTCGAAAGCTGCAGGAAAAGCAAGCGGTGAAGCAATCACAAAGTGCCATAAACAAGCACTATCGTTGGATGTTTTTCATGCTGCTTTCGGCGATTGCCGGCGGCAAGGTGGCCAATTCAACATCTCGAGCGGCAGCGATAGATAAAAGGAACAAGGAAGAAAGGCAACGCCTATGGCGTGGTGTAAGGCGTGCAATTGGAGCGCTAGTCAACGCAGTCGCGGTCTCTGGTGGTTACGGCTTCGCTATGGCCCGTCATATGACCCGTGCCGTATGTAAGCGTTGAATGGGCGAGACGGCAAACAGGCACTGCCTTTTTCTGATTGTCGCAGAGCAGTTCTGCCCGGAAGAAAAACGCTGCTTGTCCTTTTTGCAAAACCGTTTCCAGGCAACACTTGCCTAACCGTTTGACGCTGTTGGACGACCGCTCAATGATCTGAAAACCGACGTTCACATCAAGCAGCGTGAACGGTCGGAGAGGGTCAAATGTATCGGAAGGATAGACTTGGCGCCTAAATCGATTGCTTTGCGCGCTCGGTCCTTTCTAAGAGTCGGGTTCGAATTTCATTCCGAAATTAATTTTGCGAAACCCGAATTTTTCATAGAACGGAACGTTCACCGGGTTCCTGTTCCAAGCGAACAGCCCGATGGATTGGTAAGGCCGGTTCTTCAACTGACCGACGATTCGCTTCATGATCTCCGTGCCGATACCGCGGCTTTGATAGGCCGGATGAACCGCAACGTCATACACCATGCACATGGTTCCATCTTCCAGTATCCGGCCCATGCCGACGAGCCGTTCACGGTCCCACGCCGTGATCAGAAGTGAGGAAAGCGCGCAAATTCGATCCCAGGCATCGGCGCCACGGCGCCCCCATCCCACGGCTTCGATCAGATCATCGAGCTTTTCGGCCGGAACTGGGTTTTCCGTGCGAAACTGGAATTCAGTGACCGCCATGCCGAATCCTTTAGAGATTAGTTTACAAGCCACCATTTCTGATGGGCGCTAGCTTTCTGTCACCCAATTGATTCTGGCAACGACCTCATCAGCGATGTCCAACGGAGAACGGCCCTCGGTGTCGACCAAGAAGTCGGCTGGGGCGCTTCTCTGAAGGCTTCGCGAAAGTTCGACGGCCCGCGCCTCGTGCCAGTTGCGCCCGGAACCCAACTCACGTGTCCGTACTCGTTCGATCAACGTCTCATCGCTGGCGCGCAACTGGCAGATTGTTGACCTGGAGTTTGGGATCCTGCGCCGAATCTCCTCAAGCTCGTGTTGCGTCTCAATGACGCGGGCGACGATCAGATTTCGCGACCCGGCAGCAGAACAGTTGGTCCAAACATCTCGTAGGTTCAAAAGTGCCAACCGGCTTGCGAACCGATCATCCGGTGGTCGAGGATATGTCTCGGCAAGAGCATCCATGTCGAGAAAGGTATGAGCCACCTTGCTTCGACTAAGTGATGCGCTTATCTCGCTGCCGATGGTCGTCTTGCCCACCCCAACAGGCCCGCTGATCAAGAGTAATGGTATTATAGTCATGTGTTGCAGAGTAAGTCTGCGATCAAGATTACGCCAGCCAACGAAGGACGGCTTTGGGTCGATTGAGCCGATCAATACAAGTCGGATGTCGGGCGTCTCTGTCTGCCTTCATGGTCAAGCGGGGCGCTGTTGATCGAACGTTCAGCCTATACACCTTGTTGTCGACCTACCTGAATGCCCTTCACCGCCCGTCCTTCGCCTCAATCACCCGCGCCGGGTTACCCACGACGGTGGCGCCCGCCGCTACATCGCGGGTGACGACGCTGCCGGCGCCGACGATGGCATCGGCGCCGATGGTGACGCCGGCCAGGATGATCGCGCCGCCGCCGATCCAGACCCGCTCGCCGAGAGTCACGGGCCGGGCGATTTCCAGCCCCGCTTCCGTCCGCTTGGCGGCGTCCTTGTGATGCTCTGCACAGTAAATCTGAACGTTCGGTCCCAGCTGGCTGCGCGCGCCGATGCGCACCGGCGCGGAGTCCAGAATGGTGCAGCCGGCGTTCAGGAACACCTGATCGCCCAGTTCGATGTTGATCCCGTAGGCGCAATGAAACGGCGCCTCGATGATCGCTGTCGGCGCGGTCATCAGGGCCCGCAGTGCCGGGCCGATGGCGCCGCGCTCCGCCGGTGGCAGGGTATTGTGCTGGTGCACCGCCGCCCGCGCCGTGACGCGCAGGGCCTCCAGCTCGTCGTCCAGGCAGGTGTACCACTCTCCGGCGGCCATTTTCTCACGTTCTGATTTCGGCATCGATCCGTCCTGTGGCGGGAAGTTTCGCGTCGGGTTTCTTGAGAATTTCAGCGTTCGGTGTTTTACAACAGGCGGGAACCGAAGGCCGAGAGAGGCAAAAAGGGGTATCGCCCTACTTGGCGCCGACGCGCGCCAGGACCTCGCGCGGGATGGCATATTGCTCAATCGGATCGTCTTGGTTCATCAGGCCGCAGAGTTCGCGTTGGATAAAATAGCCGTAGACGGCGTCTGTCGCGGCCTGCAGGGCGGCCTGCCTCCTGTTGGCGGTCTTGGGGTCGGCGGTATCGTTATCCGGGTTTTCGTCAAACGCCTTCAGATCGTCCAGGGCTTGCCGGACCAGCCGGCCGGCGCGCCCGAGCGAAGCGGCCTTTTCCGCCAGGATCTCGGCATCAAGAACGCTGGCGCCGGTCTCAATGTTCAGGCCCGTGGAGAGGTTTTGCGGCAGGCGAAACGACATGAAGTCCTGGCGGATGGTTCTATCAGTTCCGGTAGGTTGCGGTTCTTCACCCTGTCGGGGGCACTTCACCAGATGCTTCCGGCTATATGGTATCGGTTTCCCGAATTTGTACACCCAGCACTTGCCACGTGTCTCGGTTCTTAGCGGGTTACCGGCCCGTTGTGCCCGCCCGGGCTTTACGGGATCGTTGCCACAAAAGCCCCGGCCCGCTCCAGCGCGCCTTCGATCAGGCCGCCGTGCTCGCGCGATGTCTCCGTCGCTATAAAGCTCAGGCGGTGGGACCAAGAGTCGGCGAGGTGCAGCGGCATGCCGTAAGCCGGATGCTGGCCCAAGGGTGCGGCATCGCTCTCCAGGGCGGTGAAGGGCTCCCGGCTCCAGTCCTGCAGCTTCAGGGCCTGGGCCTGCCCGGCATGATCGCCGAAAAGCTCGACCAGTTGTTGTTGCGCCGCGTCAATCAGGGCCGAGGGTCCACCGGCAGTCTCCGCCAGGGCCGTCCGCTGCGCCGCGTCGAGGCCGACAAAACCGAAGAGGGCGTAGGGCCCAGCCTCCGGGGGCGAGATGTCGTGAATTTCGGCCAGCGGTCCCTTGCGGCTGATGGCATCGCCGGAAAGACCCTGTTCCCGCCAGAAGGGGCTGTCGTAGATCGCCAAAAACTTGGCGTGTCCGGCCATCCAGGTCGGCGTCTGCTCAAGGAAGCGGGTGATATCCGACGGCAGGGCCGGGGTGAAAGCGATTTTGCTCGCCAGGCGTGGCGGGATCGCCAGGGCGACGGCGCCGGCGCTGATCTGCACGGTGCCGTCGGGTGTGGCGACGCCCAGGCACAGGCCGTTCGCCGTCTTTTCCAGTGTCCGCACGGTATGGCCGAGGCGGACCTGTTCCGGTGCCAGCCTTTGCGACAGCGCCTGGATCAGCGCGCCCGGGCCGCCCTGGATGCGCAGGGCGTTGCCCATGGGGCCGAAGCCGGGGTGACGCTCGATCCGGCCGTCGGCAAGCTGATGGAGCAGGGCCCCGGTCGCATACTGCGGAAAGACCGCGATGCCAGAGGCCGCCAGCAGGCCGGCGACATGGGGCTGTCCGGGCCAGATCCACGATGGCCCAAGATCGAAATCATAGCCGCCGGCCGAGAATGACAGAATACGCCCGCCGAGGCGGTTGCGTGCCTCCAGAACCGGGGCCTCGATCCCCTGATCGGCAAGTGCCGCGGCCGCCGCCAGTCCGCTCAAGCCAGCGCCGACGATCACCACGTCGTAGTGTTGGCCGTCCGTTGCCGGCATCTCAGGTATTTGACGAGGGAGGGCGGGCCGCACAGCCGACTCTCCCGGAAAGGGTTGGGGAGTCGAGGCGTTGAGTGAGCGGTGTCATGGCGTATCGCGCTATTTTCGTCACTATGTCGGTCGGCCCGGCAGGGGTCAAGGAGACCGGCCGGGCTTCAGGACGACAGGCAGGGTATCGCATGAATTTTCTTCATCTCCTCCTGCATCCTTCGCGTTTGCCGGATGGCGTTTGCGCCGCGACCCTGGGGCTCCCTTTGATGCAGGAGTAGCCCGCCATGCCCAACCCCGCCGAGCCTGTCCTCTACGAAGTCGCTGACGGCATCGCGACGTTAACGCTGAACCGACCGGCGAAGCTGAATGCCATCAACTATGCCATGGCCGATGCTTTGCTGACGCGCCTCGACCGGCTGGAAGTCGAAGGTGCCGTGCGGGCGGTGATCCTGACGGGGGCGGAGACTCCCAAGACGGGGGAGCAAGCCTTTTCCGCCGGCGGCGACATCCACGAGTTTTCCGAGAGCGTGGCGGCGGGACCGGAAGCGGCGCTGCGCGACTTCGTGCGCCGGGGCCAGGCCATGACCGCGCGGATCGAGGCCTTTTCGAAACCCATCATCGTCGCGGTGAACGGCCTGGCTTTCGGTGGTGGTTGCGAGATTACCGAGGCTGCACCGCTGGCCGTTGCCAGTGAGACCGCGATCTTCGCCAAGCCTGAGATCAAGCTGGGCATGCCGCCCACCTTCGGCGGCACCCAACGCCTGCCGCGTCTCGCCGGGCGCAAGCGCGCGTTGGAATTGCTGCTGACGGGGGAGACCTTTTCGCCCGGCCGCGCGCTGGAACTTGGCCTGATCAATCAGGTGGTGGCGCCCGATGATCTGCTGCCCGCCGCCCGCGATCTCGCCCGGCGGATCATGGAATTTTCACCCCTGGCGGTCAGCGCGATCCTGGGTGCCGTCACCCGCGGCATCAATCTTTCCATTGCCGAGGGGCTTCTGGCCGAGGGCGAGTCCTTCGCCCGCTTGGTGCCGAGCCACGACCTGGGCGAGGGGCTGGCCGCCTGGAAGGCCCGCCGCCCGGCGGTCTATGAGGGGCGTTAGGGGAAGGCCTGCGGCTTTCCGCCCCCTCACCCCGACCCTCTCCCACGGTGGGGAGAGGGGGAAACAAAAAAGGGCCGCTGAAAAATCCCTCTCCCCTTGCGGGAGAGGGAGGGTGAGGGGAAATCGGCTTCCCGCGTCAGCGGGAGGGTGAGGGGGCGGGAGCGGTGTCAGCTGCGCTCTCGTTCAGCTCGCCACAGATCCAGTCGCGAAAGCAGGCCGCCGCCGGGCGCTGCAGGGTGTCGTGCTTGCCGGTCAGCCAATAGGCGGTTGCCGCGCGGCGCGGTGGGCCCAGCACCTGCACCAGCCGCCCGGCTGCGAGGTCGGCGTCGATCAGCGGGCGGCGGCCGATGGCGATGCCCAGGCCTGCCGCCGCGGCCTTCAGCGCCATGTCGATGTTGTCGAAGCGCGGGCCTTGTTCCAGATCGAGAGCGTCTGCATCGATCCCTGCAAGCCGCGCCCAGGCCGCCCAGTCCTCGCTGACGCTGGTGACCTGCAGCAGGCTGTGCTGCGCGAGGTCCGCCGGGCGGCGCACCGCCGGAGCCAGCGCGGGCGCGCAGACCGGCACCAGCTCTTCGCCCAACAGGTTGTCGGCATAGAGGTCGGGCCAGTCGCCGCGGCCCATGCGGATCGCCAAATGCGTGTTCACCCGCCCGAAGTCCACATGGCAATGGTCGGTGTCGAGCGTGACCTCGATGCCCGGGTGCTTTTCACTGAAGGCCGGCAGCCGCGGTATCAGCCAGCGCAGGCCGAAGCTGGGCGCGACCGAGAGGGCGAGGTGCGCGCCCTTTCTTTTCGGTCCCGGCAGGGCGGCCGTCGCGGCGGCCAGCCTGTCGAGGGCATCGCGCACTTCGGGCAGGTAGGCCGCCCCGGCTTCGCTCAGCGCCAGGCCGCGCGGGCCGCGCCGGAAGAGGGCGACACCCAGATGATCTTCCAGGGCGCGGATGGCGTGACTGACGGCACTGGGGCTGCGGTGCAGCTCGGCGGCGGCCTGCTTGAAACTCAGGTGGCGCCCGGCGGCCTCGAAGAGGCGCAGCGCGTTCAGCGGCGGCAGGGATTTGGGCATTGGAACCTCCTGAAAGAAAGGAATGGGCCCGGTGGTGTCACAAGCGTCGATCTTCAATCGTCATAGAGGTGTAGGACGCATTCAGCAGCACGAAAGAAGGACCATCATGAGCGAGACCAAGACCCTGGAAAGGGTATCACCGAAAACCAAGGCCGTGAACTATGAGGCGGTTATCCCAAACGTGCTGAAAGCCATGGCCGGGGTCAACCAGGTTATGGATGCCAGCGGCTTCGAGCGGACCATCCATCATCTGGTGCAGCTGCGCGCCTCGCAGATCAACCGCTGCGCTTTCTGCGTGAAGATGCACACCCGGGAAGCCCGTGAGGACGGTGAAACCAGCGAACGTCTGGACCGGGTGATCGTCTGGGACCAGGTCAGCGATTTCAACCCGCGAGAGCGAGCAGCCCTGGCCTGGACCGAGGCGCTGACCACCCTCGATCCCAAGGCCGATCTGGACTTGCTGCGGGCGGAGCTGCGCGAACACTTCTCCGAAGCGGAGATCGGCATCCTCACGGGGACCGTGGCCATGATAAACCTGTGGAACCGCATTGGCGTTTCCCGGCATTAGAGTTTCGACTTGCGTCAACGCGGTTCCAGCCCGCTCCCCCTCCCGGCCACCCACTAGGATACTGGCGTTGGGCGGCCGGGAGGGGGAGCGGGCCGGCGCCGAAAAAAACCAGAAACAGGTTGGATGTTCGAGATGATTCAGGATAGCGAGAGGCTGAACCGCGAAGACGCTCAGGTTTTCGAAGAGGCTCGTCCCCGGCTTCTCGGGCTGGCCTATCGCATCCTGGGCTCGCGGGCCGATGCCGAGGACGCGGTGCAGGACAGTTTCCTGAAGTGGGCGCGGGCCGAACGCGGCGAGATCGAGAATGCCGCGGCCTGGCTGACGACGATCTGCGTCCGGCGCTGCCTCGACCTGCAGCGGGCCGCCCACCGCAGCCGCGTCAACTATGTCGGTGCCTGGTTGCCGGAGGCGGTTCATACGCCGGTCGAAAGCGATGCCGAGGCCCGGCTGGACCTGGCCGCCTCCCTGACCACCGCTTTTCTGTTGATGCTGGAGCGTCTCAAGCCCAAGGAGAGGGCCGCCTATCTGCTGCACGAAATCTTCGAGATGCCCTATCCGGAGATTGCCGACATGCTGGAGATCACCGAGAGCACCTGCCGCAAATGGGTGTCGCGCGCCAAGGCCCACATCGATCAGGCGAAGGTCCGCCACGTGACGCCCTTGGAACAGCAGGATCAGTTACTCGCGGCCTTCCGGGCCGCCGTCGAGGAGGGCACGACCGGGCCGCTGGCCGAACTGCTCTCCAGCGATATCCGCCTGAGCACCGACGGCGGCGGCAAGGTGGTGGCGCTGCGCGATACACTGGAAGGCAGGGAGGCTGTTCTGCGTTTTGTCTCGCAGGGTCTCAGCCGATACTGGATCGGCTTTGACTGGGTCGTCACCGAACTCAACGGCGGCCGCGGTGTGTTGCTCGAAAAAGAGGGTGAGACGGTGGCGGCGGTTTCCTTCGCCTATGATGAGGCGGGGAAGGCGACGGGTATCTTCATCCTGCGCAACCCCGACAAGCTGGCCCATCTCGGGCCGGTGGTCATTCACTGAAAATCCCATCACTGATCAGCAATGGAGGCTCACGGCCGTGCCAACGCCGTCGTTCAAACCAATCCTACTCGCAGGAGTATTTTCCCTCATGAGCAGTTTCCCCCCGACCGCTGCCAGCGCCCAGGAATCCCGCGTTGCACTCAGCATCGTCAACCCGGCCGGTCTCTACGACCCGGCACCCAACGGCTACAGCCACGCCGTCGTTGCCAAGGGCGGCACGCGCCTTGCCTTCATCGCCGGCCAGGGCGGGGAGGATGCCAGCGGGGCCCTCTCGCCGGTCTTCGCCGAACAGCTGCGCCAGGCTTACGCCAACCTCCGCCACGCGCTGGATGCCGTCGGCGCCAGGCCGGATCAGGTCACCATGATCACCACCTATGTCGTGGACTACGACCCCGCGATGCTGGAAGTGATGACCGATCATGTGAAGGCAACCTTCGGCCAGGCCCTGCCGGCCCAGACCCTGGTGCCCGTGCCGCGCCTCGCCCTCGACGGTATGCTCTTCGAGGTCGATGCGGTGGCGGTGCTGGACTAGAATGGTGTTCGGGCAGGATGCCTGGAAAAGGAAACGATGCTGAAGTCTGCGAACCAGCCCTACGATCAAGCCGGCTTTCATGAACAACTGGTAAAGCTTGCCGGAGTTGGATCGTCGTCGCGCGTGCTTGATGTTGGTTGCGGCACCGGTCGGACTCTCCGGCAGGTTGCTCGGGTCGCCCAACAGGCCATTGGTATAGACAGCAAGGAAGAGTTTCTGGAACAGGCCCGGCGTTCTTTGAGCGACGCAGTCGACGACCGGCGCGTGGAGCTTTTAAACGTCGATCTTAATCGGGAGGCCTTACCGTTCCCCGATGCAGGTTTCGACAATATCATCTGCCAGAACGTCCTTGAATGCATCGAAGACAAACAACGGCTTATTGCCGGCTGTCACCGGGTCTTGAAACCGGACGGCGTGTTCCTTCTGGCGCACCATGATTTCGGCGGCGTCATGGTGAACAGCGGCGACAGCGGGCTTACGCGAGCGATCGTCGCCGCTTACGCCGACGAGGCACAAGGGTGGATGGACGCCGCCGACGGGGAAATCGGACGGAAGCTTCCCGGCTTTATGCGGGCCAGCGAATTCGGGGAAATGACAAGCGAGACCCAACAACTCGTCGCTTTTCGTTTTGCTGAGGGAAGCGCTGCTCACGACTACTGTGCAGACGCAGCCAAGGCGGCGATTCGGGCGGGAATCTCCAAGTCGGATGTCGATGGATGGTTTGCCGACCTCGCCGCGCTGGATCGCCGCGAAGCATTCTATTTCAGTATCCCCTGGGTCTACGTCAAAGCTTCGAAGTGACAAGTCCCGAGATTTCGGGGAAGCCTCGGCTTATCAGTCTGGCTTGGGACTATCTATGTCGAGGATACTGGTCCATGTGCCGACGGCGGTCGTTCCGGGATTCAGCCGATGGTACCTCTCTACACCGGGGAGGGACCGTGCCCCGGTGATTTCGCATTCACGGATCGAGTGCTTTCCGGATACCTCTCAGACTGGTATGGTAGATCTCCGGAAACGACGGATCTGACCATGAACGCCGAAACCCTGAACATTGAAAGCGCGCGGCGCACCACCGCGGACGACATCTTTGAAAGGCTGCGCGCGGATATCGTGTCCCTGCAACTGCCGCCGGGCACGAAGCTGTCGGAAGCGGAGGTTGCGCGGAAGTTCGATGTTTCCCGCCAGCCGGTGCGTGAGGCCTTTATCCGCCTGGGCAACATGAACCTCGTGCAGATCCAGCCGCAGCGCGCCACCATCGTCCGGCGCATCTCGCGCAGCGAAATTCTGGAGGCCCGCTTCATCCGCACGGCGGTGGAGACGGAGATCGTCCGCCGCGCCTGCAAGGCTTACACACCTGCGCAAGAGAAGGCCTTCGAAAGCAATCTCGAGCAGCAGCAGGCTGCGGTTCTGGCGATGGACCTGGATCGCTTCAATACCGCCGACTATGCGTTTCACCGTTTGATCTGCGTAACGGCGGGCTGCGAATTCGCCTTCAAGACCATCGCTGAGAATAAGGTCTACGTCGACCGGCTCTGTATGCTGTCGCTGTCCAGCAAGGCGGGCCAGCAGGAGGTCTATGACGACCACGTCGAGATATTCGAGCGGCTGCGCGCGGGCGACGAAGAAGGCCTGGTTGCCGCCACCCGGCTTCATCTGTCGCGCCTGAACGAAACGCTGGATCAGGCCCAGCAGCAGTACCCCGCCTATTTCGAAGACTGAACGGCTGTTCTCGGGTTTATCGGCACCGGTTCGCTTTGACGTCAGTCAAAAACACTCTACAGATCGACCAGGCCGGGCAGGGTCATGGATATGGCCGGCACGAAGGTAACCGCGATCAGGGCGGCCAGGATCGCCAGGTAGAACGGCCAGATCGACTTCAATGTATCCTCGATCGGAACCTTGCCGACGGCACAGCCGACGAAGAGGCAGGCGCCGACGGGTGGGGTGCAGAGACCGAGGCCGAGGTTCATCAGCATCATGATCCCGAACTGGATCGAGTCCATCCCGACCTCGTTGGCAATCGGCAGGAAGATCGGCGTGCAGATCAGAATGAGCGCCGCCATGTCCATGATCATCCCCAGCATCAGCAGCATCAGGTTGATCATCAGCAGGATCATGATGGGGTTCTCGGAGATCGCCAGCAGAGAGCGGCTGAGCAGTTCCGGCACCTGATAGAGCGCCAGCAGGTAGCCGAAGGCGCTGGCGCAGCCGATCAGGATCATCACCATGGCGGTGGTACGCACCGAGTTGACCACGGCGGTCTTGAAAGCCTCCCAAGAGAGCGAGCGGTAGACGAGCACCGTCAGGGCCAGCGCGTAGATCGCGCCGAAGGCACCGGACTCGGTGACCGTGAAGACGCCGGAGAGCACGCCGCCGACGATGATGATGGCGGTGACGAGGCCGGGTATTGCCGCGGCGGCGGAAACCAGCACCGCGCGCCAGCCGGGAAAGGCCTCTGCCGGATAGTTGTGGCGCAGGGCGACCACATAGGCGGCGACCGCCAGGCAGAAGCACATCAGGATACCCGGCACGACGCCGGCCAGGAAAAGCTTGGAGATCGAAATCCCGCCACCGGCCGCAACGGTGAAGATGATCATATTGTGGCTGGGCGGGATGACCACCCCGGCGATGGAGGAGGTGACGGTGACGTTCACCGCGTAGTCGCCGCGATAGCCCTTTTCCTTCATCACCGGGATCAGGATCGAGCCGAGGGCCGAAATATCGGCGACCGCCGATCCGGAGATGCCGCCGAACAGCATGCTTGAGAAGATGTTCACCGAAGCAAGGCCGCCGCGCACATGCCCGACCAGGGCAGAGGCGAAACGCACCAGGCGTATGGCGATGCCGCCGTGCAGCATCAGCTCGCCGGCAAAAATAAAGAACGGGATCGCCAGCAGCGAGAAAACAGTGATGCCCGAGGTGATGCGCTGAAAGGTGATCAGCAGCGGGAAGCCTTCGTAGAAGAACACCACGGCGGCGGCGATCCCCATGGAAAAGGCCACCGGGATACCGATGATAATGCAGCCGGCGAAGAGGCCGAGGAGAAGAGCCAGCGCCACGGTCAGTCCATCCTCTGTTCGGTGAGCGCAGGCCCGTCGGGTGGCGGCGCGTCAGGTGTCTGGCCGATCCAGTATTTGTGGATCATGCCGATCGCCCGGCCTCCGGCGAAGAGAAAGATCAGCCCGCCGCAGATGGCTGCCGGCAGGGTTCGCACGCCTTCGGGTACGTTCAGCATGGGCAGCAGCGTGGCCCAGCCGAAGATGACGAGTTCGACGCAGGACAGCAGCATCACCAGACCGAAGCCGGCCATGGCGACCTCGGCAACAATGCGCAGCGACCGGCGGATGGGCGTCGGCATGGCCTCGCGGATGAAGGAGACACCCAGATGGGTATTGTCCCTGACCCCGGCGGCGGCGCCGAGAAAGGCGATGTAGCAGACCAGCACAAGCGCCAGCTGTTCGACCCAGGTGGGGGTCTCGTTCAGCACATAACGCCCGAACACCAGCCAGGCGAAGATCGCGATCAGGGTGACCATGGCGAGGCTGCTGAGCAGAACGCAGCAGGCCTTGACCAGGTCGAGCGCCCTGCTGGCGGTGTTGCAGATGGAAGAAACTGACTTCACGGCATGGGCCCCTCAGCGAAGCGGTCGGCAGGCGGGCGAACCCGCGCAGAAGCGCTGATTCGCCCGCCTGGTCCGCAAAGTCCTGCCGGTCAGTCCGCGTTGCGGATCAGATTGACAAGATCAGTCAGCTCGGGGTTCTGCGCAAGGAACTGATCATAGACCGCCGCCATTGCATTCTGGAACGGTGCCTTGTCGGCGATCTGGTTCACCAAGGTGCCGCCGGCAACGACGGCTTCCATGCTCTTGCGTTCGCGTGCCTGCCACAGCTCACGCTGCTTCAGGGCGCTGGCCTTTCCGGCTTCCTTGAGCACCGCCTGGTCTTCGGCAGACAGGCCGTCCCAGGTTTTTTTGCTCATGCAGAGGCATTCCGGAATGATCAGGTGCTCGGAGATGGAATAGTATTTCGCCACCTCGAAGTGATTGGTCGATTCATAGGAGGGCGGGTTGTTCTCCGCCCCGTCGACCACGCCGGTCTTGAGGGACTGGTAGACCTCGGCAAAGGCCATCGGCGTCGCGTTGCCGCCCATCGATTCGATCATGCCGACGAAGAGATCGTTGTTCATCACGCGGACCTTCATGCCGCCAACGTCGCCGGGCGTGTTGATCGGCTTCACCGAGTTGTAGAAGGAACGGGCGCCGGCGTCGTACCAGCCCAGCGGCACGATGCCCTTGGCCGCCATGCCCTCACCGATGGCCTCGCCCGCGGCACCATCCATCAGGCGGTACATCTGGTCGATGCTTTTGAAGATGAAGGGAAGCGAGACGACGTTGGTTTCCGGTACCGCCTGACCCATTGGCCCGAGGCTGAAGACGGCGAAGTCGATCGCGCCGAGGCGGACCTGCTCGATGGCGTCGGGTTGGGACCCCAGGACACCGCCGTGAAAGACCTTGCCGGTGACACGGCCGCCGGTCTTCTCCGCCACCTCGGCGATGAACTGCTCCATGCCGTGCGAGACCGGATAGTCGGGGACGTGGATGTTCCATCCCCTGAGTTCCTTGGCTTCAGGTGCCGTCGGGAAGGACAGGCCAAGTGCCGCTAACAGGGCTCCGCCCAGGGCGAAGCTGCGCAGAATATTCTTTGTTTTCATGTTGTTTCCTCCCAATTGGGTTGCCTGCATTGCGATATTTTCGTCGCAGGTCTGTCTGTTTCACTGCACCGGGATCTGTCCCTTGACAGCATCTAACATACTACCATACTAATTTCGCTTCACAAGCCGAATTCGGTCCGGCCGCGGGTCTGGATCGGTGCGTTGAGAAGCGGCGTCGCCCGATGGCGGCAGTGGCCGTGAAGGCGTTTTCAACAAAAAACTCTGACCAAGAGCACATCCAACCACACATTCAGGGAGAGCCCCATGCAGTTCGAGGGAAAAACCGCAATCGTTACCGGCGGAGGTCGCGATATCGGCCGGGCCTGCGTGATGCGCCTGGCAGCACAGGGGGCCCGCGTCGCCATCAACTATTTCAGCAGCGCCGAGGGGGCGAAAACGGCTGTTGGTGAGATTATGTCGGTCGGGGGAGAAGCCTTTGCCTTGAAGGGCGATATGACCGATCCGGCAGATGTCTCGGCCCTCGTCGAAGAAACCCAATCCCGCTTCGGCGATAAGATCGACATCCTGGTGCATGTGACCGGCGGCCTCCTCGCCCGCAAGACGATCCTGGAGATGGACAGGGATCATTGGGACAGGGTCATGGCCCTGAACACGACGTCGCTGTTCCTGACGGCAAAGGCCGTCGTGCCGCGCATGCCGGCGGGCGGTTCCATCGTGGCCCTGGCCTCGCAGGCCGGCCGTGACGGCGGCGGGCCGGGCGCGGTTGCCTATGCCTCTTCCAAAGGGGCGGTGATGACCATGACGCGCGCCCTGGCCAAGGAACTGTCGCCGGCGATCCGGGTGAATGCGCTCTGCCCCGGCATGATCGACACCGACTTCCACAACACCTTCACCAAGCCGGAGGTGCGGGCCAATGTCGCCAAGGCGACGCCGCTGAAACGCGAGGGCACCTCCGAAGACTGCGCCGAACTGGTGGCCTTCCTGGCTTCCGATCAATCCGCTTTCATGACCGGTACCTGCATCGACATCAACGGCGGCCTGTTGTTTTCATAGCTTTTGGCCCCTGGGTGCGTTTGGGCGGTTCATGCCGAATCCCGAAGGTCGATTTCCATATCCTGATGAGGAATATCGGCATCGAGGTATTCTGTTCCGACGGGTGAGAAGCCGAGCTTTTGATAGAACGAGAGTGCGTGTGTCTGGGCGCCAAGCCGCACTTTTGAAATGCTTGGGTCGGCAGAAACCTCGGTGAGGATGAACTGAATGATCTGCGCACCCAGGCCCTCGCCGCGACAGGTTTTGGAGACGCATACCCGCTGAATTTTTGCGGTGTCTTCCAGATACTGTATCCGGCCGGCAGCAACGGGCTGCTCGTTGATCGTTGCCAGGACGTGGACGCAGTCTTTGTCCAGTCCGTCGATTTCCAATTCTTCGCTGACACCCTGTTCTTCCATGAAGACTTCGCGTCTGAGCCGCAGGCATTCCGCGATTTCGCTTTCGCTGTCGACGAACCGGATTGCGATCACTCCGTTCTCCATCCTGTTTGCTATTGGCGTCCCGGCTGTTGATATGGGCTTGGCTCAACCCAGGCCGGAGTATTTTTAGATACCCGGATTAAAGGCCGATTCCAATCCGGCAGCCGTCGCGATTCTTGCATGCCGCGTTGATTGCTATCTGCCCCCTTGTTCCCAGAATCTTGACTCTTTGCCTAGGAGATTGTAGAACAAAAAGAGAACATACAGGTTCATATTCTCCAGGTTGAAAGGCTGCTCATGGCACCTGCTCTGCACGAAAAGGGCCGGGATTTAGGGCTTTCGGGACTCTCCGGGGCTTGCCCGCAGCCTTTGTCGAGGCCTGAGGCGCGCCAGGCCGGGCTTGCGGCGCTGCGCGCCCGGATCAGCCGCATCGAATCCGGCGGGCGAGTCCCCGGGCGGCGGCCGGTGTTGCCGTTGGGGCTGGCGGCGCTGGACGAGGCTTTGCCCGGCGGCGGCCTGCCGCTTGGGGCCTTGCACGAGATCGAGGGCGAGCGCGCGGAGTGGGACGACGGCGTGACGCTTGGCTTCTGCCTCGCGATCCTGGCGCGGCTTCGGAGGTTCTCATCGAACAGCGGCAGCATTCCTCCCCAAAATATTCTCTGGGTGTCGCGCTGGGGCGATCTCTATCCCCCGGCCTTGGTTGCCCTGGGGCTCGACCCCGGGCGCTTCATCATGGTGCGCGCGAAAGGCGAAGCCGATCTGTTCTGGGCGATGGAGGAGGGGCTGCGCTGCAACCGTCTCGCTGCCGTGGTGGGAGAGGTCGAAGGCCTCGACCGCCTTGCCGGGCGACGTCTGCAACTGGCGGCTGAAGCGAGTGGCGTGACGGCCTTCGCCCTGCACCGCCGGTTCCGGCCGCGCCGCCGCGGGCGCGATGCCAGCGCCGCCCTCAGCCGCTGGCGGGTGACGGCTGCGGCGTCGAGCGACATAGAGGATGCAACTTTCATCGGCCGCCCGCGCTGGCGGCTGGACCTTCTGCGCTGCCGCGGGGCGGCGCCGGGATCATGGCAGGTGGAGTGGGACAATGCGGCGTGTGGTTTCTCTCTGGCTCCCGCGCTTCGCGACGGATCGTTGGCAGCGCAGCCACGCGCAAAGCCGACAGCGACAGCGACAGGGGCAGAGCTTATCGATTTCCGGCAAGCTGTCTGAAGGAACGCCGCTGGCGCTTGTGACGGCGGAACGCGGGCAGCTCAGCCTTGCGGCGGTGAATGCGGCGGCGCAGGGCGCGGGCCTCACCCCCGGCCTGCCCCTGGCCGAGGCCCGCGCGCTGCTGCCCGGCCTAGCGACTGCGCCCCACGAGCCGGAAGCCGACGCCAAGGCCATCGCCGGGCTCGCCGCCTGGTGCGGCCGCTACAGCCCCTGGACGGCGCCCTGTTCCACCGCCGAAGGGCAGGGCCAGGGGCCGGGTGGCGGGGCCGGGGTACTGCTCGACGTTTCCGGTTGCTGCCATCTCTTCGGCGGCGAGGCGGCGCTGCTGGAGGACCTGCAGGCGCGCTTGACGGATCTTGGTTATACAATCCGCGTTGCCATGGCCGACACCATCGGCGCTGCCTGGGCCATGGCGCGTTTCGCCGCCTCGCCCGCGCACCCTTGTGTCGTTGTCATGCCGGGCAGCCAGCGCGCCGCCATCGCCTGCCTGCCGCCCTCGGCCCTACGCCTGCCCGATGCCACGGTGGAGGTGATGGACCGGCTCGGCCTCCGGCGTGTCGAGGACCTCTATGCACTGTCGCCCGGCGTTCTGGCGCCGCGTTTCGGGGCCATGACGGTACGCCGTCTGGCTCAGGCTCTGGGCGAGGAGGCCGAGGCGCTGTCGCCGCGCCGCCCGCCGCCGGCCCATCTGCTGCGGCGCATCTTCGCCGAGCCGATCAGCGACCCCGAAGACATCGCCCGCGCCCTCGACGACCTGCTGCCGCGGCTCTGCCGCGAATTGGCCCTGGCCGGACGCGGCGCGCGGCGGCTCGACCTCACCGCCTACCGCAGCGACGGTACCTTTCAGGGTCTTTCCGTCGGCACCAGCCGGGCGAGCCGCGAGGCCAGGCACCTGCGCCGTCTCTTCACCGAGAAGCTGAGCGGCATCGACCCCGGCTTCGGCATCGAGGTGATGACCCTGGCGGCAACGCGCAGCGATCCCCTGGGTGCAAGGCAGATGAACTTCCCGGCGCCCGTACCGACGCAACAACAGAAGGACGGGAAGGAAGACGCGCCCGCAGCAATTTTCCCGGCCCAACCGGTGAACAGCACCGGGGGCGCGCCAAATGGCGCCGAAGACATTCCCGACCTGGTGGACCGCCTGGGCAGCCGCCTGGGCCTCGCCGCCGTGCGCCATCCAAGCCCCCGGGAAAGCCATCTGCCGGAGCGCGCCTTCGTCCTTGCCCCCGTTGGAGGAGAGGAGGGCGAAGAGAAGCCCGACGACGGCTGGCAGAAAACGCCCCACCCGAGCCTGCGGCCCCTGCGCCTGCTGCCGCGGCCGGAGCCGGTGGAAGCGGTTTCCCTGCTGCCCGACCACCCGCCGGCGCGTTTCCGGTGGCGCCGCGTGTTGCACGAGGTGGTGCAGGCCGAGGGGCCGGAGCGCCTGCTCGGCGAGTGGTGGCAGATCAACCCGCTAGAGGGCGACGCCGAGCCGCGCGACTACTTCCGCGTCGAGGATGCCGACGGCCGCCGCTACTGGCTCTACCGCAGCGCCGGCAACTGGTTCCTGCACGGGCTGTTCGGCTGATGGATGTGATGAAGAGAGCCCCCTCTCCCCTCCGAGGGAGAGGGAGGGGCCCGCGCAGCGGGAGGGTGAGGGGGTTTCCTGCCGCCGCTTCATCTCTTGCTGAGTATGGCCGAGGATTGCCGCTCGCGAGAGTCACCCTCACCCCGGCCCTCTCCCATCAAGGGAGAGGGGGAACCAAAAGAAGGGTGAGGGGGAACCAAAAGAAGGGTGAGGGGGAACGGTCTCTCAGCGTTGCGGGAAGGTGGGGTTGTCCATGACTAAGACCACCTTCGCCCGGCGTTTGCGGCGCGACGAGACCGCGGCGGAACGGATGCTCTGGGCCCGGCTGCGCAACCGGCAACTCGGCGGCCACAAGTTCCGGCGCCAGGTGCCGCTCGGCCGCTTCGCCGTCGACTTCGCCTGCTACGACGAGAAGCTGGTCGTGGAGTTGGACGGTGGCCAGCATGGCGAGTCTGGGAAAGACGATGCGGCGCGGACCAACTGGCTGGAGAACAAAGGCTTCCGCGTCCTGCGGTTCTGGAACAACGAGGTGCTGGAAAACCTGGAGGATGTGCTGGCGGTGATCCTTCAAACCCTGGAAGACAAAAAACCCCCTCACCCCGACCCTCTCCCACCAGGGGAGAGGGAGAAGTAGTGAGACGACCGCCAGCTCCTCACCTCTTCGGAGAGGAGGTCGTAGCGCTGCCGCTACAAGAACCCTCTCCCCTCCGTGGGAGAGGGAGGGGCCCGCGTTAGCGGGAGGGTGAGGGGGCTTTGTGCCGCGTCTCCCCTCTCACAGAGTATGGCCGAGGGTTGCCGCGCGTGAGAGTCACCCTCACCCCGGCCCTCTCCCATCAAGGGAGAGGGGGAAACAAGGGGAGAGGAAAGCCTCTCTCCACCGTGGGAGAAGGAGATTGCAGCGGCGCGGCCATAAACCCCTCTCCCCTCTGTGGGAGAGGGAGGGGCCCGCGCAGCGGGAGGGTGAGGGGGAAGTCGGGTGAGGGGGATTTGTTTGCGGCGTGAGGGCGATTGGAAATACGCATGACCCATACCCCAGTACAGGCCTACGTCCCCCTGGAGGTGACCAGCAACTACTCCTTCCTGCGCTCCGGCTCGCACCCGGAGGAGCTGGTGATGGGCGCGGCGGCACTGGGCCTGCCCGCCGTCGCCATTGCCGACCGTAATTCCCTGGCCGGTGTCGTGCGCGCCCATATGGCGGCGAAGGAGGCCGGCATCCAACTGCTGGTCGGCGCAAGGCTGATCCCGACCGACGGGCCGGAAGTGCTCTGCTTCCCCGCCGACCGCTCCGCCTATGGCCGGCTCTGCCGTCTGCTGACCCTCGGCAAGCGGCGGGCGGAGAAGGGCGCCTGCCTTTTCTCTTTCGACGAGATCATCGACCACGGCGCCGGGCAGACCTTCGTGGTCTTGCCCGGCGATGAAGGGGCGGGCGACGACATAGAAACGGACCTGGGCCGCCTCGCCGAAGCCTGTCCCGGTCAGGTCTTCCTGGGCGCCCGCGCGCTCTATCAGGGCAGCGACGCCCGCGACCTGAAGGCGCTCGCCGCGCTGGCGCAACGCAGCGGCGTACCGCTGGCCGCCTGCAACGATGTCTGCCTGCACATGGCCGCGCGCAAACCGCTGCTCGACGTCGTCACCTGCATCCGCGAGCACTGCACTATCGACACGGCGGGTTACCGCCTGCAGGCGAATGCGGAGCGCTGCCTGAAAACGCCCGAGGATATGGCCCATCTCTTCCGCCGCACCCCGGAGGCGCTGGCCAACACGCTTGTCATCGCGAAGCGCTGCAGTTTCTCCCTCGACGAACTGCGCCACGACTATCCGGAGGAACTGACGCGCGAGGGCCGCAGCCCGCAGCAGGAACTGGAACACCTGGCCTGGCTTGGCGCCGCAGACCGCTACCCGGACGGCATACCTGAAAAGGTGCGCAAGGCCGTGGCCCATGAACTGGCGCTGATCGCCCGGCTCGACTACGCGCCCTATTTCCTGACGGTGGAGGACGTGGTGCGCTTCGCCCGCTCCCAGGACATCCTCTGCCAGGGCCGCGGCTCGGCCGCCAACTCCGCGGTCTGCTACTGCCTGGGCATTACCGAGGTCGACCCGGCGCACATGGATCTGCTGTTCGAGCGTTTCGTCTCCGCCGAGCGCCGCGAGCCGCCGGACATCGATGTCGATTTCGAGCACGAACGCCGCGAAGAGGTGATGCAGTACATCTATAACAAGTACGGGCGCGAACGCACGGCCCTGACCGCCACGGTGATCTGCTACCGCTCGCGCGGCGCGATGCGCGAGGTCGGCAAGGTGATGGGCCTTTCCGCCGACACCATCACCGCGCTGGCCGGCGCCATCTGGGGCTGGAGCCAGGAGGGCGTGGAGGATAAGGAGGTGCGCGCCCTGGGCCTCGACCCCACGGACCGCCGCCTCGGCCAGACCCTCGCCCTGGTCCACGAAGTGATCGGCTTTCCCCGCCACCTGTCCCAGCACGTCGGCGGCTTCGTCATGACCCAGACGCCGCTCTGCGAAGTCGTGCCCATCGAAAACGCCGCCATGGAAAACCGCACGGTGATCGAGTGGGACAAGGACGACCTCGATGCCCTGGGCATCCTGAAGGTCGATGTGCTGGCGCTGGGCATGCTGACCTGCCTGCGCAAGGGTTTCGTCCTGATCCGCGACCACTACGGCCCCGACTTCACCCTGGCCTCGGTGCCGCAGGACGACCCGGAAGTTTACGCCATGCTCTCGCGCGCCGACACCATCGGCGTGTTTCAGGTCGAAAGCCGGGCCCAGATGTCCATGCTGCCGCGCCTGAAACCGAAGACCTTCTACGACCTGGTGATCGAGGTGGCGATCGTGCGCCCCGGGCCGATCCAGGGCGACATGGTGCACCCCTACCTGCGAAGGCGCGAGGGCCGGGAGAAGGTGGACTACCCTTCGGAGGCGCTGCGCCGCGTCCTCGAAAAAACCCTCGGCGTGCCCCTGTTTCAGGAACAGGCCATGCAGATCGCCATCGTCGCCGCCGGTTTCGCGCCGGCGGAGGCCGACCGCCTGCGCCGCGCCATGGCCACCTTCCGCCATGTCGGCACCATCCATTCCTTCCGCCAGAAGTTCATCGACGGCATGGTCGCGCGCAACTACGACCCGGCTTTCGCCGAGCGCTGCTTCAACCAGATCGAGGGCTTCGGCGACTACGGCTTTCCCGAAAGCCACGCCGCCAGCTTCGCGCTGCTGGTCTATGTCTCCGCCTGGATGAAGCACTACTACCCCGCGGTCTTCGCCGCCGCGCTGCTGAACAGCCAGCCCATGGGCTTCTACGCCCCGGCGCAGATCGTCCGCGACGCCCGCGAGCACGGGGTGGAGATCCGCGCGCCCGACGTGAACGCCAGCGCCTGGGACTGCACCCTGGAACCGGCGGCTGATGGCGAAGGCTTCGCGCTGCGTCTTGGACTCAGACAGGTGAAGGGCCTGGGCGAGGCGGAGGCGGAAGCCATCGTCAGCCATCGCGGTATCGGCTACACCGACCCCCTGGCGCTCTGGCGCCGCGCGTCCCTGAGGCCGCTGACCTTGGAGGCCCTGGCCCGCGCCGATGCCTACCGCTCCATGGGGCTGGCGCGGCGCGAGGCGCTCTGGGCGGTGAAGCGCCTGCCGGGGGAGCGCAGGCGCGCCGAACAGCTGCCGCTCTTTGCCTTTGGCGAAGACAGGGAAACGCCGCCCGAGGAACTGGGCACGGAGCCCGCCGTCACCCTGCCCGCGATGGCGCTGAGCGAACACGTGGTCGACGACTACCGCGCGCTGCGCCTCTCCCTGAAGGCCCACCCCCTGGCTTTCCTGCGCGACCAACTGGCGGCGGAGGGCATGGTGGAGATGATGCGGCTGCCCGACCTGCCGGTCGACAAGACGGTGACGGTCGCCGGGCTGGTGCTGGTGCGCCAGCGCCCGGGCAGCGCCAAGGGCGTGATCTTCGCGACCCTGGAGGACGAGACCGGCACCGCCAACGCCATCGTCTGGCCCGACGTTTTCCAGCGCCACCGCGCCACGGTGATGAAGGCCGGCCTGCTCGCCGTGCGCGGCAAGCTGCAGCGCGAGGGCCTGGTGATCCACGTGGTGGCCGACGACCTCATCGACCTCACCCCACGCCTGCTGGATTTAAAGCCGGGCCCGGCGTTACAGCCCGGCCCCCTGAAATCATCCCGGGCCCGCGCCGACGAAGTCGACCGCCCGACCAGGGATCACCGCCCCGCGCAGTATGAGACGGCCACGGCAAGGCACCCCAGGAACGTGAACCCCATGCCCAAGTCGAGAGACTTCCATTAAGCCCCCTACCGGCATGCTCGGGCTTGACCCTGATATACATGGTTCGATCAGCCCCGAACCTTCGCCGCCAAGCGTCGCAAGGCCGCACCATCCCCCTCACCCCGGCCCTCTCCCACCAGGGGAGAGGGGGAACCAAAATGAGCCCCCTACTTACCCTCTTCCCACCGTGGAAGAAGCATGCTCCATCAAAGCCGCCGCAAAAACCCTCTCCCCTCCGCGGGAGAGGGAGGGCCCCGCGCAGCGGGAGGGTGAGGGGGCCTTTGTTCCTTGTTTCACGCACCACCGGACAGCAACCGCACCCCGCCGCCCCACACTCCATCGTCATGCTCGGGCTTGACCCGAGCATCCATATTTCGGCCCGTCCCGAATCTTCGCCGTCAAGAACCGCACGGCGGCGCAATGGACCCTCGGATCAAGTCCGAGGGTGACGGCGGTTTGAGCGGAGAAAGAGGGGAGCGCCCCTTACTTACCCTCTCCCCTCCGTGGGAGAGGGAGGGCCCCGCGCAGCGGGAGGGTGAGGGGGCTTTTTGTTTCTTGTTTCACGCACCACCGGACAGCAACCGCACCCCGCCGCCCCACACTCCATCGTCATGCTCGGGCTTGACCCGAGCATCCATATTTCGGCAAGTCCCGAGCCTTTACCGTTAAGCTCAGAACAGCGGCACAATGGACCCTCGGATCAAGTCCGAGGGTGACGGCGGTTTGAGCGGAGAAAGAGGGGAGCGCCCCTTACTTACCCTCTCCCCTCCGTGGGAGAGGGAGGGCCCCGCGCAGCGGGAGGGTGAGGGGGCTTTTTGTTTCCTGTTCCGCGCTCCACCGGACAGCAACCGCACCCCGCCGCCCCACACTCCATCGTCATGCTCGGGCTTGACCCGAGCATCCATATTTCGGCAAGTCCCGAACCTTTACCGTTAAGCTCAGAACAGCGGCGCAATGGACCCTCGGATCAAGTCCGAGGGTGACGGCGGTTTGAGCGGAGAGGGAGGGCAGCGACTCCTACTTACCCTCTCCCCTCCGCGGGAGAGGGAGGGCCCCGCGCAGCGGGAGGGTGAGGGGGAAGCCCCCGCCGCGCCTTACCCCGCCGCCAGCCCCCTCAGGTCTTCCAGGGCGGCCTCCAGCCACTCGCGGTCTTCGTACATGTAGATGCGCCCGGTGCCGCGCCGCGCGGCGACGACGGCGAGATCGAGCTTGGCGTACAGCCCGGCGACCGTGCGCGCCGGGACGGCGACGGCCTCGCGCACCGCCTCGCCATAGCGGTAGAAGAGGTCGCGGTCGTGAAGCCATGCGTCCCGGTCGCCGGGGCCGAGCGGTTCGCGCCAGGGTGCCGGCAGCATGTGGGAGGTGTCGTAGCCCCTGCGGGCATCGCGGATGTCGTGGAGGCGCTGGCGCAGGCGCCGGGCGCGGGCGTAGACCTTGCGCCGCTCCAGGGCCACCGCGATACGGCGGAACAGCTCGGCGTCGGGGTTGGGCAGCCCCGCATCGGCAGGGGGCGCGGCCAGGGCGGCGAGGGCCGGCAGGGCCAGCCCCAGGGCCGGCAGGGCGGCGGCGGCGGCCAGCAGGGTGCGGCGGGAAAGGGTTATGCCGAGGCCCGGCGCGGCCGGCCCGGATTCCCCAGGCGTTTCGGCGGGTTGATCGTTGCTGGAAGGGGGCGAATCCGTGGTAAAGCTGCTGATAGCCATGACCTGACTCCTAGTGCAGTCGGGTTGCGGTCAGGCGCGGGGCGGGTGTTCCAGCACCCCCTCGTGCCGCTCGGCCCCGGGCACAGCTTGCGCCCGGAGGTTGAAATGCTACCATACGCTTATGCAATCAGCGTTTCCAGCGAAAAAATTGTCGTTAGTGAAGAATTTTCGGTCACTCAATCACCCATGAGCCTCACCACCAAAGAACAACTGCGCGCCGCCCGCGCCATGCTGGACTGGTCGCAGCAAGACCTCGCCGACCACAGCGGCGTTTCCCTCAGCAGCATCTTTCGTCTTGAGAACGGCAGCGGCCCCCTGGCCATCCGCCTGGACACCCTCCAAAAACTCCAAACCACCCTGGAAAAAGCCGGCATCCTCTTCCTCCCCGAAAACGGCGGCGGCCCGGGCTTGAGAACGCGGAAGTAGGGGACAGAGTACGTCGATCTGAAGAAGCAAAGCGCAGCGCGCATTAAACCTGTTCACTCTGCGAATCGACCCTTTCTCATCTAACCAGCAACTTGAACCCGATTAGCGAAGTCTCGAGAGCTTCGTGGAGCGAATGAAAAGGCACATGTTTTCCTCGTGCGTAGATAAGGATAGCAGTTGTGTGAACAGGACTGGATCGTGCTACTGAGATGTGCATCATCGTTTAAGTGGTCTAGTCGGATTCGACGCGAGAGCTAACAAGTCCACGCAAAAATGTTTCTCTTGCATTGGCGGTCAAAAACTGAAAAAAGATGACTATGATACCCATTCATTCAACAGAGCTAGGGCAATTATACGAAGCAGACTGTTTCGATATGATGCGTAACCTAGAAGATGAGTCGGTCGACCTTGCTTTCGCAGACCCGCCTTTCAATCTTGGAAAACAATATGCGTCGAAAATTAATGACGCCCGCGCTAGCGAGGACTACCTAGATTGGAGTCGTCGGTGGATCGACGAGATAATTCGGTTGCTGAAGCCAGGCGGCGCGCTATTTCTCTGGAATCTGCCAAAGTGGAATTTGCCGCTGGGTGCGTACGTTGGTGAGAAGCTCACTTTCCGGCATTGGATTACAGTTGATATCAAGTACTCCCTACCCATCACAGGTAGGCTTTACCCATCACACTATTCATTGCTCTATTTTATTAAGGGGAAGCGCCCGGCTATTTTTCATCCGGACAGGTTACCCATGCCTTGTTGCCGACATTGTGGCGGCGAGCTAAAGGATTATGGTGGATACAAGAACAAGATGAACCCAAAGGGTGTCAGCTTATCCGACGTATGGGTTGATATCCCGCCGGTGCGTCACGCCAAATACAAGAAACGTGCGGCGAACGGGCTTGCGTTGAAACTAATGGATCGCGTTGTGAGTATAGCTTCAGATCCAGGGTCTCTCGTGCTAGACCCGTTTGGCGGATCGGGAACCACCTATGTTGCGGCGGAACTCAACGGTCGACGCTGGATAGGCTCTGAACTGGATTGCTCAGATATTATCGATCGATTTGCCGACATTGATGCTGATGCAAATCACCTTAAGGAAATCCACTCAAATAAGAACGTCCTCTTTACCGAAGCTGATATTAAGCGTCGGCGTAAATCCGGATTGCCTTTGTCTCGGGATTATCGTGTGGACGCAAATGGCAAGCCATCGTGCGCTTGTGATGAGCCACAGGGCAGTCTGTCTATTTAACGGCGCTTAGCGCGGCCCTCGCGAGCGCGCCCATCCAAGCCAGAAGGCAAATACTGGTGTTTAGGGTCGTCTGTGAGTTCATCATGCTCGACAACGGTAATCGCAAGCAAGCCGCGGTCTGTGGTCGCTTTCAGTTCGGCCCAAAACCGCAAATAGCCGGAAAGCTCATCTATGTTCCCAATGCGATCCGTTAGATGCCTGTATAGCGGTCGGCTAGGAACAATCAAAACGCCCACCTGGATAGCGCCGTTCTGCAACGCGATTGTCAGCTTATTTAAGCTTCGGTGGCTTGACGAAATGTTCCCGGTCTCCCATTCGATAGCCACTTGAACGCCGGCGTCGGTATGCGTGACGAAATCAAACCCACCAAAGCTTGACGCTTTCTCTGGGTGGTACTCTTCTCCCGATGGGTACAGTGTAATTGAAGGCTGAAGACGCTTCTGTTCGAACTTTACAGCGGCTTCAGGTTCCCAGCTTTCAGCCCTGGTCATGTGGTCGAAAAAGCGTTCTTTCAAATATTTGACGCCGTTACGCTTCCACTTGCCATCTGCGTCCTTCATTTTGCGCCGTAGTTTCAAAGCGCCGGTTCCCAGAGGGTGATCGATACTTTCAATTGAATTTTTGTAGCTGGCGTGAATGGTATGCCAGTCAGCGGAAGAGGAAATATCCCCGTGATCGAACAGGATAAGGGTGCGTAGCCACTTCATTCCAGGTTACCTGGGATACCTGAAGTCAGCTCAGCCAAGTCACACTCGAGCGCCTCACAAATCTGGCAAAGCACTGTAAAGGTGAGATTACGCTCTCCACGCTCCACGCCGCCGATATATGAGCGATCGATACCTGCATTTTCTGCTAGGTCTTCTTGGGTCCAGCCATTTTGCGTACGTTTCTGTCGTATGCGTCGGCCAAGAACACTGAGAACTGCTTTATTCACAGTCCCGAAGATCTGCTAAATGCGGACCATGAGTCCACGGACGATGATCCCCATTTCTCTGCTCAGCGCTGAAATTCTGGATCAGTCAGTGCCCGCTGCTTCGAAAGTTGCTCAGATTGCCGTGATCTACCCCTCAACACCCCGCCGCCACGCTCTCCGCTTCCGCCACCATCACCGGGCCGCTGAGGTCCGCCAGCGCCGCCGCTTCCGCAGTCCTCACCATCGGGGTGCCGGTCAGGTTGGCTTGCAGCCAGTCGAGGTCGCCTTCGGCGCTGCGTTCGCTGGGGCGGCGCTCGGGTGCTGTGGGGGCGAGGCCCGCTGGTGTCTCGCGGGCGATGGCGAAGCGGAAGACGTAGTTGGGCGTCATCCCCATGCGCAGGTCGGCGACGTGGATCTCGCCGCCGCTTTCCTCGATGCGGTAAAAGCCGTCGCTGAATTCGGCGAGCTTGGCGAGGGCCACGGCCCCGCCTTGTGACGCTTCGCCGCCCTCCGATGCCTCGCCCGAACCCGCCAGGGCCTCCAGGCAGCCCAGGCGCCCAAGGCCCTCGGTCCCGCGCGGGTGCACATAGGCGGTGATGCTGTCCTGCCCGCCCAGCAGGGGGATGTAGAGGTTGATGTAGCGCCCCTCGTTGCCCTGGCCGTCCACCGCGATCACCTTCCACAGCAGGGTGTTGAAGGGCGTCGGGCTGCCCAGCAGGCGCTCGGGGTAGATGCCGGCTTGGGACAGCAGGGTCGCGGCCCGGGCCTGCACCACCTGCTGCGCCGCCAGCCCCCAGCCGAGATAGGCCGTGGAGAAGATGAGGGCGCCGGTCAGCGCCCGGCCGAAACCCGACGACCAGGAGCGCAGGCAGAAGGCCCAGACCATGACGATCAGCAGCGGCAGGGTATAGAGGGGGTCGATGATGAAGATCGATCCGGTGCCCACGGGGTCGGGCAGGATCGGCCAGAACACCCGGGTGCCGTAGACCGTCAGCGCGTCGATCAGCGCGTGGGTGACGAAGATCAGATAGACCGCGAGGTAGGTGCGCAGGCGCTGGTTCTTCAGCGTCTCGAAGAGGCGGACGAGGGCCTCGCCGAACAGCGGCGTCACCAGGGCCTGGATGAAAAACGAATGGCTCGGCCCGCGGTGCAGGGTGAAGGAATCGATCGGGTCGTCGAAGGGATAGAGCACGTCCATGTCGGGCAGGGTGCCCAGCAGCCCCCCGGTCACCGCGGCCTTCCAGGGCCCCATGCGTTTGCCGAGCACGGCGGCGCCGATGGTCGCGCCGAGCGCGAACTGGGTAACGGAATCCATAGGGGCGGGGCTCTCTTTCGGGGGCGGGGCCGGGCGAGCCGGTGTGGCCGGGTTGGGGGGCAAGGCTCCCGAGAAGATATAGGTGGGCGGGCGGCGATGTCACGGCCCCCTTTTGGAGCGGCCGGACAGCGGCGGGAATCACCCTCACCCCGGCCCTCTCCCATCGAGGGAGAGGGGGATTGCAGGGCTGCGGTATCGGGAGTTGAGCTTTTCCGCCAAGAGGGAGGGGGGAGACTGGGTGATGCGCCGCCGCTGGAATCCCCTCTCCCCTCGTGGGAGAGGGAGGGCCCCGCGTCAGCGGGAGGGTGAGGGGGGTAAGCATCCCGCGTCAGCGGGAGGGTGAGGGGGGTAAGCATCCCGCGTCAGCGGGAGGGTGAGGGGGCTTCTGCGCCGATGCCGCCTTCCCCTCAAAGTCTGGCTGATAATCTTCGCTTGCGAGAGTCACCCTCACCCCGGCCCTCTCCCATCAAGAGAGAGGGGGAACCAGCGGAGGCGGAAAAACCTTGTCCCCCCGGTGGGAGAGAAGGGCACCGCGAAGCAGTCAAGCGACTGACCTGGTGAAGCAGGCAGCTACTGCGCGCTGTACCCGGCGACCAGGGCGCGGGCCTCGTCCAACAGCGCCTGGCCGTCCTTACCGGACTTCTTCATTTCGGCCATCCAGGCATCGACGACCGGGGCGGTTGCCGCCTGCCAACGGGCCAGTTCCTCGCCCTCGATGGTGTGGAAGCTGTCGCCGAGCTGGGCAGCGGCCTCGCGGCCCGGCGCTTCGGCCTCATCCCAGACTTGGCCGATCTGCTTGGCCAGGGGAATACCGGAATTGTTGTCGATCACCTGGCGCAGGTCGTCGGGCAGCGACTCATATCTGGCTTTGTTCATGGCAAAGAGGAACACGGCGGTGTAAAGCCCGCGGTCGCCGCCGATCTCGGTATGGCTCTGGGTCAGTTCATGGACCTTCAGCGGGCGGGTGACTTCGAAAGGCAGGAGGGCGCCTTCGACGACCCCTTTCGACAGGGCCTCCGGAACCGCCGGAACCGGCATGCCGACCGGGGTGGCGCCCAGGTTCTTGAGCGCGATGTTGGTCATGCGGGTGGGGGCCCGGACTTTCAGGCCCTTCAGGTCTTCCAGGTTGCGCACCTCTTTGCCGCGCATGTGAAAGCTGCCCGGGGCATGGACGTGGAACATCAAGGGGTGGATGTCCTTGAACTCCTCGCGCGCGTGCTTCTCGTAGAATGCATGAGCGGCCTGGCTGGTCGCTTCGGCGGAGGCGGCCATGAACGGCAGTTCGAAGACCTCCATCGTCGGGAAGCGCCCGGCGGTATAACCCGGCAGCGTCCAGACGATGTCCACCACGCCGTCGCGGGCCTGATCGAAAAGCTGCGGCGGTTTGCCGCCAAGCTGCATGGCCGGATAGATCTCAATGCTGATGCGGCCCTGGGACTCGGCTTCGACTTTTGCCGCCCAGGGCGCGATGAAGTCTTTGTGGGTCGTCGAAGGGGGCGGCAGGAAGTGGTGGATGCGCAGCGTAACTTCCTGGGCTGTCGCAGGCCCTGTGACCATGGTGCCGGCCAGCAGGGCCAGCGGCAGCGCCAGACAGCGCAGAAGACGGTTGATGTGCAGCATCTCGAGACCTCCCTGATCGCCCCTTATGCCCAAGCCGGGCAGCGCTTGTCCTTGCGCAGGGCGGTAGTCTTTTTCGCCGTGCCTTGTGGGCACCCTGAAGGAATGACATACAATGAGCCGCCCGCGGATCAAAAGATATTCGCGACAGCGGGGCCCGGGCCGCCAGGAAGCAGGCCAAACTGCGGGAGTCGGCATGAAACTGCACAACTACTTTCGAAGCTCGACCTCCTACCGCGTTCGCATAGCGCTCGCCCTGAAGGGGCTGCCTTACGAATACGTCTCCTACCACCTGCGCGAAGGCGAACAGCGCGGCGAGAGCTATCTCTCGATCAACCCGCAGGGTTTGGTGCCGACGCTCGAGCTCGACGGCGAGGGTGTCGAAACCGGCGCCCTGCTGCCCCAGTCCATGGCGATTTTGGAATACCTGGACGAAGCCTACCCGGAACCGCCGCTGTTGCCGCAGGGCCCGCTGGAGCGGGCGCGGGTGCGCAGCCTGGCCTATGCGGTTGCCTGCGACATCCATCCGCTGAACAACCTGCGGGTCCTGAACTACCTGGTCGGGCCCCTGGGCCAGGACCGGAAAGTCCAGGGGGAATGGTTTCGTCATTGGGTGGCGGTTGAATTCGCGGCGCTGGAGCAGCGCCTCGCCGATGAGCCGCAGACCGGCCGCTTCTGTCACGGCGACAGCCCCGGCTTGGCCGATCTCTGCCTGGTGCCCCAGGTCGTCAACGGGCGGCGCTTTGACTGCGACATGACGCCCTATCCGACCATCCGGCGGATCCATGAGGCCTGCATGGAAATATCCGCTTTTGTCGAAGCGGCACCCGACCGCCAGCCCGACACAGAAAACTGACCTGAGTTTTTTCGTGGCTGTGTGTCGTTTGCAGTATTGATTCCTAGCCACTGCGAACCACGTCAGACTAGGATGCGCCACTGAACAAAGACATCGATTCGAGGAGAGATCAGCCGATGAAGGGCGACAAGGGCGTCATCGAGCACCTGAACAAGGTGCTGAAAAACGAACTGACCGCGATCAACCAGTACTTCCTGCATTCGCGCATGCTGAAGGACTGGGGCGTCACCCGTCTGGCCGAGCACGAGTACGAAGAATCCATCGACGAAATGAAGCACGCCGATCAGCTGATCGAGCGGATCCTGTTTCTGGAGGGCCTGCCGAACCTTCAGGATCTGGGCAAGCTGATGATCGGTGAGAACGTCAAGGAGGTCATGGAGTGCGATCTCAAGCTTGAGATGATGGCCATCCCCGATCTTCGTGACGCCGTCGCCCACTGCGAGTCGGTGAACGATTATGTCTCCCGGGAGCTTTTCGTCGACATTCTGGATTCAGAGGAAGAGCACGTCGATTGGCTGGAAACCAACCTGGGCCTGATCGACAAGATGGGGCTGGAGAACTTTGTGCAGCATCAGAGCGGGCACGGCGGCGGCTCCTGACGGCATCAATCGGAATTTGCCGGAGGCGGGCAACGGCGTCCGGCCGTCTTCAGGTTTTAGTCCTGTCGAGCCGGGCTGTAGACTTGTCGCCGGATTGATCGCGCTTGCGGTCTGAGGCGGTGGGCAGACCGGCAGTTTTACGCTTCCTGACTTGGCGCCGATTGTAAAACCACTGCAGAACGGCAACCAATTGGCCATCGGGTAGGTTGCCCCAGAGGTGCATCTTTCCGGCCCCTTTACTCTGCCGCCAGGAACTCGGGCGCCTGGATCTCATGCGCCGGCTTCTCGGGGCTGTGGACAGCGTCGACAATGTCCTGCGCGCAGGGCAGGCAGGCGCCGCAACGAGGCCCACTGCCCAGGGCCATATAGGCCTCCCGCGCGCAGCGGACGCCGGACTCCGCCATTTCCCGTATATCGCCGTCGCGATAGCCGTTGCACAGACACACGTACATCAGCACCTCCGATACCAAATATGGTGAGAATGATAATGATTGTCAATTGCGGTTTGAGCTGTAAGATCGCGATTGAGAGGCATTTGCGTCTTTGGTTTGTACAGAGGGCGGATTGCTGCGGGATTATTCCTTAAGAGGGGTTAGAGACTGATGAATGCGATTGGAAAGCTCGCGGTGGCAGCGGGGTTGGCCCTGTTACCTGCGACCGCCCTGGCGGCGGACGCCGACAAGCTTGCGGTGCTGGAGACCTACACGGCGATTGCCCATGCGGGTTACGAAGATTCGCTGATCACCGCGAAGGCCCTGCAGGGCGCGGTCGATGCCCTGATCGCCAATCCCAGCGAGGCCAAGCTGACAGCGGCCCGCGAGGCCTGGGTCGCGGCGCGGGTTCCCTATCAGCAGACCGAGGTTTATCGCTTCGGCAACGCCGTGGTCGATGACTGGGAGGGCAAAGTGAACGCCTGGCCGCTGGACGAGGGCCTGATCGACTACGTCGACAGCGGCCTCTACGGCGCCGAGTCGGACGAGAACCCGATCTACACCGCCAACGTGATTGCCAACAAGTCGCTGACCGTAAACGGCGCGCGCGTCGATGCATCGGTGATCACCAAGACGCTGCTGTCCGATGTTCTGCATGAAGCCGAGGAAGTCGAAGCCAATGTTTCCACCGGCTACCACGCCATCGAGTTCCTGCTCTGGGGACAGGACCTGAACGGCACGGGTCCGGGGGCCGGCCAGCGCCCGGCCAGCGACTTCAGCACAGCGGCCTGCACCAATGGCAACTGCGACCGCCGCGCTGCCTATCTGAAGGCGGCGACCAATCTGCTGATCGACGACCTGATGGAGATGACCGCGCTTTGGGCACCCGATGGCGCGGCGCGCAAGGGGCTTCTGACCGGCAATGCCGACGCCGGCATTTCAACCATTCTGACCGGTATGGGCTCGCTGTCTTACGGCGAGCTGGCGGGCGAGCGGATCAAACTCGGCCTTATGCTGCACGACCCCGAGGAAGAGCACGACTGTTTCAGCGACAACACCCACAACTCCCACTTCTACAACCAGCTCGGTATCATCAACGTCTATCGCGGCAGCTATCGGCGGATCGATGGTTCCGTTGTCTCGGGGGCGAGCCTGTCCGGCCTTGTGGCGGCGAAGGACGCCGCTGTCGACAACGACCTGCAGTCGAAGCTGGAGGCCAGCAGGCGCGCCATGCAGGCCATGGTCGACCGTGCCGAGGGCGGCGAGGCCTACGATCAGATGATCGGTGAGGGTAATGCCGCCGGCAATGCGGTGGTTGAGACGGTGGTTCAATCCCTGACGGCGCAGACGCGGCCCATCGAACGGGCCGTGGCGGTACTGAGCCTGGGCCAGATCGATTTTGAAGGCTCCGACAGCCTCGACAATCCCACGGCTATTTTCCAGTGATCGGAGAATAGCCGGAGAGGACCTGTTCTGTTATTTGACAGCGCGATACGAATCACAGTCTGAAGTTAGCGATGATCACTCGTTTCCGGGCCGTTCTGGCCCTTACCCTGGCTGTCCTTGGGCCGGCAACTTCGGTTGCCGGCCCAACGCCTGAAGAGGCCGCAAGGATTGCGGCGGTCATCCGCCCGGCCGATGATTTCACCGGGGCAGAGCCTTTTGAGGCCCTTTCCGGCGGGGCCGCGACGTCGAAAAAAAAGACCCTCGATGCGAATGCCTTCTCGCAGAGTTCGGGCAATATCAGTTTCGAGCGCGAGCTTGATTTCAAGCTCGGCAACGCCCTGTTTCGCCGGCTCTGGGTATCGTCGCCGTCGTCTACCACCTCGGCCGACGGGCTGGGCCCTTTGTTCAACGCACGTTCCTGCCAGCGTTGCCATTTGAAGGATGGCCGTGGACATCCGCCGGCCGCCAACTGGCCGGACGATTCCGCCGTGTCCATGTTCCTGCGCCTGAGTGTGCCGGCCGGGACCGAAGCCGAGCGTGAGGCCCTGGCCAGTCATCGCCGGAACGTCATTCCGGAGCCGACTTACGGTGGCCAGTTGCAGGACCTGGCGATCAAGGGCCACGACGCCGAGGGCAAGATGCGCATCCGTTATGAGGAACGGACGGTCACCCTGGCCGATGGCGAGGTGGTCAGCCTGCGCAAGCCAAGCTACAGCATCACCCACCTGGGTTATGGCCCGCTGCATCCCGACGTCATGATGTCGCCGCGGGTGGCGCCGCCGATGATCGGCCTCGGCCTTCTGGAAGCGGTGGATGAGCGCGACATCCTTGCCTGGGCCGATCCGGAGGATGCTGATGGTGACGGCATATCGGGGCGTGCCAATCGGGTCTGGGACGCGGAAATCGACAAAGCCACCTTGGGGCGTTTCGGCTGGAAGGCGGGTGAGCCGAGCCTGCTGCAGCAGTCATCCCATGCCATCAACGGCGACATCGGCATCTCCGCGCCCCTGGCGCCTGCGCCGGCCGGCGACTGCACGGCGCGCCAGACAGCCTGCCTGGAAGCGCCCCATGGCAACTCGGCACTGCACGATGGCCTGGAAGCGTCCGCGGAGATGCTGCGCCTGATCACCTTCTACAGCCGCAATCTGGCGGTCCCGGCCCGGCGCGAGCCTGGGAACCCTCAGGTTCTTGAGGGCAAGCGGGTGTTTTATGAGGCCGGATGCATTGCCTGCCATCGGCCGAAGTATGTGACCCGGCGCGACAGTCGTGGCCCTGAGCAGTCGTTCCAACTGATCTGGCCTTATAGCGATCTGTTGTTGCACGATATGGGGGAGGGTCTTGCGGATGACAGGCCGGAGGGCCGGGCCTCCGGGCGCGAGTGGCGGACGCCGCCACTCTGGGGTATCGGTCTGACGGAAACAGTCAACGGCCACAGCCAGTTCCTGCACGACGGCCGTGCGCGCAGTCTTCTGGAGGCAATTCTTTGGCATGGCGGAGAGGCAGAGGCGGCAAAGAACAGGGTGCAAGCCCTGACGAAAGCGAAAAGGGAAGCCCTTCTGACTTTCTTGAAATCGCTGTAGGATGCTTGGGGGGTAGGATTGTCATGAAGTCGCGCGACCGACGCTTTGGGGTTTTTGTCTGGATCGGCCTGGCGCTGGCGCCAGGGCCGGTGACGGCCGCGCCGACGGTCGCTGAAGTAGACGATTTTGCCAGCTTCAATGAGGCGGCGATCGAAGACTACCTTTTGCCACGCTACGAAGCGCTTGCCGCTGCCGGCGAGGGATTGAAAGGGGTTCTGCGGCGGGACTGTGCCGATGGCCGTCTCGACGACGGGGCAAGCGGGCAAGCCTACCATGTCATGATGGATGCCTGGATGGCCGTGCAGCATCTGCGCTTCGGGCCGAGCGAGCTGTTCCTGCGTGCCGAGCGCATGCAGTTCTGGCCGGACAAGCGCGGTAGCATCGGCCGGCGCCTCTCGCAGCTGTTGATGGCCGCCGATCAGAGCGATCTGGAGCCGCGGCGCTTTGCCCAGGGATCTGTCGCCATCCAGGGGCTTCCGGCTTTGGAACGTTTGCTGTTCGACATGCCGGGGGATAATGAGAATGCCTTTGCCTGCGATCTGGCGGTCAGGATCGGGGCCAATCTTCGGGACATCTCCACGGCCTTGCTGGCCGATTGGCGCGATGGCCCTTCCGCCTATGCGGCGGTGATGCGTGATGCCAGCAAGGGCAATGCCGAATACCTGGATGCCAAGGAGGCTTCACTGCAACTGGCCAAGTCCCTGCACTCGGCCCTGCTGCTCATAGTGGACTTCAAGCTCCAGCGTGTTTTGGGCGATTTTGAAGAGGCGGTAAAGCCGAAGCGTGCCGAATCCTGGCGCAGTGGGCGCTCGTTGCGGAACATCAGGATCAATCTGGCGGCCGCGCGAACGCTCTATCAGGACGTGGGGCAGGGCGGTTTCGCCGCCCTTCTGCGCCGCCAGCCGGGTGGACCGACGCTGCATGTAGAGATTGCGGCAGCTTTTCGCCATGTCGAGAAAAGACTCGCCTCCCTACCGCCGTCCTGGATCGAGGTCCTGGCCGAACCGCGTGGCTGGCAACGTGTTTCGATGATTCACCAGGACCTTCGCGATCTTCTGGCTCTGATAAGCGGGCCTTTCTCTCAGACTCTTGATCTTCCCCTGGGGTTCAACAGTTTTGACGGGGATTGATCGCCGAGGCCTGCTGCTTGCCGCGTTCGGGCTGCCGCTGGTTTTACCGGGCGGGCGTTCTGCGGCTTCGGCGCGTGCGACAGAGCGGTTGATTGTAAGCGCCTGTGCGCAGGCCGGTGGCCGCTTTGCCGCCCGTATCCTTGCCGCCGACGGTGGGAACCGGCGTGCCGTTGTGCTGCCGGGGCGTGGTCACGGTGCAGCCTGGCGCGCCGTTGCCCGGGAAGTGGTCGTTCTGGCCCGCCGTCCCGGTCGCTTCGCCCTGGTCATCGATGCTGCCGAAGGCGTTGTGAAGCAGCAGTTCGAGGCGCCGTCCACGCGCCACTTCTATGGCCACGGCGTTTTCAGCCGGGATGGCCGCTGGCTTTTCACGACGGAGAACGATTTTGAGGCCGGCCGGGGCGTGATCGGCGTCTACGACGCGGCGGCCGGTTACCGGCGCGAAGCGGAGATACCGTCCTACGGACAGGGGCCTCATGAATTGGCTTTGTTGTCGGACGGGCGGCGGCTGGTGGTGGCCAACGGCGGCATCCGGACCCATCCGGACAGCGGCCGCCGCAAGCTCAACATCGACACCATGTCGCCAAACCTCGCTTACATAGACAGCGGCAGCTCTGCGCTGGTCCGAAGCTTTGATCTGCCTGCCGAACTGCATCGGTTGTCGATCCGTCATCTGGCCGTTTCAAAAGACGATCAGGTCTGTCTGGCGTTACAGAACGAAGGGCCGCGCAACCGCCTGGTTCCGCTGGTCGGTTTTCAGCGGGGCGACGAGGAAATCGCCCTGGCTGAGACGCCGCCCGCAATCCTGAAGGATATGCGCCATTACTGCGGCAGCGCCGCGCTGGATGAGAGCGGTGCGTTCCTCGCCGTGTCGGCGCCGCGCGGCGGGTTGGTGACTTTCTGGGCGTTGGCCGACCAACGCTACCTTGCCAGCTTTGCGGTTGCCGACGGCTGCGGTGTGGCCGCGGCGGGGGGCGACGGGCGCTTTCTCATCTCCTCAGGGCAGGGCCGGCTTCTGGTCTACGACGTTGTAAACCGGGCGCCGACCATGCTGCGCGGCAATGCGGCCGGCAAGCTGGCCTGGGACAACCACCTGCTGGCGCTCTAGAGACACTCCAGTACTGTCTGCTATCACGCTGGGCGAGCCAGCCTGCTGCGTGCTATAGCTCGGTTCATGATTCTGACGATCGAAAACCTGCTTTCCGGTGATGATCTGGCGCGCCTCAGGGGCCTGCTTGATGAGGTCGACTATGTCGATGGGCGAAAGACGGCCGGCTGGCACGCCAAGCTGGTCAAAGCCAACGAGCAGTCGGACGGGCGCAACCCCAAGACGGCAGCGGCGCGCGACCTCGTGACCTCGATTCTGCGTGCCAACGTGACCTTCAACCTTACCGTCATGCCGCAGGCAATCCGCCCGGTCCTGTTCAGCCGGTATCGCGAGGGTATGTCCTACGGCGCCCACATCGACGATGCGATCATGGGCCGGGAGGTTCTGGCGCGCAGCGACGTGTCGATGACCATTTTTTTGAATGCCCCGGAAGATTATGATGGCGGCGAATTGATCATGGAGTTGGGTGGCGGCGAGTTGCGCTACAAACTGCCGGCCGGCGCTGCCGTCTTCTATCCCTCCAACACCCTGCACCGGGTGGCCGAGGTGACCCGCGGTCAGCGCGAGGTTGCCGTGACCTGGGCACAGAGCATCGTGCGCTCTGCCGAGCATCGCGAGATCCTCTACGATATCGACAAGGTGCGCAGATCGTTGTTTCGCGAAAAGGGCAAGGACCGCGACTTTGATCTCTTAAGTAAAACCCATGCCAACCTGATGCGGCTCTGGTCCGATGTATAACCGGCGTTAGCGCAACGCCTGCGCTCAGGTGTCGTTGGCTTCCCAGAGATTGATGCAGAGACCGGAGAAGAGCACGGGGCTGCTGGGCGCGGCGGCAGCAGAGCCGATTGCTTCCAAAGTAACGATCAGGGATTCCGATGACTTCACGGCATCCCAGCCGCCCTTGTCGAGCGGCTGTCCGGTTTGCTCGTCGCCGGCCAGTTGCAGCAGGGGCCGGATCGTGCCGTTGCCGCGTTCGACCGTCCAGACCTGGAAGACCTTGGCCTCTTCGCCGTCCAGGGGCCGCAACGGCTTCACCGCAAGTCGCCAGGGGCCCGTGTAGGCCGTGACCACCAGGGCCGGCTGCTCTGATCCGTCTTCCAGCACCGCCACGTAGCTGGGCAGGACTTGTTGGGGTGCTGTCTCGGCGATCTGGACGGGCTGCTGGCCGGACTGATAACCGATGAAGCCGGCGTAGCCACCCAGCAACACCACCAGAACGGCGGCGACGGCGCCGAAGGGACGCCAGAAAGCAAGGTTTTCCCAAAAACTTGATTGCCCGGTTTCGCTTAGTGGATTGATGCGCTTTTCAAGTGCACGAAAGACGCGGGCCCGCGGCGTCCTGGCCGGCGTCTGCTCGGCCAGCGGCGTTAGTCTGTCTTCCCAGGCCTCGACCCGCCGGCGCAGATCCGGCCGGGTCCGCATCAGGGCTTCAAGCCGCCGTCTTGCCGGGCCCTGCAAGGCGCCGACCGCATAGTCGCCGGCCAGCGCTTCCTGGACCTGGGGGTCGTCGTACCTCATTGGTCCAAACACTCCCTGACTTTGATCAGGCCCCTGCGGATCCAGGTCTTGACGGTTCCCACCGGGCGATCGATCCGTGCTGCCACCTCGCTCGGGGTATAGCCCTGGTGATAGGACAGCAGGATGCAATCACGCTGCTCATCTGTCAGGCCGGAAAGGCAGCGCATCACGCGTTGCATCTCCTGACTTGTTTCGGCCTGTGCCGCTGGGTTGTCGCCACTCATTCGCCCATCCTTATCAGGATTCCATTCCTCTTCGGCGGCGCGATAGTCAGCCTTTCTCAGCAGATCCAGCGATTGGTTGCGGACAACGTTGATCATCCAGGTCATTGGCCGCCCCCGGCCCGGATTGTAGCTGTCGGCATAGCGCCAGATCTTCACGTAGGCTTCCTGTAGGGCCTCCTCCGCCCAGGCCTCACGTTTTAATATACGAAAGGCAATGCCAAAGAGTTTCGCAGAAGTGGCGTCGTAGAGCTCCGTAAAGGCAGATTGATCCCCCAAGCTGCAGCGCGACAGCAGGAGACCGAGCCGTTCGGAAGAATCGTGGGTCGCCATGGGCTTCATGAATCCACCTTAAAAACCGGTTCAATCTGGCTCATGGCTGTGCCGTGGGCATCCAGTTCAGCAACGGTCTGGCCGATAGTCCGACCTGATCGACAAATAGCGCCCAAAGATGCAGGACTCCCGCATCCCTGGCAATTCGCTATGCCGGGTCTGGATGCACAGAATTTTAGAGCTGGCAGAGTGAACCTGTGACGCGGCGACGTCATTGCGGAACCATACTCACCACAACCGTGCTGATTCAATGTCAATCCTGCAAAGCTGTGTTGCGGCGCACAAGACCCTGTGAGTTGCGGTCTGGTTGATGATGATGGTCTGGTCGACGATGGCGATCTGTGAGGCGGCGCTGCAGCAGCCTTCGCAGTCGCCCTAAATAGCCGGTCCAAACATGAAGAGTTGATAGCTCGTAGAACGAATAAACGATTTTTGATGTCGTCCTCTGATGGAGGCTCTTCAAGGTCTGGGAGGCAATCTTTTTTGTCGCGGGCCCAAAAGGGGCACTTTTTGTGCAGACTGCTGTCAACTATGCTGTTCCGCTTAGTCATTTGGGACTATAGTTTCTTGCCGTGACCATGATGGTTCCACTGGATCGGGAAAAACAGGCAGTCAGATCTTCTTTTCGGGGAGGGTCGTTCAGCCGATCATAAAATGCCGGGGATGTCCTCACCTACCGAACGGGATCAACCGCCTTCACGGTTGAGCAAAACGCGTCGCCTTGCTGCTGACCGTCGCCGCGACCTTTTATTCCCGGTGCTCATGCTGGTGATCCTGACGTTGGTCGCTGTTGGCATTCTGCTGTATTGGAGCGCCGATGCGCTGAACCGTCGTCAGGCAGTGGCACAGGAATCCCTTGTCTCCTCAACGCTTGAGACCAACCTGGACGCTTTGCGCTCCCTGGTGATCGATTATGCCTGGTGGGACGAAGCCGTCACGACCTTCGACGTGGGGCTGGACGAACGCTGGGCCAAGGAGGAATTGGGCGACTACCTGCTGGAGGCTTTCGGCGTCAATTGTATCTGGGTGCTTGGTCCCGGCAACGAAACCAAGATAGCCTTTATCAACGGAAAGCCCTCGACCATCGGGCTCTTTGAGCGGATGCCGCCGAGTGTTTCGCTTCTGCTGGATGCGGCGCGTCAGGGAAGAAGCATCGATCAGGTTCCCGCTGCCGGCTTTGTCGCTATCGATGGACAACTGGAGATCGTTGCCGCCAGCATCGTATCGCCGTTTGAGACGATTGCGGGCCCACCGGACCCGGATTCTGCCTCGGTGATCGTTTTCGGTCGGCCGCTCGGCGAGGCATTCTTTGCGGCGCAAAGCCTGAACAGCTTTCTGGGAACGCCGGAGTTTTCGACGGCGGCTCCGCCGGATGGTTTCCTGGGACATGTTATCGCCGGATTTGACGGCGTTGCGCTGGGCAACATTGTGTGGCGCGACCTGCGTTCCGGCGATGATGTGATCTGGCGCGCGGCACCGCTTCTGCTTGCTGCCCTGTTGATCCTTTGTCTGTTGTTGGTTCTGACGGTCCGCCGGGTCGAGGCGGTCGTGTTGCGCGAGGGACGGCTGACGGTATCCCTCGATCACGAGCGGCAACGACGCCAGGACAAGTCCCGTTTCGTATCGATGGTATCTCATGAACTGCGAACGCCGCTGCAGGCTATCGGATCGGCCGCCGACATGTTGGACCGCTACGGCGATCAAATGAGCCTGGCGGAGCGCCAGGAAGAGACCCAGACCATTCGTCGCGGGGTCGCGGCCCTGGCGAGACTGGTCGATGACGTCCTCCTGGTCGGTCGTGTCGATGCGCCAAGGCCGGCCGGCGATGGGGAGGTTGTTGACCTGGCGGAGCTTTGTTCGGCGGTATGGCGCGAGGTGTCTCTGGCCTTGAAGGCCACACAGACCCTGCGTCTGAACGATCGTATCGGCCACCCGGTGGTGGGCGCTTCCCAAGTGATGCTCAATGCGGTTCTTTCCAATCTGCTCCAGAACGCCGCCAAATATGCCGCGGAGGCTTCGGAGATCGAGGTTGAGTTGGCGGAAGAACCGGATTGCTACAGGCTTGCGGTCCGCGACTTCGGCCCGGGAATTCCGGCCGACTTGCACGAAGCGGTTTTTGAGCCCTATTGGCGGGCGGAATCGACGGCGGCACTGGAAGGGGCGGGGCTGGGGCTTCCGGTTGCCCGTGCCGCTGCCCGCTCCCTGGGCGGAAACATCACTATCGAATCCGATGATCTCGACCGGGGCACCCGCTTCGTGTTGCGTTGGCCCCGGTGATGGCTGCCTATCGCCGTCACCTGACAGGGTGATTGCCGACCGGGCTCACTTTAGGGCAGCAAAGGAATCAATGCTTGGGGAGGGTGGCTTGCTGAGCCCGTTCTTTTCAGGTCGTCGGCCCACGCCGGCTCCGATCGGCCGGCTCGCTGCAAAGTTGAGGCTGGCAGATGCTCCGCCCAGACCAATGCCTGCCAGATTATCCACAGCCTTGAGGCGCCGGCCGATTGCGGAGGCGCAGGCGGCGCATAGTCAAGGTGGCATATACTCGGAGTTTGGCTCACCGAAAGCCGGATGTCGGGGTGGTCTCGTCATCGGGGAAAATACATAAAAATCAGATAGATAAAATGCGTCTGCCGAATTGCATGGGCATATACAACCGACGCTCTCCTTAAGGTTGTTATAGTGAATCATTTTGACGTAGAAGTATAAATCAGACTCGTTACTTAATAGAATCAGATGGATGGCCAATTGTTGACGTTTGTTAATATATCCATATGGCTAGAGATAAATTTTTACCATTTTTGCGAGAGATTTTCCTTTGTCCTTTCCCTGTAGTATCGAATATAATCACTACGGGGTCATGGAATCATTGCATAGTAAGGTGAAATGATGCTTGCTCATCAGACCGTGGGGAAGGCTAGACAGGCGCATCCCGTCGACGTACATGTCGGCGGGCGCGTTAGACTTCGTCGGGTTTTCCTGGGTTACTCTCAGGAAAAGCTGGCGAATGCGCTGGGGCTGACCTTTCAACAAATCCAAAAATACGAACGCGGCGCCAACCGCATCTCAGCGAGTAAGCTTTATGAGCTGTCGCGCATCCTGAGCGTTCCTGTGACGTATTTCTTCGAAGGAGTGGAATCAGAAGGTGAAGCCGCTACCGGCGGTGCAGAGGCTGGCGCTGCCGGCGGAAGTCATATTCATTCTTCAGACCCCGACTTCACCAACCAGCGTGAAACGCTGCAACTGATCAGTTCCTACTACCGGATTCCTGATTCCAAAGTGCGTGCCGAAGTTCTGTCTTTGCTGAAGACATTGGGCCGTACCGCGGACAGCTGATCGAATACGACGGATTTCAGGGAGGGCATGGAAAATCTGCTAGAGGTGGCAAGATCTATCTCTTTGCGTTCGCGGGACGCTGTGTTTCGCGGAGCCGTTTTCCATGCCCTGCTTGAGTCTTTTCCAACCGAAGTGCCACCGGCCATCGGCGAACGCTGTGGCGGTCCGATCTGCGGGTCGGCAGCGGTCAACGGGCGTGGCCGGCAATGAGCTCGGCGATCATGGCGCACCTGGACGCCCTCGAACGGGCGGAGAGCATCGCGGAGATCGGTGCCAGCCTGCAGGCAACGCTTGGTTCCCTTGGCTTTGACACATACTCCTATGTTCACGTGCGCCCACCGCTGGGTAAGCGCATCCGCTCTTTCGTGCCGCCGTCGTCGCAGGATGGCCGGGTGGTGCACGAGTTTCTGGCGACTTTTCCCGATGCCTGGGTCGAGCACTATATCTTGCAGGGCTATGGCGATGTTGACCCGACGTTCCAGGCCGCCATGGGAACCATCCTGCCGTTTAGTTGGCGCGATCTCGGCGGCCGCAACGACCTGAGCAGCGGCCAGCGCAGGGTGTTTGACGAGGCCAGGGATTTCGGGCTCTCGATGGGCGCCACGATCCCGATCCATGGCCCGGAGAGCGGCCTTTCGACCCTGAACGTTTCCGCGAGCGGCGGGCACGAAAAGGAGTTCGAAGAGAACTACCAGGCCGGCCGCCAGGACCTGCTTTGGGTTGCGGTGCAAACCCATGAGGCTTTCCTGCGCCTCTCTGAGGACGCCCCCGAACAGGGGAGAGTCCGGCTGACAGACCGCGAACGGGACTGCCTGTTGTGGACCGCACGTGGCAAAACCGCCTGGGAAGTCGGTCAGATTCTTGCCATCTCCGAGGAGACGGTCCTGTTTCATCTCAAGAATGGAACGCGCAAGCTTGGTGTCTTTTCCAAGCACCATGCCGTCGTCAAGGCGGTCATGCAGGGTCACATAATCCCCTAATAGTCTGAATTTAAACGATTTTTATGCCATCGCCGATTTAGGCGCCGTCTAACCGCGGCCAATTCCCGACGGCATCCCCCCATTTCTGGGGGGATGTTACGGGCCCCCAATTGCGGTCCTATTTGTCCCGGATCGAATTATGGGGGCCGGGACCATGATTGATGTTGTAACGCCTGATCTTTATTCAGCCTACGCGGGCGAACTGAGGCAAATGTTTCAGCAACGCTTCCGCGTTTTCAAGCAAAGGCTCGGGTGGAGCGTTGGTGCCGAAAACGGCGAGGAACGTGACAGCTTCGACGACCTCTATCCGATCTACCTGCTGGCAATGGATCCGGACAACAAGCTCGTCGGCAGCTGGCGATTCCTGCCGACGACCGGCCCCTACATGTTGCGCGATGTCTTTCCGCAGATCCTGCAGGGCGAGAAGATGCCTTACCACCCGCTGGTCTGGGAGGGCAGCCGTTTTGCCGTTGAGGGACGCGGCCTGCGGGCGCGGATCAGCAGCGAACTGCTTTGTGCCGTCACCGAAACCTGCCTGGCCATGGGCATCCGCGAGTTGATCACCGTCTATGACGCCCGCATGGAGCGCTTGCTGCCCCGTCTGGGCTGCCCGCCCAAACAGCAGACGCGCGCCACCATGGTTGGCCAGGATGTCGCCTATGCCGGCCGCTTCGATATGAGCCACGCCACCCTGGCCAGCCTGCGTGCGGTCGCCGGCATACAGGGGCCGATTGTCCGCAACGACTTCTTTCTGGATCAGCCGGCTGTTGCCTAGATCCTTACTCAAATGATCCCCCGAAAACTGAGGAGCACAACATGACCAAAGAAAACCAGCCCATCGAACTGAAGCTCTGCGATCCGCTGAAGGATGCCGAAGCGATTAAGCGCTGCCTGGAGTATCTGCGGATCGAAGCAAAGCGAACCGGCCTTTCCTTTGCGTCCCACCTGATCGGCGTTGCCGCCGAAGCGGTTTCGGACTCGATTGCCCTGACCGAGAAATCGGTTGCCCAGGTCGAACGCAACGATGCGGCGCGCTTGTCCCCGGTATCGGATGCCGGCATGTCCCGGCGGCACTAGATCCGGGGCTTCTTGAGACAGCAGGCATCTAACGGATCACGGCGGTAAAGGACTGACTGCCGCGGCCGCCGAAGCGGAGCAAGAACATGACCCTTGTAGTCGATCAGGTATCGGTTGCCGCCGGCCATCGGAGCAACCACCGGCCGCCGCAACTTAAGGGGCTGCCCGTCGTCGGGTTACTTCCTGAACTTCGTCGCGATCCTTTGCGTTTCTTTACCCGCGTCGCCCGCGATCACGGCGGTGCGGTCGAACTGCATTTCGGGCTCGACCGGGTGACGATGCTGAACGACCCGGTGATGATCCGTCATGTCTTGCAGGACAACCGCCTGAACTACGAGAAGAGCAAGTTCTACGATATGATGCGCTCGGTTCTCGGCGAGGGCATTTTCCTGGCCGAGGGTGAAGACTGGCTGGGCCAGCGCAAGACCGCGTCGCGTAGCTTCCAGGGATGCCAGCTGCGGCGCATGACCGACGCCATGCAGGATGCCGTCGACGACATGCTGCAACGCTGGCAGGCGCCCGCCGCACAGCAAGGCACGCTCGACATGGTGCCGGAGATGATGCGGGTAACCCTGGACATCCTCATGCGCACGCTTTTCAGCGTGCGCCTGGAGGGTGAACACGAGGCGGTCTTCCCCGCGATGACACGGGTTCTGCGCGACGCCGAGCGGCGTATCTGGTCACCCTTCGCCACGCCGCGCTGGCTCCCGACGGCGAACAATCGCGGTGTGAAGGAGGCGCTGGCCACGCTCGACAGCTTTGTCTACGGGCTCATTGACCAACGGCGGGCGGAAGGAAGCCGCCACAGCGGCGAGGCCGGCGAGGGAGCCGGGGGCGACCTGCTCGATTTGCTGATGGCCAATCAGGATGGGCGTTCGGACAAGCGGCTGCGCGATCAGATTCTTTCAATGATCCTGGCCGGGCACGAGACGACGGCAAACGCCTTGGCCTGGTGCTGGTACATGCTGTCGCTGCATCCGGAATCCCTGCGCCGCGTCAGGACGGAGTGCCGGAGCGTATTGGGCGGCCGCCGTCCCGATTTCGCCGATCTCGCCAAGCTGACTTATACCCGTAGCGTCTTTGACGAGGTTCTGCGCCTCTACCCGCCGCTCTGGACGTTCTCGCGCACCGCCGTCGCCAAGGACCGCATCGGGGACCTGGAGATTGCCGCGGGAACCAACGTGATGCTGAACATGTTCGCCGTCCATCGCCGGCCTGAGCTGTGGGACAATCCGGAAGGGTTTGATCCGGGCCGCTTTGATCCCGAGACCGGCGATCCGCGCCGGCGCTTTGCCTACTTCCCGTTCAGTGACGGCCCGCGGACCTGCCTTGGGGAACGCTTTGCCGTTCTCGAATCGCTGATCGCCATAAGCGCAGTCGTCCAGCGTTTCGACCTGCAGCTTGTGCCCGGGCAGGAAGTGAAGCCCGAGCCGATGATCACCCTGCGACCCAGCGGCCTGTTGATGCGCCCGGTGCCTGTTACAGAGGGTTGAGATTATGCCGGCGCCGATCGTGGTCACCCTGGTCTATCTCATCGGCCTGGGAATCGTGTATCCGGCTCTGCCTTTCCAGGCCCTTGATCTGGGCGCCAGTCCGGTTCAGGTATCGCTGATCCTGGTGACCGATACCTTGGCCGTGCTGTTGCTTTCGCCTTTGTTCGGACGTCTCAGCGACAAGGTCGGCCGGCGCAGCGTCGTCTGCCTTGCCTTGGCGACGGCGCCTTTTGCCTATCTCCTGATGGCCTATGCGGATTCGCTGCTCTGGTTGTTTGCGGCGCGCGCCCTGGCCGGCGTCAGCAACGCCGCGATCCCGGTGATCCAGGCGGTGATGGCGGACTGCACCTGCCACAAGCGGCGTGTCTGGGGGATGGCCAATGTGAACTCCGCCTTTGCCATCGCCTTTATCGTTGGTCCGCTGTTGGGACGGGAATGGTTGCTGGGACCAGGTGGCGACGACTATCAGGCGGGTGCCCTGGGGGGCGCAGCCTTTGCCGCCCTCGCGACGGTTCTGGCGATTATGTTGATCCGCGAAACCAGAGGGGCACCGGTCGTTGCGAAAAGCAGCGTACCTGTGCCGGCCAGTCTGTTCATGGCGCCGCTCTGTCTTGGCCCCATCGTCATCATGGCGGTTCTGGCATTTGCCTATGCCTCGATGGAGACCACTCTGGGTCTCTGGTCGGCCCGCGAGCTTTCCTGGGGGGCCGCGGATGTCTCGCTCGGCTTCATGTGCGCCGGCATTGCGGCCCTCTTCAGCCTTTGGGTGCTCATACCGCTCCTGTGCAAGCGTTTGGGTGAAGAGGCCGTGGCTGCAGGGGCGGCTTTGTCGATGGGGCTGGGCATGTCGCTCTTCGTGCTCTGGCCGAGCGATCTTGCCATCGCGGCCGCCTTGATGCTGCTGGGCGGCGGCATTGCCACGAGTCTTTCCTGTCTCCAGGCTTTGCTGTCCAAGGCCGCTCCGGCCTCGGTACAAGGCACCGCAATGGGCGTGAACCACGCGATCCTGAGCATCGCGCGCATCCTGGGGCCGGTCTGGGGGGGCTTTGCGCTGGGCAGTCTGGGCAGCGGCTGGCCCTACCTTTCAGGTGCGGCCCTGGCGTTGATCGCGCTGCTGCTGGTGATCTGGGTGTACCGGCCGCGGCAGGTGGCCACTGAGGGTTGACGGTCTTAACGAGGGAGGCTTGGCGATGTTGAACGTTGCTTTCTATCTGGATGCCACCGCGGTTCGTGCACCGCAATCAACAGCGCTGGTTTTTGAAGGACGGCGGTTCAACTACGCCCAGATTCTCCATCAGGCCAACCAGGTTGCCAACGGTCTGCTGGCCGAAGGCTTTGGCCCCGGCAGTCGCATCGCCCTGGCCTGCAGCAATCGGACGGGTTTCCTGGCCGCTTACTATGGCATCCTGAAGATCGGCGCTGTGGCCGTCGCGTTGAGCACGACACTGCGCGAACGCGATATCCTTTTCCAACTGAATGATTCCCGGGCCGAAGCGCTTCTTACTTTCGATGGCCGTGGCGATTGTGCCTATGCCGATCAGTCCCTGGCCGCCGCGGCAGCGGCGCCGCTCTGCAAGAAGGTCTGGATCATTCCCGCCGACATCGCAGCTGCCTCGACGGTTGCCGGGTATCCGGCCCTTTCGGATCTGATGTCCGGCCAGTCGGGTTCATTCCGGACTTTCGGCTACGGTGCCGATGAAACGTCGGTGCTGCTCTACACCTCGGGCTCAACCGGGCGGCCGAAGGGCGTCGAACTGACGCAGGGCAACCTGACCTCCATGGTCATGATCAACCAGCCTCTGGCGGCGCGCGAGGCGACCGCGGTGCGGTTGGTTTCGACACCGCTCTTTCACATCATGGGCCAGGTCTGCGGTTTGAACCTTGCGGTCTTGAACGGTGAAATCATGGTTCTGGTCGACGGCTTCGATCCGTCAATGATCTGGCGTCTGATCGTTGAGGAGTCGGTGACCTACTTCGTTCACATGCCGATCTACTATCAGTACATGATGGAGCGTGCCGACGGCGTCGACACACAGGCCGTGCGGCGCAGTCTTCGGCTTTGCGCTACCGGTGGTGCGCCGCTCCAGGCGGGCCTGTCCGATGCATTCAAAGACCGTTTCGGACTGGACATCATACCCGGCTATGGCCTGACCGAGGCGGCGTCGATCGTTGCCTGGGGCGGTGCGGGCGGTTTCCCCCGGGCGACGACGGTCGGCCGGGTGGTGCCCGGCGTCGAGGTGATGCTGATGGGGGAGCACGGTCTGTCGTCCGATTGCGGCGTCCAGGGCGAAATCCTGGTGCGCAGCCCCGGGGTGATGAAGCGCTACCTGAACATGCCGGGGGAAACACGCAGCCGCCTGCAGGATGGCTGGCTGCGCAGCGGCGATGTCGGACGTTTCGACGAGATGGGACGTCTCGACGTGCTGGGCCGCGTGGATGACAAGATTCTGCGGGGCGAGGAGCACATCTACCCCGCTGAGGTAGAGGCTGTTCTGAAGGGGCATCCGGCGATCAGCGAGGCCGCGGTGGTCGGCATTCCCGACGACTATCTGGGCCAGGAGGCGAAGACCTTCGTGGTGCTCAAAGAAGGCCACTCTCTGGCGCAGGAAGAGCTGCTTGGCTGGCTTCTGCACGCACTGCCTGACGGCAAGTGCCCGGGCATGGTACAGTTCCAGCATGCCCTGCCACGGACCGGGACCGGCAAGGTTGCCCGTCACCTGTTGGGGTGACGCCGTCTCAAATCAACTTCAGGTAACTTTTTCTACACAAAGCAAAAGTAGTTTTGTGCCGTATCAGAACCATCTCCGAGGCAAAACGTGAGCCGTAACATCACAGTGAAAGGCAAGAATCGCCGCCGGGACCGCCGCCACGCCTTGGATCTCCCAGCCGAGTTCGATGGGCAGAGCGTGTCGCTGGTCGACTTGTCGATTGCCGGCTTTGGCGCAGCCGTCGATGCGACAAGCGTCGAGCCGACCGACTTTGCCATCGGCAAGGTCGCCGTTCTGGCGATCACCCTGAAGGACGGGCGCCGGATGCGGCTGGATGTGATTATCGAAAGGGGTGTCGCGCCGGACGGAACCTTCGGCGGACGTTTTGTCAGTCTCTCGGACGAGAACTATCGCCTGATCGAAGCGCTGCTCATGGGGCGTGAGCACCGCGTCTGACGTTTCTCATTTCAGATTGAATGAACCCACACGACCCTTAGGCCTGATCGCTCCGCGCGACCGCTTACTTAGTTGCCCTGCGCAACCTGGGTCGGCGTTGCCTGCGGTTTGCGGGAATAGAAGATATGACGGCCGATCTTGGGGCCCCGCGCGAAGGCCTTGCGCCAGGACGGTTTCACGTAATCGGCGTGATACCAAAGCGCCCCGCCGGAGTTGTCGTTGGCACGGCCCCAGTAGACCTGGCTTGCCAGATGCATGCTCTCGGCCCAGGCATCCTTGTCGGTGACGACGTCGTCCTTACCGTCGCAGTACCATGAGAACTGGCACTTATGGAGGGTCTCGGCAGTGCCGTCACGGACCACACCGCAGACCGTTTCGGGGAAGTAACGCGATGCCATGCGGTTCATGACCACATGGGCGACGGCCAACTTGCCCTCGACCGGCTCGCTGCGTGCCTCGAAATAGATGTTCTGGGCAAGGCAGGTCAGGTCTTCGCGCAGTTGCCCCGGATTGGGCGTGAAGGCGCTGGCAATCTGCTCCTCCAGGTCAATCTGGCTGATGCCGACCTGACGGATATAGAAGTGATCGGGGTCGATGTCCTTGACGTCGACAGGAATGAAGCTCTGCGCCGTAACGCGGGTCCAGGCGCTATCGACCCGGTCGCTGGTCGCGACATGAGCCAGAGCGGCGCCGGCGATCAGGCAGGCCAAGGGCGCGCAAACGGCAGAGCTGAGCGCGGCAGCCGGCACCTTCCGGGCATCGAACCCCAGCTTCGCACTGGCAGTCACCAAGCCGCGGCGCGCACGGGCGAGCCAGCGTTTCTGGTGGGGCCGCCAGGGGGCCAGTTTGTTCGCAATTCGCTGCATCGGTCGTCCTGTACCCTGTGAACTCTTCGCGGCCTGCGCCTTTATCGGGATTGTCCTGGTTACTGAGGTGGCGGGCTCCGCAGAGCCGTCAATCTCTGTTAACAATCCAGCCGACGTTCTAGCCGCAGGTAAAGGTTTACACAATCTTAATAGCGCATATCAAGAACTTTCGTTCAAAATTTTAGATAAATTCGCACTAATTTTAAGGTAAATTAACTATTAATGCTGTATATATTCAGAAAGAACTTAGTATTTTTGGGAAATAAAATTGCCCTGTTCGATTTTTTACTTAGTATTTTTGATTGTATGAATTGTTTTATTTAATCATGGAAGTCGATCTTTCTGGAGATCGTAAGAATATGCCCGGCGATTACCTACTCTTTCGCCATTGCAAAAAAGGACTCAGAGGGCCGTCTATTGGCCTTGCAGGCATCGGATCTTTCTGCTGGGGACTGTGCCGGTGATTCAATACTGGCCGGTTCAATGCCACCGGTCGGGATCATCGCCGGCGGTCAGGCGCGAAGCGGCTGTGTCATCGCAGAGACAGCCTGCTGCGGACCTCAGTATGGTTAATTGATGTGATTAATTTAGGGGGCCCGGGACCGCTGCGCCCGCGGACCCTGGTGAATGCCGCACTCGGTCTTTTCACGCCCCTGCCAGCGCCCGCTGCGGGACCCGGCCTGGCCGTTCCCCTTGAAGGTGCAGGGCGCGCAGCCGATGGACAGATAGCCTTCCGCCGCCAGGGGATGGGCAGGAAGGCCGCGTTGCCTGAAAACCTGCTGGATTCGCTGTGGATCCCAGGCGGCGAGGGGATTCACCTTGATGCGCCCCTGCGAGGCCTCGAAAACCGGGATGGAGCCCCGCAGGCCGCCCTGGAACCGCTTGCGCCCGTTGATCCAGGCGCTGAAGCCGCTCAGTCCCCGCTCCAGCGGCAGGACCTTGCGCAGGCGGCAGCAGAGATCCGGATTGCGCCGCCACAGGGTGCCGTCTGCATCGGCCCAGGCGAGATCGTCGGCTGTGGGTGAGATCGAGCGCACGGCGCTCAGACCCAGGTGGGCAACCAGTTGGTCGCGGTAGGCAAGGGTCTCCGGGAAGTGCTTTCCGGTTTCCAGAAACACGACCGGGGTCGCCGGGTCGACCTGGGCCACCAGATCGAGCAGCACCGCCGACTCGGCGCCGAAGGATGAGACCACGGCGATGCGGCCGTCGAAGATTTCGTTGATTGCGGCGGAGAGGATGCCACGGCTGTCGCAGCCGCCGTAGCGCAGTTCCAGCAGCCGGGCCCGCTCGCGCAGCCTCAGGTCCAGATCCTGGTTCGCGGCCGGCCGGATCATCAAGTCCGATCTGCTCTTCTTTGATGCCAGCATGGACAGCGTCCCGATTCTTGAAGCCTGCTACTCGGCCGCGACCGCGCGCGAACGGCCGAAGGCCCCGCCCAGCACCCCGCTGGGCAAACGCCCGTCACCGGTCGGCTGATACCAGACGCCCATCTCGGCGATGGCTTCGCGCCAGGCGGTAGTTGCGTCCTGGCCGGCGATCTCGAAACTGTCGAAGCCGCAACGCAGCATGAAAAAAAGCTGGTCGCGCAGAATGTTGCCGACGGCGCGCAGTTCGCCTTTGAAGCCGTGGCGTTCACGCAGCAGACGGGCGTAGGAATAGGCCCGTCCGTCAGAGAATTTCGGGAACTCCAGGGCGATAAGGTCGAAGTGTTCCAGGTCGTCGACGATCTCCGCCGGCGGCTGATCGCTGCGCAGGCGCAGGCCGAGGCGGCCGTTGCGCTTCAGCAGCGCTTCACGTCCGTTGCGCCATTGTTCCAGGGTCACGATCAGATCGACGTCGATCGCTGTTTCTCCGGCGCTTTGGCCTTCCGCTTCCGACGGTTCGGGCAAATTTGCCCAGGGGTCGTCGACCACCTGGCCGTCTTTAAGCAGCGGCATAAAGCTTCTCCTTGAATGGCGTGATGCCGACGCGGGCATAGGTATCGTTGAATTTTTCGTTGTCCTGACGCAGGCCGAGATAGGTGTCGACGATGCTGTCGATCGCGTCGACCACCGCGTCGTAGGAAAACGCCGGGCCGACGATCTTGCCGATTGCTGCGTTCTCATCAGCGCTGCCGCCCAGGGTGATCTGGTAAAACTCTTCACCCTTCTTATCGACGCCCAGGATGCCGATGTGGCCGACGTGATGATGGCCGCAGGCATTGATGCAGCCGGAGATCTTGATCTTCAGATCGCCGATCTCGTGCTGGCGGTTGAGGTCGCTGAAGCGCTGCGAGATGCGCTGGGCGACGGGGATCGAACGGGCATTGGCCAGATTGCAGTAATCCAGGCCGGGGCAGGCGATCATGTCGGAAACCAGACCGATGTTCGGCGTGGCCAGTTCGTGCTGGACCAGCTTGTCCCAGACGGCGGGCAGGTCGCTCAGCTTCACATGGGGCAGCACCAGGTTCTGCTCATGGCTGATGAGGATCTCATCGAAGCTGTAGGCCTCCGCCAGGTCTGCGACGACCTCCATCTGCTCGGCGGTCGCATCGCCGGGCGCGCCGCCTTCGGGCTTCAAAGAAATGCTGACGATGGCATAGCCGTCCGCCTTGTGGGCCGAGACGTTGCTGCGCACCCAGCGGGCGAAGTCGCGGTCCTCGAAGCGGCGGGCCTCGAAAGCCGGGCTGTTGGCCGGCAGGGTCTCAAAGGCCGGTGGGGCGAAGTAGGTTTCGATGCGCTCGATCTCTTCGGCCGGCAGGGTGAGGGCGCCGTCCTTCAGCTCGGCCCATTCTTCATCGACCAGCCGGGTGAAGACCTCCGCGCCGGTCTGTTGGACCAGGATCTTGATGCGCGCCTTATAGAGATTGTCGCGCCGACCGAGCTGGTTGTAGACCCGCAGGATGGCCTCCAGATAGCTCAGCAGGTGGGCCTTGGGCAGGAACTTGCGGATGGTCACGCCGATCACCGGCGTGCGGCCCTGTCCGCCGCCGACGATTACCTCAAAGCCGACGTCGCCGGCTTCGTTGCGGCGGATCTGCAGACCGATGTCGTGAAAGCGCACCGCAGCGCGGTCGTTGGGCGCACCGGTCACCGCGATCTTGAACTTGCGCGGCAGGAAGGAGAATTCCGGATGCAGGCTGGACCACTGGCGGATGATCTCGGCATAGATGCGCGGATCCTCGATCTCGTCGGCGCTGGCGCCGGCAAAGTGGTCGGCGGTCACGTTGCGGATGCAATTGCCGCTGGTCTGGATGGCATGCATCTCGACCTCGGCCAGCTCCGCCAGAAGGTCCGGAACCTCTGCCAGCTTCGGCCAGTTGTACTGGATGTTCTGGCGCGTGGTGAAATGCCCGTAGCCGTGGTCATAGTCCCGCGCGATGCGGGCCAGCCTGCGCATCTGCTTGGATGACAGCGTGCCATAGGGAACCGCGACCCGCAGCATGTAGGCATGGAGCTGCAGGTAGAGCCCGTTCATCAGGCGCAGCGGCTTGAACTCATCCTCGCTCAGTTCGCCGGCAAGGCGGCGTTCCACCTGGCCGCGGAACTGGGCGACGCGCTGCTGGACAAAAGCCAGATCGAATTCATCGTAACGATACATTGTCTCTTCCTCTACGCAGCCGCTGGACTCAGGCGACCAGGGGGGCGGTGCGATAATCGGCGCGTACCGTGGGGCCGGCGGCGCGGATGTTCTCCCGGGTGGAGGTCGGCTGCAGGATGCCGTCCACCTCGATCAGGTCGATCAGGTAGGGGGCGACGATCTTGCGGGCGGCGACATCGGCTTCGGCGCGCTGCAGCAGGCCCTCTTGGGCCGCCGCATCGTTACTGACCGTTGCCTGGTTCAACCAGTTCGACCAGAGACCGCTTTCGGTCAGATAGACCACATCGCCTTCGCGCAGCCGATTGGCGGTAACCGCTTTGAGGGGCATCTTCGTTACCTCCGTCAAACTGCCAAGGCACGCGGCAAGGCGGCGAGCTCGGCAGTGAGTGTTTCGTCTTCGGCCGTCATGGCCTTTCTGGCGACCTCGCCGACGATGATCAGGGCCGGGCCGTTGATCCCCGCCGTCTGCAGCCGGTCGCCCAGCTCCTCGAGGCGCCCGGTGACGACGCGCTGGTCGGCGCGGGTCCCGTTCTCGATGACCACCACCGGCGTCGACGCGGCGAGGCCGTGTTCGATCAGCCGCCCGGCCACCACGGCAGCGGTGGAAACCCCCATGTAGATCGCCAGGGTCTGCTTGCCGCTGGCCAGGCTCGCCCAGTCGAGGTCGGGTTCGCCGTCTTGTGCATGGCCGGTCAGAAAGGTAACGGCCAGGGCGGTCCCGCGCAGGGTGAGGGGGATGCCCGCCGCCGCCGCGCAGCCGGCCGCGGCCGTCACGCCCGGCACCACCTCGACCGCGACGCCGCGGCTTTCCAGGTAGTCCATTTCCTCGCCGCCGCGCCCGAAGATGAAAGGATCGCCGCCTTTCAGGCGCACCACGCGCTTGCCGGCCAGGGCATGCTCGGCCATCAGGGCGTTGATCTCGTCCTGGCTCTTGCTGTGATTGGCCTTGGCTTTGCCGACGTAGATGCGCTCGGCATCGCGGCGGGCGTAGTCGATGATTTCCGGCCCGACCAGCTTGTCGTAGAGAACCACGTCGGCCTCCTGCAGGCGGCGCATGGCCTTGAAGGTCAGCAGGTCCGGGTCGCCCGGACCGGCGCCGACGATGGCGACGGAACCCGGCTCACGGTCCTGGGCGGCGCGGCCGTTGATCAGCCCCAGCATCGCTTCGCGGGCGGCGGTTTCCCGGCCAGCCAGCACTTCCCCGGCGACCGGGCCGGTGAAGAAACGCTCCCAGAATCGCCGCCGCTTGCCGCCATCGGTGATGGTCGCGCCGACCGCCGAGCGGAAGGAACCGGCAAAACGCACCAGATCGCCCAGGCGTGCCGGCAGCATCGCTTCGATCTTGGCGCGCAGCTGGCGGGCCAGGATCGGCGCATCGCCGCCGCTTGAGATACCGATCACCAGCGGATTGCGGTCGATGATCGCCGGGGTGATGAAACTGCAGAGGTCGGGGCGGTCGACCACGTTGATGGCGATCCCGGCCTCCCGGGCGGCCGCGGCGACGTCTTCGTCGACCTCAGGCTTTCCGCTGGCGGCAATCACCAACGCGCGGCCCATCACGTCCGGCGCCATGAAGGGACGGCACATCCACTCAACCCGGCTGTCATCGGCCAGGGCGGCCATATCCGCGTCCAGCCTGGGGGCCACCAGAGTGACTCTGGCGTCTGCTTTCAGGAGCAGGCGCAGCTTGCGCAGTGCCAGTTCTCCGCCGCCGACCAGCAGGCTGGTTCGGCTGGAGAGGTCGAGGAATGCCGGGAAATATCGCATGGTCCGCTTTCTCGTTGTTCCCTGCCTCGGTTCAGGCGGGGGCCTGATTGCGAGGCGAATTCAGTAACGTCATCAATGTGTTATGGGTCGCTAGGCAATCGATCCTGATCGGTCGAAGAACGATCAGCGATTAATTTCACAATAAAGTTAGGGTGATAGGTACGAATTGTCCATGAGAAAATGTATAAATAACTATATATACTATATTTTAGTGTGAAATAAACTTGTCGCTGCTTCGCGGATGACAGGAGGCTTTGGGCTGCGTATCAATGCAGCTGCAATCGTTCGAGGGAGTCTTTTATGAAGCGCGGTCTGCCGATCGGGCCTCTGGCCGTCATTTTTCTGTCGGGTGCGCTGGCGGCCTGCAGCACCCTGCCGTTTCCGGTGCAAGGTTCGGACGCCGCCGTAGCCGAGGCGACCGCGAAGCAGGCTGATGTTTTACCGCGGCTGCAGCCCTATGCCTTCGGGCTGTGCTATAGCCCGGTCGTCAACGAAGATGCGGAGATCGAAGAAGAAGCCGCCTATCAGTGCGACGGCGGCCGCCTGATCCGGCAGGACGAGGATTTCTTCTGGAACGAATGCTCGCTGAGCCAGCCCCACCGTGTCAGTTACGTCTGCTTTCCCCCGGATAAGGCCAAGCGCCGGATCACAATACAGCCGGCACCGCAGCCACAGTAAGCAGGCCCTTTGCTGAATCGCCGCAGGCTCACCGCCAGTTCTGATCGCTACGTTGCCTGGTCCCACTCCTCAAGCACGCCGGGATCGCTTTCGTTCGTGCCGTACTTGGACCGCAGTTCATCAGCGGATTCTTTCGGAAGTAATTGACTCAGGGCCCAGATCGCCATGGCACGCACCAGGGGCGAGGGGTCGACGAGCTTGGCTTCGATGGCGGCTGCCGCCTCGCTGTCCCCGGCGTTTCCCAGCGCGATCAGGACATTGCGAATGAAACGATCACGGCCGATGCGTTTGATGGGGGAGCCGGCGAAAACCCTACGGAAGCCGGCATCGTCGAGTTCGAGCAGGTCGGTCAGCCGCGGGGCCGTCAGTTCGGCGCGGGGCAGGAAGGCGGCTTCCTTGGTCGGCTGCGCGAACTTGTTCCAGGGGCAGACCGCCAGGCAGTCGTCGCAGCCGTAGATGCGGTTGCCCATGGCTTTACGGAACTCCCGGGCGATGTGGCCCTTATGCTCGATGGTCAGGTAGGAAATGCAGCGCCGGGCATCCAGCCGATAGGGTTCCGGAAAGGCAGCGGTGGGGCAGACGTCCAGACAGCTGCGGCAGCTTCCGCAATGATCGCTTTCGCCCTCATCCGGTGCCAGGGCCAGCGTGGTGTAGACCTCGCCCAGAAACAGCCAGGAACCGAGGTCGCGGGAGACCAGGTTGGAGTGCTTGCCCTGCCATCCCAAGCCGCCGGCCTGGGCCAAGTGCTTTTCCATGACCGGCGCGGTATCGACGAAGACCTTCACCTCGGCCTGCAGATCCTGATGGATCCAGCGCGCCAGGGCCTTCAGGCGCTTCTTCATCAGGTCGTGATAGTCGGCGTTGCGGGCGTAGACGGAGACCGCCGCGCGCCGGGGCTGGTCCAGCAGCGCCAGGGGATTTTCCCGCGGCCCATAGTTCTGGCCCAGCACGATGACGCTGCGGGCCTCGGGCCAGAGTACCTTGGGATCGGACCGCCGGTCGGCATTGCGGGCCAGCCAGTCCATCTCGCCGTGATAGCCGGCCTCCAGAAAGGCCATCAGGCCGGCGCGCGCTTCCGGCAGAACCTCCGGCCTGGCAAAGCCGACCGCATCGAAGCCGAGCGTGAGGGCTTTGGCGCGAATGGCGGCCTTGGCCGTCTGACCCTCCACCCCAATCTCTGACGCCGTCACGGAGAGCTAGAGGGCTGCGATATCTCCCTCTGCCTCCTGTCGGGCGAAGCCTGCAACGAAGTCGTCAAGCCGCTGATCCTCTATCGCCTGGCGCAAACCGGCCATGAGTTCCTGATAGTAGTGGAGATTGTGCCGGGTCAGCAGGATCGGGCCAAGCATCTCCTTGGCTTTGAAAAGATGATGCAGGTAGGCGCGGGAGTAATCGCTGCAACTCGGGCAGGGGCAATCCGGGTCCAGCGGACGCTGGTCTTCCTGGTGGCGGGCGTTACGCAGATTGATACTGCCGCGCCGGGTGAAGGCCTGCCCGGTGCGCCCGGAGCGGGTCGGCAGCACGCAGTCGAACATGTCGATGCCGCGCTGCACCGCGCCGACGATGTCGGCGGGCTTGCCGATCCCCATGAGATAGCGCGGCTGCGCCCTTGGCAGATGCGGAATCGTCGCGTCGAGCACGTCGAACATCGCCTCTTGGCCTTCGCCCACCGCCAGGCCGCCGACGGCATAGCCGTCGAAGCCGATCTCGATGAGGGCCTCGGCCGAGGTACGGCGCAGCGCCGGATAGACGCCGCCCTGGACGATCCCGAAGAGGCCATAGCCCGGCCGCTGTGTGAAGGCGGCCCGGCAGCGCGCCGCCCAGCGCATGGAGCGCTCCATCGATTCCCGCGCCTCGGTTTCGGTCGCGGGAAAGGGCGTACACTCGTCCAGCACCATGGTGATGTTGGAATCCAGCAGCGCCTGGATCTCCATCGCCCGTTCCGGCGTCAGGTTGTGGCGCTCGCCGTCGAGGTGGGAGCGGAAGGTGACCCCCTCCTCGGTGATCTTGCGCAGCTCCTGCAGGGACATGACCTGATAGCCACCGGAATCGGTCAGGATCGGGCCCGGCCAGTTCATGAAGCGGTGCAGGCCGCCCAGGCGCGCGACCCGCTCCGCGCCCGGGCGCAGCATCAGGTGATAGGTGTTGCCCAGGATAATCTCGGCGCCGCTCGCCTGGACCTGTTCCGTGGTCATGCCCTTTACCGTGCCCGCGGTGCCGACGGTCATGAAAGCCGGCGTTTTCACCGGGCCATGGGCGGTGGTGATGAGGCCGCGGCGCGCCGGGCCGTCCTCTGCCAGCAGTGCGAACTCCAGACCGGTCTTGCCGGCAACCGGCGCGGCAGAGTCGTTCATCGCGCGTCCTCCGGTTCCAACAGACAGGCATCGCCATAGGAATAGAAGCGATAGTTCTGCGCGATGGCATGGGCATAGGCCTGCTCCATGCGCGCTTTTCCGGCAAAGGCGCAGACCAGCATGAAGAGCGTCGAGCGCGGCAGGTGAAAGTTGGTCATCAGTAGATCGACCGCCTTGAAGCGGTGCCCCGGCAGAATGAAGAGGTCGGTCTCACCGGTGAAGGAGTGGACCTGCCCGTCGTCGTCCGCGGCGGTCTCCAGCAATCGCAAGGCCGTCGTGCCGACTGCGACGATACGGCCGCCGGCGGCGCGGGCGGCGTTGATCTTCGCGGCGGCGGCGGCGCTGATGTCGCAAGCCTCGCTGTGCATCTTGTGGGCGCCGACATCGTCTGTCTTTACTGGCAGGAAGGTCCCGGCGCCGACGTGAAGGGTGACCGCAACCCGTTCGATCCCGGCGGCGGAGAGCTTCGCCAGCAACGCCTCGGTGAAGTGCAGCCCCGCGGTGGGGGCGGCGACGGCGCCCGTCTGCTCTGCGAAGACTGTCTGGTAGTCGTGCCGGTCCTTGGGATCGCCTGTCCGCTCGCGGGTGATATAGGGCGGCAGGGGCATCACGCCGTGCCGGTCGAGCGCAGCCAGCAGGTCGCCGCCGGTGGTATCGAAAACCAGGGTGACCTCACCGGCCTCGCCTTTTTCTTCGACCAGGGCGCAGAAGCCTTCCGCAAAATCGATGCGGTCGCCGGCGGCCAGTTTGCGCGCCGGCCGGGCGAAGGCTTTCCACGTCAGGCCATTAACCGCCTTGTGCAGTGTGACCTCCACGCCTGCGGTGCCGCGTTTGCCGCTGAGGCGGGCGGGGATGACCTTGGTGTCGTTGGTCACCAACAGGTCGCCGGGCCTGAGCAGGCCGGGCAGGTCGGCGATCCTGCGGTCCGCCAGTTCGGCGCCGACGTGCAGCAGCCCGGCGGCCTCGCGGGGCTCGACTGGATGCTGGGCGATCAGGTCGCGGGGCAGGTCAAAGTCGAAGTCTTCGGTGCGCATGTCAGCTCGTTTGTGGACTGTCGGGCGATGTCCTATCACCCGCCCGGGCTGAGGCCAAGGGTTGCGACCGATCCGTCCGGCGCCCGCCGGTCGTGCCTGAAACCGACGCTGATGCGCGGTTCCGTGAAGCGATCGACGAAGTGGAAGGGGCGGTCCTCCAAGCCATAGAGGCCGGGGCCACGCATGAGAACAAGCCAGCCGACGGGTGCCGGCACCGGACGCGCCTCTGCCGCGCTCCTGTCGCGGCAGACCGCAAAGCGGCAGATGCCGCTCAGCGTAATGACGGAGATCAGCCCGCGATAGGCGATATGGTCCCGGTGGGGCGTGATGCCGCCGGAGCCTTTGGGATAGCGCTGAACGATCAGGTCGTTGATGTCGAACCGCTCTGCCAGGGGAGTGGGCGAAAGCAGTGCAAAGGCTTCGTGGAATGCGTCCTGCAGGCGGCGGGCGCAAGCACCCAGCGCGCCTTCGCGGGGAACTGCGCAGCTCACCTCGCAGTCCTGCCAGACACGCCTCTCGCCCGCTCCGATCACTGGTGTGGCCGGGCGGTAGGTTAGGGTGCTTGATTCATCAAGCAGCCCCTGGACGGTGTCGCCGCCGAGCAGCGGCAGGGAGACGGCATCCTCCGCCGGCAATCTGGCGATGGCTTCGGCCAGGGCTGCCGGGCCGCTCTCAAAGGCCGGTGGTTCGCTGGTCAGGGTCACGGCTGGGCTATTGGGGTGGCGGCGCGGCGGGTCCGGTTGCCGTTTCCAGGGGGGGCTGAAGATAAAGGCTGTTCGCCACGGTCGGCACCTGCGGCGGCGCCATCGGGTTGGCGGCCGGGCCGCGCGATGTCGGCAAGGGATTATGGGCTATGGCCTTCCCGGTGCCTTCGGCAAAGTCCTCCGACCGGAAGGTGAGCAGTCCCTGGCTGTCGATGATGTAAACAACGCTGTCCGGGGTGGCGCTCGGCTTCGCGGCGGCGGTTTCGATGGGCGGGGCAAAGGTCAGGGGCGGCGTTTGCTGAGCTTCGCCGGAAGCGCCGAAGGTGCGGGAATAGACCTCGCTGTAGGGCGATCCCTCCGCCGAGGCGGCATAGGTCGGTGAAAAATAGCCTTTACCCTGCGCATGGAGGGCGGCCGGCCAGCCTATGGCCCCGGCACTGATCAAAGCACCGAAGCCCACCAAACGGGAAAGCCGTCGCATTGGCTGTACCATGTCCGACTCTCCCCTGGTTCGTAATACCGGGCGGTCCATCATAGAGGGGCCGCTGTAGATCCTTTAGCGGCTCTTCGGGCCTGCCGTCCAGCCGCGATTGTATCAGACGACGCGGTGTCCCGGGCTAGTTGCCGGTTTCGTCGGGCAGGCGACGGCCTTCGCGCCATTCCCAGGGCGTCACGAAGCGGCCCTTCCAGAGGCCCCTTTGACGCTGTTCCGCCTGCTTCTGAATGGCCGAAAAGGCCGCAACGCTTGCCTGGCGTGTGGTTTCCGGCGGGATCAGCGCCCAGCCGGTATAGACCATGCCTTCGGAGAGATCGTAGCCGCCCGCCCGGCAGCGCGCGAGCCGGGGTGTCACAGCAGCTGTTGCCTGAAGCGCCGCCTGTTGTCCCGACACAGGCCGGCATTCCACCTCGGCGCCGGCGGTGAGATCCATCAGGGCGGCCCGTGCCAGACGGCCGCAGTCGTAGAAGCGCTCACGTTTATTGCAGCGCTGGTCGAGTTCCGGTGCGTCGATATCGGCAAGATCGAAAGACTGCCCGGCGATCCGCAGGCTGTCACCGTCGATGATCTCGGCCGGGCCGCTTATGCTTGTTGCCTGGCCTGCTGCCGCCCCGGCCGGAATGCCGGCGAGTGCCGCCGCCAGGCTAACAGTCAGGTATGCGATCGCTTTCCCCGACCGTTCTGACCAGCGCATAGATCTGCCGCCTGACACTGACATCCTCGATTTTGCTGAAAGCCTGAACCAGCCTCAGCGTATCACGCTGGCTTAGGAGGTCGGGAACACGATCCAGTGAATCGCCCGTCCGGCCCGGGGATTCGGCGGTCGACGGCCGTTGGGCCTGCGCCAGGTCCATGAAGAAATACTGAACCGGTACCTGTAACACCTGGGCAAGGCGGAACAGACGGCTGGCTACAATGCGGTTGGTACCGCGCTCATACTTTTGAATCTGTTGGAAGGTGATACCCAAGGACTGGGCCACTGTGTTTTGACTGAGCCCCATCGCCAGGCGGCGCAGCCGCAGTCTGGAGCCTATGGAGAGGTCGACGGGATCAGGTTTCGCCGCTTCTGAAAGGTTGGTCTCGGACACGCTGTTTCATCTTTCATTCAATACAACCCTGCGGCGATGGGTGGTTGAGCGGCAAAGCCGCCAAAAAACGAGGTTAGGACGCAGACTTACTGCGCTTTCTTTCCAACGATCAAGTGAGCGAATTGTTCACATATGTTTGTGCATTTATTCATGCATACGCCGTCCTGACCGAACACAAAGGTTACCGCGGCGGCAACACGGAAGCGCGTCGGTTCATCCAACGAATTTGCGTATCACATGTAAACAGATGACAGGGTGCCTACCCCTAATGCGGCACGGCCGGGCCGCAGGGTAAAAGCACATAGGGAATTTTTCCCTACCCTTTTAAGGGTCGGTCCCGGAATTGGCCCGTTAGGGAACTGCAACCCTCAGGTGCTGGACTTTCCCAGCGCCGCCCCTTCGCTCGCTGCTTCAGCACCGCCGGACTTCTCAGCGGAGAAGTCATATGCCTTGCCGTCCGCCGTATTCGCGAAGAGGTCACTGAGCGCTGCCAGCATCTTGCCCACGTCCGGGCTGGCCACTGAGTAAAGCACCGTTTGCGCGTTGCGCCGGGTCTTTACCAGGCTGTCGCGGCGAAGCTTGGCGAGGTGCTGGGATAAGGCGGATTGACTGAGGCCGACGAGGCGGCAAAGCTCAGTCACCGAGTGCTCGCGCTCGGACAGGTGGCAGAGGATAACCAGACGCCGCTCATTGCCCATGGCTTTGAGAAGGCGACTCGCCCGGCCGGCGGTCAAGAGAAGAGGTCCATATGACATATTAGTTATACTTGTTCGACGGCTGGCAGGATCAAGGCTTCCAGTGAACTTTTTTTATAGGCAGTTTACCACTAGATCGGTGTGAAATTCAGATGACGACGGAAACCCCAACCACCTTCCTGGATGCGACCGGGCTGCGCTGCCCTCTGCCGGTTCTGAGGGCCCGCAAGGCCATGAAGGCCTTGGCCTCCGGCGGCGTTCTCGAGGTGATCGCGACCGACCCCTCGGCCGTCACGGACTTCCAGTCCTTTTGCGAGACCACAGGCGACCAACTGCTGTCCTGGAAGGAAGCAGAAGGCCGTTTCACCTTTCTAATTCAAAAGGCGGCGGGTTAGAGGCAGGTCCCGGGATCGCCTATTCGCCGGGCGCCGGCGCGGGCGGTGAGGGGCGGGAAGCAGGTTCTGCGGCCTGCCTGCCTTCAAGGGTGCCGACCAGCACGGCCATCATCGGCGGGATGATGAGCAGCGTCAGAACGGCGGAAAGCGATAGTCCGCCGACCACCACCGATCCCAAACCGCGATAAAGCTCTGAGCCGGCCCCGGGGAAGAGGACCAGCGGCAGCATGCCCACGACCGAGGTCAGGGTCGACATGAAGATCGGCCGGATCCTGTTGCGTGTGGCTTCAAGGATGGCGTCGCCGGCGGCCATGCCCTCTTCACGCAGGTGGTAAAGGCTCTGATGTACCAGCAGGATCGCATTGTTCACGACAATGCCGATCAGGATGACGAAGCCCAGCAGGGTCAGCATATCCAGCGGCTGGTAGCTGTAGATGTTCAGAATGGCCAGGCCGGCGACCCCGCCCGCAGCTGCAAGCGGCACCGACAGCAGGATGATCAACGGATAGAAGAAGCTCTCGAACAGCACCGCCATGACCAGATAGACGATCGCCAAGGCCAGCAGCAGGTCGATCACCATGGCCTCCCAGGTCTGGGACAGCTTGTCCGCTGTTCCCGAGATGCCGAACTTGATCCCCGGGGGCAATCCTTCGGCGGTCATCGGGTCCATTACCTCGGCACGCAGCCTATCGAGTGCCGCTTCCAGCGGGATGCCGGGTGCCGGGCGGATTTCGAGGGTAACGGTCCGGAAACGTTCGCGGTGTCGAATTTCCGTCGGCCCGGAGGTCAGCACCACGTCGGCCAGGGACGAGGCCGGGATGATATCGCCGCCGGGCGTAACCACCGGCAGGCTGGCGATCCCCTGGGTCTCGACGATGTTGAGGTCCGGGCCTTTCAGCATCAGGTCAAGGCGGTCGGAGCCGACTGTCACCTCTGCGACCCGCAGCCCGTCGTTGAAGGTGTCGATCGCCTCGCCGAGCTGACGGGCGGTGATGCCGTTGTCGGCCAGGCGCAGCCGGTCGGGGAACAGCCGGAGCTCCGGAGCGCCCAGTTCCAATCCCGGATTGGGGCGCAGCTGATTGCCTTCCTCGCGCGGCATAATCTGCGAGATGCGTCCGACCGCCTGCAAGGCGACCCCCAGGATCTGTTCCAGATCGGGGCCCGAGATATCCAGATCGATTTTCCGGCCCGAGCCGATACCGCGTCCGAAGATCGAGGGTTGGTTGATGAAGCCGAAGGTCCCCGGTTCCCGAAACACCGGACCCTCCAGCAACGGGATAAGCTCTGCGGCCCGCTGCGGATCCATCGCGACGGCGCCGAGGAAGGTGGTCGAGCGTGTTGCGACGAAGAAGAAGCGCTCGATTTCGGGTGGGGCGGCCGCGCCGTTTCCACCGGACCAGAGACGGCTGATCCTTTCTTTGGCTGCCGCGGCGAACCCGGTGAAGGAGAACGGCTCCGACTCTTCGGGCGCGTTCTCGCTGGCGTTAATGGTGGCCTCGTCGGCCCAGAGGTAGCGGGTCGCTTCCTCAATGCCCTCGGCGATCTCGGTCGTGGTGCCGAGATTGTAGCCGGGCGGCGGGATGATGATCCCGAAGACCAGGTTGCGGTTGCCCTCCGGCAGGTATTCCAGTTTTGGCAGGAACTGCCAGGCGCCGAGCGAGGCGACGGACGTCACGGAGACAACGACCACCAAAGCGACAAGGCGGCTGCGCACCACCAGACGGGCGAAGGCCATAACCGTGGCGACGAAAAGCGATGCGAGATCGTCAATGATGGGCAGGCGCAGCCGCGTTATGCGGTCGTCGCCGGCCTTGCCGCGTCTGCCGCCCAGCAGTCGGCTGGAAAGGGCCGGCAGCACCGTGACCGAAACCAGCAGAGAGAGCATCACCGAGACCGAGATGGCTACGGCGATATCACGGAACAGCTGGCCCACTTCCAGCTGCATGACCAGAATCGGAATGAAGACCATCACCGTCGTCAGGGCGGAGACCAGGACGGCGCCCCAGACCTGCTTGGCGCCCAGGTAGGCGGCTTCGCGCAGCGGGCGCCCCTGTTCGCGCAGGCGGAAGATATTTTCCAGCACCACGATTGCCGCGTCGACCACCATGCCGACGGCAAAGGCGATCCCGGCAAGAGAAATCACGTTGATGGAGCGACCCATGGCGGCCATGGCCACAAAGGCGCCGATCACCGAAACCGGGATCGCGATGGAAACCACCAGGGTGGCGCCGAAAGAGCGCAGGAAGACCAACAGGATGACCGCGGCCAGGCTGCCGCCGATCCAGATGTTCTGCTGCACCAGGTCGATGGCGGAATTGATGTAGACGGTTTCGTCGTAGACCTGGCGCATCTTCAGGCCGGCGTTTGGAATCACACCGGCGCGCAGGTCTTCGACCGCGGCTTTGATGCCTTCCATGGTCTCGATCACATTGGCGCCGGTTTCGCGCTGGGCGTTCATCGCCAAGGCGCCCTGGCCCCGCATGCGGATCGAGGCGCCGGCGTCTTTGTAGCCGAATGAAACCTCGGCGATGTCGCTGATGCGCACGCGGGCGACACGCCCACGCTCGCCGCCCGAATCACTGCGCACGACGACGGAGCGGACGGCCTCCAGGGTGTTCAGCTCGCCTTCGGTGCGCACCACATAGCGACGCTTGCCCTCGTCCACATCGCCGGCGCTGAGCGAGGCATTGGCCCGGCGCAGCGCATCGACGACCTCGCTGACGGTCATGCGGTAGCGGGCCAGCACCCTGGGGTCGACGGTGATCTGGATTTCCCGCTCCGTCCCGCCGAAGACGTTTACGCGGCTGACCCCGGGGACCCGCTCGATACGCTCGCGGATGATGTCCTCGGCGAAGTCGCCGTATTCGTAGATCGGCCGCTCATTGCCGTCCTGGCGCGTCAGGATGAACCAGGCAATGGGGCTGTCTTCGCTGCCGGCGGTATCGAAGCTCGGCTCGTCGGCCTCGTCGGGATAGCCGTTGACCCGGTCCAGCCGGTTGGAGACCAGCAGCAAAGCGCGGTCCATATTGGTGCCGACCGCGAATTCCAGGGTGATACGGGCACGTCCCTGTTCCGACCGCGACGTAATGCTCTCCAGGCTCTCGATGCCCTTCAGCTCGTCTTCCTGGCGGTTGGTGATCTCGCGTTCCACCTCCGCCGGCGCTGCGCCGCCCCAGCTGGTCGTGACCGTGATGACCGGACGGTTTACGTCGGGGGCCAGCTGAATCGGGATCGTCTGCAGGGCGACCAGGCCGAACATCACCACCATCAGCACCGCGGCAATCACCGCAATCGGCCGTTCGATGGCGAGCCTGATCAGGTCCATCAGGTTTCTCCGTCGATGCGCACCGTGGCACCGGGGCGCAGGCGCTCGTTGCCGCGGACCACCGTCTGTTCGCCCTCCGCCAGCCCCTGCACCACCTCGTAGCGATTGCCTACCGCTTCGCCCAGGGTAATGGGCCGCGGCTGCGCATGGCCGTCGGAAACGACGAAGACCATGGTGCCGTCGGGGCGTTTGATGATGGCATCCTTGTGCACCGACACGATCTGCCGCGGCGCGCCGATCGGCACCATCACGGTGACGGACTGTTCATTGGCGAGCGGCGTGGTGATCTCGCCGAAGCGCGGTATGAAGCGTACCGCGCGGGTCCTGGTCAGGGGGTTTTCATCCGGAATGATCGCCCGCACCGTCGCCCCGATCAGCGTACCGTCATCCAGCACGACCTCCACCGCGGCGCCCTGGGTCAGGCCCAGCAGCCGGTTGGCCGGGACATCGGCTTCGACCTCCATCGACTTGTCGGCGATCATGCGAACCAGCGCATCGCCGTCGCTCGCATAGGCGCCGGCCTCGCTCAGCCGCTGTGAGATGACGCCGTCATAAGGGGCCTGCACTTCCATGTCTTCAAGATTGATATCCGCCAGCCGTAGGCTGGCACGGGCGCTGACGACCGAGGCTTCGGCTTCGCGCGCGCCTGCCTCGGCGATGGCTACTTCCTGGCGGGCATCTTCGAAGCGCGCCTGACTGAAAGCCGCGGATTGCTTCAAGCGCTCCAGCCGCTGCAGTTCCTGGCGTGCCAGGGTCACCTGGGCCTGCTTGGTGTTCAACACAGCCTGGGCCACCGTCAGCTCGGCCGCTGCCAGGTCGCGTTCCGCACCCATGGAGACACCATCGAGCACCGCAATCACGTCTCCGGCCGATACGCGGTCGCCGACCTCGACGCGAAACTCCAGAATCGGGCCGCTGTTCTTGGCGGCGACCAAACCGGCCTGGCGCGCAACCAGTCGGCCGACCACGGGGACGGTCTGGCTTAGGGGTTCGCTGCGCACCGGATCGACCCGAACCAGCGATTCGTCCTGCTGCGCCATGGCTGCGGGCGACAGCAGGCTGCCGGCAGCAAAAAGGCAGGCAACCGCCAACCAAAGGCGCGCCGTCTGTAGGCACATGATCCGCCTGACCTCCATTAGCCCGCCTGGGGCGGGTTTTCCCACATTCTGCAGTGAGATCGAAAAATGAACGAGATCACAGATTTGGCGTTTGGCGCGAGAGGAGTCAACGGCCATCGCACTTAATAAATTTAACGAAGTATGACCAATTTGCCGCGACGCGTGAGTTGGCCACACGGCGATGACGCTTTCCCGGTCAATTCAGCCCGGTTAGATTGGGGTCACCAGTCTGATGGGACATCGGTCTCATATCAGCCGACCGCGAGCGATCAGAACCCTATGAGTACACTCCTTTTCAGCCATTCCGCCTGTGAACAGCACGATCCCGGTGCGCTTCATCCCGAGAACCCGGGCCGGCTCAAGGCCATCATGAAAACCCTGGACAGGCCCGAGTTTTCCGCGCTTTTGAGGCGCGAAGCGCCGCATGCCGAGCACCAGCAGATTGCCAGGGTACATCCGGAGAGTTTCGTGCATGAGGTGCTGGCGGCGGTCCCCAGCCATGGCGAGCGCATGCTCGACGCAGATACCGTGGTCTCATCCGGCTCGGGCGAGGCCGCGCTGCGGGCCGCCGGCGCGGTCGTGGCGGCGGTGGACGCGGTTGTGGCGGGTGAGGCGGACAATGCCTTTTGCGCCGTCAGGCCGCCCGGTCATCACGCTGAGCCGCGCCAGGCCATGGGCTTCTGCATCTTCAACAATGTTGCCGTAGGCGCGCTTCATGCCCGTGTCGTGCATGGCTGCCGCCGCGTTGCCGTCGTTGATTTCGATGTCCATCACGGCAACGGCACCCAGGCCATGTTCTGGGACGATCCGGACCTGTTCTACGCTTCGACGCATCAGTTTCCGCTCTATCCCGGAACCGGCCTGAGCCACGAAAGCGGGGTCGGCGGTAACATTGTGAACGTTCCGCTGCCTTCGGATTCCGGCTCGGCTGCCTTCCGCGAAGCGCTGCGCGGGTCGATTCTACCGGCGCTGACAGAGTTTAAGCCGGACTTTTTGTTTATCTCGGCCGGCTTCGATGCCCATACTGAAGATCCTTTGGCCGGGCTGAACTTCATCGACGAGGACTATGCCTGGGCAACCCAGCAACTGATGGAACTGGCGAGAAACACCTGCGGCGGGCGTTTGGTCTCGGTTTTGGAAGGCGGATACGACCATCAGGCCCTTGCCCGCTCGGTAGCGGCCCACGTCCGTACACTGATGCGCTTTTGACCTGCTTTTGCGGCTGCGTTAGACGAAGCGCTGGCGTAGAAGGGCATATAACCGGCGGGCCGAAGAAATCTGAGAGAGGCTAATGGCGAAGAATACAAATCACGACGACATCCAGAAGCTGAGCTTTGAGGAGGCTTTGGACGAGCTCAAGGCCATCGTCGCGAAACTCGAACAAGGGCAGGGCGCCTTGGATACGGCTATCGACGACTATGACCGGGGGGCCGCCCTGAAGCGCCACTGCGATACCAAGCTGCGTGAAGCCCAGGCCAAGATCGAGAAAATCAGCCTTTCGGCTGACGGCAGCGTGGGCGCAGCCGCCCTCGACGTCGATTGAGCAGCGTCCGATGAACCTTCAGGATGCTCTGGCCAGTCAGGGCGAAACGATTTCGGCGCTGCTCGACCGCCTGCTTCCGCCGGTCGAGGGCCCGCGTGGCCGGGTTGTCGAGGCGATGCGCTATTCCGCGCTTTCCGGCGGCAAGCGCTTGCGGCCCTTTCTGGTCCGCGAATCCGCCCGCCTTTTCGACGTTCCGGAAGAGCGGGCGCTGCGGGCCGGTGCCGCCATCGAGATGATTCACTGCTACAGCCTCATCCATGACGATCTGCCGGCCATGGACGACAGCGATCTGCGCCGCGGCCGACCCACCGCGCATGTTGCCTACGACGAGGCGACGGCGATCCTGGCCGGCGATGGCCTGCTGACCGAGGCCTTTACGGTCCTGGGCGATCCCCAGACCCATGATTCGGCGGCGGTGCGGATCGAACTCGTGCGGCACCTTGCCGCAGCAGCCGGTGCCGCCGGTATGGTCGGGGGACAGATGATCGACATGTCGCCGGCGCGCGCCCACTTGGATCTTGCCGGTATTTCCCATTTGCAGAGTCTCAAGACAGGCGCCTTGATTTTGTTCTCCTGCGAGGCCGGTGCCATTCTGGCGCAGGCGCCCGATACCGCCCGCAAGGCCCTCGTCGGCTATGCCCAGGACCTCGGCCTCGCGTTCCAGATTGCCGACGATATCCTGGATGCGGAGAGCACGCCCGAGGCGCTGGGCAAACCGACCGGGCAGGATGCCAGCCTCGGTAAGGCCACATTCGTCGGTCAGCTTGGGATCGATGGGGCACGCGTAAAAGCTGTGTCGCTTGCCGCTTCCGCCGCTCAGCGGCTTGATCTTTTTGGTCAAAAAGCGGACCTTTTGAAGGAAGCTGCTGCCTTCGTCGTATCGCGGCAGTCTTAGGCCTGGGCAGGCGGTGGCGTTGCCGATCGGATAACGGGGCCCGCACAAGGCGGACGAGAGAATAGTTCACAAGCAGGAGTGGCAAGAGGCGTGGCACAAATCGGTCATAACAGGCATCAGACGCCGCTGTTGGACGGCGTCAAGGAACCCGCTGATCTACGCAAGCTGGATGAAGGTCAACTACGCGAATTTGCCGACGAGCTGCGCGCCGAAATGATCGAGGCGGTTTCGGCAACCGGTGGCCACCTGGGGGCCGGTCTGGGTGTCGTGGAACTGACCACAGCCCTGCACTACGTTTTCAATACGCCCGACGATCGTCTGATCTGGGACGTTTCGCATCAGTGCTATCCTCACAAGATTCTGACCGGCAGGCGGGACCGGATGCGCAGCCTGCGCCAGGGCGGCGGGCTCTCCGGGTTCACCAGCCGCAAGGAAAGCATCTACGATCCCTTCGGCGCGGCCCATAGCTCAACCTCGATTTCCGCCGGGCTCGGGTTCTCCGTCGCGCGCGATTTTCGTGGTGAGGACAATGCGGTCATTGCGGTGATCGGTGACGGCGCCATGAGTGCCGGCATGGCTTATGAGGCGATGAACAATGCCGGCGCGATGAACAGCAGGCTCATCGTGATCCTCAACGACAACGATATGTCCATTGCGCCGCCGGTCGGTGCGATGAGCGCCTATCTCTCCCAGCTTATTTCGTCGAAGCCGTTCCAGTCCGTCCGCAATCTGGGCCGTGAACTGGCCAAGCGCTTCCCGCGGCCGATCGAAATGGCGGCCAAGCGGGCCGAGGAATACGCCCGTGGCCTGCTGACCGGTGGAACGCTGTTCGAGGAACTGGGCTTCTTCTATATCGGCCCGATCGACGGCCACAACCTGGATCACCTTCTGCCGGTTCTGAAGAACGTGCGCGACGCGGACTACGAGGGCCCGGTCCTGATCCACTGCGTGACGCAGAAGGGCAAGGGCTACGAGCCGGCGGAAGCGGCGGCCGACAAGTATCATGGCGTTGCCAAATTCGATGTCGTGACGGGAAAGCAGGCCAAGCCGGCCCCCAAGGCGCCGGCCTATCAGAACGTCTTCGCCCAGGCACTGATTGCAGAGGCGGAGATCGATGACAAAATTGTCGCGGTGAGCGCCGCCATGCCGTCGGGTACCGGCCTCAACAAGTTCTCCGAACGCTTCCCGGAGCGCACTTTCGATGTCGGAATCGCCGAGCAGCATGCGGTGACTTTTTGTGCCGGCTTGGCCTGCGAAGGTTTTCGGCCCTTTGCGGCGATCTATTCGACCTTCCTGCAGCGTGCTTACGACCAGGTGGTCCATGACGTGGCGATTCAGAGCCTGCCGGTGCGCTTTGCGATCGACCGCGCCGGTATGGTGGGGGCTGACGGCGTGACCCACCAGGGCAGCTATGACCTCACCTATCTGGGTTGTCTGCCGAATTTCGTCCTGATGGCGCCAAGCGACGAAGTCGAGTTGATGCACATGGTGGCGACCGCCTGCCAGATCGACGACCGGCCCTCGGCCTTCCGTTATCCGCGGGGCGAAGCACTGGGCCTGGAGATGCCGGACAGGGGCAGCCCGCTGGAGATCGGCAAAGGCCGCATCGTGAGGGAAGGCAGCAAGGTCGCGATCCTCTCTCTGGGAACCCGCCTTGCCGATGCGCTGGCGGCCGCCGACGATCTGGCCGCACGGGGGCTTTCGACGACAGTTGCCGATGCCCGTTTTGCCAAACCCCTGGACGAGGACCTTGTGCGCCGTCTGGCGCATGAGCACGAGGTTCTGATCACCGTCGAGGAGGGGGCGATCGGCGGCTTCGCCACTCAGGTCATGCAGTTTCTGGCCCTGGAGGGGGCCTTCGACAAGGGGTTGCGATTCCGCCCGGTGACCCTGCCCGATATCTTTATCGATCATGACAAGCCCGACCAGCAATTGGTTCAGGCAGGCATCGACCGCGGTGGAATCTTGAGCGCGGTTCTGCAGGCGCTGGGTCAGGACGAGGTGGAGTCGCCGGCCCGGGCGTGAGGTCGCCAGGGTCGCGGGCATACTGGCGTCAGGCGTGCCGATCCGTCACTGCAGATTGATGGGTTGGGTGGCCGCAGGCACACCGGCCGCGCGCACGCGATAGGCAGGGAAACGCAAGGTCACTGTGGTTCCCTGGCCGGGTTTGCTGTTGATTGCCAGTTCGCCGCCATGCAATTCAATGAGCCGTTTGGTGAGCGGCAGGCCGATGCCCAGGCTGGGGTGTTGGCGTGCCTCGTCGCTGCGGGACCGTCCGAAAGGGATGATGGCTTTTCGGATTTCTTCGGCGCTCATGCCGCTTCCCTGGTCGACCACCGAGAAATCCAAACCGCCGTCCGCGCGCACCGCTGTGTGCAGTTCGACCGGCTTGCCGTTCGAATGCCGGGCCGCATTGCAGATAAGGTTGACCAGCATCTGCGCCACCTGCCCCCGGTCTGCAAGCAGCCGCGGCACATCGGAGCCCAGGTCCGTTTCTAAATGCGATTCGAAACGGTCGAGCTCGCTTTTGGACAGTTTCTCGGCCAGCTGGGTTACCTCAACGAGATCCACAATCGACTCTTCCAGCTTCAGTCCGCCCCGCGCCGCCCGTGACAGGTCCATCGTCTTGCCGAGCACATCAAGCAGATGCAATCCGCAGTCCTCGATCTGGCCGGCATAGGCGGCATAGCGCGGATCGCCGATGTCGCCAAAAAACTCCCGCCGAATGATTTCCGCAAAACCCAGCATGGCGCCCAAGGGCGTTCTCAACTCGTGCGCCACATGGGCGATCACATCCATTTGTGCCTGATGGGCAAGCTCTTCCTCGGCTTCGCGCAGACTGCTCAGCGCGCCGGCAACCTCGCTGCTCAACCCCAAAGAGTCGCCGCCCAGGAGCTTACGCAGCCGCCGCAGCTCCATCTCGTTGATCACCATATGGGCAAAGTCGCGCAGCCTTGCCTGCTGTGCCTCGTCCAGGGGGGCTTTGGCCTGAGAATCGACGAGGCAGAGGGTGCCAAGCCTGAATCCCTTTTCGGTGACCAATGGCGCGCCCGCGTAGAAGCGGACACCGGGTTCTCCGGTTACAAAAGGATTCTCGGCGAAACGCGGGTCCTGGGTCGCATCCGGGACTTGCATGACCTTGCTGTCCATGATCGTGAACTGGCAGAAAGAGAATTCCCGGGGTGTTTGGTCCACCTCCAGCCCGACCTTTGATTTGAACCACTGGCGTGCCGGATCGATCAGGGATATCAAAGCGATCGGAACATCGAACTGCTGCGCGGCCAAGCGGGTAATCCGGTCGAAGGCCGGTTCGGGGGGCGTGTCAAGAATATCGAGCGCCCGCAGCGACGCCAGACGCTGCACTTCGTCAAAAGGAATAGGGGGCATGCGGCCGGTCGGGTCCCAAGGTGTTGGCACCTGGAAGTCGGTGCGAGGCGAGCAAGAGCTTTAGCGTTTGCATGCTTAATGAATTGTTAATATATCCGCAATGAGGACAATAGGCGGCCTGAATTCAGGATGCCTGCCTGCAGACTCAAGATCGCTGCCTGCATAGCCGCCCTGCACCCATAGCGGGTTTTCGGTTATCTATTGAAACGTCATAGTGGGAACGATGTCAAAGAGTCTGTTATCCGATCTTCCGACGCCGCAGGCCGGTGGCAGCGGTGCGCCTGCCGGGGTCTGGCGCCGAGAGATATGGGAAACCCTGTGTCTTTCCGCGCCGCTGGCCTTTACCCAGCTGGCGATGATCGGCATCAACACTACCGATATCGTCATGATGGGGTGGCTGGGGCCGGAGTATCTGGCTGCCGGCGCGCTGGGCATGAACATCTACATCCCGCTCTTTCTCTTCGGTCTTGGCATTGCCACGGTCGTTGCGCCGATGGCCGCCCAGGCGCTTGGCGGGCGCGATTTCCGGGGCGTTCGGCGGACGGTTCGCCAGGGCTTCTGGCTGACCCTGGTCTTTGCGGTTGTGTTCAGCCTGGTGGTCTGGAACGGGCGTTGGGTCATGCTGCTCTTCGGCCAGGAGGCCGATGTCGCCCTGCGGGCGGATGACTATCTGAAAGCGGTGACCTGGGCGCTGCTGCCCAGCCTGTGGTTCGTGGTGCTGCGCTGCTTCGTGACCGCTCATTCGCGCCCGCGCTCGGCATTGGTGATTACGCTGATTGCGGTGGCGGTGAACGCGCTGGGAAACTACGGGCTGATGTTCGGCAACTTCGGGCTGCCGCGCTGGGAGCTGCTGGGGGCCGGGGTGACCAGTTCCGTGGTTTCCTGGCTTATGTTCTTTGCCCTGCTCGGCTTTGTCCTCTGGGACCGCCGCTTCAAGCGCTATGCGATCCTGCTGCGTTTCTGGCGCCCGGACTGGCCGCGCTTTCGCGAACTTTTCCGCCTCGGCCTGCCGATCGGCCTCACACTGCTGGCGGAAACCGGCCTGTTTTCCGGCGCCGCCTTTCTGATGGGGCTGATCAGCACCGAGGCTCTGGCGGCCCACGCCATAGCCCTGCAGTGCGCGGCGGTGGCCTTTATGGTGCCGATGGGGATCAGTCAGGCTGCCGTCGTGCGCGTCGGCCTGGCGGCGGGATCGCGCGATCCTGCCGCTGTCGGGCGCGCCGGTTGGGCCTCTTTGCTGGTGGGCACCCTCTTCATGACGGCCTCGGCTTTGGTGTTCTGGTTCGCCGGGCGTCAGCTCGTCGGCCTCTTCCTCGATCTGAACGTGGCCGCCAACGAGCCGGTGATCCGGCTGGCCGTTTCCTTCCTGGTTATTGCGGCGCTGTTCCAACTGGTCGACGGGGCCCAGGTGATCGGCGTTTCCGCCCTGCGCGGGCTTAAGGATACCAAGGTGCCGATGTGGCTGGCGCTGACGGGTTATTGGGGTGTGGGCTTCACAACTTCCGCAGTGCTGGCCTTTCCGCTGGGCCTTGGGGGGCAGGGCGTCTGGATCGGGTTGGCGGTCGGCCTTTTCTTCGTCGCCGTCGCGGCGGTCTGGCGCTTCTATCGCCGCGCCGTGTTGCTGCCAAATGGTGGCTTGGCGGTCGCATGACCGGGGCAGGCTCCGGGCCCCCGAAAAGCCGGGCCATGAAGGCCCGGACGGGAAAGAACAGGGCCGACGTCGCCCTCGTCGAGCGGGGATTGGTGGAAAGCCGGGCCAAGGCCCAGGCCCTGATCATGGCCGGCAAGGTCTTTGCCGGTGAGCGCAAACTGGCCAAGGCCGGCGAGGCAATTGCCGAAGATCAGGCTTTGGAGGTTCGCGGCCAGGACCATCCCTGGGTCAGCCGCGGGGGCCTGAAGCTGGCCCATGCGCTCGACGCCTTTCCGATCGACACCAAGGACGCCGTCTGCCTCGATCTCGGCGCCTCCACCGGCGGCTTTACAGACGTTCTGCTGGCCGCCGGGGCGGCGCGGGTCTATGCCGTCGACGTCGGTCACGGCCAGCTTGCCTGGAAGCTGCGCAACGACCCGCGCGTCGTGGTGCTGGAACGCACCAACGCGCGCAACCTGACGGCGGCCGAAGTGCCGGAGCCGATCGATCTGCTGGTCTGCGACGCCAGTTTCATCGGCTTGGAGGTGATCCTGCCGGCGGGGCTGGCGCTGACCAAGCCGGCGGCCGGCCTTGCGGTGCTGATCAAGCCGCAGTTCGAGGTCGGCAAGGAACGTGTCGGCAAGGGCGGGGTGGTCCGCGATCCCGTCCTTCATCAGGAGGTCTGCGCGCGGGTAGAGGCCTGGATGAACGCCCAGCCGGGCTGGCGGGTCGAGGGCATCAGCGAAAGCCCGATCACCGGCCCGGAAGGCAACAAGGAGTTCCTGCTGGTCGCCCGCAAGGACGGACCGGGCTAGGACAAAGGCTCTACGGCCGTGCGCTGGCCGGGATCGGTCCGGTATGCAGCGTCTGGGTCCGTGGATCGGCAGTGAGGCTTTCCAGGGCGCCGACCAGCGGCGCCAGTGCCTGGGCCAGACGGGCCAGGCCGCGCACCATGGAGAGGATCGCCGGGTTCTCGATTTCACCGCCGATGGCATCTTCGAACAAGGCGGAGAAGGGGTCGCGCTCTTCGGGATAGGCGCGCAGTTGCACCACGGCATCCTCAGGAATTCCCGCCGCTTCCTTTGCGACGCTGAGCGCTTTGCGATAGCCGCCCAGCTCGTCCACCAGACCGGCGGCCAGGGCATCCTCGCCGGACCAGATGCGCCCGCCTGCCACTGCCAGAACTTCTTCGCGCGACAGGTTACGGCCGCTCGCGACCTTGTCGGTGAAATCGGCGTAGGTGGTGTCCAGGTTGGCCTGCAGCCACTCCCATTCCTCACGGGAAAAGGCGGCATTGGGGCTCCACATGTTCGCCCGGCGCCCGGCCTGCACGCCGTCCCAGTTGACGCCCAGATCGCGCCACAGGTCGTTCAGGGCGAACTTGCCGGTGATCACGCCGATGGAGCCGGTCAGGGTGCCCGGCTGGGCGACGATACTGTGCGCCGGTGCAGCCACGAAATAGCCGCCCGAGCCGGCGACGTCGCCCATCGACACCACCACCGGCTTGCCCAGGTCGCGGGCACGCTGGACCTCCCGCCAAATGGTGTCGGAGGCGACATAGGAGCCGCCGGGACTGTCGACCCGGAACAGGATTGCGGCGACATCTTCATCGTCGATCGCCGTCGAAAGCGCATCGACCACGTCGACAGCGCCCATGGAAACCTTGCCGAATATCGGATCGTTTTCGCCCTGATCGAGCACGATGGGGCCGGCGCCGTGAACCAGCGCAATGACCGTTCCATCGTCGGCATCTTCATCGGCTTCTCCGGCTGTCGCCCTGGCGTAGTCGCGCAGGGACAGCAGTTCGGCTTCCGGCCCGGCGGCAACCTCCACCGCGTTGCTTACCTGATCCCAGTAACCCAGCTTGTCGATCAATCCGAGCCGCAGGGCATCGGCGCCGCGGTGCGGTGCGGTGTCGACCAGGTTGCGCACGGCGCCGGTTTCCAGATTCCGCGACTCGGCGATCGCGGTGACGATCTGCGAGAGGGTCGAATCCAGGTAGCGCTGCAGGTTCTGACGTTGCGGCTCCGGCAGGCGGGTCTCGGTAAAGATCGCCATGGCGCCCTTGTACTCCTCGCGCTGGCCGACCTGGGCGCGGACGCCGTATTCCTCAAGGAGCTGGCGCAGAAAAGGCTGCTGCAGCGCGAAGCCGGTAATGTCGATATCGCCGGAGGGCTGGACCCAGATTTCGCCGGCCGCGCTGGCCAGGTAGTAGTGCAGGGTGCCGTTGCCGGCTTCACCGAAGGTCTCGGCGAAGGCCGTGACCGGCTTGCCCTGGGCGCGAAAGTCCGCAATCGCGTCGCGCAGCTCCTGGACCTGGGCAAGCCCTGGCGATCCCCAGCCGGCGCGGATCACGAGGCCTTTTACCCGCTCGTCGCGCGACGCCGCGTGCAGGCTGCCGACCGCATCGCGCAGGATCAGCGCCGAACCCAGGGACACGCGGCCCAGGGGGTTGTCGGGCCGCTGCTCGATCAGGCCGTCGGCCATGTCGAGAACCAGAACGGATTCTTCGGGCAGCTCGGCCACCTGGGGCAGCCAGCCGTCAAAGCGCTGCAACAGCAGGGCTCCGGCAATGATCCCGGCGGCGGCGAGGAAGCCGACCGTGGCGAAAATGCCGACGAAACACTTGAGTATGAAGAGGATGATTCGGGTCATAACCCTATATCAGCCTCTGCGCGGCTCTGGTTCCAGTGAAATTTTAGAGCCAGGGGATTTGTGCGGTGCTTTGTCGCGTGATCGTTCCGGCGGATTTAGGCCGGACTTGTCTCTCGCCGATCCAGAGCGCAATCTCCCGCCCTGTTCGATAGCGATAACGTGAAGCCGGGGCTCCAAGAATGCGAAAAGACCCATGCGCCTAAAAACCTGCATTTCGGATATCAACTGCACTGATATCAGTAATTGGCGAGTTCGCCTTGCGTCGTAGGGCGCGCGGCGGCGGTGGCCGCCAGGCTGAGGTCCTGGTCGATTCCCTGGGTGCCAAGGGTGACGGCCTGGCGGAGGTCGATGGACGGCCCCTGTTCCTGCCCCAGACCGTGCCCGGCGACCGGGTGCTGGCGCGGGTCACCGGGGAGCGCAGCGGCGGCTTCAAAGGCGCGGTGATCGAGCTGCTGGAAGCAGGCCCCCTGCGCGCCGAGCCGCCCTGTCCTTTTTTCGGCCCCTGCGGCGGCTGCGCCCTGCAGCATTTCGACGATGCCGCTTACGCGGACTGGAAAGCGGCGCTGCTGCCTCTGGCGCTGGAGCGTCGCGGGCTGGAGGCGGGGCGGCTGCTTCCGCTGGTGCGGGTTCCGCCGGGCCGGCGGCGGCGTATGGTCTTGACGGCGGTGCGCACTGCCAAGGCGGTGCTACTCGGCTACCATGAGCGCGAATCCCACCAACTGGTCGATATCGACAACTGCCTGTTGGCCACCCCGGCCCTGGCGGCCCTGCTGCAGCCCCTGCACGACTTGCTGGGCGATTTGCTGGCGGTCCGGGAGGAGGCGCGGATCACCGCTCTGGAGAGCGAAACCGGCCTCGACCTGCTGATCGACTCACGCCATGTCCTGGCGCTCCAGGACCGGGAGCGGCTGGCGGCCTTTGCCGAGGCGGTGGACCTGGCCCGCCTGTCCTGGGCCGATGCAGGCAGCGACGCGGAACCCGTATGCCTGCGCCGTGATCCGATCCTCAGCTTCGGCGGGGTGCCCGTGGTGCCGCCGCCCGGCGGCTTCGTGCAGCCCACGACAGAGGGGCAACAGGTACTGGTCGACAGGGTGCTGGCGGCAATTCCCGATACGGCGGCAACGGCGGCCGACCTGTTTTCCGGCTGCGGAACCTTCACTTTCCCCTTGGCCGAGCGGCTGGAGGTTTATGCCGCCGAAGGGGAGAGGGATGCCGTGGCCTCGCTTTCCGCCGCGGCGCGCCGGTCGGACCGGGCCGGCCGCGTCACCGCCGAGACCCGTGACTTGGCGCGTTTTCCGGTACTGGCCGACGAACTCTCCGGCGGCGACGTGGTGGTCTTCGATCCGCCGCGCAATGGCGCCCGCGAACAGGTCCGCGAACTGGCGCTCAGCGACGTGCCCCTGGTGGTCGCCGTCTCCTGCAACCCGACCACCTTCGCCCGCGACGCCCGCGCCCTGGTGGACGGCGGCTACCGCCTGAAAGAGGCGACCCCCATCGACCAGTTCCCCTGGTCCGGGCACCTCGAACTGGTGGCGGTCTTCGAGCGCTAGGCGGCGACTTCGGTGACGAGGTCGCGGATAGTGTCCAGCGCCCGTTCGACGTCGTTGCGGGTGATGTCCAGGTGGGTTACGGCGCGCAGGCGCGTGCCGGCGCCGCCCAGGATGACGCCGCGCTGGTCCAGGCGCTCGCAGAACGCTTCAGCCGTCATGCCGGTCCCGGCGATGTCGAAGAAAACGATGTTGGTTTCCACCGCGTCGGCATCGACGGTGATGCCCGGCAGATTGCGCAGGCCCTCGGCCAGCAGGCGGGCGTTGGCGTGGTCTTCCGCCAGGCGTTCGACGTTGTGTTGCAGCGCGTAGATTCCGGCGGCGGCGATGATGCCGGCTTGGCGCATGGCACCGCCGGTGCGCTGCTTCAGGCGCCAGGCTTCTTCGATGAAATCGGTGGGCCCGGCCAGTACGGCACCCACCGGGCAGCCCAGTCCCTTGCTGAGATCGACCCAGAGGCTGTCGAAGGGGGCGGCATAGGCCTTGGCGGGTGTAGCGGAGGCGACGACGGCATTCAGCAGCCTGGCGCCATCCATGTGATAGGCGAGGCCGTGCCGGGCTGCCAGGGCACCCAGGGCCTGAACGGCCTCCAGGGGCCAGACGGAGCCGCCGCCCTGGTTCGCCGTCTGCTCGATGGCGATCAGCCGCGTTACCGGATTGTAGCGGTCCTTGGAACGGATAGCCGCTTGGGCATCCTCGATGCTGAAGATACCTTTGTCACCCGCCAGGCCGTGAATCTGCGCGCCGGAAAAGGCGGCGGTGCCACCGCCTTCGAAGTTCAGGATGTGGGCGCTTTTATGGGCGATGATCTCGTCGCCCGGGCGGCAGTGGATGTGGATGGCGATCTGGTTGCACATGGTGCCCGAGGGCATGAAGACCGCCGCTTCCTTGCCCAGCAGTTCCGCGGTCATCTCGCAGAGCCGGTTGACGCTGGGGTCTTCGCCGCGCTGCTCGTCTCCGACAGGCGCTTCGGCCATGGCCTGGCGCATGGGCGGCGAGGGCTGGGTCTGGGTATCGCTGTAGAGGTTGATCGGCGTTTCGCTCATCGGGCTGCCTCATAAGGTCCGGCGCGGCGAAGACCGGTCTAGTTTTCGATGTTGCCGCAGAGTGCGCGCTGGCGCAGCAGGTGATCGGCCAGCACGATCGCCATCATGGCTTCGCCGACCGGCACCGCGCGAATGCCGACGCAGGGATCATGACGCCCCTTGGTGACGATCTCGGTTTCCTGGCCATGGCGGTCCACGGTCTTGCGTGGCGTGAGGATGGAGGAGGTCGGCTTTACCGCGAAGCGCACCACCACGTCCTGGCCGCTTGAGATGCCGCCCAGCACGCCGCCGGCCTTGTTGGAGGTGAAAACGACCCGGTTGCCTTCCTTGCGCATCTCGTCGGCGTTTTCCTCGCCGCTCAGGGCGGCGGCTTCCAGGCCGGCGCCGATCTCCACTGCCTTGACCGCGTTGATCGACATCATCGCTTTGGCCAGATCGGCGTCGAGCTTGTCGTAGACCGGTTCGCCCAGGCCCGCCGGCACGCCGGCGGCGACCACCTCGATCACCGCGCCGATGGAGGAGCCGGCCTTGCGCAGGCCGTCGAGATAGCCTTCCCAATCCTTGGCGGCGACGGAGTCGGGACACCAGAAGGGGTTCTCCGTAGTCTCGGCCCAGTCCCAGTTCGCCCGATCGATCTTGTGCGGGCCCATCTGCACCAGGGCGCCGCGGATCGAAACCGGCAGCGGCAGCACATGGCCCAACACCTTGCGGGCAATGCCGCCGGCAGCGACCCGCATGGCGGTTTCGCGGGCCGAGGAGCGGCCGCCGCCACGGTAGTCGCGAATGCCGTACTTCTGCCAATAGGTATAGTCGGCATGGCCCGGCCGGAACTTGTCGGCGATGTCGCCGTAGTCCTTGGAGCGCTGATCCTGGTTCTCGATGAGCAGCGAGATCGGGGTGCCGGTGGTCATGCCCTCGAAGACGCCGGAGAGAATTTTCACCTGGTCCGGCTCGCGGCGCTGGGTGGTGAAACGCGACTGGCCGGGTTTGCGGGCGTCGAGCCAGCCCTGCAGGTCGGCGGCCTCCAGCGGGATGCGCGGCGGCACGCCGTCGACAACGCAGCCGATGGCCGGGCCGTGGCTTTCGCCCCAGGTGGTGAATCGAAAGGCTTCTCCGAAGCTGTTGCCCGCCATGGCGAGACCTAAGACTGCGGCGTGAAGTTTTTCAGCATCTCGGCAACTGCCGGCGCCGCGTCGACCGCCATCATGCCGACCACGTGGTAGCCGGAATCGACATGATGAACCTCGCCGGTCACGCCGTTCGAGAGGTCGGACAAAAGATAGAGGCCGGAGCCGCCGACCTGTTCGATGCTGACATTCTGGCGCAGCGGCGAATTCAGTTCGTTCCACTTCAGGATATGGCGGAAGTCGCCGATGCCGGAGGCGGCGAGGGTCTTGATCGGGCCGGCGGAGATTGCGTTCACGCGGATCCCCTGGTCGCCGAGATCCGCCGCCAGATAGCGCACGCTGGCCTCCAGCGCCGCCTTGGCGACGCCCATGACGTTGTAGTGCGGCATGACGCGCTCGGCACCATAGTAGGTCAGCGTCAGGATGCTGCCGCCGTCCTTCATCAGCGGAACGGCGCGCTGGCTGATCGCGGTCAGCGAGTAGCAGGAGATGTCCAGGCTGCGCACGAAGTTGTCGCGGCTGGTCGCAAGGTATTTGCCCTTCAGCTCTTCCTTGTCGGCATAGGCGATGGCATGGACGAGAAAGTCCAGCTTGCCCCACTTCTGCTCGACTTCCTGGAAGACCTGATCGATCGAGGCGTCATCGGTAACGTCGCAAGGCACGACGATGTCCGAGCCGACCGATTGCGCCAGCGGGCGGACCCGCTTTTCCAGGGCCTCGCCCTGATAGGTAAAGGCCAGTTGGGCGCCCTGATCATAGGCTGCCTTGGCGATGCCCCAGGCGATGGACCGGTCATTGGCTACACCCATGACAAGACCACGCTTGCCGGCCATCAGCGGTTGGGGCTCGGTCATTCCAATTCCTCAATGTCGGTCAGGTTATTAAAGACTTTGCAAGAATGAGCGGCATCCTACACCAAAGGTCTGCCGGGTCAACGACGTGACCGCGCATTATTCCCACATTTCTGCCGATTTCTGATGTAAAATGGCGCCTATCAGATGCTTGCCGCAGCAGCAGGAGCCAGTCATGAAAACCCCTGATTTTCCGGGATTCTTTCGCAATCTGGCCCGTTTTGCCGCCTATTGCGGCCAGCGCTTCGCCAGCGACCAGTGTCTGCGCATCGCAACCCAGCTCAGCTATGCCTCTCTACTGGCGGTCGTGCCGGTGCTGGCGATCTGTTTCGGGTTGCTTTCCGCCTTCCCGGGGTTCGAGCATCTGCGCCAGGATGCACAGGTTTTTCTCTTTGAGAATCTGGTGCCCAACGCGGGGGTGGAGGTCAGCGACCAGCTCGCCACCTTCGTCGACAATGCCCGCAGCATGACCGGCCTTGGTTCGGTTGCCCTGGCGGCAACGGCATTGTTCCTGCTGTCCACGATCAACGGCGCCTTCAACACCATCTGGCGGGTGACCGAGCCGCGCCCGCTGATGGTCCGCATCATGGCTTACTGGATGGTTCTGACCATCGGCCCGATTTTCTTCGGTATTTCCCTGTCGCTGTCCAGCTACGGCTTTGCAACGACGTTGATGGCGGAAGGCGATCGGGCATTCGGTCTGACCCGGCTGCTGCCTTTTGTTCTGACGGCAAGCGCCTTTACGGTGATCTACGCGGTGGTGCCCGCACGCAATGTCGCGGTGCGCCATGCCGTGATCGGCGGCGTCGTGGCGGCGCTCCTGTCGGAGCTGCTGAAGGCCGGATTCGCCGCCTACCTGAAGCAGTTCCCGTCCTACGAAGTGATTTACGGGGCCATGGCCTCGATCCCGATTTTCCTGATCTGGATGTATCTCTCCTGGGCGGTCGTGTTGTTCGGCGCCGAAATCGCCGCTGCCGCGCCGGAGTGGCGGCTGGTCGACCGGCTGCGGGGCGCGCGGCATGGCTCCGGTCCCCGCCTGGCCCTGGCGCTGGCCTTGCTGCATCGCCTGCGCTCGGCGGCGCGGGCCGGCACGGTGCTGAAGGAATCGGCTCTGACCCGGGGGCTTCCGGCCGGCCTGGACGAGCTGTCGGTGGTAATGCTGGCCTTGCGCAAGCATGGTTTCGTCAGCCGCGCCAACGGCCGCTGGATCCTGTCGCGGGACCTGACGGCGGCCAATCTTGAGGAACTGCTGCGCGCCCTTGAGCTGAACCTGGACCCGGGCGAAGGCTGGCCCGACGGCGTCGAGAGCATCGTCCTTGTGGCCGGGCAGATGGCCGCGGAGGTTCGCGGGAAGAGTCTGGCCGTTCTGCTCGACGAGGCGGCCGACATCGAAACGCCTGACGGCGTTGCGCGGCTGCACCCACTGCCGAGGGACGAAGGTTAGCGCCTAGATCGGATCATGTTTTGACGGAGCCACTTCGTGGTTGCGCCAAAACATGTGAATCCGATCGCCATCAAACAGTTAGAGCAGATTCACCCGGTCGATGGATCGCCTCCAGCGATTCCATCCGACCGGGATCTGCTCTAGTCTTCGTCGCCGTCTTCATCGGCATCGTCGTCGCGACTGCCCAGCTTCTCGCGGAGCTGGTCCTGAACCTCCTCCGGCAAACCGGAAATCGCCTCGTTAAGATCGGAAAGCGCGCGGCGCAGGCTGTAGATCTGATCGAGCAGGCGCAGTACCACCGGGATGGCGTCGTCGTTCACGCCCATATCGCTGCGCAGCTCGGCGATCAGCCGCACCCTGGCGACGTCGGCGTCGTCGAAAACAATGCTGTCTTGTTGGCGCGTCGGCAATACCCAGTTCTGATCGATCCAGCTGTGCAACTCGCTGGCACCGATATCCAATTCCGCCAAGACATCTTCGAAGTCCACTGCTCACGTCCTTGCACTGCTGTGGTTGCGCGTGCGGTAAATCGGTTCAGCTCATTCCCGACTTGCGCCGCGGGTCATAGTCATGGGACTGGCTCCAGTTCTCCACGAAGTCGCGCAGCTCCTGGTCCGGCCGGTCCGGCAGCATCACCCGCAGCTTTATGTATTGATCGCCGATCTCGGCGCTTTCCTTGACCTCTATCCCCTTGCCTTTCAGGCGCAGGGTGGTGCCGGAATTCGATCCCGCCGGAATCTTCATCGACACATTGCCGTGGACCGTGGGCACGGTGATGGTGGCGCCCAGCAGCGCTTCCTGCAGGGTGACCGGCAGCTCCAGGTGAACGTTGTTGCCCTTACGCTCAAAGAAGGGGTGGGGCTGGATCTGTACCGCCACCAGGGCATCGCCTGCCGGTCCACCGCCGACACCGGGCATTCCCTGGCCCTTCAGCCGGAGGGACTGGCCGTCTTCGGTGCCCGGGGGGATCCGGACATCCAGGGTTTTACCGTCGGACAGCTTGATGCGCTTCTTTGCGCCCTGGGCCGCCTCCAGGAAGGAAATCGGTACCGTATAGGAGATATTGGCACCAGGGCGGCGCACCCGGCGGGTGCGGGCCCCGAACAGGTCGGCGAAGATATCGTCGGCGCTGACATCCTCGCCGAAGTCGAAAGGATTGTATTTGGCGCCGCGCTGGGTGCCGGCGTGATTGCGATAGAAGCCGCCCTTCCAGGATTTCTCCTGTCCGCTGGCATCGATCTCCCCCTGGTCGAAGCGCTTACGCTTCTCCGTATCGCCCAGGATGCTGTAGGCGTGGGAGATTTCCTTGAATTGCTGCTCGACGGCTTCGTTGCCGGGATTGATGTCCGGATGCAGCTCCTTGGCGAGCTTCCGGTAGGCGCGCTTCACGTCCTCTTGCGAGGCGGAGCGGTCGATGTTCAGTAGCTTGTAAGGATCCTGCATAGGCTCAAACAACAGGAAGAGGAGGGCATCGGAGGGGCCATGCCGCCAGCATACCCCCTCTCAAACCCAGACCCAAGGGTCTCTGTCATACGGCTGGCGGTGACCGGCTGCCTTCAGCGGATTTCCCAGGCGCCGTCGGGCTGCCGGCAGGCGGTGCCGTAGGCTTCTTCCTGTTTGCCGCCGATGGTGACGGTCTGCTGGAACTCGCGGCAGTAGGCGCCGGTGGTGGAGGTCCCTTCGCGGGTCGGTGTTACGGTACCGCTGTTCCCGGTGTTGGGGTTGCTCCAGGCGATTTCATCGCCAATCGGCGCCGTGGTCGCCTTGTCATAGGCTTGCTGCGCTTTCAGGCGGTCGACATCGTCCATCGTGCGGCCGATCTCACTGCCCACAAAAGCGCCCAACAGGGCGCCGGCGGCGGTTGCGGCCAGTTGTCCCGAGCCGCTGCCGAACTGGGCCCCGAAGAGCCCGCCGGCGGCGCCGCCTGCGAGGGTGCCGATGGTTTGCTTGGTACCGACGTTTTCACAGGCAGCGGTTGTCAGGAGAATGGCCGCAGCGGCGATCACGACTTTCACTTTCATGGAAATACCCTCTCTCGAAGACTGGCTCTAGAAGTCTGGCTCTCGAAGACTGGCCCTGGTCACTTGCGGTCCAGGGACGAAATTCATTGAATAGCGCTTCAGCGGTACTACGCGGCAAACGCCAAAAACATCCCCCGCAGGCTGAATTCGGCCGACGATGGGATTTCGAGCTTTTTCTAGGCTATATCGGCGCTATATGGTGCAAATAAGGCAATAATCAAACAAAAAGGTCCATATGAGCGCACCGATCCAGATTCGGTCCGATGCCCCTGCCGATCCGCTCGAAATCTTCGAGGGCTGGCTGGCGGAGGCGGAGACATCAGAGCCCAACGATCCGACGGCCCTGTCGCTGTCAACCGTGGGGGACGACGGCATGCCGTCGTCGCGGATGGTTCTTTTGAAGGGTTACGATGCGCGCGGATTCGTCTTCTACACCAACTATGAAAGCCGCAAGGGCCGGCAGCTGCTGGCTCACCCGAAGGCGGCTCTGCTGTTTCACTGGAAAAGCCTGCGCCGGCAGGTGCGCATCGAAGGCGCGGTCGAGCAGGTCAGCACCGAGGAAGCCGATGCCTACTTCGCGAGCCGGCCGAAAAAGAGCCAGATCGGTGCCTGGGCCAGCGACCAGTCACGGCCTCTCCAGGGACGTTTCGATCTTGAGAAGCGGGTCGCCCTGTTCGGCGCCAAGTATGCCGTGGGCAAGGTGCCGCGCCCGCCCCACTGGTCGGGTTTCCGGGTGACGCCGCGGCTGATTGAGTTCTGGCAGGACGGTGCCTTCCGGCTGCATGACCGCCTGGTCTATTCCCGTTCGGGGGAGGGCTGGACAACGGAACGGCTGTTTCCGTGAGCAGCGCCGGCACAAAGCGCGCAGCGGGGCCGGAAGCGGCAAGACTGCTGCGGCTTGCCACCACGGCATCGGTGGCCACCGCCTGTATCCTGATTGTCGTGAAACTGATCGCCTTTCTGTTGACCGATTCGGTGAGCGTTCTCTCGACGCTGGTCGATTCGTTGCTCGATGCCGCCGCTTCGATCATCAACCTGATCGCCGTGCGCCATGCCCTGGTACCGGCGGATCGCGAGCACCGCTTTGGCCATGGCAAGGCCGAGCCCCTTGCGGCTTTGGGCCAAGCCGCCTTCATTACGGGATCGGCGGTTTTCCTTATAATCGAGGCGAGCCAGCGTTTCGTCTCGCCGCGCAGCCTGATGAACGGCGATATCGGCATTGCCGTCATGGTCTTTTCGATCCTGGCGACCATGGCGCTGGTGATGCTGCAGCGTTATGTCATCAGACGCACCGGCTCCCTCGCGATCAAGGCCGACTCGCTGCACTACGTCGGTGACATCCTGGTCAATGCCGCCGTTATCGTGGCCCTGGTGCTCACCGCGCAGTTTGGATGGCGCTACATCGATCCGATCTTCGGCCTCGCCATTGCCGCTTACATCCTGTTCAATGCCTGGCAGATTTCCGCCGGGGCGATGGACATGCTGATGGACCGCGAACTGCCGGAGGACGAGCGTGCGCGGATTCGCGAGATCGCCCTGGCTCATTCCTCGGTCAAGGGCCTGCACGACCTGCGCACCCGCGCCTCGGGCCAGCAGATCTTTATCCAGGGACATATCGAAATGGACGGCGCTCTGAGCCTTTTGAAAGCCCACGCGATTGCCGACGAGGTTGAAGATGAGCTGCGCCAGGCTTTCCCGGGGGCGGAGGTTATCCTTCACCAGGACCCCTATGGCGTTGAGGAAGAGCGCGCGCGCTTCGCCTGAAGCGCCGGGAACGGCGCTTTTATCTCTCTAATCGTTGTGGCCGGTTCACGGGGCTGCTTGCCCTGTTTGACCCAAGTCAATGCTGCTGGGGCTCATTCCCCCTTCAATTGAACCCTGATGAGCCGAAACGGCGCTGGAACTGTTGGTGAAGGGAAAGAAGAGATGAGCTGGGCAACCATTCTTGCCGTAACCGATGGAGGGACCGGAAGCGAGGCCGCCATGAAGACGGCGATCGAGCTTGGACAGCGGTTTGGTGCCAGGGTCGATTTTCTGCATGTTGAGAACGATGCGCGCGATCTGGTGCCCTATGTCGGCGAAGGCATGTCGGCCACGGCGATGGAGCAGATCATGGCTTCCGTCGATTCCCGCAACGCAGCGCGCCGGGAGGTGGTCGACAAAACCTATAAGCGCCACTGCAGCGGCGCCGGTCTGCCGGAGGTCGATCCCGGACTGCCACCAAAGCAAGGGGAATTTCGCGTCTGCATGAACCGCCTCACCGGCCGGGAGGCCGAGCAGGTAGAGCGTTTCGGCCGCTTGAGCGATGTGATCGTGCTGCCTTATCCCGGCGCCGCCGACGGGGACGGGGAAGCGACGCTGGATGCCGCCCTTTTCGGCAGCGGCCGCCCGGTTCTTCTTGCGCCTGCGGACGCGGGCCCGGGTCTCGGCAAGACGATCGCGGTGGCTTGGGATGGTTCCAAGGAAGGTGCCTGCGCCGTCACCGCCGCCTTGCCGCTGCTGGCGAAGGCTGAGAAAGTCGTGGCGATCACGGCCCGGGAAGGTGACGAGGCGGACCCGAGCGCGCTGGCGCGCTATCTGGCCGGCCACGGTATAGAGGCAAAAACCTGGGCCTACACCCCGGGGTCGGAGAGCATCGCCGACGGCCTTTTGGAACAAGCCGACCATGCCAATGCGGACATGCTGGTGATGGGCGCCTACGGTCACAGCCGGCTGCGCGAACGTATTCTCGGCGGTGCCACTCAGGGCGTTCTCGAACGCTCCAAGATCCCCGTCCTGATGATGCACTGAAGGCGGTATCTCCTCGATTGCGACCTTCGTCGGGGAATCCGGGGGATCGATCCTTCGAGAAGGTTGCTCATATCCAGGGGAGGAACCGGATGCTGACGCTAGAAGACTGCATTGCCTTGTCGGAGCTGAATGAGGATGAGATCGCTGCGATTTCCGAACATGAGCATATCCCCGAAATCGTTGCGGCGGAGTATGGCAACTATCTGCTGCACCGACCGGATGGGGTTCCCGTGCTGAAACGAATCATCCTGGAAGATATCGCGGCCGCCGAGCAGCGCGGCGATCTGAAGCATGCCCTGCAGCTGCGCCTTGTTCTACGTCACTTCGTACGCAGCCACCGCGATCTGCGGGCGGCCGGAAATTAGGCCGGGCCTGGGGAAGGACCAGCCCGGCGGTGTTGTATATTTTGTTTCTGGAGGATCGATGACCTTGAAGACCATCCGACTGGAGCTTGCCCGGGACCACGACTTTCCGAACGGTTCGCCGGCCAGGGGCTACGAAATGCGCGCGCCCCTGACGCCGGAAGGCCACATCGACGCCGAAGGCTGGCGCAAGAACCGCGATGCCTGCCGGGTGACGCGCTTCTGGGAAGGCGAAGGGGAGGAGAGCGGCCATCTGCGCCACACCCGCGGCGGGACCTGGGCCTTCCACTACGACCTCAAGGGCGATCCCGACGACGATGAGTTGGGCTACAAGTTCGAATCTCATGTGTTCAATGAAGGCGAGTACGTCTCGATCCGCGAGCATGACGGTGCGCTGCGCACTTTCCGCGTCGTCACGGTCCGCTGAGCGGCGGGCCGGCCGCCGACAGGACCGGAGCAAAAAACGCTTCGGGTGACCATTCCAGGCTGGCGCGTCGCGGCGCGGGGAGTAAGATCGCGCCATGATAAAAGATCGCCAGAGAGTGGTGCTGACCGGCGCCAGCCGCGGAATCGGGCATGCCACGGTCAAGCGGTTCAGCGATGAGGGCTGGGAGGTCATTACCTGTTCGCGCGAAGAAGTTCCGGAACACTGCCTGCGCGACCCCAACTGGACCCATCACATCACCGCGGATCTGGCCGATCATGCGGCCGTGGACAGTTTTCTCACCGAGGCCCTGGGGGTGATCGGCGACGGGCCGATCCATGCGCTGGTGAACAATGCGGCGGTTTCGCCCAAGACCGAATTCAAGGAACGGCTCGGCTGCCTGAACGGCGACCTCGATCACTGGCGCGAAGTTTTCGAACTGAATCTCTTCGCCCCTCTTGCGCTCGGCCGCGGTTTTGCGGCACCGCTGCGCAAGGGTGCCGGTGCGATCGTCAACATTACCTCCATCGCCGGGCATGGGGTGCACCCCTTTGCCGGCTCCGCCTATTCCACTTCCAAGGCGGCGCTGTCCGCCCTGACGCGGGAGATGGCAGTGGAGTTTGCCGAGTTGAATGTCCGGGTCAACGCCGTGGCGCCGGGTGAGATCGAAACGGCGATGATCGGCGAGGAGTACGAGACGCTCATTCCGCGCATTCCGCTGCACCGCATGGGCCGGCCGGAGGAAGTGGCGGCGACGGTCTATCGGCTCTGTACGGAGGATTTCGGCTACGTCACCGGCACTGAAATCTTCGTCACCGGCGGCCAACACCTTTACTGAGCGAGACGCCTGCTAGATCGGATCATGTTTTGACGGAACCACTTCGTGGTTTCGACAAAACATGTGAATCCGATCGACATCAAACAGTTAGAGCAAATTCACCGGGTTGATGGATCGCTTTCAGCGATTCCATCCAACCCGGTTCTGCTCTAGGCGAGGCGTTCGCGCAGCCCGGCGAGCCATTCGACGCGTGCCCGGGTCTGGGTGATCTCTAGGTCCAGCCAATCCTGCAGATGGCCGCTTTCTTCGGCATGGTGCTGGCGCAGATCGGTGAGCCGTGCCAGTTCGCGTTCGCCAATGTCATGCAGCAGTTCGGTTTGTACCTTCTGACCCTCCGCATCCAGCAGATGCAGAAACCGCATCTTCAGGGCGATGATCAGCTTGTTGAGGTCGCTGACCTGCGGGCGGACGTTGGCGGATAGCAGACGCAGCATTTCCGCGCGGCCCTGTTCGGTGACGGTGAGGGGCGCGTCCTCGCTTTCCGCCTCGGCATCGACGGCGGTCACCAGACCCTCGACCTTCAAGACCTCCAGAGGAGCACCCACCAGATCCAGGGAAGGGCCGACGATACGGCCGGTAAAGTGCCGCACCTCACGCGCCAGTTCCGCATAGGACGCCGGCGCATTGGCCAGGATACCCAAGGCCAGAAGGCGGATCGCTTCGCTGGGGATCAGCGTATTGTCGCGGTACATGAAGCCAAGTTCCTGTCAGCTCACGGGGCGAACCCATGGTCGGCTGGAAAGATCAATTGCACTGGCCTGAATATAGCGTGTTACGACCTGTTTGTCCATGAATTTGAGAATGATTCGCAATTAAGGGCGAATGGTAAACCGCCAGAGGCTTTTCGGGCCGGAATCCGTTCTATTTGGCCAGCCAGGCATTGAATCTTTCGACCAGGGCCTCGCCGTTTTCAGCCCAGAAGGCGGTACTGTTTCGCAGCGCCGTCGTCAGATTGTCCGGATAGGTCGGCAGCAGGGAGGTCATGTCGACGCCGTCGGCCGGGGCGTAAGCACCGACCAGGGCCGTGGATGACTTGCGGGCGGGGCCGTAGGGCGTCCATCTGGTCAGTTCCGCCAGCGGTTCGGTGCTTGTGGCGAAGCGAATGAAATCGACGGCCTGGTACTTGTTGCGTGAGCCTTTGGGAACCGCCCAGAAATCGGCGTCCCAAACCTGATGGTCCCAGATAAGCGTGTAGGCCTTCTGGTCCACTGCGATGTCCTTGAAAATGCGGCTGCTGTAGGTCGAGGTCATGAGCACGGCCTCGCGCGCCAGGAGCTGGCCCGGTTCCTTGCCATTCTCCCACCACACGATCTCGTCCTTGATGGTGTCCAGTTTGGCAAAGGCCCTGTTGATGCCTGCCGCTGTCGCCAGAAGGTCGTAGACCTCCTCGGGCGGCACCCCATCGGCAATCAGGGCCCACTCCAGATTGACCTTGGGGGATTTGCGCAACCCCCTGCGGCCGGGAAAATCATCGAGATTGAAAAGGTCAACCAGGCTGTCGGGCTGGTTCTCTCCGGCCCGGTCGCTGTCCACCGCGATCACCGTCGACCAGACGGCGGAGCCCACTGCGCAGGGGTGCAGTGTGCCCGGCAGGAAGTCTTCCACAGCCGCGGTGCCGTCGGGGGCCGGCGGCAGCAACAGTGAAAGCCGTTCCAGGAGCCCTTCGTTGCAGCCCGCCTCGGCATCGGCCAGGCCGATGTCGACCACATCCCAATAGATATCGCCGCTTTCCACCTGAGCCCGGATTTCCGCCAGGCCGCCCTGGTAGTTCTCCGTCATGATCCGCAGCCCCGTCGCTTCGGCGAAGGGCTTGTAAAAGGCCTCTTCCTGGCTGCGCGCATAGCTGCCGCCCCAGGATACGACAACCAGACTTTCCGGCGCCTCGCTGTCCTGGGCCAGTACCGGCGACCCACCCAGCAAGGTCCCGGCGGAGAGGGCCCCGGCGAGGAAAACCGCCCCCGACAGGCTTGTGGCTGCATTGGTTGTCCTGAGTTTGAGCATGGCGTTTCCCAGTTGTAGCTGTCGGAGGAGCAGCGCCGGCCTTGGTCTCGGTCGCCGGTGGTCTCGAATCCAACCGGCCAACAGCATCACGCTCCAGGACCGCTTCGGCAATCCCCGACGAAGCGCCCTTTTTCGCACAGTTCCCGGCTGGTGTCCGGAGGCAATATTCTGGCAGGGATATGGAGACCGGCAGCGGCTGTCACCACTCTCCCTACGGCCGTCCCTGCGGCCTTTCTTGCGGGCCCGTTCTTAGGCGGCGCGGCGCAGGTCCATCGCCTGCCAGATCTCGCTCAATGCCTTTACCAGGCTGTCCATGTCGTCGTCGCTGTGCAGGGGCGAGGGGGTGAGACGCAGACGCTCCGTCCCGCGCGGCACGGTTGGATAGTTGATGGGCTGAACATAGATCCCATAGTCGTCCATCAGCCGGTCCGTCACGGCGCGGCAGGCCACCGGATCGCCGACCAGGATCGGCACGATGTGGCTTGCCGACGGTATCACGGGCAGGCCGGCCGCCTCCAGGCGCCGCTTCAGGGTGGCCGCGCGCTCCTGATGAGCGTTTCGCTCCGACTGGCTGCGGCGCAGATGCGCAACGCTGGCCAGCGCGCCGGCGGCGATCGCCGGGGGCAGGGAGGTGGTGAAAATAAAGCCGGAGGCGAAGCTGCGCACAAAGTCGGTAAGGTTCGCCGAAGCGGTGATGTATCCGCCCATTACGCCGAAAGCCTTACCCAGAGTGCCTTCGATGACCGTCACCCGGTCGGCGATGCCGTCGCGCTGGGCGATGCCGCCGCCTTGTTCGCCATAGAGGCCCACGGCGTGGACTTCGTCCAGATAGGTCATCGCGCCGTGCCGCTCGGCGACGTCGCAGATCTCGTCGATCGGGGCAATGTCGCCGTCCATCGAATAGACCGATTCAAAGGCGACCAGCTTCGATCCCGCGGGATCGCTCTCGGTCAGCTTGCGGTCCAGGTCTTCCGGATCGTTATGGCGGAAGATCGCTTTTTTTGCGCGGCTCTGGCGGATGCCCTCGATCATCGAGGCGTGGTTCATGGAATCGGAGAATACGGTGCAGTCCGGCAGACGGCTCGCCAGTGTGCCCAGGGCGGCCCAGTTCGACACATAGCCGGAGGTGAACAGCAGGGCCGATTCCTTGCCGTGCAGGCTCGCCAGTTCCTGCTCCAGCAGAACATGGTAGTGGTTGGTGCCGGAGATGTTGCGGGTGCCGCCGGCGCCGGCGCCGCAGCGGTCGATCGCTTCGTGCATGGCTGCCGTGACGGCGGGATGCTGACCCATGCCCAGATAGTCGTTGGAGCACCAGACGGTGACCGGCCTTTGACCCGCCGGGCCATGGTGCGTCGCCTTCGGGAAATCGCCCTTTTTGCGCTCCAGGTCGGCAAACACGCGATACCGGCCTTCGGCTTTCAGCCCAGCCATTTCCTCAGCAAAAAATCGCTCGAAGTTCATGCGCTTGATATCTCTCAATCCGTTCCGCGGCGTCTTTTGCTCCGCTTGCCGGCAATTTTAGCAATGCTGACGGCGTGGTCCTTGATGTTCATCAAGCGATGTTCATCAACCGCTCCGCAGCGTCTCAGCCCTGCCTCACTGCAACTTTAGCAATACCGGCAGGTGCGGTCATAGTTAATCCTATCCGATTTAACAAAGCTTTGTGAACAACGCGTCAATACGCCGCATAACCTGGGGTTTTATGTCTCCCGGCCCAGATGCGCCTCGGCCAAAATACGGTCAGGCCACGGCGGCCAGACCCTGCTCGGCCACCCAGGCTTCTGTCTCCGCCAGGGCCGCGGCAAAGCCGTCCAGCAGGATATCGATCTCCGCCTCGGTGATGATCATCGGCGGGCAGGCGGCAATGGTATCGCCGAGATTGCGGAAGATGACACCCTTGGCCTGGGCGCTGGCGGCGAAATAGGCGCCGACCTTGCCGATGGGATCGAAGGGGGCCTTGCTGGCCTTGTCGGCGACCAGTTCGACCGCGGCGATCAGGCCGATGCCCCGCACCTCGCCGACGATGGGACTGTCCTCGAAGCGGCGCAGGCCGTCCTGCAGGCGGGGCCCAACGGCTTGCACCTGCTCGACGATCTTGCGCTCTTCATAGATCTTCAGGGTTTCCAGGGCGACGGCCGCGGCGACCGGATGGGCGCCATAGGTATAGCCGTGTCCGAAGGAGCCGAGCTTGGCGGAATTGTCGGCCACCGCCTGATAGATGGGGTCTGAGACCAGAACCGCGGAAATCGGCGCATAGGCGCTGCTCAGCTGCTTCGCCAGGGTCATGATATCCGGCTTCAGGCCGAAGGTATCGCTGCCGAACATCTGTCCTGTGCGCCCGAAGCCGCAGATCACTTCGTCGGCGATCAGCAGGATGTCGTACTTCTTCAGGACCGCCTGGATTTTCGGCCAGTAACTCTCCGGCGGCACGATGACACCACCGGCGCCCTGCAGGGGCTCGCCGATGAAGGCGGCCACGGTATCGGGCCCCTCGCTCTGGATCAGCTCTTCAAGTTCCTGGGCCAGGCGGTCGGTGAAGGCCTCCTCGCTCTCGCCCTCCTGGGCGAAGCGATAGTAATGCGGTGCGCCGGTATGGATGATGTTCTTGATCGGCAGATCGAATCCGGCCTGAACATAGGGCATGGCGGTCAGGCTGGCGGCGGCGATGGTGACCCCGTGATAGCCCTTAATCCGGCTGATGATCTTCTTCTTTTCGGGCCGGTCCAGGGCGTTGTTGTAGTACCAGACCATCTTGATCGCGGTGTCGTTTGCCTCAGAGCCGGAGTTGGCGAAGAAGACCTTGGTCAGCTGAGCCGGCGTCATCTCCACGATCTTTTCGGCCAGATCGACCACCGGGCTCGCGGTTTTCTGCGCGAAGGAATGGTAGTACGGCAGCTTGGCCATCTGGTCGACGGCGGCTTTCACCAGGCGCTCCTCGCTGAACCCCAGGCCGGTGCACCAAAGGCCGGCCAGGGCTTCCAGATAGCGGTTGCCCTGATCGTCGATCACATAGACGCCTTCGCCCCGGTCGATAATCACCGGGCCCTCGTCCTCGTTCTTGCGGGCGTTGGTATAGGGGTGAAGGTGATAGGCGATGTCCCGGCTGGCTGCCGAGTTCGACCGGACGGTCATGCTGTTCTCCCGATTACGCGCTGTGATCCGCTTGAGCCGTTTCTTTCGGCTGCTGACGCCAGCCTACTATTCGCGGCCTTGCCCGGCCAAGCTTTGTCGACGCATGGCCGGGCAGGGCCCGGTGCATGGCGGCAGAGATCAGGAGGCTTTGCGTCCTTCGTCAATCCCCAGGAAGCCGCCGGACTGGCGTTCCCACAGCCGGGCATAGAGGCCGCCGAGGCGCAGCAACTCGGCGTGGTTGCCCTGTTCGACGATGTGGCCCTTGTCCATCACCACCAGACGGTCGAGCGCGGCGATGGTCGATAGACGGTGGGCGATGGCGATCACGGTCTTGCCGGTCATGAGGTTCTTCAACTGACCCTGAATGGCCGCTTCGACCTCGGAATCCAGGGCCGAGGTCGCCTCGTCCAGCACCAGGATCGGGGCATCCTTCAGGATGACGCGGGCAATGGCGATGCGCTGGCGCTGGCCGCCGGAGAGCTTCACACCGCGTTCGCCGACGTGGGCATCGAAGCCTTGCCGGCCCTGAAAGTCCTCCAGCTCGGGGATGAAGGCCGCGGCTTCGGCCATCTCGGCCGCTTCGCGCATGGCCGTTTCGCCTGCTTCCGGCCGGCCGTAGAGAATGTTGTCGCGGATGGAGCGGTGCAGCAGGGCCGTATCCTGGGTCACCATGGCGATCTGGGCGCGCAGGCTGTGCTGGGAAACCTCGGCGATGTCCTGCCCGTCGATCAGGATGCGCCCGCTCTCCAGGTCGTAAAACCGCAGCAGCAGGTTCACCAGGGTCGACTTGCCGGCGCCGGAGCGCCCGACGATGCCGACCTTCTCCCCGGGCTTCACGGTGAGCGAGAGTTCCTCGATCACCCCTTCGGCCTTGCCGTAGTGAAAACGGATGCCCTCGAAACGGACCTCGCCGGCACCCACGCTCAGGGTCCTGGCTGCCGGATGATCCTGCACCGCGTAGGGCTGGGAGATGGTTTCGATACCGTTCTGCACCGTCCCGATATTCTCGAAGAGGTTGGTGACGGTCCGCAGGATCCAGCCGGACATCTGGGTCAGGCGGATGATCAGGCTGATCGAGATGGCGATGGCACCGGTGGAGATGCTGCTGCTCATCCACAGGGCGATGGAAAGACCGGAGACGAGGACGATGAGCGCCGTGTTCAACAGCGTCAGGACCACCGTCATGCCGATGACCGAGCGCATCAGATGGCGCAGGGCCGCCGTGTGACGGCCGACGACCTCGCCGACGAAGCTGTCCTCGCGCTCGGTATCGGCGAAGAGCTTCACCGACTGGATGTTGGTGTAGCTGTCGACGATGCGCCCGGTCAGCGCCGAGTTGGTTTCGGAGAGGGTTGCCGACTTGCGCCTGACCGGGGGCACCATGAAGTAGATGACCGCGGCATAGGAAAGCACCCAGGCCAGAACCGGCAGCAGCAGGCGCCAGTCGATGCCGGCGAAGAGCACCAGCGTACCGACGAGGTAAATCAGCAGAAACCAGACCCCGTCGATGACGTTGACCACGGCTTCGCGCAGGGCGTGGCCGGTCTGCAGAACCTTCTGGGCGATCCGCCCGGCGAAGTCGTTGTTGAAGTAGGAAAGGCTCTGGCGCAGGACATAGCGGTGATTGAGCCAGCGCACCCGGTTGGTGAGGCCGGGAATCAGGCTGAGGTTGATGAGGCCGCGCGAGGCCAGAACCGCAATGGGGCGCAGAACCACCGCCACGAAAGCCATGCCGGCCAGGGCCCAGGCGTGCTCGCGCAGGAAGGTCTCGGGGGAGCCCACGGTCAGCCAGTCCACCAGCTTGCCGAGGAAGGCATAGAGGGCGATCTCCGCCACCGCGGCCACGGCTGAGACGGCCAGGGTAATCAGCAAAAGACCTTTGATCGGCGCCAGGAAATGGATGAAGAAGGCACGGGTCATGGTCGGCGGGCGTTCGATCGCCGCCGGCGTCAGGGGATTGAACAGGCGTTCGAAAAAAGCGTACATGCGGGGGCCGGCTCTCCTGATTCGGTTTCGTATCGGCGGCGCGGCTCCGGCAAGACGTGTTGCGCCGCAGTGCTGCCTGGCCGCGCGGGAACCTGGCGCCTGCGGGTACCAGGCGCCTAAGGTCTATTTGAGGCGCAGCGGCGATTTGGCAAATGCGGGTGGGAGCAATGCGCTGATCAGGATCATAACAGCTTTCGGCAAACCGACCTTTGCGAAATCGGAAGCCCTGCCAATCAGGGCCTTCGCCGTATCCTCCTGCCTTCTCCTGACAGTTCTTTGCGCCTGTGTTCCGACCCGTCCTGTGGCCGATCCGCGGGACGAGGCCCTGCTGCAGAATTTTCGCAGCGTCGCCTACCAGACCGAGCGGCCGGTACTGGGCAACGACGGGCTTCCGCGCGCCCGCCGCGATCACCTGGCCAAGTGGACGCTGCCGGTCCGCGTGGCGCTGGTCGCCGGCGATGCGGCGGGTACCTCCACCCCGGTGCCGCCGGCTTTCCGGCAGATGGCGGCGGGCCATTTGGCCGAGCTTGCCGAACTGACCGGTTTGGACATTGCCGCCGCCTCGGTTGCCGGGGCCAATCTTCTGATTTTTCTCGCCGACGACCCCTTCGCGGCGGCCCGCCGTCATCGCGGTCTCTTTGCCCACAAGATTGCCGATGGGGCCAGCTACGATGTGCTGTTGGCCCGGATGGAGCGCTCGGCGACCTGTTTCGGGTTCGTCTGGGGCGGCTGGCCCAGTGGCCGCAGCATCGACTTCGCGGTGACCTTCATCCGCAGCGACCGGGGCGAGCGTACCATTGAAGGTTGCCTGGTGCAGGAGGTGACCCAGGTCCTCGGTCTGATGAACGATCTCGATCTTTCGGCGGACTCGGTGTTCAGCGATTCGGGTCGCCAGGTCGCCCTGACCACGCAGGATCGCCGGCTCATCCGGCTGCTCTACGACCAGCGCCTGCGACCCGGAATGTCTTGGTCCGAGGTCGAACCCCTGGCCCGCACCATTCTGCGCGAGCAGCGCCAGGACGGCTGATTGCCACTGCGGGTGCAAACCCCTAGCATGACTTGAAAGCACAGAGGCTCGATACCGGGGGAGACGGCGACACCATGGCGCAGGTGCTGTTCAAGAATTGCAGTTTGTTTGACGGGCTCGGTTCCGAACTGCTGGAAGGTCGCCACGTCCTGGTGGAGGGCGAACGGATCAAGGAGGTGTCGGACCGGCCGATTACCGCAAGCGAGGCGGAGGTCATCGACATTGGCGGCCGCACCCTGATGCCCGGCCTGATCGATGCCCATTTTCACGCCATGGCGGCCGATCCGGATTTCGCCAAGATGGAGGTCATGCCGCGCTCTCTGCTGGCCCAGCATGCCCGCCATCTGCTGGAAGCGGCATTGGCGCGCGGCTTCACCTCGGTGCGCGATGCCGGCGGTGCGGACTATGGCTTGGCGATGGCGATCAAGGCCGGCCTCATCAAGGGGCCGCGGCTGTTCTACTCCGGCCGCGCGCTGACCCAGACCGGCGGCCATGCCGACTTTCGCGCGCTGGAGGATCACAGCGCCTTTTGCTTCTGCGGCCAGGGCAGCCATGTTTTCGGGGTTATCGCCGACGGCGTGCCGGCGGTGCGCCAGGCGGCCCGCGACGAGCTGCGCAAGGGCGCAACCCAGATCAAGATCATGGCGTCCGGCGGCGTTGCTTCGCCGAGCGATCCGATCTGGAACCTGCAGTACTCGGAAGAGGAGATCCGCGCCATTGTGTGGGAAGCCGCGTCCTGGCGGACCTATGTGATGGCCCACGCCTATACGCCCGAAGCGATCACCCGCTGTGTGCAGTTCGGCGTACGCTCCATCGAACATGCCAACCTGATCGACGAACCGACGGCGGCGCTTTGCGCGGCGGAGGGTGCTTTTGTCGTGCCCACCCTGGTGACCTATGACGCCCTGCATCGCTTTGGCCCCGATCTGGGCCTGCCGGCGGTCAGCCAGGAGAAACTGAAAGCGGTGCGGGCTGCCGGCCTGGTATCGCTGGAGATCCTGAAGGCTGCGGGGGTGACCATCGGTTTCGGGACCGACCTTCTGGGCGATATGCAGGCCCACCAGTCCGGTGAATTCCAGATCCGTGCAGAGGTGCTGTCACCGGCGGAGATATTGCGCTCCGCCACCTCTGTGAACGCCGCTTTGTTGAATGCGGAGGGGGAACTGGGCGTGGTTGCAGCGGAAGCTCAGGCTGACCTTATAGTAGTTGACGGCGACCCCCTGGCGGATCTGTCGCTGCTGCAGGATCAGGGCGCACGGATCCCGATGATCATGAAGGCGGGCAGCTTCGCAAAGCGCGAAGCGCTGTAGCCCTGCGCCAAGGGCCTGGCGAGGCACCGGGCGCCTGCGCTGAGGGCTGGTAAGCGGCTTGTTATCCTGGTCCGCCTCAGGCTAGGCTGTGGCCCTCGCAAAACACCAAATCCCCGAGCTTACCGGCCTTTACATCTTGACGGCTGGGTAACCGAGGGAAGCGGATAGACAGGGAAAACGACGAGGGAGATAGCAATGAAGTTGCGACGAGGAGTGAGTCTGCGCCGCGGTCTGCTGGCTGCGGTCGCCGCTGCGGCCCTGGCGGCTGGTGGGGCCGCCGCCGATGCGAAGACCTTCAAATGGGCCTTTCAGGGCGATGTTCAGACCATGGATCCCCATGGCCTCTTTGAAACCTTCACCCTGGGCTTTCAGTCCAACTTCTACGAAGGGCTGGTGACCCGGACGCCGGATCTGGAGCTGATTCCGGCCCTGGCCACGTCCTGGGAGAACATCAAGCCCGATACCTGGCGTTTCACCCTGCGCAAGGGCGTGAAGTTTCACAACGGCAATGACTTCAATGCCGACGATGTGATCTTTTCGGTAGAGCGCATCAACACCGAGGGTTCGGATCTGAAGGTGACCGCGGCCCTGATCAAGGAAGCGGTGAAGGTCGACGACTATACGGTCGACATCGTGACACCGGCGCCCGACCCGATCCTGCCGCTGCAGCTCGAAATCTTCTACATCATGGATAAGGAGTGGGCGGCGGAGCACAACACCACGGCGGCAACCAACGTCAAGGGCGACGACCAAGGCAACCACGCCAACATCAACGTCAACGGCACCGGTCCCTTCATGGTCACGGAACGCCAGCCGGATGTGAAGACGATGCTGGTGCCCAATCCCAACTGGTGGGGTCAGAACCAGAGCAACGTTACCGAGGCGATCTTCACCCCGATCAGCCAGGATGCGACCCGCGTGGCGGCGCTGATTTCCGGCGACGTGCACATGGCCTATCCGATCCCGGTGCAGGACTGGAGGCGCCTTGACGACGCCACCGGCGTCAGCCCGCTGACCGGCCCCGAGTCGCGTACCATCTTCCTGGGCTTCGATCAGGATCGCGACGAGCTGCTGGCCTCCAGCGTGAAGGGTAAGAACCCCTTCAAGGACAAGCGCGTCCGGCAGGCGTTTTATCAGGCGATCGACGTTGAGGCGATCAAGCAGAAGGTGATGCGCAACTCGGCGACGCCCAGCAATCTGATGGTGGCGCCGCAGATCAACGGCTTCAATGCAGCGATGAACGAGCGCTTGCCCTTCGATGTGGAGACCGCCAAGGCGCTGATGGCCGAAGCCGGTTACGGCGACGGTTTCGAAGTCACCATGGACTGTCCCAACGACCGCTATGTGAACGACGAGCGGATCTGTCAGGCGGTGGCCTCCATGCTGGCGAAGATCGGTGTGAAGATCGACCTGTTGGCACAGACCAAGTCGAAGTACTTCGGCAAGGTTCTGGCCCAGAACGACTACGACACCAGCTTCTATCTGCTGGGCTGGGCGCCGAACTCCTTCGATTCCCACAACCCGATTTCTTCCTTGATGTCCTGCCGGGTAGACGGCAAGGGCTCTTTTAATCTGGGCGGCTATTGCAATGAGCGGGTGACGGAGCTGGCCGATCTGATCCAGGTTGAGACCGATCAGGAAAAGCGTCAGGCCCTGATCGACGAGGCTTTCAAGATCCACTCCGACGATGTGGGGCACATTCCTCTGCATCAGCAGCCCTTGTCCTGGGGGGTGAGCGACGATGCCACCGTCGCGCAGCGCCCGGACAATGTGTTTCGTCTGCAGTATGTGACGGTAAAGTAAGTCTCCAGATAAGCTCGGGGCCCGAACCAGGTGGTTCGGGTCCCGGTTCGCCGTGTTCCGCCCTTCATCGGCCGGGGTTTTCGATTTCATGATCGCCTTTGTCGTCCGACGGCTCCTGCAGTCCATCCTCGTGATGCTGGCAGTCGGCTTTATCGCCTTCTCCCTCTTCACTTATGTGGGCGATCCGATCAACAACATGGTGGGGCAGGATACCACGCTGGAGCAGCGCCAGGAGCTGCGCGAGCGTCTCGGCCTCGACGATCCGTTTTTCGTGCAGTACGGAAGCTTCCTGGTGAAGGCGGTACAGGGCGATTTCGGCATCTCCTACCGCCACCGCCGCCCGGTTTCGCAACTGATTGCGGAGCGTATGCCGGCGACCCTGGAGCTTTCTCTCGTTGCCGCCTTTCTGGCGCTTTTTATCGGTGTGCCCATGGGGGTTTATACCGGATTGCATAGACGCGGGTTTCTCTCACAGGTTTTTCTGACCGTCTCCCTGATCGGCGTGTCGCTGCCGACCTTTCTGATCGGAATTCTGTTGATTCTGATCTTCGGCGTGATGTCGCAGGACATCAATCAGGCGATCGGCTTCTCGCTTTTGCCGCAGCTGCCGACCTTCGGGCGCGGCGATGTCACCCAGGTCGGCTGGTGGAGCACCGGCTTTCTCACCAAATCAGGCCTCCTGGCTTTGATCCTGCCGTCGATCACCCTGGCGCTTCTCCAGATGACCCTGATCATGCGCCTCGTGCGCTCGGAGATGCTGGAGGTACTGCGCACCGACTACATCAAGTTCGCCCGGGCCCGGGGGCTCAGCAACCGTGCCGTCAACTTCGGCCATGCGCTGAAGAATACCCTGGTGCCGGTGATCACCATTACCGGGCTGCAACTCGGCTCCATCATCGCCTTCGCGCTGATCACCGAACAGGTCTTCCAGTGGCCGGGCATGGGCCTGTTGTTCATCCAGGCGATCAACGAGGTCGATATTCCGGTCATGGCGTCCTACCTCATGATGATCGGCTTCTTCTTCGTGGTCATCAACCTCATCGTCGATCTGCTTTACTATGTGGTCGACCCGCGCCTGCGTGCCGACAAGGCCGTTGCCGCCGGGCATCAATAGGGGGCGGATGTGACAGTGGGAGAGGAAAAACAGATCGTCGTGAGGCCCGGGCTCGCCGAGCGCATGGTCGATGTCACCAGACGGTTTTTCGACAGCGATCTCTGGTACTCCTTTACCCGCTCGCCGGTCATCATCGTTTCGGCCTTCGTTACGCTCCTGTTCGTGGGCTCGGCGGTTTTTGCGCCGCTGGTCGCTCCGAACGACCCCTTCGATCTCGCCAGCATCGACCTGCTCGACTCCTTCATTCCCCCGATCTGGCAGGACGGCGGGGATTCGCGCTTCCTGCTGGGCACCGACGACCAGGGGCGCGGCATCTTCTCGACCATCATCTATGGCTCCCGTATCTCGCTGGGGGTGGGTTTCGCCTCGGTGCTCTTCGCCATGGTTCTCGGCATCAGCCTCGGCCTCATCAGCGGTTACTTCGGCGGTGCCGTGGATGCGGTCATCATGCGCGCCGCCGACGTACAGCTGACCTTCCCGGCGATCCTTATCGCCCTGCTGATCGACGGTCTGGCGCGGGCCGTGCTGCCGCGGGACTTTCACAGCGAGGTCTGGTTCTACGTGCTGGTCCTGGCGATCGGCCTGTCGTTCTGGGTTCAGTATGCACGCACGGTGCGCGGCTCGGCCATGGTGGAGCGCAACAAGGAGTATGTGCAGGCGGCCCGCGTCATCGGCATTCCGCCTGTCCTCATCATGCTGCGCCATGTCCTGCCCAACGTCATGGGGCCGGTACTGGTGATCGCCACCATCAATCTGGCCATTGCGGTGATCACCGAAGCAACGCTTTCCTTCCTCGGCGTCGGCGTGCCGCTGACCTCGCCGTCGCTGGGCACCCTGATACGGGTCGGCAACGACTTCCTGTTTTCCGGCGAGTGGTGGATCACCATCTTCCCCGGCCTGGCGCTGGCGGTGCTGGTGCTGGCGGTCAACCTTCTGGGCGATTGGCTGCGCGACGCGCTCAATCCGAAACTGCGCTAGGTCAGGGTATGAGCGACGCATCCTCCAGTCCCCGGTCCAGCAATCAGGCGCTTCTGCAGGTTGACAATCTGCGCATCGAGATTCCCAACCGGCGCGGCACCCTGGTGGCTGTGGACGACATCTCCTTTCATATCAACGAAGGCGAGGTCCTGGGCGTGGTCGGGGAATCGGGTGCCGGAAAGTCGCTGACCGGCGCCGCCGTCATCGGCCTGCTGGAGCCGCCCTGCCATATCGCCGGCGGGCAGATACAGCTGGACGGCCGGCGCATCGAAGCGCTGCCCTATGAGCAGATGCGCCGCATCCGCGGGCGCGAGATCGGCATGGTCTTTCAGGACCCGCTGACCTCCCTCAATCCGCTCTACACCATCGGCCGGCAACTGACCGAGACCATCCTGACCCACACGGACATGAACGAAAACGGTGCGCGCAAGCGGGCCATCGAACTGCTGGAGGAGGTCGGCATTCCCGCCGCCGCCCAGCGCATCGACCAGTACCCGCATCAGTTCTCCGGCGGTATGCGCCAGCGGGTGGTGATCGCGCTGGCGCTCTGCATCAATCCGCGCCTGATCATTGCCGACGAACCGACGACGGCGCTGGATGTTTCCATCCAGGCGCAGATCATCACCCTGCTGAAGCGGCTTTGCCGCGAACATGGCGCGGCGGTCATGCTGGTCACCCATGACATGGGGGTGATCGCCGAGACCGCCGACCGGGTTGCGGTGATGTATGCCGGGCGCATCGTCGAGGTCGGGCCGGTGGCCGATGTGGTGTTGCGCGCCCAGCACCCCTATACCTCGGGGCTGATGGGCTCTATCCCCCTGGTCGGCCATGACGTGGAGAACCTGACCCAGATCGACGGCGCCATGCCGCGCCTGAATGCCATCCCCCGGGGCTGCGCCTTCAACCCCCGTTGCCCGCGCGCTTTCGACCGCTGCCGCCAGGAGCGGCCGGACCTGCAGCCGGTGGGGGGCGCCACCGAGGCGGCCTGCTGGCTCTTCGATCAACAGGACGACCGTCTTTCCCGGGGGAGCGGCACCCATGGCTGACGCAGCGGCAAGCGATACCCCTGTGGAGCGGACTCTGGTGGAGGTCGAAGGGCTGGCCAAGCTCTTCGATGTTTCGCCACCTTTGCTGAACCGCATTCTGCAGGGCGAGAAGCGGGTGCTGCTGAAGGCTGTCGACGGCATCTCCTTCAAGATTCCCCAGGGCAAGACCTTCAGCCTGGTGGGCGAGTCCGGCTGCGGTAAATCGACCGTCGCCCGCCTGGTGGTAGGGCTCTACAGTCCGACCCGCGGCAAGATCGAGATCGATGGCATCGATATGGCGAGCCTTAAGACCCGCACCGAGATCGCGCCCCTGCGCAAGCGCCTGCAGATGATCTTCCAGGACCCCTATGCCAGCCTCAATCCGCGTTGGCGGGTGGCTGACATCATCGCCGAGCCGATCCGCGCCCACGGCCTGATGAGCGATAAAAAACAGATTGCCGCAAGGGTCGGTGAGTTGCTGGTACAGGTCGGCCTCGCCGCCGCCGACGGCGAGAAGTTTCCGCACGAATTTTCCGGCGGCCAGCGCCAGCGTATCTCCATTGCCCGGGCCCTGGCCAGCAATCCCGAGTTCCTGGTCTGCGACGAGCCGACCTCGGCGCTGGATGTGTCGGTGCAGGCGCAGATCCTGAACCTCATGAAGCGGCTGCAGCGCGAGTTGGGTCTGACCTATCTCTTCATCAGCCACGATCTGGCGGTGGTCTATCACATCTCGGACATCGTGGGGGTGATGTACCTGGGCCGTCTGGTGGAGTGGGGCGAGGCGCGGACGCTGTTCCGCAACCCCCAGCATCCCTATACCCGCATGCTGCTGGATGCCATTCCCGACCTGGAAATGACCGGGCGTCACCGTATCCCGGTGGCCGGCGAGGTGCCGAGCCCGATTTCCCCGCCCAGCGGCTGCCACTTCCATCCCCGTTGCCCCTTTGCCAATGATCGCTGCCGCCAGGAGGCGCCGAAGCCCCGGCCCACGGCGGCCGGTGAGGTCGCCTGTCACGCGGTGGAGGAAAACCGCCTGCCGGAGGCCGAAGCCCGCCGGGTATCGCAACAAACGGCGCCGCAAGCCTGAGATAGATCGAAGGAGTTCCCCCATGGCCGTCATCAACCGCATTGCCGAGTTTCACGAGGAGATCAAAGGCTGGCGCCGAGACCTCCACGCTCATCCGGAAACCGCGTTTGAGGAGCTGCGCACCTCGGACTTCGTGGCCGAAAAGCTGGCTGAATTCGGCATCGAGGTGCACCGCGGTCTGGCCACCACCGGCGTCGTCGGGGTTCTGGACGGGCAGAGCAACAAAAGCGGGCGGGCCATCGGCCTGCGCGCCGATATGGATGCCCTGCACATTCACGAACTGAACGACTTCGATCACCGTTCCACCAATGAGGGCAAGATGCATGCCTGCGGCCACGACGGCCACACGGCGATGCTGTTGGGCGCCGCCAAGTATCTCGCCGAGACACGCAACTTCGACGGCCGCATCACCTTTATCTTCCAGCCGGCGGAGGAGAACGAAGGCGGTGGCCGGGTGATGGTGGAAGAGGGGCTCTTTGACAAGTTCCCGGTCGAGGCGGTCTACGGCCTGCACAACATGCCCGGCCGTGAGGCGGGTACCGTGGGTCTGCGCGCCGGTCCGGCGATGGCGTCCTTCGATATCTTCGAGATCGTGATCACCGGCAAGGGCGCCCATGCCGCCATGCCGCATCTCGGCGTCGACCCGGTGGTGACCGGCGCGCAGATGGTGACGACCCTGCAGACCATCGTCAGCCGGCGCAGCGACCCCATCGATCCCGTGGTGCTCAGCGTGACCCAGTTCCATGCCGGCGACACCTGGAACGTGATCCCGGAAACCGCGGTCATCCGCGGCACCGTGCGGGCCTTCCGCAAGGAAAGTCAGGATCAGATCGAAGAAGACATCGCCCGTATCGCCGAGGCGGTCTGCACCGCCCAGGGCGCGACCATGACCCTGCGCTATGAGCGCCGCTATCCGGCGCTGGTGAACAGCGATGCGGAGACTGATATCGCAGCCGCCGTCGCCGCCAAGGTGGTGGGCCAGGAGAACGTCGAAATCGGTGCCGAGCAGCTTATGGGCTCAGAGGATTTCGCCTACATGCTGCAGGAAAAGCCCGGCTGCTACATCTGGCTGGGCAACGGCACCGAAGGCGGCCCCGGCGGCTGTTCGGTCCACAACCCGCACTACGATTTCAATGACGAGGTCGCCGTGGTCGGCGCCAGCTACTGGGCCACCCTGGCGGAATCAACGCTGCCTAAGGCGGGGTGAGTTTTGAGGCATTCAGGCAAGGCGGCGTTCTAGTCTGCTGAGGCTTGTCTTTGTGTGGGCGAGGCCTCACATCGAGGAGGCCTGTTTTCACGCACCATCGGTTTTCCCGCCATGAGCCCACAGCCCGATCCGAGTTACGGACCGCCCCCGCCCCCGGGCGGGCGCCAGCCGATGTTCAACCTGCCGCCAGGGACGATGTGGCTGACGCTGGCGATCATTGTCGCCTTCGGAATCGAGAATGTTCTGCAGGGGGAGGCCTGGCGCTGGTTCTTCGCCAACTTCGCCTTCGTCTCCTCGATCTTCTGGCCGCCGGGCAGTGCCTGGCCGTCGGTTTCGGGCATGTTGAGCCTGGTGACCCACGCTTTTTTGCACGGCGACTTCATGCACCTGATGTTGAACCTGGGTTTCCTGCTGGCTTTCGGCAGCTTTGTGGAACGCAATGTCGGCCTTATCCCCTATCTGCTGCTGTTCGTGGTTTGCGCCGCTGCCGGCGCGCTCACCGAGTTCGCCTTCCGCGGCGGCCGGGAACTGGTCCTGATCGGTGCCTCCGGCGCCGTCTACGGCGTCACCGGTGCGGCGGTGCGGTTCATGTTCGCCGGGGCAGGCCCAGGCGCCGGGCCCGGGCAGCGAAAGTCGGCATTAAGCTTCGTGCTGGTCATCATGGGGCTCAATGTCGTGCTCGGTCTGTCAGGGATCGGCGATTTTCTGGCCGGCGCCCAGGTCGGCTGGAAGGCCCATGCAGGCGGCTTTGTCGCCGGCTTGCTCTGCGCCCTGCTGATCGGCGGCACGCGGCGCAGAGTGCACTGATTCTGCCTCATAACGGTCACATCTCCACCCAGGCGCGATTCTGTATAACGGCCCAGGCCGTATAGCAGAGACAGTCCGAGGGGAATTCAGCGCAATGTCGTCTCGTGTGGCGGGGACTTGTTTTTCCGGCGCTTTGCGCCTGCCGTTTTGCCGCAGAGCCTGACGGTGGCGTAGCGAAGCCATGGCAACATCCCTCACGCATCCGGGCAAGGCCTTCTCGACCTCTGACCTGCACAGTCTCGATGTTTTTCGAAGCGGCGCGCAGGACATGGTCGAAGCTGCGCAGATCATTGCCCGGGCCGCCGAGGCTCTGCCCCGGGATTTCGCGGCCAGGGCGGTGCTGACGGACGCCGTCTTTGCCAAGACCACAGGGAATCGGGTCCTCTGTCTGCGTGATGAGGCGCCGCCGCCGGAAGGGCTGACGCTGATCGGTGAGGCGCGCTTTGCGGCCCCGTCCGGCCGAGGGCAGGAAGCGGTGACGCTGCGCTTTGCCGAACTGGCTGAAGCGGCCGAGCGCGGACAGTCTGCGGAGACCTTCGTCTACGAGCCTTTGGCCGCGCCGGCGTTGAGCCTTTCCGGTGACTTCGCTTTCGCCGGGCTGGCCGGCTTCGAGGATCTGCTGAGCCTGATTGTAGAGACGGCAACGGCTGCGCATCAGGCCGCCCGTCCGGGCTTCCGCGACATTCGATTGGCCGGTTGCCGTCAGACGGCCTTGCCGGTTGCTGGCGCGGCGATGACCGCCGGCAAGCTGAACGTCAGGCATCTGGCGTTAAAGGGCGAGGCGCCCCTGCTTCGCAGTACCAGTCTGGTGGAACTGGAAGGCGCCGGCGGCGGCAGCCTGTCGGCCGTCGTGACCTTTATCCTTCAAACGGCCGTATCCGCTTCGTGATCTGAGAACAATCCGGATACTGTTCACCGGCCCGTAACGTCGGGTGAGAAACGCGCTACCGAATTCGAGAATATATTCCTTATTTCGGATTCGCTCGCAAAGCCGGCACCCACAGAGTGCTCTGGACAACCCCTCTGACATGCTGACCAAACCCCATTTCGAGCCTCTTTAGACGATTGAATTTTAGCGTATTCCCGCTAAGAGAGCATTTTTAATTGAACTAAAAATATAGTCATAATATTATAGTTTGTCCGTTGAGATTTGATGGTCACAGACTAGAATCTCTCTCGGATTGTGGCGGATTTTGGGGGCCCATCATCGCCAGGGAACAGAAAGCGGCTTTGAAGATTACGATCATTGGTATCGGTGCCTCGGCTGGCGGCTTGGAGGCGCTCAGGGAATTTGTTGCCCATCTCACGCCGGGTGGGGACTTTTGCTATGTGGTGGCCCAGCATCTTTCGCCCAGCCATCGCAGCATGCTGATGGAACTGCTTGCCCGCGAGACGACGCTGGAAGTGAAGGAGTTGTCGCGCAACCAGCATGCGCGGCCCGACGTCATCTACATCACGCCGCCCAATCGTCATGTCGAATTGCAGAACGGGTTGCTGACGGTCAGGAAGCCGAAAGTCAAGACCGGGCCGCAGCCCTCTGTCGACCTGTTTTTTGCGTCGCTCGCGCTGGAGTGTGAGGAGCAGGCCGTCGGGATCGTTTTTTCCGGGACCGGCTCTGACGGCGCGCGCGGTGTTCGGGCAATCAAGGCCGCCGGCGGTATCACGCTGGCCCAGGACGATTCGGCCAAGTACGACGGCATGCCCAAAGCGGCCATTGCCACCGGTTGCGTCGACGTGGTGCTGCCACCGGCGGATATTGCCAAACGCATCCCGCGTCTGCTCAGTGCCGGCAGCCGCGCGCTTGTGTTGAAAGAGGCCGACCAGGTCACTTCCAGCGACACCTATGTCAATATCTGCGCGGTCATTCGCACGCACACCGGCATCGACTTCATCAACTACCGCTCCTCCACCATTTTGCGGCGGCTTTCGCGTCGCATGGCTTTGCTCCACCTCGCCGATCTTGAATCCTATCTCGCTCTGATGAACCGGGACCCCAGCGAGATCGATCGGCTGGTTCGTGAACTCCTGATCGGCGTCACATCCTTCTTCCGCGACTCCGCGATCTGGCAGGCTTTGAGCGACACTGTCGAAAAGCTTGTCCGCGTGCGGGAGGGAACGGAGGCGATCAGGGTGTGGATTCCCGGCTGCTCTTCGGGCGAGGAGCCCTATACCATCGCGATGCTCTTTGCTGAAGCGATGCGCAAGCTGAACAAGCGGGTGAAAGTACAGATCTTTGCCAGCGACCTGGATACCGAGGCCCTGGCGACGGGAAGGCGCGGCGTCTATCCGTCATCGGCCGCCGAACAGATGGATCCGAAGATTCTTCGGCGCTACTTCACGCCCGTGGCTTCCGAGTTTTCGGTGAAGCAGCAGATCCGGGAGATGATTGTTTTCAGCCGGCATGATCTTATCCAGGACCCGCCGTTCTCGAGAATCGACCTGATAAGCTGCCGCAACCTGTTCATCTATTTTACCCCGGACCTGCAGCGCCGTGTTCTGGAACGTTTTCACTATGCATTGAACCCCGGCTGCGCCCTGCTTCTGGGGAAATCAGAGGCGATTGCCGAGTCCGGCGATCTTTTCGAATTGGTCGACCGTTCCAGTAAGCTGTTCCATGCGACCAACGCCATCTCATCGCCTTTCCGCCCTTCCGCTTTTACACCGGCAAAGAAAGTTACGCCGGAAAGCCCAAGAAGTGTGCCGAGGCGCCGGCGATCGCATGACGAGCGGGCCAAAGAAGTTATCTCCAAGATCTTCGGCCCGCCGACGGTGATCGTCGACAGCGCGGATAAGCCGGTCCACATTGCGGGCAATATTAAACCCTATCTCAATGTCCCCACCGGGTCCGCGCAGTTCGACGTTTTCAGCCTTGTCGGCGAGGATCTGCGCGCCGAGCTTCGCGCCCTGCTGCTGCGCAGCCGGCGAGAGGAGGTGGTGGTCCGTAGCCGCGTGCATATCGGCGAGTTTCAGGGTGATCGCTGGCAGTACCGCATTGTCATCCATCCGTACAACGACGACGAAGTTTCAGAGAAATATAATCTCATTGCCTTCATGACCGTCAGGGCGCTGCTTGAGGAAGCGGAAGGAGAGGTCGAGGAAACCGGCGAGAACGACCAGGTGCGGGAGCTGGAGCATGAGCTGCTGGCCATGCGCGAGCACCTCCACACCATGGTCAATGAACTGGAGACCTCCAACGAGGAGCTGCAGTCGCTGAATGAGGAGCTGCAGTCGTCAAACGAGGAACTGCAGTCGGCGAATGAGGAGCTTGAAACCTCGAACGAGGAACTGCAGTCGACCAATGAGGAACTGACGACGGTCAATGAGGAGATCGTCGTCAAATCCGACGCCTTGAATGAGGCCCACTCTTTCCAGACGTCGATTCTGGAGAGCATCTCAAATGCCGTTATCGTCACTGACCGGAGCCTCAGGGTTCAGCGCTACAACGTTGCCGCAGCCAAGGTCTTCGAGATCAGCGAGAATGATATCGGCGAACTGTTGATGGGGTTGAAGGCGCGCTTTCGCATGCCGGATCTGCGGCCGCTCGTCGAGGAGGTAATTCGCACCGGAAAGCCAAAAGCCAAGGCGATCCGTGCGCCGCAGAAAGACCGTTACTTCGAGCTCCTGATCCACCCCTGTATCGGCGAGGAAAAGGGCACCGGCGGTGCCGTTCTGACCCTCACGGACGTTTCCAGGCTCGCACGTGCCAACCTGAAACTGCGGCGCAGCAGGAGCGAACTGGCCGAGGAAATGGAGCTGCGTCGCGCTATCCTGGACAGCACACCGGCGCAGATTGCGGTTCTCGACAAGGATGGTGTGATCACCGTCGTGAACGAGGCCTGGCGGGAGTTCGGACGCAAGAACGGCGCCAAGGATAACAGTTTTGGTGTCGGGACCAGCTATATTGCCGCCTGCGAGAAATCTGAGGACGGCGTGTCGAACGAAGTCGCCCTGCGGCTGCGGGAGGTGTTGAGCGGCCACACAAAATTGGCCGAGGTGCGTTATTCCTGCCACTCGCCGGATGAACAGCGTTGGTTCAAGTGCATCATGCGGGGCACGACGCTGCCGGGCGGCGAAATTGGCGCTTTGATCATGCACATCAATATCGCCACTGAGGTGCGGCTGGAAAGATCGATGGCCAATGCCCGGCAACTGGCGGAGGAGGCCAGCAGGGCCAAGTCCAGCTTCCTGGCAAACATGAGCCATGAGCTGCGTACCCCGCTGAACGCGATCATCGGCTTTGCAAACATGATCGGTACCGAGACATTCGGCGATCACACCCACCCGAAATATGCAGAATACGGCAAGGATATCGGCAATGCCGCCGACCATCTGCTGGGCATGATCAATCACATTCTCGATCTCTCGAAAATCGAGTCCGGTCAGCTGGATCTCGACGAGCAGCCGTTGAACCTGGCCGAATGCCAGCGGGCGGTATTCAAACTCTTTGAGCAGGGCGCCGAGCTGCGGCATGTGAGTTTGAAAGCACAGGTGCCGGAGACGCTGGCGCTGCTCCGGGCCGATCAGAGCGCTGTCCATCAGATCCTCATCAACCTGATCGGTAATGCCCTGAAGTTCATCAACAATAAGGGGGAGATCACCTGCAGCGCCAAGGTCGACAAATCTTCCGGCGACTTGACCCTGGCGGTGTCGGACAACGGCATCGGGATAGCCGAAGCGGACATAAAGCGTATCACCGAGCCGTTTTCCCAGGTCCGCTCCACACTCACCACTAACAATTCCGGCGTCGGGCTGGGCTTGTCGCTGGTCAAGAGGTTGGCCGAGTTGCACGATGCGACGGTCGACATCGAGAGTACAGTTGGTAAAGGCACAAAGGTGGCCGTGACGTTCCCCGCCGCGCGGGTCGAAGCCCGGAAGGTTCCCCAGAACCGGCGGGCGGCAAAGCGGCTGCGCAGCATTGCCGGCAGTTAGCGCCTGCCGGAATCCTTCGGTTTGTCAGGGCTTGCGGGCGGCTGTCAGTCCCGCCCCTCAATGGCGCGGGGGTCGAGGGCATCCTGCAGGCCGTCGCCCAGAAAATTGAAGGCGATCACCGTCAGGAAGATCAGCAGGCCGGGATAAACAGCCAGAACCGGCGCATCCCAGATCAGCTCCTGGGCATTGGTCAGCATGTTGCCCCAGGAGGGCAGGGGCGGCTGGATGCCCAGTCCGAGGAAGCTCAGGACCGACTCCAGAAGAATGATGCCGCCGATCGACAGCGTGGTCGCCACGATGATCGGTGAAACGACGTTGGGCAGAATGTGCACCAGCATGATGCGCGGCGCCGAAGCGCCCATGGCCTCGGCGGCGCGCACGAACTCCCGCGCCTTCATGGAAAGCGTGGCGCCGCGGACCAGCCGTGCCACCGTGGTCCAGCCGACCAGGGCGATCAGGCAGACGATGCGATAGATCGAGATGCTCTCCGAGCTTGCCAGATCGCTCGAGAGGCCCAGCTTGGTGAGATCGACCGCCGCCAGGATGATCAGCAGCGGCAGGATCGGCAGGGCGATGACGCCGTCGGTAAAGCGCATCAGCAGGCTGTCCAGCCGTCCGCCGTAGTAACCGGCGGTGATCCCCAAGAGGGTACCGATGACTGCAGAACCCAAGGCGGCGGCCAGCCCGACGATCAGCGAAACCTGTCCGCCATAAAGCAACCTGACCAGGGTGTCCCGCCCCAGCTCATCGGTTCCCAAGGGGTGTTGCGCCGAGGGCGGTTGCTTGGCGTTGAAGAGGTCGACCAGATTGCCGTCGACGCCGAGCAGAAACTCGATCACCGGCGCCACCGCGGTGAGCAGCGACAGCAGAAGCAGAAAAGCGAGACTGACCACCGCCAGACGATGGCCGAAAAAGCGGCGCCAGAAAATCTGCCGCACGGTCAGGGCCGGGCCGCCGGCCAACCCCGCCTCGGCGGCAAGAAGGGGGGCCTTCGCGTTGGCTGCGCAAGGGGTCTTCGGCGGTGTCATTGATAGGAAATCCTGGGGTCGAGCCAGGTATAGGCAAGGTCCGCGACAAGGTTGGCCAGCAGGGTCGTGACGGTGGCGAGCAGCAGGCCGACCAGGGCAACGTTGTAGTCATTGCCGATGATCGAGTCGTAGATGGTCTTGCCCATCCCCAGATAGGCGAAGATGGTTTCGGTGATCAGGGCGCCGGAGAAGAGGTTGCCCATCTGCAGGGCGAGGATGGTCGCCACCGGGATCATCGCATTGCGCAGGACGTGGCCGACCACGATCTGCTGCCCGCTCAGGCCCTTGGCCCTGGCGGTGCGCACATAGTCCTGGCGCAGGGTCTCCAGCGCCGCTGCCCGCATGAAGCGGATGACGCCGCCAACTGTGGCGATGGTCAGGGCGATCACCGGCAGGACCAGGAAGCGCAGGTCCGACCAGAAACTGTGTCCTTCACCCATGCCCCCTGCGGGCAGCCAGCCCAGGGTGACGGAGAAGAGCATGATGAGAAGGATGGCGAGCCAGAACGGCGGGATTGAGATGCCGGCAAAGGCCAGCAGGTTGATGCCATGGTCGCTGAGGCTTTGCGGGCGCGTCGCCGCATAGATGCCGGCCGGTAGCGCAATAACCAGCGCAAAGAAGAAGCTGAGTCCCATCAGCACGATGGTGTTGCCGAGGCGCGGCAGCAGTATATCCAGGGTCGGCTGGTTGTAGAGCCGCGAGTAGCCGAAGTCGCCCTGCAGGGCAGAGCCGAGCCAGGTGAAATAGCGATCCGTAATCGGCCGGTCCAGGCCGTAGAGCGCACGCAGCCGCGCGGCATCCGCCGGCGTCATCTCCGGGTCGGAGAAAATCATCACGTCGATCGGATCGCCCGGCATCAGGCCGATCAGGGCGAAGATCACCGCTGACATGACGGCCAGAACGAAGAAGGATTCGGTCAGGCGGCGGGCGAGGTAGGCGAGCATCGTTTGGCGGCCTTCCGCTCAGCGTCCTTCCACGGTCCAGTCCTCGACCCAAAGCGAAGAGGAAGCCATCTGCCCGGTCGGGCGCACGCCCCTCAGCCACTTGGGCATGACATAGGCGTTGGCGCGCCAGTAAAGCGAAATCACCGGCACTTCCTCGGCATAGATCTGCTGGATGCGCGACCACATCGCTTTGCGTTTCGGCCGGTCGAGTTCCAGGTTGATGGCCTCGATCAGGGCGTCCATCTCGGCGTTGCGAAAGCCCGTGTAGTTCTGCCCGGACCAGCCGTTCTCCTCGCTCGGGATTTCCTCGGAGTGCAGGGTCGTGCGCGGAATGTGCTCCGGCCCCTTGCCCCAGGCGAACATGGCGAGGCCGGTGAAACGGCGGTGATGCACGGTCTGCCCAAAGAAAACGCGCGGTGGTTCATTGCGCACGCGCATGTCGATGCCAACCTGACGCCACTGGCTCTGCAGCACCTGCTGCACCAGCTCGCGGATGCGGTTGCCGGCTGTGGTCATGAATTCCAGGCGCAGCGGCTCGCCCGCGGCGTTGTGACGTATACCGTTTCTGATGTCGCTCCAGCCGGCGGCGTCGAGCAACTCGCCGGCCTTTTTCGGATCGTAGCTGTACGTCTTGATCTCCGGATCGTGAACCCAATCGAGCGGCGAGACTCCGGAATGGGCCACCGGCTGGCGCCCGGCGAAGAGCCTTTCACTGATCGCTTCGCGGTCGATGGCGTAGATCAGCGCCTGGCGCAGGGTCTTGTCCTGCAGGATGGGGTTCTCCAGCATCAGGTCGATGTGCTCGTAGAGCAGGCCGGGTTCGTAGACGATCTGGTAGTCGTCGCCGTGGCGCTTTTCAAAGGCCAGGGCCTGGTCGAGGCTGAGCCCCAGTTCGCCGGAGATCATGTCGATGTTGCCGGAGAGCAGATTGGCCTCCAGCGCCGTCGTTTTCTCAATGGTCAGCAGGACGATGCGATCGAAGGCGGGCTTTTTGCCCCACCAGGTATCGTTGCGCTCCAGCGTGATGCGCGATCCCGGAATCGCCTCGGTGATACGATAGGGGCCGAAGTAGAGGCCCGGGTTGGTCGGGTCATTGTCGAAGGCGGTGCGGTTCTTGTAATCGTCCGGAGCGGCCTCGAAGACCGGCCCGTCGATATGCGCGGGCAGCAGCTTGAAGTCGTTGATTGCGGCATATTCGAAGGAGACGCGGTCGGCGTGGACGACGAAGGTTTTCTCGTCGATCACGTCGATCGAAAGCATGCGCCGATAGAGTTCCGCGTTGCCGATGCCCGCCTGCTCATGCCGGCCGACTTTCCAGGTAAAGACGACGTCGGCGGTGGTGACCGGGGTGCCGTCACCCCAGGTCGCTTGCGGCTGGATGCGATAGGTCAGGGCGATCCCGCGGCCGTCGCCGGCGCCCTCCACGCCGTCGGGCAGAGGCTCCGGTACGGCTGTCCCCGCCTCGATCGACGGCAGTTCGACACAGAGCATACAGATTAGCTGCCACTCGTGATCATAGACCGTCATCGGGCGCCGGGTCATTGATCGCACGTAAGACTTGGCGACCGAGGGATCTATGTTCGGGTGCAGCGTCGTCGGATACTGCGACAGGCCGATGCGCAGTTCCTCACCCGCCGCAGCGGTGGTGCCCGTGACCGCAAAGATGATCGCCAGGAGTAGCTTTCGCATTTGCACGCCCTTTTTTCCGCCGGCTCAGGTTATCCCGTAAGTCTAGCCGACCCCGGGCAGAAGGCGAAGGGATTGCATCAGAGCCAGCCACGCTCCTTGAAATAGCGCGCCGCGCCCTCATGCAAAGGGGCGGAGAGGCCGTCGCGCACCATGCGCTCGGGTTGAAGCCCGGCAAAGGCAGGGTGCATGCGCCGGAAGCTGTCGAGATTTTCAAAGACTGCCTTGGTAACCGCATAAATCGTGTCTGCATCCACTTTGGCGGAGGTCACCAGGGTCGCCTTCACGCCGAAGGTCGTCACATCGTCGCGATTGCCGGAATAGAGCCCGCCGGGCACGGTGGTAAAGGCGTAGTAGGGCCTTGCTGCGACCAGTTTCTCGATCTCAGGGCCGGAGACTTCGGCGATCACGGCGTCGCAGAGGCGAACGGCCTGTGCCACGGAATCATTGGGATGACCCACGGTATAGACCAATGCCTGCACCCGGTCGTGACAGAGCGCCAGGGATTGCTGACTGGCGGGCAGCTCTTCGCTGAGGCTGAACGACGATTTGGTCCAGCCCATCGCCTGCATCACCACCTCCATGGTGCCGCGTTGGCCGGAACCCGGATTGCCGATGTTGACGCGCCGGCCTTCGATATCGCGCAGGTGGCGGATTCCCGAATCCCGGCGGACCACCAGGGTGAATGGCTCGCCATGAACGGAGAAGACAGAGCGCAGGTCCGGGTCCGGCTTTGCCGATGAAAAGCGGCTGCTGCCATTGACGGCATGGAATTGCCAATCCGACTGGGCCACGGCCAGTTGGAGCTGGCCCGCGCGTACTGCCTTTAGATTGGAAATCGATCCGGCGGTCGAGGGCGCGTTGCAGGCGATGCCGTGTTGAGCCTGCGATTGGTTGACAAGGCGGCAAACCGCCCGGCCGACCTGGTAATAAACGCCGGCACGGCTGCCCGTTCCAATCGTCACTGCTTTGTCGGCCGCCCAGGCCGCAGTGCCTGGCTGACCGGTCAGGCAGGCCAGCGTCAGACTGATGCAGAGGCCCTTCAGGCCCGATTTGTAGATCCCTTCCGGCATGAACAGCGCCCCCCAAAAATGCGGTTCCGCAAGGCCTTAGCGACAGCTCGACAGCCATGTTAAGGCGCAGCCCGCTCTGCAGCGCTGCGCCGTGTTGTCGTCTCACATCGGGAAGTTTAGCACCATAAGCTTAGCAAGTGTACCGGTTGAACCAAGGCTGCCCCGGTGCGTTTATCTAAGCGGTAGAGGCCTGATCCCAGGCGATGATATCTTCATAGAGCGCAGAGAAACGCTCGTCTTCGCGCCGCTCGAAGAGGGGGTCTTCGATCGGTTTCAGCTGTCCGGCGATCGTGCTCCAGTCTTCGGGCTTAAGGCTGCGCTGTGCTGCCGGGAAAAAGAGCTTCTCCTCCATCATGATGTGGCGCCGATAGGCACTGAGGAATTCGCTTGCGACCTCTTGTACGGACTTCCTCTCGACCGGGATGTCCTGCTGCACCGTTCGGATGGCGGCGGCAAAGCGCCGGGTATGTATAGCAAGCGCTTCATGCTCCTCGCGGAGATCCTTGGTGCCTGCAAGAGCCTCCGGATTGCGTAACTTGAGCCGGTCGAAGACCAGGTCTTCCAGTGGATGGTGATGTAGGTCGGGATATGACAGGCAATAGTAGATAACCCCGTCCAGGATATCGAAATCCACCGGCTTGCCTTCGTCAAAGCTGGAGAGCTGCCGCTCTAGCGCGTCGAGCAACTTGGTCATCCGCGAATGATCGCTACGCAGGGATTCGATGACACCGGCCATGGGTTTACCTTTGCGTGGAAGGGTCGCCTTAGTTGAAGCGTCAGCCTAGGTTTCGGTCGATGGCGGGGCATTGACTTGAGTCAAGGCCGGATTCCGGCCCAAAAGAAGGGCTTTCGGCAGGGTGACTTTTCGCTTCGCGCGACGCCGCCGCGAGTGATAGATTCCCGGCGCACGGCGGTTTGGAGCTCCTTTCCGGACCGCTTAACAGCTTGCCAACAAGACAGTGCTAAATTGGGGGGAGTGCCGAAAATGATCGGCACCGCAACTCTGGGGACCAAAGAAACTTGCTTTATCATGCCTATGAGTTAACCCATGCTGCGGTCCGGCCTCTGCGGATGCAGTCCGATGCTCTGCAGTACCTTTGCCGCAGCGCTTTCAGCCCCGTTGCCTATACACCGGCCGGAAAGGCGATGGCCGCGGCCTGCGAAGTTTTCGAGAATGTGACCAGGCGCTACCGCAAACCGGCGTGGGGCATCGACGAGGTTGAAATCGACGGCCAGGCTGTGGGCGTTCATCCCGAGCTGGTTTACGGGAAGCTTTTTTGCGACCTGCTGCATTTCAAGCGCGACGAGAGCGTCACCGGCAAGCGCAAAGATCCGAAGGTCTTGATCGTTGCACCGCTTTCCGGACACTACGCCACGCTGTTGCGCGGTACCGTAAAGGCGATGATCCCGGAGCATGAGGTCTACGTAACCGATTGGCGCGATGCCCGCGTGATGCCGCTGGCCTACGGGCGCTTCGATCTGGATGACGTCATCGACTATGTCATGGACTTTGTCCGCTTCATCGGCCCCGACACCCACGTCATCGCCGTGTGCCAGCCTGCGGTTCCCGTGCTGGCGGCAGCGGCGGTCATGGCGGCCAAGCGCGATCCACTGCAGCCGGCATCGATGACCTTGATCGGCGGCCCGATCGACACGCGGCGCAATCCGACGGCAGTCAACGATCTGGCGGCATCGCGGCCTCTGTCCTGGTTCGAGCAGTCCGTCATTCTGTCGGTGCCGTTTCCCAACCCCGGTGCCATGCGCCGGGTGTATCCCGGCTTCGTTCAGTTGACCGGTTTTATGACCATGAACCTGGAACGGCATCTGGATGCCCACAGCGATCTCTTCCGGCACCTGATCGAAGGCGATTGCGATTCCGTCGAGCAGCACCAGGGTTTCTATGAAGAGTATCGCTCGGTAATGGACCTGACCGCCGAGTTCTACCTCCAGACCATCGAGACGGTGTTTCAGGAGCATGCCTTGCCCAAGGGCACCATGCGCCACCGCGGCGCTTTGGTCGATTGCGGCGAGATTCGAGATACCGCCTTGATGACGATCGAGGGCGAACTCGACGACATCTGCGGCCTGGGTCAGACCGAGGCTGCCCATGACCTCTGCCGCAACATCCCCGATGACGACCGGCACCACTACGTTCAACCGGATGTCGGCCACTACGGGGTGTTCAATGGGCGGCGTTGGCGTGACGAGATTCAGCCGCGACTGAAGAAGATGATCCGGGCGACCGAACGCAGGCGCCGCAGTGCCGCCAAGCGTATCGCCGGAGCGTGATCTCGTTTTTAGAGATGCCCCTCAACTAAAGTGTGACAGGGCCTAAAGCGGGACGGGGGTCAGGCGCTGCGCTTTTGCAATGGTTTGACGGTGCCCTGATCCGCCTCTTGGCGGCCGGCGGCTATGCCCGGCCTGTGGTAACGCCACACCGCCGCGGGGGGAATATTGTCCATCACCCAACTGGCGCGGGTGCCGCGCAGGCCGAGACGTGTGAGGATGCGACGGGACACCGGCGACGCGGGTCCATAGGTGAATTGGACAAGGGTGCCGTCTTCACCGAGAACGGCCATGGCTTCGGAGATGATCTGCAGGCAGATCCTGTCGGGAATGGACAGAAGCGGCAGGCTCGAGACGATGGCCTTCACCTTTCCGACCCCTGCCGTGGCGAGCAGTCGGCGCAGCTTTGCCGCGTCGCCCTGAAGGACCTGCACGTCCGGGAAGCGCTGAGCTATAAGGCGGTGAAAGGTGGGGTCCCGCTCGATCACGGTGATGCTCTGGCCTGGAAAGCCGGCATCCAGAAGCGCGGCCGTAATGTTGCCGGTCCCGCCGCCCAGCTCGATCACTGCGCCTTCGGCCTCGCGGTCGATCTCTGCAACCATTGCAGCAGCAAGGCTCTTGCCGCTGGGAATCACGGCACCCACGGCTTTTGGGTTGCGCAACCAACGGCCAAGAAAGCTCATATTCCGGCGCAGGAGTGTCGGCCCTGAATTTGTCGGCATTTGCCGGCCCGCTGTTGTTGACCCTGGCGGAGTCACTTTGTGGCCTGTTTTCTGACCGATTCAAGAAAGATCAGGAAAGAAAGGCGCCAGACGCCCCAGGCGCCCACGACTCCGCATGTCTAGAATACACCAGCTGTATATGGACTGTCTGCAAACGTCCACAAGTGATCTTGTTGTGGCCGGCAGCCGGATTCTTGTCATTCAGCGAACGGTGAGAGCCCCGAAAAAGGCCTTTTCAGCCTCTCTCGGAGCTCCCTAGTTCGTTGTCATGTTCCACCCCCCGGTACCGCTTATAAGGTTGAAGATCAGGCTTCGATATCGATCTTCAGGCCTCGATCGGTCTCCGGGTAGGGAAACCGCGGGGGTGGGTCCTTATGGACGGACTCCACGGGTCGCGCGGATTCTGACTTGGCGGCAGGTGGCGCCTCGGGCGCCACAGCCACCTGAGTCGCACCCCCATTAGCAAGGGGCGCGGGTGCTGTTTGGATCTGCATTTGAACCTCCTACAGTTCAGGCATCTATTCTGCCATATGCATGTACTATAGAAGATTGCTTAAGTAAAGATTTAAATAAAAAACCAATTATTACTTATTAATCTAAAATTTTATGGAAATTTATCTAAAGTTATACTCCGTTGCCAGGGTTTCTCAGCTTTTTTCGATCCTTTTCTTGTTCTGTGCTTACCTTTGTAGGCATTGCCGGAGTAGCCAACTGAGCTGATTGTCTAATAATAATGTTGGGGAAGGCCATGCGGCGTCTTGTTTGAGCCAAGTCAAAGCCCTGGATCGCGAAGCGGACGACACTCAGTGAACCTGCATCATGTTCACGAGGAGAGGCGCCATGCTCCGCCCCAAAACCCGGTTACTCACGTTTTTAGCGGCGCTCCTCGCCGTCCCCTCATACCCTGCGCTGCTTTCGGCGCAAGGGCTGGAGGAGGAATGGGGGCCGGTGCTGAGTGAGCAGATGCTGGTGGAGCACGACTGCGAGGTCGCCTTCTTCAGCCAGGTGGCGGTACGCGAAGTCAATGGCGATGTGATCGTCATCGCCAAGGTTCACTGCACCGATCAACGCAGCTTCGATGCCTACCGGCCGGGTTCTTTCGATCCCTTCCAGGTCAGCCCCTGCGAGAATCCGGCCAACCGTGTCTGCTGAGGTTCGGGTAAAGGCCTCAGTCGTAAGCCTGCGCCGCGGACTTTTTGTCGAACCGCGGCGGCAGCGCCGGCATCAGCAGCCGGAACGGCAGCAGCATAAGGGCGGTCATGGCCATCTTCACGGCAAAATCGCCCAGGGCCCAGGTCTGCCAGGGCAGCCCGGTTCCGACAAAGGCGATCGACCAGAAAAGGGCGGTATCGACAATCGACCCGACGGTCGAGGAAACCAGCGGCGCAGACCACCAGACACCGGAACGCAGGCGATTGAAGACCGCGACGTCGAGCAACTGGGCCACCAGGAAGGCGGAGCCGGAGGCGAGCGCGATGCGGGGATCGGCCAGCCAGAGCGAGAGGACGACCGCAAGGGCGAAGCCGGCACAGATCACCAGCCGGGCGGCGCGCGGCCCCATCGACCGATTGGTCAGATCGGTCACCAGGAAAGCCACGGGATAGGAGAAGGCGGCCCAGGTCAGCCAGTCATTGATGGCGAACTGCACGAGATAGTTCGAAAGCGCGACGATAACCGCCATCGCGGCGATTCCGGCGGCGATGCCGACGGTGGAGAAGGTAAAGCGCGCTTCGCTCATGGCCGATCTGTCCTGGTTTTGGTCTGTTGTCCCCGGATATGCCCCAGGGGACTGAGCCTTGGGACTATGCCTTGCAACGGGCGGGTTTCCTAGCAGCCTGACGGGAGCAGGCCAACTGCTTTGTGGTCCTGCGCAGGACAGGAGGGGCCTCAGGCGAAGAGATCCAGGGGGTCCGGCCGGCCAAGACTTTCGAGGCCGGCCGGCAGGCCCAGCCAGCCGGCGGCGATGGCCGCATAAACCTGCCTGAAATCCAGACTGTGGCGCAGGTCGCCGCCATCCAGGTCGATGAGCGAGGGCTGATGCCCATGCAACCCGCCCCGCAGGCGTCCTCCCAGCAGAAAATGCGGGGCCGCCGTGCCGTGGTCGGTGCCGGCGCTGGCGTTTTCGCCGACCCGCCGCCCGAACTCCGCGTAGGTCATCACGAGACAGCGGTCCCAGGCGCCGGTTTCGCGCAGGGCGCGGCGGAAGGCTGCGAGGGACGACGCCAGCTCGCCCAGCAGGCGAGGGTGGCGTCCGGCCTGTCCGGCATGGGTGTCATAGCCCGCATGCTGCACCTTGATAACCGATGCCGGCACGCCGCCGGCGATCAGGGCGGCGGCCTGTTTCAACTGCCGTCCCAGCGGCGTTTTGGGAAAGGAAGCCCCCAGAGCAGGCGCCGACGCCAGCCGGGCCTCGATCTGACGGGCGGCCTCCTGCGTCTGGCGGCGAACCGAGAGGATGTGATCCAGGGCCGGGTTGGCGGTTTGCAGCGTGCCGTTGCCCGCCATGGCGGCGGCGCGGGCCAGTTGCTTGCTGTCTTTCATGATCACCGCTGTCAGGGCGTCGCCGGCCAGGGGGCCGGGCGCGCCGCCCAAAACGATTCCCAGCCGGCCCTGAGGCGGCAGCAGGCCGCCGGCTTCGCTGACCGCCTGATGCAGCCAGCCATGTTGTCTTACCTCGTTGCTCTGCGATGCGGTGTTCCAGATCTCGATGGACCGGAAATGCGATCGATTGGGGGCCGGGTAGCCGAGTCCCAGCACGACCGCCAGCTCGCGGCCCCGCCAGGGTTCCATGAGCGGCTCCAGCGCCGGGTGCAGACCCAGTCTTTCATCGAGCGGCAGGACGGCATCACGCTTGATCGCAAGCTTGGGTCTGGCGCGGTAATAGGCGGCATCGCCGTAAGGCACGACCGTATTCAGGCCGTCGTTGCCACCGCTCAGTTCGACCAGAACCAGCGTCTTCTGCGGCACCGAGCCGAGCACCTTCCGCGGCATCAGGCCGAGGCCGAGCGGCAGTGCGGCGGTTGCGGCGAGAAGCCGGCGGCGATTGAGGTCTGTCATCTGCCGCCCTCCTATTTCAGCTGGTAGGCCGGATCGCCGAGGAGCTGGCGCACCTGGGCGCCGCTGGCCCGGCGGTCCAGAATCTCGACATCGACCGCCGGTACGGCCAGCAGCAGCAGGCTGACCGCTTCTGCCTGCTGCCAGCGGTCCGGCAGTTCGGCCAGCCAGGCATCGAACCGCACCGCCCGCCGGGCACTGCCCTTGAGTTTCCGGCCTGCCTGAATGGCGATGGCCTGTGCTTCGGCCTGCCGGCTGCCGCCGGTGATCCGCTCCGCCAGGGCTTGCCGGTCCAGCAGGCTGGCGGCGGTGATCCAGTCGGTTCCACCCGGCCAGCCCTTTACGTTTGGCGGATCGAAAAGATCCTGGCCGAGGCGGCGGCTGAGGCGCGCCAGGTCCTCATACCGGTCGACCGGTAGATCGAAGAGCCGCACGGTGCCGACGACGAAGTCGATCGGCGACTTGATCAGACGGCCGCGGTTCTCCGGCGCCCAGAAGGCGTCGCTGGCGAGGAGGGCGGCCAGCAGAGGCCTGATCTCATAACCGGTCTCGCGAAAGACCTGTGCCAGACGCGCGACCTCATCCTCGTCCGGTGTTTCGGAGATGAAACCGCGCCAGAGTTTTTCGACGATGAAGGACGCGGTCCTGGGATGGTCGAGCAGGATTCGAATCACATCGTCGCCCTCCAGGCGGCCACGGTGACCCAGGACCGTTTTCTCGCCGGCGTCATGCCATTGCCGGCGAAAGGCGAAGGCGCCGGTCTTGCGCTCGACGCTGCGCCCGGTGAAGGCCCGGGCGGCCTCTTTCACGTCGGCTTCTCGGTAGTGGCCTTCGCCAAGTGTGAAAAGTTCGAAGAGCTCGCGGGGGAAGTTCTCGTTGGCGGCACCCTTGCGGCTGCGGGCACCGTCAAGGTAGACCAGCATGGCCGGATCGCGCGCTATTGCGTGCAACAGATCGCCGAAGTTTCCCAGGGCATGGCGTCGGAGCAGGCGGTTCTGGCGGTAGAGCAGGACCGGCGCCTTCACCTTGCGCAGGCTGGAGGTGAAGTGGTTGTGCCAGAACAGGGTCATGACCTCGGTCAGCGGTGTCGGGGTGTTGGTCATTTCCTCCATCCACCACGCCTTTAACGTCAAACCCCGCTCCTTGTTCTGATTGCGCAGGGCCCGGCGCTCTTCCGCCGACAGCGCCTTCATCCGCGGCGGCACCCATCCTTCGACCCAGGCGGGCGGGTCGGTAACGGCTTCGGTTCCGGCCGTGCGCAGGATCTTTTCTATTGCCGTTTTGCGATTGAGCGGCGCCAGGGTTTCGATTTCCGCCACGTCGGCGGAAAAGCCGCTGCGGACCAAAAGGTGGCGCGCTTCCGCCTCGCTGAGCGCGGCGGCTGTCGACGGCAGCCAGAAAACTGCGAGCAGGAGCGCTGCGAGAAACTTGGAATCGTGTTTTGCGCCGCTGTTCATGACGGATTCCGCAGGGCTTTGTGTGATATCGGAACCGGACCATACCCCAGGCTATGTTGGGGACCATATTGGCGGCCGAGTCGAGTTATCCTCATGTTACGCCTTTTGCGAGGCTTTCATCCCCTGCCGCAGATAGGCTAGCTTTCAGGGGCCTTGGCCGTGGCACTGTCATTGGGGGAGTTTTCTTGTCATTCCGCAGAGTCTGCACAGCAAAAGCCTGTGCGACGTTCAAATTCCTGCCGCATGTTTTTGCGCTTCTCTTGGCTTGCGTCTCCTTACCGGTTTTTGCACCGGTTTTTGCACCGGTCCTTGCCCAGGATCTTGAGCTTTCGCCGGCGCCTTTCAAGGCGCTCTCGGAAGGCACCCAGATGACTTGGGAGAACATGGACTCCGGCGAGCGCGTCGAAGGCGTTGTCGGCCGGACATCGGGCCGGATCGTCAGTTGGATCTGGAAGGGCCGCAGTTTTTCCAGTTGGGGCCACGTCTGCATTGACTGCGTGGCCGCCGGGATCGCACCGGACGGCGGTGTCCTGGGACGGCTTTATCCGCTGGAGGTGGGTAAGGCGGTGACCTTTTCGCGCAATTGGGGCGGGCAGAGCTGGCGGGACCGGATCTCGGTTGCCGGGGTCGAGCGCATAGAGGTGCCGGCCGGCACCTTTGATACTTATGTGCTGCTGCGCCAATCGGAGCAGGTTGACGGCGATTGGCGGGCCGAACAACGGACCTGGTACGCGCCGGAACTCGGCTGGGTCGTCCGATTCGAAGGTTTCAACAACCGCGGCACCGGCGAGCGCTGGCAAGCCGTACGTTTCGACTAGGGATTGAAGAGGCTGCGGCGATAAGCAACAAACCCACAGAAAACCGCAGTTTTCCACAGGTCTGATCCTGGACAACGCCCTCCCTCCACTATATTGTGCTGCCAGCCTGGCAGGTTACGATATATAGTATAAGCCGCAACATATTGTGAAAAATGTAGAGGCAATCGCATGACTTGGACAGAAGAACGTGTCGCTGAACTCATGCGGCTCTGGGAAGCTGGACGGAGCGCATCGGAAATCGGTCGTCTGCTGGGGGTTTCAAAAAATTCGGTGGTCGGTAAGGCTCATCGCATGAAGCTTGCGGCAAGGCCTTCACCGATTAAAAGATCGACGGGTACGCCGAGCCGGCGTGCCGCGGTGTCGCCGATGCCCAAACCCGTAGCTCGTGTTGAGCCACAGGCAAGACTGGAAAGGCCGCTGCGTCCTGCTGCAGCACCGACTCCGGTACGGCCGACGGTACGGCGCCAGGCGCCGAGCCTGCGCCGCAGCAGCGGAAAGGGGCCCAACTGCCTCTGGCCGATCGGCGATCCTGGTGACGCGGATTTCCATTTTTGCGGGGCTCCGGCTGTTGCCGGCAAGCCCTACTGCGACGAACACTGCGCGCGTGCCTATATCGTGCGTAACAGCGGTCGTTCGGATTCCGAAGCGGCCTGATCGGGTCTGGCTGACGGATTGTCTGCGCGGCATGCAGCTGTGCAAGACGTAACCCTGTGCTTTGCGGTGCCGCTGCCTAGAGCAGATCCCGGTCGGATGGAATCGCCGGAGGCGATCCATCGACCGGGTGAATCTGCTCTCACTGTTTGATGGCGATCGGATTCACATGTTTTGGCGTAGCCACGAAGTGGTTCCGTCAAAACATGATCCGATCTAGACGATAACGGCAGCGCCACCGCGACGCGGGTCGCCGGCGGCGGTGAAGCTTCCGTCGGGGTGGCGGGCGACTCCGTGGACGCCGCCGAAGAACAGGTTGTGTGCCGGCCAGTCGATGGTACGGCAACCGCGTTCGGCCATCAGCCTGTCGGCACCCTCGACCAGACCTTTTTCCAGATTTGCGATGTCCGCTTCCAAATGCAGGCGCGGTGTTTCAATGGCTTTGCCCAGGCTCATGCCGTGATCCAGGATGTTGGTCAGCACCTGCAGGATTGCGGTACGGATACGGTTCGAGCCGCCTGAGCCGATGGCAAAGAGCGCGCCTTCGGCGGAGGTTGCCAGGGTCGGCGCCATCATCGAGGAGAGGCGGCTGTCCCTCGGCCAGCGGTGAAAGCCGCCGCGGTTCAGATCCTCCTCGCCCAGCATGTTGTTCAGCATGATGCCGCTGTCCGCCAGATGCGTCCCACAACCCTCGCCGTTCGACAAACTCATGGCCGCCAGATTGCCCGCCGCATCGACGACGGAGATATGGGTCGTGCCGCGGGTGAAGCTGCCCTGGCCGGCGACCTCGGCAGCGTAGCGTTCGAGCAGTGACGGATCGAAGAGGCGCGCCGCGGCGGCGGCTTCCTCGGCCTCGCCGCTTGCCTCTTCCAGACGCGCTTCCACCCTGGCCTTGTTGGTCAGATCCATCACTCGCGCGATCAGCAGGAGGCGTTCCTCGCTTCGCGCGTCCATGCGATGCAGCGACGCCTCGGCCAGAAGACCGAGGGCAAAGCCGATCAGGATCCCCCCGCAGGAGGGCGGCGGGTTGGTCACGACCTCGGCGCTGCGGTAGTGGGTGACGAAGGGCTTTCGCTTGACCGTCCGATAGTTCGCCAGATCGGCTGCACTCAACAGACCGCCTTCCGCGCGGCAGAGCGCAACCAGTTGCTCTGCCAGATCGCCCTCGTAGAACAGGGCCTCGCCCTCGCTGGCCAGGGCTTCGAAGGTATCGGCCAGACGTGGCTGTCTGAACGGTTCCCCCGCCGCCAGCAGCGCGCCATCGGGCCCGGTAAACAGGCTGCGGGGGCCCGCTTTGGCGGTCAGGATCGGGGCGACGACCTGGAACAGGTAGGCGTCGATCGGGCGCACGGTTACACCCTCACGCGCCAGCCTCGTCGCCGGTTCGATCAGCCGCTTCATCGGCAGGCTTGCCAGCTCCCGGTGAATGGAAAAGATCCCGCGCACGGCGCCGGGCGTGGCGACGGCACCCAGGCCGATATGGAATTCCTGGGTGGCGGTGCCGAAGTCCGCCAGGATTGGATAGAAGTCCAGGGCCTGGAGCGGCTTGCGCCCTCGCGGGGTCTGGACGAAGAAATCGTAGAGCAGGGCTTCCCGGCCGCTGCTCTGGGCCAGCAGAAATCCGCCGCCGCCAAGGGAACAGAGCACCGGCTCCGCGACGCAGGATGCGCAAAATGCGGCAATAACCGCGTCGAAGGCATTGCCGCCCTCTGCCAGGATTTCTTCCGCTGCTGCCGCTGTCTGGGGGTGGCCGCAGGCCACCGCGCCCAGTGGCCGGGCTTTGCCCCCCGATCTGCCCGAATTCATGCTTCCGTTCGTTTCCCTGTTGCTGCGTGACGGTGCCGCCGCATTCTTGGTGACCCCGGAGCGACAGGGTGATGATTTTTGAAGGAGATGGCAACGCCGCCGCGACAGGCAAGGCGTTGTTCCGGGCCCACCCGGTTTGCGATCAGAGCGCCATGATAGCGTTAGTTGAGACCGCGAGCTATATGAGCGTCCAAAGCCGCCAAACCTTCGTCCAGGCCACTACGGCCATAGCCGAGGCGAAAACGGTCAACAGGTGTCTCACCCAGGTCTGAACTGTAGATCGTACTTGGAAGCAACAGGACGCCACTTTTTTCTACCAGTGACCGTGTGAATTGTTCGACACCTTCATGGCCTTTGTACCTTGGGAAAGCCATGCACGAGCCGCCCGGACGCTGCCAGTCGAACAAATCGGGGTACCGCGCAAAGAAGGCCTCCCATTTCGGCAGGTTCTCATCAATGATGGCGCAGTTTCGCGCCAGCAAGCTGTCCCGGTTGTTCAGCGCAATCTTTGCCAAACGTTCGCTTGGACCTGAATTGCAGATGGATAAATAGTGTTTCATGCGCTCCATCCTGCCGATCACGTCAGCGTCCTGACAGGCGATCCAGCCAATTCTCAAGCCCGGCAACCCATAGGACTTGGACATCACGTTCAGTGACAGCCCGCGCTCGTAGATATCCGCGATGAACGGCAGATGTTGCGTTCCGGTTCGCCCCAGGCCGTTGAATATCTCGTCGTGCAGTATGTAGATGCCGTGCTTTCGGCACAGCTCGACCAGCGCACGATAGCGATCAACCGGCAGGATGGCTCCAGTGGGATTGTGAGGGAAATTGATTGTGACGAGTCTGGTGTTTGGTCGTACAGACGAGGCAACCCGGTCGATATCGAGTGACCAGTTGTCATCGGGATCAAGCGGAATGCCGGTGGCTTCGCAAATCGCCAAAGGCAAGGTCTCGTGAGATTGATAGTTGGGCGTGACGACGATCGCATGGCTGTCTTTGTCGAGGATCACCGAGTTCGCCGCGAAGATGCCCTCGCTGGCGCCGGCGAAACACAGGACTTCTTGGGCGTTGCGGTTCTGAAAACCGAACGCAATCGTCTCACGAAGGTCTGGTGCGCCGAATGTCTCAGTATAGCCGAGCCACAGGTTTTCGAACGCGTCGCGCTCTTCCGGCGTTGCCATGGCCAACAATTCACGCAGTGAGATGCTCTCGGCATCGGATGCAGTCATGTGATAGCGCGCATGGAACTCCCACCTCGAAAAGTGCGTTTCCAGTTTGAAGTCCGGCAGCACTGTCATTCTTGCCTGCTCCTGCTGTGACTGTTTGGTTGCCTCGGATTCTGCTGTTATAGACTGACGGTACCATTAGCCCATCAGTCGCTACAAATGCTGCCGTGAGGATACTTTACCCGGATGATCAGTCTTTCTCGGCCACAGATTGAAGCGCTGATTGACCATGAGCGCGCAGCGGAACTGATTGAAGAGGCTTACCGTGCTGTCAGCCTCGGCAAGGTCAACCTTCCACCGGTCGGGCATATTGTGTTTCCCGAACATGACGGCGATTGCCATATCAAGTACGGTCACGTCGAAGGCGACCCGGTGTTCGTGATCAAGGTGGCGACGGGTTTTGAGAACAACGCCGCGCTTGGCCTTCCAACCGGTAATGGATTGTCGCTTGTGCTGTCTGCAAAAACCGGGGCGGTCAGGGCCGTGTTGCACGACGAAATGTGCATGACGGATATTCGAACCGCTATCGGTGGCGCAATCGCGACACGCTTGTTGATCCGTGAGGAAAGCAGGCGGATCGTCATAGTGGGAACCGGTGTACAAGCACGCAGGCAGGTCGAGGCTCACCTGAAGCTGATGGCTGGCAGAGACCTGGAATTCCTTGTGTGGGGCCGGTCAGCAGAAAAAACCACTGAGGCCGTTGTTGAGCTTTCCGAGGCCTTTCCGTCTGTTCAAGCTGCAGCCGACCTGGAGCAAGCCTGCCGGCAGGCAGATGTCATTGTGACGACCACGGCTGCAAGGCGCCCAATCGTCCAGCGTGACTGGGTTCAGCCGGGGACGCATATCACGGCGGTTGGCGCAGACGCGCCGGGTAAGCAGGAGTTGGAAACCGACCTTGTTGCAAGCGCGGATGGGCTCTTTGTCGATCTCAGGCCTCAATGCCTGGATCATGGCGAAGTCTCCACAGCAGCGCGCGCTGAACTGATCGGGCCCGATTCACTGGCGGAACTTGGTGAAGTGCTGGCTGGAGAAAAGCCGGGCCGGGCAAAGGATGAAGACATCACCATTGCCGATCTGACGGGTCTCGCCGTGCAGGATATTGCGATGGCGCGCATCGTTCTTTCGGCTTTTGAGGCGCATGAGAGTTAGGACATAAAGACATTCAGGCTTTTATGGGTTTTAAAGACTCCGCGTCCTAGAGCAGGTCCGGGTTGGATGGAATCGCAGAAAGCGATCCATCAACCCGGTGAATCTGCTCTACCTGTTTGATGTCGATCGGATTCACATGTTTTGTCGAAACCACGAAGTGGTTCCGTCAAAACATGATCCGATCTACGTCCTGGCCTGATCTTGCGGCTTCGCCTCGGCGCCGAGCAGCACCGCCTCTGCGGTGTCTTCGTCGGAGATGAAGACGTCGACCGCCCCGCTGCCCAGGGCGGCGGCCAGGATCGGTACCTTGTGCGCGCCGCCGGCCGCCAGGATCACCGACTTCATGTCGAAGAGGTCCTTCATGCCGACGCCGATGACCCGGTCGTTGATGGGATGGTCGACCAGCTGTCCCCGGGCATCCAGGAACTGGCCGAGAATGTCGCCGACGGCGCCGGCCTCGATCAGTTCTTCGATGGCGATGTCGCCCGGCAGGCCGTCGTTCACCAGGATCGATGCCGCGCTTGTGTCGCCGGCGGCCATGGTCACCGCATCGACGCGGCGGATCTTGTCCAGCACAGCGCGAAAGACGTCGAGCCCCATCAGCGTGTCGCGGCTTTCCTTCGACCCGGTGTAGAGCGGTGCCGTGAAATAGCTGTGCTGGGCACTGCAGAGGTCGGCCAGGCGGGTGGTGACCTCAAAGGTATTGATGTCCGATCCCTTGGTCATGCCGCCCATCATGGAGACGATTTCCAGGTCCGGACGGTGCACCGGTTCCATGAAGCGGGTGGCCAGGTTCAGGGTGTTGCCCCAGGACATGCCGAAGAGTTTGATCTGCGGGTTCGCCAGCAGCCGCGTCAGGTGGTGGCCCAGCGCCGTTCCGACGATGGTCTGAACGTTGTTCGGGTCGGCGGGGCTGGGCACGATATAGGCGTCTTCCAGGCCGAAGCGGGTTTTCAGCCGCGCCTCCACCTCGGCGCAGGAACCGAAGCTCGAGTTTATGGAGATGCGCACGACGCCAAGGCGCCGGGCGTCCGCCAGCGCCTTGTTGACCCGCAGCCGGGTGACGCCCAGGCGTTCGGCGACTGCGCCCTGGGTCAGGCCTTCGACATGATAGAACCAGGCGACGCGGGCGAGAAACCGCTCATCCTCGTCTATCTGAAGCGTCTTGGGCGCCCGTATCATATTCTGCCGTCTCTCATCGTTTTATCGCGCTTCGAGAATCGCGTCCGCCAGTTCCTGAAAACCCGCCGCAGAGCGTTGCCGGGTAATCCAGTTCGGCGGCGTCGCGAGATCGAAGTCGCGGACGTTTGCCACACCTATGGCATTTTCGAAATAGGCAAACATGGGTTGGTCGTTGGGTGAATCGCCGGCGAAGACGATTTCCGCTCTTGCGGCCTCCATGTCGATGCCGAAACGCTCGGCCAGGCAGCGCCGGGTCATGGACAGTTTGTCATAGCTGCCGAACCAGCCGTTCACATGGATCGAGCTGACCTTGGCCGTTGCGCCCTCGTCTTCGAAGATCGCCACGATGCGCCCGATATCCTCCTTGGAGAGGGGCGCTACGTCCTCACAGAAATCGATGGCCAGATCGGCAATTCTGTAATCCTGGTCGGAGGCGATACCGGCGCCCGGCACCGCGCCCAGGATGCGCTCGCGCAGCCGTTTCAGGCGCTGGCGGTCGGTTTCGCGCTCTGCCGGCGTCTTGGCAAAGCTCTGCAGCATCTGCCGCCTGGTGCGGTCGTAGGCGAAGTAGAAGGCCCCGTTTTCCCCGACGACCGCATCTACCGGCCACATGCGCGCGATGTGATCGCACCAGCCGGCCGGACGGCCGGTCACCGGGACGACATGAAGGCCGGCGGCCGAGAGCCGCTCCATCGCTGCCAGGCTGGCGGAGGGCAGGCGCCCGTCTTCGGTCACCGTGTCGTCGATATCGGCAAGGACGAAACGCAGGGCGCGGCGCGCGGCCAGGGGAAAGTCGGCGAGCGGACGCATGGCTACTTCACCGCACCCATTGTGAGGCCACGCACCAGTTGCTTGGAGGCGATGAGGGCGAAGATGATCACCGGTATGACGATCAGGGTGGAGGTCGCCATGATCTTTCCGTAGGGCAGGTTGTAGCCTTCCATGAAGCCGACGGCGACGGCGGGCGCCGTCTTGGCGGCGGTGCGGGTCAGCACCAGGGCGAACATCAGCTCGTTCCAGGAAAAGATAAACGAAAAAATCGCCGAGACCGCAAGCCCGGGCGCGGCGAGCGGCAGGCAGATCGAGCGGAAGATACGGAACTGGCTGGCGCCCTCCAGGGTCGCCGCCTCGTCCAGGTCACGCGGGATCGAGCGGAACTGGTCGGTGCAGATCCAGATCACGATGGGCAGGTTGAAGGTCAGGTAGATCAGAATCAGCACGATGTGGGTATCGAGCAGGCCGAAGCTGCGCACGATGAGAAAGAAGGGCAGCGCCAGCACGATGGGGCTGACCATGCGGTTGGTGATGAACCAGAACCAGAGGTCGCGCTTGCCGCGGAACTCGAAGCGGGCGAGGGCATAGGCCGCCGGCGCGCCGAGCACGAGGGCGAGAAGGGTCGTCGAGACGGCGACAATGAGGGAATTGATCAGGCTGGCCCCCACCTTGTCTTCGAACAGCGCTTCTGTGTAGTTGTCGAAGGTCGGCACAAAGCTCCAGACCGGTGGCGAAGCGAGGGCGACGATCTGATCCTTCAGGCTGGTGGTGACCATCCAGTAGAACGGAAAGAGACAGAAGAGAACGATCACCACGAGCAGGAGGATCTGGAGAATGAGACTGCGGTTGGTCATTGGTCGACCTCGCGATAGATCAGCCGGATGTAGAGTTGGCTGAGCACAATGGTGATGATCAGCAGGATGATCGCCTGGGCCGAGGCGAGGCCCTGGTCGAAAACACGAAAGCCGACCCGCTGGATCAGCAGGCTGATCAACTCGGTAGAGGAGCCGGGCCCGCCGCGGGTCAGGGTGAAGACCATATCGAAGAGCTTCAGGGTATCGGCGGTGCGCAGGATCAGGATCGCCGTCAGGCCGGGGATCAGGAAGGGAAGCTGGACGTGGCGCAGCACCGTCCACCATTTCTTGGTTTCCAGCCGCGCGGCCTCTTCGATCTCGCCGGGCACGGTGGTGAGCCCAGCCAGCAGCACCAGGGCGCAGAAGGGCGTCCACTGCCAGACGTCCCAGAAGGCGATGGCGATGAAGGCGTTGGTCGGATCGCCCAGCCAGTTCACCGGGTCGACGCCGAGGAACCCGATCAACTGGTTCACCACGCCGTATTTCAGATTGAACATGATCTGGCCGAGCAGGCCCACCACGGCATAGGTCGTCGCCATGGGTACCACCAGCGACAGCCGGGTGAGGGTCTTCAGAAAGCCGAGGCCGGGCCGGTGCAGCAGCAGGGCGATGCCCATGCCGATCAAGAGCTGCAGGGGCAGAACGATGACCAGCAGGGTCATGGTGCGCTGCATCGCGTCCCAGAACGCCGGGTCGCTCAGCACAGTCTGATAGTTTTCCAGCCCCAGGAAGGGGGTGCGGCGCAGATTGGTGAGCTGGTACTTATGGAGCGATGTGTAGATCGCGAAGACCAGCGGTGCGATCCCGATCAAGGCCAGGGTGAGAACCGCCGGGCCGAGGAAGCCGAAGATGGTGGACCGACCTACGTGGCCTGCCTGCATGATGGTTCACCCTCTTTCCTGTTGACCGGCGCGCGCTCTTGCGGAGGCCCTGCAACAACCCAGCGGGAAGAAAACGGCAAGGGGAAAGGATTTTGACCTTTCCCCTTGCCGCCAGGGAGGTTCGTTTACGCCTATCGTTTTACTGGGCCAGCGGTTTGTCACCGGCGTAGTAGCCGGCCTCTTCCAGCACCGCTTCCATACGCTTGCCGAGTTCGGCTGCACCTTCCTCGGTGGTCACGTTGCCCAGCATGATCTTGGTGCCCCATTCCTGGACGATCTCGGTGATCTCCGGCCACTCGGCGAAGCGGGGACGGAACTCAGGCACGCCGTCCTGCCAGGATTCGACCAGGGCATCGACGAACTTGTACTCCTCGGCCACGCCCGGCAGCTTGTAGACGCTCTGGCGGGCCGGTACGCCGCCCATTTCCAGATAGCGCTTGGCGTTGGCCTTCGACGTCACCCACTGGATGAAGAGATAGGCCGCGGCCTGCTCGTTCTCGTCGGCCTGGCTTGCCACAGCCAGGGAGAAGCCGCCGAGGGCCGGCTTGCGCCCGGCGGGGCCCATGGGCTCCGGCGCGACGCCAAAGCAGTCGCCGAGCCTGGAGGTTTCGGATGAGGTGAGGGTCGAATAGAAGGCCGACCACTCGGTGATCATGGCGACATCGCCCTGGGCCAGGGCGTTGACCGTCTCGGCATGGTCGTAGGCGACGATGCCTTCGGGCATGTACTGCATCAGGTCCTGGCGGAACTTCAGGCCGGCCTGGCTCTCCGCAGACAGCAGGTTGGACTTGAACTTGTCGTCCAGGAAGGAGCCGCCGAAGGGCCAGAGCACGCGCGCGAAGCTGTCGGCCGACTGGGTTTCATTGCGCTTGGACTGCAGGGCGAAAGCATACTTGCCGTCTTTCGTCAGCGCCGGGCCATAGACGTCCTTCAGTTCGCTCCAGGTCTTGGGCGGGCCGTCGAAACCGGCTTCCTTCAGCATGCAGGAATTGTAGAACATCAGGCCCGAGTAGTTGTCGAAGGGCAGGCCGTAAACCGTATCGTTCCAACCGCCGAAAGCGTTCAGCACCAGGGGAAAGAAGTCGTCGATGTCCAGTTCCGGGTCCGCCAGGGCCGCGTTGGAGGTGAACTTCTCCAGCGGCACGATCCATTCGTTCTCGGCGAAATTGCCGATCCAGACCAGATCGATCAGGGCGATGTCCAGATCGCCATTGGCGACGAAATCGCGCACCTGCTCGCCCAGGGCATTCTCATAAGGATGCTTGATGATGTTGACCTTGATGCCGGTTGCCGCCTCGAACTCCGGCAGCATCTTCTCCGCGGCCTCATAGCCCGGCCGAAGCAGGAAAACGACGTCGACGGTCGTTCCGGCATAGGGCTTGGCCGCTTCCTCAAGCGACCACCCGAAGGCTTGTCCGGCGCTTAGCGACAAGCTTGCCGCGGCGCCCAGGGCCAAGCCACGAAATGTGGATTTCAGCATCACCAGTTCCTCCCTTTTGTTGTCTTGTTACCGCAACATACAAATGTCTTATTGGATTTACAATTGTTTTCGTGCGTGCTAGCGATGAGACATGCGGACCGAGGCGGTACCGGCATGAAAAACGACGCTGCCGGCCATAGAATGGCGCGGCGGCCAAAGAGCTGAGCAGTAGGGGAGGAGCCGTTGGCGCGTGTCGCCTTTGCCAAAGTCGACAAGTTTTATGGGGCGGTACAGGCGCTGCATGATGTGTCGCTGGATATCGAGGACGGCGAATTCGTCGTCTTTGTCGGGCCTTCAGGCTGTGGCAAGTCGACCCTTCTGCGGGCGATTGCCGGGCTGGAATCAATCTCCGCCGGCGTCATTTCCATCGGCGACAAGGATGTCACGGCGGTGGCACCGTCGGACCGCGGCGTGGCGATGGTGTTCCAGTCCTATGCGCTTTATCCCCACATGAGCGTGCGCGCCAATATGGAATTCGGCATGAAGGTCAACGGCGTCCCTGTTGCCGAACGCGGGGAGCGGGTGGCCGAGGCAGCGCGCATCCTGCAGCTTGAAGACCTGATGGAACGCAAGCCCGGCCAGCTTTCCGGCGGGCAGCGCCAAAGGGTCGCTATCGGCCGGGCCATCGTCAAGGAACCGCAGGTCTTTCTCTTCGACGAGCCGCTGTCGAACCTCGACGCCAAGCTGCGGGTGCAGATGCGCGTCGAACTGGAGGCCCTCCACGAACAACTCGGCGCGACGATGATCTATGTGACCCACGATCAGGTGGAGGCCATGACCATGGCCGACAAGATCGTGGTGCTGAACGGCGGGCGGGTCGAGCAGGTCGGGCCGCCGCTGGAACTGTATCATCGCCCGGCGACGGAGTTTGTGGCGGGCTTCATCGGGGCGCCCAGCATGAACTTTCTGGATGTCCAGCTGCGGGCCGCACAGGGCGGCACGGAGGCCGTCTACGGCACCGCGGCCATTCCCCTGGGCATGACCCTGGGGCAGGACGGTGCTGGGCGTCTCGGTATCCGGCCGGAGCATCTGCGCCTGACAGAGGCCGGAACCGGTGCCGTCGATATCGAGGTTCAGGTGGCCGAGGCCCTGGGCGGTGAAACCTATCTCTATGGCCGTACCGCGCTGGGCGACCGCCTGGTCGTGAAGGTCGACGGCGATTCGACCGTGCATGCCGGCCTCTCCCTGGGGCTGCATTTCGATGCCGAGCGGTTGCATCTCTTTGCCGCCGATGGGCGCAGTCTGCGCGCCTGAAGGACTTGTGCGACTGAAGGAAACGAATGTCTGACTGGCGACGACAACTCGAAGACATCGTGGTGCCGGCGGTCGCGCGTTCGCAGCACATTGTGGAGATTCTCGTCGACTCCGCCGCACTGGACCGCTCGGCGGAGGTTTTCCGCCGCCACTTCGGACCGGCGCCGGCCTTTCTTGTGGCGGACAGCAACACCTTCGCGGCGGCCGGCGAGACAGTCCTGGCCCGCTTGGCCGCCGACGGCATTGCGACGGAAACCCTGGTTCTTCCGGCGGAGCCCCGGCTGAAGCCGACGCGGGAACTGGCTGAAGAGGTTGGCCGCCGCTGGTTGGCTGCGCCGGCCGGATCGGTGCCTGTCGCCGTCGGCTCCGGCGTGCTCAACGATCTGGTGAAGTACGCCGCCTTTGTGGAGGGCCGGCCGTTCTTCTGCGTGGCGACCGCCGCCTCGATGGACGGCTATGCCAGCGCGGGCGCGCCCCTGGTGGATTGCGGTTTCAAGCACACGATCGCCTGTGCGCCGCCCCGCGCCATCCTGGCGGACCTTGATGTCATCGCTGCCGCCCCGGCGGAGATGACCGGCTGGGGCTACGGCGATCTGGCGGGAAAGGTGCCCGCCGGGGGCGACTGGATTCTGGCCGATGCCCTGGGGATCGAGCCTCTGGATGATGTCGCCTGGCCCCTGGTGCAGGATCGCTTGCGGGCCTGGCTGGCCGAACCTGCGGCGCTGCGCAGGGGCGACGCGGCGGCGATGGCCGGCCTCTTCGCCGGGCTCACGGTGACCGGCCTGGCCATGGAGTTTCACGGCTCCTCGCGGCCGGCCTCCGGCGCCGATCATCAGATCGCCCATCTCTGGGAGATGGAAAATCTAAGTCACAACGGTGTCCCGGTTTCCCACGGCGCTTGCGTTTCCATCGGCAGCCTGACGGTGCTGGCGCTTTTCGATTGGCTGCTCGCCCAGGATCTGACCAGCCTGGACAAGGAAAAAATCATCGCCGAAGCCCCCGGCTTCGACGAGACGCAGGCGGCGATCCACAGAGCCTTTCCCAATGACGCGGTCGCCGGACGGGCGGTCGTGGAGAGCAAGGCAAAGCACCTGTCGCCCGCCGCCCATGCTGAGCGTCTGGCTTTGATTGCCGAGACCTGGCCGGCTCTGCGCCGCCGCCTGGGGGCGCACCTGCTGCGTGCCGGAGACCTGCGCGACCTTTTGGCCGCTGCCGGTGCGCCGACCCTGGCGGCTGAGATCGGCCTCAGCCCCGATCATCACAAAGCGACTTTGGACAGGGCGCGGTTTCTGCGCAGCCGCTATACGGTATTGGACTTTCTGTCGGAGGTCGGCCTGCTGGGCGTCGCGACGGCGGCGATCTTTCAGCACGGCGGCCTGATGCGGCCTTGAAGAATTTCAATCGCGAAGGAGGAGACCACCATGTCAGCGAGCAACACGGACCCCGGAACCGGGCGTTGGATCGATCGTTTCTCCCTCTCCGGCAAGCGGGCCGTGGTTACCGGCGCCTCCAAGGGAATCGGGCTTGAGATCTGTTCGGTCTTTGCCGACGCCGGCGCCGACATCGTGGCCGTCGGGCGCGACGAGGCGGGTCTGGCCGAGGTGGTGGACCTGATTGCCGCCAGGGGGCGGCGCGGCCTTGCGGTTGCCGCCGACATGGCGACCGCCGAAGGGCCGCGCGCGGCGGCGGCGGAGGCGCTGGATTACTTCGGCACGGTGGACATTCTGGTGAACTGCGCCGGCGTCGCCCTCATTGCCCCTTTGCTGGAGGCCGGTGTCGAGGACTGGGACCGCACCATGGCGATCAATCTGCGGGCGCCCTTTCTGCTGGGCCAGGCCCTGGCGCCGGGCATGATCGCGCAGGGCGCCGGCAAGATCATCAACGTCTCCTCGCAGGCCGGGGTCATCGCGCTGGACGATCACGGGGCCTACTCTGCGTCGAAAGGCGGGCTGAACGCCCTGACCAGGGCGATGATGGTCGAATGGGCGAAGCACAATGTGCAGGTCAATGTGATCTGCCCGACGATTATCATGACCCCCATGGGCCGTCAGGTCTGGGGCGATCCCGACAAGGGGCAGCCGATGCTCGAAAAGACGCCGCTGGGCCGTTTCGGTGAGCCCGTCGAGGTCGCCGACCTTGCGCTCTACCTGGCTTCCCCGGCTTCCGATCTGATGAACGGGGCCATCGTCATGCTGGAAGGCGGTTATACTTCAATCTGAGGAATTGATATTAATATATTGATATAAAAAGAGAATTACTAAAATTTTCCCAACCCTCCTAAGGTGCTGGATTAACCACGAAGGTAAGAAAAGCTTTAACCCAGGCCGCGCACCATGGCCCCTCACCATGCGACACAACCAGGGCCGCCGCCCTGTCGAATACCGCGTGTCGGCGGGGAGAAACGGTCATGGCCGAATACAGGAAACAGCGGATCGCTTCCACCGGTTTGCTGGGACAGACCTTGCGCCTGGCCACGGTGGCAATCGTGACCGGAATCGCCGTTGCCGTGCTGATGGACCGTTATGGCGCGCCTGCCGATCCGGATGCGCCGCTGATACGCGACGTCACGCCGGCCTTGATCGGACCGGGCGCTGCCTACGCCGGTACCGATCCGGGCCAGGCTGGTCCAGGTCCGGCTGGGGGATCGGACATCGTCCTGAAGGCCGGGGCCCATGGACACTTCATGGTCGATGCCACCGTCAATGGAGAGGTGCTGCGCTTTCTGATCGATACCGGCGCCAGCTCGATTTTCCTCACCGCCCAGGATGCGGAGAAGCTGGGGTGGTCGCCGAACCGGCTGACCTTCAGCGAACGCTATGAGACCGTGAACGGTGAAATCCGCGCCGCGCCCATAGAGCTGCGCTCCCTGCGCATCGGACAGATGGAGCTTTACGACCTGCCGGCGTCGGTCGGCGAGGGGCCGGGTTCGGTCTCCTTGCTCGGCATGACTTTCCTGAAGCAGTTCGAAAGCTATCAGGTGCGCGGGGACACGCTACTTCTGACCTGGTAGCCGGCCCCGCGGCAGGCTCAGGCCAGGCTGGTTTCCAGATCCGGAAAACTCCAGGGAAAGGCGGCTTCGAAAGCGCGCGAGGCGCGCAGCACCAGCGCATCCGCATAGCGCGGCCCGACAATCTGAAGCCCGATCGGCAGGCCTGCCGCTGTCAGTCCGCAGGGTAGCGAGGCGGCCGGTTGCTGGGTCAGGTTGAAGGGATAGGAAAACGGCGTCCAGTCCGGCCAGCGCGTCATCGCCCTGCCGGCAGGAACCTCCACACCGGCGTCAAAAGCCTCAATTGGCAGGCTTGGGGTGATCAAGAGATCATAGTCGGTATGAAACAGATTTGTCGCCACGGTCAGTTCTTCACGCCGACCGACAGCGGCCAGATAATCGAGCAGGCTGTAGCGCGCGCCCTCTGCGGCAATTTCCCGGAAGCCCGGATCCATCTCTTCCTGAGCCGCCGCATCGAAGCGCCGCATCAGGTTTGCCGCACCGGCATACCACAGACAGCGGAAGACCTGGTCCGAGCCGCTGAGATCGGGCTCCGCCAGTTCGACCTTGGCGCCGAGGTCGGCGAAGGCCCAGGCCGCCTTTGCCACCAGCGCCGCCACTTCCGGATCGACCTGATGTCCTCCCAGGCTGGGTGAAAAGGCGACGCGCAGGCCTTCGATGCCGTCGTCCAATCCCTGCTGATAGTCGCTGCCGTCGTAGGGCAGGCCGTAGGCATCGCGGGGATCGGGCTCGGCAAGGACCGAAAGCAGCAGCGCGGCGTCGGCGACGCTGCGGGTCATCGGTCCGATATGGGACACCGTGCCGAAGGGGCTGAGCGGATAGGCCGGGATTCTGCCGAACGAGGGTTTGAGACCGTAAATGCCGGTGAAGCCCGCGGGGATGCGCACCGAGCCGCCGCCGTCGGTTCCCAGGGCGAGGGGCCCCATACCTGCCGCGACCGCGGCGGCGGCACCGCCGCTGGAGCCGCCCGGCGTCGTCGCGGGGTTCCAGGGGTTGCGCGTGATCCCATCGAGCGGCGAATCGGTCACGCCCTTCCAGCCGAACTCGGGCGAGGTGGTTTTGCCCAGCAGCACGGCGCCGTGCTCCTTAAGGCGGGCGACTGCCGGGGCATCCTCATCCCAGTCCTGCTGCCGGTCGATGGCCTTGGAGCCGCGCAGTGTCGGCCAGCCCTGGGTCAGCAGCAGATCCTTGATCGAAACCGGGCAGCCGTCGAGGCGGCCGCGCGGAACGCCCAGGCGCCAGCGTTCCTGCGATTCCCCGGCGGCGGCCAATGCCCCTTCGGGGTCCACCAGATTGAAGGCATTCAGCTTGGTGTTGAAGCGTTCGATGCGATCAAGCGCGGCCCGGGTGGCGTCGACAGGGGACAGTTCGCCCGCCCGAAAGGCGGCCAGCAGGGTCTCCGCCGTCAGCATTGCGATATCGTCACTCATACGCCTCTGCACCCTTTTTTGGTTGCCGACTCTCCGGTCAGTCAGAACCGAATTCCTCGCATGCCGGACCGGCCTCTGTCGAGGGCGGTTGCCCGGGGACACAAGGGGGCGGGCGCAAGGGGGCTGGGGCATCCCCGCAGCGCATGATAACCTTGCCCGAAACTGGCCACTTTTTGCATGTAGACTGACGCCAAGATGGAATTCGACCCCTCGGACTGCCGTTGTATCCCAGGTTCGATGCAAAGGAGCATAGCGATGCGCGCTTCCCGAAAGGCCTTCATTCCTGCCGCCCTCGCGGCGGTTCTGCTCACCGGCGGCCTTGTCATATTTCCCTGTTCCGCGGTATTGGCGGATGAGCCGAAAGGCGAAGAGACCCCCGGCTACCTTGCCCGTGAAGGGATCGAGCAGATGATGCGGGCGATGCGGCTGCTGGTCGACAGCATCCCGCAGTACGAGCTGCCGGAGATGCTCGACAACGGCGATATCATTATCCGGCGCAAAGATCCGCAGAAGCCGCGCCGGCCCGAGGAGCCGGAGGTCGACGAGACGGCGACCTGAGGCCGCCGCTGCTTCTATACGTTACGGGTATGAGTTACAGGGCGATTTGCGTTTCCTGATCGTCTCGATCAAGAAGCATGGCGCTCTTTTTTGGGGGGAAGGGGAGCAGATGAACCAGAACGATCCTTTTGCCGGCCTGGACGACGGCCGTCCGCCGTGGGACGCCTTGGGCGCCTTTGTGCCGGCGCCGCAGCCGCAGATCGGCGGCGCCGAGAGCGGCCGCCTGAAAGGCCTGCGCTTTGCGGCCAAGGACATCTTCGATATCCAGGGCTTTGTGACGGGCTGCGGTAACCCGGACTGGGCAAGCAGCCATGCGCCGGCCGGCGCCCATGCACCGACGGTTCGGGCGCTGCTGGACGGCGGCGCGGACCTGGTCGGCAAGACGGTTACCGATGAGCTGGCCTTCAGCCTGAACGGCCAGAACCATCACTACGGCACACCGACCAATGTGAACGCACCGGGGCGCATTCCCGGCGGCTCCTCCTGCGGCTCCGCTTCGGCGGTGGCGGGCGGTCTTGCGGATACGGCTCTTGGCAGCGACACCGGCGGCTCCGTTCGCATCCCCGCCAGCTATTGCGGCCTCTTCGGCCTGCGCCCGAGCCACGACCGCATCTCGCTGGAAGGGGTAATGCCCCTGGCGACCAGTTTTGATACGGTCGGCTGGTTCGCCCGTGACGCGGGCCTGCTGCGGCGTGTCGGACAGGTTTTGCTTGGCGGTGCGGAGGGCGAGGCATCGCGTTGGCGCCGCCTCTTCCTGGCTGCGGATGCCATGGCGCTTGCGACACCGGCTGTGCAGGCTGCCTTGGCCCCGCATATCGACCGTCTGGAGCAGCGCATCACCGAGGCTGTGCCGGTCAAAGCCGCCGGCGATGATGTGAGCCTGGAGCAGTGGATGTGGCATTTCCGTCATCTGCAGGCCCGCGAGATCATCGCTACTCATGGCGCCTGGATCGCCGAGGTGAAGCCAACTTTCGGCCCGGAATCCCAGGAACGTTTCGACTGGGCCCACGGCATCGGCGAAGAACATGTCAAGGAAGCCCGGCCCCTGCGTGAGGCCTTTGCAAAACGACTGGGTGACCTGTTGGGTGACGATGCCCTGCTGGTACTGCCGACGGCGCCGGGAATCGCGCCGCGCTGCGACGCCGATGCAGAGGCCCTGCGTGAGCATCGCTCGTCGGCGTTGAGCCTGACCTGTATCGCCGGTCTGTCGCGCCTGCCGCAGATCACCCTGCCGCTCGCCACGGTCGAGGGATGCCCTGTCGGGCTTTCCCTGATTGCGCCCTATGGCAGCGATGAAGACCTGATGATGCTTGCCGAAGCGTTTTGCCAGGCACCGGAGGAGCGGCGCGACCTTTAGCGGTCAGGCTGCCTCGACAAGCTTGCTGCTGATCCGCTCGACCGGCAGGCAGACGGCGATGCTGGTCCCTTCGTTCAGGGTGCTGTTCAGTTCCAGCCAGCCGTCGTGAATCTCGATCAGAGCGCGGCAGAGCGGCAGGCCGAGGCCTGTACCGTCGTGCTTGCGGCTGAGACCCGATTCCACCTGGGTGAAGGGCTCAAGCATGCGGATCTGATCCTCTTCGGCGATGCCGATGCCGTTGTCGGTCACCTCGAACCCGGCCCCTTCACCAGGGGTCGCCCAGGCTTTCACCAGTATTTTCCCGCCCGATGGCGTGAACTTCACGGCGTTGGAGAGCAGATTGATAAGGATCTGTTTCAAGCGGCGCTGGTCGGCCTGTACGAGCGCCAGGGGCATCGCAAAATCGGTCTCGAGGGTCACCGCGTTTTCGCGCGCCCGCGGCCCGATGAGCCGCAGGCCCGAGGCGACCACCTCGCGCAGGTCGACCTCTTCTTCGTAGAGATCGATCATGCCCGCTTCTGCTTTGGAGACGTCGAGGATGTCGTTGATGATGGTCAGCAGGTGGTTGCCGCTCTCGTGTATATTCTTGATGTAGTCGCAGTAGTTCTCGTGGCCGACGGGCCCGAAGACCTGCTGGTCGATCAACTCGGAAAATCCGATGATGGCGTTCAGCGGCGTGCGCAGTTCATGGCTCATGGTGGCCAGGAACTCGCCCTTGGTCCGGTTGGCGAGTTCCGCCGCCTCCTTGGCGCGCAGCAGCTCCTGTTCCGCCGCCTTGCGCTCGGTAACATCGCTTAGAGATCCCGACATGCGGTAGACATGGCCGTCCTCATCGCGCAGCCCCAGGCCGCGCAGGCGAACCCAGCGATACTGGCCGTCATCCCCGCGTATCCGGTACTCATGATCATAGAATTCCGATTTGCCGCGCAGATGGTCGCTCATCAGCTTTTTCATGACATCCAGGTCTTCCGGATGAACGCGCTGATACCATTCGGCTGAGGCAATGGTTGGCCCGAAACCGTGAATGCCGACAATTTCGCGCAGCCGCCGTGAGATGTAGACGCCGTTTATCTCGTCCCCCCACTCCCAGATTCCTTCATTGGCGCCCTTCAGTGCCAGTGCGTAGCGTTGTTCGCTCTTCCGCAAGGCGGCTTCGATTTTTTTGGTTTCGGTGATGTCGGTATAGACCATCACGTAACCGCCGTTTGCCAACTGACGGGTCCGTATTTCCAGCATAGAGCCGTCCGGGCGCAGACGCTCCATCCTGAACTGCAGATTCTCCAGGAGGATGGCGGTTCGGCGGGCGACTTCCTGCTCGACGTCCACATCGCCATACTCGCCGCGTTCCGCGTTGAAGCGGACCAGGTCTCGGACGCTTATACCGCGTTCCAGCAACTCCATCGGAAGGCCGAGCAGCTTGCTCAGTTCTCTGTTGAAGGCCACGAGCTGCAGGTTCGCATCGAAGATGCAGACGCCTACGGGGATATTCTCGATGATCGCCGTCACAAGCCGCGACTTGCTGTCGGCCTTTTCTTCGGCGGAGGCCTTGGCATTGTGCAGATCGTCCTGGACCGCAAAGACCATGCAGATCATGCAGAAAAGAACCAGGCCGGTGTGCAGGATTACGCGCCAGTCGCCGGTGGGGTCCAGACTGGTCATTGTCGGGTCGAGCAGGACGCGCAGCAGCTCGGCCAACAGGTAGGTCGCGAAGATCAGCAACGGTCCGGCGCAGAAAATCGCGGCAAGCTGCTGACTGTCGCGGTAACGGCGCCAAAAGAGGATCCCGGCGAGTCCGATCGCCGCTACAGCGCCCAGACGCAGTGCCAGGAACACGATCAGGGGAACCTCCGGGTAGGCGATACAACTGGATGTGCCCAGGAAAACGACTGTAACGGCGAAGAGAAGGGGCCGCAGATAGGTACGGTAGCCTAGAAAGGCGAGGGTGCCGCCCAGCAGCAAGAAGGCGATCATCGCCTGTCCGCCTTCGTGGATGGCTTCGAAGCACGTAGGAAAATGCCATGAGGACAGGGCAAGAGCGCCGAGCTGGACCGCTTCCAGCGCCAGGCTGGCCGACCACCATTTCAGCGCCGGGGTGCCGCCGCGCTGACGGTCGAATGCCAGGGCCATGGCAGCCAGCATTGCCGGCGCCATCGCAGTGACCAGCATGACAGCAGCGAATGAGAAGGTGTTAGCCCCGGCAGGCATAAAGACGACAATTCCCAGCAACAGGGCGCCTGCAGCCTCTGCACGGGCCGGCGGCGAAGGACTGAACAACGCCGGAGCCCACGCTAAGCCACAAAGCGCGAGTCTCGACTGATAACTCAGAGAGGGTTAACCGATTCTGAAGGAACCGGCGCCGCAACCAGTCATATTGCCGATTTAGCGGCGTGATTCGCTATTCAACCGCCAAAGGGTCAACTGTCGTAGGGCAGAAGGGTGCGGATCGGCATATCCAGATGATCGCGTCCTTTGAGGAAGGTCAGCTCGATAATGCAGGCGGCGCCCGTAACTTCCGCGCCGGCCGAGCGCAGCAACCGGGCCGCGGCATTCATCGTTCCGCCGGTGGCCAGCAGGTCGTCCAGCAGAAAGACCTTCTGGCCGGGCTCTACCGCATCGGCCTGGATCTCGATGGTATCGCTGCCGTATTCCAGGTCATAGGTATAAGGAATTGTCGCGCCCGGCAGCTTGCCCTGCTTGCGGACCATAACGAAACCGAGATTCAGCTTCAGCGCGAGGGGCGCGGCGACCAGGAAACCGCGGGATTCGATGCCCGCCAGGACGTCCGGCTTGTGTTCTTCGACGATGGTCGCCAGGCGATCCACGGTCGCCTGCCAGGCCCCGGGGTGGGCCAGCAGAGGGGAGATGTCGTAAAACAGGATGCCGGCGCTCGGGAAATCGGGAATTGCCCGGATGTGTTCCTTCAGGTCCATAACGTCTCAGACGCCCCCTCGTCATTTTGCCCAGTATCGGCATTGGTCCCAACCGGCATCAGCCTTGATCGGCACTCTGCCTTGCGGCCCTCGTCATGCGGGCGCCGGCGCATCCTAATGGTCCTCTTTGCCGGAGACAACGCGAAGCTCTGATCGCTATACGGAAAGAAAATGTTTCCCTGCAAGCAGATGAAGACTTGCCCGTGGTTGGGACCGGGTGTCTAAATTAGAGCTGCTGAAGCCTTTCAGCGACAGCCCCAGCGACAGCCTGTGAGTGTCATCCCGTGAGCTACGTTTTTCCGCGTCACAGCAAGGCGCGTTATCCGGTCGCCTGCGGCGGCCAGGGCGCCTATCTGATTGACCGGGACGGCCGCCGCTATCTCGATGCTTCCGGCGGCGCCGCCGTTTCCAGCTTGGGCCATGGTCACCCGGCCGTGGTCAGCGCCATCAAGGCGCAGGTCGATCGTCTCGCCTATGCCCACAGCGGCTTCTTCACAACCGAGCCCTCGGAGGCCCTGGCCGAGCACCTCGTCACCCGGGCGCCGGAGGGTCTGGCACGGGTTTACTTCGTGTCCGGCGGCTCGGAAGCCAATGAGACGGCCCTGAAACTGGCCCGCCAGTACCATCTGGAGCGTGGCGAGGAGGGGCGGCACCACTTTATCGCCCGGCAACAGAGCTATCACGGCAACACGCTGGGCGCGCTCGCCGTCGGCGGCAGTGTCGCGCGGCGCGCGCCCTTCCAGCCCCTGCTGATGCCGGCCAGCCACATCGCGCCCTGCTACGCTTACCGGCATCAGGCAGCTGATGAAACCGAGGAAGCTTACGGCCTGCGCGCCGCCGATGCGCTGGAGGTGGAGATCCAGCGGGTCGGTCCTGAAACCGTTGCCGGTTTCATCGCCGAGCCGGTGGTCGGGGCGACCGCCGGCGTGGTGCCGCCGGCGCCCGGCTACTTCAAGCGCATCCGCGAGATCTGCGATCGCCACGGGATTTTGCTGATCCTTGATGAGGTCATGTGCGGGATGGGCCGTACCGGCAGCCTGTATGCCTGTGAGCAGGATGGTATCGCACCGGATATCCTGACCTGTGCCAAGGGCCTCGGCGGCGGCTATCAGCCGATCGGCGCGGTTCTCGCCTCCCAGTCCATCTACGATACCATTGCCGAGGGGTCGGGCGCCTTTGAGCACGGTTTCACCTACATCGGCCACGCAACGGCCTGTGCGGCGGCGCTGGCGGTTCAGCAGACCATTGAGACGGACGACCTGCTGGCCAATGTCCGGCGCCAGGGGACGGCCTTGCGCGAAGCCTTGGACGCCCGTTTCGGCAATCATCATCATGTTGGCGACATCCGTGGGCGGGGCCTCTTTATCGGGCTGGAGCTGGTTGCGGAGCGGGCGAGCAAGGAGCCCTTCGATCCCGACTTGAAGATCAATGCAAAGATCAAGCAGCGGGCGATGGCCGAGGGGCTGATCTGCTATCCCGGCGGCGGCACGGCGGACGGCCGGCGCGGCGACCATGTGTTGCTGGCACCGCCTTTCATCATCGGGCCGGACCACATTGCCGAACTGGTCGACAAACTGGGGCGCGCGGTTGACGGGGCGCTCAGCGAAGCCGGGATGAAGGTTTGACCACATCGGCAGAGCTTGGCTGGACGCCTCTCGTTCTCGCCGTGGCGCCCAACGGCGCGCGCAAGACCCGGCAGGATCATCCGGCCCTGCCGATCACACCGGCTGAGATAGCCGATACGGCGGCTGCGGCGCTGGAGGCCGGCGCGGCGATGATCCATTTGCATGTCCGTGACGCAGAGGAGAAACACAGCCTGGATGCCGGCGCCTACCGAGAGGCGATTGCCGCCGTTCGGGCGCGGGTCGGCGATGCAATGGTCATCCAGGTGACCAGCGAAGCGGTGGGGATCTACAACGCGCAGCAGCAGATGGCGATGGTTCGCGACCTGGTGCCGGAAGCCGTCAGCCTGGCGATCCGTGAAATCGTGCCCGATGCGGAAAGCGAGCCTGAGGCGCGCAGGTTCCTTGGGTGGCTGAGCGAAGCCGGGATCCTGCCGCAGTACATTCTCTATGACGCGGCGGACGTGACGCGGCTGGCTGCTCTTATGGCCGCCGGTGTGGTGCCGGAAGAGGCCGCTTTCCTGCTTTTCGTCCTCGGCCGTTATTCGGCCGGTCAACGCTCTCAACCGACGGACCTGCTGCCTTTTCTGTCGGCCAGGACAGTGGTGCCGGTGCTGACTGGGCTGCCTTGGGCGGTCTGCGCCTTCGGGCCTCAGGAAACCGCCTGCGCTGCCGCAGCGGCTGCTTTGGGCGGGCATGCCCGGGTGGGGTTTGAAAACAATCTGTTCCTGCCCTCGGGTGCCCAGGCTGGGGACAATGCTGAACTTGTCGCCGCGGCGGCGGCGGCGGCGCGTACCATCGGCCGTCCTTTGGCCGATGCCGCCACCGCGCGCCTGATGATGAAGGGCGGCCAAACCTTAGGTTCGACCACGCCTTAGTTGGTCTTCGGTGTTTCTCCGTGGTTCATAGTGCCGTGATCCATTTTCTTCATGCCGTCGTCCGGCATCGCGCCCATGCTGCCGACAGCCTCGACAGACACTTCGACCGCAACATCGCCGGCCTTTTCGAAGGTCAGGGTGACGGGGAAGCGATCGCCTTCGCGCAGCGGTGCCTTGAGGCCCATGAGCATGACGTGATATCCGCCGGGTTTCAGCGTTGCCATGCCGCCGGCGGGTACGTCGACGCCTTCGACCTGGCGCATCTGCATCACGCCGTCGACGTTCGTGTGGCTGTGCAGTTCGACCCTCTGGGCGGCATCGCTGGCAGCCGCGATCAATCGGTCGCCCGCCGCGCCGGCGTTGTGGATCATCAGGTAGGCGGCACCGTTTTTGGCCTGGCCCGGGGTTGCGCGGGCCCAGGGGGTTTCGATCTTTAATTCGCCAACTGTGAAGTCGCGCGCCTGGGCAGGAGTGACGGCGCTGAGCATCAGGCCGAAGGCAAGGGCCACGAGCGGCAGGATCGCAATACGGTATTTCATGGGTAGGAACTTCCTTTTTAGGTGCCGGCAGCGGCGCTGCCGGCTGCTTGGCCGCGGGAAGCGGTCAGAGGCTGTTTGTCGGGTTGTGTATTAGGCCGCTGGGAGCGTCTGGCGCTAGACGGGCGGTGCGCGCGTCCGGGGCAGGTTGACGGCCTGCCGCCGTAGCGTGACTTTGCCCTGGGCAACCGGGCGGTCCTGGGCCGTGCAATCCGGTGCCAGGACAATGCTTGCCGGAGGTCCGCTGAGGCTTTGTTGACCAAAGGCCGAGCAGACCGGGCAGCTTTCCAAACCGCCGCCGGAGTCGTGTTTTTCAGCCGGGCGCCCGTCGCCCTGTTCCAGCAGCTGATCCGCCGGCAGGAAGACAATCCCTTCGGCCGTACAGATCTCCATAAAGACCGTGTTTGACGCGGCTTCGGCGGCGGGCGTGAGGGCCGCGACCAGCAACATTGCCAGGCTGTGCCCTAAAAGGGAAACAACCGCTAAAGTTGCAGTGATTCGGCGGATTACAGGGCGTTTCCGTCCTGCCCGCTGGTTCGTTGGGCGGCCTGTTTTGCGCATTACAGGCGAACAATAAGGCAGAATTCCACCCGGAGCCAGTTCGACCGCTGCGACAGAGCGACGCGAGGCAGACTGCGGGATAGAGCCGCAATTGTTCGCCCATCGGTAACTACGGGGTGGACATTGTGCAATGGAACTGTGTTGAATAGCTGCACAACAACGGCGAACAAATCGCCGGATAACAGCACAGGGAACCATCAGCTCTGACAAGTGCTGCGTTACAGCTTAAGCCGCAAGACCGCGTAGGGTCGGCCCGACAGGGGCCCTCCCAAGTCTTGTCTGCGGCTTTTTTACGCTGTTGTTCCTTATACAAGCCTGATTTTCGAATCGGGGGGGAGAGCGGCAGGCCGGGGATACCGGACCTGTCAGTGACAATTTCAACTCAGACCGAAAAGGTCGGGAGCAAAAAACTTATGAAACGCATTGCTTTGAAATCCATTGTCCTCGGCTTGTCCGCAGCGGCGCTGTTGGCGGGCGCTTCGGCATCGGTGCAGGCGGAAGACAAGTTCGTCACCATCGGCACCGGCGGTCAGACCGGCGTCTACTATGTGGTCGGACAGTCGATCTGCAAATTGGTGAACCGCGGTCAGAAGGACCACGGCATCAAGTGCACGGCCCCTTCGACCGGTGGTTCTGTGGCCAACCTGAATGCGATCAGCAACGGTGAGCAGGACATGGGTGTTGCCCAGTCCGACTGGCAGTACCATGCGTACAACGGCACTGCGGCGGATAAGTTCCCCAACGGTGCGAACAAGGACCTGCGCGCGGTGTTCTCCGTGCATCCTGAGCCTTTCACGGTTGTGGCGCGCAAAGACTCCGGCATCCAGACCTTCGCCGACCTGAAGGGCAAGCGGGTCAATGTCGGCAACCCCGGCTCCGGCGCCCGCGGCACGATGGAAGTCGTGATGGGTAAGCTCGGTTGGCAGATGAGCGACTTCAAATTGGCCTCTGAGCTGAAGTCGGCTGAGCAGGCCTCAGCGCTCTGCGACAACAAGATCGACGCCATCGTCTTCACCGTCGGGCACCCAAGCGGTACGATCAAGGAAGCCACGACGTCCTGCGAGTCGATCATCGTGCCGGTGACCGGTGCCGAGATCGATTCACTGGCCAGTGACAACGACTACTATGCCAAGGCGACCGTCGTCGGCGGCACTTACGACGGTACGGCCGATGATGTTGAGACCTTCGGCGTTGGCGCGACCTTCGTGTCTTCGACGAAAGCGGACGAAGACACCATCTACCAAGTGGTGAAGGCGGTCTTCGAAAACTTCGATCGCTTCAAGAAGCTGCATCCGGCTTTCGCCAACCTCAAAGAAGCCGACATGATCACCAACAACCTTTCGGCCCCGCTGCATCCGGGCGCCGTGAAGTACTACAAGGAGCGTGGCTGGATGTAATTCGGCCCGGGGTGGGCGGGGGTCTCCCGCCCACCGCTTCTTTGATTTGGAGTTCTTGCGAAAATACCTGCTTAAAAAATAGCCCGGAAAAGATCGGGCAGATGATTTGGGGACGAAGGGCGCACGCTCAACGGTGCGGCCCTTAAAAACGGGGAACAGATATGGCAGACGATTCGAACAGCGGTCGACCGACCGCTGCGCAGGGCGGGACGACCGGTGCACCGGTTTCCGACGACGACCTGCAGGATTTGGTTGCGTCTTCCGATACCGGCGGCCGCTCGCCGACAGGCATTCCCCTCTACGTTATTCTCTGGACCGCGGCCCTTTGGTCTTTGTTCCAGATCTGGATTGCCTCGCCGTTGCCTTTCGTCGTGGCGGAGGTCACGGGCCTGCCGGTTGTCCTGAACAACACCGAATCGCGTGCGATCCACCTTGGCTTCGCGGTCTTCCTGGCATTCCTGGCCTATCCGGCGATGAAGCGTTCGCCGCGCGCTCACATTCCTGCCCAGGACTGGGTGTTGGCCTTGGTTGGTGCCTTCTGCAGCAGCTACCTTTTCTGGTTCTACGACTCCATCTCCTTGCGCCCGGCGAACCCCAATACGATGGACCTCGTCGTTGCCTGCATCGGCATGGCGATCCTTTTGGAGGCGACGCGACGCGCGCTTGGGCCGCCGTTGACGGTGATCGCCTCGCTTTTCCTGATCTATACATTCTTCGGCCAATACATGCCGGATCTGATCGCGCATAAGGGCGTTTCGCTGGCCGGCGTGGTGAACCATCAATGGATCACCACGGAAGGTGTGTTCGGCGTGGCCCTTGGTGTCTCGACGGACTTCGTTTTTCTCTTCGTGCTTTTCGGCGCGCTTCTCGACAAGGCCGGGGCCGGCAATTACTTCATCAAGGTTGCCTTCTCGCTGCTCGGCCACTATCGCGGCGGCCCGGCGAAAGCCGCGGTCGTTGCCTCTGCGATGACCGGGCTCATTTCCGGCTCCTCCATCGCAAACGTGGTCACCACGGGCACTTTCACCATTCCGATGATGAAGCGGGTCGGCTTCTCGCCGGAGAAGGCCGGTGCCGTAGAGGTCGCTTCTTCGGTGAACGGACAGATCATGCCGCCGGTCATGGGCGCTGCTGCTTTCCTGATGGTGGAATACGTCGGCATCACCTACTTCGAGGTGGTGAAACATGCCTTCGTACCCGCGCTGATTTCCTATATTGCGCTGGTCTACATCGTGCATCTTGAGGCGATGAAAGCGGACATGAAGGGGCTCCCCCGCGCCTCCGCGCCGACCCCCTTGATGAAGTTTCTGATCATGACGGCATTCGGTATCGCCGTGGTCTGCGGCCTTGCCCTGGCCACCTATTACGGTCTGGGCTGGATCAAGACGCTTTTCGGGGATGCTGCCGGTTGGGTGATCGCCGGTCTGCTGTCAGTGGTCTACATCGGGATCGTTCGGTTTTGTTCGATCTATCCGGATCTCGAACTCGACGATCCGAATGCACCGATCGTCTCTTTGCCGAAGGTCGGTCCGACTGTGAAGTCGGGTATCCACTTCATCCTGCCGGTTATCGTACTGATATGGTGCCTGATGGTTGAGCGGCTGTCACCGGGCCTTTCGGCGTTCTGGGCGACGGCCTTCATGATCTTCATCGTGTTGACGCAGCGTCCCCTGTTTGCCGTGTTCCGAGGCCGGAGCGAGCTTGGTTCCATGGTGACCCTGGGTACCACCGAACTCGGCGAGGGCTTGGTCGCCGGTGCGCGCAACATGATCGGCATTGGTATCGCCACGGCGACTGCGGGCGTCATCGTGGGTTCGGTTTCCCAGACCGGCGTCGGCCTCGTACTGGCCGAGTTGGTGGAGATCCTGTCTTTCGGAAACATTCTGCTGATCCTGCTGTGGACCGCGATCTTGAGTCTGATTCTCGGTATGGGCCTGCCGACGACGGCAAACTACATCGTGGTGTCGGCGCTGCTGGCACCGGTGATCGTGCAGCTCGGCCAGGATGCCGGGCTTATCGTGCCGCTGATTGCCGTTCATCTCTTCGTCTTCTACTTCGGGATCATGGCCGATGTCACACCGCCGGTGGGCTTGGCGTCTTTTGCCGCGGCAGCGGTTTCCGGCGGCGATCCGATCAAGACGGGCTTTGTCGCCTTTTTCTATAGCCTGCGGACTGCCGCTCTGCCGTTCCTCTTCATCTTCAATACCGACCTGCTGCTGATCAACGTGGGTTGGGTTGGCGGTATTGTGGTCTTTATTGTCGCTACCGCTGCGATGCTCATATTTGCTGCGGCGACCCAGGGCTTTTTCCTGGCCCGCAACCGCGCCTATGAAACGGTGCTGCTGCTGCTCATCGCCTTCACCCTGTTCCGCCCGGGATTCTGGATGGACATGGTCTCGCCGCCGACCCAGGATGTGTCGCCGACCCAGATCATGGAGGTGGCCGATCGTATGCAGCCGGGTGAAACCCTGCGCATTCGGGTTGACGGTGTCGATGCCGTCGGGGACCTGCGCAGTTTCGTTGCTCTCTTGCCTTTGGGCGAGGGCGCGACCGGGGAGGAGCGCTTGCAGGCGGCTGGCCTGGAGTTGCTGATCGATGGTGATCAGGTACTGGTCGACAATGCCGTTTTCGACTCTCCTGCGGAAGCGGCCGGTCTTGAGTTCGATCAGGTGATTGTCACGGTCAGTGAGCCCGTCGATCAGCTGCCCAAGGAGCTGATGTACATCCCGGCGCTGCTTGTGCTGGGTTTGATCATCGTCATGCAGCGTGGCCGCCAGCGCAGGCAGCCGGCTGCGGCGGTCGCTTAGGTTATCGGTAAGGGGGAATTCAGTTTCATGTTCAAGGACATTCTGCTGCCGGTCGATCTGGGTGATCGCGAATCTCAGCAAAAAGCCGTGAAGGCGGCGGTGGAGTTCGCCAAGGCCTTCGGCAGCCGCCTGCACGTTCTGACCATTGTACCGGACTTCGGTATGAGCATTGTCGGCGGCTTCTTTCCCAAGAACTTCGAAGAGGAGGCGCTGGAAGAAGCCAACAAGCAGCTTCACGCCTTTGTCGCGGAGGTTGTTCCCAGTGATGTCAAGGTGCAGCACATCGTCGCCCACGGCACGATCTATGAGCAGATCCTGCATTTTGCGCGGGAGACCAAGGTCGATCTGATCGTCATGGCCTCTCACCGGCCGGAGTTGCAGGACTACCTGCTGGGCCCTAACGCGGCACGGGTGGTGCGTCATGCCAATTGCTCGGTGACGGTGGTGCGCGACTGACCGCCTCAACCCGGCATCCGGCTCTTGCCTGCGAAGATCTGTCCTACCGAAATGTGATCTGCCGTTAGTGGATTGGCGGCCGCTGCGCCGTCTATGGTGTCCTCATGGCAGGCTATCGACCCTTCATCATCCAGGTTATCGGCGCACTGACGGTGCTGCTGACGGCAGCCGCCACTGTGCCGGCTATTGCGGGATCGCAAGCCTTCGATCCGCCGGAGGTGATCGGGATTCCCGGTGGCGCTTTCGTGGCCGGGTCCGACCGGGCGGAGCGTGAGGCGGCCTATGGCCTGGACGAAGCGGCCTATGGTCACAGCCGAACCCGCGAGGGACGCTGGTATGAAGGCGAGCGGCCGCGGGGCGGCGTCACCCTGCCGGCTTACGATATCACCCGTACAGCGATCACCAATCGCCTCTACGCGGCCTTTGTCGCGTCGACCGGACATCCGGCGCCCGATGTCGACCCGCGGACCTGGGCCGGCTACGGCCTGATCCATCCCTATGAGCGCACCCGGCGTCATGCCTGGCAGGCCGGCCGTCCGCCGGCGGGCCGGGAGGATCATCCGGTGGTCCTGGTCTCCCATGAAGACGCGCAAGCCTTCGCCGCCTGGCTGAGCGCCGAGACCGGCCGCCGCTGGCGCCTGCCGAGCGCTCTGGAATGGGAGAAGGCGGCGCGCGGGGTGGAGGGGCGCCGGTTTCCCTGGGGGGATGGCTGGGATCCGGAGAGGCTCAACAGTCATGACCGGGGACCCTTTGACACACTGCCGGTCGGCGCCTTTCCGGCGGGGGCGAGCCCCTACGGCCTGCTGGACCCCGCGGGCCAGGTCTTCGAGTGGACAGCGAGCCCGGCGGGCGAGGGGCGTTATCTGGTCAAGGGCGGTTCCTGGGACGACAGCGGCTGCGGGGTCTGCCGCCCGGCGGCCCAGCACAGCCGCCCCCAGGCGCTTAAACACATTCTCATCGGCTTTCGCCTTATCGTAGAATAGGGCTATTCTGGTATGTCGATTGTCGCGTCGGCAATCCGGGTGCTAGCTTCACGCCGAAGTGAAGCGTCGTGGCCTCGTATTGAGGGGCAGGCATGTGTAGGTAACAGGGATCATGAGAAGCGAAGCACAAATCAGAGAAAGCGCGCTCGACAGCGATTTTGACCTGAAACGGCTATCCTCCGAAGAACTTCAGGCCATGGCCGAGGCCGGGCGTGAAGTGGCGGAAGTTCACCGTGTTCTCGCCAAGACCAGCGACAACATCGTTGGCGAACTGCTGAAGAACAACGGCACCTTTTACGAGTGGGATCACTACCCGCCCGGTGACGTTTACGATCACGAGACCCACGGGCAATATTACTACCACGCCCATGCGATCGATCAGCGTTTCGAAGGCGAGCACGGCCATTTCCATACCTTCGTCCGGCCAAAGGGGATGCCGCCGGGGATCAAGCCTGCCCCGGTAGCGGGTTTCATGAAGCCGAAAGACCCCAACGATGCCCTCAGCCACCTGATCGCCATCTCAATGACGCCAGGCGGGCTGCCTTTCCGGATTTTCACCGTGAATCGCTGGGTTACCGGCGAGGTGTGGTACAGCGCCAAGGACGTCGCCGTGCTGCTCGAGTACTTCAAAATCGACCACACACAACCGTCCTGGCCGGTGAATCGCTGGGTCACGGCCATGGTCCAACTCTACCGGCCGCAGATCATCGATCTGCTTGAGGCGCGCGATCGCAAGGTGGCGCTCTGGCAGCAGCAGAATCCGGACGGGGATGTCTTTGAGGACCGCGATCTGGAGGTGACGTCCTATCTGGATGTCGATCCGAACGTACAGATCCAATCGGTCGCCAAGATCCTTCTAAGCCGCCAATAAAGCGCCGATAAGATCATCCTGAAGTAGAATTTCGGTTGTTCTCGGCGCCGGAACAGAAGCTTTGTCGGGCTGCAAAGCCAGATCCTGTCCGCGTTGTGTATGCCCGCGGCGTATTTTAAGCATGAATTAACGTGGCCCGGGGATACTTCGACTGCGGGACTATGCGTCTTCGGACGACCAAGTGGCGCCCGTCCCAGAAGAGACAAAGAGTGGTTTGAACGGGAAACACATGGTAGGAATTCTTTCTCAGGACGATGTTGCGCGCTTGATGGCTGACCCTTCGCCGTCAGTGCGCGCCGAGACCACTTCCAAGATTGCGGCGCAGTATGACAGCCGGCATCCGCGGATGAGCGATGCCGAGCGAAAGATTGCGGAGGAGATCTTCCGCAAGCTGGCGCAGGATGCCGAGATCCGGGTCCGTGAAGCCCTGGCGGCCAACCTGAAGACGACACCGGATCTGCCTCATGATCTTGCCCTCAGCCTTGCGCGGGATGTCGACGCGGTGGCGTTGCCGGTTCTGAAGTACTCGGAAGTCCTGACCGACGAAGATCTTATCAATATCGTCCGTGACGAAGATGCCGCGGCCAAGCAGGTCATGATCGCACAGCGGGCGAGTGTGTCCGGGGCCGTGGCCGATGCGCTGATCGATACCGGCAATGAGACCGCGGTGGCACGCCTGGTCGCCAATGAAGGCGCCGACCTGAGCGAGGGGGCCCTGGACCGCGTGCTGAGCGACTATGAAGACAGCGAAGCGGTTTCCGATTCCCTGGCCCGCCGGCCGAGCCTGCCGGCCAGCATCTCAGAGCAGCTTGTCAGCGCTATGACCGAGAAACTGCAGGGCTATCTTGTCAGCAAGCACAACCTCTCACCCGACGCGGCCAGCAACCTGATCCTGCAGACCCGCGAGCGGGCAACCGTGAGCCTGCTGAACCGCAGTTCTTCCGATGCCGAATTGGAAGAGCTCGTGTACCAGCTTTACGCCAATGGCAGGCTGACGACGTCTTTGATCATCCGGGCGCTTTGCATCGGTGACATGTCCTTCTTTGAGGCCGCCATGGCGCGCCTGGCCGGCGTTCCCTTGAAGAACGCGCGCATGCTCATCCACGACCAGGGTGACCTTGGGCTGAAATCGCTTTGCGAGAAGGCCAAGATGCCGTCGCGCCTGATGAACGCCGTTTCCGCGGCAGTGCGGATCCTGGACGAGGAAGAATATGACGGCGGGCGCAACGATCGCGAGCGTTTCGTCACCCGCATTATCGAGCGTCTGCTGACCCAGTTCGAAGACCCTGCTTCGACCATGACCAAGGACGATATCGATTACCTGATGGCGAAGCTGCACCAGCTCGCCGCCTAGACCGGATCCTGGTCGGCAGGATCCACGTTAGATCCCGGCTTACCCGAGAAACAACGACGGCGCCGACCTGGTGATCAGGTCGGCGCCGTTTCTTTGTTGTCGGACCGTCGGGGTCTGTTTGGTCGCCTTAGTTCAGCAACACCCGCGGCAGCCAGAGGGCGATGTCCGGGAAGGCGATCACCAGGCCGAGCCCGGTGAGCTGCAGCAGCACAAAGGGGATGATGCCTTTGTAGATCTGCTGGATCTTCACCTCCGGTGGCGCCACACCCTTCATGTAGAACAGCGCAAAGCCGAAGGGTGGCGTCAGGAAGGATGTCTGCAGGTTGACCGCCAGCAGGATCGCAAACCAGTAAACCATCTCGCCCGGGGGTACATGGTCGCCGAAGTCGAGCTCGGCAATGATCGGCGAGAAGACCGGCAGGACGATCAGCGTTATCTCGATCCAGTCGAAGAAGAAGCCCAGGAAGAAGACGATCGCCATGAGCACGAAGAGCAGGCCCCAGGAGCCGAAGCCCAGGCTCTCGACCAGTTCGATGATGATGTCGTCTCCGCCCAGGGAACGGAAGACGTAGGAGAAGCAGGTTGCGCCGATGAAGATACCAAAGAGCATGCCGCCGGTCAGGGCGGAACGCTCAATGACATCTTTCAGTACCGTAAAGCTCAGCCGCCGGTTCAGAAAGGCCAGAAGAATGGCGCCGGCGCCGCCCACGCCGGCGGCCTCCGTCGGCGTTGCCCAGCCGAAGACAATCGATCCCAGGACCAGGAATACAAGGAAGAGCGGCGGGACAAAGGAGCGCGATACCAGAATGATCAAGCCCATGGCGCTGTCCGGGCCCTCGTCGGCTGACAGCGGCGGGGCGAGCTTCGGCTTGAAGCCGCAGAGCACCAGGATGAAGAACATATAGAAGGCCGCCAGCATGAAGCCGGGAATGATCGCGGCAACGAAGAGATTGCCAACGGAGCGTGACAGCAGGTCGGCCATGATAACCAGCATGATCGACGGCGGGATCAGAATGCCGAGGGTTCCGGAGGCGGCGATGGTACCGGTTGCCAGCGGGGTGTTATAGCTTTGCTTCAGCATCACCGGCAGGGCCAGCAGGGTCATCATCACAACCGAAGCGCCGATGATCCCGGTGGTCGCGGCCATGATGGTACCCATCAGAGTGACCGAGAGGGCAAGGCCGCCGGGAACCCGGCGCAGCAGGACCTGAAGACAGTGCAGAAGGTCGCTCGCCACGCCGCTGCGTTCCAGCATCGTGCCCATGAAAATGAACATCGGGATCGCGGTGAGGACGAGGTTCTCGGCGATGCCGCCCCAGATGCGCGGGGCGACATTGAAGAACTGAATGAACGAGAAGACATCGAAGGCCATGCCGATGAAGCCGAAGGCAAGGCCGATGCCGCCCAGGACGAAGGCCACGGGATAGCCGCTGAACAGCAACAGCGCCAGGGCCCCGAACATGAAGAGCGGCAGGTAGTCTTCGATATAGAATTCCATCAGCGCCGCTCCCCATCCTGGTTGTCCGGCCCCGGTTGGTCCTCCAGTTCTGGAAGAGAAATCTTGTCCAGGGGTTCGGCCTCGGCCTCCTCGATCTCGTGGACCTGCTGGCGCAGGGGTTCGGGGCCGAACAGCTCGACAATTTTGCGCAGCACCACGGCCACGCCGCTCAGGGCCAGGAAAATAAAGCCGAGGGGGATGACTGACTTGATGATCCAGCGGTGGGTCAGGCCGGTGGCCGAGGCCGAAACCTCGCTGGTGGCAAACGATTTGTGGGTGTAGTCGACAGCGAAATAGATCACCAGGGCGCAGTAGGGAATGAGGAACAGCAGGCAGCCTGCCAGCTCTATCCACCACCGGGTTCTTTCGCTGAGGTTCTCGCGCAGCAGATCGATGCGCACATGGGCGTCTTTCAGGTAGGCGAAGCCCAGGCAGAAGGCGAAGAGGATGGTGTGGAAATGCCACTCCAGCTCTTGCAGCTTTGTCGAACCGAGAACAAAGAAACGCCGGGTCACCACGTCGAAGACGGTAACCACGATCAATGCCAGGCCCGCCCAGGCGGCGATCTTACCGACCTTCGTGATGACGCGGTCCAGCCCCTCGCTGACGCGTATCAAGACTTCCATGTTGCTTCCCATTCTGTCCTGTTTAACGGCCCGGGCGACTCTGCCGCCGCTGCCGCTCGTCGGAAAGAACAGCGCCGGAGCCTCGTTTCGAGAGCTCCGGCGCGGCTGTCGCTTATGGCCTTCTTAGCGGGCCCTCAGACGCTGTGACGCTGGGATCACAGGTATCCCAGCTCGTCCCAGATCTTGTACTGCTCACGGAACGCGCTGTAGGACTCCCAGACTTTCTTGAAGTTCGGGTTGTCGGCGGCCAGCTCGCCGGCGACTTCGTTCCAGGCGCCGTTGAGCGTATCAAGCATCTCGGGCGGCCAGCGGTGGATACTCACACCCTTTTCCTTGAGCTCCGCCAGGGCGGCACCCTGAATCGCTTCACCCTCGGCGAGGCCTTCGCGGACGTTGTCCCCGCAGACCATTTCAATCTGCGCCTTCTGGGTATCGGAGAGGGCGTCGTACTTCTCCTTGTTCATCAGCAACTCGAACAGGGTCGCCTGCTGATGCCAGCCCGGGAAGTAGTAGTGCTTGGCGACCTGGTAGAAACCGAGGTTCAGGTCGATGGCCGGCATGGAGAACTCGGTCGCATCGATGGAGCCGCGCTCCAGGGCCGGGAAGATGTCACCGCCGGCCAGAAGCTGGGTGGAAACGCCCATCTTCTCCATGACCTTGGCGCCGAGGCCGAAGAACCGCATCTTCAGGCCCTTCAGGTCGTCGACAGAGTTGATTTCCTTGCGGAACCAGCCGGAAGCCTCGGGCGCGATGACGCCGCAGGTGACGGCCTTGATGTTGAACGGGCTGTAGAGCTCGTCCATCAGCTCTTTGCCGCCTCCGTAGTACATCCAACCGAGGTATTCACCGGCGCGTGGGCCGAAAGGCACGGCCGAGAACATGGCGAAGGTCTCGTCTTTGCCGACCCAATAGCCGGCCGTCGACCAGGCTGCGTCCAGCGAGCCTGCCGAGATGGAATCGAACATCTCAAGCGGCGGCACCAGGGCACCGGGCTCGAAGAACTTCAGGCGGATGTTGCCGCCGGTGGAGCGTTCCATCTTTTCGGAAAGGCTGACGCCCAGGGTACCGAGCTGGGTGAGCTTGCTGCCAAAGGCGCTGCCCATGTTCCAGCGGATACGTTTGTCTTGAGCCTCGGCGTCGCCGGGCCACGCAAATGCCACGACGGCGCCGATAGTAAGCGCCGAGACGGCAAGCTTGAAGGTATCGCGGATGCGCATGTCGACTAAGTCCTCCCGTGTTGTTCACACCCACCGTGTATCCCGGCGGGCTTTGGTTTTATTTCCCCCCTCTGGAGGCTACCCAAGTCCCTAATTTAGGCATCCCTCAAAGTGCAGAGAAGCTAGCCCAAGGTACCCCGGCGAACAAGCCCAAAGCATGGTCGGATAGAGTCGTTTGAATGTATGCCTATGACCGTGAAACAACGTTTTCCGGTCAAGCTGACAGGCCCTATCGGTGAGAGATATCCGGCGTTTGGGTTCGCTCAGCTCGGGTCGGGCGCGCCGGTACGGCGCCTCAATACCCCGACCTCGCGGTAGAAGCGCAGCGCCCCGGCATGAAGCGGTATGCCGACCCCCTCCAGCGCCGTCTCCAGGCGGATCGCGCGGCCTTTGGCGTGGCCCCGGTCCAAAAGGCGTCGCGCGTCACTGCGCCACAGGGCCTGGAGGATGCCGTAGACGGTTTCTTCGCTGACGTCGTCGCGCGTGATCCACTGCGCGGCCACAGTCAGCGTCTCCACCTTTCGAACACCCTCATAGGTGCCGCCGGGAATGACATCAAGCTGCAGGAAGGGATTGACCTTGACGAGCTCGGCGGTTTCCGGACCGTTGAGGGGCAGCAGGCGGATTTTCGCCTGTTCGCTGGCCCATTGAATGACCTTGGCGGGATAACCCGCAATCAGGAAAAAGGCATCCAGCTCACCGGTGACCAGCTTTTCCATGGCGTCGTCCGACTTGAGGTAGGACACGAAAACGCCTGTTTCGACGAGGTCGAAAGCCTCCAGAACAAGCTCGGCGCCGACCAGCGTGCCGGAGCCTGCCTCGTCCAGGGCGACACGGCGTCCTGCCAGGTCGCCGACGCTTTCGATGTCGCTCTCGTCGCGCACCACGATGTGAAAAGATTCCGGATAGAGATTGGCGATGGCGCGCAGGGATGTCTGACGCCCGTCCTCTTCAAAGGCGCCAACGCCGCTAAAAGCCCAGAAGGCGACGTCGGACTGAACGAAGCCGGACTCGATCTGCCCAGCGGCAATGCCCTTCACATTGGCCACCGAGCCGCTCGAAGACTGGGCAACGGCAACGAGGCCCGGAACGCCGCAGACCTCCTCCGCTTCGCAGTGCCCGGCGGGGTTGCTGATGGCCTGGGCGACCAGCCCGGCGATGGGATAATAGGTGCCCCCAATGCCGCCGGTGCCGATGCGGAACAGCGAAAGCTGCTCCGCGGCGAGCGGGGAGGCTGCAAAACACAGCAGAATCACGGCAGCCAGCTTTGGAAGCGGCCTCGGCGGAGCCTTGCTCACGTTCTCACATTTCCATCAACACAAAGAGGGGCAACGCCCGATAAAAAAGTTCTGCGGGGGCGGGTTTCAGCCCGGGACTGAACACAAATAAGGTCCCTCTGCTCCCCAAGTCCAGGCATATCCCGCCCGATCACAATGTTCACGTCAAGCAATCAATCTCAGGTTATATGGTGAATTATCGCAGAATAGCCGCCGATTCGTTAAGGAGTTGTCGTACGCAGGCTCGATCGCGACCAGATTGCCGGTCTTTGGGTTCTGGGGCAGCGGCCCTGCTTCCCGGACTACTGGCGGGATTGCAATGCCCTGTGGGAATCGCTATAACGCGCCGCGCCGGGGAGTAGCTCAGCCTGGTAGAGCACTACGTTCGGGACGTAGGGGCCGGAGGTTCGAATCCTCTCTCCCCGACCAACTAACGGGTATTTGACGACGATAAGTCTCGTCAGCCCTGGATTGGTCCGGCAAGCAGGCGCAGCAAGCCCTCTCGGGAAATCAGAATTATCCGGTCCAGGCGACACCCGTGACGGGCAGGGGCCAGAGTGTCTGGCCCAAGCCCCGGTCAACCTTAACCCCGATAACCTTGCGTCAGCCGGGCTGGCGTCCGGACGTAGAGGCCACCACCTCGCCGGGGGCTGTGTCATTGGCCGCGCCCGGGGCTGCTCCCGGGGCCGCCCCGGAGGTGCTGCCCTGACGCTCCTGCGCGGCTTGATGGACGGCCTGGACGCTCTGGGGCTGTCCGCTGCCCGGGTTGTGGCGCAGACGGCCGACCGGCAGCAGCTTGCGAAAACCCGACAGCAGCTTGTTGAAGTTCCTGGGCGGTTCGTCGACCTGTTCCGCCTGGCCGCCCGCGTGAAAGGGGTCCGCGTGAATCTGCTCTTTCCTGATACCGAAGTCCGCGACGACCTTTGACACCGCGTTGACCATTTCGGGTGGCCCGGCCATGTAAAACTGTGCCGTGGTATGGGCGATCAGATCCTGCGTCAGCACATCGGTCAGCATGCCGGTGCGGCGCTGGGTCTCGCCCTGTGGTTCGGAGAGTACCGTTTCCACTTTCAGGTTTTTGTAACGGGCGACCAGCCCCTGAAGTTCGCCTTCGTCGTAGACGTGCTCTTCGCTGCGGACACCGAAATACAGATGCACCCGGCGGTCCGGCTGGTTGAGCAGTGCCGTACGGATAATCGATTTGGCCGGCGCCAAACCGGAGCTGCCGGCGACCAGCACCAGTGGGCTGCGGTCTTCCGGACGCAGATGGGCGTTACCGAAGGGGCCTTCGATCTTGACCGTGTCGCCGACCTTCAGGTCCTCGGCGATGTGATTGCTGACGGCGCCGCCGGGGATCAGCCTGATATGGAATTCCAATGCTTCTTCGCCCGGGGTATTGGCCATGGAGTAGGCGCGGGCAGGCAGATCCGCAAACCGCAGGCGCGCGAACTGTCCGGCGGCGAACTGCAGGGTTTCTTCCGGCCAGACGAAGATGCGTTTGATGGTGGGGCTGACCTGCTCGATGTTCGTCACCTGGGCATCCATCTTGCGGATCGGCAGGTCGATGCTGAGCGTTCCGCCGAGCCAGGATACATGCACATCGCAGAGCGGCTTGGCCCGGCAGGCGAGCACAAAGCCGGCGCTCTTCTCGGCGTCGGTCAAAACCTCGCGGTCATAGCCCGACATGCTGACGTCGCCCGCGAGCAGCAGGCTCTTGCATGCCCCGCATTCACCGGTGCGGCATCCGTGCGGGAAGGGAACGCCGGATGCCAGGGCGGCGTCCAGAATTGTTGAGCGCCCGGTCTCTACCGGCAAAGGCCACTGTCTGATGGTAAGTCTGGTCATGTCGGCAGGGTCCTTGGATCGGGTCAACGCAGCTCGAGCTGCACGGGTCTCAGGTGGAAACTGTGTCGGGTTTGTGTGTGATCAAACACCGCGACCCAGAGGTAGGTCCCGTCGCCGATCGTTACGTCGTAGTCGGATGTCGCCTCAAGCTTGCGCTTGACCTCCATGCGCCACCAGCCGTCATGCCATTGGGCGACGGCCTCAACGTCGCCGCGGTCGCCCTGAAAGGGCTCTTCGGCGATCACGCTTGGCATGATTGTTCCGATGGGAAACTGGGCATCGCCTTCAGGCGTGGCCGGAACCATCAGGCTGCGTGGCAGCCACCAGAGACCTTCGTCGCTGACCGTTGGATCCATAGAGATGGGGCCCATACGCTCTTCCAGGATTTCAGGCGAGCGGGGCAGCCAGCGGGGCTGTATCGTTCCGGTGTCGAACTTCTCCCAGTTCATGGTAAAGCCGCCGCCGGACTTCGGATCCTGGGTGTAGCCGCCGGTGTAGCGCGCCGAGGGGTTCTCGGGCGCTGTGCGCGGCGGGCCGAAGTAGTTGTCGTCGATCTGCCCCAGGGGGCCGCCGACGCGAACCGACTTCCAATGCCAGACATCGACCACCGAGCCGTCTGTCGTGTAGTGCAGTCCACGGCCGCCTTTCGGGCCCGGTAAGCCGCTCAGCGGGCGCTGGCCGAGGTGGGAGGTATGCAGCGCGGCAAGCTGTGAGTCCTCCGACAGCATGACCGCAAACTTGTCCTCGTAGTATTCGTCTTCATCAGCGCGCGCGAAGTCGGTTTGCACCACGCGCCAACCCTCGGCGGTTTTCTCCAGTGGCAGATGCTTCTGGCTGCGCGTCGTGTCGGGCCACTCGAAGAGCAGATAGGCGTTCTCGCCGTCGTGTACCGCACGGAGATGAACCGGGGTCGTTCCGTCGGGCAGGTTGGCCCCCTTGTGGGTATCGACCACCACCACGGCGGCGCTCTGCCAGGCCGCATCGTCGACCTCTCCGTCCAGGCTCGGCGGGGCGCTCACCTTCTCGACGATCAGCTTGTTCAAAGTCATCTGGTCGAGGGCGAACAGACCGGCCGCGAAGGCGCCGGCGCCGGCGAAGGCAATCAGCGCCGCAGCGATGTAGGCGAGCCGAGGTGTCACGATTTTCAACAGGCCGCGCCAGCCGGCCATAGCCCACTGGGCGATCACATGAAGGAAGATATAGGCGAAAAGCGTCCAGGCCACGATGCGATGCAGACTGGTCACCAGGCTTTGCTCACCCGGCCACAGATTGAAATACATCAGGCTGCCGGTGACGGCAGCGGCGCCGACCAGCAGGAAGGCCAACCAGTAGATAAGAACGTTGATGGATTGCCAACGGGTCCGGCGGTCATGGGACGAGAGCGCCCGAAAGCGGCTGGCATCCAATGCGACGCGGGGGGCAAGGCGGGCGACGAGAAGGAAAACGACGTAGGCGATACAGGCCGCCGTCAGTGCCCAGGCGGACCATATGTGCAGCACATAGACGTCGCCCTGCGGCAGAACCGCAGTGACGGCTAATGACCAGGAAGCATCCAGAGCATCGCTGGCAATTCTAAGGCCGGTGGTAAGGTTAACAAGGAAGAGAGCGACGATGGTCCAGTGGAGGGCTGCGGTAGCGAAATCGCTTCGAAGTCGCTGTTGCCAGCCGGCCGGGGCGGCCGGTTCCGGCACATCTGCTTTCTGCACAATCAAGTTCCCTGCTCAATCACCCCCCATGCGGCTTAGTTGCGCCACCTTCTTTTCAGGCGGGTGTGCCTGTTGATCCTCGAATTCCTCGGCCTCTCCCAAAGCTGGCGGAAGGACAATGCTGGCTGTTGTGCCTACCCCCCTTTCGCTTCTCAACCTTAGCTCACCAGAGTGCAGTTCGACCAGTGCCTTTGTAAGCGGCAGCCCCAGGCCGGTGCCTTCGAAACGCCGCGAGAGAGAATGATCAATCTGCGTAAAGGGTTGCATGGCTAACGCCATTTCCTTCTCGGTCATGCCGATGCCTGTATCGGCAACCTGAAGCTCGCTGACACCGTTGCCGGAGAGCACGGCTTTCAGGGTGACGCTGCCACCGCTGGGCGTAAATTTGATGGCGTTGGAAAGAAGGTTAAGAAGGATCTGCCTAAGCCGGGTTTTGTCCGCAACAAGGTCTGGCATGTGGGCCGCTGACTCGACTTTCATGGCGACCCCGGCGCTCGAGGCGCGCTCTCCCATCAAACGGCTGCACGAGCTGAACAGATCGTCGATATTGATGCGATCATGACGGAGATCCAGCTTGCCGGCTTCGACCTTGGCGATGTCGAGAATGTCGTTGATGATTTCCAGCAGGTGTCGCCCGCTTTGATGAATATCGACGGCGTATTCGTTGTAACGGTCGTTGCCCAGGGCGCCGTGCAACTCGCGCTGCATGATTTCTGAAAAGCCGATAATGGCATTCAGCGGCGTGCGCAGTTCGTGGCTCATGTTGGCCAGGAATTCCGACTTTGCCCGGTTGGCGGCCTCCGCCTCGTCGCGCGCCTGGGCCAGCTCTGCGCTGCGCTTTGCCTCCTCCTCCTGAAGGCGCTGGTTTTCGATCGACTTGGCTTTGAACACCTGGACGGCACGGGCCATATCACCCACCTCGTTGCCGCGGTCCAGGTTCGGGACATCCGCCGAGATCTCGCCCGTCGCGATGCGTCGCATGGAAGCAACCAGCGAAGTGACCGGACGGGCGATGCGGAAGACGAGGAGATACCAGATGACCGCCAGGGCGATCAGCCCGCTGCCGAAAGCAGCGGCCGACCAGGCCGAGAGCTTTGCCTGGATGCGCTTCAGTTCCTCGAAGTTCTCGGCAGAATGCTCCGCCACGCGTTTGCGAACAGTGTCGGTAAAGACACTCAGCGCGCCACGGTAATCCAACCACTCATCGTGGTTACGCTCCAGGCGCGCCAGCTCGGCTGGTGAAGGGACCGGCTCGGTCACCTCAAACAGCAACCGGGTCCGTTCAAGAAAAGCCGGCAGCCCTTTAATCGCTTTTGCGGCGCGCGCTTTTGTCTGCTCGTCGGAGAAGTCCGAGAGACGTTCGTCCACCAGGCCCCAGTGCTCGATGATGCGGTTGCCGAGACCGGGCAGTTCATAGGCGATACTCTGCGCCGCGTAGACCCCGCCGCTGACACCGATGATCCGATAGCTGAGGAGGGCCAGGTCGTTTGCCAGGGTGTCGATGGCCCGACGGGAGGCCTCGTTTTCCTCAACGATGTCGCGCATCAGCGCATGATCGCGCTGCAGCGCATAGGAAAGCGCCGCGAACTGTGCAACCAGGACAACCAGAAACACCAACAGGGCCATCTGGGCCTGAGTCCTGATCCTTCCGAACCATCCTAGCCGTCGAGCCCGACGAACCAAAAGGCGAGCCCTTTCATCTATCAATTACGCCAGACCTCTTTAGCGGGTCAGCGCGCGATGGGAAACTCACTGGAAGCCCATTCGGAAAATCCGCCGCGCATCCACATCACGTTGGTATACCCGGCCTCGACGGCACGTTTGGCTGCCCAGTAGCTTTTCCAGCCGGTTGTGCCATGACTATAGAACAGAACACTATCGGACTTGTTTGGCCCAAGAAAGCTGGTGTCCAGGGTTGTTTCCTGCGCGTCGTAGTATGCCGCCGCAGACTGTGCCCCCGGCACGTGCCCGTCGACAAAGGACGCTTTTTTGCGCAGATCGTAAATGAAAATGCCTTGTTCCAGCATCGGCTTCAGCTCTTGTGCTGACACGATGGTTACGCCCTCAAGATTTAGGGGCGTTTCCTCCGCGGCACCGGCTGGTCCGGCAAGACCCAGACAGAGAACAACGGCACTAATAAGCCACCTCATGACAAGTCACTCCGTTTCGTTAAGCATATTTTAGCTCACAAACTAGTGACTGGAAACTAATGAGGCATTAACAGCCGTGGCCCTATCAAACCGAAAGTTGATGAAGCTTTCGTGAAGAGTATGCGTGGCGGCGTTCGCCGCGCTCTTCTCCATGATCGATCTCGCCCATTTTGTGAGCGAAAAATACACCCAATAGAAGAGGAAGTAATATTTAGTGCCGTCGGCGTTGTATTGCGATCCGATCGAGCATGCGGGTGTCGATGTTCGTCGGCAGCCCGGTCCGGGGGCTTTCCCCCATTTCGGCGGTGCCGAGGCGGGCCCCTGCCAGGGTTGCATCCGCCAAATCGGTGCCGCGCAGGTCGGCCTTCTCAAAATCCGATCGGGAAAGATCCGCACCGCATAGACTGGCGGCGTCCAAGCGGCTGTTTTCGAACCGGCAGCCGGCCAGGGTGGTCCTTTCAAGCTTTGCGTTGGACAGATCGGTGTCGCTGAAATCGCATTCGATGATATCGGCGCCGCTCAGATCGATCCCCTGAAGATCCATGCCCGAGAGATCGCAGCGCAGCAGGACAACCCGGCGCCCATCCCAGGCGCCTTGTTGGTAGCGCGCGTGAACTGAGAGCAGTTTTTCCAGTTCCTTACGGCTTATCCGCCGGCGGCTCAGCACGTGCTGCGGCGGGCGGTCTCGCGTGATGAACTCAGGAAATCCGGACATTTTCTGCGCCTCCGTGTGGTCGTTCCTTCGGCCTGTATAAAGACGGTGGACAAAAAAAGGGGGGCCGAAGTAATCCGGGCCCCCCAATCTTGAATATGCAACATACGGTCACAATCGTCCGAGAGATCTAAGATGCGATGCGAAGTATTTAGATCAGGAACTGAGAATTTTTGATCTCTCTATGTGATGATGAGAATATACTTCCGGCTCGATTGAATGTCAACTACAGAACGAAATTTTTTGCATTTATATTCGATATGTAAAATTTTATATTATTAATTATAGGGCAATATAGCCGTATAATGCCACAAAAGTTCGAAGATCGGCTTTAATTAGGGCAATATAGCAAAATCAGGGTTTTGCCTGCGGGCGAAATGTCCGTCTTTCTCTTGATGTTAGGGACTAATTGCCCTATTGTAGGGTTCGGATGGCAATTAGAGGGGGAGGTGATGAGCGAATCCGCGGATCGGGATATGCCGGCTGAGGAATTGCACCGTATCTGTACTCAGCTCTACGGCACAGTACGCTGGCAAACCGCTTTGTCGCGGGAACTGCGGGTTAATGATCGCACGGTGCGGCGTTGGGCCTCCGGCGATACCGCTATCCCGCATCCGGTGGCGCTCTGCGTCCGCCTGATGGCGTTCCTGGACGAATTGAGCTGGTTAGGCGAATGGCGCCAGTTGATGGAGGACGAGGCTTAGCCCGAACTGTATCAACGCTCAATTTGAGGCAAATTGGAGCGCTAATACAGGCTCTGCTTTGGTGCGGTACAGTGCCTGAGCCTCTAAACTCAAGCTGCGGCTGAGCCGTTCAGTAGGCCCGTCCGACACAGAAATCGACGATCTCGCGAAGCGCGGCCTTTGCCGGACCTTCGGGAAAGCGCTCAAGGGCATCACGGGCTGAAACCGCATATTCCCGCGCCTTGGCCATGGAATCTGCTAAAGCATCGTGTCGCTGCATCAGGGCTATGGCTTTTTCGAGGTCGCCTTCCTGATGCTCCTGGTCCTCCAGACAGCGCCGCCAGAAGGTTTTTTCGTCCTGGTTTGCGCGCTGGAAGGCCAGGACAACCGGCAGCGTGATCTTGCCGTCACGGAAATCGTCCCCCACGGATTTGCCGAGATCGGCCTGCAGGGCGGAGTAATCAAGCACATCGTCGACCAGTTGGAAGGCGATGCCGAGATCCCGGCCGAAATTCTCCAAGGCCAGTTCTTCCGCTTCCGGCCGCTCGGCGACGACGGCGCCGATGCGGCAGGCGGCGGCGAAGAGCGCCGCCGTCTTGGCCTCCACCACCTCCATATAGGCGCGCTCGTCGGAGCTGGTATCGTTGGCCGTCATGAGTTGGAGGACTTCGCCCTCGGCGATCACCGCCGAGGCGTTCGAGAGGATGCGCAGGACATCCAGGCTGCCGTCGGCGACCATAAGCTGGAAGGCCCGGCTGAACAGGAAATCCCCCACCAATACGCTGGGTTTGTTGCCCCAGACGGCATTGGCGGTGGCTAGGCCGCGGCGCAGGTCGCTGGCATCGACGACATCGTCGTGCAGCAGGGTTGCGGTATGGATGAACTCCACACAGGCCGCCAAGCCCAGATGACGCTCGCCCCGATAGCCGCAAAGCTTGGCTGCGGCCAGGGTCAGCATCGGCCGCAGCCGCTTGCCGCCGGCGGCTATGATATGCCCGGCCAGTTGAGGGATCAGCGCCACAGGGGAGTCCATATGGACCACGATCAGGCGGTTGACCGCCTGCAGATCCTCGGAAACAAGCGCTGTCAGGGGTTCCAGCCCGGTTCTCTCAGGGCCTTTTTCCTCCTTGCCGATTTCGGCGACTAGCGCCACGACGGACCTCTCACGCTCAATCAATCCCCTTCATAAGGCGCGCCCCGACGGCCGCCATAGTCCAGCCCGGTAGTCGTTTCCGGGTACTGAGAGCAGCATAGGTTTAACCGCCGGGCGGTCAAGTCTGATACCCCGGGTGCGACGAAAGGCGCTATAAGAGTTTCGACATGAAAGAACTGCTCCGCACCAACGATATGGTCAAGCTCTCCTGGCTGGAGGCGCTGCTGACCGACGCCGGCATCGAGATCCTGGTTCTCGATCAACACACCTCCGTTCTCGAAGGGTCGATCGGCATTCTGCCGCGGCGCCTGATGGTCGGCGATCGGGACTACCTGCGCGCCAAGCAGGTCATGCAGGAAGCGGGGGAGGAGACCAGTCCTTGACCCTGCCGACCGTCATGACCGAGGACAGCCTGCTCGACGGAAAGGTGCAGCTGCGCCAGCCCGCGGAGGGCTATCGGGCGGCGATCGATCCGGTGTTGCTGGCGGCGGCGACGCCGGCTGTCGCAGGGGATGTCGTGGCTGACCTGGGGTGCGGTGTCGCCTCGGCGAGCCTCTGCCTGTTGCATCGGATTCCGGAGGTCCGGCTGGTCGGCCTGGAGCTGCAGCCGTTGCTCGGCAAACTGGGGCAGGAGAATGCGCAACTGAATGCTGTCGAAGACCGGCTCTCGGTCCACATCGGCGATGTGCGCGCACCGCCGGCCTCAGTCGCAGCGGCCGGTTTCGATCATGTGATGATGAACCCGCCCTACCTGGATCCGGCGGCGGCCCGGTTGTCCCAGCACGAAGTGCGCCGGATCGCGACGGTGGAGGGAGAGGCGGGCCTGGCCGCCTGGATGAACTGCGCCCTCGGCCTGCTGCGTCCGCGGGGCAGCCTGACTTTGATTCACCGCGCCGACCGCCTCGATGAGATCCTGGCCCGGCTCTCCGGCGATTGCGGGCATCTGACCGTTCTGCCGCTTTGGCCGCGTCTGGGGCAGCCGGCCAAGCGGATCATCGTTCAGGCCCGTAAAGGCACCGGCGCGCCTTTACGGCTGCTGCCCGGTCTTGCCCTGCATGACGAGAGCGGCACTTACAGCGCCGCCGCCGAAGCGGTTCTGCGAAAGGCCGAAGCTTTGCCCCTGTGAGGTTTTATCCCTGTGAGGTTTGCCAGATTTAGGGCGTATTTCGTTCTGTGGATTTGGAAAGCGCCGCCTTAGGCCTTATGTTGCAGGTATGGCTTTGCGATCAATCATAGACCTTCTGACGTTCCGCTGGCTGCGCCCGCGCCGGCCCGAAGTGGCGGTGCTGCGCCTGGCCGGCGTCATCGGCGGATTCGGCCCCCTGCGCAGCGGTATGAGCCTGGCGAGCCTGGAATCGCTGATCGAACGCGCCTTTTCCGTTCCTCATCTGAGTGCCGTCGCCCTGGTCATCAATTCGCCCGGCGGCTCGCCCTCGCAGTCCGCCCTGATCGCCAACCGCGTGCGCGATCTGGCGCGCGAGAAGGAAGTCCCGGTGCTGGCCTTCTGTGAGGATGTGGCGGCCTCCGGTGGATACTGGCTGGCCTGTGCGGCCGATGAGATCTTTGTGCAGCCGACTTCTATCGTCGGCTCGATCGGGGTCATCACCTCCGGTTTCGGATTTACCGAGGTGATGCAGAAGCTCGGCATTGAGCGCCGCGTCTATACCGCCGGTGAACACAAGTCGACGCTTGATCCTTTCAGCCCGGAAAACGCCGAGGATGTGGTCCGGCTGAAGGCCCTGCAGGAGGATTTGCACGAGGTCTTCAAGAAGACGGTCCGTGAGCGGCGCGGTCATCGCCTGAAGGCCGAGGAAGATGTGCTTTTCAGTGGCGAGTTCTGGTCCGGCGGCAAGGCCGTCGAGCTTGGTCTGGCCGATTCGGAAGGCGAGCTGCGCCAGGTGCTGCGCGACCGTTTCGGCAAGCGGCTGCGGCTGCGCCGTATCCAGGCGCCCAAGCGCCTGTTGCGGCGTCTGGGCCTCGGGCGGGGTCAGGCGGAAGCCGGCTTCGCGGTCTGGAGTGACGGCCTGCCGGGGCCGGCGGACTGGGCCGCCGGTGCGCTCGCCGCTGTCGAGGAGCGCTCGCTCTGGTCGCGTTTCGGGCTCTAGGCGCTTCTGACAATTGCCGCTGCCGGGTCGCCATCGCTTGACCCGGCGGGCCCGGCACCGCTAAATGCCGCCATGTTTGGACTTCCTTCAATTCAGAAGCTGATCGTTCTGGGCCTGGTCATCGCCGCGGTCTGGTACGGCTTCAAGTTCCTTGGCCGCTTGCAGGCCGCCCGCAAGGCTGAAGCCAAGCTGCGCGCGGCCGAAGGCAAGAAGCCGCAAAAAAGAAAGGCCGAGCCGCCTACGGCGGGCACCGACAAGGTGGCTGACCTGGTGCCCTGTCCGTCTTGCGGCGCTTATGTCCAGGCGGACAGCCGTTGCAGCTGCGGGCATAAGCTCTGATCCTGCTGTGCTTTCATTAACTCTCAGACCGCTGCGGCCAATCCCTTGGCTTGATTCGGGTTGGGCGCCCCGCTAAGGTTCGCCCGCATTTACTGCGGTGCAGCATGCGGCGCCGCGCCAAACCAGCCCAAAGACCATGTCTCACGCAAATCCGGACACCTGTTTTCAGCGTCTGATCCTCCGCCTTCAGGATTTCTGGGCGCAGCAGGGCTGTGTCATTCTCCAGCCCTACGACATGGAAATGGGGGCGGGGACCTTTCACCCGGCGACCACCCTCAGGGCGCTTGGCCCCAGCATCTGGAAGGCAGCCTATGTGCAGCCCTCGCGGCGGCCGACCGACGGGCGCTACGGCGCGAACCCGAACCGGCTGCAGCACTACTACCAGTTCCAGGTCATCCTGAAGCCCTCACCGCCCAACAGCCAGGACCTCTATCTCGATTCCCTGCGGGCCATCGGGATCAATCCGATGGACCACGACATAAGGTTCGTGGAGGACGACTGGGAAAGCCCGACCCTGGGCGCCTGGGGCCTGGGCTGGGAGGTCTGGTGCGACGGTATGGAGGTCAGCCAGTTCACCTATTTCCAACAGGTCGGCGGCATCGACTGCAACCCCGTTTCCACCGAGCTGACCTACGGCCTGGAGCGCCTCATCATGTATGTCCAGGGGGTGGAGAACGTCTACGACCTGGATTGGGACGGGGTGCCCAAGGACCAGGGCGGCAAGACCTACGGCGATATCTTCCTGCAGGCCGAGCAGGAGTTTTCCGGCTTCAACTTCGAGGTGGCGACGGTCGAAACCCTGTTCCAGCATTTCAAGGACGCCGAGGCGGAGTGCCAGACGATCCTGAAGTTCGGTGAGGACAACGGCCGGCCCATGCCGCTGCCGGCCTATGACCAGTGCATGAAAGCGAGCCACGTCTTCAACCTGCTGGACGCCCGTGGGGTGATTTCGGTCACCGAGCGCCAGGCCTACATCGGCCGTGTGCGCAACCTGGCCAAGGCCTGCTGCGAGTCCTGGATGGCCACCCAGGGGCCGGGCGATGGCGGGAGCGCGGGCTGATGGCCGAGCTTCTCGTCGAACTGTTTTCCGAAGAGATCCCGGCGCGCATGCAGGCGCGCGCCGCCGGGGATCTGAAGCGTCTCGTAAGCGAGGGCCTGAAAGCGGCGAATCTGACGTTCGACACTGCCGCCGCCTATGCGACACCGCGCCGCCTGACGCTGGTGGTCGACGGCCTGCCGCTGCAGCAGCCCGATCTCTCGGAGGAGAAAAAAGGCCCGAAGGTCGGTGCGCCGGAGCAGGCGGTACAGGGTTTCATGAAGGCCAACGGGCTGACCTCCCTGGACGATGCGGAGGTCCGCGAGACGCCGAAAGGCGACTTCTACTTTGCCGTGCGCCATATCGCCGGACGGGCGACGGTGGCGGTGTTGCCGAAGCTGCTGGCCAAGGCTTTCGGCGACCTGCCCTGGCCCAAGTCGATGCGCTGGGCTGATGACAGCCGGCGCTGGGTGCGCCCGCTGCATTCGATCCTGGCGCTCTTCGACGGCAAGGCCCTGGACGGCAGCTTTGAAATGGCCGAGGGCCGCCTCGTTGCCTTTGGCGATTCGACCGAGGGGCATCGTTTTCTGGCACCGCAGCGTTTTGCCGTGAGTGATTTCGCCGATTACCGCGACAAGCTGCGCAGCGCCAAGGTGGTGCTGGATGCGGATGAGCGCCGCAGCCTGATTGCCGAACAGGCGACGGCCCTGGCCGCCGCCGAGGGCGTGACCCTGAAAGGCGATCCCGGTCTTTTGGATGAGGTCGCCGGTCTGGTGGAATGGCCGCAGGTGCTGATGGGGCGCATCGACGAAGCCTTCATGACCCTGCCGGGGGAGGTGCTGTCCACCTCCATGCGCAGCCACCAGAAGTATTTCTCGACGGAGACTGCCGACGGCAACCTGGCCGATCGCTTCGTCTTCGTCGCCAACATGGAAGCGGAACCCGGCAGCGACCGCGCCGAGACCATCGTCTCCGGCAACGAACGTGTTCTAAAGCCGCGTCTCGCCGACGCGCGCTTCTTCTACGACCAGGATCGTCAGCAGCCTTTATCGGCGCGGGTGCCGACACTGAAGGACATTGTTTTCCACGCCAAGCTGGGGACGGTGGCCGACAAGGTTTCGCGCCTGCAGAGCCTGGCGGTAGCGATCAGCGAATTCGTGCCGGGCGCGGAACGCGACGAGGCCCGCTCCGCCGCGCGCCTCTGCAAAGCCGATCTGGTGACCGGCATGGTGGGTGAATTCCCGGAGCTGCAGGGCATCATGGGGCGCTACTACGCGCTGAATGACGGCGAGACGCCGGCGGCGGCGGAGGCGGTGGCTGAACACTATCAGCCGCTCGGCCCCAATGACGCCTGTCCTTCGGCGCCGGTCAGCATCTGTGTCGCCCTGGCCGACAAGATCGACACTCTCGTCGGCTTCTGGATGATCGATGAAAAGCCGACAGGCTCAAAAGATCCTTATGCTTTGCGCCGTGCCGCTTTGGGAATCATCCGCCTTGTTGTCGAAAACAAGTTGCGGCTCAATCTGACCCAGATATTTGCCGTGGCACAGACGGAATACAGCAGCCTCTCCGCGGCGCCGGTTGCCGACGATCTTCTGACATTTCTCGCCGACCGCCTGAAGGTGGTCCTGCGCGATCAGGGTGTGCGCCACGATCTCATCACCGCGGTTCTGGCGCGCGGTGGAGAAGACGATCTGGTGCGTCTTCTGGCCCGGGTGGAAGCGCTCAAGTCCTTCCTCGACAGCGACGACGGCGCCAATTTACTGGTCGCCTATCGCCGTGCCGCCAATATCGTGCGTATCGAGGAAAAGAAGGACAAGCGGCGCTATGACGGGCAGGTAAAGGCGGAGATTGCGGATCAGCCGGAAGAGGGGCAGTTGGCGAAACTCCTGACGGAGGCTGCCGGTGGCGCGAAGGACGCGCTGGGCGGTGAAGATTTCACCACGGCCATGCAGACTATGGCGCAGTTGCGCCAGCCGGTGGACGCCTTCTTCGACAAGGTGACGGTGAATGCCGAGGATGCAGCTTTGCGGGAGAACCGCTTGAACCTTTTGAGCGCCATTGGAGCGACACTCTCAGAGGTCGCGGATTTCTCAAAGATCGAAAGTTGACAACAAACGATGGCGCTAAAGCCATCCGGGTAAGCAGACAGGTTCCGACGGACAGCAACAGGCAGGGAACGGAATGCGGACAATGACCAAGTGGGTGTACAGCTTCGGCGGTGGAACCGCAGACGGCCGGGCCGAGATGAAGGGACTTCTCGGCGGCAAGGGTGCCAACCTGGCGGAGATGTCCTCTCTCGGGCTGCCGGTGCCGCCCGGTTTCACCGTGACCACGGAGGTCTGTACCTATTTCTACGACCACGACCGCAAGTATCCCGATGACCTGGTCGAGCAGACCAACGAAGCCCTGACGAAGGTCGAGGAAGAAGTCGGCGCCAAGTTCGGCGACCCGGCGAACCCCTTGCTGATTTCCGTGCGCTCCGGCGGGCGCGCCTCCATGCCCGGCATGATGGATACGGTTCTGAACCTCGGTCTCAACGACGAAACCGTCGAAGGCCTGGCCAAGCGGGCCGACGACCGGCGCTTTGCCTACGACAGTTACCGCCGTTTCATCCAGATGTTCGGCGATGTGGTTCTGGGGGTCGATCATCATCACTTTGAGGAGATCCTGGAACTCGCCAAGGAAGATCGCGGCTACATGCTCGATACCGAGATGACCGCCGAGGACTGGGCCAAGGTGATTGAGGACTTCAAGGCCAAGGTCCTGGCGGAAACCGGCGAGCCTTTCCCGCAGTCCCCCAAGGAGCAGGCCTGGGCCGCGATCGGCGCCGTTTTCGGTTCCTGGATGAACCAGCGGGCCATCACCTACCGCCGCCTGCACGGCATCCCGGCCGAGTGGGGCACGGCGGTGAACCTGCAGGCCATGGTCTTCGGTAACATGGGCGACAACTGTGCGACCGGGGTGGCCTTCACCCGCAACCCCTCGACCGGTGAGAACGCCTTTTACGGCGAGTACCTGGTGAATGCCCAGGGCGAGGACGTGGTGGCGGGCATTCGCACGCCGCAGAACCTCACTCTGCGCGGCAAGGAGATGAACAACTCCAAACTGCCGGCCATGGAAGAGGTGATGCCGGAAGTTTTCGGCCAGTTGGACGATGTGCGCCATGTCCTCGAGAAACACTACAAGGACATGCAGGACATCGAGTTCACGGTGCAGAGCGGCAAGCTCTACATGCTGCAAACCCGCACCGGCAAGCGCACCGCGCCGGCGGCCCTGAAGATCGCCGCGGACATGGTGGGCGAGGGTTTGATCAGCGAGGCCGAGGCGGTACAGCGCATCGATGCCAACTCCCTTGATCAGCTGCTGCATCCCACGCTCGACCCCAAGGCCGAGCGCAAGGTCATTGCCCGCGGCCTGCCGGCTTCGCCCGGCGCGGCCTCCGGCAAGGTCGTCTTCACCGCTGACGAGGCCGAGGCCCAGGCTGCCAACGGTGAGAAGGTCGTGCTCTGCCGCACCGAAACCTCACCGGAGGACATCCACGGTATGCATGCCGCCGTTGGTATTCTGACCACCCGTGGCGGCATGACCAGCCACGCCGCCGTGGTGGCGCGCGGCATGGGCCGGGCCTGCGTCGCCGGGGCCGGCGAGCTGCGCATCGACCACAAGAGCGGCGTCATGCGGGTTCGTGATATGGAACTGCGGGCCGGCGATCTCGTCACCCTCGACGGCTCGACCGGCGAGGTCATGGCCGGTGCCGTCCAGACCATCCAGCCGGAACTCTCCGGCGACTTCGCCACCATCATGGAGTGGGCGGACAAGTACCGCACCATGGCTGTCAGGGTGAACTGCGATACCCCGCAGGAAGCCAAGGTGGCGGTCGACTTCGGTTGCGAAGGGATCGGCCTCTGCCGCACCGAGCACATGTTCTTCGATGCCGAGCGTATCGTCGCCATGCGTGAGATGATCCTGGCCGATTCCGGTGAGCAGCGCCGCCGCGCCCTGGAGAAGCTGCTGCCTTTCCAGCGCGCCGACTTTATCGCGCTGTTCAAGGAAATGGCCGGCCGGCCGGTGACCATCCGCCTGCTCGACCCGCCGTTGCACGAGTTCCTGCCGCATGAAGATGCGGCGGTGGCGGAGGTCGCCAAGGCCTCCGGCCTGGCGGAAGATCAGGTCCGCGCCCGCTCCCTGAAGCTGGTCGAGACCAATCCGATGCTCGGCCATCGCGGCTGCCGCCTGGGGGTCACCTATCCTGAGATTTACGAGATGCAGGCGCGCGCCATCTTTGAAGCGGTGGCGGCGGTGGAGAAGGAAACCGGCAAGACCGTCGAGCCGGAGGTGATGATCCCCCTGATCTCCATCGAGCAGGAGTTCACGATTCTGCGCCAGCTTATCGACAAGGTGGCCGAGGCCGTGCGCAAGGCCGAGGGCGTGGAGATCCGCTATCTCGTCGGCACCATGATCGAACTGCCGCGGGCCTGCCTGCGTGCCGCGCAGATCGCCGAGGGCGCGGAGTTCTTCTCCTTCGGGACCAACGATCTGACCCAGACCACCTATGGCCTGTCACGTGACGACGCCGGCAACTTCCTGGGGTCTTACGAGCAGTGCGGCCTGATCGATCAGGACCCCTTCATCTCCCTCGACCAGGAGGGCGTGGGCGAGCTGATGCGGATCGGCGCGGAGCGCGGGCGCACGACGCGCCCGGACATCAAGCTGGGCATCTGCGGCGAGCACGGCGGCGATCCGGCCTCCATCGAGTTCTGCCAGACCGTGCCGCTCGACTACGTTTCCTGCTCACCCTACCGCGTGCCCATCGCCCGCCTGGCGGCGGCCCAGGCGGCGCTGGCGCGTAAAAACGCCTAGATCGGATCATGTTTTGACGGAACCACTTCGTGGTTGCGCCAAAACATCTGAATCCGATCGCTATCAAACAGTTAGAGCAGATTCACCCGGTCGATGGATCGCCTCCGGCGATTCCATCCGACCGGGATCTGCTCTAGCAGGCTGCTGAAAAAGGGCTCGCCGAAGTCTTTTGGTCGTGATTCTCTATGGCGTTTGGTTTGCGATCATGGAGGGCGCGATGCGGGGTGAGGATCGGGAGAGCGGAGCTCTATTTTCGTATGTGAGCTGCGAAGCGCGGGTACCGGGCGATCATCCCTTGCGGGCGATCCGGGCGATCGTGGACGAGGCGTTGGAAGTCCTCTCGCCGGAGTTCGAGCGTCTCTATTCGAAGATCG
>NZ_JAAQPH010000013.1 GCF_011683915.1 Pelagibius litoralis
CCAGCACCAGGCCGGTGTTGCGGCGGTTGCGCACCCAGAAGGCGTCCGCCGGCGCGCGGCCCTCGGCCTGCCACTTGCGGCGTTGTTCCTCGGCCACCGCGGCGACCCGTCCGGTCTTCATGAAGTGAGTGCCGTAACGCCGCGGTACGGTGTAGCCGTCGTAGACATGGTCGTAACGCCAGATGGCATCGAACAGACCGCGCCGCACCGCCCCTTCGATGTCGGAGCCTTCGCGGTGATGCAGCACCGCCAGGCGCTTGGCCCACTCGATCCTGTCGCCGGGCTGGCCGATCAGCTGCCCCGCCGCCTTGGTCACCTTCTGATTACGGCGATAGAGGCTCTTGTGGCGCCGATCATGCTTTCAGGGCGCGACGGCCTCGCCGTTGGCCTCGATGAAGTCCACCTCCAGAGCCCAGCCGCGATCGTCGCGCACCGGCTCCGCCCCGAAGGCCAGGGTCCGTTCCATCGCCTCCGCCCGCTCCACCTGTTCCTCAGGCGACAAAGGCGCGACGGATCGCAGATCGAAGATGGACCGGGGCGCTTCAGGTGCGTCGGTTGCACCACCACCCACTTCGGGCGCAGCAGGAAGCGGGCCGCCGGCATCAGCGCCGGCAGCCCCCAAAGAGGCATCATCTGTCATGGAATGCTCCGCTCGGAAATGGCGTTCAAGTCGCCGCAGTGTCTTTGTTCCCGCCCCAACTTCGCCGCAATCATCATGCACGCTAAGATTGATCTAAGGGAGAGACTGGAAATGAAAACTGTGACGCTCGGCTGTGCAGCCTGGATCCTCCTAATTGCGGCAGCGCCCGCGACCGCGGGTGGCAACGGCAGACAAGCCCTCGAAACGTTTGATCCTGAGCCGATCATCAACGACTGCTGGGAGAAGTCGTCCGATTTAAGGGGTGCTGGTTCTGCAGCAGCCTATGGTGACGGGCTCGACATCACCCTCGCATGCATGGAAGAAGCCGTTCTCACCGAGATCAATGCTTGGCTGCTCCCTGAATTTACCGAGAACGCAACGGCCCATATGACTGCAATAGAGAACCTTCATGGGAAACTCTATTTTCGGATCTACTCTCACAATCGCTACTGCTCCCGGTCTTGCGGCCTTTTGCCGGGGATGCGCTACATCGAAAGCTACATAAAGTTCTTGGAGACGGTTCTCAGAGATATCGCGGCAGAGAAAAGTTTCCGCTATCGCTAACGCTCGACCGACTCCCCTGCGCTCCAAATCGCTCAGCCAGATCGACTCTACCATTATGGTGTTGCCGGCTTGATTCTGAAGGATTCAGCCCTTGGGAACCATCCTGGATTGGCGCCTGCAATAGACAGCGCTGCCATATGTGCGACGCGCTTGTCGACAATCAGGTTATTGACTTCGACGATCTTTCCATCGCGCACCGCTTTGGCCACCGCAGCGCGCGTCTTTGGGCCGATGACGCCGTCGTATTCGAAGGTACCATCGATCTTGACCTTCAAATATGTTCCAAGGATCTCATCCAGGGCCTGCTGAAGCCACTTTCCGGGATCACCAATACCGTGCAGTATCCCTGAATCAAAAACCTGTTCTGGCAGTTGCGGCGCCAGCTTCAAGAGATCGGGTATCTGGGCCAACTCCCAGATACGCAAAGGGCGAAAATACTCCTCCCTGAATATGGTATCAATCTGATGATCGGAGAGAAGCGCAGGATCAGCAGGATAGCTTTTGTACTGCGGTTTCTTGCGCGCCAGATCGAGTAAAGCCTGAGAAAGCCCTTTATTGGTTTTTCCGCCGGGATCCACGCTTGCCGGCCGATTCGCGAGACCTCCCTCAATAGGCGCAAGACGCAGTCGATAGGCCTCGAAGAGCTTCTGAAAGCTTCCCGGTACCGACGTCACCCGCCCAGGTGTCGTCGTTGCTCCGATAGACGGCGATGCGGCAGCTTGGCCTACCAACACCTCTTGGCTATCTCCTCCAGGAACCGTATCAGTACCGCCTCCTTGAAAAGCCAATTCTTCTGCCGGGTCAGTGTTGGGCCTCACCAGCACCAGGCCGGTGTTGCGGCGGTTGCGCACCCAGAAAGCGTCGGCGGGGGCGCGGCCTTCGATCTGCCACTTGCGGCGTTGCTCTTCCGCCACCGCGGCGACCCGACCGGTCTTCATGAAGTGGGTGCCGTAACGCCGCGGCACCGTATAACCGTCGTAGACATGGTCGTAACGCCAGATGGCATCGAACAGACCGCGCCGTACCGCCCCTTCGATGTCGGAGCCCTCGCGGTGATGCAACACCGCCAGGCGCTTGGCCCACTCGATCTTGTCACCCGGCTGGCCGATCAGCTGCCCCGCCGCCTTGGTCACTTTCTGATTGCGCCGGTAGAGGCTCTTGTGCCGCCGGTCATGCTTCCAGGGCTCAACGGCCTCGCCATTGGCTTCGATGAAGTCCACCTCCAGGGCCCAGCCGCGTTCGTCACGCACCGGCTCCGCCCCAAAGGCCAGGGATCGCTCCATCGCCTCCGCCCGCGCCGCCTGTTCCTCAGGCGACAAAGGTGCGACGGATCGCAGATCGAAGATCGACCGGGGCGCTTCTGGCGCGTCGGTTACACCACCACCCACTTCGGGCGCAGCAGGAAGCGGGCCACCGGCCTCATCGCCGGCAGCCTCCAAAGAGGCATCGTCTGTCATGGAATGCTCCGTTCAGAAACCGGAGAGTGGAAACTTACAAGCGGCAGGGTGGCCCGGCGCCGTTCGGCTTGGGGAGGGGCAGGACCGAACGTGTGGATGCGCCGGGCCATTGCCGCCGCGGCAAGAGATTACCAGTCGTGGATGGCGTAGGTGGTTTCGCTGCGCTGGGCCTGGCTGCGCTTCACGCGGCGCACCGGCTCGGCGAAAGTCAGGGCCAGGGCGTCGCCGGCATCGGGGGAAAGGCCGAGGCGCGCTTTGATCTTGTCCTTGGCTTCCAGCAGAATCTGCTGGTTGCTGTTGATCTGAAAACCCGGTGCGCAGAGGTGGCTGTGCAGCAGCGGATCATCCGGCAGCTCCGCCCCGCCGGGGTCGGCCAGCCAGTCGCGTAAAGTGCCCCAGATCTCAGCCCGCTTGTTGGCATATTGCCGTGCATCCTGGGCGCGGCCGCCGAAGTTCACGCCGGTGATGCGCCGGCGGTAGCCCAACTCCGCCAGGCGGTCATAGACCGCCGCCCCGAAGGAGCCCATATCGATGAAGGCCTGGTCGGGCTGCAGGCGCTCGATCTCCCGCGCGATCAACCCCGCCAGTTCCATGGTGTCGCCGCAATCGACGGCGCGATTAACGTGCCGTCCCGCCGCCCTGCCCTGACGGTCGATCAGGTGCGAGCGGTCGCCGCCGCCACGGGCCACGTCGATGCCCAGAACCAGGGGCGCGTGGTCCTGCTCGCCGGCCTTGTGGCCCTGCGCCCGCACCACCAGTTCGGGGCGGATGAGAGAAGTCTGGCCGCTCACTTGAAAAGCCTCCTGTGCGGTTGCCGGGTATTCCTGTCTGAAGCGCCAGGTCGGGCTGTCGCTGGCTTCGCCGCTGGCCGTGGCCAATTCAGCATTCTTGGCCCAGGCCCAGTGCAGCTTGCTACGACTCAATCCGTGTAGTTCGCCATAGACCTGAAAAGCTTCCGGCGGCTTCCAGGCTCTGGGCGCCGCGCTGCCGTAGCCGTCGTGCAGGAACCAGGGAATGAAGATCGCCTGATAGTCCCCCTCCCCGCGCACCGCCGCCTGCCAGAGATTGTAGAACAGACCGCCGACGCCGTTGGCGGTGGACTCCAGGATGATCTCGGTCCCGTCGCTGCGCGGTACCGCCTGCAGCGCACCGGCGGCGTGTTCCTCGGCATTGGCCCAATGGCCCACTTCCGAGCCATGAAAAAACTGAATGGTGTCAGAGCGGCCGACACCCGATGCCTTGGCGGTCCCGACCTGATAGCCGCTGTCCAGCAAACCGAAGGTCAGCTCCTTTGCATTACTGGCCTTGGTCAAAGGCTTCACCGGCGCCGGGCAGCTGTCGTGGAATCGCTTCGCCATGGCAAAGAGGTTCGCCGTCGCCTGGTCGCGGTGCGTCAGGATAAAGGCTCGCAGCCCCCGTCCGTGCGTCACCTTCCAGTAAAAGCGCGCACCGACGTAGGTGGAGACCCCCGGCTGCCGCGCCTTCAGGATCAGTGCACGCACCCGTCCGCTCGTGGCCCTCTGCGCCTCCAGCCTCTCGTGAATATGGATCTGTACCTTATTCAGCCGCAGTCTCTCCAGGGTGCCGGATTTGGTGCGGATCTTCAGGCAGCGCTCGGCGTAGTGACGCAGATCGTCTTTCAGACGCTGACGGACCTTCTGCTCAGTCCTTCTTCGGCCGCTCACGCCAGATCTTTCAGCGCATCCTCATGGCGCAGAGTCACTTCCCCGCCGTGCTCCACTGTCTGTAGGCGCGGATGCAGATAGGGGGCCGCCTTCTCCGCTGCCCACTTGCGGTCCGCAGTGCTGGCTTCCGGATCGCGCAACACCGACAGCATGAAATCGATCGGCGACTGACGAGAATCTTTCGACTCTTCATCAGTAGACTCCAGTTCATTATTTGCGGTTTGCGCAACCTTACTGGGCGCGTTGCTGCGCTTCGGCATCGCGTTCCATCCTGTAAGAGAAGTGGGGGCAAGATTTGGCAGAAGAAGCTTCTATGCAGCTCTATCTGCTCGGCGGCGCCATCTGCAATTCGTGGCTCCTACCGTCATAAGATGCCTGAATCGTGCAAACTGTGCAACATAAAAATTGCGGTAAATGCAATTTTCTTTTGCTCACTTTGCGGACCTGAATCGTCCCGAAAGAACCCGCACCGTTTAAGGCGCAGGGCCCTCAACAAAGGCGCTGCGCCGTGGGCGCAGAACAGCGGTCTCCTCCAAGCTCGTTTGTCCAAGGACAAAGTCGAAGAACACCGGGCTGTAATCGTAAGTCACCCGCACAATGATGATGCCGTCTCCGGCGGTCCCCATGTTCTGTACCAGTGTCAGGGCGTCCGGAAGGGTGCCGCCGTTCTTGCTTTGCTGCCAATCGATCGCCGGCACCCCGGTGTCATCATCAAAGCGCACGGCAACGATCGCAACGGCGTGCTCCACCGTTGAGTAAGGTTCAAGAATGAGCTCGGCGGCACGCAGAATATCGGTGATCTCGCCGGCAGAAATTTCGCGCCGTTGGGTGATAAGGTCGGCTGTCGTCTGGGCCGCGGCCACGACTTTGCGGTCAAGGCGCAAAAGGTTGGTGATCTCGACAACGCCGGTGAAGAGCATAAGCATAATTGGCAGCAGGAAAGCAAAATCCACTATCGCATTGCCGCCCCTGTCGCTGGCGAGTCTTCGTATCGAGCGTAACATCAGTTCACATCATAGGGTTCGTTTTGAAAGGCGACTGTCGATACCAACAGGCTGCCGCCGGGCCCGGTCGGAATGACCGAGTCCATCAGCGGGGTCGTGAAATGCCAGCGGTACATCGCGCGAACCACCGTTACAGCGCTGCTGCCGCCGGGCACGAACCCGTTATTGATGATGTCACCATTCTCATCGACTTCGATGGGCATCGAGACCGCACCGAAGTCGGAGAACGTCCGCACGTTGTAGATGACCTCGGTACAGTCGATGACGTTATAGAGCGCCCCGCAAAGCTGGTTCTGAAAGGCGACAACCGGATCGGCCTGACTTTGAACCTGACCGGTGCGAATCGCACGGGCGGCTTCTTTTGTCGCACCTTCGATGACGCTGCTGGTGAAGAACATGATCGAAAGCTCGATCAGCCCGGCCATCAGCAGGAAAAAGGGTGGCGCCACCAAAGCGAACTCGATCACGACACCGCCGCTATTATCGCGCAGCATTGTTCGCACGCGCCGTCCGGCCGTCGCAGGCCGCGCACGAAATATCCGGTTCGGGGCCGCCCGTCCGGCTCGGCCCCCCCGATCAACCAGTCTTTTTGCAAACATCGCAAACCTCTCACGGGAGGCCCGACAGCCCGGCCAGAGCTACGAGTCCTGATCCTCCCAGGAGACGATTCGACTGTGTTCAGCTTAACAAAGCCTTAAGTGAGAGGGATCGACCCCGGACAAACGGCGTGCCTCGGTCAACTCGCAGCCTTTCCACATCTCTATCGCATTTGTATCAACAAAATTTTTTCTATAAAACAGAGCATTACCAGTCATTCTCCGACTAAGGTATAAGGAAAAAGTGTCTGGTAATTGATTTAGAATCGAAGCGATTTTCTGCGCAGCACGGCGATCGCTGTCGTCAGCGGCCAACACTTTGCTTGTCTCATCGGAACTGAGACCGCATATGACTAGGATAAGAATTGTCACAGGATTCAGCTCAGAGCGGCCAACGACATATGCGAACAGCGAAATTTCAAATTGGACAGATTGTAAAGCACCGCTTATTTCCGTTTCGCGGTGTCATCTTTGACGTTGATCCGACGTTCTCAAACACAGAAGAATGGTGGGAAGCCATTCCGGAGGAGATCCGGCCGATTAAGGATCAGCCCTTCTATCATCTTCTGGCGGAAAACGAAGAAACCTCCTACGTCGCCTATGTCTCGGAACAAAATCTGCTAATCGATGAAACCGGGGACGCGGTTTCTCACCCCCAGGTCGAAGACCTGTTCAGGGGTTTGGAGAACGGCCACTACGTGCTGCGCCAATCCCAGACAAACTAGTATCTCCTTTTACCGACATCGCCGGAAAGCCATTTACATAGTCTCAGCAACGACCGGTCGCGGATATCGTAGACCGTCCGGCGGCCACATCCGTATCTTTGTTTCAGAGACATCACCTTGAGACCGCAGGCTAGGCCGAATAGCACACCAACGTCGCGCTGCGGTTTCGCGCCACCAGCGTGTACCAGCCACTGGAGAACTTCATCCATGCGGTCAATCGCCTCGGCAGAGGCTGGTGCGCGACGTAGCCGCACTACCCTTGATCGGCTCCCACCCGTATCAAAGTCCCGCACGACTTCCGGCCAATGAGCGCGACTGGTGGCTGTCAGCCAGCCACGTTCGCGGTTTGGCAGCCGCTTCAACGTGTCCGCAGCCTCCATCAGCAGTTCCCATATCGCGTCTTTTAGGCTTGGCTGGTCGCGACCCGCCTCTTCCGCGAGCTTGTATCCGTGTTGAATGGTGAGCTTGGTTCGAAACTCTGCCTTCGAAGACTCTCTCCCGCAGCGCGGACCCGGCTCATGGGCGATCATCCCTATTCTCCTTATCAAACCTCAGACCCAGTTTCGCGCGCGTTGAATTCTTGCGCCCGGCCTCACCAACCCTGGCAGCCTCCCGGGACAGCCCGGCCGGGCCGCGACGCAGCGTGCAACCCCAGTTCGCCAGCGCCCGCTCGACGTCTTTGATGCTCCAAACGGCGCGCACGCCGTACCCGCCCCTTTTAAGACGCGTCATCAACGCGCTTTCTCCCACCGTCAAAGCCTCTGCCGAAACACGTCTTAGATCGCCATCCCACCATCGGTCGGCCGGCGCTTTGGTGAACAGGAAGTAGCAACGCCCGGCCGGCGAGATGACGATGATGTCCGGATGCTCCTTCTCATCAGCCTGCCCCAGGGGCATGCCGGGGGTAATGGCTTGGTGAATCCAGCCGTCGGGCAGCCGGCCCTTAAGCAGACTGCCGATCTGGCTTCGCAGCAGCTCGGCGTTGACCCGACGACCGGCCGTTTTCCCTTCACAAAAAGGGCTGCTGCCTCGCGGCCGTGATCCCGGGGCCTCTCGAAATCCTCTGTCACCCAAAAAACAATCTCCCATGGCTCGCGTTGCGGAAATCACAACTATACGTAGGACATAATTACGAATTTTGCAATAGACAAAAAATCACAAATTCCGCAATATATTGGCATGGAAAAACAATGGTTCCAGCAGCGGCTGCGCCAGCTCGGCAAAACCCAGCGCGGTTTGGCAAAGCACATGGGTCTCGATCCTTCCCGCATCACAGAAATCCTGAATGAGAGCCGGAGCATTAAAATCGAGGAGGCGGTGGAGATCGCCGACTACCTGGAGACTCCACTCGACGATCTGGTGACGAAGCTCGGTGCTTCGATCGCCCGGGGCATCAGAGCCTCAAGTCTGGTTGTCGGTTATGTCGGCGCCGGCGAGACGGTCTTATCGATAGATGATCATGCCAAGGGGAGCGGCCTTTATAAAATTGAGGCACCACAAGGCGAAGGCGGCAGCGTTTGCGTTGTGGTCCGCGGCAACTCGATGGCACCCCGCTTCAAGGATGGAGAACATCTCGGTTACTCACGCGACGAAGGACTGGACCCGGCGAAATGCTTTGGGCGCGAGTGTGTGGTCCAGACAAAGGATGGCCGGCAGTTGGTCAAGATTGTCGAGCCTGGGAACCGCGCTGGAGAGGTGACCCTGGTCTCCGTCAACGCGACGACTCCGATCGAACACAATGTAGCCGTGGAGTGGGTCGCACCGGTCACCTGGGTTAAGCTTCACTCTCGCCCCTAGACAGCAAATCATCATTGCGGATATCGCCTCCATTTAGAGATCGAAGCCGCTGGTAACCAATTGGTCGCTTCGATAAAGCGATTTAGATCGGTAAACTCTTACTCTAATAGTTGCGTGAAATTGCGCTTTATGTAATTATCTTCTGATGGCTGACGACCTCAGGAAGGTTGAGATTGAGGCCCACCGCGCAGGGCTGCGAAAAGCAACCGCCCCTGTGAAAGATTGGTCGAGACGCTTCACCTGCGTCAGCTGATGCGTTATTTGGCCGCCGGCACTTGATCGCCTACCTACAAAACTTCGCATAGCCCTATACCGAAGGCTGTCAGTCGTCATCAGTTCGAGATGGGCATTAGCGAAGACAGACTCTATGCTATCGTTCAGATAACGTTTGCGGGTGAAAAGTGGGTACCGATTTTGACGTGGTGAGTCCTTCAGATCCTTCTGCTATCGGCTCCCCGTCAAAATCGGCGCGACAGTAGTGTTCATGACAGGTAACGAAACCCACTCAGATCTACGGCTCAACTGTTCTCTGCAGCACTATGCTCTGTTCCTGGATGTCGACGGCACATTGCTGCCCATCACCACGCGACATTATGAAGTACGTGTGCCCGCGGCGCTGATTTCACTGCTGCAATCCCTCAGGGAAGAATTGCGGGGGGCCTTGGCATTGATCAGCGGCCGTGCCATCGCAGACTTGGACGACCTCTTTGCGCCGCTCGTATTGCCGGCGGCCGGCATTCATGGTCTTGAGCGCCGACGATACGACGACGACTACTACAGGAACGAAAACACGAACCTGTTGGAACCACTACGCCACCCTCTCGAGGCTTTCGTGCGCGAACGTCATGGTCTGTTGCTTGAAGACAAGGGATTATCCTTGGCATTGCACTACCGCATGGCACCGGAGCGCGAGGTAGAGGTCTTGCGGCATCTCAACCACATGATTGATCGAACGCAAAGCAAGTTGGAAGTAAAACGTGGGAAGATGGTCTTCGAGGTGAAACCGAAGGGGGGCGACAAAGGGACAGCGATTGATGCCTTCATGAACGAGCAGCCATTTAAAGGACGAAAGCCGATTTTTCTGGGCGACGACGTAACGGACGAAGATGGTTTTGCCACTGTCAATCGCCTGGACGGCATCTCGGTGAAGGTTGGGGCTACGGAATCGACACTGGCCTCCCAATGCCTTCCGGACGAAGCGGCGGTTCATGCCTGGCTCGAGTATCTCGCAAAAATGGAAAGCCGGTATAGCAAACCATGAGCTCTCTCAATCTTGCAGTTATTGGAAATTGCACCTTCGGCGCTCTGCTGGACGAAAGAGCACGAATTGTCTGGGCCTGCTTGCCACGTTTCGATAGCGACCCCATCTTTGCAAGCCTGATTGCCGGAGACGACGGCGATTCGAAAGGGCTCTATGAGGTCGAGTTGCTGGACTTCTCGCGGGCCGAGCAGCACTATCGGGACAACTCAGCTGTGGTGGTTACAAGGCTTTATGACTCGGCGGACGGTGTTGTAGAGATCACGGACTTTGCCCCCCGCTTCAAACACTTCGATCGTATCCATCGGCCGCCATCCATTGTCCGGCACATTCGCCCTCTCTCCGGAAGCCCGCGAATCAGACTACGCATCAGGCCAACGTATGACTACGGCAAGGGCATCCCGGGCATCACCCGTGGCAGCAACCATCTGCGCTACATCATGCCGCACCTGACCTTGCGCCTGACCACGGATGCGCCAGTCACTTACGTGGCCGAAGAAGTTCCTTTCATATTGGAGCGGCCGGTGACCCTCATCCTGGGACCGGACGAAAGCCTGACTGCAGCGGTAGACGAAACGAGCCGAGAGTTCTTTAAGAAGACAGATGAATATTGGCGGGAATGGTGCCGCTATCTCGCCCTGCCCTTCGAATGGCAGGAAGCGGTCATCCGGGCATCGATCACACTGAAGCTTTGCAGCTACGAAGAAACAGGCGCAATCATTGCGGCGATGACCACATCGATCCCCGAGGCACCACATTCCGGACGCAACTGGGACTATCGATACTGCTGGCTGCGTGATGCCTATTTTGTCGTCCATGCGCTCAACCGCCTTGGTGCCACGAGAACCATGGAAGGTTACCTGAGTTACATCTCAAACATCGTGGCCTCCAACGTTGGCGCCAACGCGGCAGACGGACACCTGCAACCGGTGTTCGGCATCTCTCAGGAAGTGCACCTTGATGAAACGATTTGCGATTCGCTTTCCGGCTACCGAAACATGGGACCGGTGCGGGTTGGAAATTCCGCCTACAATCAGATTCAGAATGACGGATACGGCAGCGTCATCCTGGCATCAACGCAGAGCTTCTTTGATCGACGGCTCGACCATCCCGGCGATGTCAGTCTTTTCGAGAAACTTGAAAAACTGGGGCAGCAGGCGATCAAGCTCTGGGATCAACCGGACGCCGGCCTCTGGGAACTGCGCACGCGTCAACAGGTTCACACCTACTCAAGCGTGATGTGCTGGGCTGCCTGCGACCGGCTCTCCAAGATCGCCGGGCAACTGGATATGCCAGAACGCCAGAAGCATTGGGCCTCGGCTGCGAAACACATTAGAGCCGGCGTCCTCGAGAGGGCGTGGAACAGTGGTCTTAACAGTCTCGTCTCCACCTTCGACGGCAGCGACCTTGACGCCAGTTTGCTTTGCCTGCATGAGATCGGCTTTCTCCCAGCCGACGATCCCCGCTTCCTGGGAACCCTGGATCAGGTTGAGAAGCAGTTGAAACACGGCCGCTTCATACTCCGCTACGCAGCACCCGACGACTTTGGCTCACCTGAGGTCACCTTCAATGTCTGCACCTTCTGGTACATCGATGCCCTTGCCGCGGTCGGGCGTACGCAGGAAGCCCGCGACCTCTTCGAAGCCATGCTCGCAGCACGCAATCCTATGGGCCTGCTCTCGGAAGACCTCTCCCCCAACAACGGCGAGCTCTGGGGGAACTTCCCGCAGACATACTCCATGGTCGGACTGATCAGCTCCGCCATGCGCCTCTCCAAGTCCTGGGAGGAAGCCTATTGAGCCGCCTTGTCGTCGTTTCAAACCGCGTCGGCGCTGCAAAGTCATCCAGACCCGCATCAGAGGGCGGATTGGCCGTTGCGCTTCGGGCTGCCCTGCAAGAACGCGGCGGTGTCTGGTTCGGCTGGAGCGGCAAAGTTCTCGCCAGCGACTACGAAACCCCGAGCATGGCCGAAGTCGGAAACATCACCTATGCGACCATCGATCTCAACCAGCGGGACTACGACGACTATTACAAAGGTTTTGCCAACTCCACGCTTTGGCCGCTCTTCCACTATCGTCTCGATCTGGCTGAGTTTAGCCGGAAGACATGGGCTGGATACCAGCGGGTCAATGCACATTTCGCCCATCGACTGCAGCCGCTCCTGCGGGACACGGACACGATTTGGGTGCACGACTATCACTTTACGCTCCTCGCAGAAAATCTGCGCAGCGCCGGCTGCAAACAGAAGTTAGGGTTTTTCCTTCACATACCCTGGCCGGCTCTCCCTATTCTGGCTGCCTTGCCGATGCACAGCGAGATCGTAAAGGCTCTCTGCGCTTTCGATCTTCTTGGCTTCCAGACCGATGAAGACTTGTGGTGTTTCCAGGACTACATACGCCGGGAGGCAGGTGGCGAGGTCGGCAAAAACGGTATCATCAAAGCTTTTGGCAGGGTCCTACGCGCAAAAACATTCCCCATTGGCGTCGATACCGAGGTCTTCGCAAAAATGGCAACCGAGAGCGAAGGGTCGAAGCAGGTCGAGCGCCTGCAAAAAAGCCTCAACAACCGGGACCTGATCATCGGCGTCGATCGCCTCGACTATTCAAAGGGCCTGATCAATCGGGTAGAGGCTTTCGAACATCTCTTGACCACCTACCCGGATAACAGGGGCAACGTCGTGTTCCTGCAGATCACACCGCCGTCGCGCGGCGATGTATCCGACTATGTCGATATCAGGCATGAACTGGAAGCGACTGCCGGTCGCGTGAACGGCACCTTCGCCGAGTATGACTGGGGGCCAATCCGGTATCTGAACAAGAGCTTCAGCCGCCGTGTCCTGGCCGGCTTCCATCGGGTCAGCAAGGTTGGTCTGGTCACCCCCTTTCGGGACGGGATGAACCTGGTGGCCAAAGAGTTCGTTGCCGCACAGTCGTCAGAGGATCCGGGGGTTCTCGTACTCTCGCGCTTCGCCGGCGCGGCGCGTGAGCTGGATGGCGCCTTGATTGTGAACCCCTATGATACGGAGGGTGTTGCCGAAAGACTTCAGGAAGCCCTCACGATGCCGCTAAAGGCGAGACAGGATCGTTGGCAATCGATGTATCAAGCCGTTGCCGTGAACGATGTCACCACTTGGCGAGAGAACTTCCTGCAAGCGCTCAAACGGGGGGGCCGGGCCCGTTGAGTGATCCGAAGGATGAAGTCCCGGCGATCTTGGCCGACATCGGCGGCACCAATGCGCGCTTTGCGTTATTGGAAGGCAACCGTATTGGCGATGTATTGCGTTTGAACGTGGCCGACCACGGGTCGGCTTATGATGCCTTGACGACAGCACTGGATCAGTTCGGTATCCAAAAAACACCACCTTCGGCGGTTCTCGCCTTTGCCGGGCCTGTAAGTCCTGATTGTGCCTTCATGACGAATACTGGATGGGAAACCCGCAGGGAAGACCTGACCCGGCGCTTCGGTTTCACCAATGTCCAGTTGATGAACGACTACGCCGCACTGGCGCTTGGTCTCGATCAGCTCACCGAACAAGACAGGCGACGCATCGGACCTGACCTGAGAACGAGCCGCGGCACCCTGGCGGTGGTTGGCCCCGGATCCGGCCTGGGGGTTGCCGCCTTGATTCCAACGCCCTCTCAAGGTTTCGTGCTGGTCGGCGAAGGCGGGCACACGACCGTGCCGACGACGAACAAGCTGGAATCGGACCTGGTTGCAATCCTGCGCGACCGCTTTACCCACGTCTCGGCGGAACGCGTGCTTTCCGGTCCCGGTCTGGTCAACATCCACACGGCTTTAGGGCGCCTTGAAGGCCTACAGGCAGAGCCGATCAGCGCGGCTGAAATCACCCGCCACGGCCTCGACGGATCGGATGCCCTTTGCCACAGAGCGCTGGAAAACTTCTGCAGCTTCCTTGGCTCCTTTGCCGGTAACATGGCTCTCAGCTACGGCGCGCAGGGTGGTGTCTATCTCGGCGGCGGGATCCTGCCCAGATTTCCCGAGTTCCTGGAAGCTTCTCGCTTTCGCGACTGCTTCGAGAACAAGGGACGCCTGAGCAGCTATCTCTCTCAGATCCCCACCTGGCTGATTACCAGGCCAGACGCCGCCTTTGCCGGTCTGGCGGTCGCGGCCCGGCAGTTGGACTGAGTATCTGCTTTCATCCACAAGAACCAACAAGCAGCAGCAAGAAGCGGATATAGCCCACCCGCAATACGTCTATGCTCCGGCCCGCCACTGACGGAGACATAGAATGCAGGCCCCTCACATAACATCAGGCAACTGGCTCCTGATCATACTTTTGGCGCTGGTTTGGGGGATATCTTTCTTCCTGACCGAGATCTGCCTGCGCGATCTCGGCCCGGCAACCCTGGCCTGTGCCCGCGTCGGTCTGGCAGCCACAGCTCTGCTGGCCATCGCCGCCCTAAGGGGGGAGCAGATGCCATCGACCCTGACGGACTGGGCACCCCTGGTCTGCATGGGGCTGATCAACAACGCCCTGCCCTTTTCCCTGATCATGTGGGGTCAGACCCATATAGACAGCGGGCTGGCTTCGATCCTGAATGCAACAACGCCGCTCTTCGCCTTTGTCCTCGCCCATCTGCTCACCCGCGACGAGCGCATGACCCTGCGCGGTGCCCTTGGTGTTTCAGTCGGGTTCCTCGGGGCGGTTGTCCTGGTCGGCCCTTCCGCTCTGACTGGGCTCGGGGCGGAATCCTGGGGCCAGGCCGCGGTCCTGGGGGCGGCCCTGTCTTATGCATTCGCCGGGATCTTTGGACGCCGTCTCAAACGTTTCACGCCACTGGTCGCCGCCGCCTGTATGACCGCAGCCGCCACCGTTATCTTGCTTCCGGTGGCGCTGGTCCTCGAAAAGCCCTGGACCGCCGACCCCAGCGCCGAGACCTGGGCGGCGCTTGTAACCCTGTCCATCGTCAGCACCGCGGTGGCTTACATTATCTACTTCCGGGTCCTGGCCAGTGCCGGGGCGACCAACCTGCTGCTCGTTACTTTCCTGATCCCGGTAGCGGCCGTCGTCCTGGGCGCCGTTGCCTTGAATGAGGCGGTAACGGCAGGTGCTCTTGGCGGAATGTCGTTGATTTTCATCGGTCTCGCCGTCATCGACGGCCGCCTTGGCACCGCCTTCCCAAGGTTGTGGCAACGGCTCCGGCGCCAGGAAAGCAACCCGCCCAATCTTCCATAAAGCCAAATCGGAGAGTTTTTTGGATTTAATTCGAAAACTCTTTGCCGGCTTTACGTCCCCTTAACCGATTTGCCTAAAAAATGCCTTTGAGGCTAATCGAATCATTCAGGGGCATATCATGAATTTGTCTAAGTCTTCCGTCGAAACGCTGATCGATCTGGTCGAGATCAAGCTCAGCTGTGTTGAAGTCTACGATCGCGATGATTCCCGCGAGCTGATCAACCTGCAGCGCTGCAAAGACGAACTGGCCCGTATGATCGGGCGCGCCGAGACAGCACCGGCAGAGCTCATTGCCATCAGGCAAAGAGGCCGCCGCCGCGGCCGCCGCCCTTCCGCCTGACTCAGAGGATCAAAACGTTCACCGTAATGACCTTCATGCGGGAACCGCCATTCCTCTGGCCACGGCCGGTCGCGCCCCGATGGCGTCGTACCATCGCTTCACATTGGTGAAATCTTCCAGGGCAACCCCCTGCCACTCATGCCGCGCCGCCCAGGGATAGGTGGCGATATCGGCGACCGAGTAATCGCCGGCCAGATACTCTGCGTCACCGAGGCGCTGATCCAAAACGCCATAGAGCCTCTTTGTCTCATTCGTGTAGCGGTCCACCGCATAGGGAATCTGCTCTGGCGCGAAGCGGCGGAAGTGATGGGCCTGGCCCAGCATCGGCCCGAAACCACCCATCTGCCACATCAGCCATTGCATTGTCGTATGCCGCTCCCGCGGATCGGATGGCATCAACCGTCCGGTCTTTTCGGCCAGGTAAAGCAGGATAGCACCGGTCTCGAACAGGGAGATTGACTGACCGTCCGGCCCGTCAGGATCCACAATGGCGGGAATCTTATTGTTGGGGCTGATCTTCAGGAAATCGGGCGCGAACTGCTCGTCTTTGCCGATGTTGATCGAATGCGCGCTATAGGCCAGATCCAGCTCCTCCAGAGCGATTGAGATCTTCCTGCCGTTCGGCGTACCCCAGGTGTAGAGGTCGATGGTCACGTCCCAGTTCTCCTGTATTTGAATAGTCCCCATAGAGGTGCCCACGACCGCCTTCCGGCTTTTCATCCAGACCTGCCCCAGGGGCAATATCCGGTCGCAGCTCTCAAACTTCCAGCGCTAACTGAACCTTCTGCCCGGCGTTTTTTCTTCATTCACCCCTTTCGGCGATAGGCAAGCCAGTAGGTCAGGGCTACGCCGCCCGCGCCGCCGACAATGTTGCCCAGCGTAACGGCCGACAGGTTCAGCCAGAAACCGGCCAGCGCTGCGTCAGCACCTGCAAGCATTCCTGCCGGGATCAGATACATATTGGCGACCGAGTGCTCAAAGCCGAGGGCCACAAAGGCCGTGATCGGCCAGAGGATGGCAAGAACCTTCCCGGCAACACTCCGCGCCGCGAAAGTCAGCCAGACCGCCAGGCAAACCAGCGCGTTGCAGAGAACACCGCGAAAAAACGCCTCGTCCAGCGGCAAGCCCGTCTTGGCCATTGCTATCTCGGCGGCAAGCATGCCGCTTGGCCCTGACAATGACCCTGAGGCCGACATCAACAGCGCCAGGGCAACTGCGCCGACGAAATTACCCAGGTATATGACACCCCATGCCCGTAGCATGGCGGCAAGGGTGATACGCCGGTCGACCCAGGCCATCACCATCAAAACATCGCCGGTGAAGAGCTCCGCGCCTCCCACGACCACAAGGATCAACCCCAGTGAAAAGGCTACACCGCCCAGCACGCGGGCCGGTCCGTAGCCGACATCCACCCCCGTCATTACGAGCGTATAGAAAGCCCCACCGATACCGATAAAAACGCCGGCCAGGATACTGAGCGTGAGCAGCTGCGCGACGGAGAGGCGTGTTTTACCCACGCCGGCCCGCTCTATGCGCCGCGCGATTTCACTGGGCTTGTAGGCGTCTATACCGGTGGGATCCGGCAGATCTGAAGGCATGATCAGGCCCCCCCGCTGGCGAATTAACGCGTGTCAGTTTAGAGCGCGTCGATCATGTCTCCATGTTCCACATCAATCGGGCCCGACCGGGGTCAACCAACCGACACTATCTCTTCGCGTACTGGGTTGCGCCGAAGAGGATTTCTTTCGCTTTTGCATCGAAGCCCTCGGTCCGCTGCTGGGCCAGAACCTCGACACCGCGTTTTACCGCCGGGCGCTCGGCGATCTCATCGAACCAACGCTGAAAATTTGGAAAATCATTGCGCTCAACACCCTGCCGATCCGGAAAACGGGTCCAGGGCCAGGCCGCGATGTCCGCTATCGAATACGCGTCGCCGCCCAGGAAGCGCGCCTCGCCGAGACGCCTGTCGAGTACGCCATAGAGGCGGTTTGCCTCGTTGGTGTAGCGGTTGTAGGCATATTCGATGTGCTCTGGCGCATAGCCGCGAAAGTGGTGCGCCTGCCCCAGCATCGGCCCAAGGCCGCCCATCTGCCACATCAGCCACTGCAGGGTAACGACGCGGTCGCGCGGGTCGTCGGAAAGGAATTTCCCGTGTTTCTCGGCGAGATAGATCAGGATCGCACCGCTCTCGAATACAGAGATCGGCTGGCCGCCAGGCCCTTGCGGATCGACGATGGCCGGCATCTTGTTGTTGGGGCTGATCTTCAGAAACGCCGGGTCGAATTGGTCGCCGGCGCCGATGTTGATCGCATGTACGTTATAGGAGAGCCCCAGCTCTTCCAGTAGGATGTGTACTTTGTGTCCGTTTGGTGTTGCCCAGGAATAGAGCTCGATAGTCATGACCTTCTCCCTTGCCCCATAAGGAAGCAGTACCCGCTTCAGGGTCCGCCGGCGGCACCCCTGCCGCAGTAAGTTCAAGACATGCGGTCAAGCATTAACGATTGCAAGAGCGAAGATCGATCTTGCCGCAGCGCGGCTTTGTACCTACCTAGAGATAGAGAGACAACGGAGAGAAGCATGCCCGATAGCCTGAATGCCGATTTCAGCCGCCCGGCAGCCATGGATACGGCGATGATGGACTGGCAGGCCAGTCCGAGCCCGACGGTATGGCGCAAGCGCCTGGATCTGCTGGACGGCGAATTCAGCAGGGTCACCTCCGTCGTGCGCTACGATCCGGATTCAGACTTTCACTCTCACGACCATCCGCAGGGCGAGGAAATCCTGGTGCTGGAGGGCACCTTCTCCGACGAGCATGGGAACTATCCTGCCGGTACCTTCCTTCTGAACCCCCAGGGCTTCCGCCACGCGCCCTTTTCCAAGGATGGCTGCGTCCTCTTCGTGAAGCTGTGTCAGTTCGCCGGCGAAGGCCGCGACCACGTGGTGGTCCACTCCAGAAGCGCCGACTGGCAGGCCGCGGCCCCCGGCGTGGAACGTCTCTCGCTCTATGAGGATGCCGCCTATCCTGAAGATATCATGCTGTTGCGCCTCGCCCCCGGCGCGAGTCTGCCGGCAACACTGATCAACACCGCCGCAGCACCTCAAGGACTGGAAATCTTCGTGACTTCAGGCCGTCTTACCGACGGCCGCGAACGCTACGGCAGTGGCGCCTGGCTGCGCGAGCCATCCGGTTTTACCAGCGAACTAACCGCCCAGACCGAGACGACGCTCTATCTGAAGCGCAATCATCTGTCGGTGAAAACCTGACCCTGCTTGCCAGCGCGCCCTGATCGACCCTTCCCGGTTCCGACCTGCCTTCTTCCCGCCCCCAAGCTCCGACACCCTCCTGTAACGGCCCAACGGACTGTCGCGCTGCGCACCGCCGCTTCGCGTCAAGTGGCGGTCAAAGCAGCACATTCATGTTCAATCTGCACCTATGGATTTGATGCGTCGCTTGGATGCAGGGCATTTTCGTCAAATACAGGATAAAATAGATACAATATAGATTTAAATCAAAATCAATAAAAATTGACAGATATAAGTATTTTGATTATATTTTTTGGAAATATTTGAGTAATCATACAAGGCTGCAATGATGCAACTCTCGACAGCGATAGACGAGAGACCCGCGGCACCGGCTGCCAGGCTCTCTGACGCACTGACCTCGCCAACCTATGGGGAACCGGCCGTCGAAACCGCTGACCGTGTGGGCAGGGCTTTCGCCGCCGGCCACCTGAGCGAGGATGAGCGTCTTGCCGCGGTTGAAACCTTTGAGCGCCTGGCCCGCAACGAGGAAGTAGAGGTGCGGCTGGCGTTGGCGGAGCACATCAAAGGTTGTCCTTTCCTGCCCCACAACATCGCCCGCATACTGGCAGACGATATAGAGGCGGTCGCAGTGCCCGTCCTGAAGACGTCCATCGTCCTGACCGATGAAGACCTTCTTTCGATCATCGAAAATGGCAACACCGCCAAACAACGCGCCGTCGCCGGGCGGTCAACCGTCAGCGAGACTGTCGCCGATGCCCTGATCGATACCGGGGATAAGCAGGTCGTTGGCACGCTGCTCTCCAACGAAGGGGCGGCGATTTCCGGAGAGTCCCTTCACAACGTAATCGACAGCTATGGAGAGGAAACGGAGATCCAGACGCTGATGGTTGAGCGGCAAGCCTTGCCGATTACGGTAAAGGAACGCCTCGTCACCATGGTTTCCGGCGATTTGAGGGACCGGTTGATCGGCCGGCATGGTTTCCCCACGGTTCTTGTCGACAGGCTGATCCGGCATGGCAAGGAGCGCGCGCTTATCCAGTCATTGTCAGCAACAACTTCGATCGATGAGATCGAAGCCGCGGCCATGAGACTCTTTCTGAACGGCGGGCTGACATCGACACTACTGATAAGGTCGCTTTGCGTCGGCAGGCTGGATATTTTCGAGATCTGCATCGCAACGCTGGCCCGGGTGCCGGCCGCCCAGGCGCAACGCGTCATCGCCAAACCCAACTCTTCGACGTGCCAGGAACTGTTCGAGAGATCCGGCATCCCGGCACAGCTCTTCTCTGCGTTCCGGATCGCGCTTGATGTCGTTGTGAACGCCGAACGCCAACCGGCCGCAGGATGGAAAAAAGTCGACGAGAAAAAGATCATCGACCGCTGGGTCAACAACTACGACCGCCTGAGCCCGGAGAACCTTGAAAGCGTCCTCTGCCAACTCGGCCGCCTGGAAGGCGATAAAGCCTAACCCAGCTTGCTGCGCAGAACCTGGTTGACCATACCGGGGTTGGCTTTGCCCTGGGTCGCTTTCATCACCTGGCCGACGAACCAACCCAGGATCTTTTCGTTGCCGCCCTTGAACTGTTCGACCTGCTTGGGGTTGTTGGCAATGATGTCCTCGACCAGGCTTTCGATCTCCGAACTGTCGGAAATCTGCTTCATGCCTTTGGCTTCGACGATGGCACCGGCGTCCTGGCCGCTCTCCCACATCTCTTCGAAAACCTCCTTGGCGATCCGGCCGGAAATGGTGCTGTCGGCAATGAGATCCAGCAGGCCGCCCAGCTTCGCCCCATCGATCGGTGCGGTATCCAGGTTGGCGCCGCTCTTGTTCAAGGCACCGAAGTAGTCGCCGATGACCCAGTTGGCCGCCAGCTTGGCGTCGCGCGCCTCAGCCACGGTTTCGAAGAAGGCTGCCGTGTCACGATCGGCCACCAGCACGCCGGCATCATAGGCTGACAATCCAAGAGTCTCGATAAAACGCGCCTTCTTGGCGTCGGGCAGTTCGGGCAGGCCACCCTTGATCTCCTCGACCCAAGCCGCATCCAGTTCCAGCGGCAGCAGATCAGGATCGGGGAAATAACGATAGTCATGCGCTTCTTCCTTGGAGCGCATGGAGCGCGACTTGCCGGTCATGCCGTCAAACAGCCGGGTCTCCTGCCTGATCTCGCCGCCCTCTTCCAGCACCTCGACCTGACGCCGCGCCTCCATCTCGATGGCCTGCTGCACGAAGCGGATGGAGTTCACATTCTTGGTTTCGGTCCGCGTGCCGAAGGGCTCACCGGGCCGGCGCATGGAAAGATTCACGTCAGCACGCATGGAACCCTCGTCCATATTGCCGTCGCAGGTACCGAGATAGCGCAGGATCGTGCGCAGCTTGCGCAGATAAGCCCCCGCTTCTTCCGCCGAGCGCATGTCCGGCTTGGAGACGATCTCCATCAGCGTGACACCGGAGCGGTTGAGATCGATGTAGGACTGCGTCGGATGCTGGTCATGGATCGACTTGCCGGCGTCCTGCTCCAGATGCAGGCGCTCGATGCCCACTTCGCGCGTCTCACCGTCCTCAAGATCCAGGACGATGGTTCCCTCACCCACGATGGGATGCAGGTACTGGGAAATCTGATACCCCTGTGGCAGGTCAGCATAGAAGTAATTCTTGCGCTCGAACACAGAGGTCAGATTGATCTGGGCATTGAGCCCCAGGCCGGTGCGCACCGCCTGTTCCACCGCCACCTTGTTCAGTACCGGCAGCATACCCGGCATGGCCGCGTCGACCAGGGAAACCTGGCTGTTGGGCTCCGCCCCGAACGCCGTCGAAGCGCCGGAAAACAGCTTCGAGTGGCTGATCACCTGGGCATGGACCTCCAGCCCGATCACCATCTCCCACTCACCCGTCTTGCCTTGAATCACTGCCATATTCGTTCTCCGCTTCGAAGCCTAGAGGCTCCGTTCGTAAATCACCCGCCCGGTGTCGGTGAAACCCCGCGCTTTGTACCAGGGCGCCAGCTTGTCATCGGCTTGGCCATGGGGCGTCAGGACGATTTCCATATCCGAACATCCATTGGCCCTCGCCCAGTCCGCCGCTGCCTCAACCAGCATCGAGGCAACGCCCCGCCCGCGCCAATCAGGGTGGACAAAGAGGTCTTCCAACTCCGCATAGAGGCCAACCTCCAGACCAAAGGAAGAACTGGTCGCCGCAGCGCCCACCGCCCGCTCATCCAGCAACGCAATAAAAGCCGCCGTATCCTCCCGCTGCAGGATCTGGCGCAGGTTCCCGGCCACGCCGGGCACCGCCGCCTCGAAACCTTCCTCACGGTAGAAACGCTCGAAGAGCGGCAGCAGCCGATCAAAGTCGGCCGTCGCGGCCTGCCGGATCAAAAGATTCCCCGACTTCATCCCGTCAGCCATGCCTCTTAAGCCGCCAGGAAGCCCGGCAGCGCATCGAAGCCCGCTGCCGTTTCCAGCGCCCCGGCCACCTTGAACAGGGTTTCCTCATCGAAGGCCTTGCCCAGGACCTGCAGACCCAGCGGCAGCCCGTCCTTCGACAGCCCGGCCGGGATCGAAATTCCCGGCAGCCCGGCGAGAGAAGCCGGCACCGTAAAGACATCGTTCAGATACATGGCGATGGGGTCATCCATCTTGTCGCCAAGACCGAAGGCAGGCGACGGCGCGGTCGGCGTCAGGATGGCATCCACGCTCTCATAGGCCTGGGCGAAATCCCGGGCGATCAGGCTGCGCACACGGCGCGCCTTGTTGTAGTAGGCATCGTAATATCCGGCGGAAAGCACATAGGTGCCGATCAGCACCCGGCGCTTCACCTCGGCACCAAAGCCCTTGCCGCGGGTCGCTTCGTACATCTCGTCCAGGCTCTCGCCCGGCTCGCGCAGGCCGTAACGCACGCCGTCGTAGCGCGCCAGGTTGGACGACGCCTCCGCCGGCGCGATGATGTAGTACGTCGGCAAGGCGTAGTGGGTGTGCGGCAGGGAGATTTCGACAGTCTCGGCGCCGGCTTCCTCCAGCCACTTGATGCCCTGCTGCCAAAGCGCTTCGATCTCGTCGGGCATGCCGTCGAGGCGATATTCCTTGGGAATACCGATCTTCATGCCCCGGATGTCACCGGTCATCGCGGCTTCATAATTCGGCACCGGCGCATCCACCGAGGTCGAGTCCTTCGGGTCATAGCTCGCCATGGCCCGCAGCATGATCGCCGTGTCCTGAACCGTCCGCGCCATCGGCCCGGGCTGATCCAGCGAAGAGGCAAAGGCCACGACACCCCAGCGCGAGCAGCGGCCATAGGTCGGCTTCATCCCGACGATGCCGCAGAAGGCCGCGGGCTGACGGATCGAGCCGCCGGTATCGGTGCCCGTCGCCCCCAGGGCACAGCGCGCCGCCACGGCAGAGGCCGAACCGCCGGAGGAGCCGCCGGGCACCAGCGGCCGATTATCCCCGGCCCGGCGCCAGGGATTCTCCACCCCGCCATAGAAGCTTGTCATGTTGGAGGAACCCATGGCGAACTCGTCCAGATTGGTCTTGCCGAGCATCACCGCCCCGGCATTCCAGAGGTTGCCGCTAACGGTCGATTCATAGGTCGGATGAAAGCCATCCAGAATGTGGGAGCCCGCCGTGGTCAGCACGCCTTCGGTACAGAACAGGTCCTTCATACCGATCGGCAGGCCCTCCAGCAGGCCCGCCTCGCCGGCTGCCCGGCGCTTGTCCGATGCTTCGGCCATCGCCAGCGCCTTTTCCGGCGTCTCGGTAATGAACGCGTTCAGCGGCCGCGCCGCTTCGACCGCGGCAACATGGGCCTCGGTCAGTTCCCGAGCCGACGTTTCGCCCTTTTCAAGCAGGTCGCGGGCGCCTGCGATCGTCAGGTTGGTCAGTTCGCTCATCACTCGACCACCTTCGGCACCGCGTAGAAACCATGGGCGGCTTCCGGCGCATTGGCCGTCACCTTATCCGGGTAACCGCCGTCGGTGACTGCATCCTCACGCAGCGGCAGGGTCATGGAAACCACCGAGGTCATCGGCTCGACACCTTCGGTATCCAGTTCCGAGAGCTGCTCGATCCAGCCCAGAATGTTGGAAAGCTCGCCGGCCAGGGCTTCGCCCTGAGCCTCATCAAGGCGAATGCGCGCCAAACTCGCGATCTTCGCGACGGTATTTTTGTCGACCGACATCGGCCAGCACCCTCATTTCGGAAGGCCCCACCCCCAATCAGCCACCGGCACTGGCCAGCGCGGCAAAACAAGGGTACAGGGCGTTGAAAAACCGCCGGAACCTAGCACCCGCCCCCTTCCCCCGCAAGGTCGCGCCGCCAGGATTTCGCCTGCCTTGCCGGGCCTTCCCAGCCTGCCTATAACCTGATGATGATAGAAACAGCAGTTGTCGATCTGCCAGAAAAGCTCGCCCGCGGCCAGCGGCTCCTGGGAATCGATCCCGGCAGCAAGACCCTCGGCCTGGCGATCTCCGACTCGGCCCTGAAGATTGCCTCGCCGCTGGACACCATAAGACGGGCCAAATTCGCCCAGGACGCCGCCCATTTAGCCGAGATCTGCAGCGAGCGCCGGGTCGGCGGACTGGTCATCGGCCTGCCGGTGAATATGGACGGCAGCGAAGGGCCGCGCTGCCAGTCGGTCCGTCAATTCGCCCGCAACCTCTCGGAAAAGGCCGGCTTTCACATGGCCATCGCATTCTGGGACGAGCGGCTTTCCACCGCGGCCGTGCAGCGCTTTCTGATCGACGAGGCCGATATGACCCGCAAACGCCGTTCGGAAGTCGTCGATAAAATGGCGGCTGCCTATATCCTGCAAGGGGCCCTCGACGCCATCGCCAGCCATGCCGCAAACTCTGATCGCCCCGCACAAAACGACGGCATTTCTTGACCCTGGCCAAGCGGAACGTCACAAACAGGCTGTCGTATTCTGCCTGCCGAGGACATTCGCCGCATGACCGCACCTCTTTCCGGACTGCGGGTTTTTGATCTGACCCGCATTCTGGCCGGCCCCACCTGTACCCAACTGCTGGGCGATCTGGGCGCCGACGTCATCAAGATCGAACGCCCAGGACAGGGCGACGATACGCGCAAGTGGGGCCCTCCCTTCGTCCCGGGACCGGACGGCGGCGATACCACTGAAAGCGCCTACTACCTTTCGGCCAATCGTAACAAACGATCAGTCTCTATCGACATCTCAAAGCCGGAGGGACAGGCCCTGGCCAAACGCCTGATCGGCTTTTGCGACATCCTGGTGGAGAACTTCAAGGTCGGGAACCTGGCCCGCTACGGCCTCGGCTATGACGACCTGAAAGCATCCAACCCAGGCCTCATCTACTGCTCGATTACGGGTTTCGGTCAGACCGGCCCCTATGCATCGCGGGCCGGCTATGACTATCTGGCCCAGGGCATGGGGGGCATGATGAGCCTCACCGGAGAGGCCGACGGCGAACCCGTCAAGGTCGGCATCGGCATCGCCGACATCATGTGCGGCATGTACGCCAGTTCGGCAATCCTCGCCGCCCTGCACCATCGCGGGATGACCGGGCTTGGCCAGCACATCGATCTCGGTCTGCTGGATACCCAGGTCGCCTGGCTCTCCTACGAGGGATCGAATTACCTCACCTCCGGAGAGGTCCCCAAGCGCCAAGGCAACGAGCACCCCAACATTGTCCCTTATAAGGTGATGCCCTGTGCCGACGGGCATGTGATCATTGCCGTGGGCAACGATGCCCAGTTCGCCCGCTTCTGCGCCTTTGCCGGCTGTCCGGAACTGGCCGAGGACGAGCGCTTCCTGACCAACGCCTCCCGGGTCCGCAATCGTGAGGCGCTCTATGCCCTCTTGCCGGACATCACCCGGCAAAAGCCTCAGAAGGCCTGGGTCGAGGGCCTCGCGGAACTCGGCGTCCCCTCTGGCCCGGTCAACACAGTGGATCAGGTCTTTGCCGACCCACAGGTTCTGGCCCGGGATATGAAGATCTCCATGCCCTATGCCGGTAGCGCAAAAGCCGAGGTCGATCTGATCGGCAATCCCATCAAGTTCTCCGAAACGCCCGTGGACTATCGATTCGCCCCCCCGCGCGCCGGACAGGATAGCGACTCCGTCTTTGAGGAACTGCTTGATATCGGTCCCGAAGAGCGCGCCCGACTGCGTGGAAAAGGCGTCATTTGACGGCTGGAGGGACACCCTGTCGCAAACTCCTGAACACCGCGGCTTGCCCAACAAACAAGGGGATGCCATAAGACCGCTTTAATGACTTCGGCACAAAGAACGGCAGCCCCTGGCGGCTATCGGCACCGGCACCTCCTCGGGATAGAGGGGCTGACGGCTCCAGAGATTATTTCCCTCCTTGACCTTTCAGACGGCTACGTCGATCTGAATCGCGGCAGCGACAAGAAAAAAGACCTGCTGGTCGGTCGGACTGTAATCAATCTTTTCTTCGAAAATTCAACACGTACCCGGACATCCTTCGAGCTTGCCGCAAAGCGCCTGGGCGCCGATGTTATCAACATGTCGGTGGCTTGGTCGTCGATCAAGAAAGGGGAAACCCTGCTCGACACGGCGATGACCCTGAACGCCATGCACCCCGATGTCCTGGTGGTCCGGCATCCGGATTCCGGGGCCGTCCAATTGCTCGCTGAAAAGGTCAACTGCGCGGTGATCAATGGCGGCGACGGCAGCCACGAACATCCAACGCAGGCGTTGCTTGACGCCCTGACCATCCGGCGGCGCCTCGGCACCTTGGAGGGCCTCCTGGTCGCAATTTGCGGCGACATAACCCACAGCCGGGTCGCCCGCTCCAACATTCACCTGCTCAACACCCTCGGCGCCCGGGTCCGCTTGATCGCCCCCCCGACCCTGATGCCGGGCAAGGTCGAGCGCATGGGCGTGGAGACCTTTCACGACATGCGCAAGGGCCTCAAAGGTTGCGATATCGTCATGATGTTGCGGCTCCAGACTGAGCGCATGCAGGGCAGCTACGTACCCTCGACGCGGGAGTACTATCACTTCTTCGGGCTCAATCAGGATAAGCTACAGGCCGCCAAGCCGAACGCCCTGATCATGCATCCCGGCCCCATGAACCGCGGGGTCGAAATCGACAGCGATCTCGCCGACGACATCAACCGTTCGGTCATCCGCGAACAGGTGGAAATGGGGGTTGCCGTGCGCATGGCCTGTCTTGAGACCCTGAACAGCAACCTCATGGCAGCCCGCCTCATGCAGGAGCAAGCATGCCAATGACGCCTCTGCCCGCAAAACACCGCACCGCCTACATCAACGCCAGACTGCTGGACCCGGCCTCCGGCCTCGACACGCCCGGCGCCCTGCTGGCCGAGGATGGCCGCATCAGCGACCTTGGCCCCGGGCTTTTTGCCGAAGGCGTCCCTTCGGGCGTCCAGACAGTGGATTGTGCCGGTGCCTGCCTTGCCCCCGGCCTCGTCGACATGCGCGTCAACATCCGCGAGCCTGGTGAAGAGCAGAAGGAAACCATGAACAGCGCGGGCCGCGCCGCCGCTGCCGGCGGTGTGACGTCCATGGTTGCCCTGCCCAACACCGACCCGGTTATCGATGACGTAGCCGGGGTGGAATACATCGCGCGCCGCGCCCGCGAGGAAAAACGGGTCAAGGTTTACACCTATGCCGCCGTCACCAGGGGCACCGCGGGCCAGGAGCTGACCGAGTTGGGCTTGCTGGGCGAGTCCGGAGCCGTCGCCTTCACCGATGGCACCAAGGCCATCGCCTCGGCCCAGGTGATGCGCCGCGCCCTCTCCTACGCAAAGACCTTCGGTCACCTGATCGTCCAACACCCGGAAGAGCCCAGCCTTGCGGGCGGCGCCATGAACAGCGGCGAGATGGCCACCCGGCTGAGCCTGCCGAGCATTCCCTGGGTGGCCGAGGTCATGATGATCGAACGGGACCTGCGTCTGGTCGAATTGACCGGCGGCCGCTACCACGTGGCGCATGTCTCAACCGCTGCCGCGGTCGACGCCATCCGCTCGGCCAAAGCCCGCGGCCTGGATGTGACCTGCGACACCGCCCCGCACTATCTCATCCTCAACGAGCTCGCGGTCGCCGACTACCGGACCTTCGCCAAAGTCTCGCCGCCCCTGCGCAGCGAGGATGATCGTTGCGCCGTGGTCGAGGGACTGATCGATGGTACGATCGACGCCATCGCCAGCGACCACAGTCCGCACGACCAGGAATCCAAACGGGTTCCCTTCGCGATCGCCGAGCCCGGCATCGTTGGCTTGGAAACCCTGCTGCCCTTGTCACTGCAACTCTATCATTCGGAAAAAATAGAACTGCTCGATCTGCTCGCCCGCCTCACGGCCAAGCCGGCAGCAATCCTCGGCCTGGAAGGCGGGCAATTGATCAAGGGAGGACCGGCCGACCTACTCATTTTCGACCTCAACCGTGCCGGAAGAATCGACCCAGAAACCTTTGAAAGCAAATCCAAAAATACACCCTTCGAAGGTATGCCGGTTCAAGGGCGCGTGCGGCGCACGGTGGTCGACGGGCGCACCCTCTTCGATGCCGCCTAGAGCAGATCCTGGTCGGATGGAATCGCCAGAGGCGATCCATCGACTAGGTGAATCCGCTCTAATTGTTTGATGTCGATCGGATTCACATGTTTTGTCGAAGCCACAAAGTGGTTTCGACAAAACATGATCCGATCTAGGAAAGCATCCCGCGATGCCTGATCCGATATCCTGGGAATTCGCCTGGCCTTATCTGGCAGCGGCTCTGGCCGGCGGTTACCTCCTCGGCGCTCTGCCGTTTGGTCTGATCCTCACGCGGCTGGCCGGGCTCGGCGATGTACGCAACATTGGCTCCGGCAACATCGGCGCCACCAATGTGCTGCGCACGGGACGCAAAGGCCTGGCTGCCGCCACCCTTCTGCTCGACGCCGGCAAAGGGGCGGCAGCCGTGTTCATCGCCCAACTTTGGGGCCCGGATATGGCGTTGACCGCAGCGTTCGGTGCGGTGGTCGGTCACCTCTTTCCGGTCTGGCTCGGCTTCAAAGGTGGCAAAGGGGTCGCCACGACCCTGGGGGTCTTCCTCGCCCTCTCGTTCCCGCTGGGCGCCCTTTGCTGCGGCCTTTGGCTGCTGGTCGCGCTGCTGTTGCGCACCTCTTCGCTCGCGTCATTGACGTCGGTGGCCGCAGCGCCGCTCCTCGGCTGGTTCCTGCTGGCCGATCTGCAAATGGTTCAGCTGACGGGCGCCGTCGCTCTCCTCGTCTGGTGGCGGCACCACCCCAACATCCGTCGCCTTCTCAAAGGCGAAGAACCCCGGATCGGCAGCAAGACGGAGTAATCAGCAACCGCGAGCTGCCGTGCGCACAAGCGGAAAACCTTGACCTTTTCCGCCACGCGTGACGATTTTAGCGCGATGCAGACACAACACGCTAAACCTTTGGGCGATGCGGAACGCCTCGACTGGCTGCGGCTTATTCGGTCCGAGAATGTCGGGCCCATCGTCTTCAAGCAGCTCCTGCAGCGCTTTCGAACACCCGCCGCCGCGCTTGAGGCGCTGCCCAGTCTGGCCGGTCGGGGCGGGGCCAAACGACGGATTCGCGTCTGTACAAAAGAAGTGGCTGAATCGGAACTGGCGGCATCGCGGAAGGCGGGGGTGCAATTGCTTGCCCTGCCGGAGCCCGGTTACCCGCCCCTGCTGAGGGATCTGGAGGATGCCCCGCCGTTGTTGGCCGTTCTCGGTGATCCGACGGCATTGACTTTGCCAAGCGTCGGCATCGTTGGCGCGCGCAATGCCTCGGCGAACGGTCGCCGGTTTGCCGAAGGCCTCGCCCGCGAAATCTCAGAGGCCGGCTTCGTTGTGGCTTCCGGCATGGCCCGCGGCATCGACACGGCCGCCCATCGCGGCTGCCTGCCCCGCCCCAGCATCGCGGTCCTGGCCGGCGGCGTCGATATCGTCTATCCACCGGAGAACAAAGAGCTTCATAAGAATCTGCAGCAGGCAGGCGCCGTTATCTCAGAGATCCCGCTCGGCATCACGCCGCAGGCGCGGCACTTCCCGCGTCGCAACCGGCTTATCTCCGGTCTTTGCCTCGGGGTGGTCATCGTCGAAGCGGCGCGTCGGTCCGGTTCGCTCATCACCGCCCGCTTCGCCGCGGAACAGGGACGTGACGTTTTCGCCGTTCCCGGCTCGCCCCTCGACCCGCGCGCATCCGGTTGTAACCATCTCATCCGTGAAGGGGCTACCTTGGTCGAGTCCGCCAGCCAGGTCCTGGAAGACCTCGGCAGATTCCGGCGACAACAGCTTGCAACGCCGGAGCCGACCTTGGACGACGCCCCGGCCCCAGCGCAACCGGGCAGCGAGCGCGAACACCATAATCTTGAAGATCTGCTCAGCGCCGAACCTTTGATGGTGGACGAATTGGTCCGTCGCTCCGGCCTGCCGATTGCCGCCGTTCACAACGCGCTGCTGGACCTGGAACTGGCTGGAAGGATCGAGCGTCATCCGGGAAACCGTGTTGCGCGGCTTTACAAAGCACCCGCGGACCCATTATGACGACGGGCCTTATTCACCGGTCGGCGCCGCGTGACACCTTGGTGGCATATCCACCGCGCCGGACCCACGTTAGGAAGATCGTAAAGAACTGTCCGAATTATCCAGCCATATGAACGTTGTCGTAGTCGAATCGCCCGCCAAGGCGAAAACCATCAACAAGTACCTGGGCAAAGACTTTTACGTCCTCGCCAGCTACGGGCATGTCCGCGATCTGCCGGCCAAAGATGGTTCGGTGCGGCCCGACGACGACTTCTCGATGATCTGGCAGGTGGACGAGCGAGGCGAAAAGCGTATCGGTGAAATCGCCGATGCGGTGAAAAACGCCAAACACCTCTATCTCGCCACCGATCCGGATCGCGAAGGCGAGGCCATCTCCTGGCACATTGTGGACGAATTGAAACGCCGCAACGTTCTTGATGGTGTGGGCGTCGAACGTGTGGTCTTCAATGAGATCACCAAAAAGGCGATCCTTGAGGCCTTCGAGCATCCCCGCAGCCTCAACCAGGAACTGATCGACGCCTACATGGCGCGCCGCGCGCTGGACTATCTCGTGGGCTTCACCCTTTCGCCCGTGCTCTGGCGCAAGCTGCCGGGCAGCCGTTCGGCCGGCCGCGTCCAGTCCGTGGCTCTTCGCCTGATATCGGAGCGCGAAGCCGAGATCGAGATCTTCAAGGCGCGGGAATACTGGTCCATCGATGTCAACATGGCGAATGTGGAAGGCAATCCTTTCACAGCGCGCCTGAATCAGCTCGGCGGCGAAAAACTCGATAAGTTCGGTCTGCCCGACGAAGGCACGGCAAAGGCGGCGGCCCAGAAGCTTGAGGCCGCCACCAGCTTTTCCGTGACCTCGGTCGAGCGCAAGCAAAGCAAGCGCAACCCCTACCCGCCCTTCACCACGTCGACCCTGCAGCAGGAAGCCTCGCGCAAACTCGGTTTCGGCACCACCCGAACCATGCGCGTCGCGCAGCGGCTTTACGAGGGCATCGATCTTGGCGGCGAAACCGTCGGCCTCATCACTTATATGCGTACCGACGGTGTCACCATGGCCCAGGAGGCTCTGGACGGCACCCGCTCGCTGATCTCGGCAGACTACGGCGATCCTTATCTGCCGGCGGCGCCGCGGCAGTACAAGTCGAAGCAGAAGAACGCACAGGAAGCCCACGAAGCGATCCGACCGACCGATCTTTTCCGTCGCCCGAAAGAGATGGCCTCTTATCTCGACGACGACGGCCGCAAACTCTACCAGCTGATCTGGAACCGCACGGTCGCCAGCCAGATGGCAAGCGCCGAGCTGGATCAGGTTGCTGTCGACATCGACGTCGACAAAGGTGTCGCGCAGCTGCGTGCCACCGGATCCATCGTCACCTTCGATGGCTTTCTGACGCTCTATCAGGAAAGCAGGGACGACAAGCCCGCCGATGGCAACGGCGATGACGACAAGCCGGGCGACCGCCGCCTGCCGAAACTCAGCGAGGGGGATGCCGTCAGCCGGCGCGAGGTTCTGCCGGAACAGCACTTCACCCAGCCGCCGCCGCGTTATACCGAGGCCAGCTTGGTGAAGAAAATGGAGGAGCTCGGCATCGGCCGCCCCTCCACCTATGCCTCCATCCTGCAGGTGCTTCAGGACCGCAACTATGTGCGCCTGGAGAAACGCCGTTTCACGCCGGAAGACCGCGGACGACTGGTCGTCGCTTTCCTGTCCAGCTTTTTCGAGCGCTACGTTCAGTATAACTTCACCGCCGAGATGGAGGAGAAACTCGACGACATCTCCGGCGGGCGGATCGACTGGCGTTTGGTCCTGCGGGACTTCTGGTCGGCCTTCAGCACGGCCGTCGAGGGCGCCAGCGGCCTTTCGATCACCCAGGTGATCGACGCCCTGGACGAAGACCTCGGCCCGCACTTCTTCCCGGCCGATCCGGAGAACCCGGAAAAGAATCCACGTGTCTGCCCCTCCTGCAAGGAAGGCCGCCTCGGGCTTCGGCTTGGCCGCAACGGTGGCTTTATCGGCTGCTCGAATTATCCGGACTGCCGCTTCACCCGTCCGTTGGCGGTACCGGGCGACGACGAAGAAATCGATGGCGTCGATCTCACCAGCCCCAAGGTGCTGGGCGACGATCCGCAAGACGGCCAGGCGATCACCATGCGCAAGGGGCCCTTTGGGGTTTATCTTCAGGTTGGTGAACCCGACGGTGATACCAAGCCCAAGCGCGCATCCCTGCCCAAAGGCCTGTCGCCCGCAGATGTCGATCTGGCAAAGGCCCTGGCGTTGCTCGCCCTGCCCCGTGAAGTCGGAACTCATCCGGAAGACGGCAAGGTAATCACCGCCGGCATCGGACGGTACGGGCCCTATGTGAAACATGGCTCGACCTATCGTTCCCTGACCGAGGGCGACGACGTTCTGACGATCGGGCTTAACCGGGCGGTCACGCTTATCGCCGAGGCACCGAAGCGCGGCGCAGCGGCGGGACGCCCGCTGGGCGATCACCCCGATGACGGCAAACCCGTCACCCAGGGCAAGGGCCGCTTCGGCCCCTACGTAAAGCATCTGAAGCTCTACGCCTCGATCCCGTCCGACATCGATCCGGAGACCGTGACCCTGGAGCAGGCCCTGCCGCTGTTGGTTGCTCAGGCCGAAAAGAAGGCGCAGAAGGCCGGCAAAAAGCCGGCGGCCGCGAAGAAGAAGGTTGCTAAGAAAAAACCAGCCGCGAAAAAGAAGGCCGCAAAAAAACCAGCGAAGAAGGCGGCAAAGAAAACGACCAAGAAAGCGGCAGCGAAGAAGAAAGCCGTCAGCCCGACGGCCGCCGACTGACCTTGCCGCGCAGCAAGGGCCCCGCCGGCAAGGCACGCTCGACATCGTTCCCGACCAAAGAGCAGGTTCTCGCCTTCATCAATGAAAGCGCGGAACCCGTCGGCAAACGTGAAATCGCCCGCGCCTTTCGTATCAAAGGCAGCGACCGCATTCGCCTGAAAGCGCTTCTGAAAGACCTCGAACGCGAAGGCCTTCTGGCCAAACAGCCGCAACGCCGTCTGGCGCCGCCCGGCCATCTGCCGAATGTGCTGGTCGTCGAAGTATCCGGGCTCGACGAAGACGGTGAAATGCTGGCACGGCCCACGGTTTGGGAGGAAGACCGGCCGCCGCCGACCATCTACCTGGCGCCTGAGCGCAGCAGCCGCTCGGCACTGGCCGTCGGCGAACGGGTTCTCGCCCGTTTGAAAAAGACCGGTGACGGAAGCTACGAAGCGCAGGTCATCCGCAAACTCGACCGCCCGCAACGCCGGGTGCTGGGCATCTATGAACTGGGTAGCGAGGGCGGACGGCTGCGCCCGACCGACAAGCGGGCCAAGAGCGACTTTATCGTCACCACGGAAAATGCGGCGGGTGCGGAACCGGGCGAGCTGGTGCTGGCCGAAGTCCTGCCCGAGCGCCGGCGCAGCCAGCGCCTTGGATTGCGCTCAGCCCGCGTACTCCAGCGCCTCGGGCGCGGCGACGATCCCAAGGCCCTCAGCCTTATAACCCTGCACGAGCACGGTCTGATCAGTGAGTTTCCGGCAGAGGCCGTCTCCGAAGCGGAAGCCGCAGGTCCCGTCGGGCTCGGCAAGCGGGAGGATCTGCGCGACCTCCTGCTGGTCACAATTGACGGTGCGGATGCACGCGACTTCGACGATGCGGTCTTTGCCGAACCCGATGACGACCCGAAGAATGCCGGGGGCTGGCACCTGCTGGTCGCGATCGCCGATGTCGCCCACTATGTCCGGCCCGGCAGCGCCCTGGACCGCTCTGCGCATGCGCGTGGAAACTCCGTCTACTTTCCTGACAGGGTGCTGCCGATGCTGCCGACGGCTCTCTCCAACGGCTGGTGTTCGCTGAACCCGAAAGAGGATCGTCCCTGCATGGCGGCGCACCTCTGGATCGACCGGGACGGCCTGCTGCTGCGCCAGCGCTTCGTTCGCGGCCTTATGCGCTCTGCCGCACGTCTGACCTATGAAGAAGTCCAGGCCGCCAGGGACGGCCGCCCCGTGGAAGCCGGCGACGGCCGCAACGAGACGGTACTTGAGGCGGTGCTGCCGGCGCTCTACGGGGCCTATCAGGCATTGCTGAACGGCCGGGAGAAACGCGGAACGCTTGAGCTGGACCTGCCGGAGCGCAAGATCCGCTTGTCGGACGACGGTCAGGTGGTCGGTATCGATGCCCGCGAGAGGTTGGACAGCCACCGCCTGATCGAAGAATTCATGATCACGGCCAATGTAGCCGCCGCCAAGGAACTGGAGCGCTTGGGCCGGCCCTGCATGTACCGGGTCCACGACAAACCGGACCCAGTCCGTCTGAAGGCGCTGGCCGAGGTGCTGGAGGGCCTGGGCCTGCGTCTCAATGCATCGCAGGTGGTGCGGCCCCGGCTGTTGACGCAGCTCCTTACCAAGGCCGCCGGCAAACCGGAAGCCGGCCTGGTCAACGATCTTGTCCTGCGGTGCCAGAGCCAGGCGATCTACAGCCCGGAGAACATCGGCCACTTCGGCCTCGCCCTCACCCACTACGCCCACTTCACCTCGCCGATCCGGCGCTATGCCGACCTGATGGTCCATCGCGCCCTGATCAGCGGCCTGAAGCTGGGAAAGGATGGTCTGCCGGCGGATGCCGAAGGGCAGTTCGATGAGACCGCATCCCACATCAGCACCACAGAGCGATCCGCTTCAGCCGCCGAACGCGACGCGGTCGACCGCTTCACCGCGGCATACCTGAAAGACCGGGTTGGCGACGAATTCTCAGGGCGGGTCAACGGCGTGACCCGCTTCGGGCTCTTCGTGACGCTGGACGACAACGGCGCCGACGGGCTGATCCCGATCAGCACCCTGCCCGACGATTTCTACCACCATGTCGAATCGCGCCATAGTCTTGAGGGCCAGCGCTGGGGCCGGGTCTATCGGCTGGGCGACCGGGTAAGCGTTCGCTTGCTGGAGGCTGAACCGGTGACCGGTGGGCTGATCCTCTCCTTGATCGAAACAAATAACGGCGAGACCAAAAGCAGCAAAGGCGACGGCAATACACGCTCAAGCAGTAGACCGGGCGCCTCCGGCGATCGGGACCGGAACACGGTCCGAAAAATGCCACAAACTCAGCGTAAGACCAGGAAATCGACCAAAACCAACAAAGACAAAGGCAAACCCAAACGGTCAAAAAGTACCGGAAACAGCAGGCGGGGCGCCGGCGTTGGGCCGAAAACACCCAGAGGGCGAAAGGTTCGGTAGAGGATTATTACTTGGATGTTAACGAATCTTTGACCCTGCTCGGCGCTTACTGTCAGAGAAATCTGATTTGATTTCATTCATGACTGTTGAATTTGTGCTTTGCGCAAGGTTAACGACTTCGTTTATTGTTTGGTCCAAGGGGCATAACGGGGGTTCCTAAGGGTGGCAATGAGGTTAGGGTTCTACAAGACGGTAGAAATTAAGGTTCTGGATTTTCGCGGCCTGCTGCGCCGCGCCGGTCCGCTTTGCCTTGCTTTTCTTATGGTTGCCTGTGCCTCGCAGGACAGCGCTCCGCCCCTCGGCTATGATGAGGCGCGCGCCGAGCGCTTGTTCAGCATCGGCTATCAGGACGTCTCGGACATCTTTATCGAGGAAGTTTCCGTCTCCCAGCTGGCCATTGCCGGAATGGGCAGTCTCGCCAGCATCGACCCGGCCATCGGCGTCGAGCAGGACGACAACCTCCTGCGGGTCAGCGTCGACGGCACCTCGATGGCCAGCTATCCCATGCCCGATCCCAACGATGCCAAGGCCTGGGGCGCTCTGACCGCGGCGACCATCAGCGCCAGCCGCTACCACTCGAACGACCTGGACTCTGCGGAACCGGAGCAGCTCTACGAAGCGGTCTTCGACGGCGTTCTGAGCCAGCTCGACAGTTTTTCGCGCTACGCGGGGCGTGAAGCCGCGCGCGAGAATCGCGCCAGCCGCGACGGTTTCGGCGGCATCGGCATTCGTATCCGCCTGATTGAAGAAGGCGTGCTTGTACTTTCCGTGATGGAAGACACGCCGGCCGAGAGAGCCGGCCTGACTGATGATGACGTCATTACCTCGATCGACGGCGCCGGCGTAGAGGGTCTGTCCCAACGCGAAGTCGTGCGGCGCCTGCGCGGCCCGGTACGGACCAAAGTTAATCTGAAAATCGATCGCGAAGCCGGCAAAACCCCCATCTCGGTTGCTGTCGTGCGCGCCCATATCGTCCCGCAGACGGCCAGCTATCACCGCGAGGGCAATCTTGCCCACATCCGCCTTTCCGGCTTCAATCAGCGAACCACCGACAGCCTGAAGCAGAAAATCAAGCAGGCTCAGAATGAGATCGGCGACGAGCTGGAAGGCTTCATCCTCGATTTGCGCGGCAACCCCGGCGGCCTGCTCGATCAGGCTGTTGAGGTCTCAAAGCTCTTCATTACGGATGGCCGTATTGTCTCCACCCATGGCCGCCACCCCGACAGCCACCAGTACTTCAGTGCCAGCCGTGAGGACCTGACCAAGGGAATTCCCATGGTGGTGCTGATCGACGGCGGCTCGGCATCGGCTTCAGAAATCGTGGCCGCGGCGCTTCAGGATTCCGGGCGCGCGGTCGTGGTCGGCAGCAGTTCCTTTGGCAAGGGAACCGTGCAGACGGTCCTGCGGCTGCCGAACCAGGGCGAGCTCACCCTTACCTGGGCCCGCTTCCATGCGCCCTCAGGCTATGCGCTGCACCGCCGCGGCGTTCTGCCCGATATCTGCACCACAGGCGACGTGACGGCGGCGGAGGATGTGCTCTCGCTGATCAGAAGCGGCGCCCTCCCCCTTGCTGGGGATCTGCGGCGGCGCGATATCGACACGAATGACGATCAGGCCGTCGAATCCCTGCGCGCCAACTGCCCGACCAGGGAGGAGGAAGCCGAAATCGACCTCCAGGTGGCGACCCGGCTGTTGCACGACCCGGGTCTTTTTGCCCGCGCCCTTCAGGGTGTGCCCAATACGGCAGAAGCAAAAGTCGGCCTGCTGAGGTCTTCGGGCGGCTGAAGTTCTAGGATTTTATTCGTATACAGTAGGAAAGCCGATATCGGCTCCCGGCCGGGCTTGACAGGAAGCCACAGGCCAGTATTTTCGCCGCACGCTCGATGAGTTCAGGTAAAGGATAGCGCACATGGCCAAGCCAGCGACGCAATTGATCAAGATGGTGAGTACCGCGGACACCGGCTATTTTTATGTGGCCAAGAAGAACCCGCGCACCATGACTGAAAAGATGGAATTCCGGAAGTACGACCCCGTTGCGCGCAAGCACGTGGTCTTCAAGGAATCCAAAATGAAATAGTCCGGGTTCATCCCGGATTGCTCAAGCGGCCGCCCTTCCCGGGCGGCCGTTTTGTTTTTGGGTTGTCTTCAGGGGTCTGTTGCGGACCTGGGGCCTGCTGACTGTGCCTGTCCGTCCGAGGGCGGCCGGATTACTCCCCGCCGGCGGAACCGGTGGCTATGGAACGCTGCGAGCGCAGTTCCAGCTCAGCCGAGCGAACCCGGTTCCGGCCCGCTTCCTTGGCACCGTAGAGCGCCTCGTCGGCCCGTGAAATCAGCGCCTCCGGCGTCTCCATCGGGTCCCGGGTCGTTGCCGCGCCGATCGATATCGTCACGTCAAGGCTGGTGTCGCTGCCCGAGATCGCAAAGGGTTGGTCGGCGACGAGACTACGGACCCGCTCTGCCACGTTCACCGCGACATCGACGTCCGCATCCGGCATCACGATGACGAACTCCTCACCGCCGTAGCGGCACAGCAGGTCAAGGTCGCGGATGCCGCGGGTCACCCGATTGGCCAGTTCCTGCAGCACCTCGTCGCCGGCAGTATGGCCATGCGTGTCGTTCACGCTCTTGAAGTGATCGAGATCGAACATCAGGATCGACACCGGCTTCACCGTCTCGGCAATCTCAACGATCTTGCGGTCGAGGTGAGCGCTCATATAGCGCCTGTTGTAGACCCCGGTAAGAGTGTCGGTGTAGGCCAGCGCGACCGAGCTGCGCAGCATATCCCGGAGTTTGTCGTGATAGCGCCGGCGGCGGATCTGGGTGCGTGTGCGCGCCCGCAGCTCGTTGCGGTCGATTGGCTTGATCACATAGTCGGTAACCCCGATCTCCAGGCCCTTGGGCAGGCGGGGAAGATCCTCCTCGTCGAGAAGCAGCAGGATCGGCACGTGACGGGTGTCGTCCTGGGAGCGGAATTGCGAGCACAGCCGAAGGCCGTCCTCCTGACCAAGATGCAGGCTTACGATCAGCAGATCGAAGTCGGCGCCCTGTGCTGCGCTCAAGGCCTCATCCACGGTCTTGACGTGGTCGGTACGGTGGCCGTCTTCCGCCAGATAGTCGGAAACCTTGCCGGCCAGGGTCTGGCTGGCATCGGCCAGCAGGATCCGGGCGTCGACGATCGTGTCCTCGACCTCAACGTCATTTTCCGCCAGAACCTCGTCATTACCGCTGGCGGCCTGGCGGACTCTCAACTCGTCCATCATGAGCTTGAGGCGCGCCAGGGAGCGAACACGGGCAAAAAGCGCAATATCGTTGACCGGCTTGGTGAGGAAGTCGTCGGCGCCGGCCTCCAGCCCGCGTACCCGGTCGGCTACGTCGCTGAGGGCGGTTATCATCACCAGGGGAATATGGCTTGTCGCCGGGTCGGCCTTCAGGCGCTCGCAGAGCTCGAAGCCATCCATGCCGGGCATCATGACATCGCTGAGGATGAGATCCGGCGCTTCGCTGCGGGCAAGTTCTATGGCGGAAGGGCCGTCGGAAGCGGTCAGCACGTCGAAGTACTCTGCCGAGAGTTTAACCTCGAGCAACTTCACATTGGCTGGAATATCGTCGACGACCAGTATGCGGGCGGTCATGGCCGGCTATGCCTCGCCGCGACTAACTCAGGAACCGCTCAACCGTCTCCAGGAAATTGGCGACAGAGATCGGCTTGGCGATATAGGCCTCACAACCCCCTTCGCGGATCTTTTCTTCATCGCCCTTCATCGCAAAGGCGGTCACCGCGACAACCGGAATGGCCTTGAGGTTATCGTCCTCTTTGATCCACTTCGTGACTTCCAGGCCCGAAACCTCCGGCAACTGGATGTCCATAAGGATAAGGTCGGGCCGGTGTTCGCGCGCCAGGCGCAAAGCTTCCATTCCATCCTTGGTCTGGAGAATATTGTATCCATGCGCCTCAAGAAGATCGTGGAAGAGCTTCATGTTCAGCTCATTGTCTTCCACGATCAGCACGGTCTTTGCCATGCCTTCGCTTGTAACGGTGTTCGTTCCATTCATCATGTTTATTGCCCTGCCCGATGGCGCTTATGATAGGGAGGCACTGTCTGTGAGATAGACGGCACCGACAAGTCCTTTGACAACGGCTGGTTCACCCGCGCTGCAAACCCGCAACGCCAAACCGCCGACCTCAGCGCATTGATAGAACGATAAAGTTAATTTTTGGTAAGCTTTGGTTACACTACGTTCTGTGACTCCGGCGACCAAGTGGCAAAATAGGTAAAAGGTCTCATGCAGATCGGTGTTGATCTCGGCGGTACGAAAATAGAAGCGGTCGCCTTGTCTGATAATGGCAAAACACTGGTTCGCCAGCGCATTGCAACGCCCCGACAGGATTATGGCGCGACCATCAGGGCGATTGCAGGCCTGATTCACAATGTCGAGAACGAACTCAAGGAGCGCTGCAGCGTCGGGATCGGTATTCCCGGCGCCTTTTCTGCAGCCACCGGTTTAGTAAAAAACTCCAATTCTACTTGGCTTTTGGGAAAGCCTCTCGACCGTGACCTGGCCAAACAGCTCGGCCGCCCGCTACGCATCACAAATGACGCCAACTGCCTGACTGTTTCCGAGGCGACCAACGGCGCCGCGGCCGGCATGAGGGTCGTGTTCGGCGTTATTATCGGTACCGGTGTCGGCGGCGGTATTGCAATCAATGGCCGGCCCCACATCGGCAGGAATGCAATTGCCGGCGAGTGGGGACATACCTCCCTGCCCTGGCCGCAGCCGGGCGAGCAGCCCGGACCGTCTTGCTATTGCGGCAAGCAGGGTTGCATTGAGACGTTCCTGTCGGGCCCGGGGTTGGCCCGCGACTATGAGGGCACTACCGGAATCACGGCAACGGCCGCAGAGATCGCCAGCCGTGCCGCCGCCGGGGAACAGACGGCCATCCAGGCGCTGGAACGCTATGAGGAGCGCCTTGCGCGGGCCCTGGCGCCGATGATCAACATCCTCGACCCGGACGTGATCGTGCTCGGCGGCGGGGTCTCGAACATCGAGCGCCTCTACCAGAACGTACCGCGCCTCCTGCCGCAGTTCGTTTTCTCAGATCATCTGACGACAGAACTGGTGAAGGCGGCACATGGCGATTCCAGCGGCGTTTTCGGCGCCGCGCAACTATGGCGCCCGGACGAGCTTGCCGACGCTACCCGCGAGCTGGTGTGAGCCGTGCCAGCCATCTGCCGAGACTGCCTGGAGGTCTTCGGAGGCCCCCCCTCCGAAGACGGGCCGGCATCCGGCTCCAGCGAGCCGGTCCGCTGTTTGCAGTGCCAGAGCCCACGGCTGATCCGCCATCCCGAGCTCGATAGCCTGGCGATCGCCCATATCGACTGCGATGCCTTCTACGCCAGCGTTGAAAAACGCGACCGCCCGGAACTGAGCGATAAACCGGTTATCGTCGGCGGTGGCCGGCGCGGCGTCGTTTCCGCAGCCTGTTATGTCGCGCGCATGTACGGGGTGCACTCTGCCATGCCCATGTTCAAGGCTCTCAAGGCCTGCCCGGATGCCGTCGTCGTACGCCCCGACATGGCCAAGTACAGTGCGATCGGCAAAGAAATACGCGAGCGCATGAACGCGCTGACACCGCTAGTCGAACCGATCTCCATCGACGAGGCTTTCCTGGATCTGACGGGAACCGAGGTGCTCCATCACGGCTGGCCGGCCCGCAGCCTCGCAGGCTTGGTGAGGAGCATCGAAAGCGACATAGGGCTGACCGCGTCAATCGGTCTCTCGTTCAACAAGTTCCTGGCGAAGATTGCCTCCGACCTGGATAAGCCCCGCGGCTTCGCGGTTATCGGCCGTGGCGAAGCACGGGATTTCCTGGCGGGCCAGCCTGTCAGCATCATCTGGGGCGTGGGAAAGTCGCTGCGCGCCACCCTTGCCCGCGACGGAATCTCGATGGTCCGTCACCTGTTGCCTTTCGAGAAAGCCGAACTGGTCGCCCGCTATGGCCGGATCGGGCAGCGTCTCTATCACTTTGCCAGAGCCGAGGACGACCGCAGCGTCATTTCGCAGGGCAAGACCAAGAGCATATCATCGGAAACCACATTCAACACCGATATCTCAACGGCGAAGGGGCTGCTGGAGCCTCTCTGGCCGCTTTGCGAGAAGGTCGCCCGGCGCCTGAAGCGCGCCTCCCTGGCCGGCGGCAGCGTGCAACTTAAGCTGAAGACCGCCGAGTTCAAGCTGATCTCCCGGTCGCGAAGACTGCCGGCGGCGACGCAGATGGCGGAAGAAATCTATCGTGTCGCAGAACCTCTGCTGCGCCAGGAAGCCGACGGGCGGGCTTTCCGGCTGATCGGCGTGGGCGCGGCCGACCTGGTAGCGGACGACGAGGCGGATCTTCCGGATCTGCTCGATCCCGAGCGCAACAAGCGCGTGAAAATAGAGATGGCGATGGATCAGGTCCGCAGCAAGCTGGGTAACGAATCGATCGTCAAAGGGCGTGCCCTCGGCGCCCGGCCGGTTGAGCGCCGGCCGTCCGCGGATGAAACAGGCAGCGCTGACCGACCGCTACTCAAGAAAAACTAGAGCAGATCCTGGTCGGATGGAATCGCCGGAGGCGATCCATCGACCGGGTGAATCTGCTCTAACTGTTTGATGGCGATCGGATCATGTTTTGGCGCAACCACGAAGTGGTTCCGTCAAAACATGATCCGATCTAGGCCGCAGGCTCAACAGGCCGGAGCGGCAATCGATTCCACAGCGCTGAGGTCGGCGTTCAGCACAAAGTCGCCATAGTCCAGGCGCATCTCATCGACCACACCGTTGGCAAAGAGCCGTAAACCCTGCTCCTGTTCGGGTTCCGCCTTTGATTCATCGGGCCCGTAGAAAGCTAGATTGAGACGCCAGGACGGCACTTGGGAAAGCAGCGGACTGGCAATCTGCGTCTCTGCGCCGGCCGGCAGGTTGCGCGACAGCGCGGTCGACACGCCGAACAGGCCTTCATCACCCGAACCGTCGAACACCAGCCGCCAGTGCGGTGTTTGGCCGTCCCCGGCGCGCGCGAGAACGTCGATGGTATGCTGGGTCGGGAAAAGCGTACCGGCGGGCAAAGCCACTTCCCGTTCCTGAGGTTCGGTAAAGATCGCCCGCCCGGAGCCGTCGTCGCCCAGTTGGGCTTCGCCGCGTACCCGCTCGCTTTCCCCCGCTCCATCGAAGCGGCGAACGAAGAAGCGATATCGCTTGCCGTCTTTCGACTCCCAGGACGAAAGGCTCCAACCGAAGCTGGCCAGAAAGCCGTCCTCATAGAGCAATTGGACACGGAATTTTTGCACGACGGTCCAGCCGTCACAGGCATCAGCCCATTCAAACTCAAAACGCCCCTGAGCCTGAACAACGGGGCTGACGCTGGTCGCATCGCCCAAGGTCAGATAATAGGTCGCAGAGTGCGGCACCAGATCGACAGCAGGACCGGCGCCTGCGGCCGATGCCGGTGAGGTCCAAATGCCGGCAAGGGCCGCCAGAACAATCAAGCGATAACGATACATGGTCGGTTTCCTAGCAGCCGGGTCCGCACCTGCGAACAACCCTCGTCAATAGGTGTAAGTGCTTGCATTTCTGTTAAACATCAAGGCTTTCCGAAAACTCATTGGTCCCTGCCAAATCGCCTGGCAGCTCATCGAAATCGACGGCAATACTGGTCAGGAAGGCGGCAAATCCTGCCGGTCTCGCTCCGGGCTACCAGCCTAAGCTGTTGAAATACTACACTCTTGTCTTGGCCCATGAATTGCAACGTAGGCTTGGGAACAATGTTGTAGACCGGGTGGACATGACGATGATTCCGGGCCTTCTGGATGGTCTAAAAATCGACAAGCTGATCGCTCCCGACAGCTTGCCGCAGCTATGCTCGGCTGCCGACCGATTGCGCCGCCTGGCTCATGAAGCGCCGGAAACGCTTTGTCCTTCGGCTCTGGGCCTTCTGGACGACCTGCTTGCTTCTGCGGCTGAAGCCGAGCAATCGATGGCCCTGCAGCGCGCGCGCATCCGCTATCTGGAATCCCTGTCGGTTACCGACGAACTCACCAATCTGCTCAATCGCCGCGGCTTCGAGACGGAACTGTCTCGGGCGCTGGCCCGGGCAAGGCGGATGGGCGAAACCGGCCTGCTGCTGCTTTGCGACCTCAACCACTTCAAGGCCGTCAACGATAGTCATGGCCACCAGGCAGGTGACGCGATGCTGCGCGTAGTTGCACAGGCCCTGAAAAGCAGCACACGAGAGAGTGACTATGTAGCGCGTGTCGGCGGTGACGAGTTCGCCGTGATCATGACCCACACATCGCCGGAAGAAAGCGCGTTTCTCGCCCAAAAACTCTCAAGCCGGGTCAACAAACTCCACTCCCCCTGGCGCGACGGCCACCTCCCCGTATCGGCCAGCTTCGGCACAGCGATCTACGACCGAAGCAGCCAGCCCGATACGCTGGTCTTTCTGGCGGACCAGGATCTCTATCGCAGCAAGAAACCCCGCCTGCTGCCCGCAGAAGTTTAAGGACTCCCGACACGGGCAACAACTGCTGTAAACTCCGGGAATGTATCTTCCCCGCGCCATACAGCTGGACCGCTCCGACCTGGAAATCTTCAACCCCGCCTGCCAGCCGGGCGAATGGGCCGTTCCGGGAACATTTGCCTTTGCCGATACCGATCTGGAGAGTGCTGATCGCAAGCAACAGCTGGCTTTCAGAACGGCCTGGCTCGGTGTCGAGAGCTTCGGTCACACGACCCTGGTTGAGATTGCGGAGATTGATGAAGCCGGCTTCTTCAGAACTGTCGAGCAGCTCGCCCAACACCTGGTTATCCGCTACGGCGCCCCCAGTCTGGCAGCCGCTCTGCCGGCGGCCCGTGCCGAACTCGACGACGCGGCAAGCCTGAGCGACCACAAACTGGGCACCCTTCTCGCAATCGAACGGGAGATGACCGACGATGGCGTGAAGGAGCGGGTGCGGGTGATCAAGCCGGAGCGCGCGCAGGACCATGCCCGCATCTGGACGGTCGCCGAGGACTGAGCGCGCTATGACCGGTGGGAACGGGGTTCACCGCCGGCCACCCTCGCAATCACGCGCTGCGCACTTTGTCGAGAAACTGAGACACTTGCGTTTTCAACTCGCCCGCCTGCTCCGCCAGAGTGCTTGATGCAGAGAGCATACGCTGTGCCGAGTTTCCTGTTTCTCCAATTGCCTGATGAACGCCGGAGATGTTGCTGCCGGCTTTCTGCGCACCAGAGGCAGCCTCTTGAACGTTGCGCGATATCTCCTTCGTGGCCGCCGACTGCTCTTCCACCGCAGAGGCGATAGCGGTCCCGATGTGATCGATCTCAGCAATCGTCGACGTGATCTCCTTGATGGCGGATACGGAATCGCGGGTGGCACCCTGAATACCGGTGATCTGTTCGGCAATATCCTCGGTGGCACTGGCCGTTTGTGTGGCAAGCTGCTTTACCTCACTGGCCACCACCGCGAAGCCCTTGCCGGCATCGCCGGCCCGCGCCGCTTCGATTGTGGCGTTGAGCGCAAGCAGGTTGGTCTGCTCGGCAATGGCGGTAATCAATTGCACGACTTCGCCGATCTTGTGAGCCGCCTGGGCCAGACCCTCGACCTGCTTATTGGTGCGTTGCCCCTTGTCGACTGCCTGGGCGGCGATTTTCGAGGACTGGTTGACCTGGCGGCCGATCTCCTGGATCGACGTGGACAACTCCTCTGCCGCACTGGCCACGGTCTGCACATTGGTTGAGGTTTGCTCGGCTGCACCGGCCGCGGCATCGGCCTGGGTTTTGGCATTCTCCGCGGTCGTAGCCATGCCCTTGGAGGACGTCTGCACCTCGCCCGATGCGCTGGAGACGGATTCAACGACCCCGAGTACCGTGGTCTCGAATCCATCCGCCAAGGACATCATGGCGGACTGCCGCTCCATGGTTGCCGCGGCGCGTTCCTCCTCGATCTTGCTATTGGCGGTTTCCACTTCGGCCAGGCCGTCCCGGAAAACCATCAGGGTCTTTGCCATCTCGGCGACTTCGTCGCTGCCCGTCACCGCCAATTCCGTCTTGAGATTTCCGCCTGCGATTTCACGCATGGCCACGACCACTTCCGTCAGGCGCGCCACCAGGTTGCGGCCGACGTAGAGCCAGGTGATCGCCAGAGAAAAAATCAAACTGATCGCAGCGATCACTGCCAGCCAGAGCTTGCCGTTTGCGATGGCTTTTTCGGAAGATCCCGTGCCTTCGCTCAGTTCGGCATCGGCAAGATCGACCAGCCTATCGACCGCCTCGGCCAACTCCCCGGTCAGTTCACGGCTGGTCACCAGAACATCGTCGGCGTGCTCCGCAGCGGAAAGCTCTTCAGTGCGCAGCGTAAAGACATTGATCTCGTCGGCCCCCAGGGAAATCAGGCTTCCGACCAGGAAACCAAGCGCTTCCGCCTGCTCACCCTCGGGCACCTGCTGAAGGTTCTCTCCCAAGGTCGCCACCGCCGCATCAAATCGCTCCTTCAACGGCTGGAGCCGGCTGCGGTCGGTGGTATTGGCCGCATCGCGCAAGATGCCATTCAGGAGGTTTGACTGCGCTTCGATCTGCAATACCGCACGCAGAGACGTCACCCCTTCGTCGAAGAGTTCGGTCACCGCGTCCCCGCCAATGAGCGACGCATCGTCAGCCCGGATCACCAGGTCGAAATTCAGGTCGTCGACGAAGGGCACGGTCGTTGCCAGAATATCGGCGTGCAAACTGGTAATCTCTTCTATTTTCGTTTCGCGGGCAGCGCGCGCCTTGAGCATCTCGCCAACCGACTGACCAAGCAGTTCGAGATTGGACCTCGCTTCTTCGGTCAACCCGTCAATGGTCGTCAGTTGATCGGACTGGCCGGATCGTGCCCGAAGGGCTTCCAGGATAGCGTCCATCTCGGCACTGAGTTCGGCAAGGGACGCGTTGTGTTCTGCCTGCTCTGTTTCGTTCTTGGACGACACGAGCACCGGTGCCTCAGCCGACAGCGCCGCACTGACCGATGACAGCCGCAGTGCCTCCGTCATCGTTGGGACGCTGCTGTTGGTAACCTGATGAAACACCTGTCCAACATTGGTGAAGGACAGTAGTGCGATGGCGCTGGCCGCCACCGTCAAAAAACTGACCGCCCCGAAAGCGGAGAACAGTCGGGCCCGGATACCGGCTTTACGGAACAACGCGCGCAGCCGGCCGGGCTTTTTATCGCTCATGATCGTCTTGTCGCCATGCTCGGCCTTGCGCTTCTCCCCAGCCGCCGAGCTTTTCGGATCGCCCATCGAACTTACCCCAATCCATCAACCCAAGGCCCCACAGGGGGCCGGATGAGCGTGAGGGCACCCACAAAGCGGATGCCCTCACACGCCTCTGCTTAGCTGGACCCGCCAAGGCGTTGTACCGCCTTGAAGGAACCGTCAGCCTGGATGATGGAGAGGAACACCTCGTCCATGCCCTGGTTGTCGCCAGGGCCGTAGTTCAACGTGATGCCGCCGAGATCGAAGCTGCCGGTATCGGCAACGGCCTGCAGGAACGACTGACGCGTCAGGTCGCCCTGGGCCTTCTCCAGCGCCATGATCGCGATACGACCGACCATGTAACCTTCAAGCGATACAAAGCCCGGCTCCGCCGCGGCATCGTGCGCCTTCATGGCCGCCTGGTAGCGTTGAACCAGCGGAATGGAGCCGTCCCAGGGAAAGGGAACCACCTGGGTGATCACCACACCTTCGCCGTCTTTGCCAAGTTCCTTGGCCAGCGCCTTCGAACCAACGAAGGAGATATTGACGTAGGTGGCACCAAGTTTGGTCTTGCGGGCAAGCTTGATGAACTGGGCAATCGGCTTATAGGCGCCGACCATAACAACCGCCTGGGGTTTTGCCTTACGGATCGCCAAAAGCGCTGACTTCACCGCGGTCGTGTTGCGCTTGTAGGTACCCTCGGCGACCAGCTTCAAGCCACGTTTTTCCAGCGCCTTGTTAACACCGGCAAGACCGACACGCCCGAAAGAGTCATCCTGGTAGAGAATGGCAATCCGGTCGTAGCCCAGGTCCTCGGTCAGATGCTTGATCCAGGCTTCGGTCTCCTGGCCGTAGGTGCCGCGCACGTTGATCACGTTGTTCAGTGCCGCGTCACGCAGGAAGCCCGCGCCGGTGAACGGGCCAACGAAGGGCACCGCATTTTCGGTCGCGATAGGCTGGGTCGCTTTGGAGGTCGGCGTTCCAACGGCGCCGATCAGCCCGAAAACCTTGTCCTGATTGATCAGATTCTGAACGTTGCTGATCGCCCGCTCCGGCTCGTAACCGTCATCATAGCTTTTCAGTTCAAGCTGGCGGCCAGCAACGCCGCCGTTGCTGTTGGCTTCAGCGAAAGCTGCCAGAATGCCTTCGCGCATCCCGCTACCGAGCGCCGCGGCCGGCCCGTCCAGTGCGGCCGACTGGCCAAAGGTAATGGTGGTATCGGTCACGCCGACTTCGGCTTTTGCCGCATAGGTTGCACTCAATGCAACGGCGAGTGCAATGGCCGGTAGAGCAGCACGCTGAGTTAGACAATTTCCCATGATCCCCAAGATCCCTTCTAGTCAAAACATTTGCGCCCGCTTTCCAAAGCTCTCAGGGGGTCCCGAGAAACTGAGGCAGGCTTGCTTCGGCTATAGTTTGGGGGAATGAAGTAATCGTTAATTCTATTTTTTGGCTAAATGACTATTCTACTTTGAGTAGTCAATATGTTTGCCTGAGTATTTCCGCAAACAACAGAAAACGCTTAATTATCCGATATCTACAACCAATACAGGATCAAGAACCTAGTATCACAACGCGATACGGCTGGAAATCGGACACAGAGGGCCGGCGCGCAATCTTCCGGCACCGGGAACGAAGGCCGCTGCCCAATGCGTCTTAAGGTCGTGGTTGCTGCTGCGTGATGCAGTGGATACCGCCGCCGCCGACCAGAATATCGCTGGCCGGAACCTGGACCACGCGGCGGTCGGGAAATGCATCCGCAACGATGTCCCGAGCCGCAGCATCCTGCTCGTCCCCGAATGAGGGCATCACGATCCCGCCGTTGGCGATGTAGAAATTCGCATAGGAAAGCGCAAGGCGCTGATCGCCGACGTAGCGCCTTTCGCGTGGCAGCGGCAACTCGACCACTTCCAGTTCCCGTCCTCTGGCATCCCTGGCCTTCTTCAGACGCATCAGATTGTCCTGCAACACCGGATGGTTGGGGTCCGCCGGGTCGTCGCAGACGACGGTCATGACGACGCCGGGGCGCACGAAGCACGCCAGGTTGTCGACATGCCCATCGGTATCGTCATCCTGCAGGCCCTGGCCCAACCACACGAAGGCCTTGACCCCCAGGTGGCGGCGCAGCAGTTCTTCAATCTCTTCGCGGCCCAAAGCCGGATTCCGGTTGGCCGCCAGAAGGCATTCCTCGCTGGTCAGCAAAGTGCCCTCTCCGTCCACATGGATCGAGCCCCCTTCCAGAACCAACGGCGCAGAAAAGCACCGCACGCCGAGATCTCCGAGCAGCGCCTTGGCCACCGCGGCGTCCTGGTCGTAGGGGTGGAACTTCTCGCCCCAGGCATTGAAGCCCCAGGCAACCGCAGCCAGGCCGCCCCGTCCGTCAGTGACGAAGCTTGGCCCGATGTCGCGCATCCAGGAATCATCGAGCGCCATGGCCCGGCATGCCACCTGATCGCCGCAAAGCGCCGCTGCATCAGCCAGGTCTTCACCGTTGGCCAGCATGGTAACCGGCTCGAAGCCCGCAATGGCTTTGGCCACCGCCGCATAGGCCCGGCGTGCCGGCTCCAGGCCCTCGCCCCACAGGGCGGCACGGCAAGGCCAGGCCATCCAGCAACGATCGTGCGCAGCCCACTCCGCCGGCATGAAGAAACCGTCATCCACGGGAAACCGGCCGGCCATGCCCTGCCTCCGCCTCTCCGGACCGCGCCCTATTCCGGCGGCAGGTCCAGCTTGATATGCAGCTCGGCCAACTGCCGCTCACTGACCGCAGCCGGGGCCTGCATCATCAGATCCTCGGCCCGTTGGTTCATCGGGAAGGCAACCACTTCGCGGATGTTCGGTTCGTCTGCCAGAAGCATAACGATCCGGTCGATACCGGGCGCCGAGCCGCCGTGCGGCGGTGCCCCGAATTTCAGCGCCGAGATCATGCCGGCGAATTCCGCGTCAACCTGGCTCTGACTGTACCCGGCGATGGCAAAGGCCTTGTACATGATCTCCGGCAGATGATTCCGAATCGCACCGGAGGAAAGTTCGACCCCGTTACAAACGATGTCGTACTGATAGGCCAGGACGTCCAAGGGATCCTGGCTCTCAAGAGCGTCCATACCGCCTTGCGGCATGGAAAAAGGATTGTGGCTGAATTCGATCTTGCCGCTGTCCTCGTCCAGCTCGAACATTGGATAGTCGACGATCCAACAGAAGCGAAAAGCGCCCTTTTCCAAGATATCCAACTCATCGCCCAGGCGGTTGCGCACCTGACCGGCGAGCTTGGCCGCCGCGCCTGCCTTGTCGCAGGAGAAGAAAACCGCATCGCCATCGCTCAAGCCGGCGGCTTCCTTGATCTGCGCCGTCCGCTCGGCATCCAGGTTCTTGGCGATGGGGCCTTTGGCAGTGCCGTCGGGGGCAAAGATGATGTAGCCAAGTCCGGCCGCACCCTCGCTGCGCGCCCAGTCGTTCAGCTTGTCGTAGAAGCTGCGCGGACGCTCCCCGGCGCCGGGCGCCGGAATCGCCCGCACCACCGAGCCACCTTCGACGGCCTTTGCGAAAATACCAAAGCCGGAACCGCGGAAGGCATCGGTCACGTCGACAATCTCGATGGGATTGCGCAGATCCGGCTTGTCCGAACCGTACTTCAGCATGGACTCGCGAAAAGGAATGCGCGGAAAGGGTACCGATGTCACCTGCCTGCCGCCCTCGGCAAATTCCTCGAAGACGCCGCCCAGCACCGGCTCTAAGGCAGCGAAGACGTCGTCCTGGGTGACGAAACTCATTTCCAGATCGAGCTGATAGAATTCGCCGGGCGAACGGTCAGCCCGGCTGTCTTCATCCCGAAAACAGGGCGCGATCTGGAAGTAGCGATCGAAGCCCGCCATCATCAGCAGTTGCTTGAACATCTGCGGCGCCTGCGGCAGCGCGTAAAACCTGCCGGGGTGGAGACGGCTCGGCACCAGATAGTCACGCGCACCTTCGGGGCTGCTCGCCGTCAGGATCGGCGTCTGGAACTCCTGGAAACCCTGCTCCACCATGCGGCGTCGGATGGAGTTGATCACCGCCCCCCGCAGCCGGATCTTGGCCTGCATCTTCTCGCGCCGCAGATCCAGATAGCGATAGCGCAGGCGGGTTTCCTCGCCGGCGTCTTCATCCGAGTTGACCTGCAGCGGCAGAACCTCGGCCCGGGACTGAACCGTCAGCTCTGCCACCTGAACCTCGACCTCGCCGGTCGGCACGGCCGCATTCACCGTTTCCGGGGTGCGCTGGACCACCGGGCCGGTGACCGTGATGACGCTCTCGACCCGCGTATCCTCCAGCATCTGGAACAAGGGGCTGCTCACGTCGATCACGCACTGGGTGATCCCGAAAGTGTCGCGAAGGTCGACGAAGAGAAGCTGACCATGGTCGCGTTTGCGATGAATCCAACCAGAAAGGCGAACCTGCTCACCGGAATGGGTAGGCCGTAGTTCGCCACAGCTATGGGTACGATAGGGGTGCATTGAAACAAGTCCCGGGGTGTGGTCGGCAGGGTGCTGAATAAGCGCGCAAAAGGCAGCGAATAACGGATTTTGTCAAGCCTGGAGGTCGTCTCCAGCCGCAAATGAGGCTACGGCCGGGGCCCCGAACCCGCCCGGACGCAACCTGGGGTTCGCCCCCGCAGGAACCCGCCTCAGGAGACGCCCTTCTAAACAGATCAGCACCTCGGCGCTTTTACCGCAATCCGATAGCGTGTATACCGCTGGCATGACATTAATTGCCGAAACTGCAGAACTTGAAGCCCTCTGTGGTCGACTGGCCGACGCCGACTTCATCACCGTAGACACTGAGTTCCTGCGCGATTCGACCTACTGGCCGAAGCTCTGTCTGCTGCAGGTCGCGGGCCCGCAGGACGTCGCCGCCATCGACACCCTCGCCCCAAACCTCGACCTTTCGCCGCTTCTGGCCCTGTTTGACGATCCGCGCCTCATGAAGGTGCTCCATTCGGCCCGCCAGGACATGGAGATTTTCTTTCATTTGAATGGCCGCCTGCCGGCGCCGGTTTTCGATACCCAGGTTGCGGCCATGGTCTGCGGCTTTGGCGAATCGGTCGGCTACGACACGCTGGTGCGCAAGATGACCGGGGCCCATGTCGACAAGTCGTCCCGCTTCACCGACTGGTCGCGCCGTCCGCTCGCAGAACGCCAGCTGACTTACGCCCTGGCCGACGTCACCCACCTGCGAAAGATTTACGAGAAACTGGAGCGCCGGCTCGCTAAATCCGGCCGCGCCGCCTGGCTGGAAGAGGAAATGGCGATCCTCACCTCGCCGGAGACCTACCGCCTGGAGCCCGAGTTGGCCTGGCGGCGGTTGAAAACACGCTCCAACGACCGGCGCTATCTGGCGGTTCTGAGGGCCCTGGCAACTTGGCGGGAACACGAAGCGCAGCAGCGCAACGTCCCAAGAGGGCGGGTTCTGCGCGACGAGCAGCTCTTTGACATCGCGGCCCACCGGCCAGCGACCGAAGAGGAACTGGCCCGCTCCAGAGGACTGAACAAGGACATGGCGCGGGGCCGTCTTGGCAAGGCGATCCTCGAAGCCGTCGGTCAGGGGCTCGCCCTCCCCGACAAGGACCTGCCAAGGCCGCCGGCCAAACAGTCGGCACCCAATGGCGCGGGTCCTTTGATGGACCTGCTCAAAGTGTTGTTGAAGCTGCGCTGTGACGAACACGACGTTGCCCAGAAACTCATCGCCAGCTCTTCCGACCTCGAACAGATCGCCGCCGACGACGAGGCCGACGTTCTGGCACTCAAGGGCTGGCGCTACGATCTGTTCGGCCGTGATGCCCTTGCCTTGAAAAGAGGTTCGGTGGCGCTCTCCGCCGCCGGTAACAAGGTTCGCATCGTCTCGGTCAAGGAACCGCAGGAAGCCGATTGAGGATGCGTCGTGCGATCCCGAACCTGCTGTTTGGTACTGTCTTAGGTGCCTGGGCCGCGTTCGCGACCGGCACTGCTCAGGCCCAACCGCTCAGCCCCCCGGGCGGCGGCTTCGATCTGCCGGTGGACTGCGTGATGGGTGCGGTCTGCAACATTCAGAACTACATCGACCACGATCCGGGCGAAGGTTGGAAGGATCACGCCTGCGGCCCCCTCAGCTACGACGGCCATCGTGGGGTCGACTTTCGCGTCCCGACCCAGATTGAGATGCGCGCCGGGGTCGCGGTCATCGCGGCCGCCGGCGGCAAGGTGCTCTTTGCCTACGACGGTCAGCCCGACATCCTGATGCAGGACAGCGGGCCGGGCAAAACCCGGGAAGAGCGCAACGGGAACTGGGTCGCGATCGGCCACGGTGACGGCTGGGTTACGACCTACGCCCATCTGCGCAAAGGAACCGTCGCGGTCAAAAAGGGCGACATCGTCAAGCGTGGCGACAAGCTTGGCCTGATCGGCCTCTCCGGCAACAGCGACTTTCCCCATGTGCACTTCGCGGTCACGCACAGGAATAAGCTGCTCGACCCCTTCATCGGCCTTGAGCCCGCAGCCAACTGCGGCGAGACCTCCCAGAATCTTTGGTCCGAGGCCGCCCAGGCACAGATTCCCTATCGGGCGGGCGGGCTTCTCTCCGCCGGCTTCCTGGATCGCCAGGCCGACCACCGGGAGGTCATGGAGGGCGTCGAAGCGCCTGGGGAGATTTCCGCCAAGGCCCCCGTTCTGGTCTTTTGGGTCGGCGCCTGGGGCATTCGCAAAGGTGACATGGAAAGCACTGTGATTCTCGGCCCTGACGGTCGCAAGTTCGTTGGCGCGGAGCGGATCGTTGAGCGAAACAGAGCGACCCTCTCACGTTTCGTCGGCAAGCGTCTGCGCAACGAGTCCTGGCCGAAGGGGACATATCGCGGCATCTACCGCGTCGAACGCAAAGTTGGCGACACCACCTATCCGGTGATCGATGTTGTCCGCGAAGTCGTGGTGCACTGAACCGCTTCGAATCAAACGACGATGCGGGCTTCCTTGAACCCACCGATGGCGGCCAGGGCGCGCAGGCGGCGCTGAACCGCTTCCCCATCCGGCACCGACCCGTCACCGGGCAGGATCAACTCCAGCACGGCGCCGTCGACATTTAGACGGCTGCCGTCCAGGATATCGCGCGTCGCCCCGGAAACCCGGAAGGCTAGCCTCAAGGCTGCCCCCAGCAGACTTGCCCGCTCGCGCCAACGCTCACTCAGCAAGGCTGTCGCCGACGACGATGCGCGTGAGTCCGGCGCCCCCCCGTAGCGGAGGAAAATCGTATAAGCCAGAAAGCTACGCCCAGGGTGATCGATACTCACAAAAGGATGGTGCAGAATCCGTCTCAGCGCATGGCTGGCGCGGAAATCCGGATGCTCGCGCCAGGCAAAATCCGAAAGATGACAGGTCGCGAGCCGCAACCGCCGTTCTTCATCGCTCTCGCCGGGAAACAGGGCGTCGCACCACCGCATCAGCCCCTCGCCCAGGCCGCCGAAACGGCCCTCGCGCTCGGCGATCTCCGAAGCCGAAGAGATCAACGGATCCTCAGCCTGGTGTTGCTTGGAGAGTTGATTGAAGAGGTATCCCTCTCGCAGTCCATAGGTAGAGAATGAGATCTCCGAAGAGCCCGCTATACGCAGCAGGCGTCCCAGGACCAGGGCCCCAAGAGGCAGGGTTTCCCGCCGCCGCCGCGAGATGAACTCGATGCCCGACAGAGAACTCTTGCCCTGTCGGCTGACAAGGCGGGCAAGCCTCAGTGCCTCCTCGGACGCGATGGTATGTCCGTGTATAGCGTGAAGCGGATGGCGCATCTGCTCGATGTGCAAGCGCGCCAGGTTACGCCAGGCCCCCCCGACCGGATAAAAGGCGCGGTCGTGTCCGGCCCCCAGCCAGGCCACTTTCGCCAGGGTCTTGTCGATCACCGAACGCGCCATCTGGCGATCGTCCCCACAGCTCTCCATCAGGCGCAGGGGCCCCAAGGCCAGGGTCGTCGCGCGTCCGATCTCACCGTGGTTGATCTCGACAAGCTCCAGGCTGCCGCCGCCCAGATCGCCCATGATGCCATCGGCTTCAGGATTGCCCGCGATAACCCCCAGCGCCGAGAGTTGCGCCTCTTCGGCACCGCTGAGCACCCTGATGGGGTGGCCGCAGGCCTCCTCAACGGTCGCAACAAAATCGGGGCCGTCGGCCGCGTCGCGGACCGCCGCCGTCGCGATGAGATCGACCTTTTCGATCCCCATCGCCCTGGCCAGAGCCGTAAAACGCACAAGATTCGGCACCGCCAGGGCCACGCCCTCCGGGTTCAGCTGGCCGCTGCTTTGCAGCCCGCGCCCCAGTCCGCAAAGCACCTTTTCATTGAAGACAGTGGCCGGCGCGCGCTTCAAGCCGTCAAAGACCACCAGCCGAATCGAGTTCGAGCCGATGTCGACGACGGCGATCCGCCCGTCCTTCACAGTTGCTTTGGAAAGAGCCGAGACTGTTGCCCGCGATGCTGCAACCATTAGGTCGTTAGGTCTTCCTGAGGACCAATCTCGGCGTCTTTCGCGACTTCTTGAGGGCCGAGCCGCGGCCGGAAAGGCTGGGGTTCGTCATGAAGTACGTATGGACGCTGAAGGATTTGGCGGTTGAACGCACGCGACGATAGGTCCCCTCAGGTTCCAGTATCCAGGACTGCGCCTCGTCGTTCAGATTGGCGATCATGATCTGGTCAAGAATCTGCTGATGAACCGTCGCATTCTCAATCGGCACCAAGGTCTCAATCCGCCTGTCGAGGTTGCGTGGCATCCAGTCGGCCGACGAAATAAATACCTTGGCGTCGCGCGACGGTAGCGATTTGCCGGCCCCGAAGCAAACGATTCGGCTGTGCTCCAGAAACCGGCCGACAATCGACTTCACGCGGATGTTCTCCGACAACCCCGGAACCCCGGGACGCAGGCAGCAGATTCCGCGCAGGATCAGCTCGACGGAAACCCCGGCCTGGGAAGCCCGGTAGAGCGCATCAATGATCTCGGGATCGACCAGGGAGTTCAGCTTGGTCCAAATCGACGCCGGGCGGCCGGCCTCCGCGTGCGCGATCTCATCCTTGATATGGCGCAAAAGCGTCGAGCGCAGGGTCAAGGGCGCGAAGGCGATCTTGTCCATGGTCTTCGGTTTGGCATAGCCCGTCATGTAATTGAACAAACGGGTGGCATCGCGGGCCAGCAGCGGATCGCAGGAGAAGAAAGAAATGTCCGTATAGATCCGCGCCGTGATCGGATGATAATTACCCGTGCCGTAATGCACGTAGGTGCGCAGCGCCTCTCCTTCACGCCGGGCCACCAGCGAAATCTTGGCGTGGGTTTTAAGCTCTATGAATCCGTAAATCACCTGGACACCGGCGCGCTCCAGATTGCGTGCCCAACGAATATTACGCTCCTCATCGAAGCGTGCCTTCAACTCGACGAGGGCGGTGACCGACTTTCCGGCTTCCGCCGCTTCCGTCAACGCCTTGACGATCGGTGAGTCTTCAGATGTCCGATAGAGTGTCTGCTTGATCGCCACCACCGCCGGGTCATTGGCGGCCTGACGTACGAACTGCACCACCACATCGAAACTCTCGTAGGGATGATGGACTGCGAAATCCTTCTCGCGGATGGCGGCAAAGCAGTCGCCGCCGAAGTCGCGAATGCGCTCGGGAAACCTGGGATTGTAAGGCTGGAACAACAGATCCTGCCGGTCATCGAGAATGATATCTTTGGTATCGACGAGACCCAGCATACCGTCCAGCGGGAACACGTTCTCGGTAACCACCTGCAGCTCGCGAATGACGAAATCCAACAAGTCCTTGGGCATTTCGGCATCGACGGACAAACGGATCACGGAACCGCGCCGGCGCCGTTTCAGGGCGCTTTCGAAGACCCGCACCAGGTCTTCCGCCTCTTCCTCCACTTCCAGATCGCTGTCACGTAAAACCCGGAAGTACCCGGAAGCCTGCACCTCGAAGCCCGGAAAGAGTTCATCGAAGTAAAGCTTCAGGACCTCTTCCAGGCGAATGAAGCGTGCTTCTTTTCCAGGCAGCCTGACGAACCGCCCGATCTTCGTCGGCAGCGGGATCAGACCGTTGATCTGGTTCTTGTCCTCGCCGCGCAGCAGCTCCACAACCAGGCAGAGCCCACGATTGGGGATGAAGGGAAAGGGATGCGCGGGGTCGATGGCGATCGGCGTCAGAACCGGATAAAGCTGCTCGGTAAAATAGGTGTCCAGCCAACGCCGCTCCGGTCGTTTCAACTCGTTCGCGCTGACGACCGCAATGCCCGCGGCCTTCAGTTCGCCGGTCAGGTCGATCCACTTCTCCTGCTGCCAGCGCATCAGCTTGGCAACCCGCTCGTTGATCGCCGAGAGCTGCTGGACGGCGGTAAGCCCCTCCGGAGAGCGTGCCTTCACACCGGCGCGGATCTGACCCAACAGGCCCGCCACGCGCACCATGAAGAACTCATCCAGATTGCTGGCCGAAATCGACAGGAACCTCAGCCGCTCAAAAACCGGATGATTGCCGTTGTAGGCCTCCTCAAGAACCCGCTCGTTAAAGGCAAGCCAGGAGATTTCGCGATTGATGAAGCGCTCGGGTGAGGAAAGGTCGATGGCAGCAAGTTTGGAGCCCTCCGGCAGGTCGGATTCCTGCTCCAGAGGTTCAACTTCCAGCGCCATGGGACTGTCTTCCACACTAAACTCCTCATCAAAGGCCTGAAATCAGGGCATACAGCTCCCCTATAGCATGCCATTTGTCACCGATTGATGACAGGCCTGCCGGCAGCCTGAACGCGACCGCAGCCCTCAGCAAGCCTTAATGCAACTTTAACATCATTGATTTGTATCAAGGTGCTACCTGGTGATGTTAGCTAAATAGATAGTGGCACATGGGTGATCCCTACCCAGCCCCATGCGCCGGGACCTTCCCGCAATGATCCTCGGATCGTGGGAAGGTCCCTTAACACGCGTAAAACTTACCTGAAAAACACTAATCCTTCGAGAACCTCAGGACGCGATTTCCCAGGCGCCGTCGGGCTGCCGGCAGGCGATTCCGTACCCGGCCTGGCGCTGATTGCCGACCACGACCTCCTGCTGGAACTCGCGGCAGTAACGCCCGCCACTGTCATTGCCTTCGCGCAGCGGAACGACCCGGCCTGAGGCCGACCCGTCATTCCAACGGATGGCCTCACCCAGAGGCGCGCTGGCAGCCCTCCGCTGTGCCGCGGCGTAGCTATGTTGCTGGCTCTCATTCAAGACATCGACAATCTGCAAAGCCAGAATGGCGAAGATTGCCCAGTCCCGATCGTCATGCCGCCTCTTGTAAGCATGTTTTCCATGGTGGCCGTAATGGCCATGGCGTCGATACCCATGGTCATGATGCCTCTTTGCGTGGCGGTACTTCTTTGGGCGGTGATGGTAGACGTGCTTTTCGACGTAAACCTTTTTCTTCGCCTTCCTATGCTTGTGCTTATCGCCGCGGCCATGATGATAGACGTGCTTTTCGACCTTCTTGAGCTGCCGATGGTGTTTCCTGTGATGCTTGTGGCTGTGCTCACGGTGATCGTGGTGCTCATACCACCGGCTGTGACGACGATCATCATCGTCGTCATCGGCGATGGCAGGCCCCGCTGCGAGCACGAAAACCGCAGAAGCCACGATAACAATTTTCTTCAGCATACCCGATCCTTCCAAAGCTGCCTCTAGGCCATGGTGTGATCGGTGCTACGCTCGTTCGGGGCCTGCCATCCCCGTTGCACAATTATGTCACGGAAACTTGAACGTGCTCTAAAAACGGTTGTCGGACTACAGCGTGCCGGGAAATGCGCCGCCGTCCATCAGGATGTTCTGCCCGGTTATGAAACCGGCATGAACCCCGCACAGAAAAGCGCAGGCTTCACCAAACTCTTCGGGATAGCCGAAACGGCCTGCCGGGTTGCCCTTCGCGCGTTCTGCTGCGACCTCGTCCAAAGGCCGTCCGGCCTTGTCCGCAACAGCCTTCATGTTTGAGCGCAGACGGTCCGTATCGAAGGGGCCGGGCAACAGCCCGTTGATGGTCACGTTCTGCCGCACGGTCTTGCGCGCAATACCGGCAACAAAGCCCGTCAGGCCGGCCCGTGCACCATTCGAAAGGCCGAGGATATCGATCGGTGCCTTCACCGCCCCTGAGGTGATGTTGACGATACGCCCGAAGCCTCTTTCCATCATCGGATCGACCGTCGCTTTGATCAACTCGATGGGGGTCAGCATGTTGGCATCCAGCGCTTTGATCCAGTCCTCGCGCTCCCAGTCGCGAAAATCGCCCGGCGGCGGACCGCCCGCATTGTTGACCAGGATATCCGGCGACGGACAGGCTTCGAGGGCGAGCGAACGCCCTTCTACAGAGGTGATGTCAGTCGCCACCGCTGTCACGGTGACGCCGGTTTCCCGACGGATCTGCTCGGCTGTCTCCTCCAACGGGCCCGGCGTCCGCGCGACGATGGTGACGTCGACGCCCTCGCGCGCCAAAGAAAAGGCGCAGGCCCGGCCAAGCCCCTTGCTCGCGGCGCAGACCAGTGCCTTACGCCCCTTGATTCCCAGATCCATCAGACTTCTTCCTTTCCATTCATTGCATTGCCGCCGCCGGGCCTCTGTGACAAGACCTCGCGAACCAGCGGTATCGTGATATCGCGTCTGGCTTCCAGCGCCCGGCCGTCGATCGACGCCACAACCTGCCGCGCCGCATCCAGCGATCGTTCGATCCGGGGTGTCAGGAACTGGATGACCTCGGGGCTGACGGTCAATTGCCGATCGGCGAAGAGTTTCACCAGAACCGCCTGGACCAGCGCTTCGTCCGGCTCGCCCAAGGCAACCGCCTGCATGCCGGCAAGGCGCGAGTGAAGATCCGCCAGCGGGCAGATCCATCTTGCCGGCGGAGTGCGATCCGAGAACAGCAGATAACCGCCCCGCTCCAGGACCATGTTGTAGAGATGCAGTAAGCGCCGCGTGACCTCCGGCTCGTCCGCCAAAACGCCGGCCACACCTTCTACGACACAAACGTTTTGCTCGCCCAGGATCGCCGGCGGTTCCTCTGCGCGCAGGATTGTGGCATTGACCGCCACCGCCCCGCTGCTGCGACGCCAGACCTGGCAGAGGTGGGTCTTCCCGCTGCCCGCCGGTCCATAGATCGCCAGCGCCTGGGCCGGCCAGTCGGGCCAGCGGTCGATCCAAGCGACCGCCAGCTCGTTGCTGGGCGCGACAAGAAAGTCTTCGCGCTCCAGGGCCGGGCGATGCCCCAGGTCGAGGGTCAGCTGTCGTGACGCTTTCACTCTGTCTTTTCCGGGCCCGTCTTGTCTTCACCGCCTGCGGTATCGCGAACGCCGGTGTAGTAATGGCTGACCCGATACTGGCCGATGCCGAAGCGCACGCCGACCCCGACAATCGCGGCCACCGGCACCGCCAGAAGCACGCCGACGAAACCGAAAAGCGAACCGCCCGCCAGCAGGGCGAACATGACCCAGACCGGATGAAGGCCGACCTTCTCGCCCACCAGCTTCGGGGTCAGGACATTGCCCTCGATCGCCTGCCCGACGAAGAAGACTGCGGCCACGATGGCCACGTCGGCAAAGCTGTCGAACTGCGCCAGCGCCAGACCGACGGAGAGGAACAATCCAACCAGCGAACCGACGTAGGGAATGAACGAAAGGAAGCCGGCGATCAGCCCGATGACCAGACCGAAATCCAATCCGGCAAGCGTCAGGCCGATGGCGTAGAACAGGGCAAGCAGAAGACAGACCATTCCCTGGCCGCGCAGAAAGCCGGCCAGGGTTTCGTCGACCTGTTTTGCCAGGCCGCGAATCGTCTCCAGGTGCTTGCGCGGCAATGCATCGTCCGCCTGCTCGACCAGCCGATCCCAGTCGCGCAAAAGATAAAAGGCAACCACCGGCGTGATCACCAGCAGGGCGACGAAATTGATAAAGGCGACACCGCCGGAGATCACGCCCCCCAAGAGCTTGGTGATCCAGGCGATGACCTTGTCGGCGGATCCACGCAGGGCCTCCTGCAGGCGCTCCAGCGTGGCGGGCTCCAAGCGGTCCTTCAGCATCTCGATCAGGCTGCCGATCTCACGCTGGATGGCGTTCAGATAAGCCGGCGCACGCTCGATCAGGGTAACGACCTGGCTGATCACGGCGGGAACCAGGATCAGCAGAATCACAGCGCAGATCAGAAGGAAGACCACGGTGACGATGGTCGTCGCCCAGGTGCGCGACAGTTTCCAGCGTTCCAACCGGTCGCAGACCGGGTCCAGCAAGTAGGCCACCGCCATCCCGGCGACGAAAGGCAGCAGGACGCTGCGCAGCAAATAGGTGCCGATCAGCACGACCACCAGCAGGACCAGCCAAAAGCGGAAGCTTCTGACGATCGGACCATTGGCCGGCGCCACTGGCTGCACCCGGCCCAGAACAGGCGTGGCGGGTTCTGTTCCCTTTGTTTCTTCCGGTGGTCCGCTCATTGCGGTGAAGGCGTCGACGGTGTTGGGGTGGCTGGTGCGGGGTTGGGTGGTACGGCGGGGCTTGGTGCGGGGGTCAGCGGTGCTACGCCGCCGCGCGGTGCGCCCTCGGTGACTCCCCCTGCGGCGCCCGGCAGAGTGAGTTCCCAGTTGCTGTCATCACGCAGGGACAAAAACAGGTCGCGCTGAGCCAAGGCCCGGGTTAAGCGCTGCTCATCCCCGACGAAGGTGATCTGCACCTCCGCTTCTCTGCGCGACAGCGTGGTCACGCCGATTTCCTGTATCGAGGCAATGCCGTCGATGCGCTTACGAACCTCCAGCCAGTCCGAAAGGCCGCGCAGGGGAACGAAAACGGCAATGGCGCGGCGATTGCCGAATTGCAGCACGTTCTGCTGTTTCCAGGTTTCCTGAACCGCCGCGTCGACCAGTCGGGCCGCCCGTGCAAAAAGTGCCCGCTCCGTCTCGTCAGCCTGCTGGGCAATACTTTCTCGCGTGGTGGCGACGCGCCGGCCCTGTTCATAGCGGCTGCTGACGATGGCCAGCTTGGCGCCGCCCGTCAGCGGATCGCCGCTCAGCGTTGCCTGTGTGACCATGACCGCGCCGGCTCCATAAGCGTTGCCGATCGCCGAGAGGCCGGCTGTATCGCCCGCCAGCGCACCGGGCGCGTCGATTGCCGCCACATCCGTCAAATCGCCCAAGGGAACCTGCAGGGGGACCAGTCCACCGTTCACCGGGCGTTGGGACCAGGCGGCGCGCCAGGGGTTCGGCTCCAGCCAGAGACGCGGGACCTGCCCGTCCGCTTCAAAGACCGGCAGCACAAGAAGCGGTTTGCTTCGGGCCTCGGCGAAGCCCACCGCGCTGCTGCGCAGCAAAGCGCGGACCTCCTCCGGGTTGAAGCGAAAGGTCAACTCGGCCAGATAGCGCACCGCAGAGGTGCGTTCATTCTCCACCGAAAAATCGAGGACATAGAATTCCAGCAGGCCCGGCCCCAGAACCGGCACCTTGCCCTTCTGGGCAGCAGGGACCAGACGATCAACCAGCCGTTCAAAGGCCAGCCGATGGCCGGCCGTGATCGCCGCCTGGCGCGCCGCCGCAGCGGTCTCCGCCGTCTTGTCGACCGGCACCGCCCGAACCGTGAAGATGTCGCCCTGAGCCTTGGCCGGGCCGATCATGCCGGCGAAAACCAACATACCCGTCATGACCAAAGTGCCGCATATCCGGCGAAACCGCATTGCAAACCGTCCCGGATTCTCTATGTTCGCCCGTCGAAGCGGGCCCTCTCGCTGCCCACCTAAATACTCCATGTGCTGGGAGGAAGCCATAACAAGCCGGGACCCTCACCACAACAAGCTGAGCTATAAGGATGCCGGCGTCGATATTGACGCTGGCAACGCCCTGGTCGAGGCCATCAAGCCCCTGGCCCGTTCGACCGCGCGCAGCGGCTCGGATGCCGGGCTGGGCGGCTTCGGCGGCCTTTTCGACCTGAAGGCCGCCGGTTTCAAGGACCCGCTGCTGGTCGCCGCCAACGACGGTGTGGGAACCAAGCTGAAGATCGCGATTGCCGCCGGGCGGCACGAGACCGTCGGCATCGATCTTGTGGCCATGTGTGTGAACGACCTTGTCGTTCAGGGCGCAGAGCCCCTGTTCTTCCTCGACTACTACGCGACAGGCCGCCTGGAGGTCGAGGCCGGACGGGCAATCCTGTCCGGGATCGCCGAGGGTTGCCGACAGGCGGGCTGTGCGCTGATCGGCGGCGAGACCGCAGAGATGCCCGGGCTCTACAGCGATGGCGACTACGATCTGGCCGGCTTTGCCGTCGGCGCGGTGGAACGCGACGCAGTCCTGACCGGCCGGGATGTGGCAGCGGGCGACCTGGTCCTCGGGCTCGCCTCTTCCGGCCTGCACTCCAACGGCTTTTCACTGGTCCGCAAGGTCGTCGAGACTCTGGGCCTCGCCTATGACCGGCCCGCCCCTTTTGCCGGCGAGCTTACCCTGGGAGAGGCTTTGCTGACCCCGACGCGGATCTACGTGAAGCCCTGCCTTCAGGCCGTGTCGGCCGGGGGCGTGAAGGCCCTCGCCCACATCACCGGCGGCGGTTTCCTGGAAAACCTGCCGCGGGTAATCCCCTCGACGCTGCGCGTTTCATTGTCGGGCATCAACTGGCCGGTGCCGCCGGTATTTCGCTGGCTGGCGGCCAGTGGCGGAATTGCACCGCAGGAAATGGTGCGCACCTTCAATTGCGGTGTCGGCATGGTTTTGATCGTGGCCCCCGAAAGCCGCGATCAGGTGGCCAGCAGCCTGGAAAAAGACGGCGAAACGGTGTTCGACATCGGCCGGGTCGAAGCCTCTGGCGGACAGCAACCGGCCGTGGTGATCGATAATCTGGAACAAACCTGGCCGTCATGACCGGCCGGTGGGATTGATCGATGAAGGTGGCGGTCCTCATTTCCGGGCGCGGCAGCAATCTGCGCTCCCTTTTAGAGGTTGCGGCTCAGCCCGGCTATCCGGCTGAGATCGTTACGGTGATCGCCAACCGTCCCGGCGCCGGCGGGTTGGATCACGCGGCGGCTTTCGGCGTCTCTCACCAGACAATCGATCACAAAGACTTCCCGGACCGGACAGCCTTTGAAACCGCCCTCACCGCGGCGTTGAAGGCGGCCGGCGCCGAAATGATCTGCCTGGCCGGCTTCATGCGGGTGCTGTCCAGCGGCTTTGTGCGCCAGTGGCAGGACAGGATCATCAACATCCACCCTTCCCTGCTGCCGCTGTTTCCGGGCCTCGATACCCATGCCCGCGCCCTGGCCGCCGGGGTAAAACTCCATGGCTGCAGCGTTCATTTCGTCAATGAAGCGGTCGATGGCGGCGCCATCATCGGCCAGGCCGCCGTTCCGGTCCTGGGCGGCGATGATCCCGATAAACTGGCGGCCCGGGTGCTGAAGGCCGAGCACCGTCTCTACCCCTATTGCCTGCGGCTGCTGGCCGAGGGCCGGATCCGACTGATCGCAGGGCGCGTGGCAATCGAGGCAGATCCCGATCCCGGACACAGCCTTCTCAACCCGGCGCCCCCAGCCTAGGCGCGCTCCAGTAGCGGCCCACAACCCGGCCAGCCCGCTTTTCCGGGCTTCCGGCACTGCTGTCGGGGCGCGGTTGGACTTGCCCCCCTGATCGTCTCAGGCTAAAAACGATAGGGACAGGTCAGTTGGGGGATCGGCTTTTCGGCCCTTTTGGGGAAAGCCACGCTCGAGAAGCCCGGCCAGGAAACACAGAACAGGGTTACTTCATGTCGGAAGATCAATCGCACCGTGAGCATCAGACGAACTGGAAGGGCTTCGTGCGCTTCATCACCTGGTCCACGGTCTTCGTGGTCGTCGTCCTCGCTGGAATGGCGCTCTTTTTGCTCTAGGCAGGGCTGAAAACATCCGTCGGCAGAGGTCGGCGAAAAAAAAGGGCGGACCCTTTCCGGGGTCCGCCCTTTTTCGTTTGGCTTCCGGCCCGTCCGCAAACGGTCAGCCGACCAGTTCCTGCTCGGTGAAGAAGAACTTGATCTCCTCGGCCGCCGTCTCCGGCGCATCCGAGCCATGAACCGAGTTGGCTTCGATTGATTCGGCAAAGTCGGCCCGGATCGTGCCCGGCGCCGCATCGGCGGGGTTTGTCGCGCCCATCACCTCACGGTTCTTGGCGACGGCGTTCTCGCCTTCCAAGACCTGAACCACAACCGGACCGGAAGTCATGAAATCGCAGAGATCGGCGAAAAACGGCCGCTCGCGATGAACGCCGTAAAAGCCTTCCGCCTGCTCGCGGGTCATCTGGATGCGCTTGCTGGCGATCACCCGGAGGCCGGCCCCTTCCAGACGGTCTATGACCTTGCCCGTAATGTTGCGCTTGGTCGCATCCGGCTTGATGATCGAAAAAGTACGTTCGGTGGCCATGGACTCTGGCTCTCCTTCAATTGAAGCTTAGTGGGCGATTGACGGGCTCGCTGCCGAGATCCGGTCGCTTTGTTTCCGCGCGGGCTTATAAACGCTTTGTCAGGCCGGGGCAACGGCCCAGCAGCGGCGGCCTCCGTCCCTGAATGGCACCGCCAGCCGCGACCCAGGGGCCTTTCGGCGCCCCGCGCCCCGTGCTATCACCCCGCGCTGACACAGTCGAGGATTGGAGCCGGCCCGGATCACGGCACGGCAGGCGTTTTTTCATGTTGCATATCAACGAACTAGGCTATCGCGTTCAGGGCGATCCGCTGTTTGAGAAAGCCACCGTTGCGGTAAACAAAGGCGAGCGTGTTGGGCTTGTCGGGCGCAACGGCAGCGGTAAAACCACCTTGTTGAAGCTGATTTCGAAAGAACTGCAGCCCGACGAAGGGTCGATCACCGTTCCCCGCAAGTTGCGGGTTGGAAAGGTGGCTCAGGAAGCGCCCTCCGGGCAGACCAGCCTGATCGATACCGTGCTTGCGGCCGATACCGAACGCACCGCTCTCATGGCTGAATCCGAGGAAGCGACAGATCCAACGCGGATCGCCGAGCTGCACGAGCGCCTGGCCGCCATTCAGGCGGACAGCGCCCCGGCGAGGGCGGCCAGGATCCTTGCCGGCCTTGGCTTCAACGAAGCCGCCCAGCAGCGGCCCTGTGCGGAGTTCTCCGGCGGCTGGCGCATGCGCGTCGCTCTGGCCAGCTTGCTCTTCGCCGCCCCGGACCTGTTGTTGCTGGACGAACCGACCAACCACCTGGACCTCGAAGCCGCGCTTTGGCTCGAGACCTTCCTGAAGAGCTATCCCGGCACCCTGCTGCTGGTCTCCCATGATCGCGGACTCCTGAACCGGGCGGTCAACCGTATCATCCATCTCGAACACCACCGCCTGACGGCCTACAGCGGCAACTACGACCGCTTTGAGCGGCTGCGCCGGGAGCACTTGGAACACCAGGCCGCCCTCCACGCCAAGCAGCAGGCCGAGCGACGCCACATCCAGTCTTTCGTCGACCGCTTCCGCTACAAGGCCAGCAAGGCGCGCCAGGCGCAATCGCGGCTGAAGGCCCTGGCCAGAATGGAACCCATCGCCTCGGTCATGGAAGACCGCACCGTCGCCTTCGGCTTTCCCGCGCCGAGCCATCTCTCGCCGCCGATCCTGACCCTTGAGGACGCCGCCGTCGGTTACGAAGTCGGCAAACCCATACTCTCAAGCCTCGACCTGCGCCTCGACATGGACGATCGGGTGGCCCTTCTGGGCGCCAACGGCAACGGCAAGTCCACGCTTTCGAAACTGCTGGCCGGCCGCTTGAAGCCCATGCAGGGGCGGATGGCCCGCTCCGGCAAGCTGAAGATCGGCTACTTCGCCCAGGATCAGGCCGACGAGCTGGACCTGGAGGCAACACCGCTCAAACACATGGAACGCCTCATGCCGTTGGAAACGGCGACGAAGCTGCGCGCCCAACTCGGGCGCTTCGGCTTTGGCGTCGACCGGGCCGAGGTCGCCGTCGGCAAGCTGTCAGGCGGCGAGAAGGCCCGCCTGCTCTTTGCCCTAATGAGCCGCGATGCCCCCCATGTGCTGATCCTCGATGAACCGACCAACCATCTGGATGTCGACTCCCGCCAGGCATTGATTCAGGCCCTGGGCGCCTTTGAGGGCGCCGTGATCCTGGTCAGCCATGACCCCCATCTGATCGAGCTGACCGCGGACCGGCTTTGGCTGGTCGCCGACGGGGCCGTCAAGCCTTTCGACGGGGACATGGACGACTATCGCAAACTGCTGATGGAACAGCGCCGTCAGGAACGCTCGCGCCAGCGCGGCGAGAAACCGAAGCGCGACGACGTCGTCTCCAAAAAGGACCGCCGCCGCGCCGCGGCCGAGGCCCGGGCCGCCGTGGCCGATCTGCGCAGGGCCTGCAAGCAGGCCGAAGCGGATGTCGAGCGGCTTGGCAAAGAGAGAGACAAACTGGAAGCAAAGCTGGCGGATCCGAAGGTCTATGAGGGACCGACCGCAGACCTGCAGAAACTGCAGATCACTCTCGGCCAGATCAAGCAGCGGCTGTCCGACGCCGAAAACCGTTGGCTGGAATTGCAGTCATCCCTGGAGGAGGCCTAGGCGGGTTCCCGCCGGGTCGTCCTCCGATCCGATGTAGCCGTTCAATATCAAAAAGATATCGATCGTTTTGCCGTCAGCGGCCAGAGGATAGTAGACGCGCTCTGATTCGATGAACTGGCGGTTTGGGTGGGGCATCGGAAAGCGGTCATAGAGCGGCCGGGCGGTCAGCAGAACCTTTTCCATGTTGGCCGTGACACGGCTGGCCAAACTCGGCACCACGGCATTGTCTATCGTCATTCCCGTCACGTCGCGCCCGGCCATCGCAATCTGAGTGGTGCCGACGAGACGGAAGCGAAAGCTCAGGCCGCCCTGATGCCGCTCGACATCGACCAGGTTGATCAGCGCGAGCAGATGAGGAAAGTCGACCGGGTCGATATGCTGGCGGCCCGGCAAGGCGTCGGCGGGCCTTACCTTCTCCAGATAGTCGTACATCTCCAGAAAGCGGCTATGGAGGGGCGGAGGCAGCGCCCCGGACAGCTCTGCGAGATAGTCGTCGGCGTACAGAATTTCGCCCGGGTCTCGCCCCTGTTCCCGCCCCATGGTCATGGGGTTAGAGGTTAGCACCTCTAAAACCCTGAAATCACTCCACAAAGAGCTTTGCCTCTCATTCTCCCCATGGTTGCCGAACAGATGCAAGCAATCGGGAGAGGGGCAGAGGTTAAAACTCCCTTGATTTGGACCGCGCCGATTTTGCGGCGCTGCCTTGCAGGATCAACGCTCCTCGGCCGGGCCGGCCCCGACTAATGTCCGGCCATTCCTTAATCCCTATACGAAGAACACCGATGGTTATCGCAACGCCCGACGTCTCCAGCCTGCCGGCCGCAAGCAGCCTGGCGTCCGAGAACAGTTCCAACACGACCAAACGCGCGATCGTGTTCATGGTCGCCAGCCTGGCATTCTTTGCCCTGATGGATGCCCTGGTAAAGGACCTGGGCACGCGCTACTCGACGATGCAGCTGGTGTTTTTTCGCAGCCTCTTCGCCTTTGTTCCGCTAGGTTACCTGATCTATCGGACCGGCTGGGCCGATGCCATCAAGATCAATAACTACACAGGCCACGCCCTGCGCATCCTGGTCGGCGTGGCGGCGATGTTCTGCTTTTTCTATGCCTTTGCCCATATGCCGCTGGCGGATGTCGTGGCGATCAGCTTTGCGGCACCGGTTTTCGTCGTCGCCCTCTCAGTGCCCCTGCTGGGCGAGAAGGTCGGGCCCAAGCGATGGACCGCCGTACTGATCGGCTTCGCCGGCGTCCTGATCATGGTCAATCCCGGCGCCGGGATTCTGGACCCGGTTGCGGTGATCGCCTTGATCGGCACGGTCTTCTTCGCCCTGGCCATGATCGCGCTGCGCAAGCTGGGCCGTACCGAAAGCGGTGCCTCGGTGGTATTCACCTTCACCCTCGCCTGCACCGCCCTCTCCGGCCTTGCCCTGCCCTTCGTCTGGATCACGCCCGACCTGCAGGACCTGGCTCTTCTGATCGCCATCGGCCTGCTTGGCGGGATCGGTCAGATCTTCATGACCTTTGCGTTCAAGCACGGGGATGTCGCTGTGGTCGCGCCCTTTGAATACACGGCAATTCTCTGGGCGACCCTGCTGGGCTTCGTCTTCTGGGGCGAGATTCCAGGCCTCAACATCTGGGTCGGTGTCGCCGTGGTGATGCTGTCGGGCCTCTTCATCCTCTTCCGCGAGGCGAACCTCAAGCTACCCCGTGGACACGCCCGCCGCCTGCAGACGAAACGCTAGAGCCTTAGCCGGCAACATCCGGGCAGATTTGTCCACGACGCCAGAACGGCAGGCTGACTTCCTGCCGGACCCTGTGGACGTCCAGACCCATATCGCGGATCAGATGAGGCCCCGCGTCCAGCAGGCGCGCCAGGTCACGGCGATAGGCATGGCGCCGCGCCCAAACCCGAAGAACCGCCAAGCCGCGGCCCGGTCTTGCGGGCGCCGGATCGACGATACCCACAGCGCTGCGGCGCTCCGACAGGTCCGGGAATGAAATTACCGAAGCGCGGCCAATTGGATGGCTAGTGCTCATCTCGGATTCTCATTTTCTGGTCATAGTGCCTTGTTCTTCATATAGATACGCTTGACATACAGCCCTCTCAATGGATGATTTCTCATCATTGACATGAGGAAAATTCATTCGAATGAAACGTCGTCTGCCCCCCTTGAGCGCGCTGCGCGCCTTTGAAGCCGCCGCCCGGCTCAGCAGTTTTACCAAAGCCGCGGACGAACTCTCGGTGACCCAGGGCGCAATCAGCCGACAGGTCCGCAGCCTGGAGGATCATTTCGACACCGAGTTGTTCCGGCGGGGCCACCGCTCGGTCGAACTGACCCCGGCCGGGAATCGATTGCTGCCGGCGCTGAGCGATGCCTTCGACCGCATCATGCTGGCGGCCGAGCGGGTGCGCGAGCGGCCGGGCGAGATCAAGATAAAGTCGAAACCGACCATCGCGGTGCGCTGGCTTATCCCGCAGATCCTGCGCTTTCAGAATGCCCGGCCGGACATTCAGGTGCGCCTGACCACAGCCTGGTGGCCGGTCGATTTCTCGAAAGAGGATTTCGATGCCGGCATCGTCTTCGCCCAGACCCGAGACGAGCGGCCCAACGCGGACCTGCTGCTGGTCGAACGCATGACGCCGGTCTGCGCGCCGGCCCTGCTGGAGGGCTCCCCCCCGTTGGCCCGGCCAGAGGACCTTGTCTATCACCGTCTGCTGCACTCGATGCCCAGCCACCTGGACTGGAAAGTCTGGCTTGCCAGCAACGACGTCGCCGGCGTCGACCCGGACGGCGGCGAAGACTTCGACTTTCTGGACGGCACCCTTCAGGCTGCGATTCAGGGTTACGGCGTCGCCATGGGCGACGTGCTGCTGGTTGACGACGATCTGCGGGCTGGTCGTCTGGTGACACCTTTCGACACGCCACCGACCGAGGTCGGGGCGTATTTCCTGGTCTATCCTGAGACTCAAAACGCGGATCCGGCCTTTCAGGCCTTTCGCAGCTGGCTCATCGACGCCGCCGAGGCGAGCCAAAAGGCGTTGACCTAGGCTTTCTGGCTCCAGCGGCCGGTGTCATCCTGCTGCCAGTAGGTGACCGCATGGCCGGCGTCCTTAAGTGTGGTCCATTGCCCGCGCGCCGCCGCCAGCGCTTCATCATCCGAACCATCGAAAAGGACGGCGCAGAGGCCATAGTCCGCGACCCCCTCGGTACTGCTGCCGTCGGTCAGAAACAGGACCTCGGCACCGTTGGGCGCGCCCTCGCCGGTCGTCAGCCATATCGGCTGGCGCTCGGCCCGACCGTCCTTCAGCGTGCCATGCGGCAGGAAGGAGCGGTCATTGTAGGTCCAGAGGCTGGCAGCAAGTGCTTCGACGCGCTCTTCGGAGCCCGCCCGGATCACGGCGCGCTGACCGCGCTCCAGCGTTTTTTCCAGCATCTGCGGCAAGGCCTGGCCGAGAGACGTCCGGGTCAGGTGATAAAACCGAACCTCAGACATGACCGGAGACCGTGGCGTGAAGGGTCATTGCGCGAAGGCGCGGGCCGGAGTTCGCCCCGGCCCGCCTTTTCCTAGTTCTCGTAGTTCTTGGATACGAAAGCGTCCAGCAACCGAACGCCGTAGCCTGTGCCGCCCTTCGGAATCGTCGCCTTTTCCTTCGATGACCAGGCAACCCCGGCAATATCAAGATGGGCCCAGGGCGTGCCGTTCTTGATGAACCGCTGAAGGAACTGGGCCGCCGTTATAGACCCGCCGGCACGGCCGCCGCTGATGTTCTTCATGTCGGCAATCTCGCAATCGATCAGCTTGTCGTACTCGGCACTGAGCGGCAGACGCCAAACCAGTTCCCCAACCTCCTCGCCGGCTGAACTGAGCTGGCCGGAGAGCTTGTCGTCGTTGCTGAAGAGACCGGCGTTCTCATTCCCAAGGGCGATGATAATCGCACCGGTAAGGGTAGCCAGGTCGACAATCAACTTGGGTTTGAATTTCTCCTGGGTGTACCAGAGCGCGTCGGCGAGAACGAGGCGCCCCTCGGCGTCGGTGTTCAGCACTTCGATGGTCTGGCCGGACATCGAGGTCACGACATCGCCCGGCCGCTGGGCGGTACTGGACGGCATGTTCTCAACCAAACCGCAGACGCCGACGGCGTTGACCTTTGCCTTGCGCCCCGCCAGGGCCTTCATCAGACCGACCACCGTGCCGGCGCCGCCCATATCCCACTTCATGTCTTCCATACCGGCGGCTGGTTTCAGCGAAATGCCACCGGTATCGAAGGTCACACCCTTGCCGACAAAGGCCAATGGCGCCTTGTCCTTGGCACTGGGGGCCCCCTGCCAGGTCATGACCAGCATTTGCGGCTCCTGGGCGGAGCCCTGGGCGACCCCCAACAGGGAGCCCATACCCAGCTTCGCCATTTCCTTCTCGCCCAGCGCCTGGACCTTGACCCCCAGCTTGGTCAGTTTCTTGGCCTCGGCGACGAGCGACTTGGGAAACAGGATGTTGGCCGGTTCACTCACCAGGTCGCGGGTCAGGAACACCCCCTCGGCCACTTTTTCGAGGCGCTGGAAGCCGCGCCTTGCCGCTGCAGCCTCACCCAGGTGGAATTTGATCTCTTTCAGCTTCGGCTTCTTCTCGGGCTTGTCCTTGGTCTTGTACTTATCGAAGCGATAGCTGCGGAGCAGAGCGCCGAAGCCGGCGTTTGCCGCCCGCTCAGCCGCCGTCTTACCGCCCCTCAGGTTGTCCATCAGAACAGCGGCCTTCACCTCACGTACCCGCAGCAGATGCCCGGCAAAGGCGCCACCAATGTCCTGAAGATCCTTGGGCGACAGCTTGGCCGGTGTTCCCATGCCCACCAGAAGGATACGGCTGTTCTCCACGCCGGCCGGCGCAACGATGTCCAGAAGTTCGCCGCGCTTTCCGGAAAATGCGCTGGCCTTGATAGCGCGGTCGAGCGCGCCACCGGTCGTTTTGTTCAGACTGGCGGCCGAGGGCGTGAGCTTCCCCCCCTCCAACACACCAACCACAAGAGCACCAGACGTCGGAACGCTGGGTGCGGCAAAGGAAATATTCATCAATCCCCTCACGGAAAAATCAACTGGCCCGCTGCTCTGCGCATCGGTCCAGCTATTAAAGGTGAAACGCGTCCAAGATAGGAATCCGTAGCCTGTCAGTGCCGAGCCGCAAGTTCAAGTGCAAGACGCCGGGATTCGCTCGGTTACCGTGAACCCTGGAGGGGCCGGCCCGGCGCAAATTCGCTGGACTGCGGGGAGCCCGGCAGGCTATTCCTGAGCCTCCAGACCTAAGCGACTGGGCTCAATGCCTTCAATAACACGTTACGTACTCGGGCAGTTGGTGGCGGCGACCGTTTTCGTCACCTTGGCGCTCACTTTTGCGATATGGCTGACGCAGTCGCTGCGTCTGATCGACTATATTGTGAATCGTGGCCTGCCGGCCTCAACATTTCTGACCTTTGTAGGTCTGCTCCTGCCCTCGTTTCTGGGGGTTGTGTTGCCCGTTGCCTGCTTTGTCGCGGCGCTTTTTGTCTATCACAAGCTGACCATGGACAGCGAGATGGTGGTGATGCGGGCGGCCGGGCTCTCGCAATTGCAGCTCGCCCGGCCGGCGATCCTTCTGGGTGTCATCGTGACCCTGGCGGTATACTCGATTTCCCTGTATTTCCTCCCTGCATCATTTCGCAACTTCAAAGACTTACAGCACGCTTTTCGCAGCGATTTCTCAGCCATCCTGTTGCAGGAAGGCGTCTTCACCACGGTGACCGACGAGATAACCGTCTATGTGCGCGAACGCTCGCCCGAGGGCGAGTTGCGGGGGATACTGGTGCACGACAATCGCGACCCGAAGAAAGCCGTGACCATGATGGCCGAGCGCGGCGCCTTGGTCCCCAGCGAATCGGGGCCGCGCGTGGTTATGGAAAACGGTAATCGGCAAGAGGTCCAACCGGGCACCGGGCGCTTCTCTCTGCTTTATTTTGACCGCTACACCGTTGAGTTGGCCGACTTCGGCAACGCTCCGCAGGCCCGCTGGCGGGAGCCTAAAGAGCGCTTCCTGCATGAACTGCTGTCCCCGAGCGATGATCGCCGGGACCAGCGCTACCGCTTGGAGCTCCTTGCCGAAGGGCATCAGCGCATTGTGGCCCCTCTCTACAGCCTGGTGTTTGTCGTTATCGGCATGGCGGCCCTTTTGGCCGGGGAGTTCAATCGCCGCGGTCAGCTCAAAAGGGTTCTGGCGGCGATTGCCTGCGTCGCCGCACTGGAAGGTGTCTCCCTGGCGTTACACGACCTCGCCAGCCGCAATACCGCGGCGGTCCCGGCAATGTACGCGGCTGTTTTCCTTTCCATCGGGCTGGGCTTTTTCGTACTCCTCAGGAAACCGTCGAGATCCGGGCAGCAACCGGCTGCCGAGGCAGAAGTGACATGAGCACCGCGGCAACGCTGCCGGCGATGCGGCGTCTACGGCTTTCGCCGACCCTGACCAAGTACATCGCCCGCCAATTCTTCTTCAACTTCGCCGGCTTCCTGTTTGCGATCGTCGGAATCATTTTCCTGGCGACGGTGGTTGACCTGATCGACCGGCTGGCGACCAAAGACGTGTCGCTTGCGGTGACTCTGGAAATGGCCCTGCTCAAACTGCCTCACCTGAGTCAGGAGGTCATGCCCTTCACGATTCTCTTCGCAACGATGACGACGTTCTGGCGCCTGACGCGGTCGCACGAGTTGGTCGTAGCCCGAGCTGCCGGAGTATCGGTCTGGCAGTTCCTGCTTCCGGTTCTGGGCGGCGCCTTGATAGTCGGCTTCCTGACCGTCACGGCGCTCAATCCGCTGGCCTCGATTCTTCTCAGCCGATTCGAGCGCCTCGAAGCCAACTATGTGCACAACGAAACGAGCTTTCTGGCCGTCTCAAAGACAGGTCTCTGGCTTAGGCAGGCAGACCGCGGGGGCCAGTCGGTCATTCACGCCTCACGCGTCAGCCCGGGATCAGTGCTACTGCACGATGTGATCGTTTTTCGCTACGCCGATACCGACCGCTTCGTTGATCGTATCGATGCGGAGCGAGCCCAGCTGCGGGACCGCCACTGGCAGCTCTACAAAGCCTGGGTGTCGAAACCCGGAGAAGCGTCGGCGTTTTATGAAGAGTTCGACCTGCCCACGGAATTGACCGTCGACAAGATCCAGGAGAGCTTTGCCCCCCCCGAAACGATTGCCTTCTGGAATCTCCCCGAATTCATTGAGATCATGGATGCTGCGGGTTTTTCCGCCCTTCCGCATCGATTACAGTTGCACCGGCTGCTTGCTTTACCGATGTTGTTCGCCGCTATGGTGTTGCTTGCGGCGACGTTTTCCATGCGCACTCAACGCAGAGGCAGGGTGGGCGTGGTGATCATGGCCGGCCTGCTGACCGGGTTTTTACTGTACTTTCTGTCCAATTTTGTTTTCGCGATCGGACTTTCAGGTACCATACCGGTCGTATTGGCGGCCTGGACTCCGGCGGGTGTGTCGTTGATGCTTGGGGTGGCGATGTTGCTTCACTTGGAGGACGGATAGGCTAGCGAATATGCAGGGGGGATTGGGGCGAACGGTAGCTGCGGCTGCCGTCATTTCTTTATTGTCGGTTGCCGTTGCCGGCGAATCGTTTGCGCAGGATATCAACGTCGATGCGCTTCAGGGCATTCCTGCCCTGATCACGGCTGACCAGCTGACCTATGACGAACAAAACGGCTTGGTCATTGCCTCGGGCAACGTGGAAATCTCCCAAGAAGGGCGTGTCCTGCTGGCCGACAAGGTTACCTATAACCTGAATGGTGATGTGGTAACCGCAGAAGGAAACGTTACCCTTATCGAACCGAGCGGCGACACCGTCTTCGCTGACTTCGTGGAGCTTACCGGCGATCTCAAAGAGGGATTTGTCCGCGATATCCGCGTGTTGATGGAGGATGATACCCGTATTGCGGCCGCCAGCGGGGTCCGGAGCGGCGGCAACCGCACGGAGTTCCGCAGAGGTGTTTTCAGTCCCTGCGACCTCTGCCGGGAGGATCCCAGCCGGGCACCTCTGTGGCAGATCAAGGCGGCCGAGGTGGTCCACGACCAAGAGGCCCAGGACGTTATCTACCGCGATGCGTGGCTGGAGTTCTTCGGGATCCCGGTCATCTACACGCCCTATTTCTCGCACCCGGACCCGACCGTTGACCGGCGAAGTGGCTTTCTGGCACCGACTGTCGGAAGCAGCGATTTTCTCGGGTACTCGGCCACGATCCCCTATTTCTGGGTGATCGATGACGACAAGGATCTGACGGTAGCGCCGATTCTCTCGACCGAACAGGGCATCAACCTGACCGGCGAGTACAGACAGATTTTCGAAAATGGTGAGATAGAAATCGCCGGTAGCGCAACGATCGCCGACCGCGAAGAAAACGGCGGCAATGTCGCCAAAGACCGTTTTCGCGGCCATATCGATGCAGAAGGAAAATTCGATCTCGACAAAACCTGGCGCTGGGGTTTCGACATCAACCGCACCACCGACGACACCTACCTCCGGGCCTTCGATTTCGATACGCAACGGACGCTGACAAGTAACGCTTACCTGGAAGGCTTGAAGGGCCGCAACTTCGCGGCCGTACAGGGTCTCTCCTATCAAGGGCTGCGCAGCACCGACGTCGACGACGAGATCCCAATCGTCGTGCCGTTGGCTGACTACAATTTTGTCAGCGAGCCGGGAATCGGGCTCCCGGGGGCTCGTTACACGGCGGACGCCAATCTGCAGGTATTGACCCGAAAGGAAGGTCGCGACAGCCGCCGCCTGTCCCTGATCACCGGCTATCATGTTCCCTATACCAGCCCACTGGGCGATCTGTATGAGCTAACGGCTCAGATACAAACCGACGGCTATTGGGTCAACGGCGTGGATCCCGGGTCCAATGCCGTCAACCCATCCAACGCCCCCGGCAGCGATACGACAGGGCGCGCTTTTCCGCAATTCGCCGTCAAGTGGCGCTATCCCTGGACCCGCCAGGATGGGTCCTTCAGGCAGGTGATCGAACCGATCGTGCAGGGCGTGCTCGCCCCCAACGGATCAAACCCCGGATCCATCCCGAACGAAGACAGCCAGGATTTCGAGTTTGATGACACCAACCTTTTCGACCTGAACCGCTTCGCCGGCAAAGACAGGGTCGATTCCGGCAGCCGCATCGACTACGGCCTGAAGTGGACGGCAACCTTCGGTGACGACGGTTCAGCAGGCGCCCTTATCGGACAGAGCTACCGTTTTACGGAAAACCGGGATGCCTTTTCCGAAGGCTCGGGACTTGAGGAGAAGCAATCAGACGTCGTCGGACGCGTTCAGTTGACCCCGATCAAATATGTCGATCTGCTGTATCGCTTTCGGCTCGACAAGGATGACTACAATTCCAACCGAAGCGAGTTTGATCTGAACATCGGGCCACCGGCTCTCAACCTGGATCTCTCATACTTCTTCATCAATCAGACCCAGGACCCGGACACCGACGAGTTCGGCGACCGCGAAGAGTTGCGCTTCGGCGTCAGCTCTCGGCTCAATCAGTATTGGTCTGTCGGCTTTAGCCACCGCCGCGATCTTATTGAGGACTCGTCATTGGAAACAGCTGTTTCCCTGACCTATCAGGACGAGTGCTTCCTGATCCAAGGGATCGCGGAACGATCGACTTTCAGCGACCGCGATATCGAGCCGGATGACAGCATCTTCGTTCGCGTCGTCTTCAAGCACCTCGGCGAAGCTGCCGGCGGATAACCCAGGCGGGGAACCGGCGCAAAACCTCCAGTTCGCCTTGACAAGCTCTGCTTTCAACCCCTCCCGGCCAGCTTCCGTTTGAATCGTCGCCGCCCGGCAGGATATAGTGGCGCCGCGATTTCTAGGGATGAATGCATGTCTGTCCGAAAGTTCTATACGCCGGGGCACCGGAGCCGGATCGGCTCATTTCTGCTGCTGTGCTGCTTGATTTCCATCGCTTTTCTCCCGCGCACGACAGCTTTGGCGCAGGAAGCGTTTCGGCCAGCCGCGGTGGTGAACGATGAAGTAATCTCGGTGCTGGATCTGGCCATGCGCGTGCGGCTGGCGATCGTCGGAGCCGGGGTCAACGATTCACCCGAGGTTCGCCGCCGCCTGACGCCTCAGGTGCTGCGCGGCCTGATTGACGAGCGCCTGCAGATGCAGGAAGCCGGCCGTTTGGATATCGCCGTCAGCGATGACCAGGTCGCAAACGCTCTGCAACAGATTTCCCAGCAAAACGGGATGTCAGAGGGACAGTTCCTCTCCATGCTGCGCAACAGGGGAATCATCCCAACAACCCTGATTGACCAGATTCGCGCTCAAATTGCCTGGCAGTCGATTGTGCAGCGTCGCCTGCGCCCGACCATCGTTATTTCGGACGAAGAGGTACAGGAAGTGGCGGACCGTCTCGCTTCGCGCCAGGGATCGATTGAAAGGCGGATAGCGGAGATATTCGTGTCCGTCGAGTCCGCCGCGCAGGAAGATCAGGCTCTTGCCAACGCAAACCGGCTGCTGGAGCAGCTGCGGGCAGGCGCAAATTTCGCCGGCCTTGCCCGCCAGTTCTCACAGTCCGGAACCGCCAGCCTGGGTGGGGACCGCGGCTGGGTGCAAGACGGCGAACTGCCTGAAGAGCTTAACAAAGCACTGGCCCAGATGGGTCCGGGGGACGTTTCGCCTCCCATACGCAGCCTTTCCGGCTTCACCATTCTGCTGCTGCGCGATCTGCGGAAAAACGAAGGCCAGAGTATCGACCGCACCCGCATCCAGCGCAACCTGACGGACCAGCGTGTCAATCAGCTGGCTCAGCGCTCTATGCAGGAACTCCGCCGTACCGCCAACGTGGACGTGCGTATATGACCGCAGCCGGCGGCGGGCCTCGGCCAACGACGTCGCCGCTGGCCCTGACTATGGGAGAGCCTTCGGGAATCGGCGGTGAGATTGCCTTGAAGGCTTGGTTGCAGCGGAAAGAACATGCGCTTTCCGCTTTCTTCCTCATCGACGATCCTGCGCGCGTGGCCGGGATCGCAAAGTCCCTGGGGCTTGCGGTTCCCGTACTTGAGATCAGTGAGCCGGCGGCATGTTCGGCAAGCTTCGATCGCGGGCTGCCGGTTTTGCCGTTGGATGAAAAAGTACAAGCTTTTCCCGGCCGCCCCTCGCCGGACAATGCGAAGGCCGTGCTGAAATCGATCCGCCAGGCGACAGCCCTGACCCTGACGGGTGCGGCCGCGGCCGTCGTGACCAATCCGATCCATAAAAGTGTTCTGATGAACGCCGGCTTTGGTCATCCGGGGCATACGGAATTCCTGGCCGAGCTTTGCAGCTCAAAGAAACGGCCGGTGATGATGCTGGCCTGCGCGGCCTTGCGGGTGGTGCCGGTTACCGTGCACCAACCCCTTCAAGAGGTTCCTGCCAGCCTGACAACCGAGCTCATTGTCGAAACCGCACAAACCACAGTGGAAGCTTTGAGAAACCGCTTCGGCATCGCCGATCCAAGACTGGTGGTTGCCGGCCTGAACCCGCACGCCGGGGAAGACGGGCGGCTGGGCCGGGAAGACTCCGAGATCATCAAACCGGCCGTTGAAGCCCTGGCGGCCGAAGGAGTCACCATCTCCGGCCCGCTGGCGGCGGACAGCCTGTTTCATCCGGCAGCCCGGCAATGCTACGACGCAGCGATCTGCATGTATCACGACCAGGCTCTGATCCCGATCAAGACCATCGATTTCGAGCGCGGCGTCAATGTCACTCTCGGGTTGCCAATTGTGCGAACATCGCCGGACCACGGCACTGCGCTCGGCATCGCAGGTCAAGGCACAGCCTCCCCGGCCAGCCTGCTCGCCGCTCTGGCGATGGCGGGGGCCATGGCAACCCATAGCGGAACCGCGGCTTCGGGGCTGCCTGACATCGCCGGTCATGGCTGACACCGCCTCACAGCTGCCTCCCCTGCGCGATGTCATCGCGCGCTTTGGTCTCGGCGCCCGCAAGTCGTTGGGGCAGCATTTTCTGTTGGACCTAAACCTGACCGGCCGTATTGCCCGCGCTGCCCCAGATCTCGTCCACGGCACGGTGATCGAAATAGGTCCTGGGCCCGGCGGCCTGACCCGCGCACTTCTGGCTGAGGGCGCCGCCCAACTCATCGCCGTCGAGAAAGACCGGCGTTGCCTGGAAGCCCTGACCGAGCTGGCGGGCCACTACCCCGGTCGTTTGGAACTTGTGGAAGGCGATGCCCTGGCACTGCCTTTGCCGCAACTCGGACAGCCGCCGCGCCAGATCGTCAGCAACCTGCCTTACAACATCTCGACCGCTCTCTTAATCAACTGGCTGGAAACCTTGGCAGGCGATCCGGCTGCCTTTTCCTCGATGACCCTGATGTTCCAAAAAGAGGTTGCCGAACGTCTGACGGCGGAACCGGGCAACCGTCACTACGGGCGCCTGACGATCATCACACAGTGGCTCTGTGAGGTACGTCCGCTCTTTGACATTCCACCCCGCGCGTTCACCCCGCCGCCCAAGGTGACCTCCTCAGTGGTTTCATTTCGGCCACGCCCCTCGCCTCTCGCGACCGCCAGCCTGAAGAATCTGGAGCGCGTCACTGCAGCCGCCTTCGGCCAGCGCCGCAAGATGCTGCGCCAAAGCCTGAAATCCCTGTTTGAGAACTGCAGCGAGACGATCGAGTCGCTTGGCTTGCTGCCCACGGCAAGGGCAGAAGAATTGAGTGTCGAGGATTTCTGCAGTCTGGCGCGCCTGCTCGACAACACCTCGGCCAACGGCGCCTGACTTTGCGTTAGCGGCCGATTCGCAGCCCTTCAACAAAGTCCCTAAGCCCGACGCGCCTTTCGCGCTTCAGCCGCTCCGCCGTCAATATGGCTTCCACCTGGGCGACGCTCTGCTCCAGGTCATGATTGATGATGATGTAGTCATACTCCGCCCAGTGACTCATCTCGTCGGCGGCCTTTGCCATGCGTCCCCGAACGACCTCGTCGCTGTCCTGGGCGCGGCTGTGCAGACGACGCTCCAGTTCTTCAGTGGAGGGTGGCAGGATGAAGACGCTGACCAGGTCATCGCGGGCCTTTTCGGCGACCTGCTGGGTTCCCTGCCAGTCGATGTCGAACAGTACGTCCCGCCCGGCGTCCAAGGCCTCCTCGACCGGCTCCCGCGGCGTCCCGTACTGGTTCCCAAAAACCATGGCATGCTCGAACAGCGCGCCTGTTTTGACCATCTCCTCAAACCGCGCCGCAGAGACGAAGAAGTAGTGCTCGCCCTCGGTCTCGGCCGGACGGCGCGGCCGGGTCGTCGCCGAAATCGACAGCGACAGAGAGTCGTCCAATTCCAGAAGCCGCCTGGAGATCGACGTCTTGCCGGCCCCGGACGGTGAGGAAAGAACCAGCATCAGGCCGCGTCTTTTGATGGTGTTGTCTTCCACGCCCGTTACTCGATGTTCTGCACTTGCTCGCGCAGTTGCTCGATCGCTGATTTGAGATCAAGACCGATCCGCGTGAGATCGACGTCGGCTGACTTGGAACAAAGCGTGTTGGCTTCCCGATTGAATTCCTGGCACAGGAAATCGAGCTTCCGCCCGACGGCACCACCTTGGTTCAGCAACTCGCGGGCGGCAGCGATATGAGCGCTCAGGCGGTCAAGCTCCTCTCGGACATCTGCTTTGCCGACCAGAACGGCAAGCTCCTGAGCCAGGCGCTCTTCGGAGACACCGCTGGTCTCAGCCAACAACAGATCAAGCTGCTCACGCAAACGCGCCCGCAAGGTCTCCGGCTGGGTCGCCGAACAGTCGGCAGCGTCGCCGCAATGACGCTCGATCGCATCCAGGTGGCCCTGCACCATCGCCAGCAGCCGCGCCCCTTCCTGGGCCCGCATGGCGACCAAGGCCCCCAAGGCTTCGTTGAGACCGGCTTCGATTGCCCGCAACCTGCTGTCGAGTTGCTCTTTGTCCTCATCCTCCTCGACCGGTTCCAGGATACCGCGCAAAGCCAGCAGGCCGTCCAGGCGCGGCGGCGACGTCTCAAGACGAGTCTCCAGGCGCCCCATTATCTCCAGAACTTGTTGCAGGAGTTCCTCGTTTACCTGCCAGGCCTGCGGCGCTTCACCGCGTTTGACCTGCAGGTTGACCTGGGCGTTTCCACGGTTACAGGCCCCGGCGACGGCCTTGCGCACAACCGGATCAAGGGACTCATAGCCATTCGGCAGGCGCGAACGCACATCAAGACTGCGGCCGTTTACCGTCCTGATCTCCCAGGCCCAACTGATCAGGTCGTCATTGCCTTCAGCGCGGGCGAAGCCCGTCATGCTGTGCACCAGAGCTTTTGCCACCCGGTCCTTGCTCCCCAGCTTGTCCGGGCCGGTAAATCCCCGGCCCTTTGGATGCGCCCGAGAGCGCCGGCCCCATATATACTGGTGGCTCTGGAGCACAACAAGCGCCCAGAGCCACGGGCCGAAAAACCGGCTGAGCCTTTTCAAGACCGACCTGGGAGTAGTGCCAAGATCATGCAGGACCCTAAATCGATCGTCATCACCGGCGGTTCCAGCGGCATCGGTGCGGCTCTGGCCTTGCGCTATGCGGGCCCAGATCGATTCCTGGCCCTCAGCGGGCGGGACCGTCAGAGGCTCGACGACGTGGCCGCCCAATGCCGTGCCGCCGGGGCCGAGGTCGACACCAGGGTACTGGACGTTTGCGACCGGGACGCGCTGGAAGCCTGGTTGGGCGAGGTCGATGATCATCACCCGCTCGATTTGGTCATCGCCAACGCCGGCGTATCGGCGGGTACCGGAGCGTTCGGCGAGGATGCTCTCCAGACCCGGCACATCCTCTCCGTCAACGTCGACGGCGTCGTGTCCACCGTCCTCGCTGCTGTCGCTCTGATGCGGCCCAGAGGGCGTGGACAGGTCGCCATCGTGTCGTCACTGGCCGCTTTTCGCGGTTTCCCCGGGGCGCCGGCCTATTGTGCCTCAAAGGCCGCGGTACGGGTGTGGGGCGAGGCGCTGCGCGGCATGGTGGCCGGTGACGGCCTCAGCGTGTCGGTAATCTGTCCCGGCTACGTGAAAAGCCGGATGACGGCGGTGAACGAGTTTCCCATGCCGTTCCTGATGGAAGCCGAGCGCGCCGCCGCGATCATCGAACGCGGCCTGGCGGCCGGCAAGGCTCGTATCGTCTTCCCGCGCCGCCTCTTTGCCGTGGTCTGGCTGCTCGCGCTTTTGCCTCCGGCCTGGACCGATCCGCTGCTTCGGCGCCTGCCGGAAAAATCAGCAACACCAAAGTAGCGGGCCGTGCAGGCCCTCCGGGGCCAGCTCAGTCGGTTTTCTTCTTCAGGCTCTTCAGATGCTTGCGCCACTTGGCGACGTTGCGATTGTGCCCCGCCAGGGTCTTGGCAAAAGCGTGGCCGCCGGTGCCGTCCGCCACAAAATAGAAGTATTCGGTGGTGGCCGGGTTGACCACCGCATCCAGTGACGCTTTGCCGGGGTTGGCAATAGGAGCCGGCGGCAAGCCCCTCATCTGGTAGGTGTTGTAAGCCGTCGGCGTATCCAGGTCTTTGCGGGTCAGCCCACGCCCCAGCGGCACCTGCCCAAGCGTAATGCCGTAGACCACGGTCGGGTCGGACTGCAGCGGCATGCCTTTGCGCAACCGATTGACGAAGACACCGGCGACCAGTGCACGCTCCTCATCGACACCGGTTTCGCGTTCGATGATCGAGGCGAGCACCACGGCCTCCTCCGGCGTGTTGATCGGCAGGTTCGCCGCCCGCCGGCCCCAGGCATCGCTCAGCGCCGTTTGCATGGATTCCCGCATCCGCAGCAGCAACCCCTCACGGCTGTCCCCACGGGCAAAGTGGTAGGTTTCGGGAAGCAGGCTTCCTTCCGCAGGATCGGTGGATATGTCGCCTTCCAGCGCCTCGGCCGCGCGAAGCAACTCAAGGACCTCTGCGCTGGTCAGTCCCTCGGGAACCGTGAGACGATGGACAACCGTCTTGCCGCTGGCAATCACTGCCGCCACCTCTTCCATAGAGGCCGCGGGCGGCAGAGCGAACTCTCCGGCCTGCAGGGAACGGGCTTCGCCGAACAACCGCACCCCCAGTGCAAAGATCTTCGCGTCGCTGACGATCCCCTCTTCCACAAGGCTGGCCGCTATGGCCTCCAGCCCGGCCCCCCTGGGCACCTGGAAGTGTGTTTCTTCCCGCAGCGGACCCGGGGCCGTAAACTGTGATTGGAGATAGATGTACAGACCGCCGGCGCCGAGCGCCGAAAGCACCACGAAGACAACGGCCAGACGGCCTAGTCGCCGCATCCCGACGCCGCTACTGGTGTTCTGCCAGTATCAGACTGGCGTTCGTCCCACCAAAACCGAAGGAATTGGAAAGCGCGCGGCGAATCGGGCGCTCCTTGGCCTGGTGCGGTGTCAGATCGATCCCTTCGCAAACGGGCGAGGGATTGTCGAGGTTGAGCGTCGGCGGTGCCACGTTGTCGCGGATGGCCAGGATGGCGAAGATGGATTCAACCGCCCCGGCGGCGCCCAACAGGTGGCCGATGGCCGACTTTGTGGAAGACATATTGAGGTCTTTCACCGCATCGCCGAACAGCCGCCGCACGGCACCGACTTCGATCTCGTCGCCCAGAGGGGTCGAGGTGCCGTGTGCATTGATGTAGTCGATGTCGCTGGGGTCGAGACCGGCACGCCGCAAAGCCGCCTGCATGGCGCGGTAGCCCCCGTTACCGTCTTCCGGCGGCGCGGTAATGTGGTGGGCATCGCCTGACAGGCCATAGCCGACCACCTCGGCATAGATGTTCGCCCCACGGGCCTTGGCGTGCTCAAGCTCTTCCAGAACCAGAACACCTGACCCTTCACCCATCACGAAGCCGTCGCGATCTTCGTCCCAGGGACGAGACCCCCGCTCGGGCGTATCATTGAAGCCGGTCGACAGTGCCCGCGAAGCTGAGAAGCCAGCCATACCGATACGGCAGACCGCCGCCTCCGCACCGCCGGCGATCATCACATCGGCATCGTCCAGCATGATCAACCGGGCGGCATCACCGATCGCATGCGCACCGGTAGAACAGGCCGTGACCACGGCATGATTGGGTCCCTTGAATCCGTAGCGGATCGACACCTGGCCAGACACCAGGTTGATCAGGGCGGCAGGAATGAAAAACGGCGAGAGACGCCGCGGCCCGCGCTCATGGATTGTAATCGAGCCTTCGTAGATCGTCTCGAGACCACCGATCCCGGAGCCGATCATCACCCCGGTCCGCCACCGGCTCTCATCGTCCTCCGGCACCCAGCCGGAATCCTCAATCGCCTGATGGGCCGCCGCCATGCCGAAAACAATGAAGCGGTCCAACTTACGCTGATCCCGTTGGGCCACGTAATCGTCAGCGTTGAACAACCCCTCCGAGGTTTCCCCAAGGGGAACCTGGCCGGCTATCTTTGATGGCAGATCGGAAACGTCGAAGCTTTGGATAGACCGCAGCCCCGACTTTCCGTTGGTCAGACGATCCCAGACCTGCTCTACCCCGCTACCGAGCGGTGTGACCAGCCCAAGCCCCGTGACGACAACCCGTCTCATATATTTTGAGATCCCTGTACAGCGATTCGATTAGACGACGGCCTGCAACTCGGCAATACCATCGATCGCGTCGCCGACTCAGGAATGTTCCTGGATAAAGCTGATCGCGTCTTTGACGGTCACAATCTTCTCGGCCGCATCGTCGGGAATCTCACAGCCGAACTCTTCCTCAAAGGCCATGACCAGTTCGACGGTATCCAGGCTGTCTGCGCCCAGATCATCAATGAAACTGGCGGTTTCGGTAACCTTCCCATCATCGACGCCCAGATGCTCGACGACGATCTTCTTGACGCGATCGGCGATGTCGTTGCTCATTTGACTTAGTCCTCAGGTTCTTTTTGCGCTTCCAAGCGGGTAGCGGGTAGCGTCACAGTGGATTGCGTCCCTGCTGTTGCGCAGGGCGCCGCCTCATATCACAGTTCTTAAAGATTTGCCAACGCCCTACAGACGCCTATTCGTCGTGCCCCCCCAGGGAGTCTTCATATCATGGCCATTCCACCGTTTACATGCAAGGTCTGGCCGGTCACGTAGGCGGCTTCCTCACTGGCCAGGAAAACCACCGCCGAAGAAATTTCGTCTGCCGTTCCAAGGCGTTGCATGGGGATCGCGGCAAGCATACGGGCGCGCTGCTGCTCGTTCAATACATCGGTCATCGGGGTTTCGATCATCCCAGGCGCTACACAGTTCACGGTAATGCCGCGACTCGCAACTTCCTGCGCCAAAGCCTTGGACATACCGATCAATCCGGCCTTCGAAGCCACATAGTTGGCCTGCCCCGGATTCCCTGTCACACCGACGATGGAACTGATACTGATAATGCGGCCCCAGCGACGTTTCATCATGCCCTTGAGGCTGGCGCGCGACAGCCGGAAAGCGGCGGTCAGATTCACTTCGATGACGTCATGCCAATCCTCGTCCTTCATGCGCATGGTCAAGCCGTCACGGGTGAGCCCGGCATTGTTGACCAGGATGTCGAGTTGGCCGAGTTCCTCCTGTACGCGCCCCACGAGAGCACTCGCCTCGCCCTCGCCGGCCAGATTGCAGGCCATGACGTGCGCGCGGTCGCCCAGAGCCGCCGCCCGCTCTTCCAATGCGTCGGCACGGGTGCCGCTCAACACCACCGTCGCGCCCTGGGCGTGCAGGCGCGTGGCAATGGCGCCGCCGATGCCGCCGGACGCCCCCGTAACCAAGGCGATTTTCCCACTCAAATCAAACATTTCGGCTTCTCCGCGGCCATTAAACTTCAAATGCGAAAGGTCCGGTTTGTTGCGGACCCGTTGGCGCTAAACCAACGCCGGTTATCAGCCCTCACACGAAGCGGCTCATAACTGCTGCAGCAATTTTTCCATTTCTTCCGGCGTTCCGGCAGCGACCCCGACAAGATCGCGGTCGATCTGCTTGGTGAGCCCCGTCAGGACCTTGCCGGCGCCAAGCTCGACCGTCTTTTCAACACCCTGGGACGCCATGAAAGCAACCGACTCGCGCCATCGCACCATGCCGGTCACCTGCTCTACCAGCTTGCGGCGAATCTCGTCCGAGTCGCTGAGACGCGCGGCGGTCACGTTCGCGATCAGGGGTACCGAGGGCATCTTGATGCTGACAGCCGCCAAAGCATCGGCCATCACGTCGGCGGCTGGCGCCATCAGCGCACAGTGAAAGGGTGCGCTTACCGGCAAGAGGATCGCCCGTTTGGCCCCACGCTCCTGGGCCAGGGCGATGGCCCGGTCGATCGCCTCGCTGTGTCCGCTTAAGACCACCTGGCCCGGGGCATTGTCGTTTGCCGCGGCACAGACCTGATCTTCCGCGGCAGCCTCGGCAATTCCCTGGGCTACCTCCAGATCCAGGCCCAGCAAAGCGGCCATGGCCCCCTGGCCGACCGGCACGGCCTCCTGCATCGCCTGCCCGCGCCGCCGGAGCAAAACCGCAGCATCGGCCAGTTCCAAGGCGCCGGCAGCCGCCAAAGCGGAATATTCTCCCAGTGAATGGCCGGCCACAAAAGCGGCGCGCTCGGCCATCGGCTTGCCGCCCTCCTGTTCCAGAACCCTCAGGGCCGCCAGGCTGACCGCCATGAGGGCCGGCTGGGCATTTGCGGTAAGGCGCAGTTCCTCCTCCGGCCCCTCGAACATCACGCGGGAAAGATGCTGGCCCAAGGCATCGTCGACCTCCTGCAGGGTATGACGTGCCACTGGAAAGGCTTCAGCCAGCGCCTGGCCCATGCCAACCGCCTGCGAACCCTGCCCCGGAAAGACGAAAGCCAGGCTCATTGGGCCAACTCCGTGCGAAAAATAGGGTGAATCGGAAGAAACGCAGCCCAGACATAGCGACGCAAAACCAACTGTCAAGCCGGATCGGGGGCTGGAATAGGGCAAAGCCGATCTCAGGAACGTCCCCAGGGCCTCCCAGCGGTCTCCCGGGGCTAATCGCAGGGCTGTGAGCCCCCCAGGATCCTGCTTGCGCCACCCTTTGGAAGGTGTATAGTCCCGCCGCTTCGCCCTTTTAGGGGCGTAAAGCACTCCTTGCCGGTTCCAATTGAGGTGCCGGCTAGGGCCGGGCGGCTGAGACCGATCAGCGCCGGCTCGTTAAAGAGCCAGAGGGAGTACAATATGGCTTTCTATGAATGCGTGCTGATCGCACGCCAAGACGTGTCTTCGTCCCAGGTCGAGAGCCTGGTCGCGGACTACACCAAGATCCTGGAAGACAACGACGGCCGCATGGCGAGCTCCGAGTATTGGGGCCTGCGGACCCTTGCCTACAAGATCAAAAAGAACCGCAAGGGCCACTACGTCCTGCTCAACATCGACGCACCGGCCCCGGCCCTGCACGAGATGGAGCGCAACATGCGCCTCAGCGACGACGTGCTTCGCTATCTTACGGTGAAGGTCGAAGAGCTGGTCGAGGGTCCCTCTATCGTCATGCAGCAGCGCAACACCCGTGATGATCGCGGCGGCCGCGGTGATCGTGGAGACCGCCGGGGCGGCGGTGGCCGTTTCGGGTCTGATCGCCCGGGCGATCGCGGTCCCGCACCGCGCAGCGAAGCCGCCGCCGGCGATACCGGCAGCAAGGAAGCGCCCGCCGCGGCCCCTGCCGCAGCCCCCGCCGCATCCAGTGAAGGAGTTGCAGAATGACCGTCCGTGTTGTCAGTGGCGGTGGCGGATCGCGCCGCCCCTTCTTTCGTCGCCGCAAAAGCTGCCCCTTCTCGGGCGCCAAGGCGCAGAAGATCGACTACAAAGATACCCGCCTGCTTCAGCGCTTCGTTTCGGAGCGCGGCAAGATCGTTCCCAGCCGCATCACTGCGGTGTCCACCAAGAAGCAACGAGAGCTGGCCCGCGCGATCAAGCGCGCGCGCTTTCTGGCGCTGCTTCCCTACGTCTTGAAGTAGCGGCTAGCCGGGAGTCAGTGAAATGGATGTGATCCTGATGGAGCGCATTGAAAAGCTTGGGCAGATGGGCGACGTGGTGTCGGTCAAGCCCGGCTATGCGCGCAACTTTCTTTTGCCCCAGAAAAAAGCCCTGCGGGCGAACAAGGGCAACATGGCCCATTTCGAACAGGAGCGGGTGCAGCTCGAAGCCGACAACCTGAAGCGCCGCGAAGAGGCACAGCGGGTTGTAGAGGACCTGGAGGGGCTCACCGTTACCCTGGTGCGCCAGGCCGGTGAGAGCGGCCAGCTTTACGGTTCGGTCAACAGCCGGGATATCGGCGAGGCCGTGACCGAAGCGGGCATCACCGTCGAGCGCCGACAGGTCGCCTTGACTGCGGTGATCAAAACGCTGGGCATGCATCCGGTGCGGATACAACTGCACCCGGAGGTCTCTGCGAACATCACCGCCAATGTCGCCCGTTCTGAAGAAGAGGCCAAAGCCCAGCTTGAGAGCGGCCGGGTTGTAACCGCCGAAGATCGACGCCAGGCCGAAGAAGCTGCCGAGGCGGAGATTGAAGCCGTGGTCGAAACGGTCGCACAGGAAGAGGGCGCCGAGGAAGCCAGCGACTCCGATTCGACTGCCGAACCGCAGCCGGCCGAAGGCGATGCCGACGCGGAGACGAAGGAGGCCTAAGCGCCGACTTTACGATTTCTGCGTAGCTAAAAAAAAGCGGCGGTCCGATAACGCGGGCCGCCGCTTTCTTTTGTTCTTCCGGCGTCAAGCGGATTGTCGCCGTCTTTATCCCCGCCTTCCCCCCAATCTGTTCAGCCCCGGGGTTGGACGGATGCGCGGGTTTGCTATTCTATGCGTCCATGGAATCGACACGCCCCAACCTGACGCCGCTCCCCGACCCGCTGACAAACAGCGACCATCTGCGCTTGCCCCCCTCGAACGACGAGGCGGAGCAGGCCTTGCTGGGCGCGATCCTCGCCAACAACGCGGCCTACGAGAAGGTCTCTGACTTCCTGCGGGTGGAGCATTTCGCCGATGGCGTTCATGCCCGCATCTTCGAGGCCTGCGGCAAACTGATCGAGCGCGGCCAGATCGCCAATGCGATCCAGCTGAAGAACCTCTTCGAACAGGAAAGCGCCCTGGCCGAGGTCGGCGGTGCGCAGTACCTGGCGCAGTTGCAGTCGAGCTATGTGACCATCATCAACGCCGCCGACTACGGCAAGACGATCCACGATCTCTATCTGCGCCGGGAGCTTATCACCCTGGGCGAGGATCTGGTGAACGACGCCTTCGAGCACGACCTGGATACCGAGGCAACCGACCAGATTGAAGGCGCGGAAGACCGGCTCTACAAGCTGGCGGAGGTCGGCCAGACCGAAGGTGGCCTGATCGGCTTCAAGTCCGCCATCCTCGAATCGCTGCACATGACCGAAGCGGCGATGAAGCGCGACGGGCTTTCCGGCGTTTCATCGGGCCTGCAAGACCTCGACGCCCTGCTCGGCGGATTTCATCCCTCGGACCTGGTCATCCTGGCGGCCCGGCCCTCCATGGGCAAAACCTCGCTGGCAACCAACATCGCCTTCAATGTCGCGGCCGCGCCGCGTATGGAAAAGGATGCCGAGGGAAACCCGGTCGAACAGCGCCAGCCCGTTGCTTTCTTCTCACTGGAAATGTCGGCCGAGCAGCTGGCAACCCGTATCCTGTCCGAACGCTCGGGCGTGCGCTCCGACGCCATGCGCCGCGGCGACATTCGCGATGAAGACTTCGATTCGGTTTTCGAAAAAAGCCGCGAGCTTTACGAACTGCCGCTCTTCGTCGACGACACCCCTGCCCTATCGGTCAGCCAGGTGCGCACCCGCGCGCGGCGCCTGAAACGCCAGCACGGGCTCTCGATGATTGTCATCGATTACCTGCAGCTCATGCAGCCGCCGCCCAACAAGCGCTCCGACAACCGGGTCCAGGAGGTGTCCGAGATCACCCGTGGCCTGAAGGCGCTGGCCAAAGACCTGGACGTTCCGGTGATCGCACTATCGCAGCTTTCCCGTGCCGTGGAACAGCGCGAAGACAAGCACCCACAGCTTGCCGATCTCCGTGAATCCGGTTCGATCGAACAGGACGCCGATGTGGTGATGTTCATCTATCGCGAACAGTATTACGTGGAGCGCGCCGAGCCGACACAGCGCGACGGCGAAGACGACAATAAGTTTCACGAGCGCCTGGAAAGCTGGAAGACGCGTTGCGAGCGCGCTTACGGCAAGGCCGAGATCATTGTCGCGAAGCAACGCCACGGCCCGATCGGCTCGCGGGAATTCTCCTTCGACGGCAACACCACACGCTTCAGCGACCTGATCGACGATGCCCACCTCCCCGATCACTACTGAAGCCTCTGCGCCAACTGCACCATCACTGGCCAGCGCGAGTGGCGTTCTGACCATCGACCTGGGCGCTATCGCCGAGAACTACCGGCGCCTGCGCAAGGCCTTTCAGGAAAAACCTCTGGCCGCCGTGGTGAAAGCGGACGCCTATGGCCTGGGTATGGCCGAAGTCGCCCCGGTCCTGGTCAAGCAGGGCGCCCGCAGCGTCTTTGTGGCGCAGCTGGAAGAAGCCATCGCTCTGCGGCCTGTGCTGGATGCCTGTCACCCTGCCGTGTCGCTCTATGTTCTGAACGGCCTGATGCCAGGAACCGAGGCCGCCTTCATCGACAACAACATCCTGCCGGTGCTCAACTCGCTCGGCGAGATCGATGCCTGGAGCCGTGCCGCGGTCGAGCGCGACCGGGTTTTGCCGGCCGCCATCCAATTGGACAGTGGCATGAACCGCCTGGGGCTCCCCGAAGCCGAAACTTCCCAGCTCCGCGAGGCGCCGGAGCGCCTGCAGGGCATCGCCCCGACCTGCTTTATGAGTCACCTGGCCTGTGCGGACGATCCCCAGCACCCGCAGAACGCCGAACAGCTGGCGGCATTTCACGCAGCCCGGCGGGGCCTGCCGAAGGCACCGGCCTCGCTCTGCAACTCCTCCGGCATCTTCCTGGGCCCGGACTACCACTTCGATCTCGGCCGGCCCGGGGCTGCCGTCTATGGCGTGAACCCCACGCCGGCGGCCCCGAGTCCCGTGCTGGCAGTTGTCCGCCTGCAGGCCCGAATCCTCCAGGTTCGCGCAATTGACGCCCCTCAGAGCGTTGGTTATGGTGCGACCCACCGCGCCACCGGGCCGGCCCGAATAGCGACTGTCGCCGCGGGCTACGCCGATGGGTACCTGCGCTCGATCTCCGGTCGGGGGCGGGCCTGGGTTGACGGTCGAGAAGTTCCTGTGGTTGGGCGGATTTCCATGGACCTGCTAGCGCTGGATGTTACCGAGGTCGCGCCGGGAGCAGCGTGCCCGGGGCAGATGGTCGATCTGCTCGGTCCTCAGCACGGCGTTGATGCGCTGGCGCAGGAGGCCGGCACGATCGGCTACGAGATCCTCACGGCCCTGGGAAGACGTTATCACCGGACTTACTTGGGCTAACTCTATATGCCGATTCTTCAGCCGATCGGCCGGACCTTTCTGTTCTTTCTGGAAGCGACCGGCCGGCTGTCTCTTTTTACCATGCTGTCGCTGTCGCACTGCCTGCGGCCACCCTTCTATCCCAGGCTGATTCTCCGTCAGATGGTGGAAATCGGCTATTACTCGCTGCCGGTGGTGGGCCTGACCGCGATCTTTACCGGCATGGTGCTGGCGCTGCAGAGCTACACCGGCTTCGAACGCTTTTCGGCCGAGAGCGCGATCCCCAACGTGGTGGTGGTCTCCATTACCCGTGAGCTGGGTCCGGTTCTGGCCGGGCTGATGGTCGCGGGCCGGGTCGGTGCCTCCATGGCCGCCGAGATCGGCACCATGCGCGTGACCGAGCAGATCGACGCCCTGGACACCCTGGCGACCAACCCTTTCAAGTACCTGATCGCCCCGCGCCTGATCGCCGGGTTGACCATGCTGCCGATTCTGGTCCTGATCGCCGATATCATCGGCGTCTTCGGCGGCTATGTCGTCGCCACCCATAAGCTGGGCTTCAATCCCGCCACCTACCTGGAAAATACCATAGATTTCATGGAGGTACAGGATGTGGTGTCCGGTCTGGTGAAGGCTGGGGTCTTCGGCTTCCTGGTCACCTTGATGGGCTGTTATCACGGCTTTAACTCACGCGGCGGGGCCCAGGGCGTCGGCGCGGCAACCACCAACGCCGTGGTTTCAGCCTCCATCCTGATCCTCTGCTTCAACTACTTCATCACCGAACTGTTTTTTGCCCGATGACCGAAGCCCACAACAACCAGGCCCCCAAGATCAAGATCCGCGGCCTCAGCAAGGCTTTCGGCGACAAGGTCGTGCTCGACGGGGTCGACATGGACATTTTTCCGGGCGAATCCTTCCTGGTGATCGGCGGCTCGGGCAGCGGCAAGTCAGTGTTGCTGAAATGCATTCTGGGCCTTCTGCATCCCGATGCCGGCTCCATCGAAGTGGATGGCGAGGAAGTGGTCGGCGCAAGGGGTGAGGATCTTGACCGTATCCGCCGCAAATTCGGCATGCTGTTCCAGAATTCGGCGCTCTTCGATTCTCTCCCGGTCTGGGAAAACGTGGCCTTCGGACTGATCCAGGGCCAGCGCAAGCCGCGCGAGGAGGCCCGGGCGATCGCCCTGGAAAAGCTGGCGGCCGTCGGCCTGAACGAAGACGTGGGCAACCTGACGCCCGCCGAGCTGTCCGGCGGCATGCGCAAGCGCGTTGGGCTGGCCCGCGCGATCGCCACCGAGCCGGAGATCATCTTCTTCGACGAGCCGACCACCGGGCTCGACCCCATCATGGGCGACGTCATCGACCGGCTGATCGTCAAATGCGTGAAGCAGCTGGGGGCGACGGCGTTGTCCATCACTCATGACATGGCCTCCGCCCGGCGTATCTCCGACCGCACCGCCATGCTTTACCACGGGCAGATCATCTGGGTCGGGAACACGGCGACCATCGACAACTCGGGCAACCCCTACGTCGACCAGTTCATCAACGGACGCGCCGAGGGACCGATCGAAATGCAGGTCCGTGCGCTATAGTGATAGGCGGGCCAGCAGCGCAAGACCCCCGGCATAACCTGCCGGAAGAAAGACGATAGCCATGGCGAAGACCCAATCCCGCTATGTCTGCCAGGGCTGCGGTGCAGTCGCCGGTAAATGGTCCGGGCGCTGCGAGGGCTGCGGCGCTTGGAATTCCATGACCGAGGAGGTGCTGGAGAAAACGCCCGGCGGCCTTTCGAGCCGCGGCAAGGCATCGCAGAAGCTCCAGTTCGTCGATCTGAAGGGCCAAAGCGCACCGCAGCCGCGCCTGGTCTGCGGGCTGGCGGAATTCGACCGGGTAACCGGTGGCGGCCTGGTGCCGGGCTCAGCGGTCCTGGTCGCCGGCGACCCGGGCATCGGCAAATCGACCTTACTGCTTCAGGTCGCGGCCCGCCTGGCCGGCGGCGGCAAAAACCCCGCCTCCGCCTGTGCTTACATCTCAGGTGAAGAATCGATCGATCAGGTTCGGTTGCGCGCAAGACGCATGGGCCTGGCCGAAGCACCGGTGCAGCTTGCCTCCGCCACCTCGGTGCGCGACATGGTGGCCGGCCTGGACCAGCAGCAGGTCCCGGCCGTGGTGATCGTCGATTCGGTCCAGACCCTTTATATCGACAGCCTTGAGTCGGCGCCGGGAACCGTCTCCCAGGTCCGCGCCGCCGCGCAGGAACTGATCCGCCTGGCGAAAAAACGGGGCTTCAGCCTGATTCTGGTGGGCCACGTCACCAAGGAGGGGCAGATTGCCGGCCCCAAGGTCCTGGAACACATGGTCGACACCGTCGTGACCTTCGAAGGTGATCGCGGCCACCACTTCCGGATCCTCCGCGCCTCGAAGAACCGATTCGGGCCGACCGACGAGATCGGCGTGTTCGAAATGACCGACCGCGGACTGGAGGAAGTGGCCAATCCCTCGGCCCTCTTCCTGGCCGAGCGGCGCGGTAACGTCGCCGGCGCCGCGGTCTTCGCCGGACTGGAGGGAACTCGGCCCCTGCTGGTGGAAATCCAGGCCCTGGTATCCGCCTCCCCCCAGGCAACGCCGCGCCGGGCGGTGGTTGGCTGGGATTCCAGCCGGCTGGCCATGGTGCTGGCGGTTCTGGAGGCGCGATGCGGGCTGGCTTTAGCCGGGCAAGAGGTATATTTGAACGTTGCCGGCGGCCTTCGAATTGGCGAACCGGCAGCGGATCTGGCCGTCGCGGCGGCCCTGGTATCGGCGGCATCGGGACAGGAAGTGCCGGAAGAAACAGTGATTTTCGGTGAAATCGGCCTTTCCGGCGAGATCAGGCCCGTCAGCCAAGTGGAACTGCGCCTTAAAGAAGCCGAAAAGCTGGGCTTCACTCGGGCCTGGGTCGCCCCAAGAGCCAAACGCGGCGCCGGCAAGGGGCGACTCGAAGGCGGCGGTCTGGCCGTTGAGGAGATATCGCACTTGCAGGATCTGGTTGCCCGCTTCACCAAACCGCAGCCGCGCCCCTTAAGGGCGCAGCCTTCGGCCCACTAGAAGCACACGCAGGAACAGACAAGAGCGCAATGGACAGCTTGCCGATCAATCTGGCGGACCTGATTGTTATCATCGTCCTCATCGTCTCGGGCATTTTCGCTTTTGTCCGCGGCTTTGTGCATGAGGTCTTCGCGATCGGCTCCTGGATCGCCGCGACTTTCGTGACCCTCTATGCCTTTCCCCACGCGCAACCGCTGGTCGAGCAGTACATCCCGACGGAATTCTTCGCCAGCCTGGTGACCGGCGTTGTTATCTTTCTGGTCTCGCTGGTTCTCTTCTCCATGCTCACCCGCCTGCTCTCCAACCGGGTGCAGGAAAGCAGCCTGGGGGCACTGGATCGTTCCCTGGGCCTGTTGTTCGGCTTTGCCCGTGGCGCTGTCATCGTCGTGCTGGCCTGGCTGGCGCTGACGTTCCTGATGCCCGAAGAAGACATGTTCGAGTGGGTGAAGGACGCCAGGAGCCGCCCGATGGTCGAGTGGGGCGCCGACCGGCTGATGATCCTGGTGCCCGCGGGCATGCTTGAACGCGGCAGCGAAGCAGCGGAAGAGGCCCGGCGCCGGGCCGAAGAACTGCGCCGACAGGAACAGACCTACCGACAACTGGTCAGCCCGCTTCGGAAAGCCGATGCGCCGGAAAGCCAGCCGGAGTATAACGAGAACATGCGCGGCGAGATCGAAAAGGCCATCGAAGGCCTGATCGGCGAGGAGCCCGCGCCAGAAGGGAACAAGCAGTGATTACCACCAATCCTCTGGTTCCTGCCGACGGCATGGACGACGACAAATTCCACGAGGAATGCGGCGTTTTCGGTATCTACGGCCACCCGGACGCCGCCGCCCACACCGCGCTGGGGCTTCATGCCCTGCAACACCGCGGGCAGGAGGCAGCCGGCATCGTCGCCTTCGACGGCAAGCATTTCAACGCCCACCGCGATCTCGGCCAAGTCGGCGACATCTTCTCGTCCAGTGCGGTCATCGCCAGGCTGCCCGGCCATGCCGCCATCGGGCACAACCGCTACGCCACCACCGGCGAAACGGCGCTGCGCAACGTTCAACCGCTCTTCGCCGACCTCTCCAACGGTGGTTTCACCCTGGCCCACAACGGCAACCTGACCAACGCCCGCGCGCTGCGCCACGGCCTGGTGCAAAAGGGCGCGATCTTCCAGTCGACCACCGATACCGAAGTCATCATCCATCTGATCGCCACCTCCGAAGCGGGCAGTCTGATCGACCGTATGACCTCTGCCCTGCGCCAGATCGAGGGCGCCTACTCGCTGGTCGCGATGACCGACAGCTGCCTGATCGCCGTGCGCGATCCCCTGGGGGTCCGCCCGCTCGTCCTCGGTCGCCTGGGCGACACCAATGTCGTCGCTTCGGAGACCTGCGCGCTGGATATCATCGGCGCCGAGTTCGTCCGTGACGTGGAAGCCGGAGAGATGCTGGTCCTCGACGAATCGGGCGTGCACTCGCTGCGTCCCTTCCCGCCCGCACCGCGCCGGCCCTGCATCTTTGAATACATCTACTTCGCCAGGCCCGACTCCATGATGGAAGGCACCAGCATCTATGAGGCGCGCAAGCGCATCGGCATGGAACTCTCAGACGAAAGCGCGGTCGCCGCCGACGTGGTGATCCCGGTGCCGGACTCCGGCGTTCCCGCCGCGATCGGCTATTCCGTCCGCTCCGGCATTCCCTTTGAGCTGGGCATCATCCGTAACCACTATGTCGGGCGAACCTTCATCGAGCCGGCCCAGCAGATCCGCAATCTGGGGGTGCGCCTGAAGCACAACGCGAACCGCAACTCGATCGAGGGCAAGCGCGTTATCCTGGTAGATGACTCCATCGTGCGCGGCACCACCTCGGTCAAAATCGTCGAGATGGTCAGGGCCGCCGGTGCCGCCGAGATACACATGCGCATTGCCGCGCCGCCGACCATGCATTCCTGCTTCTACGGCATCGACACGCCGCAGCGCGAAGAACTCCTCGCCTCCTCGCTCGATGTTGCCGGCATGGCAAAACATATCGGCGTCGACAGCCTTGCCTTTGTTTCCCTCGACGGCCTCTATCGGGCCATGGGTGAGACTGGCCGCGATGCGAAAGCACCGCAGTACTGCGACGCCTGCTTCACCGGCGACTATCCGATCCGCCTGACCGACTTTGAGCAGAGCGACAGGCCGGCCCAGCTTTCCCTGCTGGCAGAGCGCGCCTGAGCCGCCTGAACCTGTATCGCCGGTTTCATGTTCGCCCGCTTCTTCTACACCCTCTTCGCCGCCGCCGGCGGGGCCGGCTTTTCCCAGTTCCCCGAGTATCTCGCCCACTATCTGCAGCGCCTTGGCGGCCGCATCGATCAGGCCAGGGTCAGGGTATCGGAAATCAAAGAGGACGCGGCGGAGAAAGGCATGAGCGTACCCGACTACATCGCAAGCTTCACGGCAAGCGATCCCCACGGCCTGGAAGGCGAGCGCATGCGTGAGAGCTTTTTCGACCTGGCAGACATGGAAACAGCCTATGCGGCACTCACCTCTGCTCCCACGCTGCAGCGCCCGGTCACCTTCATCGAACACTTCGACAGCGGGCTGGTCGGCGCCACCCTCGGCGACTTCGCGCCGGCCCTGCCGCTGACCCCGGAGGGATTCATCTATGGCGCGACAGGTGCGCTGGCCGGACTGCTGCTCTGCGGCGGATCGCGCCGCGTCCTGAGACGCCGCAAAAACAGGAAAGTGGAAGCCTGATGCCCAGTGAAACCGGCCGCCTGGCAGGCCGCATCGCCGTGATCACCGGCGCCTCCCGCGGCATCGGCGCCGCGGTAGCCAAGCGGTTTGCCGCTGAAGGTGCGCAACTGATCCTGATCGCCCGCACCGTCGGCGGGCTGGAGGAACTGGACGACGCCATCCGCGCCGAAGGCGGGCTGCAACCCGTCCTGGTGCCCCATGACCTGCGCGACGCCGAAGGGCTGGACCGCCTCGGCGCCTCCCTGAACGAGCGTTACGGCAAACTGGATATCCTGATCGGCAACGCCGGGATCCTGGGGCCGCTGACCCCCGTCGCCCACATTCCTCCCGCTGTCTGGCAGGAAGTGATGGAGGTGAACGTCACCGCCAACTATCGCCTGATCCGCAGCCTCGATCCGCTGCTGCGCCTCTCCGATGCCGGCCGTGCGGTCTTTGTCACCTCCGGCAAGGCGAGCAGCGGCTTGGCCTATTGGGGACCCTATGCCGTTTCCAAGGCTGCCCTGGAAGCCCTGGTGCGCAGCTATGCTGCGGAGGTCACCAAGACCAACATCCGCGTCAACCTGCTGTCGCCGGGAGCGATCCGTACCGGCATGCGCGCCGCCGCCTTCCCCGGTGAAGACCCCGAAAGTCTGCGCCCGCCGGAAGCCCTTTGCGATCACTTTCTGGAGCTCGCCAGTCCCACGTGCCAGCGCAATGGCGAGGTCGTGGCGGCAGAGTAGATTTTCAGAAATTTACTATATATTACAATATACTAAAATCTGACTTTCATCTCATCCAGGAACTCTAGAACGGCACTGTTGAAGGCCCCCGGCGTTTCGAAGTAAGCCGAGTGGCCGGCACCGGGTAGCTGCATCAGGTGCGCGCCTGGGATCGCTTGCGAGACCTCTTCAATGACCTGCGGCGGAAACAGCCGGTCCTCGGGGCTGGTGAGCATCAGCGTCGGCACCGCATAGCCTTTTAGATCCTCGCGGCTTACCGTCCGCGCCCGGGTCAGACGCAGAACGGGCTTTGGAAAATTGCTGTTCAGGGCCGAGATCTGCCGGCAGAGATGGGCCGCGGCAGGGTTGTCTGCTACGAAGCTGTCGCCAAGCTGGCCGGTGCCGGGCTTCACGGCGCCGGAGGTCAGGCGCTCGATCGCCGCGTTCGCCAGGGGCACGTCGAGCCCACCCGGCGTGTTGCAGAGGACGAGGGCCGCGATGCGCTCAGGATAGGCGATTGCAGCCTTCAGACCGCCCCATCCGCCCATGGACTGACAGACCAGGCTGGCCTTATCGATGCCCTCCGCGTCGAGGATCGCCAGGATGTCGCGGTGGAAGTAGTCGCAGGAGAAATGCTCCGCATCGCAGCGCGAGCGCCCAAAGCCACGATGGTCGAAGACGATGACCCTGTAGAGCTCCGCGAAGACCGGCACCTGTTGCCACCAGCTCAGGGTATTCCCGCCGCGACCGTGGGCGAAGACCACCACCGGCCCCTCACCGTGAGATTCATAATTGAGGCTCGCCCCTTGCGTATCGACCGTCGCCATAGCGCCCCCCGAAAGCTTCCGATGCGGGTCAGCTTACTTCTTTTTGGCGTAGGGGTTTTCGCCTTTTCGAATGTTGATGCGGATCGGCGTGCCCGGAAGATCAAAAGTCTCGCGCAGGCCGTTTTCCAGGTAGCGCAGGTAGGACGTCGGCAGGTCCTGGGGCTTGGTGCAGAAGATGGCGAAGGTCGGCGGCCGCGACTTGGCCTGGGTCATGTATTTCAGGCGCACCCTTCGCCCGGCGCTGGCCGGGGGCGGATGGGCCGCGGTTACCGCTTCGAGCCAGCGGTTCAGATCCGCTGTTCCGATCCGCCTGTTCCACACCTCATGGGCCCCAAAGACAGCCTGCATCAAGCGGTCGATGTTGTGCCCCTGCAAAGCCGAGAGGGTTACCAGGGGAACACCCCGGACCTGCGGCAGAGAGCGTTCGATGCGCTCGCGAATCGCCAGCAGGGCGGCGTCGCGGTCACGGCAGGAATCCCATTTGTTGACGCCGATGATAAGGGCACGCCCCTCGTCCACCACCATGCGTGCGATGGTCAGGTCCTGTTTCTCCAGGCCCTCTTCCACGTCCAGAAGCAGCACCACGACCTGGGCAAAGCGGATCGTCCGCAGCGTATCCGCCGTCGACAGTTTTTCGATCTTTCCGGTTACCCTGGCCTTGCGGCGCAGCCCGGCGGTGTCGACAAGACGGATCGGCCGTCCCTCGAACGCCCAGTCGATGGCGATGGAATCGCGGGTGATGCCGGCCTCAGGTCCGGTCAGCAGGCGTTCCTCGCCCAGCAGCTTGTTCACCAGGGTCGACTTGCCGACGTTCGGGCGCCCGACGATAGCAAGCTGCAACGGACCGGCGGCTTCGGCCGCCTCATCCTCAAGGCCTTCCTCATCCGCCTCAGGAATCGCTGCCTGGATGGTATGAAAAAGGTCGCTCATACCGAGGCCGTGTTCGGCCGAGATCGGTATCGGCTCGCCGAGCCCCAGGGCGTAGGCTTCCGCCAGGCCGGCCTCTGCCGCCCGCCCCTCGCACTTGTTGGCGACCAAGGCGACCGGCTTGTTGCTGCGCCGCAGCCAGTTGGCGAAGTGTTCGTCCAGCGGGGTCAGGCCGGCGCGCACATCGATGACCAGAAGCGTAATATCGGCTTCTTCCAGGGCGCGCTCGGTCTGAACGCGCATGCGCCCCTCCAGGCTGGCATCGAAGCGCTCCTCCAGCCCGGCGGTATCGATCACCCGGAAAGTGAATCCGAAAAGATTGCCCTCGCCCTCCCGCCGGTCGCGGGTAACGCCGGGCGTGTCATCGACCAAGGCCAGCTTCTGGCCGACCAAGCGATTGAAAAGGGTCGATTTTCCCACGTTCGGGCGACCCAGGATGGCAACGGTGATAGTCATAGCCCTGGCATAGGCGCTCAGCGACGCTCCTGCAAGCCCGCCCTCATGGGGGTCAATGCGACCGGACCAAGGCCCAGCCGCGCCCGACGGTTAACGAAGCGCGATCAGCTGGCCACCGTGGGTCAGCAGGAACAGGCTGTTGTTGGCCACCACAGGAGAAACCGCGGCCCCGTCACCCAGATCGAAGAAGCCCAGCGGCTTGCCGTCATAAGGCGATACCGAGAGCACCTCGCCATGGGAGCCGGCGACCACCAGGCGGTCGCCCGCAAGCACCGGCCCGGACCAGCGGATCGGTTCATCCGGGTCGTCGGGGTCAACGAAACGCGGCAAGGGCTGGACCCAGCGGATCCGCCCGTCACTGCGGCGCAGACAGACGAGTTGGGAATCCTTGGTCAGAACGTAGATGAATTCACCGGCCGGCCAGGGCATCTGGACGCCGCCCAGGTCGGCCTGCCAGGCGCGCACGCCCTGACGCAGGTCCACAGCCAACATCCGGCCGGCATTGCTGACGGCGAAAACAAGATCGCGATCGATGACCGGCAGGCCGCGAATCTGCGCGATGTCGCCCAGAGGGTCGGTCTGCCTGATGGCACTGAGGCTCTCCGACCAGACGATCCGGCCGCTGTCGGTCAGCATAGCCAGAATGTCGCCGGAGCTGTACGGCACGATGACCGTGTTGCCGACGACCGCCGGGCTGGCAGAGCCGAGCAGGCCGGCGGTTTCCTGAACCCCGACATGGTTCCACAGGCGCTCGCCGCTTTCCGCGTCGACGACGATCGTCTGATTGTCGAAGGTCACCGCGAAAACCCGGCCGTCGCTGACGACCGGTGCGCCGCGCATCGGCGCCGGCGCCTTGTGCTCCCAAAGCACCTCACCGCTGCGCGCATTCAGCGCGAAGATCTTGGCGAAGCCGGTGGAAACGAAAATCTTGCCGTCGCCATAGGTGATGCCACCGCCGAAGAAGCCGTCGTCCTCGTCGTCGTCCTCAAGGTCGACGCGCCAGACCCGGCTGCCGCTGCCGGCCGAAAAGGCGGAGACCAGCGAACGGGCATCCATGGCATAGACCAGATCGCCGACGACCAGGGGCTGCGCCAGGATCTGCGCGACATCACCAGAGCCCTCGCCGACGTCCGCGCTCCACACCCGTCGCGGATTGGCGCTCAGCGAGAGATGGTACATGGCATGGGCCGCAGAACCGCCCGGCTGAGACCAATCGGTATTCACGTAGGGTTCGGGCAGGCGCACCGCCACGTCGGCGATGCCGGGGTCGGCCCGCAGGCCGCGTTCGATCGCCAGGATCGCAATGCGCTCACCGGGCAGCGGCGGGTCTTCCGACTCACCAAAAAAATCGTCGAAGCTACAGGCGCCAAGACCAAGCAGAAGGACGAGCGGCAGGAACGCACGCGAAGCAGATAAAGCCATCAGAGAATCATCCCGGCAGGGTGGAGAGCAACTCGGCGGCACGGGCACGGCTGCCCGCAGGCGCGTTGGGATCGTCGGTAATGCTGCTGAGGTGCTGGCGGGCCATATCCTGATCCCCTTCCCTCAACGCCAGTGCGGCCAGAAGCTCCAAGGCCGTAAAGCGATAGGGCGCATTCACGGCGGCGAGAACCTCAAGCCGGCTTCGCAGGGTCACCGGGTCGCCCTCGTCCATTTCCTGCATCACAGCATAAAGATCACCGAGCGCGGTAATGGCAGGTATCGCAGATCCATCAGCGGCGAGATCGCCCCAGGTTTCCGCCGCCGCAACGTCTTCACCGGCCTCGGCAGCCAGACGGGCCTCGGTCAAAGCCGCCAGCAGGGGGTAACCGCTGCCGGACGGGTCGCTCAGCGCCTTCAGGGCCCTGCGGCCCTCCGCCTCGTTGCCCTCTTCGATCATCGCCAGGGCTGCGGCGTAGCTATCCGATTGCTCGCCGCGCAGCTTCTGGTCATAGGTCCGCCAGCCCTGATAACCGGCGGTGCTCAAAATCACCACAGCGGCCGCAACATAGATATAAAGGCTATAGCGCTTCCACCAGTCCGCCGCCTTGTCGCGACGAAGGTCTTCTTCGACTTCCTTAAAGATGTCGGCCACTCAGTACTCCTTGACGCTCGCTTCCCGGGACGCTCGATCCCCGGCGCGGATCCCCCAACCTAGCCCTGCCCGCCTGTCATTGCCTGAAGGCTCGGAAGAGATGCCGCCGCCCGGACGAGGTGGACTTTAGATTCTGCACGATGACGGCGCCTCGTTGATAAAGCCCCGAGGGGCAAGCATCAACCTTCTAATCGCCCTGGGGTCGGATGGGCACGGCCTCTTTGGAGGGACAACACGCCCAGGATGATCGCTTCAGGCTGCCTTCCATTTGATGCTGCAACCCATAGAAGCGATCTGCTCCCGGGGGCCGCGACCCGTCTCCGCCACGGCTTTCATCGCCTCATAGAGTTCGCGCCGGGCATCGGGCACCACCGTGGTCTTGGATTCGTCCAAGCGGCCGCGATACTGAAGTTCCAGGTCTTTGTTGAAGCCATAGAAATCCGGGGTGCAGACGGCCTCATAGGCGCGGGCGATTTCTTGTGTCGGATCAACGAGGTAGGGGAAATCTATGCCATGGTCTCTGGCAAAGGCCTTCATGTTCTCAAAGGAATCCTCGGGATAGGTCGAGGCATCATTGGCGTTGATCCCCGCGACCCCGATGCCGAGAGCCTGCAGGGCCCTGGCTTCCTCAGCCAGCCGGCTGGCTATGGAGCGCACATAGGGGCAATGGTTGCACATGAACACGATCACCGTGCCCTTGGGCCCCGCAACCTCCTTCAGGCTATAGGTCCGCCCATCGATGCCCTGCAATGAGAAGTCGACCGCTTTCCAACCAAACTCACAGATCGGTGGCGTCGCCGCCATGTCTTAGCCCTCCACAAGAATCTTTGATTTCAATTGCTTACGCCGTCTTTATGGCAAATTTTGACAACGCCCGCACGTTAACATTTTTTTCAACGCAGCAGGAGACACTAGAGCCTCGGTGTTTTGAAGGGGATTTGCGGCATCAGGCAGCAATTTCCCTTGGGCCCTCCAGGCCTCCGAGGCCGGGCAGGCGTCCGGAGATCGATGAACGGGCGGCAGACAGCCGGTCAGCAGGAGCTCAAGGTATGAGACGCAGCCCCTTGTTTCCTATAATGGTTCCACTAGTGGCAATCGGCCTGGGTGCCTGTGACCCCGCGTCCCAGGCCATGATGGCCGGCGCCAGTCTGGTCAGCTTCGTCCACACCGACAAAACCCTGAGCGATCACATCGCCACCTGGGCTTTCGACAGCGACTGCTCGATCCTCTATACGGCCAACGGAGAGCCTTATTGCCAGCGTTTCGAGACCGAAGAGGATCGTCGCGCCGCGGAGGCCGAGGCCGCCGCCCAGACCGCGCAGACGCATTGCTATCGCACCCTCGGCGGCATTACCTGCTACCGCGAGCCGGACACCATGGCGAGCAGTCAGGCACGGGTCCAGTAGCCCCTGCTCCGGCGGCTTCTCTCCCCCTCTCAACCTCCAATCCGATCCCGGGCCGGTTCAGGACCAAGCCGCCCGATCACTTTTGCTGCGCCGCACAAAGCTCCTCTCTGGACGGCGCCGCAAAATTCAGGAAAACTGTTTCCGTTAAAGGAATAAGACACTCGGGAGACTGACCGCGTCCATGAGTCAGCTGTACCGCTTCAGCGAACACCGCAAGACGCCCAGGCGCGTATTCTTCAGTCGAACCGAACTCAATCAGCTGCTGTCGGTCTACAGCCGCCACGTCGCCAGCGGCGACTGGCGTGACTACGCCATCGACCAGGTCGGCGGCGCCGCGATCTTTTCGGTCTTCCGCCATACGCACGATGCCCCCCTGTTTTCGATCGCCAAGCAGGGCAGCGCACGCAATCCGGAGTTCGTGGTCTTCTCCGGGCGCGAAAAACTCAAACGCACCAAAATCTTAGGAGATGCCCTTAAAGTATTTAAGGGCAAACTTAAGGTCGTATCTTAAGAACGCTGAACACCAGTTTATCCAAGTGCGTTTCCGGAAAAACCTTCATCTGACTAATATGTCAGAAAAATGCTATATTAACTTGATTTATATGAACAAATCACTGATATCGCGCATAGCGATATTTCGACCGCCTTTAACCTAGTTACTTAAGTGCTGCGCAATCTCTGCGTGGGACAATGAGAGAATTCCTGAGCTTTCCCCAATCGGCTTATGGAAGAGTATCTGTCTCGATCGGGCCAGCGGTAGCTTTCCCCCAATCTGCCGCTGGCCCACCCCTAATCAGGAATTCGCCAAACAGAGTCCTTGGCGAAATGGGGCAGAGAGCCCCAAGCCATCCCCCCGTCGCCGCCGGAGGAAGTCGTCATGCCGCAAGATCAGAACGTTACACTGTCCAGCCAGTCGATCGAGGATACCTCGGTCGGCAAGGATGAGCGCCGCCGCTTCATCCGCGCTGCCACCATCCTGAAAGCCCGCCTGCTGACGGACAGAGGCGCGCTTGACGGCACGGTGCTGGATGCCTCCCTGAACGGCGTGAAGGTCTGGACCTCCGGCAACATCCCCACCGGAACCGCCGTGACCCTGGTGCTTGCCGGCTCGGTCTACTTCGGTGGTGAGGTTGTGTGGCGCAGCGGCGAGACGTTGGGCATCTGCTTCCATGACGACCCGGAAAAGGTCGCCAGCATTATGGCCGCCCTGCTGCCGCAACGCTGCCTCCAGGTCGGCCACGCCTGAGCCCACCCCGAAGCCGCCCTACTCCCACTCAATAGTATAGTCTACGCAATTCTTGGTTACACATTGTGCGAGCCGCATTAAACACTTGTTGCACTTGGGTCATATGTAAAAAAGTTATTACTGATACATCGAATTCGCGGTTCAATATCTTTGACATGTGAAGGAGCCGTGCAGATAAAACAAACGTCATCAGAGACCAAACCTGTCTCCTCCAAAAACACTTCAAAGCCTTCTATAAATTTTGATGGATGAAAATAAACCGATCTGTCGTCGACATACCCAGCTTTATCGGGGTTCATGTCAAGTGCCACTATTGATTCCATCCCCCCTTTAAGAACACTCATTAATTTCTCAAAATTTTCATTTATTCCCCAGATAGCGAACACTTTAAATCTCCGCAGGCCGAAGTCTTCAAAAAATTTTTGCGGATAGTAAGTATTGGCCTGAACTTGACACTCTCGGCCCTTCATGTATCGCGAGGGAGCATCCATCACTGGAGCAAGTACTGGCTTTTCAGCATGACCTACGAACTCAAAGACTGATACGAATCCAAACTTTCTTGAGCAATCATCCCAACTAGAAGACAGCATATTAAAACCGAATCGTGCTGCAAGAGCTTGAAGTGATGTAATTTGAAAGTGTTGTTGATGCTCATGCAAAAGTCCACTGTAGTCCCTGTCATAGATTTCCACCCCAGGGACTTCAATAATTAATTTAGTTTGCAGCGTCGACAGATCTCTGAACGTCTCGAAAATTTCATCCAAACTTAAAATGTGCTCCAAAACAAAATAGCTGGTGATTATATCGTACTTATTTTTAAGCGTTCTTTCGTCACTTATCACATCTATTGTGTCTACCTCCCACTCAAGTTGTCGCAGACGATGATGAAAGTGTCTTTCTGAATTTGAGCCATAATCTAATAACGTTACTATTTGCTCGGCTCTAAAAAAATTTTGAATAATAGAAATTCTTTTTTCGATATCGTAGTCTTCTGCAATGTGGATGACCTGATCACAGTAGTAGGCTTTCAAAAAACTTTGAGACGGCGGCACTGAATTGAAGATATGCCCGCAATACCCGCAAAATATTGGTACATGAATAAAGCTGACAGTCCTTTTGGATACGCTTGTAAAACGCGACGAGGTTAGTGAGTATGAAGTGGTGAATGCATCCGATGATGGAGCGAGACAACAAGGGCAGGGCTTCATTTCTTCTTCCTACCCTCAGCCAACGCACCTTTCAGCATTCCAGCTGTGATGCCGAACTCTTTGCGCAAACGCTTCACTTCTTTCAAAGCATTCGAACGTCCTGTTTTCTTCGACATCGGTCAGCCCCTTCTTCAAACGGGACCAACTGATATCCAGCGCAAAAACGGACTGAGGCAGGTTCTCTTTTTTAGATTATTCAGAACGCCGGTCAGCGTTGTGATCTCGCCGGCACCAATGTCCAGCATCGTTGAAGGGGATTCGATGTGTTGATCAAGTACTGATGCAAGCGCCCGGTAATACGCCGATGTCTCCTCTTCATTGCTCTTTACGGCGTCAATAGAGGTTCCGGCTTGCAGGTCGTAGGCGACCTCAATTATGTCACTTGGGCGAGTCTCCGGTGGAGTACTATCCCTCAAGAACTGAGTAAAATTTCCGCCATATTTGTAAATGTTCTTTGCAGACAGCATATCAAAATAGGTAAGGGACCCGGTTTTGTATTGCACTGTCATTGACTTTCGTTTTACTTCTATTCAAACCCTTCTATCTGTGAGAGAGATTCGTTCAAGACATTGATTTGTTTAATCAAAAAACAAAGAATTCAGGGAATTTATGTTCGGAACTACTAATCACACCATAGATAGCACTTCGCTCAGATCGCACCTCCCTTACCGATCATCTAGATGATGATGCGCCCTGTCGGACGCGCCAGGAAGTCATGGCCGGCAAGGTCGCTACACCGCGCGGCGGAGCAACTTGATTAAGCGCCCAATCGCAGTACCGCTGGTTCGAGTCTCCGCATCCGGGTCATGGCACCGCTCGTCAGGCTGCAAGATGTTGGGTCATCGCAACTCAACCGCTGGTCAAAAGTGCTATTGCCATCAAATCGCCATAGCACCAGATCGGCCAACCACCGAAAGCCGTTGCCAGTTCCCGTAACGTCCGCACGTTAAACAGTGTAACGCCCGTCTACTCTCACTCGATGGTGCCGGGCGGCTTTGAGGTGACGTCGTAGACCACCCGGTTGATGCCGCGCAGATCATTCGAGGCCGGCGAGCGGCGCGGGTTCACGCTCGGCGCCTTTCAGCCTCTGATGTTCAAAGGCTTGGAAATGGGCGGAGAAGAAATCGGCGCCCGCATGTAGCGCGACATGAAACAGGCCCGCAGCACCTTCGCCCCATTGAAAGAAGAACGGCGGATCCAAGCCGCCAAGTAGCCGACGTTTCTATCCGGCCCAGACAGCTTGACTGACCGGCTAATTTTATTGATCTGGAATTACCCCGTTGATTCAAGTATTTTCGCTGCGGGAAATTACTATGCCGCAAGGGCGAATATTTTGAATACGATAGATAACGTCTCAAAAACTCTTCAATCCGCCTATGACGAGCAATACACGGACAGTATGACGGAGTGGAGAGAACTCGGCGGCAGATACAAGGCTCAAAACATTATCGATGTCTGCAAGGGGTACAGCTTTTCCAAAGTACTAGAGTGCGGCGCAGGTGAAGGCAGCATCTTAAAAGAACTCGAAAAAAAAGAGTTCGCCCCGAGGCTATATGCTCTCGAACTGTCCGATAGCGGGATATCTCAAATAAGAAAAAGACAGATGAAGTCTTTGAACGAGGTATTGAAGTTTGACGGCTATAACATTCCCTATCCAGACAAAGAGTTTGATCTCGCTTACTGCTCGCACGTCATCGAGCATGTGGAGCACCCGAGAATTCTTCTAAGGGAGCTGAAAAGGGTCAGCGAATACCAAGTCTTCGAGATTCCGCTCGACTATTCGCCAAACGCCGATGAGAAAGTGCACCACTTTCTTTCCTATGGCCACATCAACATTTTCACGCCCAGCCTGTTCAAGTTCTTACTCAAATCGGAAGGCTTCGAGATATTAAGCGAGCGCTTTACACAGTCCCATGAAGAGATCATCCGCTTCAACTGGTACAGAAACCAAGGGCTGCCGAAGTCTCTTAAAAACGAGATCAAGCTCAGACTTCGCCCTCTACGTAATAACGTCAAACGGTTCGTTTACGGGAAAAAACGCCACGAAGAGTTCGGGCACTCCGCCTATACTTGCCTGGCAAAAAGCCGTGGCGAGTTGAAAATATTCTAGAGCAGATTCACCTTGTCGGATGGAATCGCCGGAGGCGATTCATCGACGAGGTGAATCTGCTCTAACTATTTGATGTAAGAGATTTCTGGAGCGCGGGAACTACTCCCACTCAATAGTTCCCGGCGGCTTTGAGGTCACGTCGTAGACCACCCGGTTGATGCCGCGCACCTCGTTGATGATACGGGTCGCCGCCCCGGCCAGGAACTCGTGGTCGAAGGGATAGCTCTCGGCCGTCATGCCGTCGGTCGAGGTGACCGCGCGCAGGGCGCAGACGTAGTCGTAGGAGCGGGCATCGCCCATCACCCCCACGGTCTTCACCGGCAGCAGCACGGCAAAGGCCTGCCAGATGGCATCGTAGAGCCCGGCCTTGCGGATGGCATCCAGATAGACCGCATCGGCCTTGCGCAGGATATCGGCCTGCTCGCTGGTGACCGCCCCGGGGATGCGGATCGCCAGGCCGGGCCCGGGAAAGGGATGCCGGCCGACCAGGCGTTCCGGCAGGCCGAGTTCGCGCCCAAGATCCCGGACCTCGTCCTTGAACAGCTCGCGCAGCGGCTCCACCAGTTGCATGTCCATGCGCTCCGGCAGACCGCCGACATTGTGGTGCGACTTGATGGTCACGCTGGGCCCGCCGGTAAAGGAGACCGACTCGATGACGTCGGGATAGAGGGTGCCCTGGGCCAGGAAGTCGGCGCCGCCGATCTTCGCCGCCTCCTCCTCGAAGACATCGATGAAGGTGCCGCCGATGATCTTGCGCTTGCGCTCCGGATCCTCGACCCCCGCCAGCTTTCCGAGGAAGAGATCCTTGGCGTTCCGGTGCACCAGGGGAATGTTGTAGTGGTGGCGAAAGACCTCGACCACCTCTTCGGCCTCGTTCAGCCGCAGCAGCCCGTGGTCGACGAAGATGCAGGTGAGCTGCTCGCCGATGGCTTCATGGATCAGCACCGCAGCGACGGAGGAATCCACACCGCCGGAGAGGCCGCAGATCACCCGGGCATCGCCGACCTGCTTGCGGATCGCCTCGACCGCCTGCTGGCGGAAGGCCGCCATGGTCCAGTCGCCGCTGCAGCCCGCGACTTTATGGGTGAAGTTCGCCAGCAGCTTGGCACCGTCGGGCGTGTGCATGACCTCGGGATGGAACTGCACGGCATAGATCTGCCGCGCCTCGTCAGCCACCACCGCAAAAGGTGCGCCCTCAGAGGTTCCATAAACCTTGAAGCCCTCGGGCAGGCGCACCACGCGATCACCGTGGCTCATCCAGACCTGGTGCTTCTCCCCCGTGGCCCAGATGCCCTCGGTCAGGCTGCAGTCGGCCTGCATCTCCACGAAGGCCTTGCCGAACTCCTGATGGTCCGAACCCTCGACTTCGCCGCCCAACTGGGCGCAGAGGGTCTGCTGGCCGTAACAGATGCCGAGGATCGGAACCCCGAGATCGAAGACCTGTTGCGGCGCGCGGGGTGTGTCGCTGCCGGTCACCGAGGCCGGGCCGCCGGAAAGGATGACCGCCTTGGGGGCGAAGTCCGTAATCCGCTGTGGGTCGGTATTGAAAGGAAAGATCTCACAGTAAACCCCGCTCTCGCGCACACGGCGGGCGATGAGCTGGGTCACCTGGGATCCAAAATCAAGAATCAGGATACGATCGGTCATGCAGTGCTTCCGAATTGAGCGGGCGGACAGGGCCCGCCGAGGCTGTGATACAAAGACAGGCTGGGCCGCGGTCTATCAAACACCGCTCTGCGCCAGCCAGGATTCCAAATCAGGCCAACCGTAGGCCAGCTCTTCCAGCGCGACACCGGCGAACTTTTCCATCCGTTCACCGGCATGCTCGCCGCCCATGGCCTGATAGAAAAAGCGCGAGGGGTTCTCGGCCAGTACCCAGACAAAGGCGCCGCGGTGCCCCTCTTTCGCCAAGGCTTCAAACGCCGTCGCGAGCAACCGGCGCCCCAGCCCCTGGCCCTGCCAGTCCACCGTGATATAGAGGGCGAAGACTTCGCCGCTATAAGGCTGCTCCTTGCTGCGCGACGGCCCGAAAGACACGAAGCCGACGATCTCCTCATCGACCTCAGCCACCATCAGGTCATTGCCCTTTTCTGCCTGGGCGGCCGCCCGGTGCCATTGGGCCGATGCGCGGGCCACGGTCATGCGCGCCAGATAGTCGGTCGGCACCAGGCCGGCATAGGTGCTCTGCCAGGTCTCGACATGAACCCTGGCGATCCCGTCGGCATCGCGCGTCAGCGCCGGGCGCAGAACGGCGACCTCGGTCATGCCGGCCCCTCCCGCTGGAGGATCGCGACGAAAAACCCGTCCGTGCCCTGCCGGGCCGGCGTCAGCGTCAGAAACGGCCCGTCGCCGGGAAAGGCACCGCCGATCACCCGTTCCCAGGTTTCGGCGGCGGGATGTAGGGAGAACTGCGGATGGTTCTGCAAAAATGCTTCCACCTGATCCTCGTTTTCTTCCGGCAGCAACGAACAGGTAACGTAGACCATTCGGCCACCGGGCCGCACCAAGGCCGCTGCCTTTGACAGCGTTTCCTGTTGGGCAGCGCGATAGCGCGCCAGGTCCGCCGGGGTCAAGCGCCAGCGCGCATCCGGTTGCCGCCGCCAGGCACCGGTCCCCGAGCAGGGGGCATCGATCAGGACACGGTCGAAACAGGCGGCCAGGTCTTCCGCCCCGGCCAGATCGGCAAGCACCCGGCGCTCCACGAAATCGGCGCCCGCCCGGCGCAGACGCGCCACTGCACGGTCCAGACGTGCCCCGTCGACATCCGCCGCCAGCAGGCATCCCTGCCCCGCCATGGCGGCGGCCAGCGCCAGGGTCTTGCCGCCGGCACCGGCACAGACATCGGCAACGGCCATGCCGGGCGCCGCATCGCAAAGCAACGCCGCAAGTTGCGACCCCTCATCCTGGATCTCGACCAGGCCACCGACATAGGCACGGCTCGATCGCAGGGCCCGCCGCCCCGAGACGCGCAGGCCCAGGGGTGACAGAGGTGTCGGTTCCGCTTCGATCCCCTCTGCCGCCAGGGCGGCAAGGGCCGCGGCTCTATCGGTCTTCAAGGTGTTGCAGCGCAGATCGAGTGGCGCTTCCTGCAGGAGGGCATCCAGTTCAGCCTCGACCGCCGGCCCGAATGCCCGGGTGAAGCTCGGCATCAGCCAGCCGGGAGTTTCGTGACGCACCTCTTCCGGCTGAGCATCCGTCGAAAGCGCCTGTCCCTGCAGGCTCTGCAGGACCACCCCTTCGTCCTGGGTCAGCACTGCAGGCCCATAGCCTTCGCCGTTGCACAGCCCTTCAAGGGTCTCGACGGTCTCCTGGCCTGAGAGCAGCAGGAAGGCCAGGGTTTCGCTTCGGCCCCAGGGCGGTCTGCCCTTGCATTGCCCGAGGTGCCAGGCAAGCCGCGCCCGATGCCGCAGGACGGCGTATGTCAATGCGCTGATCGCCCGGCGATCCTTGGAGCCGATGTATCGGCGCTGGCGGTAGTAGTCGGAAACCGTCTGTTCGGCCGGACGCGCGGCCTGATCAAGCTGCCCGACAACCTCGATCACCGCCTGGATACGCGCCGCCGGCGTCATCGCCGCCCCGCCTTGCGGCCATCAGGACACAATTCAGGCCCTGCGAAATGGCGGAATGAAAAAAGGCCGGCGATCACATCTCGTTGCGGTAGTTGGGCGCCTCGCGCGTGACGGTCACGTCATGCACGTGGCTTTCCCGGAGGCCCGCATTGGTGATGCGCAGGAAGCGCGCATTGCTTTGAAGGTCGCTCAGGGTGGCGCTGCCCGTGTAGCCCATGGCAGCCCTCAAGCCGCCGACCAGTTGATGGATCACGGCGCCGACGGGCCCTTTGTAGGGCACCCGGCCTTCGACGCCTTCGGGCACCAGCTTCAGATTGTCGGCGACTTCCTGCTGGAAATATCGATCAGCCGATCCACGCGCCATGGCGCCGACCGAGCCCATGCCGCGATAGGATTTGTAGGATCGGCCCTGGAACAGAAAGACCTCGCCCGGGCTTTCCTCGGTACCGGCAAAGAGCGAACCGATCATGGCGGCAGAGGCGCCGGCGGCCATGGCCTTGGCCAGATCGCCGGAGAACTTGATGCCACCGTCGGCGATCACCGGGATACCTTTCTTCTGGCAGGCCGCCACCGTGTCGATCAGCGCCGTCAACTGGGGCACCCCGACACCGGCCACCATGCGGGTCGTGCAGATCGAGCCCGGGCCGATGCCGACCTTGATCGCATCCGCCCCGGCGTCGACGAGTGCGCGGGCACCCTCGGCTGTCGCCACGTTCCCGGCGATGACCTGAGCGGAATTCGACAGCCGCTTGATTTCATTGATCGCGCCCATCACGCCGCGGGAATGGCCGTGGGCCGTGTCGACCACGATCACATCGACCTCCGCATCCAGCAGGGCTTCGGCCCGCGCCAGGCCATCGGAGCCGACACCGGTCGCCGCCGCTGCCCGCAGGCGGCCCTGCTCGTCCTTGCAAGCATTGGGGAAAGCCTTGGCCTTTTCCATATCCTTGACGGTAATCAGGCCGATACAGCGATAGTCCTCGTCGACCACCAGAAGCTTCTCGATGCGGTGCTGGTGCAGCAACCGCTGGGCTTCCTCCTTGCTGACCCCTTCCTTGACCGTAATCAGGTTTTCCCTGGTCATCAGGGCCAAAACCGGTTCCTGGGGGTTCTCGGCAAAGCGCACGTCGCGGTTTGTCAGGACGCCGACCAGGCGCTTGGTCTTGCGCTCCACCACCGGAATACCGGAGATGCGGTGGCTCTCCATCAGGGCCAGGGCATTGGCCAGGGGCTCGTCCGGGTGGATGGTGACCGGATTGACCACCATGCCGCTCTCGAATTTTTTGACCCGGCGGACCTCGTCGGCCTGCTGGTCAATGTCCAGGTTTTTATGGACGACACCGATGCCGCCGGCCTGCGCCAGGGCAATCGCCAGGCGGCCCTCGGTCACCGTATCCATGGCAGAGGAAATCAAGGGAATCCCCAGCTCGATGGAGCGGGTCAGCCTTGTGCGGGTGTCGGTCTGGCTGGGGAGAACTGCGGATTCCGCCGGCTCAAGAAGTACATCATCAAAAGTGAGAGCCTGACGGATTTCCATGCCGATCCCCTTGGCGGTGATTGGCGCCGCATCATACACAGGAGCTTCGCGATGCCAAGCGGTTTGCGGCGCAGCTCTGGCGCGCGTGCTGGTCATACCTGCCCCCCAAAGGCCGGGGCAGCTTGACCTGCATCATCGCGCCAGCCCGGCCAATCAGGCAACCTGACCGCATTCACCATGGATTTCCGGGGAAAATCGCCATGAAATCTGTTCGTAGCTGGATTGTCGTCGCCGATGGTGCCCATGCCCGTATTCTTGAGAACGACGGTCCGGGCAAGGGATTGACGCCCCTGACGGCGGAAGAGACGAATCGAACGCCCAGGCCGAGTCGGGAAATCGATGCCGACCGGCCGGGCCGCACCCACGACCGGATGGGCCCCGGACGCCATGCCATGGAGCCACCCAGCGACGCTCATCGAAACGAGAAACGGCGCTTTGCCGAGGATCTGGCGCAGCAGCTCAATACCGCCGTCCTGCGCCATCGCTACGACCGCCTCATCCTGATCGCGCCGGCCAAGACCCTGGGTGACCTGCGCCGCTCCCTCAACAAGGAAGCAACGGCGCGCATTCACGGTGAGCTGCCGAAGGACCTGACCCCTATTGCCGACGGGGACCTGGCGGACCATCTTGCCGAGGTGATCGCGCTCTAGTCGTCGCGCGCCTCGCCGCCGCGACCGCGAAAGCCGAGCGCCACCAGGTACATTTCCGACGAATCGGCCCGGCTGGCCGCCGGCTTCACATGGTGAACCTTGGCGAAGTCGCGTTTCAGGGCGGTCAGCAGATCCCGTTCCGTGCCGCCCTGGAGCACCTTGGCCACGAAGGCGCCGCCCGGGGCCAACACCTCCTGGGCAAAGAGCAGCGCCGACTCGGCCAGCGCCATCACCCGCAGGTGGTCGGTCTTCGCGTGACCGGTCGAGGCCGCGGCCATGTCCGAAAGCACAATGTCAGCAGGGCCGCCAAGGGCGGTCTTCAAGCGCCCCGGCGCGTCCTCGTCCAGAAAGTCGCCGACCAGCAGGTCGGCGCCGGAGACCGGCTCGACCTCCAGCAGATCGATCCCGATGATCCGGGTCGCGCGGCCGCAACGCTCTGCCACCACCTGGGCCCAGCCGCCGGGGGCGCAGCCCAGATCGACCACCCGCAAGCCGCTCTTGAGAAAATGAAAGCGATCATCCAGCTGAGAGAGCTTGAATGCCGCCCGTGAGCGATAGCCGCGCTTGCGGGCCTCGGCAACGTAAGGGTCGTTCAGCTGACGTTCGAGCCAGCGCGCCGAAGAGGCCGAGCGCCGTTTGGCGGTCTTTACCCTGACCTTCAGATTGCGGCCGGAAAGGTCCCGACCGCTGCCGCCTGCTGACGAGCCGCCGCGTGAGCCGCCTGCCCCACGGCCGCCGCCCTGTCCGCCGGAGCGCCCGCCCGAGCGCCCGCTTGGTGATCGCGCCAAACTCTTGCTTCCTTATGTGTCGCCTGCCGCCCGGGCTGCCTGGCCGCCGCCGGACCCAACGGGGTGAGGCATTGTCGCACCCTGAATCATAGTATAGAGCATTCCCTCACGCAGGCCCCGGTCGGCAACCCTCAAGCGCTCGGCAGGCCAAAGATTACACAGCGCCGTCAGGATGGCACAGCCGGCCACCACAAGGTCCGCCCGCTCCTCGCCGATACAGGCATGTCCCGCCCGCTCGCCATAACTCATTCCGGCAATCCGGCTGCAGATCTCATGGACGGTCTCCATCTCCAGATAGCGTCCATCGACCGTGGCCCGGTCGTAACGCGGCAGATCGAGATGGACGCCGGCCAAGGTCGTCACGGTTCCGGAGGTCCCCAGCATCTGCACCTTGCTGTCGGCGACCGCCGCGCGGACGTCATGCTGCCGCGCAAAATCGGCGATTGATTCATCCATCGCCGCCACCATCGCGTCATAGTCGCCAGGCGTCAGATCGACACCGCCAAAGCGCTCCGCCAGGGAAATCACGCCGATCGGAACCGAGGCCCAGGCAAAGAGCGACAGGTCCGCCCCGATGAGCCCCCGCGTTCCATTCCCCTGCGCCCCATTACTGCCGGCGGAACCCGATTGCGCTGTCTCCGCCGCCTTCAACCAGCAGATTTCCGTGCTGCCGCCGCCGATATCGAAAAGCAGGATGTCCGGCACCTCAGGGTCGATCAGAGGGGCACAGCCGCAGATCGCCAGCTTCGCCTCCTCGTCCTGGGATATGATTTCCAGCTCGATACCGGTTTCCTGCCTCACCGTCGCCAGAAAAGCCTCGCAGTTATCAGCCTGGCGGCAGGCCTCGGTAGCGACCGCGCGCACCTGGGTGACCCCCCGGCGCCTTATTTTTGCGGCACAGACCTTCAGGGCCTCCAAAGTCCGCGCCATGGCCTGGTCCGAAAGCTTGCCGGAAGCCGACAAGCCCTCCCCCAGGCGCACGATCCGCGAAAAGGCGTCGACGACCCTGAAGCCCTCCTGCGAGGGCCGGGCGACGAGCAGGCGGCAGTTGTTGGTGCCCAGGTCGAGCGCTGCGTAGACCCCGTTGCCACGCGCCGCCCCGTCCGGGCGCCCAGAACCCCCGTTCCGCCTGGCCCGACCGGACCGGCGCCGCCCGTTTCCGAAGGCTGCCACGTAGAATAAAACTCCTGTTCTTCCCGGCCGGGCATTGGCCGCCGGCCGTTACCGGTCATCATAACGTGAAGCCGGGCTTTCGCGCCAGCCTCGGCCCCTCGGCCGGTCGCAGGTAGTCGCCAGAACAGGACGAAAATCAGTTGAAAAGCCCCCGTCGGTAGGACTATGTAAAGCATTCGCGCGCTATCGAGGGTGCTGGCCCGGCCTTTTGGGGGATAGTTTAGCGGTAGAACTCTCGGCTCTGACCCGAGCAACCCTGGTTCGAATCCAGGTCCCCCAGCCAAACCTTTGATTTATCACGCATTTTAGCCAATTCGGCGGCGCCTGACGCCGCCGGCGCGGGTGTGACACAACCCTGTGACACATTTACCGCCGGCGGCCCCTCGAACAGGGAGCTGCGGCCATGGCGAGACCTTTACATCTTTTTAGGAGAAACGGGCTTTTCTACTGGCGCCGGCGCCTGCCGCGAGCGCTCGTGCGTGGCACCGGGCCCGACCATCTGTGCCGGTCGCTCGAGACCGCGGACAGGCCCCTCGCCCGTCTGCGCGCGCTCCGGCTTTCTGCCGTTTTCGAGGAAGCTCTGTTGTCCCACGCCACCACGCTCAAGTCCGCAAAACCCCTCACCAAATACCAGCGCGAGCAGGTTCTCTTCGCGCTCTACGACCAGATCCTTGAGGAGTGCCAAGCATGGGCGGCCGGGCGGACTGTCGACATCGAGTTCCTCGATCCCGAGCATGTCGACTGGCAAATGGACCGGTACAATCACCCCTCCAGGCAAGCCAGGGAGTGGACGACCTTCTATCAAAACGGCATGTACGAGGGCGCCGAGAACGTGCTGAAGCCCCTGCTGGCCAGCCACCAGATCGACCTTCCGGCCGACAGCCTCGAGTTCCGCAGCTTGGCGGCCGAGGGCATGCGCTACGCCATCGCCGCCTACCGGGAGGCCGCCGAGACCGTCGAACTCGGCGAACTCGACGAGGGCACGCTAGCGCGGCTCGCCCGGCGCCACGGGCGAACATCGGCTCCTTCGCCGGGCACAAGTGGGGCGCCCGCGACGCCGCCGATACCGGCGGCGACGGAGCTCCAGAATGATGATGCCCGTCTACCCCCGCGGAACCGCCCCCTGCGAGAGATCTACACGCAATTTGTGGATGACAAGAGGCGTATGAAAGCCTGGAAAGATGAAGCCCGGGACGACGCCTGGCTCGCCCTCTATCTCTTCGAGGAACTCGTGGGGCTCAGGAAGATCGGCGAGATTGAGCACGGCGACGCCTACACCTTTCGCGTGAAGCTCGAGCAGCTACCGAAGTACCACGGCAAGGGTCCCTTCAAGCGGCCGATGCGCCCGCGCGAGGCCATCAAGAAGGCCGGCGCCATGGATGCGGAGCTGAAGGACCGCCTTGACGCCGCCGTGGAAGCGGGCGAGATCACGTTCGAGGAGCACAAGCGGCGCTTCGAGGAAGAGTGTGTGCCTCGTTGCGGGGCGAAAACCGTCAACAAACACCTCGACTACCTCGGCGGCTGCATCAAGTGGTGCAACCGGCATTTCGGCTGGGACCTGCCGAATGGTTTTGCCGCCACGCGCCTCTCCAAGCGCGAGCTCAATAAGGCCGGCCGGCGGCGCCGGGCGATGAAGAGCGAGGAGCTGAAGCGGCTCTTCGAGAGCCCTCTTTTCACCGGCTGTCTCTCGGAGAACCGCCGTTCGCTGCCCGGCGAACAAATCCTCAAAGACTCGTTCTACTGGGTGCCGCTCCTCATCGCTTTCACCGGTGGGCGCCTGGAGGAGATCTGCCAGCTCACTACCAGCGATGTCCTTGAGGTCGAGGGCATCTGGTGCATCCGCATCTCCGACGAGAACGAGGACCAGGAGGTCAAGACGGAGGCCGCACAGCGCATCATCCCGCTCCACCCCACGCTCCTGAAGCTTGGCTTCATCGAACGAGTCCTCCGTCTCCGCGAAAACGCGAAGCGCCGGGTCTTCCCAGAACTTACGCCTGGCGGACGCTACGGCCGCTATGGCTACCGCCTCACGAAGCGCTGGACGCACTACCGTCGCCAAGTAGAACTCTACGAGCCCGGGAAGGATTTCCACACGCTCCGGCACAGCTTCAACACCCACCTTCTCAACAAGAAGGTGCCGATCGTCTGGATGTCGCAGCTCATGGGGCATGCCACGCCGGGTCACACCGCCGGACACGCGGTCAATCTCGAGACGGCATCGACTTACTACGGCGGCGCCGAAATTCCTCAGCTGAAGGAAGCTGTCCAACAGTTCGACTTCGGGCTGCGGCTGATCGCGGTCGACGGCGAATGGCAAGTTGCCCGATGACCGCAGAGAGAATCGACGACAACTCGACTCGAGCAGGCCGCTATCACCGTCAAAGATCGGGTTAGCGCGATCCAGCTTCACCCCAGTGTGAACCAGCTGCGCCGATCGCTTAGTGGAATTCGCTCACAAGCGAGGAGGTATTCAGAAACGGTTGTGTTCCCATGGGCGATCGCATGAACTGTTTTGCCCCAAGGGGGGCGCTGTCACAGGAACGAGCTGGCCGGATCGATGACAGCCCGTTAGCGTTGTCTCATGTCTAAGATCTCATATGCCCGTCATCATTTTCCACCGAGTGTCATCCGCTATGCCGTCTGGTTATACCTGCGGTTCAACTTGAGTCTCAGGGACGTCGAGGACTTGCTGGCTGAGCGTGGCTTGGACATCTGCTACGAGACCGTCCGCCGTTGGGCCGTGAAATTCGGAACGGCCTACGCCAGGAATTTGCGCCGGCGCCGGCCAACGGCAAATGACCGATGGCATTTGGATGAAATGTTCGTTTCGATCGGCGGGCGCCGGATGTATTTGTGGCGTGCTGTCGATGCTGAAGGCAAGGTACTCGACATTTTGCTCCAGCCGCGGCGAGACAAGCGTGCTGCCAAGAAACTGATTCGGAAACTGCTTAGGAAGCAGGGCATTTCACCCACTGCAGTCGTGACTGACAAGCTACGTTCCTATGGCACGGCGTTGGGAGATCTCGGACTTAAAGAACGCCACGAGACAGGCGGCCGACTGAAAAATCGTGCTGAGAATTCCCATCAGCCGGTGCGGCGGCGAGAGCGATCGTGGATCGGTTTTAATCGGCCAGGATCGACGCAACGATTTCTCTCCATCCACGCCGTCGTCTACAACTGCTTCAACCTCCAACGCCACCTCATCTCCAGACGCACACTCAAAACCTTCCGAGATGTGGTATTCACCGAATGACGGATCGCTACCCAGACTGCGTGACACAGACGTATTCTCCCGAACCCCTTTATTCACTTCGGGAAGATGTGACAGTGCCGGCTGCTCACCTCGTCCAATTATTTTACCCCATAATTTATCACTCGGCTGACCCACCGATTTCGATCTCTGGCTTTGGACCGCGCTCAAGGTAGGTGTTTAGAACCACATGGCTGCGGATGCTCCGCACGCCTTCAAAGCGGTAAATGCGCGCTAAAAGTGCCTCTAGATCCTGGGTGCCGCGCATCCTCACTTTGAGAATGACGCAGGTATCGCCAGCGGCCGAATGGATCTCTTCGACATCCGCCAGGCCGCCAAGTTCAAGAACCGAGTCCGTCAGCCCCCAGCCGTCCGTGTCTACATGGATAAACGCCAAGAGTGGACAGCCGATCTTCTTGCCATCAAGCGTCGCGACGGTGCCCGTAATGACGCCGTCACGCTTTAAGCGCTTCACGCGTTCATGGACAGCGGGCGCCGTGAGATGAACGGCTTCCCCCAACTCCGCATATTTGCGAGTGGCATCCTCAGCAAGGAGCCTTAACAGCTTTCGGTCCACATCGTCGATCGACACCGGTGGCGGGCGGTCTCGTTTAACCGGGTTCATTTCTTTTGCCATTTGAGCGCTTAGCCATTGTGATTGAACTACATTCGAGCAAATCTCATTTTACATGAATGTAGTTTAATGGCAGCTTTCTCTTGGCATCGACCGTTTCAGTTTCACGATTAAGCGCGTTGCTAACGCTTGGCATTGTTGTGATGGGCTCAAACTCGTTCGTTCTGAGTCCGATCCTGACGGATGTGGCGTCGGATCTCGGCACGACGCCGGTCGTCATTGCCCGAGTGATCTCAGCCTTCGGTGCAACGACAGCGATCTCGTCCTTCACACTCGGCGGGATGATCGACCGGGTTGGCGCACGAACGGTATTGCTGGTCGGCGCAACAACGATGGCTATGGCCCTTGTTGGATGCGCCGTCAGCCAGAGCTGGGGCTGGCTCGCACTTTCTCAAGCCGTCATCGGAAGTGCGGTCGGGGTGATGCTTCCGGCGATCTATGCCGCCGCCACCGCTAGCGCTCCAGAGGGTCAGGGAGCACGTATTCTGGGCCGGGTGATCAGCGGGTGGGGCATTTCTCTCGTGCTCGGCGTGCCATTCTCCGCCTTTCTAACGGATTTCGCCGGATGGCGCGCCACTTTTGGCGCTCTCGCAATTTTCGCAACAGTGGCTTTACTAGGCTTTTTCCAGCTTCCACGACATGACCGGACTGGCGCTCAAGCACCATCGATTTCATCCACGCGCGCACTCCTCATCCCAGGCGTGATCCCGTTGCTCACAATCTGCCTTGCGTACATGACGGCCTTCTATGGCCTCTATGCGTTTCTCGGAGACCACCTCCGCACGACACTAGGTTTGAGCGCCGGTCAGGCCGGTTTGGTGGTACTTGGCTATGGGGCTGGATTTGGATTGGCGAGCTTCGCCGATACGGCAGTAGACAGAATTGGCCCTGCCCGGATCTTTCCCGCTGTCTTGCTGGCGATCGGAGCGGTCTATCTCCTTCTCATCCCGGCCACTCAGGGCTACGTAAGCGGAATCATCGCCGCCGTCGTTTGGGGGTTCATCAACCATATTGGCGTGAACATCATCATTCTGCTTCTGTCACAGACACGGGCGGATGCCAGAGGTGCGCTCATGGGTCTTCACACCGCAACAACTTACAGCTCAGTCTTTCTAGGTCCGCTCCTTCTCGGCGCTCTTTATGAACCCTTCGGCTTTCAGACGGTCGCAATCGTGGCCGCCGCATTCCTGACAGGTGGATCGCCCATCGCCTGGAGAATACGGAAACTGTGATTGGAAAGGGAAATGACGGAAACGGAATGGCACAGGCCCTTTTAGTGGCTTCAGATCGACCAAGACCACCTATCGGGCATTGACAATGCCGAGGCGGCTGATGTGGTTCACTAGAACTGGGTGGATCAGCGTTGGCGCCAAGCGTGTTACATAATCTGGTGCTGCCAACGAAAACGTACAAATCTATTGCCTGTTCCATTGACAGACTAAACAAGGTCTAGACGGCGTTCATGGCAATAGCAAACATAGACGAAGATCGCTTTAAAGCTATTCTTCGCACGTACCTGACACCCGCCCGAGGGCACTGACAACTTAACCGCCACGGAACCAAGGGCCCACCGAGTGCATCGAGATAGGCGGTGCTGGAGCTGCTCGACAGTGTACCGTTCATCACCTCTCGGCAGGTCATGACCTCTCCACCTTCGGCTACCGCCTCGTACCGTAGTGTGGTGGATTTTCCCGCTCCAGGTTCGCCGAGCAAGACGACATACGGCTCGTCGCGCAAATGGCTCAGCGGGTGAACCACTGTATCGGCCTTGGTCTGAACGGCGACTCGCCTATCTAGAGATGCACTTTCCATGGCCGGAAAGTAGTAGTGAAGTCTTTCCAAAAAAACACGCGCAAAGGCGCAAGCTGCGTTTTCACCATGGTAATATCTACATCTGGGTTGAGGAAAAGACACCCTCATGGACCGGTATTGGGCGCAAAGTGAACGTCTCTTCCACGGGAGGCGGGCGTTTGAAGCACAACTGCCTTTGAATTCCCTGGTTCATAGGTTGGTTGCGGGTGATTGAAACTACGAAGCTAAGCTATTGATTTTATTGAGGTGCAAACCCGACAAAAACAAGAGCCCTGTAACCTCTTGAGGTTGCGGGGCTTTTTTTGGGGGTTTGGTTGCGGGGGCCTGCAACCACCGAAACCGACATTCGCTTTCAGTAACAGTCTGATGGTCGCTAAGTATCTTAGAAATAAGCTAAATTCCGCCTCTTAAGACATCACTGATTGCATCGCCTTGCGAAAATTTTGAAGTTGTGTCTGCCACAAAGGGCGGGAGTTGACCTTAAAGAGCCGCTCTCGATTAATGGCGCGAACGTCGACTACGTAAGGATCAACCGTTCGTCCGACAGGCTCAGACATGACGGAAGAATCAGTCAAGAGTAGTCATCGAATGTGAACCATTTCCCGACTTAGGCGTCCGTCGCTTGTTCCCTGCACCACGTTTTGTTAAGTCAATACCGATGATGGCGACGTTCTCGATGCCTGAGTGCTTTTCAATTAACTCCCCTGCCTTCAGGCGTAATTCCTCGACCAGTTCGTCAAACGTAAGAGAAAGTCCGCTATTTGGATGCTGCCAGGTCTTCTGCTTACCACCATAGACAAGCAGATAGACTCCGTTCGATGAGTGAACGTCCCGGAGATAGTCACCACAAAGCTGATTTTCGAGTCGCTCAAAAAGCTTCGATCCGCTCCAGCCGTTGTCGGCGATCTTTAGCTCAACAGGTACAGCTCCTGGTATCCCCGCCGCATGAAATCGAATGTCAGTCCGCTTCGTGTCGGGAAGCTCTTCTTCTTGAGCGATTGAGTATCGCCCTTTTGAGATCTTGCGCAGTTCGTTTGCGATGTAGTTTCTAAGCTCGACTTCATCTTTGGTTCTGATAACAACAGCAGCGGGGCTCGTGTCACTATCCTCGTAGTCATGTTTTAACTCCTGAAGGCGAGATACAGCTAGATCGAATAACTGACGATGGGTCGTTGGCTGACACTCCAGGTGCTCCGCAAATTCGGCGAAGCGTGCAGCGTCCCAAGGTTTTCCCTGAGCATCCGATTCTGCACGCTTCATCGCGTAAGAACGCATCCAGACTTCAGACTCCCCTTGCCCCAGCTTCGTTGCAATCTCAATCAATGCATCAAATGATTCCTTGCCGGGAATTGCGAGCAAATCAGAGAAGATTCTGTTACGTGCATCTTGCGCATCATCACGGATCGTTGGGGAATAGACCCCCTGCCCGGCGCGTTCGATGTCTTCGTCGCGCCGAATGTAGTTGTGCATAAGCAAATAAAGCTCTTTCAAGTATGGAGCGCTCTTATGGTTTTCGCGAGCACCAATACCGCGTTCGCTCCGAGAACCGTAGAGCGCGCTGACAAAGGCCATCGCCGCATAAACAGCATCGGCCTTGGCGAGGGCCTCCAAGTAAGACCTCAGTTGAGCTATTGCGACTGCGGGTCTAACCGACACCCAAGCCGCGAGCCATATCGGCGCATGTTTGATAGTCACGTGCGCCGTTACCTTCCCAGCGCACAACTCGGCAATTTGATTGTCGGAAGCGGCGTCCGCCGCGAAGATCAATAGCAGCGCGTTGTAGAGATTACTTGTACAGCGAGGTTCATCTTTCGACAGAAACTTGAGGAGCACTGGCGCAATGGCATCGGCGAGCCATTGGGCATGCCAAGCAACATCGGACAGAACATAATGTGCGCGATCCTGGGATGGGTTCTTGAAAAAATCCCATTCGATCTCGCGCGATACAATCTCAAGACATATCTCTGGGAAACGATCGTACAGTCTGCGAAACCAGCTTGGAAAACCGTTGAGCTCGCTGAAAAGATACCGTGCGGCGTGCTGCGCGTCTGCCTTTGAGAGCGCCACTGGCCAATCAGCCACCTCTGCAGCTTCGATTTCCAACCCAGAGAGACTGAATACCTCGCTTAGCAGGGTCGAGTTACTGGTTTGCCCCACCTCAGACGCGATCTCTGGTTCAAACCGCCGCCACTTTGCCATGAGTCCGTCACGCATGGCCTCCGCCGCATCTTGCCCGTACTCATCGGCGAGGTCTCTCCAATTCGTTTGAGCCCATTTGCCGCTGTCTCCTCCGAGCTCTCGCATCCTCTCAAAGAGGTATCCTTGAACCCTCCAATACGTGCCATCAGGCGGAGGCTCGCGATCATTGATCTTGTTGATCAACCCCGGAATTGTGCCCTTCCAGGTAGCATGGTTTTCCGCGATAGCCTCATCGCGTTTCTTGAACCGCCGGCTGTAGGCCGCCTCGCTCCTCTTCCACTTCTTCTGCTCCTCAGTTTGAGGAGAAGGAATGAGAAGAGATTGCAAACGCACCTCAAGTTCGCGTTCTCCGGCGACCGCACTTTTCATGCGACCGCGCCAAGCTCTCGGGCGTCTTGCTTGAATGTATAACCGGAATGCCAAAGTCAAGGCGACGAGGCGATCATCCAAGAAAGGCTTCACCCCTATCCAACTCAAAACACGTTCAAAATCGTCCTGCTTAAACCTCCAATAATCTCGGAATATTTGAGCGCGCCACCAGTCTACAAGACGCTCTCCTTTCTTCTTGTCGGTAAGTCGGCGACAATCTTCAACGTCATACCAAAATAAGGCGTCATTCAAGTCCAACCAAGCTGGAACTAGCTCACCAAAGTAGGTTTCATTGTCTCGCTCGCCATAGTGATGCGAGAGCGCGGTTAGAGATATTATTGTAAGAGAGGGGCTTTCAAGCGCCGAAGGGTGTCGTGCTCGAACCAACCTTTCACAGCCACTCGCCGCGGAACCAAGCATCCAGGAGTTTTCTCTTGATATCTCGAAATGCCGATGTTCTACGAAAGGCTCTTCCTGAAGCAAATTCGCCGTTTCGACAATCAGATACTCAGCATTCTCGATAGAGCATGACTTGAGATAAGACTTTATGGATTGGTTTAAACCATCAGATCGGTGACGTGATGGTCTTTCAGCACCCTTCATCAAGTCGACCAGCTTTGAAGGTGAGATATTCTTGGGCCCGAAGACATCGATGTAGTCCGAGAGACGCGAGCGTTCGGTGAGGCTGCCATCGCTTCCAATAGCTGCACATGCACTTGTGACTTCTTCTAGGCTACCCGTGGCAACCAACGCCCGAATTGCAGCAAGCCTTGTATATCTGTCCGCACTCGTGTCCTGCGCGTCGCTCGCAGCGATATCAGATAATTCCTTCAAGGGACCAAGCTCTATCGAGCGAAGTAACAAGCTTCTGATTTCGGGTCCATGGGCATATCGCACGTGGAGTTCTCGAACCGTATCAGCGACATCAGGTCGGACAAGGCGCTGGAGCGCATTGTGGTCAACCGAAATCCGCGACGTTTCGCCCTCGGCATATCGAGTGCATATTTTCTGGAGCAGTTCCTGCCGCACGGGCAGAGGTAGTCTCGACGGATCACCTCCCTCAAACAGGATTTCGGGCCAATTCTTCACGATCCGACGCATGATCCGATCATCCATGAGGGCTAACCAGGCAAGGATCGGCCTTAGCTTGGGAACTACAACATCGATCCCATATTGGTTGACAAAGAATAACCCCTCGATAGCTGTTCGGGAGTTCCCGTCCCGAAGTATATCTTCGAACCATCGCGCCGCCAGGTATTCGAGAGTGTCGCGATGATGAAATCGAACAAAGCCATAGGTCTCGGGCTCGAAGACTGGTCTGGCCAAAAGTGCCAAACACTCGGACGATGTCCAATCGGTCTGGACGGTCTCGATCTTGACTCCGTTGTTCGGGTTCTTGCTGTCGGGAACGAATATTCTTGCTTGACGCATCATACTGACGGCAGCCGCTAACCGCTTAGCACCCGCCAGAGCCTTCTCTCTGGACAATGGATCAACTTGGGCTCGATTCGGATCAGCCTCGGTAAGCTTCCGTGCCACATTCGCTTCAACAAGCTCGAAGCGGCTCCCCAACCGACCGTTGGCTCGCCAAAACTCGATGATGTCTTCTAAGTCTTTCGGTCGGTTCGCAAGGCTGAAGACATCTTCACGTTCGATCTCTTGCACGAGATTATCAGCGTCGCCCACACCGTGCGCCATCGCGAAGGTACGCATCTGCTCGGCAGTCAAACCGCGTAAAGTGAAATACCGTATGGGGGATTGGCTCTCAGACTGATCGTCTTCCGCAGGCGGGCCGGGGGAATCATCATCCGAACCGACTACATCGTCAGGCTTGTCAGGAGCTTTGTACCGTAATTGCGCATTTAGCATGCTGGCGTCCGTCGTCGGACGCCATGCACCGATCCTGCTTGTCACAACGATATGGGTCGTCTGCAACGCATTCTTGATTTTTCCTCGCAAACGGCGGATAGCACTCTCAAAATCCTGCGGATTTGAGAGGCGGGCTTCGTCGATCGAATCCAGAAAAACCCAACACTCCTTCTGATCTCTGACCGCAGACTCCAGCTCCTCGTGATCGCCAATCTCAAACGCACCTCCCCAATCATTCGCTAGGTGCTCAAGCCTCAAGAAGACCGCGGCATGTCCTTGCGCTCGAAGGAACTCGCATTGATTGCTGATTTCCATGGTCTTCCCGGTTCCCGCAGACGCCAGGATCACGACACGGTACTCGACTAATAGGTCAGACCAGGAAAGCGCCGAAACCAGACCAAGCTCGGCGCTAGCTTCGAAATTCTCGTCGGCCACATCTTCCCTGCTGAGACGAACAAACTGCCTGCCTAGTTCGATATACATGCTCGATGTGTCCAAGTTTTTTCTTAGTTGCGGGAATTCCATCAAACGCAGGTCTTCTTCTAGCGCAAGTAGAGTGCAGAAGAAAGATTCGAGCTGCTATCGCCGGGGACGACTAACCAGTTCTCAAACCAATCCCGCCGCTGGCTGCAATTTCGGCAAAGGTGGCTTTCGCCCGGTCGTTGGCCATTTGTTGCGCCTCCCTTAATTGCCGCTACAGGTCAATTGCAGTAGTTGATGAGGTGGCTTTTAGCCGTTTTCTTTGTGCTGTTGAGCAGATCGTTTTCCACTAGGAATTTGGATCCCAGCGTGCTCTTTCCTGGCATTGGATGGGCTTGGAAGATGATGCATTCAAGGGCCCGCAACCACCGAAACCGACATTCGCTTATGGTGCAGGTTTGACGTTGGCAGAGAACTGCAAGCCGCACCACCAACCAAGAGGGGTCGCTCACAAATTTGAGGTCATACTCGTACTCTCGGTGTGCCCGGCAAGCTAGACTCTCTGACAGCCTCTTCTGCTGTTCTACGCTAGCAAAGTCTGCAGGAGATCGATTTGGATCGCGAGGCACAACCACTCATTTGATTATGATGTCGAAGGTGCCTTCCCCGCGAAGATCCATCTGAGGCGGCAGCATTGCTTGGATGGCACTTGGAACGCTATCAAATCGGAAGTCATAGATGATGTCGAATGTACCACGAAATCGATCGTCTTGAATGTATCCGACCGCCTCGGTAAACGCGGTCATTGCGAAGCCAAACGGTAGAGGAAACTTTACTGCACCAGGCGCCTGACCAACAAGTGCGGGAGGCACTCCCGGAGGAATAGGAAATTCCACTCCTGGTCTGAGTGCCGCGCGTACAACGTTCTGGAAGATCGTCGGACTCTCAACATTGTTCGATATGAATTCGTCAGCGGTGGAGAAAACCAGTACGTCCATGCCAGCGGCTTTGTTAATCTGATCAAGAACACTGTACGGCCCCGCCAAATCGAGCTCGCCTTGTATCCGGCCGTCAGGCAATCGGTAAGCTGCTTCACCGATGACAGAAGCCCTCATTCCATCCATGTGCCCGATCGAATCTTGAAAGGCCTGCACGTCTGTTGAATGACGAGTATACTCTAGGTGCCCCCCTGACAACTGGATCTTCGAGTTGTACCCTTTAGCTAGAGGCTTCTTGAGATCAACCGGCACATGGACTCGGCGTTTTATAGCCTCGGGACCAAGTAGATTCTCGATGTTTGGCATAAGCGCCTCTGTCTCGTCGGTCCTCCAAGAAAAGATCGGCTCGTCAGGCGCGCTCAAACGATACAGCTGGAACTCACGGCCATTCGTGAGCAGCGAAAAGACTGCACCGATTTCAGGATGGGCCGCATAGGTATGAGCCTGATGTGCATCGTCGACCGTCAGCTCCTGGCTTGGCGCTTTCACTTCGACGACCCAACGCCCAAACGATACAATCTCACAGATGTAATCAGCCCGCCCTACTAGATCAGGATCCTTGCTTGGTTTCTTTCGACCAAGAAAGGCCTTACTGTAGCTAAGTCGCTTTTCCGTCAAAATGTTAGCTTCAGTGCCTTGCCTGTAACCAAGTTTGTGTAAGAGCGGACGAACGATCATTTCACGCACATCCGCCTCATTCATTGTCTCGATATCGTATGAACCAAACAAACTAGTCACTGTGCGCCAATCCAATTGCTATGGAAGAAAATAGATCAACAACTCTTACTTAAAAAGTATTGTTGGTTTTCCACACAATAGCTTACCTGAAGTTGAACTCTAATCGAGCAATTCATGACGTGCGGCTTTCGTATCCCGCAATCGTCCGACTGTCGTATAGCTGAACGCAATTCAAAGATAATCAACTTCGGATCGCAAGTCAGGATCAAATCCGAGTGGCCGAGACGGCGAAACGGACTGAGTTTACGAGAGCCACGTCTGAGCACGTCAGGGGTAATGAGACTACCCTGCCGTTATGTGACACTACAGATCCGGCGCCTCACTCCCTCTCCTGCTCCCGACATGCGCCGCCCAACGCCTACAATGGCACTCATCAGGTAGTTAGCTAGTCGCCCGAGGCCAGACCACAGTACGTGAATTGCTGATTGCGGCTTTTGCCATAACCGGAACAGACCTGGCTTACAGACGAGGGAAATCTCGAGAACGGCGCTCCGACAGATCGTGCTTACCAGCAATGCGTTGGGACTGTCCCCGGCGGCCAGGGAACGGCTCACCGCGCCGGAGCCGGAGCGATATCCAAAATTTGCAAATCTGATCGGCGCATGCGGACAAACGGCCATTACCCGGCACACCGACCAGCGCGTAGAAAAAGCGAACCAACCGCCTGCTAACTTATACGGTAGAAATCTCGCCTTGCGCTCATAGTCCTGCCGAGCAGGCGGAGCAAACTTGCGTTATGGCAGCAGAATTGCCAAGAGTAAGAATAGAAAAGAGCCATGCTATGATTTCGGATCGCTACGGACGAGGAGCTTATGTTTTCACTATTCCGCCGAAACAAAAAGAAACCTCCCGAAATCCAATTAGCTACCATCACAAATGGACCAGGGACGTATTTAGTCGAAGCTGTAGGGGAGAGTAAATATCAAGACACACTGGAGAAGATATGCGGAGGGCGGACTGAGAACGGTCATCGTTACAAAGTCGATGCTTATCTTTATCCTGAAGATGACAATCCGCATGACAACCAAGCGATCTTGATTGTGATCGATGATGAGCCTGTTGGCTATCTCGATCGTGCTACGGCACGTAGTTTTCGGAAGGCCATGGCGAAAATTGCGCCTAATGGAACGATAGCCAAGTGCCCTGGTATGATTGTTGGCGGATGGGATAGGGGAGACGGTGATGAAGGATACTTTGGCGTTAGGCTCGACCTTCCATCTGACCCATGAACTTCGCGAACCAAGCTCCGCTATCCCCGACGTGCCGCCGACGAGCCAGTCCTTCACGGGAAATTTCAGGATAAAGCGATATCGCAAAATGACGCGGCGCGCTATGGCGCAGCTATATCTAGTCGACAGGATGATCGAGAATCAGGTGTCCAAACGCTGCGAGGTCGCGGAGCGTCAACACTTCGTGCTTCCGATCACTAGGGATCTGTTGGTATTCCCAAATGCCTTCTGAAAGCATGAGATTGTTGAAGCCAAGATCCAAAGCGTGCCGAAGCGGCGTAAGGAATGAGGTAACGACGCCTTCGTGCTCGCCAACTCCAAAGTCTATACTGCTTTGGACAACACCCACTATTCGTCCTTCTGAATCGAAGGCCGGCGCCCCGCTGGCACCGCCTTCGATCGGAACAGTGGTCTGGTAGGCCTCTACCTGATGAGCATCGTATTTGCCCGGCTCACGAATGCACTCGAACTGGCCTTCAAAGCGATCAGCGAACATTTCGACGCAGCTGCTCTTGTCAACTGTGAAGTCAAGTAGCGCGTTTCGCGGATAAGCGAAAACCACTAGGTTTGAACCGGGCACGGGATGCCGCAGAGTCAAGATTGGGCGCAGGTTTCTCAGTGGTTGCTCAGGGAACTGCGAAATGAAGTTATCAGCCTCAGCTAGCGCGACATCCGCATAGTGCGAATAGCTAATCCGTGTGACTGGGCGTATGTGTAACGCATTCCCAGTGTCATGAAGAATCCGCAGGCTATGGCGGCCCGGACTATCCGACTTAACGATATGATCGAAGACATGCCGTGCCGTTAGGAAGAGACCATAGCGTGTAACATAGAAGCCGGTCCCAATGACTTGCAGCTTGCCGGGTTCGAGTTCTCTCAGAATCGGAACGACACCCGTCGTCGCGGAGATAATCTTACCATCGCCCGTACGCGCTTGGTGGTTTGCCGGAATGTCTTTGGGTCTGGACATATAGTCTCTTTTCATCGCGCAATGCTTACATTGATTGTGCCCTGACGCCCGACCCCCATCAACTCGATAGGCGCGTTCCTGATGCCAATTACTATCCTTACCCTGATTCAGAGCGCAGGCCTCGGAAGACCGATCAACCAGCGCGACGTGATCTGTAGTGGTCCGCACTGAAGGCCTGGAACACCCGTCGAGGTCCAGGGGCTGTGCGCATCGGAATGCCCTTTGGCAAGCTGCCAAAGCCCGCCAGGACGTCTTCGCTAGGACCTAAACGACGATGCAGCGAATTTTGAGCCGTCTCTACGAATCGACTGAGAATGACTTGCATTTTCGTCAGCGCCTACAACCAATATTTGGTCCTAGACTGCTTCCGCATTAGAGTACCCAGTATGAGGAAAGTCGGGGACTCACTACAACTCACTGCAACCGACCTCGTCGGTTATCTGAACTGCCATCATCTTTCCGAGCTGGACCAGGCTGTCGCCGAAGGCATTCTCGACAAGCCGAAAGTCTGGGACCCCCTGCTTGAAATTCTGTGGGAACGGGGAGCTATCCACGAACAGAACTATGTGGATCATCTGACGAATGCGGGTTTGAACGTCGTCAGAATTGACGGCATCGAGGTAACCGATTCCGCTGTCGACCAAACACTTGAGGCGATGACAACTGGCGCCGAAGTGATTGTGCAGGGCGCGCTGGCGCATGAAGCTTGGGTGGGGCGTGCTGACATATTGAGCCGCGTCGAAGTTCCAAGCGCGCTAGGCTCATGGTCGTATGAAGCGGTCGATACGAAGCTAACGCGTGAAACAAAGGCTGGGACGGTGCTCCAACTCTGCCTTTATTCGGAGCTTCTGGGTCAGGCGCAGGGCGCAGCGCCGGAGTGGATGTACGTGATCGCGCCGTGGTCTGATTTTGAGCCACAGCGATATCGCTTCGCCGATTACGGGGCATATTTCAGGCAGGTCAGACATCGCCTGCTGCGCAGCGTCGCCAAGCCGGACGCAGAAGAGACCTATCCCGACCCAATAGCGCACTGCGACATTTGTCGGTGGCGCGAGGCTTGCGACAAGCGCCGCCGCGACGACGATCACCTTTGTCTTGTAGCGGGAATCTCGAAACTCCAGATTAGTGAGCTGAAAGCCCAGGGCATTGCGACTTTGCAGAATCTTGCTGAATTGGCACTGCCATTGCCGTGGAAGCCAGATCGCGGCTCGGTCGAGGCCATCACAGGCGTTCGCGAGCAGGCGCGAATCCAGTGCGAAGCCCGAGTGGCCGGCGAACGAAAATTCGAAGTCCTGCCGCTCGAACACGGTTTTGGTCTAACGCGCCTGCCCGAACCCTCTGAAGGGGATATCTTTCTCGATCTTGAAGGCGACCCGTTCGTGACAGAGCATGGCCTGGAATACCTCTTTGGCTACCTCTTCAATGAAGAGAACGGCAACGAAGCCTATGTGGGCGATTGGGCCCTCACCCGCACCGATGAAAAACAAGTATTCGAGCGTTTTGTCGATTTCGTGATGGGCCGGTGGGAGACGTTTCCCGACCTTCACATCTACCACTATGCGCCATACGAGCCAGGAGCGCTTAAGCGCCTCATGGGTCGGTATGCAAGCCGAGAAGAAGAGATCGACCGCATGCTCCGGGCCGGCCTGTTCATAGATCTCTATCAGGTCGTGCGGCACGCCGTGCGCGCAAGCGTGGAGAGCTATTCCATCAAGCAACTGGAACCGTTCTATGGGTTTGAGCGGGAAATAGCGCTTCCCGATGCGAACGTGGCCCTGGCTAATTTTCAGGCAAATCTCGAATTGGATGACGCTGCCTCGATCTCCGAAGAGACCAAGGCGATAGTCATGGACTATAACCGGGATGACTGCCTCGCCGCTGCCGGGCTACGCGAATGGCTAGAATCTCTGCGAAGCCAGATTGTCGCTGACGGGACCGACGTTCCCCGACCGGAGCCGGGTGACGGTTCTCCAAACGAGAAAATTAGTGACTGGCTGAAGCTGATAAACGCGTTGTTCGAAAAGCTCACTGCCGATGTTCCGGCTGACCCGCAAGAGCGGGATGAGGATCAGCAGGCCCGCTGGGTTCTGGCTAACGTGCTCGATTACCATCGGCGTGAAGAAAAATCGGTGTGGTGGGAATTCTATCGGCTGGCGGAGCTGTCAGCCGAAGACCTGATCGATGAGCGGGCGGGTCTCTCCGGCCTGATCTATGTTGGTGAAGCCGGGGGAACAGCAAGAGCCCCAATTCACCGATATCGCTTTCCGCCACAGGAAACTCAGTTGCGTGGTGACGAAGACCTGCACAACCTTGGCGGAGCCAAGCTTGGCAAGATCGCAGCGATCTCGCTGGAGAACCTTACGGTTGATATTAAGAAGCGGCAGGATAGCGCAAGCATTCATACCCAGGCCGCTTTCGCGCACAAGTTTATTGGCAAGGAGCCAATCAAGAACGCCCTGGTGCGGATCGGGCAGTACGTGGCCGATCATGGATTAGCTGGGAACGGTCCCTATCAGGCCGCACGCGATTTGTTGCTAAGGGAGCCCCCGGGCGTAGAGGAGCAGTCACTTCACCTTGAGGGCGAATCGACGGTGGATGCCGCCGTGCGCCTCTGCGCGCATCTGGCCGGCGGAATTCTTCCCATCCAGGGGCCACCTGGCGCGGGCAAGACCTTTACCGGCGCCCAAATGATTTGCGAGCTGGTCCGACGGGGTAAGACGGTCGGCATCACAGCGAATAGCCACAAGGTCATCCGCAACCTGATAAACGAGACCATTAAAGTGGCCGACGAAACGGGTGTCGATCTGCAATGCTGCCAGAAGGCAGACGAGGTTGAAGATCCACCGCACCGCCTGCGTTTTGCAGCGCGAAGCGAGGATCTGAATGCGGCGCTGGGCAATACGGCGGAAGTTGGTGGCGGGACGGCTTGGCATTGGTCGCGGGAAGATGCATTCGAATGCGTCGACGTACTCTTTGTCGACGAAGCTGCGCAAATGGCCCTGGCCGACGTTCTAGCTATCTCACAGGCTGCTAAAACAGTCGTGCTGATCGGCGATCCGCAGCAGCTCGATCAGCCGCGACAAGGCACTCATCCGGATGGCACAGACGTCTCAGCGCTCGATCACATCCTAGCAGGAGAGCAGACCATTCCTCCGGACAAGGGACTGTTCCTCGAAGAGACTTGGCGGTTACACCCCGATATCTGCGCTTACACCTCCGAGCTATTTTACGAAGGCAAACTCAAGTCGAGGGCCGGGCTCGACAAGCAGGTGATCAAACCACCGGACTCTCCGGTCAGCGGCGCGGGCCTATTTTTCTTACCAGTCGAGCATAGCGGCAACCAGAATAGTTCCCCCGAAGAAGCCGAAGCGGTTGTAGCGATCGTGAAAGGCATCCTCGAAAGCAAGGCAAGCTGGGTTGACCGTGATGGAGAAGAGCAGCTGATCGCACTGGATGATGTTGTGATCATCACACCGTATAACGCGCAGGTGTTCGAAATTCAGGAGCGCCTGCCGGGTGCGCGCGTGGGCACGGTAGACAAGTTCCAGGGCCAGCAAGCGCCTATAGCGATTTATTCGACGGCCACGTCAAGCCATGCTGATGCCCCTCGCGGAATGGAGTTCCTGTACAACCTACATCGGCTCAATGTTGCGACGTCGCGCGCTAAATGCATATCCCTTATCGTCAGTTCGCCGCAGATCTTCGAAGCCGAATGCCGGACGCCCCGACAGATTCAGCTCGCAAATGCGTTTTGCCGATATCTCGAAATGGCGCAGTGCCTCCCAGACTAGCCACATCTTTTGCGGCATCATCCAGCGATTATCCACTTAAGAAAACCAGAACATTAGTGGCACAAGATCGTTGACTCTATGGTTGCATAAGAGACAGGATTTCTCTCGCAAAACCAACCACGAAGGCGACCGGCATGATGATCTCAACTGCCTGCGAGGCATTGCGCGCAGGCAAGTGTCTTGAGCTTCGCTATGACGGCTTTTCTCGCACTGTCGAAGTTCATGCCGTTGGCTTCACCAAGGACAGCAACGCGATCATGCGCGTCTGGCAGGTTGCAGGCGGCAGCCATAGCGGCGAGCGCACGGGCTGGAAGATTATGAGGCTCGATGAAACATTTTCAGCCCACCTCACCGAAGAGGCCTCCCACGCGCCCAGACATGGTTACAAGCGCGGCGACAAGGCGATGGAAAGCATCAGGTGCCAGCTCTAGCCCGCCGCAATCGCGGGAACCTGCGGCAAATATGGTTCGCCGCACCCCAGTTCGGCCGCGCGGTTAGCGGCGACCAGCGCCCTGGCGCGGGGGGGCTTTTTCTGCGCTCTGAAGTGGAGATTGCGCGGTAATTCCAAGCGCTTTCCCCTGCGCTTTTGCCCTCAAATCTGCTCTGCTCCGACCCTCCCAACAGGGCGTTAGTACCCCTCTAGATCACGCCTGGCAACGATCTCTCACCACAGAATCAGGTCCAAAAAAAAGCCGGGCACACATTAAAAGCGGGTGTGGCGATGCGGCCAGTGTGACACCGTCATCCCCTATGAAGAGTACCAAATCGAGGCGGTTCCACATGGTTAGCCGGGTCCATGTGGCGGTCAGATTCGGTTGCCAGAACAACGGCGGTGGGTGGGGGTTTTCGCATGCAGCCGCAGCTTTGAGCATGGCTGGAACGCCGGCGACTGCTCCTCAAGCCGATGCGGCAAGAGCGGGTTCACTCAGCCGCCCTAGGCCACATCAAAGAAGAACAGTTCGGCGCATTTTGCCGCAATTGGCGCGTCGACGGAACGACCGAGCGGCTGCAATCCAGAGTCTGCCCAGCGGCCGGAAGGCAAAGTCAGTCCAGTGTCAGGAAGGAATTGGAGTGGTGGAGTGGGGTAAGTGACCGAGGGCAAGATAAAGCGAACGCCGTTCGCAGCACTCCATGAGTGCTAAGTGATTGTCTGCACACTGTTTTTTTGCTGCCATTTTGGCGCCATCGAAATATCCACGGCACCATGATTCTCACACGCTTCTCAGCAAGTTCTTGAATTAGATCACCTTTCCAGCTTCGAACCATGGTGCCACTTGTCTCGGTGTTGCCGGGTGCGAATATCTGCTCCATGGCACGCGACGACGACACAGGCTTCGAGCCACGGCTTGGCCGTTCGCGCCCTCGTGGCGGCGGACGCAAGCCAGCCTCCTTCTTGCAACGGATGACACGGGAGGTCACCCGGGCCGGCGGCGACCCGCGCCGTATCAGTCTCGCCAAGGGCACGTCGAGAACCGGCCGCTTCAACGTGCGCGGCCGGGGCCGCAAAGCCGTTGCCACCTTCCCGCGCCAGAGCGGCTGGAGCCGGCCTGAGGGTGGCATGCGCTTCCGGGCGCGCCGCCTCATCGTGAAGGCGCGGGTCGTGAAGCTGCGCGGCGGCAAGAGCAAGGCCGCCTATGCCCATCTCCGGTACCTGCAACGCGACGGGGTGACCCTGGACGGCGAAGGCGGCCGGCTCTACTCGGCGAACCTGGACCATGAAGACGGAGCGGTTTTCCTCGGCCGGGGCCAGGACGACCGCCACCAGTTCCGCCTGATCGTCGCGCCAGAGGACGGAACCGAGCTTGGCGACCTTCGGGACTTCACCCGCCAGCTTATGGAGCAGATGGAGCATGATCTGGATACCCAGCTCGATTGGGTGGCGGTGGATCACCACAACACCGGCCATCCCCACTCCCATGTCGTGATCCGGGGGATGACCGACGACGGGAAGATCCTCAACATCGCAGGCGACTACATCGCCCACGGCATCCGCCACCGGGCGAGCGAGATCGCCACCTTGGAGCTTGGTCCGCAGAGCGAATGGGAGGTGCAGCAGAAGCTCGGCCGGGAGGTTGTGCAGGACCGCTTCACCCGGCTCGATAGAGCCATCCTTCAGGAGGTCAACGACCAGGGTCTCGTCGATCTCCGGATCGGCGAAGAACAGTCTTATCTCGGGCGGGCCAACCGCGCCCTCCTGATAAGCCGGCTCAAGCGACTGGAGCGCATGGGCCTCGCCCGCGAAGAGGCCTCGGCCCGCTGGTCCCTCTCCGGCCGCCTGGAGAAGACGCTGCAGGAGCTGGGCAAGCGCGGCGACATCATCAAGACCATGCACCGGGTGATGGCCGAACAGGGCCTCGCGCGCGATCCCCATGGCTATGTGATCCATAGGGGCGCGGACAGGCAGCCACCGACCGTCGGCAAGGTGGTCGGCAAGGGGCTGGCGGGCGACGAACTGACCGGCCGGCTACACCTCGTCATTGATGGTGCGGATGGGCGGGTACACTACGCCGAAGTAACCGAGACGGCCGGCGACGGGATCACGGTCGGCAGCATCGTCGAGGTCGGCCGCGCCGAGGCCCGTTCCCGTCCCGCCGACCGCAACATCGCCGAGCAGGCCCGCGACAATGGCGGCCTCTACGGGCCCATCATGCATCTCGTAGCCGCCCGCGACAGCATGCGGCTGCCGGACGGAAACTACGAAGGTTATGTCCAGGCCCATGTGCGCCGGCTGGAGGCGCTGCGCCGGGCCGGTATTGTCGAGCGCCTGGGCGACGGCAATTGGCGTATCCCGAAGGACTTCGAGGACCGTGCGCGGGACTACGACACCGGGCGCAGCAAGCAGCTTGGCGTAAGGATGCTATCGCTCATCGATCTCGATGCCCAGGTGACGGCGAACGCCGCCACCTGGCTCGACCGCGAGCTGGTCGCGGACACGCCGACCCCGTTGCGGGATGGCGGCTTCGGCCGGGAGGCGCGCGACGCCCTTGCCCGGCGCCGGCAATGGCTGATCGCGCAAGGGCTCGCCGACGAGACCGATGCGGGCTTCGTCACCCGCCGTGACATGCTCGCTAACTTGACCCGGCGCGAAGTGGAAGAAACCGGCAAGAAGCTGGCTGGGCCACACGGCCTGCACTTCCGCATGGCCGAGAGCGGCGAGCGGATCAGCGGCACCTACCGTCAGTCCGTGCAGCTCGTCAGCGGCAAATACGCCCTGGTGGAGCGCTCGCGGGAGTTCACGCTGGTCCCCTGGCGTCCGGTCATCGAGAAGGCACTGGGGCGGCAGGTTACAGGGCTCGTCCGGGGCAGCGGTATCTCATGGGACCTGGGCCGCAAGCGCGGGCGCGGCATCGGCATGTAGGATGGTACCCGCTGCATGTCAGCTAAGTCAGGGACGATGGACGCCTACGAATGGGCCTTGAACGCCATCTGACGCCGATGGCCGAGTTCGGCCATGAACGGTCGGTCGTCGGGTTTGCAGCGAATGACCGATCTGAGCCCGAAGTGACAAATGCAGCAGTCGGAATGAATGACCGTTATTGAGGGTCTGCAGTTGTCGCCTGATCCTGCCATTTTTGCACAAGGAATTTTGACTTGCACGCTAAGGGTTGGCTTTTAATTGGGTTTCGAGCCAGTCGCTAAAAACCGTCGCTTGGATTCGGTTTGGGTTCTTGTAGAGATAAAAGAAGTCACGCTGCATTGGGGCGATGTTTGGCATTGCGCATAACGTCCCGTCGGCCAGGTAGGTATCAACCAATGGAGCACCGGCCAATGCAATCCCCTGACCCTCAATCGCGGCCTGGAGCATATTGATATAAGTATTGACGTGGATGCCGGAGCGTTCCTCGGGCGGCTGGAGTCCCTGTTGCGAAAACCAGTGGTGCCATCTTGCTTCGGGTCGGTACCGGCCAGACAGGTAAAGCAGCCGCTCCTGACGCAAATGCTCAGGCGTGTCTAATCTGGTCCGGGGGACATACTTCGGGCTGAAGATCGGAAAGATCGTCTCTTTGACGAGAGGCAACCAGCGGTCTCCAACCGGTGCGTCCGGGCTGTATCTGACAGCCACGTCAATCAATTCAGCGTCGATGTCGAGATAGCGATCCGAAACCACCAGGTTGATTTCGATATCAGGATACAGAGCACCGAAATCAATCAAACGCGGCATCAGCCAATAGGTCGCAAATGCGGATGTGACTGTCACGGACAGTCGTGACTCTGAAGCACCGGATCTTTGCTGTGCGAGTGCATCGGCAATGCTATCCATCGCTGGATTTACGCTTCTTGCAAAGGCTTCGCCGCTACGGGTCAGCGAGACCTTGCGATGATTTCGAGAGAAAAGCCGTTGACCGATGGCCTGTTCTAGTTCGGCAACCTGACGGCTGACTGCGACGCGTGATATCCCAAGCTCAGCCGCCGCTTTCGTAAAGTTTTCGGAACAGGAAGCAGCCTGAAATGTCACAATGTTCCGCAGCAAATGAACATCTCTACGCAGATTAGACATAAAGCAATGGTTAACACAGTGATACTCAGTGAGCAACTTTACCCGGTCCAGTCCTACGCTATCCTGCAAAAAAATATTCCGCTACAAGCAAAACAGGGAGTTGAACCATGCCGCGTCTGGCCATTGCCACCACACTTGCCACGATAGCACTGACCACAGCCGTGTTCGCGCAGGATATGCCCGGCAAGGGTGTCACCGTCGATCCGATCAAGGGCTCACCCGCGAATGCGTGGTTCCAGCACATGGTTGTGCAACTTGGGTTGGAAGCATTGGGTTACGAGGTTGCCGAAACACGGGAGGCCGATTTCCCGGCGCTGCATCTGGCGGTGTCTTCCGGTGATGCGGATTACACCGTGAACCACTGGCGTCCGCTTCATAATGATTTCTTCGACAAGTCCGGCGGCGACGGCACGATGGTGCGGGAACACGCGGTCATCACCGGTGCCGGTCAGGGCTACTACATCGACAAGAAAACAGCCGAAGCGAACGGCATCACCAATCTGGGTCAGTTGTCCGACCCCGCCATCGCCGCACTGTTTGACGGTGATGACGACGGGTTGGCCAATCTTTCGGGCTGCAACCCCGGTTGGGGCTGTGAGTTGAAGATAGAAGAGCATCTCGACACTTACGAACTGCGTGGTTCGGTTGAACACGATCAGGGCAGCTATTTTGCGATCATGGCCGACACGATCACCCGCTACAACGAAGGCAGCTCGATCCTTTATTACACTTGGACACCCAACTGGATCAGTGATGTTCTTGTGCCCGGTACTGATGTAGTTCAGATCGGCGTCCCTTCGGACAGCAGTGAGATGGACCCCGGCTTTGCGGTGAACGATGTTTATGTAGTCGCTAACAAAGACTTCATGGATGAAAACCCTGCTGCTGCCAAATTCCTCAGCATCGTTGAAATTCCGATCGGTGCTGTAAACGCTGCGCAGGTCAAGCTGCGTGACGGTGAGGATACGCTTGAGGATTTCCGACGCCACGCGGAAGACTGGGTTGCCGCTAACCAGGCCCAGTTTGACGCTTGGGTCGCAGAAGCGGCGGCTGCTAACTAGACCTCCCTGAGTCCTGGGACGCTGAAAAGCGCCCCATCTTTTATGAACTGGGACTCTATGACTGACATGCAAATTGAATGTCGAAACCTGTGGAAGATCTACGGGGCGCGTGCCGAACAGGCGCTAAAGGCCGTTCAAGAAGAAGGCCTTACCAAGGACGAGGTTCGGGACAAGTACGATTGTGTTCTGGGCGTTCGCGACGCCAGTTTCAGCGTCAAAAAGGGCGAGATTTTCTGCATCATGGGTTTGTCCGGTTCGGGCAAGTCCACGCTTGTGCGGCATATCAATCGCCTGATTGAGCCGACAGCGGGGGAAATCCATGTCGCTGGTCAGCGGGTCGACACCATGGATGAGGCAAGATTGCGCCAGCTCAGGGCCGAAACCATCGGCATGGTGTTTCAGCATATGGCGCTTTGGCCGCATCGGACCCTGGCCGAGAATGTGGCCTTTGGTCTTGAGGTCCGGGATGTGCCGCTGGACAAGCGCCGCACGGCGGCGGACGCGGCTCTGGCGTCAATGGACTTGACCGGCTGGGAAGATCACTATCCCGATCAACTGTCGGGCGGTATGCAGCAGCGCGTCGGGCTTGCCCGCGCGCTTGCCGCCGACCCGGATATCCTGCTGATGGACGAGCCGTTTTCGGCGCTGGACCCTCTGATCCGCCGACAGTTGCAGGACCAATTCCTGACATTGTCGCAGAAGGTCAACAAAACCACGGTTTTCATCACCCACGATCTGGATGAGGCGATCCGAATGGGCGACCAGATCGCGATCATGAATGATGGTCTGATTGTTCAGACCGGAACGCCCGAAGAGATCGTGACAAATCCCAAGGACGCCTATGTCGCGGAATTCGTCAAGGGGATCAGCCGGGTCAGCCTGGTGCGGGCCGAGACGATCATGCATCCGCTGGAGGGGCGTTCAACTACGCCAAAGACGGTGCCGCTTGGCAGTGAATTGGGCGAGATCATGGATGAATTTATGGGAGATCAGGCGCCCGTGACAGTGGTCGACCCGGATGGATCGGCGGTCGGCATGATCTCGATTGCGGACGCGCTGCGCGCGCTGCGCGGATAGGGGGTGGACATGGATTTCTGGAACATATTCGACAAGGAATGGGTGCCGGTCGGCGCCTGGGTCGAAACCGCCCTGCAGTGGGTCGTCGACAATTTCCGTTTTGTCTTTCAGGCGATCAAGGTTCCTTTTGACATCGTTTTGACCGGCCTGGAGGACGGGCTGACCGGAGCGCCGGACCTGCTGATGCTGTTGATCATCGTGCTGGTGGCCTGGCAGGCGGGCGGGCGGCGTCTGGCGGCGGTTTCCGCGGCGTCGATGATTGCCATCGGCCTGATGGGGGCCTGGGAAGAAAGCATGGTGACGCTGTCGATCGTGCTGACCTGCGTAATCTTTTGCTCCCTGATCGGCATCCCGCTGGGCATCATGGCCGCGCGAAACGACCGGTTCTGGACGGTATTGCGACCGTTGCTGGACCTGATGCAGACGATTCCCTCATTTGTCTATCTCGTTCCCATCGTGATGCTGTTTTCCATCGGAAATGTATCGGGCGTTATCGTCACGTTCATCTATGCCCTGCCGCCGGTTGTGCGCCTGACAAATCTCGGTATCCGGCAGGTGCGCGCGGATATGGTCGAGGCCGCACGCGCCTTCGGGGCAAGCAGGCGCCAGACGCTCTACAAGGTTGAGCTGCCGCTGGCCATGCCCACCATCATGGCCGGGGTGAACCAGACGATCATGATGGCCCTCTCAATGGTCGTCGTCGCCTCGATGATCTCGGTCACCGGGTTGGGCCAGATGGTACTACGCGGTATCGGCCGACTTGACATGGGGCTGGCCACAGTCGGCGGTCTTGGCATCGTCTTTTTGGCGATTGTGATTGACAGGGTCAGCCAGAGCTTTGGCACCTCAGCGCGTGATCGCGGGCACAAGAAATGGTATGAAACCGGGCCGGTTGGTGCACTTCGTAGCGTGTTAGGCAGGGGCTAGGGCGCATTGCAGCAACCAAATATACTGTTCATTCAGGTTGACCAGCTCACCGCATTCTCTCTGCGGTGTTATGGAGATACGGCTTGCCATGCGCCGAACATTGACCAGTTGGCCGATTCGGGTACCGTCTTCGAAACCGCCTATTGCAACTTTCCTTTGTGCGCGCCGTCCCGCTTTTCGATGGCCACGGGGCAGCTTTGCTCCACGATAGGCGCCTATGACAACGCCGCCGAAATGCCCGCGTCGCTTCCCACTTATGCGCACTACCTGCGCGCCGCGGGATATCAGACTGCCCTTTCGGGAAAGATGCATTTCATCGGTCCCGATCAGCATCATGGCTTCGAAGCCCGCCTGACGCCCGACCTTTATCCTGCGGATTTCAGCTGGGTTCCAAATTGGGAAAATGAAGGCAAGCGCGACACTAACGATGCGCGCGCGGTGCTGGTCTCTGGTGTCTGTGAACGATCAGTGCAGATCGATTTTGACGAGATGGTGACAACACAGGCGATCCAGCACCTTTATGATATCGCGCGCTCAAAGGATGACCGCCCCTTCTTTCTTCAGGTCTCCTACACCCACCCGCATGAGCCCTATCTTTGCCGCAAGGAATATTGGGATCTCTATGAAGGTGTCGAGATTCCTCTGCCAAACGTCCCCGCCTTGTCATCCAATGAACACGACGCGCATTCCCGCCGCTTGCTGGCGGATTTCTCGATGCTCGACATGCGCTTTGCCGACGAAGACATTGCCCGCGCACGCCGCGCCTATTACGGATCCATCAGTTATCTGGATGCGATGGTAGGGCGTGTTTTGGAAACGCTGGACGCAATTGGTCAGGCCGAGAACACGGCCATCATTTTCACCTCTGACCACGGCGAAATGCTGGGTGAGCGCGGTATGTGGTTCAAGAAACACTTTTTCGAGCCAGCGCTGCGTGTCCCGCTCATCATGAAACTGCCTGGCGAAGGTCAGGGCCGCGTCGATACGCCGGTGTCTCTGGTCGATCTGCTCCCGACCTTCATGGGCATTGCGAAAGGATCGAACTGGTGCAATTGGGTCGAAGCGCTGGAAGGATGTAGTCTGGTACCGATGATCGGACAGCCGCCAAAGCACGACAGGCCCATCTATGCCGAATACCTGGCCGAGACTACGCCGTCACCGATCCTGATGATCCGCCAGGGTCAGTACAAGTTTGTATATTCCAAAGAGGATCCGGCGTTATTGTTTGATCTGGAAACAGATGAAAACGAGCGATACAACCTGGCCACCGACCCAAATCACTCAGAGCGCGTTGCGACGTTTACCAAGCAGATCCTGGCCAAGTGGAACATCGACACGCTCGCGACAAACATCGTAGCCAGCCAGAAACGTCGCCGCCTTATCGTTGATGGGTATGCCTACGGCCAAAGACCCCGCTGGAACCATGACGAACAGGTGGGAGAGGAAGTCCTCTGGTACCGCGGTGAGGGCGGTTACAACGAATGGGCTTTCGAGTTTCTTCCAACAAAGATGGATACTGTATAATCGTCGTCTCGGGCGAATTCGCTCGCAATTCCGCAAAACCGGACATCCGCGCTTCCGCATCGAAAACTCGCTTTGTCCGCTTCGCAGCCGTTCGCATCGTTCAATACAAGTGACCGCTTCGGATCAACTTCGATCATATGCGAACAGGAATACCCCGAGTATCTTATCTCCCGAGTGGACAGCTGAAATCTCTCAGAGAAGATGATTACAACGCCCGGCTGGCTTAAAGCTTTGTCGTAGAGCCGAATTTCTCAGACACCCTGATCCAAGTGTAAACGGCTGGCGGCTCCAGTGTAATCGGCAACAGGGCAACGAAAGCCGTTTCAGAATAGCCCTTTGCTGGTATGGCCTCGGTTCGTTGTCAACACCGCAGGTGTGTAGGGTGTGATAATCTCTTGGTGGTAGGTTTCAACCTTTCGCGCATCACTTCCGCAGCCGAACACCGGGCCCGGCGGAACCATCGGCTTCGATGAACGCGACGCCGGCAGCTTCCAGGGCGTCACGCATTGCCTGAAGATTATTGGAGATCGGCACTCGCGCGCCACGCTCGAACTCGGCAACCGTCGACCGTGCAATTCCAGCGGCTTCAGCGAGATCCCACTGCGACATGTTCAATATATTGCGGGCCGCCCGGCACAGGTCTGGAAAAAACAGCGTTTCGCTGGTACCACACCCACTCCGCAATTCACGCAGGCGGACACCCGGCCCTCCGCCGTTCGCAGGAATGAACGCGATGCCGGCCGCCTCCAAGGTGGCCCGAATCGCCTGAAGATTATTGTAGCCTGGCGCCTTTCCGTATCGCTCAAATTGAGAGAGTGTCGCAGCAGTGACATGAGCCGGTTCCGCAACCTCCGACTGGGATAGGTTGAGTAGCCCTCTGGCGGCGTGGCATTGCCCCGGAGAGAAGGACATTTTTTTATAATACAAATTCTTGTTTGACATAGAGTCGCTGACTATTTAGCCTGAGGCACGCTAGATAGCTTGCCTGATGGATACAACCGAAAGGCAAACAAGCGGCACGAGAGGATGCGTCAACACCCTCCCGCGCCTGACCACAACCCGACTTGTTGGAGTCCGGTCATGGCTACCCCTACCCTTAGCACAAGACTTTCCCGCCGGGCCATGCTGGCCGGCAGCGTCGCCGCGCCGGCGATGGCATTTCCGGTTTTCCAGGCACTGGCCGCCCTGCCAGTTCCTGCCTTGCTCTGCGCCGATCCCCACCCTGATGCCGAGCTGTTCCGCCGGATTGCGGAGGCCGAACACTTGCGTAACCAGAACGCCCGGGCACGGCGGCTGCGCGCCCGCCTCCGCGACGCCCTTTACGCCCGCCACGATCTCGCCTACCGGCCTTTCCGGGACAGCCACCCGGAGGCTTGGCTGCACTGCTGGGAGACCCACGGGCGCTACGCCGATGCGGTGCGCGAGGCCGTTGCTGTGCCGGCCCATACGGTCGCCGGCATTCACGCCAAGCTCAGCCTTGCTGTGATCGCCTCACGGCGCGGCGGAGCACGGGTCTACATGTACGAGGACCGCGAGTGGCTGCAAGCCGCCCTGGTCGATCTGGAGCGCTTGGCCAATCCCGGGCAACGCGTTGGTCCGGTACGCCGCTGGACGCCAGACCCTCTCGTATTGGCTTAGATGCCGATGCCTACCATCGCCCTCGCCCGCGAAGTCGGTCTTCTGGTCCGTGCCCTGCGCAAGCGGTACGGCCTGACCCATGCCGCTGCAGCCAAGCCGCTTCAGCTGGGTAACGTTGCACGAAGGTCAGCAGCTTCGACGTTCGGACTGGTACGACAAATCAGATGAAGATGCATGCGACCATTCGTCAATGGCCATGGATCACACGATGGAGAGGCTCGCTCGCCCTGGCGAAGAGTTGGTTGGTGACGAGGACCCCGAACTAGCAGCACTCCCTTGATCGACCGCAAGTCACCTCCATGCGTGGATGAGGTCCTTGCGAAGATCGAGCAGGAGCCATCGATGTAATCACCAGCCGCCCATGAACTCTTGCCGAGGGAAGAAGTTGGTTAATCTGTAACAACTCTAACATCCGTCTCAACTTGGCACCAACAACGGGAATACCTCACAGGCGAATCTTCCGCTGAGCAGCAACTAACTCGACATCTGTAAGCATTCGGGAATGTATAGTTCCCTAGTGGCTCTCGTTGCAGCGACGTAGAGGACGTTTAGCTCGGCGTCGCGATACTCGCCATCTGTTGTCTCGTCCAGCTTGTCCCTATTAATGAAGTCATCCATTAACATAACTCGTGGCCACTCACGGCCTTTTACTCGGTGCGTAGTCGACAAAACAATGGGGGCTTTGGCCTCTACCGCCACGTGATGCTTTCCGAGGGTCGCTAATTGCCCTTCTAGGACGCTGTGTCTCTCCTCGATTGTCTCCCGCACACGACGCAACTCCGAGTCCATCGTCTGCTCTTCTTCAAAAACTAGGTCGTCCCAACTACCGAACCGGACTAGCGTAGGATGTGGCGTCCCACGATTGGCACCTCCCCTATACAGCCTAAGGGCATCGAGCATCAGCCACTGGAGGTCCTCGATACCCCCAACCAAATGGAAGCGGTGACCAAATTCAGCAACAGAAACGGCCTGGCGGAAAACGCCTGTATTCGTCCGAGCGAGAATAGTGATTGGCCACTCGGGCCCCTGATGGCTGCCGCCGTAGGTAATTATCTGACTGGACAGGCCGAGGTTTCCACGCATCTTTTGCGCGGGCACGTTGGACTTCCTCCCCAGAACCTTGTTCGCATAGTCGGCGATCTCCGGGCCAAACCGCCAGGATTGTGTCAATGGAAATGAACTTCCTTCAATTTGCGCCATCGCATTCACAGCCCCGCGCCAGTCATATAGCTGTTGATGGTGGTCGCCGATCAAAATCCGCTTACAGCTGGAACGTCGCAGAATGGACATGAACGCGCCATTTGCGTCTTGCGCTTCATCGAAAAGCACGACGTCATATGGAATGGTGCCTTCACGTAAGTCCCACCATTTCATAACCTGGTGAGGGAAAATTGGCAGATCTCCGGACTTCAATATCATCATTGCCCAAAGATTCTTTGCCCATTGAAGAACCTGCTCATTCCCGCCGGTAGGCCATTCTAGCTCCGGCACATGATTCAGAGACAGTTCCGGCTCCGCTGAGTAACAATAGTTCTTGACCGTCTGATCAACTTGGCGAACTAAAATTCCCCGCCTGTAGATCCCAAACATTTGCGGCAGACCGAGACGATCGGCGAGGTCGTGCCAGGGCATGCTCTGGCCTCTTTGGCACCGCTCCTCTCCCCACTGATTGCTAGGCTTCACCACCTTGTAAGCCAGACTGTCCGATGTCCTGCAATCTTCTACAGTGCCACCTAGCCTCCTCTTCGCCTGATCCGCCATGTCCCGATTGAAAGCAAGGTAGACCGCCGACCCGCTACCCAATTCTTCTCCGATGAATCCGCATAACGTCGTCTTCCCCGTTCCGGCGAATGCCTCGGCTTTCACAACATCCGTGCTGCCGGCCTTTCTCGATGCCTCTAGGATCTGCCCCTGCTCTTCAGTAGGTCTAACTCTTGTGTGAAAGGTGTATACAGACTCACGGTAGTCGCCAGTGGTCCGTACAGTCGCCGAATCATCGCTCTCGCCGTTTCCATATTGATGGGACGTTGGCTGGCCACGTAGTTCCTGGGCCTCATGTTGACCTGGTGAAGATGCCCAATACTCATCTGTGGAAATCCACCGAAGGCCGACGCCATCTGCGATTTTGAGTCCCTCCTCGATAAACGCTTGCAGGTGGGTGAATGCTGCCAGCTTGCTCCTTTCATGTAATGGCGCATCGTTCACAAAATCTCGGGACCGCATAAGCTCATCGGAAAAGTCCCCGATAGAGAAGTCATACTCGGGGTCAACGATTGCGTCCCTCCCTATAGTGACCAATGCCCATATCGCTGCGACGGCCTCATTCGGAAAAGCCATTAGAACTGGGACAAGAATAGATCCCTGTTGAACCTGATACTTGAGGTCCTCAACAAAATTCCTTGGTATCGGCCACAGCATTTCGCGTCCTGGATTTGCGGAGTCTCGCCAAAACGACTCGGGTGCCAACTGTCCTCGCCTTCATTCTACTCCAAAGACGTTTCTGAGCATTGCGGTAAAAGCTGCTGGATCAGTGACTGAACGGTCGACATGCTCTTCCGGCGCTGCACGTTAACCTCGTAAGCCTGCCGGGTCAGCTCCGAGCCATGGCCGACCAGCGCGGAGGCCGCCCAGGCATTGTCTGGATCCTCCTCGGCGTAGTAGGAGCACCACAGCGAGCGCACGTAGTGCTCCCCTACCCCGAAGTGCCGGCGCCAGACCTTGGATGGCCATTGGCCATCCACGGCAGCGAGCCCCCCATCCCATGAAAATAAGTATCGGCCCTCGAGCTCCTTCAGGCGCTGGGAGAGGGCCACCGGTGATCGCCCGTCGAGAATCAGGGCATCAAGCATCTCCGCCACCTCCGGCCAGGCCGATACACCATAGCATTGCTGGTTCTTCTTCTGCTCCAGCCGGAGGCGCCAGCTCTGCTCCTGCCTGACGATCTCCCGACCGATCCGGAGGCGGTGGAGGTCGCCGCAGCGCAGCGGGGCATTACACGAAAGGCCGATGAGCGCGGCATCCATGCGCGCATGGAAGGCCGCGTCCTGGTGGGCCGGGGTCTCGCCGGCCTGAGCCAGGAGATCCATGGCCTTCAGATAGATATCTCCCAGATCGTAGGGAAAACTCAGCAGGACGTCTTCCTTTCGCGTGCGGTTCAGCTTCGCCTCCCGCTCGAAGCCTTCCCGCAGTTGTCTCAGGAAGATCAGGACGTCCTCCCGGGCGCCGAGCTCGGCCGCGAAAACAAGCAGCTCTTTGGTGCGGGCGAGCTTCGTGGTCGGCCGGGTCTCCCGCGCCCTAAAGGACCGCAGGAGCACATCGACTGCCCCAACCGACACCACATCACCCAGACCGTGGTCCCGGTTCGATTTCGCCAGCTGCCCGACGATGTTGGTAAGGGACCGCACGATAGAAATCGCGTAGACGGGACCATCATCGTGGCCGATCTCATCGCCCTTCGCCTCGGCGGCCCTCGCCTCGAGCGTCCTCAGCGCGATGCGCCAGGCGGCCGGCCAGGCCTCCGGCGGCAGGGAAAGACGGCGCCGGCTCTTCCGAATCACGGGCTTCCGTACCGCCTTCTCCTTCCGCCATTTCTCCGCGCGCAGCTCCTTGAGGGCCGGGCGCGCGAGAGCGGCCACCTCGGGTGCTAGCATTGAAAGCGCCTTCGCGAGGCCCTCCACGCGCCAGAGCGGTCCGAAGTCGGCGAGGTCCTGGTGCCCGGTCTGCACGAGTATTTTCCCGCGCTGCTCGAGATGGAGCAAAAAACGGTGAAGAAGCCGCAGCTGCGCCAGGGTAAGCTTGCCAGCCTGGAGGTGTTCCAGAGCCGCGAAGGCCAACTCATCGGCCCAGAGGGGGCTGCCGAGGACTTCCTCAACGCTCATGCTGCCTGGGGCTCCAGCCATCACGACCGACTCCGGACCGGCGTCCTGCGACGGGCCTCACGGATAAGCTTTTGCATATGCTGCTGCCCGAGCTCCGCGGCACGCCGGCTATCCAGGAAGCCGTAGTGCTTCCTAACCGTAGCCGGATCGATCCCGAGCCAGTCTGCGACCATGACGAGTCTGTCAGGGTTCTCGTAGAGGATCAGGGTCGCGATCGCGTGGCGACACATGTGAAGGGTCATGTCGAGCCCGGCGGCCCTGATTCCGATCTCGAAACAGTGAGCGAAGACCGAAGCGTCCACCGGACGATCGGCCAGAGTGCCGGGAAAGAGGAAGTCGCTGTCGGATGCATTTTTCCCATAGGGATGCGCTGTGACTAGAAGGGGCCGGTAGACCTCGACGAAGCGCCGGACGATCTTCTCGCAGTCCGGCGGTAGTGGACAGCCGAGTTCCCGGTTGTTTTTCACCTGCCGGCCGGGGATTGAGATCTTGCCGGCCTTGCGGGCTTCACCCTTGAAGACAATTGTCGTCTCCTTGCCGCGAAAGGTAATGGATCGCAGGTTCGTCGCCCGCAGGGCCATGGCCCTCAGGAGGATCGCCGCCTGGCAAGCACAAACCGCAAGGCGCAGGCAGCGCATCCGCGCGGAGAGGCTCAGGTCGTCCCAGTGCCCGAGCAACACATCGGCCTCGCGCAGCGTGGTTTCCGGCAGCCCCAGAACCGCGGAACGAATCCGCAGGTTGTCGAGAAGCGCGCTGGCGAAGGCTTCCCGCTCCTCGCCCATCTTCCCGACCCGATGGTTCTTGATGGCCTTCTTCTTCCTCAGCCTTTTTAGGCGCTCCACCTCCTCCGCGGAGACCCTGACCCAGTGGCGAGCGATGTAAGAGACCCGACAGACATAGGTATGCAGAGAGGTGGCGTCGCGGCGCAGGTGAGACACCTCATCGAGGGCGCGGGTACGAAAGATCCCGGCCACCTGGCGCAGCAGCTGATACCGGCAGATGTCAGAGAGCGAAGTGATCTCTTCCGGCTTCATCAACCCTGCTTCGAGGATCTCGCGCACGAGCCAGGAGATCGCTGAGCGATAGCTGCTGGCACTTTGGACGGACCGCTCGGCATCCTCCAGGTGATCGCGCACAAGCGGCTCCTCGCCTTGCCAGAGATAGTGCTCGATGAAGGCCTCCACATCGGCGAGTAAGCTCTCTGGCAGTGCTGCGCCGGCGTATTGCTTGCCCCGCTGACTGCGCGGAAGCTGACAGGGCGCCTGCGGCAGAAGGTTGCCCAGGTTCGGGTGTGCGCCACGGTGACGAACCAGCTCGTTGAAGAATACCGCAGCCCGCATGAAGCCTTTGCGCCGCTTGTTGTGCAGGGCGTCGTACTCCTCCCGTAGCCACGTCGGATCGAGCTGATGAGGGCTCCGGCCGGCGAGGCGCGCCCGCTCGATCAGGATCGAGAGGGTGATTTCCCGGTGCGGTCCGAAAACCCTTCCATTGCCGCTGCGCTCGGCCACATAGTCCTTCAGTTGCTGCCACTCATCGGCCAGCCGACGATCGTCCGCTCCGGCGTCCCCCAAAGCCTTGAGTCCGAGGGCCCGTTTGAGGGCGCCTCGCACGTTGGAGCGCCACTTCTCAAAGCCGCCACGGGACCGGAACCCATGCTCCAGGGCGCTGACCTTGCCGCGCCAGCGGGCGTCGAAGGCGTCGAGATCGACCCTGATCGCGCCGAGGGGCTCATTGTAGATCTTCTCGGCACGGACGAGGGCCCGGCGCACGTCGTTCGCGGTATTGCCTTCGTAGCCCAACCGATCGAGGCCCTCGGCGAGGCAGCGGAAGGTGCGAAAATCCTGCATTTCTTGTTTTTCCTCGAACTAAGTAACTGTTTAACGGACACTTGCGCGTTTACTGGCCATAAGGAAATACGTATCACAGAATATCGGGCATGTATTTTGGGAGACCTTTTTGCTGTTTTGCCGATTTCCTAGTGATTGCGCGCCATTTTTGCTTTTTCACGCCACATCGTCCCGATCCAACTGGAGGTCATCGAGGCGATCGAGATCACTCTCGCGAAGCCGCAGGATCCGCGGGCTGAGTCGGATGGTGGGCAGTTCCCCATTGGACATCCAACGGAGCGCCGTACGCTGGCCGATCCCGTAGCGGGCAGCAACTTCCTCTCGTCGCAGCAGAGGCTTACGGAGGGCATCGAAGGCCTCAAGTGGAGGCGCCAAGAGTCCTTCGAGGCGCCAGATGTCAAGCCACGAGACAAAGGCCCGGCCGGATCGGCGGATGATCCGCACGCTGCGCGGCGCGAGCAGAGACCTGGCGGTGCCGGATGTGACTCTCCAATGGGCGCAGATCGTTGCCAGCGGGGCGTAGCCCGCCAAAGTCAAATTTTTCACTGTTCGTTTACTCCACGGTCTAGAGGGGACGGAAATCGTCCCCCTAGAAGGGGAGCTATAAACATCGAATTGGAATGCAAACCAGGGGTCACCAGGCGTCATTCTCGGGACCTGAACGGCCACCTGTACATGGAACATGTCTGCGCGACCTCAGCGCCTCGGTGAGGTCATTCTTTGGCCTCAGGAACGAATTATGGCCTCTCCGCTCCCAACGTGCCCGACGGCGCTAAACCAGCCTGAGGACGAGAAAACCAGCACCAGGTCCGTCGTCCCGCAGGTGTAGCTGAGGTCATGGCGAGGCGACCAGACGGGAAGTAGTCCCATGTCCTGTAGACCTTGCGGTCGGAGGCGCGCTCCCGTGGCCATCTGGCTCGCCACTTGTCTTCCTGCGCCTGCCGCTCGAGTTCTTTCTTGGTTGGATGATGCTCGGTCTTGTCGCGCGTCTCGTGGATGCGCCACGAGACCGGGATCTCGCCCACGAGGATCCTTACGCCCTCCTTGCCCTCAGCGAAGCGGTAGCCTCGCTCGTCGAGGGCCCGGGCAAAAACATCCACGATACAGGATACCCGGTCGACAGACTTCGGCCCGATGGCGACGGCGATACCACCCTGCGCGCTGCATGTCTTAAACCCCTCGCCATCCATCCGGGTCGCCTGCAGCGCCTTCCTGGTTGCCGAGGCGACGGGATACAACCGGACCGGGCGCTCTTGCGGTACTACGATGGAGGCGTAGGCATCCTCGCTGGCCAGGGCGGCATTCTACTCTGCCACCACTTCAATTGGGGGTTCCGCTATTATTGATCGGAACGCCAGCGGAATCGGCACATCACGCCCGCTCTCTGCCTGCGGCAGGGGTGGCTGCTGAACCCGCTTGCCGTGGGCGCGCTTTGCCCAGTAACCCAATGTTGGCGTCGGAATACCGTGCTTCTTGCAGATCTTCCGAAGGCCGACATCAGACATGCCGAAGCGCTCACTGAGCTTCGTCATCGGCGTCTGCCAAACCAGTTCATAGAGTTCACTGCGCTTCACTTTGCACAATCCCGTACAGATGCAGATCGCAAGTCTCAACCTATTCCAGATACTACACTACATTGCGACCCGGCCGCTGGAAGCAACGTGGATAGGTCGCATCCAATGGCAAAGAGTAAGACGCCCCATGAAGAAGGTTTTGAAAAGCAACTCATCACTCGGCGGTGCCACCAAAAACTGTTTCGTCGGCATCCCTTTGCACGTCTCCTCCCAGAATCCCCGACAACCTCGATTCTTCAACTCAGCATCGGTTCCCAATTATGGGGTAAGGCGACCGACTCTCCGGCAACAAGAGACGACTTGATACGCACGATCTCCCTGCAGGTTCGTGCTCCGGGCAAAGATTGACTCCCCAATTTGACAAACCAAGAAAGAAAAAATCACCGCCAGATGTTACATTAAATATAACTCCGGTTCATTTTTGGATTTATTATATAAAAATACAACATTACACTCCGTTTGACTCTTTTTCATTTATCCTATATCAATTTTTCACCAACTATACTAATAATGCCGGAACTACGTTAAATAATGCGTCGCAGCCGATCTCAGCTGTGCCGCAATAGGGGTTATTATGACCTTCGAGGACGACATCGACAGCTGGCCACTCGGGACCCGATTACTTGCCTTAGCTATCGAAACCAACCAAACGCGGGCTTGGGCCGAGGGAATCCGATGGCGCGACTACTTTGATCCTGCCGTCGATCAGCGCCAGCTGGAACTCTGCTTAAAGAACGTGCGGCGCTTGCTGGACTCAGTGGGCGCCCCAATCGTCGAACGCTATCGTCACCGCAGCCCAGACCTTCGCCGACGCTCTTACGGGTTACGGAGATGTGCCGCCCGAAGGGCCGTGGCCGGATAGCGCAAACCTGGAGAAGGAGATGCGCAGAGAACTTCGAATTGTGCTACTACCCCCGGCTCCCATGAATGCAACTGAGTGGGTACGCCGCACCGATTTTCTGACTAGCCGAAAATGGCTAGGACGTCATGCCCGGAGTTGTCCGGCTGGCTGGCTCCCGCTCCTCGAGCGCGCCGTGTCCCAGGCTGAGCGCCGGGTAGAGAGGGCTACTCTGGAACAGTACCGCACTTCTCAAATCAAGGAGAAATTTGGGACTTTGCGCTGGTACGTGGGGTCGAACGAGGTGCTGTCGGTCATCGTTGATTACGCGGAGCTGACGTCCGCGTTCACCTGTCTGGCTTGCGGCGCGGAAGGAAAGCTACGCTCGGACAAAAGCTGGTATCTGACGCTCTGTGATGCTCATAACAAGCTCGGTCGCGAAGGCAATATTCATGCTCTTACTCGCCTCGCCTACCCCTCGGTCACGGAATAGATGATGCCTTCCGTGAGAAAATGCTGCGCAGCAAGCCAGGTCGCCGCTTTCACCGCCCTGAATTCAATATCCGGAATGCGGGGGATGCATGTCGATTGATCGCGCCCCAACCAACGCCACAATTCATCACAGAAATGGGGCGAGGCTTGCTCAAAATGAGAACGCAGCACCGTGAAAATTTGCATTCTTAGTGATCTACACCTCGAGTTCGCGGATTTCTCCCCGCCGCCGATTGAAGCGGATGTGATTGTCCTGGCCGGTGATATTTGGCTCAGGGACCTGGGCATCACCTGGGCGGCCGAAAGCTTTCCGCCGGAGAAAACAGTCTACGTTCTCGGAAACCATGAGCCGTATGGCGCAGACCTAGATGAATCTGTCACCCGATGTCGTGAGACGGCCAAACAGCATGGCGTCCACTTCCTAGAAGACGAAGTGGCAGTAATAGGCGGGGTTCGCTTTATTGGGGCCACATTGTGGTCAGATTTTCGGTTGATGGGGGATGGAATGGAGCGCTCTTACGCCATGGATCTTGCCGATCGGCACGTCAACGATTTCCGACAGATTACTGTGGTTAATGACATGGGTCAGCATCTGGGCTTCACAGCACGAAATGCAGTCGCACGCCACATAGCCTCTCGGCAATTCATAGAGAGAGCGCTCAGCCTCCGCTTCCCAGGCCCTACAGTGATCGTGACTCATTTTCTTCCTTCCCATCTTTCGATCAGCGCGAAGTTTTATAATAGCTGGTTCAATCCGTACTTCTGCAGCGACCTCACAGCGCTTATCCGAGAGAGGCAGCCAGCGCTTTGGATTCACGGGCACACTCACGAGAGCTGCGACTATTCAATCGGAAGCACCCGCGTGGTCTGCAACCCCAGAGGTTACTTACCCCACGATGCCAACCCGAGCTTCCGCCCCGATTTGACGGTGGCTCTCTGACAGAGATTCAGCGCCCCTGCATATGCTGTCAATTGCCAGTCTATTGGAAGCTCCAATCATCATATCCCTCGGGGGCGACGTCGACAATGCGCTGAGGCGACTGCAATGGCCGAGATCGAAAAGGTAATGAAAATTCTCGGTGAAGAGTTAGCTGCACTTGACATGAGCACCAACGCGGAGGCGTTTGTGCGGCTCGTGCTCGAAGCTGTGGCCAATAAGCGGAAACTCCAGATACCGAAAGCGACACCCCTTTTGAGTGCAGCTGAAAAAGCGGCCTACTTGGCAGGAGGATTCGATCTTTGTGAGTGTGAGGAGCAAATCCCAGGGTCTCTCGAGCGCGCAATGGCTGAGTACGTCGCGTTGATCGCCACGGCATTGCCGATACATGACGCGGCCCGTCTGCTTGGTGTCCATTGTGAGACCATTCAGAATCGGCTGCATCGCCGTGAGCTCTTTGGGATCAAACATCGAGGGCGTTGGTTGCTACCACGATTTCAGTTCCACCATGAGGAAACGCTTCCGGGCCTGGAGGAGGTCGCGCCTGCAATCGATCCCGATGCCCAACCGATCTCATTAGCTCGATTTTTCCACTTGCCACAAAATGACTTGGTTATTGCCGATGCGCCTGCGCCTTTGTCACCCCGAGACTGGCTGATGGCCGGCTACTCACCAACGCGAGTCGCCGCTTTGGCGCGTGAGCTCATTCTGTTGTGATGCGCTTCTGGTCCGGCCGCGGATTAATCGCTTTGGCGCTAGCTGCCTCAGTGTTCAAACATCGGAGATTGCTCAAGAGCACCGCTGATCCATCCGTTGATGACTTCAGCTTATCCGCGCGATCCGTTCTATGACATGGGAAGCAGATTGCACTAGAAAGCACCTGTATCTTGACGGAGAGTAACGATGTCTGAAGAGAAGGTACTGCACGATAAGCTCGAGGATGTCCGTACTGTACTCAAGCGCATTCGGCGCGGAGATGCGCCCACAAAAGAGGAATTGGCCGCGGCACCGCAACTTGAATGCTGGAGCTTTTCAAAGCATCACGGTTGCTTGGCGCTGTCCGGATATGTCACCGGCCATCCAACTCTTCAGGATGGCGCATACATCTATACCAGTTGCTTGCTTTGGCTATCAATCGACCGAGGTGCCGCTCGAACTGTCTCCCGATTCTACCGCTTGTCAACGTCTGTAGAAGAGCTTCTGGCGCAGAAACAGTAAACTTCCAAGGGAGACGTGACGAGGAATCGGGCCATGCCCAGTGTCCGCGTCTTTGCTGGCTGGGCATGGCGCCGTGACTCAAGCCGACCCCGGCAGGTGGCACCGCTAGCAATAGCCCAGCAGGCTCTGTCACAGGAACGAGCTGGCCGGCCCGATGACAGCCCGCTAGCTTTGTCTCATGTCTAAGATCTCATATGCCCGTCATCATTTTCCACCGAGTGTCATCCGCTATGCCGTCTGGTTATATCTGCGTTTCAACTTGAGTCTCAGGGACGTCGAGGACTTGCTGGCTGAGCGTGGCTTGGACATCTGCTACGAGACCGACCGCCGTTGGGTCGTGAAATTCGGAACGGCCTACGCCAGGAATTTGCGCCGGCGCCGGCCAACGGCAACTGATCGATGGCATTTGGATGAAATGTTCGTTTCGATCGGCGGGCACCGGATGTATTTGTGGCACGCTGTCGATGCTGAAGGCAAGGCACTCGACATCTTGCTCCAGCCACGGCGAGACAAGCGTGCTGCCAAGAAACTGATTCGGAAACTGCTTAGGAAGCAGGGCATTTCACCAACTGCAGTCGTGACTGACAAGCTACGTTCCTATGGCGCGGCGTTGGGAGATCTCGGACTTAAAGAACGCCACGAGACAGGCGGCCGACTGAACAGGAGAGTGGCGCGAGGGAACTTCCCCCCCGCGCTCTCGCAGAACCGGACGTGAGCCTCTCAACTCATTCGGCTCCCATCATCCAACCGTTGCTTTCAGGCTCTGCCAGTGGGCAAACAGCCAAGGCTGGCGACGCGCAATGCGCGCCAACCACTGTGCTGCCCGTCGCTTGCCACTTCAGGCCCTTATATTTCCGCATCACCCATCTCGTCAGATAGCGGTCGAGATGCCGGAGCGGTGGGTACAGCGCCGATTTGTAGAAGCGGCCATAGTAATTGATCCAGCCCCGGAGGGCGGGATTAACGATAGATGCCAAGTCTTCCAGGGATTTGTCACTGCGCTGGTGCAGCGCCCATCGCGCAAGGTCCGGCGTATCGCCGTTGCGGCCTTGTTGCTGACCTCAGGGCTGAAACTGACGAAGTATTCTCCCCGGCGGTTCTTCGATTTCCGATGCCTGAAGGTGTAGCCAAGGAAGTCGAATTTGTGCAGGGTGTAATCACCTCGCCGCCTAGTGTCCTTGCAATAGACAATTTTCGTCTTGTCGGGATGCAAGGCCAACCCACAGTCCGTCAGCCTTTGCTCAACCAGCGCTTTCAGCCTTTCGGCTTGGGCGAGGTTGGCGCAGTGGTAGATCCCATCATCGGCTTAGCACTCGAAGGGAATGTCCGGATGGTTCCGAACCATCCACGCATCCAGCGCGTAATGGAGGAAGAGGTTGGCCAGCAAGGGGCTGATTACACCCCCTTGCGGCGTTCCCTGATCCCGTGCCTCCAAGGCTCCATCCGCAAACTGCGCAGGGGCTTTCAACCACCTTTCGGCGTAGAGAAGAACCCTCATGCAGTCCGTGTGCTTGCGCACAGCCCGAATCAAAAGCGCATGATCGATGTTATCGAAGAAGCCTTTGATGTCCAGATCCAAAACCCAGTCACGGCGCCAGCAGCGTTGCCGTGCCGTGCCGACAGCCTGGATCGTGGACTTGCCGGGGCGATACTCATAAGAATCCCCGTGGAAGATTAGCTCCAAGAATGGTTCCAGGTATCTTTTGACAACCATTTGCGCAATCCGGTCCGCGACCGTGGGAATTCCCAATCGCTGAGTTCCACCCGTTGCTTTTGGTATGTCTACCCGACGAACCGGGGGAGGAAAGTAACTGCCGGAGGACAGCCGGTTCCAAAGCTTGTACAGATTGTCAGACAAATCCTGTTCAAACCCGGCAATCGATTGCCCATCAACCCCGGCAACGCCTTGGTTGGCGCGTACCCGTTTATAAGCCTCCCAAACTTCACGCTTGGGAATGTTAAACGGCTTTGCTTTATCCAAGGGACTCCTCCCAACTTCGGTTGGTCCCAGGATAAAGCTGAATGACGCCGCCTCTTCGCCCCGGCTCCATTGCAGAGCTTTCATCGCTACTACGGGCGGCTCCGTCCCTGTGCCTCGCATCGGTACTCTCACCCTCGGAGGGACCACCTCCTTAGGTTTCTCCCTTGGCATCGAGACGACAGGTTCCCATGTTCCCTGCAAGAGCCTCGTCCAAGGTCACGCCACCTTCATGCCGGATACCATCTGGACAGTAAGCAGGTCGCCTTCCAGACTGATCACGGGGCACTCGATCTTCCCCGGTTTTGACATCATCCATTCTCTTTCAACACGTCATCAGTGGTTCACTCGCGTTCGTCTCCTTGGACCTCACCTGACAAGAGTATCCTTGCCTTTTTCATCAACGCTCACCACCAGGGCTCTTTACCCTTGCAGCTTAAGGAGGTTTGAAACCTGCTCCTGCAAGCCGGTTCCGAGGGGCCCACCCTCATCACTTGCACAGCACCGCACACCCTATCGCTCATTAGGTTGTGCGTTCATGGCACACATCGTGCTGAGAATTCCCATCAGCCATTCCGAAGACGGGAGTGTGCGATGGCGAAATTCCGGAACCTGAAGACTCTGCGGAAATTCACCTCTGTCCACGCCTCGATCCACAATCATTTCAATCTCGACCGTCACCTGAACTGCCGCGAAACCTTCAAAGAGAACCGCACCGCCGTCCTGGCCAAATGGCGCCAGCTGGCGGCGTGAAAACTGCCCGTTGTAGAAATTTTTTCACACCGCTTCACGTTTGTCTGACAGTGCCATCGCGCGGGTTGTTCGGGTCGGCGATGATGTCGAGTTCGGTGAAGAAACGCATGCCCATGATCGTTTAGAGGCCAAAGGCAGTGACCGTTTGCAGACCCTCTCTCGTGTTCTTGGAGGGCTGCCAACACAATTTAAGCTGTGCATCTCGCCATTTGAGATCGGCCAGCAGAGTATCGATTTCGATATGACGGACGACGCCCTTCATATGCTCGATCGGGACGAACGGAACGAATGCAAGTTCGGAAGGCAGGGGACATGTTGGGATCTCACGTTTGGGAACGCTGGCGCGGGCGGTCGCCAAGCCATGTCATGGCCAGCCCGGATGAAATGATGATGAGGATACCTGCAAGGCCGAGCGCATTCGTGGGTGTTTCCCAAAGCAGTAGTGCCCAGATCGCAGCAAAGACCAGGAACGAGTATTCAAAGACGGCCACAAAGGACGGATTACCGATGCGGTACGCCTGCGCGATCAGCGTCACGGCGATCACGGCGCCTACAGCCTGGAACAGCGTGAGCCACAGGAAGCGTGGCGTTGGCGTCACCCATCCCGCGGTCACGAAATTAATCTGCTGATCCGCACCGGTGTGCCCGGTGGCGACCAAAAGCAGAACGAGGCTCACCCCGCCGATCGTGGCAAAGACGCCGAAGGCCAGCACCAGTGGGTTTTCATCGGCGCAGATTTGCCGAGTCAGCAACATGCCTAATCCATAGAATAGGCCCGCCGCCAAAGGCATCAGGGAAGCGCCCGAAAGGTTGGCGAAATCGGGCTGCAACAACATCAGCGCGCCGGTGAAACCGACCAGAACGGCCATGATGCGGGCGGCTCCGATTCCGGTGCGGAACAGGAGCGCCGAAAACAGCAGCACCCAGATCGGCGCGCTGAACAGCCCGGCGCCGGCCTGAGCCACCGGCAGTGTCCCAAGCGCAGCGAAGTAGATCAGAAGACCGAACGATACAGCGACGCTGCGCAGCGCGAGACTGTAAGGTCGAACCGGCCGAACGGAGCGGCCGGCAGCCTTGGCGACGAGGACCAGCAAAGGCAGGGCAAAGAGGGCGCGCACCACCTGAAACTGCCAAAGTCCGGCTTCCTCGCTCACCTCCTGCACGAAGTTGTCGATGAAGCTGAGTATGGCCGAGGCAGCCAGCGCCAGTCCTGCCGCCTGAATGTTTCTGTTGTTATCCACGTTTCGGCTCTGTGCGATCAGGCGGCTCCCTGGCCGCTCATCGCATCGAGCACCTCGTCAAGCGAGCCCACAGCGCCGGTCTGGAGGTATTCCATCGCTTTGAGCGATGCGTCATGTGCCTCGACACTGGAGCCTGCAACGCAGTCCTCGATCACCCGGCAGAAATAATCGCCCTGATGGGCGTCCACGAAGGTGTAATGCACGCAGACATCCGTCAGCCCGCCGGTCAGGATCAGCGTTTCCGCCTTCAACCCGCGCAGCAAAATTTCCAGATCGGTGCCGTAGAAAGCGGAATACCGCCGCTTTGAGATGCGGTAGTCGTCTGGGCGCATGCCCAGTTCTTCTTCGGCGAAATCTGTCAGCGGGTTGCTGTCCAGACAATGAATGTCCTCGTCGCCGTCCAGCTCGCGCCCGAAATCCACAAGGTCAGCGCGGTGAATTTCCTGAATGAAGACCACGGGAATGCCAGCGTCCCGGGCGCGGTCGATAGCCACGCGGGTCCGCGCCATACGCTCGGCGTAGTCAGGCATATGCGCGATGGCGCGCTTTTCGTCCGGGATCGGCGCAAAGGTGGACTTCTGAATGTCGATGACGATCAGCGCGGCCTTGCCCTCGATCAGCGCACGACGGTTTTCCTTGCCATGGATCATGGTGTTTCTAACTCCTTCAGGATGGTTTTCTGCTGTCCGCACCGAGAAGCTGCGGAAGGTTGCCGAACCGTGCGATAAGCGAGAAGATCAGCGCGGAAACGGTGATGAATGTGATCGCACCTACGGCCATTGTCGGGGTGAACCCATTTCGGAGCGAGTTGAAAATCTGCACCGTCACGGTCGAGTACCCCGAGGCCGAGACGAAGAAGACAACGATGAATTCGTTAAAGCTGAGCACCAGCGCAAAGAAAAAGCCCGAGGCGGTGAAGGGCAGCATCTGTGGTAGGATGATGGTGCGGAATGTTGTGGCCTCGTTCGCGCCCATGGTTGCCGCGGCATCCAGATGCGCGCGGTCGATGGATTGCAGCCCGATCGAAAGTGTGGTGAGCGGCAGGGCGAGAAACAGGATCGCGTGGCTGACGATCCCGGACCACAGGTTGCCAAGGGCCCCGGCATAGCCCCAGAAGAACACCAGCCCGACGCCGAACACGATCGGCGGTAGTGCGAAAGGCATGGAGGCAAGGCCGGCAAGCAGCTTGGACGCCCAGTCGGCCCTGCGCCAGAGACCGTAGGCAATGGGCCAGGCGGCGAGCACTGCCAGCGCTGCGCTGCCGACCGCCACGATCAGCGAATTACGTAGGCTCCGCACCCAGATTTCCTCGGTCAGGAAGAACTCGGTGAATCGGTCAAAAGTCGGCGCCTCGGGCGGAAAAAACATCGTGCGTCCGCCGTTGAGCGCCGCGAGGCAGACGACAAGGATTGGAAAGGCGATCCAGATCGCGATGAAGCCCATGAAGGTGCAGGACAAAAGTCTGGCCATTCTCAGCGTCCTTCCGGGTGTGATACGAAACGGCGGCCAAAGAACAGGATAGCGGCTGCCGTGAGCAACAGGATCACCGCCTGCGCCGAGCCAAACGGGGCGTTCAGCGTCGCGCCACGGACCGCTTCGTAGACTGAAATCGACAGGGTGTGCTTGGCGGGTTCAGCGAAGACCGCGACGGTGACATAGGCGCCCAGCAGGAATACGAACAACAACAGGATCGTGCCCACGATGGGGGTGCGGACCATGGGTAGTACGACCGTGCGCACGACGGTCGCGGGGCGCGCGCCCATGGTGCGTGCAGCCTCGATAATTTCGTTGTTGATCTTGGAAACCGGCGGGTAGAGCAGGATCACCGCATAGGGCCAGACCAAGTAGGTCATCGTCAGGATCGTCGCGAACTCGCTCGGTTTGAAGCGCACGTTGCGCGGCGTGGCGAGGCCCCAGTCACGCATGATATCAAGCCCGCCGGTCTGCTTGAGCCAGTCGGTCAGTCCGCTTTCCTTGAACAACATCGGCAGGCCCGAACGGTTAGACATCAGTATGTCCCAGCCCATGACGATGAAAACCTCTGAAAAGGTCAGGCTGCATAGAAAGAAGACAAGCCAGATCGTCTGGACGCGGCGCGACAACCGGGTCATCAGATAGACGAACGGGAAAGCGGTTGCGACCGCGAGGATAGACGCGATGAGCGCGTAATAAATCGAATACCAAAGATATTTGAGATATAGAAACGATACGCTGTTGGGATAATCCGCGCCCACAAAAAAACGCTTGTAGTTCGACAGTTCAAAGCTCCATACCCACGCAGCACCCTCGATCTTTTCGCCAAAGCTGATGGCAAAAACGAGCAGGAAAGGAACCACGGCCAAAACAAGCACGACGAATTTTTGGAACAGGCGAGCGACGGTGAACGGGATTGCAGGCTGGGTGGCCCGCATCACGCAGCCCCCGCTGCTGGGCGGGCGGGCAGCAGGTGCAGCGTCTCGACCGGAAATTCTGCGTGCAGCCGGTCTCCGATGCGGATTGTCTCGTTAAAGCTTCCCGGGATCTCGGCGATGATATGCCCTGCGCCGGTGTCCAGATGGATTTCGCGGGCAATGCCTTCGTCTCGCACGAAGGTCACCATCCCTTTCAGGGCGTTCCCACTCGGCGCGACCTCGGTCAGACGCACAGCCTCGGGCCGACAGAACAACGTCACCCGATCGCCCGAGGCAAAGCCGCCGCGCTCGGCAACCGCGAAATGCGTATCGCCCAGCGTCACGCCGCTGTTAGTCGCCCTGCCGTCGAGCAGGTTCGCGTTGCCGATGAAAGAGGCAACGAAGCCATTGGCGGGCTTGTGATAGATCTCCTGTGGTGTGCCGACCTGCTCGATCCGTCCCTGACTCATTACCACGATCTTGTCGGCTATGGTCATTGCCTCGCGCTGATCGTGGGTCACGACGATGGTGGTAATCCCCAGTCGCTGTTGCAGCAGCCGAAGTTCCATCTGCATGTCGTTGCGCAACTGCGCGTCCAGCGCCGACATCGGCTCGTCCAGCAGGAAAATTACCGGCTCTTGCGCGAGCGCCCGCGCGATCGCAACCCTTTGCTGTTGCCCGCCCGAAAGCTCGCCGATGCGATTGTTGCCCTTGTCAGCAAGCTGCACCAGTTCCAGAAGCTCGCGGGCGCGCGCGCGGCGCGTCAGCGCATCAACACCCGCGATCCGCAAGCTGTAGGAAACATTGCGTGCCACATTCAGGTGTGGAAACAAGGCAAAGGACTGAAACACCATACCAAACTTGCGCTGCTCGGCAGAGAGCGATGCGATGTCCTTGCCCCCCAAGAGGATCTGTCCTTCGCTCGGTGCTTCGAGCCCGGCAATCATGCGCAGGAGCGTGGTCTTGCCACAGCCGGAAGGGCCCAGCAACGCCGTGAGCTTGCCCGCCTCAAAGAATAGGTCCGCCTTGTGCATGGCGACGAAATCGCCAAAATTCTTGCGGATGCCGCTGAGTTCGAGATCGGACATGGCGCTGCCCCCCTCTTGCGTCAGGCTTTTGCGACCATGCGGTCCCAGGTTTCGGTGATGAAGGTCTCATCATCGAGGTAGACTTCGTAAGGCGAGTGGATCGCCGGGGTGCCCGCGACGGCCGCAAGCTCTTCGGGCGTCAGATCGGTCTTGGCGGCATCAACGACCGGCGCCGTGCCAATCTTTCGGGACATGATCGCCTGGGTTTCTGGCAGGCACGAAAAGGCCATGAATTCGTATGCCTCGTCCTGTTTCTGCGAGCCCTCGGACAACGTCCAGGAATTGAAATCGATGACGTTGCCTTCCTTGGGAAAGATCGATGCGATCGGATGCCCGTCTGCCGCCATCAGCCCCGCGACGTCATGGAAATACATGCCGCCGATCACATCGAAATTCTTCAGCGCCTGCTCCATCTGGCTCTCGCCCGTGTACCACAGCGCGACATTTGGATGGATCTCGGCGGCTTTTTCGACCGCAGCCACGATGCCCTCATGCGACCGAAGCGCATCGGTGCCGCCGAGGAAAGTCGCCGCAACAATATCGAGGAACTTGAAATTGACGTTCTTCGGCAGGCCAAGGCTCGCCTCGAAACGACCCGTATCCCAGAAATCGGCCCAGCTTTTGGGCCGCATATCGACCTCATCGGTATTCACCACCATAGAATAGTAGAAGCTGAGCGCGCCAACGCCGAGAAGGCGACCGTCCGCGCGATGCAGGAAGTTCACTTCAACATTGTCGAGCGTTGGAATTCGCCTCGGATCGATCGGCGCCAGAATGCCGCCAAGACGCTGGCCTTTGATGATGTTGACCGGGGTGTGCATCGACAGATCGGCCGGAACGTTGCCCGCCGAAATCGCCTGACTCATGGTCTGCAGCCAACTGGTCGAATCCGGTTGTGTCACGCTTTCCACCGCAATCCCGGTGGCTTCTGTGAAGGCGGGATAGACATGGCTCTTCAGGCTGTCCTCGAAATAGCCGCCATAGGAGCCAATCTTGATCGAGCGGTTTTGTGCGAGAGCGGGCGCTACCAGAAGGCCAGTCCCAGCCATCACGCCCAAGCTAGCGGACGTCTTGAGCAGGTTGCGTCGTGTGAATGTGGTTTTGGACATATTCTCTCTCCCTGAAGGCAGAGCGGTCGCAGGGTCTGGTGCGACCGCTCTGTCGGAACAGCCTATAAGGGAGCCCTTGCCTCTCGAAAATGCGAAGAACTGGTGCTGAGCGTCGGTTTTTGCTACGCTGAGTGGATGTCCAGATCCCTCAGACACTTGAATTCCCTTCGCGCCTTCGAGGCCGCCGCGCGGCATTCGAGTTTCGCCAAGGCGGCCAGCGAACTGAACGTCAGCCACAGTGTCGTAAGCCAGCACGTCAAGAAATTGGAACTCTGGTTCGGGACGGAGCTTTTCATGCGGCTTGGCAATCGTGTCGAACTGAGCGGGGATGGCCGCGCGTTGTTGCCGCAAGTGGCAAGCGGCTTGCAGACGCTGAGGGACGGCTGCAACAGCTTGCTGCGAAAGACACAGTCAGGGACCCTGGTGGTCAGCGCCGAACCGGCACTTGCTTCCTTGTGGTTGCGCAAGCGGGCTACGGAGTTCTGCAAGCTGTTTCCGCGAATAGAGATTGACCTGCGACCGGCGTGGACGCCTGATCGATTGGGAGATGAGAATGCCGATATGCTCATTCATTTCGAGACACGTATGCCCTCAAGCGGAGTAGAACGGCAGGGTTTATTTCCAATAGACGGTTATCCGGCCTGTACCCCGAAATTTCGGGATAAACTGCTTTCGGACGACCTACGGATCGACTGGGATTCGGTCCCTCTGGTCCACGATAACGGCAGGGAGATCTGGCATAAGTGGTATGCGGCATACCAACCTGAAAGTTCAGGGTGGCAGCAAGGTCGAGTCTATTCAGACCTGTCTTTGGCAATCGACGCCGCGGTCGATGGCGAGGGCATTGTGCTGGCGGACGACATCCTGTGCCAACGCGAGATTGAATCCGGCGCACTCGTCCGGCTGGATCCTCAAGCTGTCCGCTGTGTCTGGTACCAAATCGCGTTACCAAAGGGTGGATTGAAGGCGCCCGTCTCAGAAACCTTGAAGCAGTGGCTGCTGGATCAAGCACTACCTCACCGAAACAATTGAACCGGCTGCTGCAACGGCATTGAAGGTGTTGTAGACGGCAGCGGGCACTGTCAGACAAACCTGATTCGGCCAGTGAGCAGCGCCGATCCGAGGCATTCAGGCCGCCAACTGGCGCCACTCCGCCAAGGCATCAGACCGGTTCTTTTTGAAGATGCCGCGGCGATTGAGATGGCGGTCCTGATTGAAATGATTGTGGATCGAGGCGTGGACAGTGGCAAACTTCTGGAGCGCCCTAACGTCCCTGAACCTGGTCATCACCACCTCTCGTCGTCGGAACGGTTGATGTGAGTTCTCAGCCCGGTTGTTGAGCCAACGGCCGCACTCCTGCCGCTCCACAATTCCCATAGCTTTCATCGCTGCGCCGTAAGACCGAAGCCGGTCTGTCACGATTTCCTTCGTCTGACCATAACGTTTCATCAAACGCTTTAGGGACTTGAGAGCAGCTTTACAATCCCGGCGCTTCGACGCAATGACTTCCAGCACCTCGCCTTCATGATCCACGGCGCACCAAAGGTAATGGATCTGCCCATTGATCCGCACGAACACCCCGTCCAGATGCCAGCACCAATGCGAATACGATCATTGATGAACGCACCGCTTTCTGATCTCCGCGGCACACATCGGCCCAAATCGGTTCCATGTCGACTGAAGGTTCCTTTCCATTGAAACCGGTGCGTGCGCGGAAGACGAGACTCTGCCACAGGTCAAACAGCAACCGGGCACGCTCCAGTGACGGAAAATCATTTGGCAAGGCGTCCCGTTGCTTCTCCAACTCGAAGCACGCATGCTTAGCGCCTTCAACCGCAATGTCGGTTTCTGCTGAAATACTTCGGTTCTTGAGGCGCAGAGGGTGCGGATTTCCGGGAATGCTAGCCTTAAACTCAGTTGAAGGACACGCGACATGGGCGGGATTGAAACCAAAGCACGCAGCCGGGGCGGGCGTCAGGCCCGGCGGGCTCTGCGAACGGCTTCGTCGTTTGAGATGTTGCCAGCGCTGGAGCGTGGCCTGCCGCTCTGCGAGCCGATGGACGAAGAGCAGATCCGGCGCGTCGATGAAGCCTCACTCGCCATCCTCGAGGAGGTCGGCGTCGTCTTCCGCGACGACATCGCACTCGCCGACTGGAGACGCGCCGGTGCTGACGTTCGCGACAACCGAGTTCACCTCGACCGCGAACTGGTGCGTGAACTCATCCTAACGATTCCGGAGAGCTTTACCTATCACGCCCGCAACCCGCAGAAGAATGTGCAGCTCGGCGGACCGCACTCGATCTTCGTGCCGATGACCGGTGCGCCCTACCTGCGCGATCTCGACGACGTGCGGCGGCTACCGACACTCGACGACCTGGCCATGTTCCATAAGCTGGCGCACATGTTGCCGGCGCTGCATTCGTCAGCCCATCACATCGTTGAGCCAATGGACATGGTGGTGAGCCATCGGCACCTGGACATCACCTACTCCTCGATGAAGCATTGCGATAAGACCTTCATGGGCATGACCACCAGCCCGAAAAATGCCGAGGATGTGATGGAGATGTGCGCCGTCCTCTTCGGCGAGACCTATTTGGAAGACCATCCCGTGACGACGGGCAACTGTAACGGTAACTCGCCGTTGGTCTGGGACGAGACCATGCTCGGGGCCATGCGCGCTTTCTGCCGGCGCAATCAGCCAGTGCTATGCTCGCCCTTCGTGCTGGGCGGCGCAAACACGCCGGCTTCGACGGTGCCGACGGTGGTGCAGGTGAACGCCGAGGCGCTTTCCGCCCTCGCCTACACCCAGGTCATCCGCAAGGGTTGCCCCGCAATCTACGGGCATTATCTGTCAACTGTCTCGATGCAGTCAGGCGCGCCGATGGCGGGCACGCCTGAAATCTCGCTGATGAACTTCATGATCGGCCAGATGGCGCGGTTTTACCGTGTGCCCTGGCGTACGTCGAATACGCTGGGCGGCGCCAAGACCTTCGACGCTCAGGCCGGCTATGAAAGTGCGACTACGATGTCGGCTGTCCTCCACGCCGGCGCCAATTATATCTGGCACTCGGCAGGTTGGAACGAGGCCGGCATGCATTGCTCGGTCGCCAAGTTTATCGTCGATGCCGAGCAGTGCGCCATGGGATACCGCATGGCTGAGGGACCACGCTGGGACGACTTCGACGAGGCGCTTGCCGCCGTCCGCGATGTCGGCCCGGGTGGCCACTATCTGGGCCACCCTCATACCCAGGCCAACTTTCAGCGCGCCTTCTTCATGCCACGGATGTTCGACAACAACTCCATCGAGCAGTGGCAGGCCGAGGGCAGCGTCGAGATCACAGAGCGCGCGCTCAAATATGCGCGCAAGCTGCTGGCGGACTACGAAGAACCGAAGCTGGATGAGGCCAAGGACGAAGCGCTGCGCGACTACATCGCTCGACGCAAGAAGGAAATCCCGGCCGTCGACGAGCTGAACCAGGTGCACTGAAGCGACCGCAAAAGGCGCCCATTCCCGCGGACGATTGCCCAGCAGGCTTCAGATCTCCCGCCTTGCTCGCCATTCCTTCCACTTGAGAGCCGCGTTGGCCCCCAGCCAGGCAATCGGTTCCGGCGGCAGGCGTCGCGGTGCGTCGAAGGCCGCCATCTTGGCGGCAAGCGGGCTGTTGCCCTGAGCCGCCAGGTCGGCCGCGAGCATTCCCGAGACCGTACCTTTGGTCGTGCCCAGGCCGTTCTGACAACAAGCGGCAAACAGGCCGTCGTCGATCTCGCCGAACGCCGGAACATCGTTCAAACTGAGGCATAGCCTGCCTCCCCAGCGGTATTCCATGTCAATGCCGTTCAACTGAGGGAAACGTTGGTTGACGCTACGGTCGTGGCTCTCGCCCATGGCCGCCAACCTGACTTCATCGGATTCCATGTCTGGGTCATAGGTCACCCGGTTGCGTATGACAATGCGGTCACCGCTGGTGCCGGAGATGCGGCGCACCGTGCTGCCGATGGGATCGGCGGGTGTGATACCCCAGTTCCGTGCGCCACCGAGGCGCCGCGCCTGCTCCGCCGTCAACGCCCGGGTCATAGAGGCATAGAGGTGGATATGGACAAGGCGGCGGCGAAAGTAGCCGAAGCTCTCCACATGACCGTTGACCGCAAGAATGACCCGCGGCGCAGTGATCGAGCCCCTGGGTGATTCGACGCGCCAGTCCGCGCCCTGACGATGAAGGCCGATGACCGGCGAGCTCTCGAAGATAGCCACCCGCCCGGCGATGCCTTCGGCAAGTCCGCGGACGAACATAGCCGGCTGAATCATGGCAGCCCCCGGCGTAAACACACCACCGAGATAGTATTCCGATCCCGTAAGTTCCTGCATCGCGGCGGCATCGAGCAACTCGTAGGGCTCACCGAGACTCGCCAGATGGCGCGCATAAGCAGCGTTGGCGGCCAGCCCGCGTTTTGTGGCTGCGCCGTTGACCTTGCCACTGCGGCAGAAAGCCTCCGGACCGAGCCCGTATTCCTCCGCAGCACCGGCGGCGAACTTGATGGCGGCCCGGTTGAGTTCAGTCTGTGTCGTATCCACCTCGGCAACGCCAGCATAATTGTCCGAGGTCAGCTTGTGCGGCAGATCGATCATGAAGCCGGAGTTGCGACCCGCCGGGCCGGAGCCAATGCGGTGCGCTTCGACCAGTGCAATCCGGTCACCGCCGCGCAGTTGTGTGAGCCGCCGCGCTGCGGCCAGGCCGGCAAATCCGGCACCAATTACCAGCCAGTCGGCTGTCCTGTCCGCCTCCAGGACTCTTGGAGGCGGCGCCGGCAGCAACAGTTCGTTCCAGGCGGCAGGTCCGGGGTCACGCGGCAGGCGGATGACACGGGTCAAGCCACGGCCTCATCCAGATCGTCGGTCAGGTCGAGCCAGATGGTCTTTAGCTGAGTGTACTGGTCGTGGGCCTGGATGCCATTGTCGCGCCCGCCGAAACCCGACTGCTTGTAGCCGCCGAACGGTGTGGTGATATCCCCTTCGCCGAAACAGTTGACCGTGACGGTGCCGGCGCGCAGTGCCCGGGCGCCCCGCAGAGCGCGCTTCGCATTGCCGGTAAAGAGCGATGCAGCGAGCCCGTAGTCGGTATCGTTCGCGGTGGCTATGGCCTCTTCGAAGGAACCGACGGTCAGAATGGAGAGCACCGGACCGAAGATCTCATCGCGGGCCAGCACGTTGTCATTCGACGCCACATCGATCATCGTCGGCTCGACTTGCGTGCCGTTGGCCGTGGCGCCGCCCATTAGTATTGCGCCCTTCTCCGCCTTGGCGAGATAGCCACAGACCTTGTCGAAGTGGGCCTTGGAAATCAGCGCGCCCACGCGGCACGCCGGATCGAGCGGGTCGCCCATGCGCCATTCGCGAACGTGGGCCATGATGCGCTCGACCAGCCGGTCCTTCACGGCATGGTGCACGATCAGGCGCGAGACGGCAGAGCAATTCTCGCCCATGTTCCAGAACGCGCCATTGACGACGTGGGCCGCCACGCGGTCGAGGTTCTCGGCGTCTTCAAGCACCACACAGGGGTTCTTGCCGCCCATTTCGAGGACAACGTTCTTGAGGTTAGAGTCCGCGGCATAGCGCAGGAAATGGCGCCCGGTCTCGGTCGAGCCGGTGAAAGAGATCATGTCGACGTCCAAGTGGCGGCCCAGCGGCTCACCAACCTCCGGACCCGTACCGGTAACAACGTTGAAGACACCGCGCGGCACACCCGCCTCATGGGCAAGCTCAGCGACCCGCAGCGCTGTAAGAGAGGACTCTTCGGCGGGCTTGACCACGACTGAGCAACCAGCGGCCAGCGCCGGCCCGATTTTCCAGGCCAGCATCAGCAACGGGAAGTTCCACGGCAGCACCAGGCCCACCACGCCGGCCGGCTCTCGTACCACCACCGCCATGTGATCGTCCGAGGCCGGCGCCACCTGGTCATAGAGCTTGTCGATGGTTTCGGCATGCCACTTCAAGCAGTCGATCGTCTCCGGGACATCCACCTGCTCGCAGTCGAAGATGGTCTTGCCGCTGTCGAGGCTCTCCATGACCGCGAGCTCTCGGGCATTGCGGGTCAACAGCTTGGCCAGCCGGATCAGCACGTCCTTGCGCTCGCGCGGCGGCAGCTTCGACCAGCTCCCGTTCTCGAAGGCATCGCGCGCCTTGGCGACGGCGAAGTCGACGTCCTCGGCCCCGCAGGCTGCAATCTCCGCCAGCGGCGCGCCGGTCGCCGGATTGACTGTCACGAAGGTCTTGCCCGCAGCGGCCGGGCGGAAAGCGCCGTCGATGAACGCCGCGGTCGGCAGCGAGATGCTTGCGGCGATGGCGGCGTATTCTTCTGCTGTCAGCAGATCTGTCATTGGGCGGCCCTCAGCATTCTGTCGGAGTCGATCTCCGCAACCGTTGTCTTTAGGACACGCACGACCTGTTCCAGGGCGCGCTTGTCATCCTTGTTGAGAGGTTTCAGGGGCGGTCTCGGCGGCCCTGCCTTCCGCCCCGCCATCTCGACCCCGTGCTTGACGCACTGGATGAACTTCCCGCCCTGCTCCAACAGGCGCATCAGGGGCATCATAGCCGACATGATGCGGCGCCCTTTGTCGAAGTCGCCCTCAACTGCGCAGGCCCGCCACAGCGCGATGTGCTCATGTGGCAGGAAGTTTGAGCCGGCGCAGACCCAGGAGCGTGCCCCCCAGGCAAAGAACTCCAGCGCCTGGTCGTCCATGCCGCAGGACATCTGAATGTGCGGGTACTCGCGGGCCAGCAGATGGATCCGGTTGACATCGCCGGAACTCTCCTTGATGGCACAGAAATTACGCGAGCGCCCGACACGGTCGAGAAACGCCTCGCCCATGTTGACGCCCATGCGGCCGGGATAGTTGTAGAGCATGATCGGAAGGTTGGCAGCGCGGTCGATGGTCAGGGCGTTGAGGGCATTCTCCCGTTCGGTGGGAACCGCGTAGGGCGGCGAGCCGACAAGAAGCGCGTCGGCGCCCATCTCGCCGGCTGCGCGGGCCACGGCGATGCTGTCCTCCTGCCGGATTGCACCGGTGCCGACGATCAGCTGGACGCGCCCCTTGATCCGGTCCCGCGCGAATTGGGCCAGGCCGATACGCTCCTCCAGCGTCTGTGCATAGTATTCCCCCGTAGACCCGCCTGAGATGATGCCGTGAACCCCGGCGGCAATCAGCCCTTCGATCTGTTCGGCAAAGGCGTCACGGCCGATGGCGCCCGCGGCGTCGTGCGGCGTAATGATGGGGGTGTAGATCCCCTCGAACTTCATGGGAACATCCTCCAAGGTCGTCAGATCAGGCTGCCAAGCGGTACATCCAACCCCTTTGGCGTGACAAACATCTCAATCATGCAGCGCGACAGCGTCCAATGGTCAATGGCGAGCTGGGCAGCACGGTCTTCGTCGCCGGTTTCGATGCTCTCGATCATCTGATCGTGTTGCTCTGCGGCAGTTGCGAGATTGTCGTGCATCTGCGCATTGCGCGGGCGATAAAAAGTGCCTGCAATACGGGCATGGTCGATCAGGAGCCGCCGCAGGCTGGGGGTGAGATAGATGTTGTTCGCGATCTCGCCGATCAGGGCGTGGAATCGATCGTTGTAGAAGACCCGGTCCTCGATGTTGCCGTTGTCGACGGCAGCACGGAAGCCGCGCTGCACCTCCTTCAGGCTGGCGATCTGCTCCGGCATCGCATTCTGGGCGGCAAGGCGCGAGGTAGCGGCATAGATCAGCGGTGCAGCAAGAAAGAAATCGCGCAGCGTCTTGTGGGTCATGGCCGAGACCTGGGCGCCACGATGCTGGCGCAGTTCCAGGTAACCCTCACCCGCCATCTTGCTCAATACCTCGCGCAGTGGGGTACGCGAAAGGCCGTACTCGGCCGCCAGGCGAACCTCGTCGATGTCGCTGCCCGGGGCGCGGTTCATGGTCAAAATGCTCCGCTTAAGGTCCTGATAGAGTGCCTCTTTGGGGCTCAACGCCTTTTGCTTCATCCAGGTCATCCTCGAAGTCGTCCTTCCGAGAAGTCGTAGCCCGGCCGCCAGGGGATGCAAAGGCTTGGCGGACGTTCAAACTGTGTTACCTGAAAATTTTTCTTGTGTACAGTTTGTATTCATGTCGATTATGGGAGCTGGATGACTTGGGAGGTGCCTTGTGTCCAGTAACCCTGATGAACCCGTCATCGAGTGCCGATCGCTGTGGAAAGTGTTCGGCGCCAAGGCCGAAGAAGCCATGCAAGCCATTCAAAATGAAGGGCTTGGCAAGCTCGAGGTGCGGGACCGTTTCAACTGTGTCGTGGGGGTCCAGGACGCAAGCTTCAGCATTGCCGAGGGCGAAATCTTCTGCATCATGGGCCTGTCGGGCTCCGGGAAATCGACACTGATCCGCCATGTCAACCGGTTGATCGAGCCCACCGCCGGCGAGATCGTAATCGCCGGCGAAGACATCAATAAGCTGCCGGCGCGTGCGCTTCGTCAGTTGCGGGCCGAGAAGATCGGCATGGTTTTCCAGAACATGGCGTTGATGCCGCACCGGACCGTGCGCGACAATGTGGTCTTTTCGCTGGAAGTGCGCGGTGTCGATGAGGCGACGCGCAACCATGTCGCTTCACGTGCAATCGATGCGGTCGATCTCAATGGGTGGGACACAAAATACCCTGACGAGCTCTCCGGCGGCATGCAGCAGCGTGTCGGCCTGGCGCGCGCAATCGCAGCCGATCCCTCGATCCTGCTGATGGATGAACCCTTCTCTGCCCTCGACCCGCTGATCCGGCGCCAGTTGCAGGACAAGTTCATGGCCTTGTCGGCGGAAATGAACAAGACCACGCTTTTCATCACCCATGACCTGGACGAAGCGATCCGCATCGGTGACCGCATTGCGATCATGAAGGACGGGATACTGGTGCAAGTCGGCACGCCCGAGGAGATCGTAACTGCCCCGGTTGACGACTACGTCGCCGACTTCGTGGCTGGAATCTCGAAACTCGACCTGATCTCCGCCGGCAAGATCATGGAGCCCGTTCAGTCTTTCGAGAGCCGCAACGGCCCGATCGATCCCTCTGGCTGGCCAATCGCCCATCCGGATGAAAATCTCAATCAACTGGTCGATATCTCAATCGATACCAACCATCCGATCATTGTCACCGACCAGGGCAGGACCGTCGGCATCGTCACCAAACAAGCGTTGCTGCGCGGCATTCAAGGCCGGGTCGATGCAGGAGAAATGACCCATGGCTGAGAAGGAGAACTTCGATCTGCTCGACCCCTTCTCCACGATCGACCTTGACGTGGCGAGCTATGCGGATGGCGTCAAGAGTTGGGCCATCGGCAACCGTGAGTACGTTCAGCCGATCAAGGCATTCTTCAACGAGCTGATCGTCGGCATCGAGAGCGGCCTGCACGCAGTGCCGCCGGTCATCATGCTGGTTCTGCTGGGCCTCATCGCCTGGCAGGCGGCGGGCCGGAGAGTGGCGGTTCTCGTGGTAGTCTCGATGACGGTGCTCGGCCTGCTCGCCCCGAATGCCTGGGGCTTGGCGATGACGACGCTCGCCATCGTCATTTCCGCCGTGATCCTCTGCGTCCTGATCGGTTTGCCATTGGGTATCCTGGCCGGCAAGAGCAACGGCTTCGAGACGTCGATGCGCCCGGTGCTGGATACGATGCAGACCATCCCGGCCTTTGTCTACCTGGTGCCCGTGGTGATGCTGATCGGGATCGGCAACGTCTCCGGTGTTATCGTCACCATCGTCTTCGCGCTCCCGCCGCTGGTCCGCCTCACCTCATTGGGCATCCGGGGCGTAAACCCCAGCGTCGTCGAGGCTGCGACGGCCTTTGGCGCCAGCCCGCGCCAGATCCTTTGGAAGGTCGAATTGCCCTTGGCGACGCCGACCATTCTGGCCGGGGTGAACCAGACGATCATGCTGTCGCTGTCAATGGTGGTCATTGCCTCGATGATCTCCGTTAAGGGGTTCGGCAACGAAGTACTGCGCGCCATGGGCAGGCTGGACGCCGGCAAAGCACTGGTAGGGGGGCTGGGGATCGTGATCCTCGCCATCGTGCTCGACCGTATCACCCAAGGCCTCGGCAAGTCGGGGCGTGAGCGTGGTCATCGCCATTGGTGGCAGGGCGGGCCGATAGGCGTGTCCCTGCGCCTGATCAAGCGTGCAACAAGCAAAGCAACAAAACTAGATCTGACAGAGGAGAGGACGACACCATGAAATTCAAACTCCTGGCGCCCCTTGGCGTTGCGGCGACGCTGATGGCGGGTGGCGCCATCGCGGCTGACATGCCCGGCGAGGGCGTGACCGTGCGCCCCGTGATGGCACCGTCGTTGGAAGAGATGTTCCAGCACCGCATTCTGTTCCGCGCACTGGAAGACCTGGGCTATGAGGTCGCGGAGCCACAGGAAGTCGAATATCAAACCATCCACCTGGCACTGGGGACCGGCGACGGCGACTTCACTGCGGTTCACTGGAACACGCTTCACCACTCCTTTTTCGAGGAAGCCGGCGGCGAGTCCGTTCTCCGCAAGGTCGGCACCTTTATCGAGGGTGCACTGCAGGGCTACCTCGTCGACAAGGCCGCCTACGACGAGGGCATCACCAGTCTTGAGGATCTGAAAGATCCCGCAAAAGCCGCGATGTTCGATGCCAACGGCGATGGCAAGGCGGATCTTGCCGGTTGCACACCCGGCTGGGGCTGCGAAAAGGTCATCGAGCACCAACTGACCGAATATGGCCTCCGCGATACGGTCTCCCACAATCAGGGCGCCTACAACGCGATCATCGCCGACACGATCGCCCGTGTGGATTCAGGAAGCCACGCGCTCTACTACACCTGGACGCCCTACTGGGTCTCGGGCGCGCTGGTTCCGGGTGAGAACGTCGAGTGGCTCGCGGTACCCTACACGTCACTGCCCGACAACGCGCAGGCGGATACGATTTTCAAGGGCAAGAACCTGGGTTTCGCCGTCGACAGCATCCGGGTCGTCGCCACCAACGACTTCCTCGCCGCGAACCCGGCAGCGGCCAAGCTTTTCGAGGTCGCGGCGCTCGACATCAACGACATCTCTGCGCAGAACCGCAAGATCAGCGATGGCGAGGACAGTTCAGCCGACATCGACGCCCATGTAGAAGCATGGATCGAGGAGAACCGTTCAACTTATGACAACTGGATCTCTGCCGCCCGTGCCGTGACAAACTGAATGCGGACGATGGGGCGCCCTCTGGGCGGGCGCCCCATCGTCAGCCAGGAAGGTGTATGTGCTGTGAATTCCGTAGAACGCTTCGTCTTCCTTCTGATAGAGGACTTCTCCCACCTTGCCTTCGCCTGCGCGATCGAGCCGCTGCGGATTGCCAACCACGTCTCCGGAAAAACGCTCTACAGCTGGTTGCTGGCCTCGGAAAACGGCCGGCAGGCAACCTGCTCAAACCGCTCAGTGATCCTCGTCGACCGCGGGCTCGAGCCGCTTGAGCCGGACGACCACCTGTTCGTCGTCTCCGGGCTCAACGTCAGAGGGTCAACAACCCGGCCGGTAATAGACTATCTGCGGCGCGAGAGCCGTCACGGCGCAAGGATCGGAGCTATCTGCTCAGGCGCTTACGTGCTGGCCATGGCCGGTCTGCTTGACGGCAAGCCCTGTGCGCTGCACTGGGACTATCACGACGCCTTCGTCGAGGATTTTCCCGACGTGACCCTGCGCCGCAGCGTCTTTGTTGCCGACAAGCGGGTGATGACCTCGTCGGGCGGACCGGCGGCCTCGGACATGATGCTGCACCTGATCGCCCAGGAACACGGTGCCGACTTCGCCATCGAGGTGGCCAATCAGATGGTCTACAACGCGGTACGCAGCAACGAAGATGTCCAGCGGTTCTCGCTCAACGGACGCATCGGGGTCAATGAGAAGTTGAAGCTGGCGGTCCGGCTGATGGAACAGAATCTGGAGATGCCGCTCTCGACCCACGAACTCGCCGACGCGGCCGGCATATCGGCACGCCAGCTTGAACGCCTTTTCGGCAAGCACCTCCATGCCTCACCGAAGCAATACTATATCGAGTTGCGACTAAATCGCGCGCGCAATCTGCTGATGCAGACCGATGCTTCGGTCACCGAGGTGGCCTTGAGCTGCGGCTTTACCAGCCATGCCCATTTTACCCGGCGCTATAAGCAAGCCTATGGCGTGACACCGCACACAGTGCGCGCGCCGACGCTTCTAAGCGCCTCGCCGCATCGCTGAGCCATCGGGACCAGACCTCCCGATCCGCGATCTGCAGCAGCCAAGGTGCATTTCCCATGAACTATGCGAACACATGAGACTGAACCGTCCCGGGATTTCTGGAGGCTCCAACTCCTGAGTAGGATGGAGCATCATGAGCAAGACGACGAACAAATAATCTCCCGACGTCCGAAAATGCGATGTTCGCATGGTTCTGGACAATCCCGGGCAGCATGAACACGCCCCTTCCCGTCGCTGATCGGTCGGCCCAAGACCAGTCCGTTGACCAAGGACATGCCGACAAAAAAATGGCGCCGCAAGGCACCATCAAAGTTTCAGGGAGAGACTTTCTGTTCTTGTTGTCGCTAACCGTCATCGAAGCATTGGATCAGACGCAAAAATGCGACCATCCCGGGATCGTCCATCCCGATGGTCCGGTCGCCGAAGATGCGCGCCCGGCCAATCCGGTTCGGCTTGTCACGAAATGCGTCGAGCGCGTCGCTCGCTGCCTTCAGCGCAGCCTCTTGCAGGCCATTTGGCGTATTCTGTTCCCGCGTCGCCGCGATAACCGCATCCGTCGAATCGAGAAGTGTCTTGTCACCCAGAGACGCCCCGCCGCGCAGGATCATCGCCTCCTGCGCCGACGCCAGTAGTTCTGGAAAACGTGACCATTCGACGTCACTTTCACCCTTCGCCTGCTTCCCGGCTGCCATGAGGGCCGTAGCCATGAGCGTCCCGAAACTTGACCCGCTGACCTGAGTCATCGCTTTTGCACAGCCGAACAATGCCATCCCGACGTCGTCGGGCAGTGTGTCGGCGACTTTGGCCATGTTGTGGAAGCCGTTGATCAGCGTGACACCGAGGTCACCGTCGCCAAGGCGTCCGTCCAACTCGTTCATTTCGGGCCCGATCGTATCGATCTTCGACTGCACACGGGCAATGCCCCGTCGCAGCGTTTCGGTCGTCAACGCCATTAGAGGTTTCTCCAAAATGGACAGTCGGCGGGCACGGAGAGCAGCTGCTCCAACTCACCATCCAGCTTCATGATAGTGACCGAGGCGCCCGCCATTTCCATCGACGTGGCATAGTTGCCGACCATCGGGTGCACGATCTCGACGCCTGCGTTGCTCATCCTCTTGTGCAGGCGGCGGTAAATGAGGAAAAGCTCCTCGACCGGTGTCGCCCCAAGACCATTGACCAGAACCGACACCCTGTCCCCCTGTCCAAGCGGTCGATCGCGGTCGAGATGGTCGAGTAGCGTGTCGGTCACCGCGTCCACCGGCTGGAGCGGACCGCGCCATACCCCGGGCTCGCCGTGGATGCCCATACCGATCTCAATTTCCATGTCGCCGATCTCGAAGGTCGGTTTCCCCGCCTGCGGGACAGTGCAGGACGACATTGCGACGCCGATACTTCGACAAGCGTTTGAGGCTTTCTGGGCGGCAGCAGTCGTCGCCGCAAGATCCATGCCTGCCTTAGCGGCTGCACCCGCGATCTTGAACACATAGACCAGTCCAGCGACGCCGCGCCGCTTCTCGGCTTCGTCGGGACCTGCGCTGGCCACGTCGTCGGACACGATTACCCTCGCCGTCGCGATGTCCTCCATCTCCGCCATCTCGCAGGTCATGTCAAAATTCATCCGATCACCGCCGTAGTTGCCGACGATGCACAGCACTCCAGCACCGGTATCTGCGAAGCGCACCGCTTCCAGCATCGGGTTCATATCGGGGGACGCAAAGACGTCGCCCACCGCGCAGGCATCCAAAAGACCGTCACCCACGTAGCCAGCGAATACGGGGATATGGCCGAAGCCGCCGCCCGAAACCACGCCGACCTTGCCCTTGGCTGCCCGTGTCCGGCGAAGGATGCGGGCTGTCTCACCATCGACCGCGTAGACATCCGGATAGGCCAGGCACATACCGGCCACCACTTCATCCACGTAGTTGGATGGATCGTTGATCAGCTTCTTTATCGGATGCCGCCTTTCGCAAGAGTTTTGTTTTACGGAACTTCTTTTTCAAATTACAGTATAACCCGCCACCCCACGTCAAGCGAAAACAGGAATTTGCATTGCGCCAACCGGCGACCTATACCGAGTTGGATGGCCGGCAGAGCCTTTGGCGAACTTGGGAGGACAATCACGCATGCGAAGTTCGATCGTCGAGAAACTCGTCGCGGTTCTGACACTGGTCAGCGAAGCGAAGAGGCCTCCGACCTTCTCCGAACTCGTCTCGATCAGCGGCTTCAACAAGAGCACAACGCACCGCCTTCTGGCGCTGGCGGTCGAGGCCCAGCTGCTCCAGTTCGACAAGGAGCGCAAGGCCTATCTGTTGGGGTCGAAAATCTTCGACATGGTACGAAACGCCTACAATGGCTACGACATCCAGATCATCGCGCTGGGTGAGATGATGCGCCTGCACGAACTGATCGAAGAGAACGTGACCATCGGCGTGCCCGCAGGACCCGACACCATCTACCTGCGCGTGCTTGAGGCCAAGAAACCGATGGGAACCGCCCATCGCCCCGGCATGCGCGAGCCGTTCCACTGCTCGGCGTCCGGCAAGGCCTTACTGGCCTTCATGCCTGATCGGGTCATCGATGCGAAACTCGCGGCGCATGACTTCGAACGGTTCACCGACAACACGATCACCACGCCGGAGGCATACAAGCAGGCGCTCGAAATCGTGCGCAACACCGGCTTCGGAACCAACGACCGCGAGGAATACGACCACCTTGTCGGCATCTCGGCCCCGATCTTCAACTTCATCGGCGAGCCCATTGCGGTGCTGAACATCTGGACCCTGCACCACCGCCAATCGATTGCCCAACTGTCGACATGGTCGGATGAACTGATAGCCTCAGCCGCCCGCGTTACCGAACTGATCGGCGGGGCGGCGCCATCGACCGAGAGCTTGCGAAACTGATCCCCGATCCGGGCCTTGAAGGTCTCGTCGTTTTTCCGCACCCGAGGCGATCCCGATACGATGCAGGCAGTTCTTGCGCCTCACGTCGCCACCACCACTTGATCCGGCAATCGCTGCCTAGCCCGCCGGCTCTAAATAGCTATTCCGCAACGAGTACCAGATGATCAACGGTCGTGGCCGAGTTCGGTCTTTGTCTTAGCGTCCGACCGATCTCGCCTCGAAGTTTTTCCATTGAAGACGGAATGGAGACTGGATTCAAGCCAAGCCAAGTCTTCGCCCGACTCTTTTGCTATCATCACGAATTTGCATTTGTTGTCTGGCTGCACGTTCTTTTGGCCAAATTTCTCCAGAGTTGCGCGCGTTGATACCAGGTTGAAGAGAAGCAAGGTTGTAGGATCTTCGATAAAGCGAACCAATCCTTTTGCGCGAAAGCAAAAGCGCGGCAGCATAGCGGCGAAGTTTTCGAAGGCCGCACGGTGGATGCAGCCCTTTGTGGATACCGAGAAAGAGGTGTAGGCCGCCGCATGATCGCTCCGCGCGCCGGCATCCGTGGGACAGAAGTCATCTCGGCGAGATATCTGCGGACCAAAAACCAGGTCCTCGTCCACCTTGCCGAAGTCCGCTTCAATAGCGGGGATAGCTTCCGTCGCGTCAGAAATCAGATCTCTTAGTCTGATAACTGCTCGCGATTCGGCTAGATCGGACTTGTTGAGAACCAGAATGTCGGCACACGCGGCATGCTCGATGATCATTTCACGATGCTCAAACCCCATATCAAAGAAGTTGGCCGCGTCCAGCATGTAGACATGGGCATCGAACCGCCCGATGCCCGCGTTTTCCAGCGCAACGAGACTTGCCCCCATCTGGCGTGGGTCGGCGACACCGCTGATCTCGACCACGATCACGTCCGGTGCGGCATTGCCTTGCAGAAACGCAGTAATCGTGCGCACGAAGTCGTCATTCAATGTGCAGCAAACGCAGCCGTTCCTGAACGAAATCTTGCTCTCGTCCTCGGTCTCGATTAGGTCACGATCCAGATTGATCGCCCCGAAATCGTTGACGAAGACAGCCAGCTTCCGACCGTTCGCGCGCACGAGAAGGTGGTTGATCAGACTTGTTTTTCCAGCGCCCAAAAATCCGCCGATCAGGACGATGGGCACTCGCGCGCCGTTTGGTGCGGCTTTGTTCATCGCCTATATACGCACTCGCCGGCCAGCCAGGTTTGCTCCACCTGTATCGCCGACAACTCATGGGGGTTAGTATCCAATGGGTCGCGGTCGAGAATGACAAGATCGGCCAGTTTACCCCGCGTCAGGGAGCCCAGCTTGTGCTCCATCCCGATGTGAAATGCCGCGTCAATCGTCACCGCCTTGAGGGCCGTCAACCTGTCGAGACGTTCGTTTTCGCCTAGGCACCGCCCGTCATTCGTCATTCGCGTCGACGCTGCCTGCATGAGGTCTAGCCCCGACGTCACCGTCATTGGTGCATCGGCATGAAGACTCAGGCGCATCCCGGCTTTATGCGCGGAACCGGCCGGCATGTAGTGCGCGGCGCGTTCGGGCCCGAACAGGGCGTCTTCGATCGGGCCACCCCAGTGGGTGATGTGATTGATGAAGAAACTGCACTGAACACCCAGGTCTTTTGCGCGGACGATCTGGTCTTCGCGCATCAGTGCGCAATGCTCCAGACGGAAACGATGATCGTCCCTTGGCGTCTCTTCCAAAATCGTTTCGACAAGGTCGAGCACCATGTCGATCGTTCGGTCGCCTTGGGTGTGGACGGACATCTGCCACCCCTGCCCGAAATAGTTTCGCACCATCATTTCGAAGAAATCTGCAGGATAGTTTGGTCCGCCGGTATGACCCGGCGACAGATGCATGCGTTCCAGCGTGGTCGATGTTTCGAGATATGGCTTCGTGAGCCAGATATTCCCGACAAAGGGCGAGCCGTCCGCGTGGATCTTGACCCCCGCCATCCACAACCGATCGTCCAGGTCGATCCTCTCCACCATCATGTCGGGATCGACGGCCTGCTGATATGCCGCGACCCGGGGAAGCGGCACGGCCTGTTTCAACGCTTGCAGGTAGTAGGTCTTGTAGAACGGCAAGTAGAGATGCTCGGTCACCGTCGTGACACCGGCTCGCAGGCAGGTATCTATCGATTTGCGAAACTCAGTCGTCAGCCGGTTCTCGCCCCAGGATTCATAAAATATCTCCAGGACGCGCCAGACCAGCGCTTCTTCCAGACGTCCTGTCGGCGTGCCGGAGTCGTCGCGAGCGATGACACTACCGACGGGGGTCGGCGTGTCTTTGGTGATATTGCACGCGTCCAACGCGGCAGAGTTCATGAAAACCGCATGCCCGTTCGACGTCTGCAGCGCGAGCGGATTGTTCGGGGCAATCTCGTCCAGAAACGAGCGGGACGGTTCTTCCATGTCCGTGTGCAGCTGTGGATCGACGCCGTAGAACAGGAGGAATTCGCCGGGTACTGCCTCGGCCACATGCCGCTTCACCTTGGCAATCGCAGCGCGATAGGTCGGAACGACGGCCGCCGTGATGTCGCCCACCGGGGCACCTCGCGTCTTGGCCGCCCAAAGGATGTGCGAATGCGGCTCCACGAAACCCGGCTGAAGAACACTGCCGTGTAGGTCGATGACATGATGCTTCGCTCCGATCTGGTCTTCGACATCCAAGGCGGAACCTACAGCGACGATTTTGCCATCGGCAATCGCGACAGCCTCCGGGTTGGGCACTGCGCTGTCCATTGAATTGATGATGCCGTTCTTGAAGAGCGTCTCTTGGGTCACTTTGGATTCTCCTTCCGAGAGCGTGCGGAGTGAGTTGCCGCGCGATCCTGCCGGCGAATCCGCGAGACAGCCGTAGCCTGGACTCAGTCCGCCTTGACCAATCAAAATAATATTGTATTATAAAACCTTAGTATTGCAATACAGCACAAAAGGTTGCCGTAATTGTGCGTTGGCTGTCCGGGCCTGCCCTGAGCGGGCTTTCTGAACCCTTCGGTTTTGGGCGACGGAAGCGTGTGCGCATCTAGTCACGTTGATTGAGGATTTTTCCGAGACCGCCATGTCCCAAATGACCGTGTATACGGCCCGCAATATCCGAACGATGAACCCCTCGTTGCCCGAAGCGACGGTCGTCGCGGTTAAGGATGGTCGGATTATTGAAGTCGGTACGCTGGAAAGCATGGCGCCTTGGCTGGAGGCTCATGACCACGTCGTAGACAATCGTTTCAAAGACCACATCCTGATGCCGGGGTTCGTCGATCCGCACTTGCATCCGACGATCGGATCCATGCTGCTTCCCTGTCACTGGGTGACGGCGATGGAATGGCAACTGCCCGACCGAGTCTCACCGGCCATCAAGACTCATGAAGGTTTCATGGACCGCCTGGCCGAAATCGAGCGTTCGCTGAGCGACCCGCGTGAAATCCTCATCTCGTGGGGCTATCACAAGATCTGGCATGGCGACGTCTATCGCAAACAGCTCAACCGGATATCCGACTCACGCCCGATTTTCGTCTGCCAGCGATCCTTCCACGAAATCGTGGCGAACGACGCCGGCATCGACTGGATGGAGCCCGCGCGGGACGAACTGGAACGGCACGAGCAAGTCGACCTGGAAACGGGACGCTTCTTTGAAACGGGTATGTTCCTTGCTCTGAAATCCCTGAAGCGGATCATGATGGACCCAGAAAGATTCGCGCAGGGCATGGCTCAGATGAAGAAGCTGATGCATCGGGGCGGCGAAACGACAGTGGGCGATATGGCTTTTCCGTTGACTGACGAAGCTTTCGAGTGGGAAATGCTGAGTGACAATTTCGGCTCCGACGACGCGCCGTTTCGTATTGCGATCACTCCGCGTGGTATCAATGACATGGCGAGCTATGGCGGCCGCACGGCCGACGAGTTGAAACGGGTGAACGAACTCGAAGAACGCTCAACCGACAAACTCAGGTTCACGAATTCGATCAAGCTTTTTGCTGATGGTGGTTTCAACGCCGAGTTAATGCAACTGTTGCCGCCAGGCTACATCGACGGCCATCATGGCGAATGGATGATGGCGCCAGAGGTCTTCGAAGACTTGGCCCGTTTGTATTGGAACGCGGGCAAACAAATCCACGTCCATTGTACGGGTGACCTGGGAGTCGAACTTGCGCTTTCGGTGCTCGAAAAGCTTCAAGCCGAGCGCCCGCGGTTCAATCATCGCTTCACGATCGAGCATCTGGGTGTCTCCACTCCGGAACAGGTACGACGGATCAAGGATCACGGCGGAATCGTCTCAGCGGCAGTCTATTACGTCCATGAACTTGGTGAGGCCTATTGGCATGGATCGATCGGCTTCGAACGTGCCTCGCAGATGTCCCGGATGGGGACGCTAGAGCGTCTGGGCGTCATGACTGGATTTCATTCCGACTTTCTCGTCTCCCCGCCGCAGCCGTTGAAACTGGCCTGGGTGGCGGTAAACAGGATCGCGGAATCGGGTGCCGTGCTCGGCGAGAGGGAACGCACATCGCTGGATTTTGCGATGCGCGCCATCACTATCGACGCAGCCTACGTGTTGAACATGGAAAACGAAATCGGCTCCATCCGCGCCGGCAAGCTCGCCGATTTCACGGTTCTCGAAGCCGATCCCTGGGAGACGCCACTTGAAGACCTGAAAGACATCCCGATCTGGGGCACGGTGTTCGAAGGCCGCCCCTTCCCAATCAAGTAAGGAGGCATCACATGGCCCGTGTCCGCGATGTCGAGCATGGGCTCAGCCCAGATGCAGTATCGAACATTCGCGCCGAAAGTATTGACGGATTCGACGGCGTGGACACGCTCATCAGGGACTATGCCGTACTTGTCACGAACCAGTTCCAGTACATCAGAGATCGCATCTTTAAGGACCTCAGGGTCCACTTTTCGGACGCACAGATTATCGAGCTGACGCTAAGGATCGCGCTGTGCGGGTTTTTCAACCGGTTCAACGACTCTTTGCAAATCGCGACCGAGGGCGACGCCATTGCCGAGGCGCTCGCCCTTGGCATCACGAGCGACGGTCCCACGAATTAGGGAATGCGATGTGGGCAGAATTGGATGCGGCAGATGCCATTTTCGTCACGTCGGACAACCTTGTTGAGGTTCGACAATAGATAGAAGAGGTCAGAACACCCATGTCACGGATCACGGTCTATACGGCCCGCAAGGTTCGCACGATGAATCCGTCTTTCCCCGAAGCAGAAGCCGTAGCGGTGAGGGACGGGAGGATCGTGGAAGTCGGCACGCTGGATAGCATGAAGCCGTGGCTGGGGGCACACGAGCACGTCATCGACGATCGTTTCAAGGATCACGTGCTGATGCCTGGGTTTATAGACCCGCATATTCACCCCGCGGTCGGAGGGGTCCTGCTTCCGAGCTATTGGATCACCGCGATGGAATGGCAGCTACCGGACAGGATTTCACCGGCGATCAAGACCCATGAGGGTTACCTGGAGCGGCTGGGGGAAATCGAACGCTCCATGGACGACCCCGACGAAGTGTTGTTGACCTGGGGCTTTCACAAGATCTGGCACGGCGATGTCTTTCGCGAGCAGCTCAACGAGATTTCGCAGACCCGGCCGGTCTTCGTCCTGCAAAGATCCTTTCACGAGGCCGTCACAAACGACGCGGGTCTCGACTGGCTCGAGGCGGAACGCAGCGAATTGGAAAGACACCATCAGATCGACCTTGAGACGGGTCGTTTCTTCGAGACCGGGCTGGCTGTCTTGTTTCAGTCCGTGAACAAGATCACCCTCAATCCGGAGCGGTTCGCCCGCGGACTCGAGATGCACAAGCGGATGGTTCATCTGGGCGGCCACACGACTGTCGGAGACATGGCGTATCCGATGATGAACCACGACTTCGAGTGGGAGATGCTCAGCGAACGGATTGATCGTGACGACGTGCCCTTTCGCATGAAGATCGTGCCTCGGGGGGCACTGCGCGGCGACTGGAATGGGAGTCCAACGGAAAATCTGGCGCGCGTGAACGAGATGGAAACGCTCGGGACCCACCGGCTCAGGTTCGGGAACGCCGTCAAGCTTTTCGCCGACGGAGGCTTCAACGCCGAACTGATGCAATTGCTGCCGCCGGGCTATATCGACGGACACCACGGCGAATGGCTTGTTGCACCGGAGTACTTCCGAGCCCTTGCTGAGCAGTACTGGAAGGACGGCAAGCAGATTCACGTCCACTGCACCGGCGATATGGGTCTGGAACTGGCGCTCACGGTGCTTGAGGACCTTCTGGCCGTCCAACCGCGGTTTAACCATCGATTCACCATCGAACACTGCGGCGTCTCAACACCCGAACAGGCTGGCCGGATCAGGGATCTTGGCGCAATCGTCTCTGCGGCCGTGTACTACGTGCACGAGTTGGGCGAGGCCTATTGGCATCATTCCATCGGTTATGAGCGCGCTTTTCAGATGTCCCGAATGGGCACGCTGGAACGGCTAGGCATCACGACCGCCTTTCATTCGGATTTCGTGGTTTCACCCCCGCAGCCGTTACACACCGCATGGGTGGCCGTTAACAGATTTGCGGAATCGGGCGCCGTGCTCGGCGAGAGGGAACGCACATCGCTGGATTTTGCGATGCGCGCCATCACTATCGACGCAGCCTACGTGTTGAACATGGAAAACGAAATCGGCTCCATCCGCGCCGGCAAGCTCGCCGACTTCACGGTTCTCGAAGCCGATCCCTGGGAGACGCCACTTGAAGACCTGAAAGACATCCCGATCTGGGGCACGGTGTTCGAAGGCCGCCCCTTCCCGGTCGAAAAATGACGACTCGTATCCCGATAACCATCCTGTCGGGCTATCTCGGCGCAGGAAAGACGACCATCATCAACAGACTTCTGTCGGGCGATCACGGCCGCAGGGTTGCCGTCCTGGTCAACGATTTCGGGGCCGTCAACATCGACGCCAGCCTGATCGAAACCGAGGATGACAACACGATCAGCCTCACGAACGGCTGCGTCTGCTGTTCGATCGGGGACGACCTCGGCGCGGCGCTGGACGCGCAGGCCGCGCGGCACATCCCGCCCGAGAACATCCTGCTGGAAGCCAGCGGCGTGGCAGAACCGAAGCGGATCGCAACGCATGTGGGCTTCTGGCCGGGCTTTGAGCTTGATGCACTCATCGTGGCGGCCGACGCCGAAACCGTTCGCAATCGCGCGAATGACAAGTTCGTCGGTCAACTTGTCCGAAGCCAGATCAGACACGCCGATATCATCGCCCTGACCAAGACCGATCTGGTGGGGCCGGAGGCGGCGCGTGGTGTCAAAGCATGGTTGCGAAACCAGGTTCCCAATGCGCGTATCTTCGAGGCACCGAACGGCACGCTACCTGTCGCATTGGCCTTCGGAGCCGACCGCGCGTCCAACGCCCTGTCCGGCCCGGTCGAGCCCGCTCCTCATTCGCATCTGCGCACGGTGATGTGCGTTCCCGGAACCGGACTGAGCCGCGCCGGTCTAGCACGTGCGATTGAAGCCCTGCCCTCGTCGGTTCATCGGGTGAAGGGCTTCTTCCGCGATCTCGAAACCGGTCGCATGACGCTGCTGCAGTGCGTCGGCAGGCGTCATGAATTCTTGGAGGCACCCACCGACACCGAGACTGTTCTTGTCCTGATCGGTGTCGGTTCCGATACGGAGATGAATGGCGCCATGGACCTGCTCACCGCGTCCGACGCGCTGGAAGCGGATCCGAAAAGCACCTTCGCGGCGCGGATTTCAGACTAACTTGCCGTCGCTGTTGATGCGATGGCAGGCGACCATGTGTTCCCCCTTGATGCGGGTCAGGCGCGGCGCGCTCTTCTTGCAAGAGTCCAGCGCAAAACTGCACCGACCTGCGAACCGGCATCCGACAGGCGGAGATATCGGGCTTGGCGGCTCACCTCGCAAACGGACATGTCCCTTGTCGGCCTTTCCCAGATTCTCGACCGATGGCACGGCCGAAATCAACGCGTTTGTATAGGGGTGAAGCGGGTTTCCGTATAGCTCGCTCTTGGTCCCGATCTCGATGATCTGGCCCAGGTACATCACGGCAATGACGTCACAGATGTACTGCACGATGGCGAGGTCGTGACTGATGAAGAGATATGTCAGTCCAAAGTCTTTTTTGAGCCGGTTCAACAAGTTCAGGATCTGCGCCTGGATCGCGACATCCAGCGCCGAGACCGGTTCGTCGCAGATCACCAACTCGGGTTGCGTCGCCAGGGCACGGGCAATTCCGATGCGCTGACGCTGACCTCCTGAAAACTGGTGCGGAAACAGTTCCTGCTGCTCGGGACGCAATCCGACGATCTCGAACAGCTCGGCGACGCGTTTCCGGCGTTCCTGGGGCTTACCGACCCTCATTAGATCCAGCGGCCTCCCGACAATTGCACCCGCCCGTTCGCGCGGATTGAGCGATGCATACGGATCCTGAAAAATGATCTGAGTGAAGCGCCGCATCTGGCGCATGTCTTCACCATCCAGGTCCAGAATATTGGTGCCCTTGAGAAAGATCTCCCCGGCCGTCGCTTTGACAAGCCGGGCGCAAGCCAATGCGGTCGTGGATTTCCCGGACCCGCTCTCACCCACAAGCCCGAATGCCATTCCGTTCTTCAGCTCGAACGACACACCGTCGACTGCATGGACTACGGCGCCATTGCGCAAGGGAAAATGGACCTTGAGGTCCTTGACTTCGAGGATCGTCTCATCGCTCACCAGGCGGTCTCCATCCTGTTCCAGCAAGCGACAGCGTGATCATCGGCGATTTCGGCAAGGCTGGGTTCCGCGGACCGGCACTTGTCGATCTCATTCTTGCAGCGCGGTGCGAAGGGACAGCCGGTCCGCTTCAGCTCACGCAGGCTTGGCACGACCCCGGGGATCTCCAGCAGCGGTGCGGGATCGTAGCTCGGATTATGGACCAGCTTGGGGACGCATGAGATCAGGCCGTGCGTATAGGGGTGCATGGGGTCATAGACAAAGTCGCGGGCCGTGCCGGTTTCCACAACCTTGCCCGCGTACATGACCATTACGCGATCCGCCATTTCCGCGACGACACCGATGTCATGGGTGATCAGAATGATCGCCGTCCCGGTTTTTTCCTGAAGTTCTCGGAAGAGTTGCAGGATTTCAGCCTGCACTGTGACGTCAAGCGCGGTCGTGGGTTCATCCGCGATCAGCAGCTTGGGTTCGCACACAAGCGCGATGGCGATCATGACGCGTTGCCGCATTCCTCCGGATAACTGATGCGGATACTCGTTCGCTCTCTTCTCCGGCGACGGAATGCCGACCAGTTTGAGCATTTCGATAGCACGGCTCCACGTTTCCCTCGAGGACATGTCGAAGTGAGCGCGTAGCGTCTCCGAAATCTGGTGACCCACGGTGAACACGGGATTGAGAGACGTCATGGGTTCTTGGAAAACCATGGATATGTCGTTTCCCCGAACCTGCCGCAGGCGCTTTTCGCTTGCGACAGCGAGGTCCTCCCCTTCCAGCAGTATCCGGCCGTTTGAAATGCGACCAAATGGCTTCGGGATTAGACCGATAAGCGCCAGGGCGGTCATGCTCTTGCCGCACCCGGACTCTCCGACAATTCCCAGAACTTCGCCGCTGTTCAACTCGAAGGAAACATCACGAAGAACTTCGATCTCGCCGTCATCGGTCAGAAAGGTTATGCCGAGGTCGCGAACGGAAAGTAATCTAGTGCTCATCAACGATGTCGTAACTTGGGGTTAAGGGCATCGTTCAGGCCGTCGCCCACCAGACTGACCGCGAGAACGGTCAGAAATATGATCGTCCCCGGGAGCGTCACGCCCCACGAGTTGTCCAGAATGAAAGGGCGATTGTCCCCGATCATTCTGCCCCAACTCATGGTATTGGGGTCACTCAAACCCAGAAACGACAGTCCAGCTTCGAACAGAATGGCGTTGCCGATCGCAAGGGCGGCCACGACGATCAGGGGCGGTGCGGCGTTGGGAAGGATAACGGCCCAGATAAGCCAAGCGTTGCGCGCGCCGATAGACCGCTCCGCCTTGACGTAGTCCATCTCGCGCACCCGCATGAATTCCCCCCGGGTCAGGCGTGCCATGTCGGTCCAGGACACAATGCCAATCGCGATCGAGATATTGATGATTGTCGGAGAGAACAGCATCACTACAACCATTGCGAACAGGAGGTACGGCAAGACCTGGAAGAACTCGGTGATCCGCATCAGGATGTTGTCGACTTGTCCGCCGAAGAACCCGGCAAACGCTCCGACAGTCACGCCGATGGTCACGGCGATCAGCGCAGCCGTCAGTCCAACGGTGATCGTGATCCTGCCGCCGTTGATCAACCCAGCCAGCAGATCGCGCCCAAGATAATCCGTTCCCAGAATATACTGCGATGCACCCGGCGGCGTGAAAGGCGCCCAGACCATGTCCCGCGGCGACACGGTATAGAGGTAGGGGCCGACGATAGAGACCAGGCAGATAAAGCCCAGAAACGCCAATCCCGCCATGGCCGCATGGTGCGCGCGGAACATTCTCCACGCCTGGCGCGCCGGCGAGACGGGCTCAGGTACGGGCACTTCGGGAGCGGAGGGTTGTGAAATGTAGGTCACTGCTCGGCCCTCATTCGTGGGTCGATATATCGATAGACTATGTCGGTCACCATGTTCACGACGATGACGAGGGACGCCGAGAAGAACAAAATCGCCAAAAGAGTGGGCGTATCTCGGCGAAGAATGGAGTCATAGGCCAGGGTTCCAAGCCCGGGCCAGCCGAACACGGTCTCGACCAATACCGCGCCGGACAGCACCTGTCCGAATTGCAATCCCGCGAATGTCACCACAGGCAGGATCGCGTTCCTTAGGGCGTGCTTGTAGATCACCAAGTAGTTTTTCAGCCCCTTTGCACGAGCCGTCCGGACGTAGTCGGAATCCAGCACGTCGATCATGCTCGCCCGCGAAAGGCGTGTGTAGAACGCAAGGTAGATAAGCGCCAGCGTCATGGCGGGCAGGATAAGATGGTGGAGGACCTCAAGAAGGAAGGCGAGCCCAGTCGCACTTGTGTCCGACTGATACATTCCCGCGATCGGAAAAATCGGCAGCGCGACCGAGAAAACGAGGATCAACATGATGCCGACCCAAAATACGGGAGTGGAATACCCTACCAGCGAAAACACGGTCACCAAATGGCTGAGCCACGAGTTGCGCCGCTGCGCGGCCAAAACGCCCAGGAAAGTGCCCAAGGTCAAAGCGATGAGGACGGCGGTGACGACCAACAGTATCGTCGGACCGATGCGGTGGAACATCAGTTCCAGTACGGGCCGGTTGAAGTAGAGCGAAAATCCAAAGTCACCCTGAGCGACCCGCCCGAGATAGGTGGCGAGTTGGATGTAGAACGGCTGGTCCAAGCCGTATGCCGCCCTCATCTGCTCGATGAACTCGGGCGTCGCGCCGCCCATTTCCCCGACCAGGGTTTCAACTGGGTCGCCAGGGGCCAGGTGAATCAGCGCGAAATTCATAACCAGAACCGCCAGCAGCAGGACGAATGCATAGACGATCCGTCGGAGAATCATTTTCGCCAAGCCCGGTCCCCATTGCTACTGAGAGGTCGAAGGGCAGACCGCGCTTGAAAGGCGCAGTCTGCGCTTTCAGCTCATGACCTAATCTTCCAGGTACACGTCGTAGTAAGGCGCCAGAGCACCAAACGGGCTCAGAGGAGGATTGCCCAGTTTGGTCGTGTAGACCGTCGTCGAGTACTCCTGCACTAGGTAGAGCAAAGCCACATCTTCCATGGCCTTACGTTGCACCTGATCATACAAGGCGCGGCGTGTCTCAAAATCGGTCTCGACCGCGGCCTTCGCGAGGATTTCATCCATCTCCGGATCGCAATACCCTTGGGTATTGGACCACGTCACGTTACGGATGTTGTCGCATCTCAAGTGGCGTTCGACGCCGATGGTCGGATCGGGATAATTGAACGATCCATTCACCGTCGCATCGTATTCCCAGCTGGCGACCCGGCCTGCCCAGGTACCGAAATCCGGCGCCCTACGCAGTTCGACGTCGATGCCGAGCTTTGAATACTGCGCCTGAATGTACTCGGCAAACGGCACCCACATGTGCGGCGCCCATGTCGGAATGTCCAATACGAAGCCGAAGCGCTTACCATCGGCACCGGCGGTCAGTCCCGCCTCGTCCAGCATGGCAGCGGCCTTTTCCATATCGAACTCGTAGGCAGGAGCTCCCGGGGTGAAGAGGGGATTGTTCGAATGCAGCGGCCCCTCACCCACCCGTGACCGCCCGCCGAACACGATCTGGTTCATCAGCTCTCTGTCAAGCGCATGCGCCAACGCACGACGAACGTTCACATCCGTGAACGGCTCTTTCCGTAGATTCAGCTCGAGGTAGGCAACGGCTGCGAGCGCTTCGAAGCCCCTGCTCGTGACGATCAAGCCTTCCTTCTTCTCAAGGCGGTCTGCGTCGGTGTACCGCAATCCGACGTTCGGCGCATAATCCAGCTCGCCATTCTCGATCATGAGAAGACGTGTCAGCTGGTCGGAAACTGCGGTGATTACAATCCGGTCAAGATACGGGCGGCCCTCGATGAAGAAACCCTCGTTCTTTTCGAGCACTATCCGCTCACCGATCGTATTCTCCACCAGCTTGAACGGCCCGGACCCGATGACATTTTCGTTGTTTCGCAAATGCGTCTTTAGCTCCTGACCATCATCGTAAATATGCTTGGGAAGTATCGGCATAAGCAGGGGCTGCAGCGACAGCATCAGACCCGGTGTCGGCTCAGTGAGATTGAAGACAACAGTGTCAGGCGCAGGTGTCTCGACATCCTTGATCCGACCGAACATCACCGTCCCGAACGGGTGGTTGTCGCGCGCGGCAAATAGGGAGAACTTGACATCTTCTGAGGTTACCGGCTCGCCATCGTGGAACTTCGCCTCCCTCAGCTTAAATGTCACGCTCATCTTGTCGTCTGAAAGCTCCCAGCTTTCGGCGCCATAGGGTGTTATTTCGAAATTGTCCCTGACTTCGACGAGGCCGGCAAAGATTTGAGAGCCAGGGACACCTGCAGATGCGCCGGACTGCACTGCAGGATTCAATGTCCTCCAGCCCGAGGAAAATACCTTAAGCGTCCCGCCTTCACGCGGCTCTGCCGAAGCCATCGAAAAGCTTCCGGCGAGCAATATCAGGAACAGCGTCAGAAGTCGTCTCAGGCCACCGCCTAACATTCGGTGCATCTTTCTCCCCCTCTTTTTTCGTTTGTTTTATATTACAGGTAATTAGTTTCATATTACAGAATATTACTCAAACGTCAACGATCATGCGGAGCTTGCGACAAGCGTTGACCCAAGCTTCGATTGCTCTTCGGCGAACCGCCAGCGAACATCAGGTGAAATAGGCCCTGCAGATCGACCGGGGCAGCCTTGGCAAGGCACTCCACATGGCCCGCGAAACCAGGTTGTGGTAGTATTTGCCGCCCGAAAACACGCCGACCTTGCCCTCGGTTGCCCATGTCCGGCGAAGGATCCGGACTGTCTTGCCGTCCACCGCGAAGGCTTCCGGAGACGCCCGGCACATGCCGGCCGCCACCCCACGTCAAGCGAAAACAGGAATTTGCATTGCGCCAACCGGCGACCTATACCGAGTTGGATGGCCGGCAGAGCCTTTGGCGAACTTGGGAGGACAATCACGCATGCGAAGTTCGATCGTCGAGAAACTCGTCGCGGTTCTGACACTGGTCAGCGAAGCGAAGAGGCCTCCGACCTTCTCCGAACTCGTCTCGATCAGCGGCTTCAACAAGAGCACAACGCACCGCCTTCTGGCGCTGGCGGTCGAGGCCCAGCTGCTCCAGTTCGACAAGGAGCGCAAGGCCTATCTGTTGGGGTCGAAAATCTTCGACATGGTACGAAACGCCTACAATGGCTACGACATCCAGATCATCGCGCTGGGTGAGATGATGCGCCTGCACGAACTGATCGAAGAGAACGTGACCATCGGCGTGCCCGCAGGACCCGACACCATCTACCTGCGCGTGCTTGAGGCCAAGAAACCGATGGGAACCGCCCATCGCCCCGGCATGCGCGAGCCGTTCCACTGCTCGGCGTCCGGCAAGGCCTTACTGGCCTTCATGCCTGATCGGGTCATCGATGCGAAACTCGCGGCGCATGACTTCGAACGGTTCACCGACAACACGATCACCACGCCGGAGGCATACAAGCAGGCGCTCGAAATCGTGCGCAACACCGGCTTCGGAACCAACGACCGCGAGGAATACGACCACCTTGTCGGCATCTCGGCCCCGATCTTCAACTTCATCGGCGAGCCCATTGCGGTGCTGAACATCTGGACCCTGCACCACCGCCAATCGATTGCCCAACTGTCGACATGGTCGGATGAACTGATAGCCTCAGCCGCCCGCGTTACCGAACTGATCGGCGGGGCGGCGCCATCGA
>NZ_JAAQPH010000014.1 GCF_011683915.1 Pelagibius litoralis
CTGGGCCTTCACCCTCACCGCCACCGCCTGCAATCTTGTGCGAATACCAAAGCTCCTGGCCCAAACATGAGACCAACGCTCCACCAAAGCGCCGATCACCCGGGATAGACCAGCACCCAAAACCACCATCATAGGGGGCTGACCTCAAACCAAGGCCCAAAACCCTATACGTCAGACTTTTTCAGCAGCCTGTTAGAGCAGATTCACCCGATCAATGGATCGCCTCCGGCGATTCCATCCGATCAGGATCTGCTCTAGAAGCTCCCACCCGCCCCCTCCCTCCTCAAGTGAAATTGATTGGTCCGGACCGCAGGTTTGCGGTCATGCTCGGGCCATGTCAAAGCTGCGCAACACCCGCCCGCGCCGGCTGACCGCTTTCGGTTTCGCCGCGCTTCTTCCCGCCGCGTTGTGTTTGATCAGCGTTGCGGCCCTTGCCAATCCAGAGCGCTGGGCCCGGGAGTGGCCGGATACCGATTTCTCTCAGGCCTCCGTCGTCTTTGATGAGATCCTCAGCGGCGGCCCGCCCAAAGACGGCATTCCCTCCATCGACCAGCCGCAGTTCGTTGACGTTGCCAAGGTGACGGACCTGTCGGCAAGCGAGCCGGTGGTCGGTCTTTCGATCAACGGCGATGCCCGGGCCTATCCCCTACGCATCCTGACATGGCACGAGATCGTCAACGATACCGTCGGCGGTGTGGCGGTCGCCGTGACCTATTGTCCGCTGTGCAACTCCGCCGTCGTCTTCGAGCGCAGCGTTGAGGGCGAGGTCACCGAGTTCGGCACCACCGGCAAGCTGCGCAATTCCGACCTGGTGATGTACGACCGCAAGTCCGAGAGCTGGTGGCAGCAGTTCCTCGGCGAAGCCATCGTGGGGGAACGGACGGGGACGCGCCTGAAGATCGTGCCGGCCCGCCTGGAATCCTGGAGCAGGTTCGCCGCGCGTTTCCCCGACGGCCGGGTCCTGATCCCCAACAACCCCGGCCTGCGGCCTTACGGCGCAAACCCCTATGTGGGCTATGACACGCTCGACCGCCCCTTCCTCTACAACGGCGAAATGCCGGTGGGGATCGCGCCCATGAAACGGGTGATTGCCGTCGGCGCAGAGGCCTGGGCGCTGGACCTGCTGCGGGAAAAGGGAAAAATCGAAAGCGGCGATCTGCTGCTGACCTGGGAACCCGGCCAAAACTCGGCGCTCGACACCCGCAGCATCGCCGAAGGCCGCGAAGTCGGCAATGTGGTGGTGCAGCGCAAGGCGGGCGACGGAACGGTCGATGTCCCCTACGACGTGACCTTCGCTTTCGTGTTTCACGCCTTCCGGCCCGAAGGGACGATCCACCAGTAAACCGGTTCAGGCCGGCGCGTAGAGCTTCAGAAAGTCGGCCACGGTGGCTTCAACATGGGCGGCGATTTCGGCCTCGCTTGCCGCCTCCTGGACGCCCAGCGTACAGCGCATATGCATCGGATCCTTCAGCATATGTAAAAGCTTCGAAGCCGCGTCCCCGACATCGGGCATGTCGAGGCGCCCGCGCCGGTTCATCTCCGTCAGATAGGGCGTCAGGTTCTCCACCCAGCGCAGCGGGCCGCACTGAAAGAAGGTCTGGCCCAGTTCCGGAAAGCGCTCGGTCTCCGACACCACCGTGCGGAACAGGGCTATGGCCTCCGCAGAGGTGACCAGCCCCAGAAAACGATTCCCAAGATCACAGAGCACTGCAAAGGGGTCGGCCTCCGGATCGAGTTCCAGGCAGTCGATGCCGGCAACCCGGTTGCAGTGGCTCATCATCACCGCGGCAAAGAGCACGTCCTTGCCGGGAAAATGACTGTAGACCGTGCGTTTCGAGACTTCCGCCTTGGCGGCAATGGCATCCATCGACACGGTGCCGTAGCCGGAATGCAGAAACAAATCGGCCGCCGCCTCAATAATCGCCGTTCGCTTCGGAGACAGCGTTTCATCGGCATCGGCAGCCGTCTCCGTCAGCATTCTGTCACCTATCGCACTGTCAGCCATCATCAACCGCTTGACTTCGGGTTCACATTCCTATGTAAACTGAACGGTGTAGTTTACATACATAGCAGATTTCTAAAGCTATCACAATCATCCGGACTTAGGCGACAACGGGGCTGCGATTATGTCGAAATCCAAGGGTTTGAGCGGGAAATCGATGTCCGGAGGCTGGATCGTTTCCTATGCGGAACTGATCATCCGGCTGCGCTGGCTGGTTATCCTGGGCAGCGTCGCCCTGGCGGTGGCTCTGGGCAGCGGCGGCCAGTTCCTGGGCTTTTCAACGGACTACCGGGTCTTCTTCGGCAAGGAAAACCCGCAGCTCAAAGCCTTCGAATCGATGCAGCAGATCTACACCAAGGATGACAACATCCTCTTCGTCCTGCAGCCCAGGGACGGCGAAGTTTTTACCCCGGAAATGCTTGGCGCCATTCGGGAACTGACCGAGGCTTCCTGGCAGCTACCCTTCTCCCGCCGCGTCGACTCGATCACCAACTTCCAGCACAGCTATGCCCAGGGCGACGACCTGACGGTCGAGGATCTGGTCCCCGCACGGGCCGGTCTTACAACTGAAAAGATCGCCGCAATCCGGGCGACCGCCCTCGGCGAGCCGCTGCTGATCAACCGGTTGATCGCGCCGGATGCCCGCACCACTGGTGTCAACGTGACCCTGACCCTGCCGGGCGAGAGCGAATCCGAGGTGCCGGTCGCCATGGCGGCAGCGCGTGAGATTGTCGAGGCGTTTCGGGAAAGGCACCCCGACATCACCGTGGCGGTGACCGGGCTGGTGGCCCTGAACAATGCCTTCAGCGAGGCCAGCTTCGCCGATCTCGCCACCCTCATCCCCATCATGTACGGCATCATCATCGCCGGTCTGCTGATCTTCCTGCGCTCCATCGCAGGAACCATCGCGACGCTTCTGGTCGTCGGCCTCTCGGCCGGCACCGCCATGGGGCTGACCGGCTGGCTGGGCATCAACCTCACCCCGCCCTCTTCCACCGCACCGACCATCATCCTGACCCTCGCGGTAGCCGACAGCATCCATCTGCTGGTAACGCTGCTCCACGCCATGCGCCAGGGCGCCAGCAAGCGTGAGGCCATCATCGAGTCCCTGCGGGTGAACTTCAACCCGATCTTCCTGACCTCCCTCACCACGGCGATCGGCTTCCTCTCTCTCAACTTCAGCGACGCGCCGCCGTTTCGCGATCTCGGCAACATCACCGCCATGGGCGTGATCGCCGCCTGGATCTATTCGGTTTCCTTCCTGCCGGCCTTCCTCGCCGTGGTGCCGCTGCGGGTGAAGCGGCAGACCACGGGCAGCAACGATCTGATGCAGCGGCTGGCGGAGTTCGTCCTGCGGCGGCGCCAACCCCTGCTCTACGGCATGACCGCCCTGGTGATCGCCCTGGCGGTCTGGATACCGCGCATCGAACTGAACGACCAGTTCGTCAACTATTTTGACCCCAGCATTCAGTTCCGCACCGACACCGACTTTGCCATGGAGAACCTCTCCGGCATCTACCAGATCGAGTTCTCCCTGCCCGCCGCCGCAGAGGGCGGCATCAGCGAGCCCGAATACCTGACCAAGGTCGATGCCTTTTCCGATTGGCTGCGTGAACAGCCGGGCGTGGTTCACGTGCAAACCATCACCGACATCTTTCGCCGCCTGAACAAGAACATGCACGGCGACGATCCGGACTGGTACCGCCTGCCCGACGAGCGCAACCTGGCGGCACAGTATCTGCTGCTCTTCGAAATGTCGCTGCCCTACGGGCTGGACCTGAACAACCAGATCAACGTCGACAAGTCATCGCTGCGGTTTCTGGCCACCCTTGAGAACATGACCACCCGTGAAGCCAGGGTACTGAAGCAGAACTCCGAGGCCTGGATCGCCGCCAACATCCCGGCCTCCGTCACCGAGGCGACCAGCCCCTTCGTCATGTTCGCCTATATCTCGGAACGCAACATCATCTCCATGCTGACCGGAACCGGCCTGGCCCTGGTGCTGATATCGTTGTCACTGATCATCGCGCTACGCAGCCTGAGAGTCGGTTTGCTCAGCATCATTCCCAATGTCATCCCCGCCGTCATGGCCTTTGGCATCTGGGGCCTGCTGGTCGGTGAGATCGGTCTCGCCTCCTCCGTCGTCGCCGCCACCAGCCTGGGCATCATCGTCGACGACTCCGTGCATTTCCTCAGCAAATACCTACGCGCCCGCCGCGAGCGCGGCGCCAGTCCCGAAGATGCCGTGCGCTATGCCTTTGCCACGGTGGGCCGGGCGCTCTCGGTAACCTCGGCAGTCCTCGTCGCCGGCTTCGGCACCCTGGCGCTGTCTGCCTTTGAACTGAACCAGAGCCTGGGGCTGTTGACCGCCCTGGCGATTTTCGCGGCGCTGGTCGCCGACTTCCTGCTTCTGCCCCCCCTCTTGCTCGCGATCGACAAGGAGAAAAAGCATGCGGATGAACCGAAAGCTCTTCCTCAAGCTGGAGAATAACAAGGTCCTGCTGGCCGTAACGCTGGTGATGCTGGCCGCCGCCAGCACCTCGGCCTTCGGCGAAACGCCGGAAGAAAAAGGCCTCGCCATCGCCGAGGAAGTGGATCGCCGTGACCTGGGTTTCGGTGACAGTTCCTCGCTTTTGAAGATGGAGTTGACCAACAAGCAGGGCCAGAGCAGCACACGCGAGTTGCGCATCCTGACCCTGGAGGTGCCGGAGCGCGCGGAGGGCGACAAGTCCCTGGTCGTCTTCGATCATCCCCGCGATATCGAGGGCACCGCCTTCCTGAGTTTCACCAAGATCCTCGATCCCGACGACCAATGGCTCTACCTGCCGGCCCTGAAGCGGGTGAAGCGTATCTCTTCGGCCAATAAGTCCGGCCCCTTTGTCGGCAGCGAATTCGCCTATGAGGACCTGCTGTCCCAGGAGGTCGACAAGTACGACTACCGCTGGCTGCGCGACGAAGCCTGCGGCGAGGCGGCGGACGGCCTGGCCTGCTTCGTGATCGAACGCTTCCCGCGCTATGAGAACTCCGGCTACGCACGACAGGTCACCTGGATCGATCAGCAGGAGTATCGGCCCATAAGGATCGACTTCTATGACCGCAAGGATTCTCTGCTGAAGACCCTGACGCTGAGCCGGTACAACCAATACCTCGGCCAGTACTGGCGTGCCGACGATCAGTACATGGTGAACCACCAGACCGGCAAGACAACCCGCCTGACTTTCGACGAGTGGGAGCTGCGGGTCGGGGTGAACGAGAGCGATTTCAATCCCAACCGCCTGAAGCGGCTGCGGTGAGAATGCATCGGGGGGGAACAGCGCGGCGGTCTGTCCTGGCCGCCGCCGGAATGCTGTGCATGACCGGCTTGTCGGCGCCGGCGCAGGACTTCGACTTTTCCGGCTTCGTCGCCGGGGAAACCCGGATCTTTCCGGATAAGGCCCAGTTCCCCGGACAGAACAACAGCCACATCTCGCCCTCCCTGGTGATCCAGCCGGAACTGCGCTACCGCTGGAACGGCCGGGACGACCGCATCACCTTCGTGCCCTTCCTGCGGCTGGATGCCGACGATGAGAACCGCACCCACGTCGATATCCGCGAGTTGAACTGGTATCGTCAGGCCGATGACTGGGACGTTGTCCTGGGTGTCAGCAAGGTGTTCTGGGGCGTTGCCGAATCGCGCCACCTGATCGACATCGTCAACCAGACCGATCTTGTCGAAAGCCCGGATCAGGAAGACAAGCTGGGCCAGCCGATGGCCAACCTGAACCTGCTGCGCGACTGGGGAACACTCAGTTTTTTCGTATTGCCGGGCTTTCGCGAGCGTACCTTTCCCGACGACGATGCGCGGCTGCGCGGCGCCCTGCCCATCGACGACGATCCTTCCTATGAATCAAGCGCCGAAGAGTGGCATGTCGATTTCGCGTTGCGTTACTCCCAGACCATCGGCGACTGGGATTTCGGGCTGGCGCATTTCTACGGCACCAGCCGCGAACCGCAGCTCATCCCCACAGTGGATTCCGATGGCAATGCCTTCCTGCGGCAGCGCTATGACCTGATCCACCAGACCAGCCTGGACGCCCAGTACACCACCGGCCCCTGGCTTCTGAAGCTGGAGGCACTGACCCGCGACGGTCATGACGGCGACCGCTTCTTCGCCGCCGTCGGAGGGTTCGAGTACACCTTCTTCGGCGCCTTTGAGAGCAATACCGACCTGGGCCTGCTGGCCGAGTACCTGCATGACGGGCGCGACAGCGGAACGCCGGCCACACCCTTTGAAGACGACATCTTCCTGGGCACGCGCCTGGCGCTGAACGATGTCGAGGACACCGAACTTCTGGCCGGCGTCATCCTGGACCTCGATCAGGAAGAGCGGATCTTCAGCGTCGAGTTCGAACGGCGCCTCAGCGACAACCTGAACCTGGAAATCGAAGGCCAGGTCTTCGACAACATCGACTCGAACGACCTGTTAAGCGGATTCGAAGACGATTCCTTTGTCGAAATAAGGCTGTCCTGGTTCTTCTAGACTCTTTTCTAGTAGACGGCACCGGCCCGCTCCCCCTCCCGGCCACCCATGCGATTATCCTAGTGGGTGGCCGGGAGGGGGAGCGGGCCGGAACCGCATCGACGTCAGTCGAGCTTAAATCAGCTACTCGGCGGCCTGGCTGCTGGCGAGGAGATTGCCCTGCACATGGGACAGATGGCGGCGCATGGTCTGGCCGGCAGCCTCCATGTCCCGCTCCTCGATAGCGCGCACCAGCGCCTCGTGCTCGGCAAAGCTATGGTGATCCGACGGCGGGCGGTCGACCTTGGACCTCAGGCGCCCCCAGACCACGGTGCGGCGCACCGCATTCAGGGTGTCGAAGAGCGCCACCAGGACCGTGTTGTGCGTTGCCTCGGCCACCGCGCGGTGCAGGGCGTTGTCGCTGTTCTCGTACTGCCGCCAGGTCTTTGCCTCCCGGGACATTTTCATGCAGAGCCGCATCTCGGCGACATCGCCGGCGGTGGCGTTCAAGGCCGCCTCGCGGGCAATCTGGGGTTCGATCAGAAGACGGGCCTGCATCACTTCGCGCGGATTGGTCAACTCCGCGATGGCGGCAATGTTGGAGAACTCCTCGACCGGCCGGCTGCCGATGAAGGTGCCCTTGCCCACATGGCGCCAGAGCTCCCGATTCTCCTCCATGATGGCGAGCGCCTTGCGCAGCTCGCCGCGTGAAACGCCGAGGATGTCGCAAAGCTCCCGCTCCGCCGGAAGGCGGCTGTTGGCCGGCAGATCGCGCTGCGCCAGATAGGCCCGCAGCTGCGTCAAGGCACCCTGACCCTGATCCATGTGTGCTCCATCGCGTCAGACTTGCGGAAACCTAACCGTCACCGCGTTACCGGGTCAAATCCTTTGACCAATATAAAGTATTTGCCTAACCAATCATATATTGGTTAAATCCTCTCAAGCTCACGCAGTCTGGTGCGGCGCTATCGATGGATCGATGTGCCCCAGCCGGATCGACAAGAAGCAAAACCGGGAGGAACAACCATGCAGCGCTACCTCAATCCCTTCAGGCAGGCCGCGGCCGCCGTAACTCTGGCAGCAGCCGTACTGATCGCCGCCGCGCCCGGCCAGGCAGCGGAAAAGATCCGCGTCTCGCTCGGCGATGTTGTCTCCGTCGAGACTCTGGCCTTCGTGATCGCTCTGGAACGGGCCAAGGATCGCGGCGTCGACTACGAAATGACCTCTTTCGCCAAGGAAGAGCTGGCCATCCAGTCGATCGTCAACGGACAGTCCGACCTGGGCGTGGGCACGCCCTATTCGGTCATACAAAAGAGCAAGGTGCCGCTGAAGGTGGTCTTCCAGATGTCGCGCCTGGTCTTCTTTCCCGTGGCATCGACCGAGTACAAGACCTGGAAAGACCTGAACGGCGAACCCTTCACTTTCCACGCCCGCGGTACCGGCACGGAGGCCATCGGCAACATCATCGCCAAGCGCGAGGGGATCGAATTCGGTCCGCGCAGCTATGTGCCGGGATCGGAGAACCGCATCATCGCGATGATGAAGGGGCAGATCAAAGCCTCCATCGTTGATCTTTCCAACAAGAACAAATTGATGAACCTGGCCGGTGACAAGTTTCACATCCTGCCGGGCTTGAGCGACCCGGCCAGCGACGAATTGATCTTCGCCAGCGGCGAGTGGATCGAAAACCACCCCGAGGCGGTCGGCATCATCGTCGAAGAACTGCTGAAACTGTGGCACGAGATGAAGGAAAACCCGGCGGTCATAGAAGAGGAGCGGGTGAAACGGAACCTGCTGGCGGACCAGCCGAAAGAAATCCTGGCCGAAGTGGTCGATTACTACACCGAAGGCGCCAAAGAGGGGCTCTTTGATCCCGATGGCGGCGGCGTCGCTGCAGCCAGAGCCGACTTCGAATTCTATACCGCGGCCGGCCAGATGGCAGGCCCGGCCGATAGCCTGAACGTCGAGGACTACTGGAACCTTGGTCCGCTGAACGCCGCCAGGCAGAAGCTCGGCCTCTAGGGCGAAGGCCGGGAACGTGCAGCGTTCAAACCCTGTACCGGCGGCGCCGGCGGAGGCAGGCAGCCCGCCACTCTCCGCCGGCAATCCGAGCCATCTGACCGCCGGCGGCGGACCGGCGGCCTGGCTTGGGATCCTGACCCATCCGCTTTTTCTCCGCCTTGCCTCCATCGTAACCGTCATGGCCGCCTGGGAGTATGCGGGACGGGTGCCGATCAGCCCCGCCTTTCCGACTTTCCTGGAAACCATGGGTGCTCTCGGCGGACTGATTGCCGACGGCACCCTGATCGAGGCGTTCTGGATTACCCTGCAGCCGCTCGTCATCGGCCTGCTGGCCTCGGTAACGATCGGCGTTGCTTTTGGCGTGACCATGGGGCTCAACCGCCTGGCCGAGTGGCTGGTTTCGCCGATTTTTATTATCGCCCAGTCGGCCCCCCTGGCCGCCCTGATCCCCATCCTGACCTTCGCTTACGGCATCGGCCTGACGTCAAAGGTGATGACGGTCTGTATCATGGCCATGCCGGTGATCGTGCTGAATTCGCTGAACGCCGTGCGCCACACGCCGGTCTCCCTCTTGGAGATGGGGCGTTCTTTCCTGGGGTCACGGCGCCAGATCATTTGGAAGGTCATTCTGCCCGCAGCGGCACCGGTCATCTTCGCCGGCCTGCGCCTGGGCTGTGCCGCCGGCTTCATCGGCGTCATTCTGGCCGAGTTGCTGATCACCCCCACGGGTATCGGCGATATCATCACCTACAACCAGTCGATCGCGGAGTATCCGAAAATGTACGCCGCGATCTTTTCGATCATCGTTTTCTCGGTGCTTTTCATCGAAGCGCTGGAGCGCCTGGAGGTCACCATGTTCCGTCCCGAAAAGCGAGCCGCACGATGAGCGCCGTCGCTGCTACCGTCAGCGCATCCGCAGCGGCCATGGTCCGGGTCGACAGCCTCTCCAAGGTCTATCCCGGCGGGGTCGAAGCCCTGAACAGCGTTTCCATCGACTTTCCCGAAGGCCAGCTCACCACCCTGCTCGGCCCCTCCGGCTGCGGGAAAACGACGCTGTTGAAGATTATCGCCGGGCTGCTGCCGGCCAGCCAGGGCAGCGTGCAGGTGGACGGGCGCCCGGTGACCGGGCCGGGGCCGGAGCGCGCCTTTGTGTTCCAGGACTTCGCCCTGATGCCCTGGGCCAGCGTCCTGCGCAACGTGGGCTTCGGCCTGGAGTTGCGCGGTGTTGCCCGCTCCGAGCGCGAAGCGGTGGCGGAGAAGTACATCATCCAGGTCGGTCTGGCAGGTTTCGAACATGCCTATCCCCACGAACTCTCCGGCGGTATGCGCCAGCGCGTCGGCCTGGCCCGCGCCCTGGCGGTCAATGCCAAGGTTCTGCTGCTCGACGAGCCCTTCTCCGCCGTCGACGAGCAGACCCGGCGCAAGTTCCAGGAAGATCTCCTCCAACTGGTGGCCCAGGAACGCAAGACTTTCATCTTCGTCACCCACAGCATCGAAGAGGCGGTCTACGTGTCCGACCGTATCGTGCTGCTTTCGCGCCGGCCCAGCCGTGTTTCCTCCATCGTCGAGCCGGCCATTCCCCGCGACGGCGGCACCGAAGAAATCCGCCGCAATCCGGTCTACCTCGATACCGTCGAGGAGATCTGGCAGAGCCTGCGGCAGTACCTTGATTAGGAGGACGCGATGACCATCGGCAAAATCCGCGTCCCGCTGTTCTGTTCGCTATTCCTCTGGGCCGCGCTCTGGGAGGTTGTCGGCCAAAGCGGCGCCAGCTTCATCATCCCCCCGCTCTCGGCGATCTTCGAGCGGATGGCGGAGATCGTGCCCACCGCCTCTTTCGCCTCTGCCCTTTGGATCACCGCCAAGGCCTTCCTGCTGGGGAACCTCATAGCCATCGGACTGGGCGTGCCGCTCGGCGTGCTGATGGGCCGCTCGATTATTGCCGACCGCATCTTTCTGCCCTGGGTGAACCTTTTCCTCTCGGCCCCTTTGACCGCCCTGGTACCGGTCATCATGGTGATCTTCGGCCTGGGCGAGACGACAATCATCATGACCGTGGTGCTCTTCGCCGTCTGGATCATCGTGCTCGACGCCCGCGCCGGGGTGCGGGCGATCTCGCCCTCGCTTGTCGAAATGGCCCGCTGCTTCGGCGCCAGCCGCTGGCAGGCCTTCAGCAAGATCTATCTGCTCGCCGCCCTGCCGGAGATCCTCGCCGGTATCCGGCTGGGCATGATCCGCGCCGTCAAAGGCGTGGTCATCGGCCAGTTGCTGGTTTCCATCATCGGCTTCGGCAAGCTCTTCGAACTCTATTCCTCACGTTTCCTGATGGAGCATTTCTGGGCCCTGCTCTTCGTCCTCTTCGCCTTTGCCTTCACGCTCAATGAAGTACTGGCTTGGCTGGAGCGAAAGCTCGACTACTATGCTGCCGCCAGGCAATAGCCTTTCTGATTGGAGAAACAATGAAAGCGACCTTTGCGATCCAACCGCCCGCGACCGCGACCCTTCCGGTAAGAGGCAGCGACAGCCTGTTCCCGATCCACCGGGTCTACTGCGTCGGACGCAATTATGCCGCCCATGCCATCGAGATGGGCCATGATCCGGACCGCGAAGACCCCTTTTTCTTTCAGAAGAATCCCGACAACCTGGTGGTCAACGGTGGGGACTTTCCCTATCCCGACAAGTCCAGCGACGTCCACCATGAGATCGAAATGGCCGTGGCGCTGCACAAGGGCGGCAAAAACATCGCCGTGGCGGACGCCCTGGACCATGTCTGGGGCTACGGCGTCGCCCTCGACATGACCCGGCGCGACCTGCAGGGCCAGTGCAAGAAGGCCGGCCGGCCCTGGGAAATCGGCAAGGCCTTCGAGCATTCGGCCCCCTGCAGCGCCCTGATGCCGGCCAGCGAGATCGGCCATCCCGACAGCGGCGCGGTCTGGCTGAAGGTCAACGGCGAAATCCGCCAGGAAGGCGACCTGAACCAGCTCATCTGGAAGGTGCCGGAGATGATCGCCTATCTCTCGGGCCTGTTCACCCTGGCACCCGGCGATGTGATCCTCTCCGGCACGCCGTCGGGCGTCGGCCCGGTACAGCGCGGCGACGTTCTGGAAGGACATATCGAGGGTGTCGGCGAACTGCACACGAAGGTGACCTGACCGAGCCCTGGTCTCTCCAGCGGAGCGGCCGGCCTTCTCAGCTCGGCGAATAGGACAGGCGCAGACAGGGCTGGCCGGTAGCCTCGTGCCGGTGCTCATCATCCTGGCGAAAGCCATAGCGCTCATAAAAGCGCCGGCCAATCGGGTTCTCCTTGAACACGTCGAGCACCAGCGCCCCGCGCTCCGCAACGGCCTTGTCCATCAGTGCCTTGCCGATTTTCTGGCCGTGATAATCCGGGTCGACGAACAGGGCCCCGACTTCATTTTCCAGAAGGGCGACGAAACCGACGATCTGACCCTCTCGCTCCGCCACCCAGGTTTCGGCATTCGGCAGATAGAGCTTGCGGATGTTTTCCTTCTCCTGCTCGAGGAAATCCTGTTCCAGAAAAGGATGTGCGAGCCGGCTGGCTTTGAACCAGACCTCGATCAGCGTCTCGACGTCTTTTTCCTGATATTTTCTGATCAGAGACATGGGCTTTCCTGTTGTGGGGGGCGGCACATCGATGGCCGCCTGGAGCGGCGCGATGTTGGCGCCATGACCGTTGAGGATGTAAACACGGGCGAAACCCTGGCTTGCCAGGGATGTCAGTACGTCGCAGGCCAGCGCGGTGAAGGTGGGAACGCTGACCGAGATCGTGCCCGGCGACGTCTTCAGATAGGCCTCGACTTCTGGCCAGGTCCTTTCCGCGAGTCTCATGCGGATCGGTCCTTTCCCGAAACAGCCCGCAGGATATCCAGATCGCAACCCTGTTCGGCCTGCAGCACATGATCGCGCCACAGCTTGCGCCAACCCCTGGTGCCGTCGATCCCGGCAGGCGGCTGAAAAGCGGCGCGGCGGCGGGCCAGTTCATCCTCGGCCACCAGCAGGTCGAGGCGCCGCTCGGCCACCGAAAGGCGGATGCGGTCGCCCTGCTTCACCAGGCCCAGCGGCCCGCCAAGCGCGGCCTCCGGCGAGACATGCAGGATAATGGTGCCAAAGGCGGTGCCGCTCATGCGGGCATCGGAAATGCGCACCATGTCCTTCACCCCGGCCCGAGCAAGCTTGGCGGGAATCGGCAGATAGCCGGCCTCCGGCATGCCGCTGGCCAGCGGACCGGCGTTCTGCAGCACCAGAAAATCGTCCGGCGTCACGTCCAGATCGGGATCATCGATACGCCGCGCCAGATCGTCCAGCGAGGTAAAGACGACGGCGCGGCCTTCCCGCTCGAAGAGGTCGGGGCTGGCCGCCGCGCGCTTCAGGATCGCCCCCTTGGGCGCCAGGGAACCGCTCAAGGCGACCAGACCGCCCTGCGGCGAGATGGGATCGTCGAGCGGACGCACCACCGCCGGATCGACCCAGGGATCACTCTCGTCGAGCAGGGCGCCCAGCGTCTTGCCGGTGACACCGCAGACATCCAGATGCAGGCTGTCGCGCAGGGCCCGCAACACGGCGGGCGCACCGCCGGCGGCATGCAGATCCTCCATATAATGGGCGCCGGTCGGTTTCAGGTCGACGAGCACCGGGGTCTCGTCACTGATCCGGTTCAAAAGGTCCGGGTCCAGTTCCAGGCCGAGACGCCCGAAGATCGCCGCCAGATGCACCACCGCATTGGTCGAGCCGCTGATCGCCAGGAGAACGCGCAGGGCATTTTCCACCGACGCCGGCGTGATCAGGCGGTCGAAGGTCAGATCGCTGCCGACCAGCCCGGCCGCCCGCAGGCCGCTGGCTTCGGCCTGACGCAACCGGTCGGCATGCACCGCCGGAACCGCGGCCCCGCCGGTCAGCATAAGGCCGAGAGTCTCAGCCAGGATGGCCATGGTGCTGGCGGTGCCCATGACAGCGCAGGTACCCTGGGTCGTCGCCAGATTGCCCTCGATCTCGTGGATCTGCTTGTCGTCGATGATGCCGGCGCGGTACTGCGCCCAGAAGCGGCGGCAATCAGTGCAGGCACCCAGGCGCTCGCCCTTGTGACGGCCGGTCGACATGGGCCCGGTCGCCAGCACGATGGCCGGTTTCGCGGCCGAGATCGCGCCCATGATGAGGGCCGGCAGGGTCTTGTCGCAGCCGCCGACCAGCACCACCGCGTCCATCGGCTGCGCCCGGATCATCTCCTCGACATCCATGGCCATGAGGTTGCGGTAGAGCAGGCTGGTGGGGTTCAGGTAGACCTCGCCCAGGGAGGTGACGGGAAAGTCCAGCGGCAGGGCGCCGCCGGCCAGGACGCCGCGCTTTACCGCCTCGATCAGCTCCGGCACGCCGCGGTGGCAGTTGTTGAAACCGCTGGCCGTCCAGGTAATGCCGACGATGGGGCGGCCCAGCATCTCGTCGGAATATCCCATGGAGCGTGCGAAAGAACGGCGCAGGTAGGCGGCAAAATCCGGGTCGCCATAGTCGGTCAGGCCGCCGGCGAAACCGCGCTTCTTGTCCTCGGTCATGGCGTCTTAGGCCGCCTGCCGTTTCTGTCCGGCTTCCTGCCAGCGTGCCAGTGCCGCCAGAACAACTTCCGGGCCGGCGCCCGGCAGATGCGCCTCTTCCGAAAGATGACGCCGCCAGGCCCGCGCCCCCGGCAGACCGTTGAAGAGACCCAGCATGTGCCGGGTGATGGACTTCAAGGGCACGCCCAGGCAAAGCTGTCGCTCCACATAGGGCAGAAAATCCTCGACGATCTGTTCGCGGCTGCGCGGCGCAACCGGCTCATCGAAAATGCGGCGATCCGCCTCGGCCAGGATATAGGGTGTCTGATAGGCGGCCCGTCCGATCATCACGCCATCGACCTGTTGAAGGTGGGCCTCGGCCTCCTCCAGAGTCTGTACCCCGCCGTTCAACACGATCTCCAGATCCGCGAAGTCGCGCTTCAGGGCGTAAACCACTTCGTAGCGCAGCGGCGGCACCTCGCGGTTCTGCTTGGGACTGAGACCGCTCAGCCAGGCCTTGCGGGCATGAATGGTGAAAGAACGGCAGCCGGCGGCCGCGATGGTTTCGACGAAGGCCTGCAGGGCCTCATAGGAATCCTGCTCATCGACGCCGATGCGGGTTTTCACCGTCACCGGGATATCGACAGCACCGATCATCGCCGCCACACAGTCGGCCACGAGATCCGGCTCGGTCATCAGGCAGGCGCCGAAACGGCCGCGCTGCACCCGGTCGCTGGGACAGCCGAGATTGAGATTGATCTCATCGTAGCCGCGCAACGCGCCTTCGCGCGCGCAGGCGGCCAGGTCGTCCGGATCGGACCCGCCGAGCTGCAACGCTACGGGATGCTCGACATCGTCGAAGGCAAGGAAACGGTCGCGGTCGCCATGCAGGATGGCACCGGTCGTCACCATCTCCGTATAGAGCAGCGCGCGCTGGCTGATGGTCCGCAGAAAGGCCCGCTCGTGCCGATCCGTCCAGTCCATCATGGGCGCCACGGACAATAAATGTTCTTTATTTTTCAACTGTTTATACTACCCTTCAAGGGACCAGGCCGTGGACCTGTGCACCTCAAAATAGCTCAAATTGCACAGGTTTGGACCTCTTTTGATCTCCCTGGGCACAGGTAGCGCACACGCGGAGACGGAGTGCACAGGGATGCCATCGATCACGAAACTAGCCTCAGGCAATTGGCGTGCACAAGTCCGCCGCAAGGAGTGCTATGTCGCCGACACCTTTAGACGGCGCAAGGATGCGCTGGTGGAGCGCTCGCGGGAGTTCATACTGGTTCCCCGGCGGCCGGTCATCGAGAAGGCCCTGGGCCGGCAAGTCTCGGGTGTCATCCGGGGCAGCGGCATCTCCTGGGAGTTGGGCCGCAAACGTGGGCCCGGCATCGGTATGTAGGGGAGGTTCACCGCTTGTGCGATGAATTCGACGCCTATGGCCGTGTCCGGCCAGGAGCGGTAGTTCGTGCGTTGTGCAGCGAATGGCAGGATAGAGCCCAACAGGCACCACCGGTACAGCGCCAGAGCGCCTTTACCGGACGGTCACAGACCACCCGTATTGCAGTCATTTGCCGTGCCAATCTCTCAAATCGGCGAAGCGCACTTTGCCGTCATTGTCTGGGTGGCAGGATCGCGGTCAAAAGCTGCCGCTTATCAGGGTTTGTTTTCGGTCACCGCCGCTTCGCGTTTTCTGGCGCGGAAAGCAGCCGTCTTGGTACGGTTCTGACAGGCTGACGAGCAAAACCGTCGGGTGGCGTTTTTTGATGTGTCTGCAAAAACCCGGTCGCAGTTATCCGCCATACAGATGCCAAGACGATTCGCATTCTGCGTGCCGATCATCCGGGCAAGTCCCTCGGCACAAATCGCGGTCCACATTGGCAGAACGGCAGCATTCGCAGGATGGTGGTGAAGGTGCCAGAACCCCTCTTCCTTTGCCAGATAGGGGGTCGCTGGATGCTCCGACAGGATATCGTTCAGCAATTCTGCCGCGTCATCGATGTCACCTCCGTCAATACCGACGAATATCGCACGCAGTCGTTGCGCCAACGCCACGAAGCCGTCTGCATCATTCTCCGACACGGCTGCGACAGAAGGAGGGTCTACCGCAACAACCTGCCGGACGGCTTGTAGCACATCGATCTCGGCGACCGGCCTTCCGCAGGCATAGCCGGGGGTGAGTTTGTTTGCGAATCCAACGGAAGCGAGAATACCGGCATCTATGTAACTGTCTAATTTCATTTGACCAGTAACCCGTGGCTATATACCCTGTGTCTATCAAAGTGCATAATGACAGTAACTAGCCCACAACGCAACGTGGTCGAAACGACCGTGGAGGAGAACAAGACATGGAAAAGCCGCTGAGAAACAAAATTGCCTTGGTGGCAGGCGGAACACGCGGCGCAGGCAGAGGGATCGCGACAGAGTTGGGGCGTGCCGGGGCCACGGTCTATGTAACGGGACGTTCGACAACTGAAAGCCGATCCGAGATGGACCGGCCCGAAACCATCGAGGAAACCGCCGCGCTTGTCGATCAGGCTGGTGGCGTTGGCATTGCCGTCAGGGTCGATCATCTCATCCCCTCGGAGGTAAAGGCACTGGTCGACAGGCTCCGGTCAGAGCAGGGCCAACTGGACATTCTGGTGAACGATATCTGGGGGGCGACCCGGATGGAATGGAACAAGACGCTTTGGGAGAGTGATCTCGACTATGGTTTGCGAACTCTGCGGCTGGCCGTCGATACTCACGCTATTACCGGGCATTTTGCGTTGCCGTTGCTGATCGAACGTCCGGGAGCTCTGGTTGTCGAAGTGACTGACGGAACCGACGAGTACAACGCCGCCAACTATCGCGTGTCTTTCTTCTTCGATCTTGCCAAGGCAGCAGTGAACCGCATGGCTTTTTCTCTGGCCCACGAACTGAAACCCCATGGTGGGACGGCGGTGGCGTTGACGCCGGGCTGGCTTCGCTCCGAAGCCATGCTGGATGCTTTCGATGTGACGGAGGCGACCTGGCGAGATGCAACTGACAAGGTGCCGCATTTTGCGATTTCCGAAAGCCCGGCGTACGTCGGTCGGGCCGTTGCAGCTTTGGCAGCCGACCCGGAGAGCGCGCGGTGGAACGGCCAGTCGCTTTCGAGCGGCGGTCTGGCGCAGATTTACGGCTTCACCGACACGGATGGCAGCCAGCCGGATGCTTGGCGATACGTCCCGGAAGTGCAGGATGCAGGAAAACCTGCCGACACGACCGGGTATCGGTAGGAGTGGCAAGGATGGCACCCGTCGGGTCGGCGATTTCCAGTCAACCAGCGAAGGGCATCGCACTCATGGCTCTTGCGATGCTTTTGATTCCAATCGTGGACGGGATCGCAAAATATCTCAGTGCCGACTACTCACCGTTCTTCCTTTCCTGGGCACGCTACGCGGTCGCCAGCGCGATCGTTCTTCCGGCTGCCGCGATCTTGCGAGGTCGGCATTTCCTCCCGAGGGAACGCCGAAAGTCGCATGTAGCGCGAACGGTCTGTCTTGTCGCGGCGATGACGCTCTACTTTCTTTCGATAGCGCGCATTCCGCTGGCGACGGCCGTCAGTGCCTACTTTGTTGGACCCATCATTGCGGTCGCCCTTTCCGTTATCATTTTGAAGGAACGCTTAACGCGCCGGAGATTTGTCAGCCTTGTCCTCGGCTTCGCCGGGGCGATCATCATCCTGCAACCCGGAACCGTGATCGAGCCGGGCATTCTCCTGGCACTCGGCGCCGGTCTGTTCTTTGCGCTCTATCTCGTTGCCACACGGCATGCGTCAACAGCCAGCGATCTGATCGAAACGCTGGCGTTTCAATGTGTCGTAGGGACGATATTGCTGACACCCCAAGCCCTCCTGTCCTGGTCCACACCGACATGGGAAGATCTGACGTTTTTTGTCGGCCTTGGTGGACTTTCTGCGGCCAGTCACGTCCTCGCGATCGCCGCCTTTCGATTTGCCGACGTGTCATCCTTGTCGCCACTGGTCTACTTGGAACTGATTGGCGCTGTTTTTATCGGCTACTTTGCGTTCAACGAAGTGCCACAAGGATTCTCAATCGTCGGCGCCGCTTTGATTGTGTTCGCTGGGTATCTTTTGCTTAACAGTCACACGCGAATGTGCAAAAGGCCTGAGAAACCACTGGAGCCGTTGCCCTTGGGGTCGCACACCAAACCACTTTGCGCTCCTGACTCTTTGCAAAGTACGTTGCGAAGGCGAAAGTCGACATAGTTTGTGATGTAGAAATAGTCGAATAGAGCTCGCCGTGGGTTTGCGCGTAAACGATAAGAACGCCTGCTTACCGGAATGTATACCCTCTTATCGAAGCTGTTCGCTTGACCTCCTGAGCAACCTCGCCGTTTCCCTGTCTTTGAGGATGGTAAAATCGTCGTGGCATTTGACCACTGGACCAAAACTAACGACATCGAAATCACTAAGTGAGCGCCCCAAGAGCTGACATTCAGCTGCCTCCGTAGAATGACAGCAAAGTCCGCAAACCGGCCGTTCACGTCAGTTAAGCAGAGCGGCTGCTTCGGGTCGACTTCAGTCACTACCCACAGGAGTTTCCCGGCAGTCCTACCTCTTCACCCAACTGCTAAAATCGCTCAGAGAAGATGATTACAGCGCCCGGCTGGCTCAACGCTTTGTTATGAAACCGGTTTTGCTGGATCGGATCATGTTTTGACGGAACCACTTCGTGGTTGCGCCAAAACATGTGAATCCGATCGCCATCAAACAGTTAGAGCAGATTCACCCGGTCGATGGATCGCCTCCGGCGATTCCATCCGCCCGGGATCTGCTCTAGGCACCCTGATCGCACTGTAAACGGCAACCGGCGCCAGCGTAATCGGCAACGGGGAAGCGAAAGCCGTTTCGGACAACCCTTTGCCGAGATGGCCCCAGCTAGTTTTCCGCACCGCAGGTGCACAGGGTATGAAAATCTCTCGTTGGTAGGTTTCAATCTTTCGAGCATCACTTCCGCAGCCTAACACCGGGCCCGGCGGAACTATCGGCTTCGATGAACGCGACGCCGGCAGCTTCCAGGGCGTCACGCATTGCCTGAAGATTATTGGAGGTCGGCACCCGCGCGCCACGCTCGAACTCGGCAACCGTCGACCGTGCAATTCCAGCGGCTTCAGCGAGATCCCACTGCGACATGTTCAATATATTGCGGGCCGCCCGGCACAGGTCCGGAAAAAACAGCGTTTCGCTGGTACCAAACCCACTCCGCACCTCACGCAGGCGGACACCCGGCCCTCCGCCGTTCGCAGGAATGAACGCGATGCCGGCGGTCTCCAAGGTGGCCCGAATCGCCTGGAGATTATTGTAGCCTGGCGCCTTTCCGTATCGCTCAAATTGAGAGAGTGTCGCAGCAGTGACATGAGCCGGTTCTGCAACCTCCGACTGGGATAGGTTGAGTAGCCCTCTAGCGGCGTGGCATTGCTTTGGAGAAAAGGACATATCTTTATAATGAAAATTTTTGTTTGACATGGAGTCACTGACTATTTAGCCTGAGGCACGCTAGATAGCTTGCCTGATGGATACAACCGAAAGGCAAACAAGCGGCACGAGAGGATGCGCCAACACCCTCCCGCGCCTGACCACAACCCGACTTCGAAGGAGTCCGGTCATGGCTGACTATACCCTTAGCACAGGACTTTCGCGCCGGGCCATGCTGGCCGGCAGCGTCGCCGCCCCGGCAATGGCATTTCCGCTTTTCCAGGCGCTGGCCGCCCTGCCGGTTCCGACCTTGCTCAGCGCCGATCCCAACCCCGATGCCGAGTTGTTCCGCCGCATCGCGGTGGCCGAACGCTATCGTAACCAAAACGCCCGGGCGCGGCGGCTGCGCGCCCGCCTCCGCGAGGCTAGAGAGCTGCGCCTTGATATTCCATACCGGCCTTTCCGGGACACGCACCCGGAGGCTTGGCTGCACTGCTGGGAAACCCATGGACGCTATGCCGATGCGGTGCGCGAGGCCGTTGCCGTACCGGCCCACACCGTGGCGGGCATCCACGCCAAGCTCGCCCTTGGGGTCATCGCCTCACGGCGCGGCGGGGCGCGGGTCTACATGTACGAGGACCGTGAATGGCTGCAAGCCGCCCTGATCGATCTGGAGCGGCTGGCCAATCCCGGGCAGCGCGTCGGCCCAGTGCGCCGCTGGACGCCAGACCCTCTCATACTGGCCTAGACGCCGATGCCCACCATCGCCCTCGCCCGGGAAGTCGGTCTTCTGGTCCGCGCCCTGCGCAAGCGGCGCGGCCTGACCCAGGCTGACCTTGCCGAGCGGATCGACCGCTCCGAGACGGCGGTCCGCGCCATCGAACGCGGGGCCTCGGCGCCCAGCTTCGTCACCCTGGACCGCCTGATCACATCCGGTCTGACAATGGCAGTGAGTTTACTGCCATCACGGTGCGGGAATGGCTGCCGCGGGTTGGCGTGAAAACACTGTTCATCGAACCGGGGTCGCCCTGGGAGAACGGCTACAACGAGAGCTTCAACGGCAAGCTGCGCGATGAGCTGCTCAACGGGGAGATCTTCTACACGCTGCAGGAGGCAAGGGTGCTGATCGAACGTTGGCGCCAGCACTACAACACCATCAGGCCGCACAGTTCGCTCGGCTATAGACCGCCAGCACCCAATGCGATCTTGCCGCCAAAGGTCAAATCGCCTTACCCTGAAACCCTCCGGGCTCTCTCACAGTAGCTGGGCCACTGATCTGGGGCAGGTCACCCATTTCACACCCCTTGAGCGACGTCAAAAACGTCAACGGTGGAAAATCAAAGTCTACTATTGCCAACGCCGCTCACCTTGGCAGAAGGGCGGCGCCGAGAACTTCAACAAACGCCTCGGGCGATATCCGCCAAAACTTTCCATATCAGCCGCTTCAAAGAACATGCAATAAACAAGATCATTCGCTGGATGAACAACACACCCAGCAAGTGCCTCGTGTACATGACACCGGCCGAGGCATTCTCTCAAAACTGTCTCGCTTTAGCTTAGAAGTAATCGGACGACCATAGTCTGCTCAAGGGCGATTCTGCGCGGATACAACGAACTCCAATGCTAGAAGGAAGGGCTCCATCAAGCAGCACATCTTGCTTGCTCAGTAGGCCGATCCGTTCTGCTTAGTGAGGTCGTGTTTCTCTGTGCCCCTCAAGGGAGGATTGAAGACGCTGACGAGGACAAGATCCTTGTTCTTGCCGCTTCGTAGGTAGTGCCGGTCGTTCTGGTCTAGAACATAGATGTCGCCCTGCTTGATCGGATAGACATTGCCGTTCATATCCTCGACTTCTCCTTCGCCGTCGATGCAATAACAGGCTTCGAGGTGGTTGCGATATTGCAACAAGGACTCCGAACCGGCGCGGACTACGGTGTGGCACACGGTGTAACCCATTCCATCCTTTTCAGTCAGCAGGCGATGGCTGGTGCCATTGCCCCAATCAACGTGGAAATCGGTAGCTTCCACATCTCTCAGGCTTCTAACAAACATACTTCTTCTCGCCTATCAGTTTTTCTCACACTATGTGACAGTGTCCGGCGCTTACCTCTTACAGAGTGCCCTGTGTATGCGACCAGCGATGATCTCCTACGAAATACAGTAATCTTTGTCGCCCACTACCCCCATGACGTGATCCAGGGGTTTCGCTCTGAGAAACCGGTATTGCGGAACCCTTACAGGGCACGCGTCTGCCGGAGAGTTTCTCAACGGTCTAACTTACGTAATCAATTACCCGAACAGGTCGTAGTGAACCTTGCTTGAGCTTGTTTCATTGCGTCGAAATGTTCCTTGTTCAAACATCTACAAGCATAGCAATTCTCAGAAACTTCATTGGTAAAGTTTTCGCAAAAGTTCCAATCGCGTTTCTTAACAAGGTAGATTTCACGGTCTCAATGGCTGCCGATCTGATCTCCAAAAAATGGACCGTTGTGAGTTGGCAGGTCACTGCAAAAGTCTCCCCATGGCACGTAATTCATGATTCCTTTGTCTTGTCGAGAAGGAGGCTTTGATGCGAAGCGATGACGGTCGGAGCGGCGCTCTTTCAGCTATGTTGATCTTGAGGTGCGGGTGCCGTCGGATCATCCGCCTTGGGTGATCCGTGGGATTATGAATGATGTTTTGTCTGAATTGCCGTCGGATTTCGGGTTGACGGGATCGCACATAGGCCGACCGTCGATCGCGCCTGAGCAGCTTCTGCGCGCTCTCTTGTTGCAGGCATTTTATGCGATCCGTTCCGGGCGACAATTGATGGAGCAGTTGGATTTTAATCTTCTGTTTCGCTGGTTTATCGGCCTTGGGGTGGATGACCGGGTGTGGGATGCGAGCACGTTCTGCAAGAACCGAGATCGGATTTTGGAGCCGGACGTATCGGCGAAGCTTCTGAACGGCGTTGTGAAGCACAAGAGGGTGCGGCAGCTTATCAGCCGAGACCACATTTTTCGGTGGATGGCACGCTAATCGATGCCCGGGCGTCGATGAAGTCATTTCGCCCCAAGGCCGGCGGCGGCGGAGGTCCTGGGGCGGGTCGCAACGGCGAGCGGAATTTTCACGGCGAGAAGCGCTCCAACGGGATCCACGAAAGCGCCACCGATCCGGATGCTCGGCTCTATCGCAAGGGCAATGGTCGGGAAAGCAGGCTGTGCGTCATGGGCCATGCCCTGATGGAGAATCGCAACGGCCTGGTGGTCGGCGGCGGCGTGAGCGTGGCTTCCGGCACGCCGAGCGCTAGGCGGCGCTTGAACTGCTTGACGCCCACCGGCCCGTGAACGCCAAGAGCGGCACGCGGCGTATCACCCTGGCAGGCAACAAGGGCTTCGACGTGGCGGGTTTTGTCGAGGAACTCCGCGAGCGCAAGGTGACGCCCCATGTGGCGGTCCAGAATCATCTGACCAAGACCGGCAAGCGATGTAAGTCCAAGATCGACGACCGCACCACCCGCCATCCCCGCTACCGGATCAGCCAGCGTATCCGCAAGCGGATCGAAGAGATCTTCGGCTGGGTCAAGGTCCAGGGCGGCAGGAAAAGACAAAGTTTCGGGGCCGAGAACGGGTGTACGCCTCCTTCATCCTGGCTCTAGCCGCCTATAACCTCGTGCGACTACCCAGGTTGTTGGAGGCGCCGCCATGAACGCCGGCGTGACCTGCGCGGTGACGAGGCTATCCTAAAGGCCCGGAAATGGTGACTTTTTCAGCAGCCTGCTAGTGCTCTTCACTGCACGCCATCACTTTGTCACTTGGCTGTCGACGGCTTGGAGGCCTCGCCCAATGATCTCGATCATCTTGTCGATGTCTAACGTCGTCATCGGCGTTGAGAGTGCCCCGAGTCCAGTTGCCGACAGGATCACTCCGTTGTCTCGGACAAATGCGATCAGTCGTCGCTGACGGTCACGCTCGCAGTTGCTTGGAAAGCCGCTCCGATAGTCGAGTACATTTTCTTCTTTAATCATGATACGGAACAAGGATCCCATGCCGGTCACCTGCGCAGAAACCCCGGACTCTGCAATGGCCTCGCGAAGCCGTCGCCGGGTATATTCACCAAGATCATCCAACTGCTCAAAAACCTCGGCGGTCATTGCACTCATCGAGGCAGCGCCAGCTGCCATTGACAGAGGATTTGCAGTAAAGGTTCCTGACTGCGAGACGGACGCCTTACCCCGGCTCGAATCGAACACCTTCATGATTCCTGCGCGACCCGCCACGGCACCTATGGGCAACCCCCCACCGATGATCTTTCCGAACACACATAGGTCTGGTTCGACACCAAACCGCGAGAGCGCGCCTCCGTAGCCGATACGAAAGCTGAGTACTTCATCGGACAAGAGAAGGATTCCATGCTGCTCCGTGAATTGGCGCAAAAACGAGAGATACGACGGATCGATCGGAACAAGGCCGACCCGCGCCGGCAAGGGGTCAATCAAAACACAGGCAAGTTCGGACCGGCGGTCGCAAAGGATTTGCTTTGTGCCTGGGAGATCGTTGAACGGAATTACCACAACATCATCCAAGATCGAACGCGGGGTGGCAATGTTGTACGGCACGGCCTCTGGGGCATCCTGCCCCCAATTTTCCGGCACCGGGTCAAAACTCACTTCGACAAAGTCGTAGTTCCCGTGATAGGCCCCTTCGAACTTTGCGATCTTTGATCGGCCTGTAATCGCTCTGGCTGCCTTGACAGCCATCATCACCGCTTCAGAGCCCGTATTCATGAATCGTATGCGCTCGAAATATCCGACGCGATCACAAAGGACTTCTGCAAGATCGATTTCACTGGTTGTTGGGTGGGCAAAGCTGAAGCCTTGTCCCGCTGCAGCTGTCAAAGCCGCAAGCGTTTCCGGGTGAGCATACCCATGAATTAGCGCCGTGAAATTGTTCTGGAAATCAAGGTAGTCATGTCCGTCAACGTCGCGTACATATGCACCACGGCCGGATTTGACATAAATTGGAAAAGGGTTTTCGAAAACACTACTTCGGGTATTGCCGCCGGGCATCACCCTCTTAGCCCGCTCGTAGGCCTCAATTGAATGCCTGTAGTCAATGTTTGTCATTTCAGTTCACCACCTTCCGCTTGATCGGCCTCAGAGCGCACCGATGCGGCGGCCGGCCCGCGTAGAGGTTAGACGGCCGTGAACCTTGAAACATGACGTGCTTCCTTCATCGCCTTGATCCTCAGCAGAATGATCGTCGGGATCCAGATGGACGGTTCTTCCAGCATTGAGCCTTCATTGTAATCTTCCATCTAGTCTGTTTCGCGATTGCGCTAGGGGAACTCGGAATGCTGATATGTGGTCCCTCGTGTTCGCCGGACTGAATGAGATTCCCGGGTTTTGCCAGGCGTATGAACAAACCCGGTGATCAGATCTAAATAATCGGCGGTGTTGATTAAGCTGAACCCACTGCTGCGAAAACTGCTCAGTTCGTGCTCTTCTGGTAAGCGAAAATATTTCCGTTGGCCGAATTTCTGAGAGGTCCCATGAAGCTCTCCTCCCCTCCGCAGGGTGTTGATAGCTTCAACAGCTCTGTCAACCCCTAACTCATAGAGCCGTGCTTGGTGCCAGAGCATAGACTTCTCTTTATTTGCGTCGATCCAATCCAGAAAAAGGATGTCACCAGTGTCGATGCCGCGATCAATCAAGTGCACACTGCAGCCTAGCTTTTCTTGTCCTTCGAGTAGCTGCCAAAACACCGGAAATAGCCCAGCATAACGTGGCAAGGCGCCTGGGTGGACATTAATGATTTTCCCGGGAAAACTGGATATGACTGCGTCGTCAAAGATGAAGCTAAATCTAGCCGAGATTATTATTTCTGGTTGGAACTGTTCGACGAACGCCTCAAAATCTGGAGGTTGTAGACTATAAAGCACCCGAGAGGTGATACCTCTGGTCGGCCCGAATTCTGCAAAGGTAAGTTGCCGTTCCTCGTGAGGTAGAGATTCCCCTTCAACCAACGGGAAAAGGACATTGTTCGGAAACTCGGATTCAAAAAACTCCAAAGACATAAGCTCAGCAGGACCACTGGGACTCGCTCTGGTTTTTATGCTTAGAATTGCGGCGAGTTGGTCAGTCTGTAGCGCACGGCAAAGCCGGTTTAGCACTAGACAACCAAGGAGATCCTTCTTAACACAGACAAGAATGCGCACTTTCGATCAACCTCTCTCAAGCCGTTTTCAGTTGAGAAGCGGATATCATTTCGTTGTCGAGATTGTTCAGTTCTTCGCAGAGCTCATCTATTTCTCCAAGAGAGTGCGCAGTTGACAGGCAGATGCGGATGCCGGCCTCATTCTGCGCCACCGTTGGAAAGAATACTGCTGAAGTGTAGAGCTTGCTCTCCAGCAGTTGCTGCGCTGCATAAATCGCTTTGCTTGAGTTCCCGACCGGGAAGAGCCGAATAGGAAGCGGATCCCCGCGTTGGACCGTATCTACGCGCTGGTCAAAGAATCGAATTCTGTCAAACAGCTCCTTTTGCAACTTTGCAAGTTCGGCCGTCTCATGTACCTGTGCGGACGCGAGCGCTGCGCCCACCGCGGCGAGATTGGGTGCGGCCGAAAAGGCATAAGCGAGCGAATAGCGGCGAAAAAGATCCTCTTGCCGCTTGGTGCCGAGCATCAGAATACCGCCGGACGCGCCGAAGCCCTTGCCCAAGGAGGCTGCGATGATCGTCAATCCACCAAGCTCGTTTGGGAACTGCGACCGGGCGTAGCCTTCACCTTTCTCGCCGAAGATGGATATTCCATGCGCGTCGTCTATGTAAAGAAATAGACCGTAGCGATTTTGCAGTTCTTGAATCTTGGCCACAGGCGCATGGCCGCCCATGGAATATACGCCGTCGGCCACATAGGCGACACGTTTGTGCGTCTGGCAGATCTGTTCCAGTGCATCAATGTCGTTGTGGTCGATGGTCAGAACCTTCGTTTCGTCCGCCATAGCTGGCTTGTGATAGGCCAGAGTTACGTGACAAAGACGATCGAATACCATAACGGGCTTGACGCCTTCGGTAAGGTAACCCGATGCTATGAGAGGCAGAGCCCCCATGTTGGCCACCATTACTGTCGAATAGGCAATCACGCGTGCTGAGAACAGGATGGCCAAACGTTCCTCGAGTTCGCGCAGAAGATTTGAATTGAGACGGGTACGAGCGCAGGACCAATGTAGAGATCCATAGCGCGTGACTGCTGAAACTGCACCTTCGATCAGCTTGGGATGATTATCGAGCCCCAGATAGGAACACCTGACGAAGTCAGTCACACATCGGCCGTCACTTAGGCGCACTCGACGACCATCTAGGGACAGTCCGTGAACACCCATCACACCCGCGTCATAGGCTGCATCGAAAGCCGGAAGCGATTTTTCAATTACGAATTTCGTATTGCGGAAAGAGGTTTTCTTTTTGGGTTTTTCAAGCTTTGGTCCGTCAGAAGTACTCGATTTATTGAACGCCATGGACTTTGGTCCTCTTGCAGACTGCGTGTATCGGGTTGCGATCTAGAAACCTGTTGAGACTTTGATCCATATCGAACCGAGGTCACAATTTTTGCTTCCGCAGAAAGAGAAGATACGACACCTTGGCTAAGGTGACTAAGACACGTTTGTGTAAAGCTTTCGAGAATCGTCAGGCTCGTTTGTTTGAGTTACTTCCCAAAAATCGGACACTGACGTAAATGATCTACCTCCCGAGAATTGGAGCATTTATGGTTAGAGTTTTCCGCGATGAGTTTCCTGGCTGGGAAAGGAGCGGAGAACGATGAAAGCATCACGATTCACGGACGCTCAAAAGGCGTTCATCATCAAACAGGGAGAAGGTGCGACGCCGGTTGCTGAGATCTGCCGCCAGACTGGCATTAGCCAGGCGACCTACTTTAATTGGAAAAAGAAATATGCCGGCCTGGTGCCGTCGGAGACGCGGCGTTTGCGGAAGCTTGAGGACGAGAACGGTCGGCTGAAGAAGATCGTGGCGGATTTGTCGCTCGACAAGGAGATGCTTCAGGACATCGTCAAACGAAAGCTCTGAGGCCTGCCCGGAAGAGAACGCTGGTCGACGAGATGCGCTGTGATTGGGCTGTATCGATCCGCTGGGCCTGTGGTGTCCTGCTGTTCAATCAGTCCAGCATCACTACCGGTCGCGTCGACCCAGGCAGACCGCCTTGGAACAGCGGATCAAGGAGATATGCGAAACGCGGGTACGCTACGGCTATCGCCGCGTCCATGTGATGCTTCGGCGCGAGGGATGGATGATCAATCAGAAGAAAACACGCAGGATTTACAACGAGCTGGGCCTGCAGCTGCGCAACAAGACGCCAAAGCGGCGGGTCAAGGCAAAGCTGCGTGACGGCCGTTGTTCTGCGTCCCGACCCAATGAGACCTGGGCAATGAACTTCGTGCATGACCAGTTGGCGACAGGCCGCAAGCTGCGGATCCTGCTGATAGACACCTTCTCACGCTATGTGCCAGCCATCGACCCGCGGTTCAGCTATCGCGGCGAAGATGTCGTGGCGACGCTTGATCGTGTCTGCGCGCAGATCGGCTACCCTGAGATCATTCGCATTAACCAGGGCACGGAGTTCACTTCGCGCGATCTCGACCTCTGAGCTTACCAAAACGATGCGATCCTGGACTTCTCGCGCACGGGCAAGCCGACGGACAATGCGTTCATCGAAGCTTTCAAGAGGCTTGCGGGCGGAGTGTTTGAACGTCCACTGGTTCCTGAGCCTTGTCGATGCAGAGGAAAAGAATGCCGGAAAACTCTAATCACCGGCGCTCCAGAGAATGGTCGCAGGGCAATATCTCGACGGACTCTTCGTCCGACAGATCGTGCATATGCTTGAGGATCAGCAGCCCGGCCACCAGCCGCGTCGGCAGCGGCGGCTGACCCGGGTCGGACCGGCAGACCGAACCGAACCGGCCATCGAGAAAGCCCCAGTCGATCTCCCGCGCCAACCGCACCAGCAGCGGATGGCCCGGATCGATGATCTACTCCAGCGCTGGCCGGAACAGATCTTTGTGACGTTCGTCGCGCGGTTTGCTCATCGCTCACTCCAGAAGCCGAAAGCCGGTCTCCAGGGAATCACAAACCGACCAAATCGGGAATCCGAAATCGCAAGGAAACCGGCATCATCACCCCGCGTTCTTGCAATACCGATTACTTCCGTATCGCCGATCCCGTCCAAACATCAAACACTTACGCGTTCCTCACGGGCAACTAATTATGTTTCCGATTGAGCAACTGAAGTCTTTTCTGCGGCGTCCAGTCGATAGCGCCATATTAGGAGAACTGTAGAGGCCGCCGCCAGAACTGCCGCGAAGCTCACATAGACCGTGCGTATAGAGAGATCGGCATAAAGGGTGGGTGACAGATAAATGACAATGCCTATCACCCCGATTGTAGCCTCTATATTGTTTCGGACACGACCTACCATCCCGCTGTCGACCGTTCTGAGAATGTAAGCATCGTAAGTAGTGCGATTTACTGCGAACGCTAATCCCATAAGGCCTTGCAGCAACATTGCGGACGATAAACCCTGCGCCACCGAAAAACTGGCCGTTGCCGCAGCGAGAAGCAACAAACCAAATCTTAGCAAGTAGCGTTCGACAACAGACCGAGGCAACCAGACCAGTACCATGCTGCCGACGACTCCGCCAACTCCCCACATTGCGTCTATCCAGCCGTATGCGTCGGCTCCCAGACCAAGTTCAATTAGAGTGAACGCGGCCAGTAAAGCCATGGTTATCTGGGAGGTAGACCAAATCAACGCAATTGCGATACAAGTTATCAAGAGTCGGTGGTCCCGAAAAATGAGCCGGAAACCGTCGGCAATGGCAACGGAATAAGTCGTCGTCTCTCCACCAGGCGATACCTCGCCATTCTTCCGCAGAGGCAGAGCAAAACACATGGCAGCGATCGAGCAGGCTGCACTGATCGCTAGGCCGCCCTCGAATCCAAGTGCAACAATGGCAAGCCCGCCGAACAAAACGCCGAAAATGTCGGCTGTTTGGACAATCGCGACTCCGACGGTAACAACCTGTGTCAGCGACTTGCCGCCGACCGACTGGAGCAACCCCTGCGCCGCCGGAGCGGAAAGTAGGGCACCAAGGGATACGACACAGGCTGTCATATAAAGCGGCGCCATTCCGATCTGGTCCAATGATCGAATATGGACATTGAGTATCAGCCATGAATTGCCAGCTGTATGCAGGATCTGGCCAATGATAAAGAGGTTACGGCGATTGAAGCGATCGACAAGGACGCCCATGAAGGGTCCGATCGTCACATTGAGCAAAGGCCGCCATATTAGTACTAGGCCGACTGAAGCAAGTTCACCAGTAACGCTTAATGCAAACCACGAAATTATGATAACAAACACGCCTCTGCTAAATACAATAGCAAACAATAGAGAATATACTAGGCCGACTGGCGATAACAGTGTCCGAACATTATTTCCCAATTTCTCTATCGCCCACGAATATCATTTTTGGAATGACGTCGCCGATTTCTCTCGCCACCGAATTTCGAGATCATAGAGTCTGCCAAAAGGCACGTGCGCCCTGCCCAAGCCTCGCATCTTTGAGAACAGCCGAAACTTTGCCACGCTTAACTAACGCGGATGGTTTCATACAAACACGCGGTATGGCTGTAAAACTTTTACAATGTTTTTGTTATGATGCGATCGTTATGACGAAAAATTGCAGTGTTGCGAATTGGGCTGGCCATATGCAAACGGGTTGTACAGGGATGGTTATCGCCTGACAGTTGCCGCTCCGGGGCTTGGATAGTTTAGGCTGCTTTTTTCGGTTTTCCTCCTTTGCGCTTTTGGCTTTTGGCAGGCTTGCGACAATGACTGTCGCGGAGGTTCTTCCCTGCATATTGCGGCCCTGGTGGGGAGCTTGGTGTTGTATGTGCCGAGACCGGCGTCGAGGTCGGCCTGCCTCTCTTCGACGCTCTCGTAGAACTTGGTTAGGCCCAAAACGCGGAAGCGCTCGTCGAGCAGGGTGCGGTGCAGGCGTTCGACATAACCGTTCGACTGCGGGCGGCGGGCCTTCGTGGTGCAATGCACGATCTCTTCGAGTTGCAGGAACTGCTCGTAAGGGTGTCGATCGGGCCGGCCGCAATACTCCCTGTCGTTCTCCGAGAGCACGTTGGCGATCCGGACGTTGTGGGCCTCGAAGGCGGGGATCACGTTATTGTTCATGACGTGCACGGCGGTCACCGGCAGATTGGAGGTATAGAGCCGCCCCATGCGTAGTGGGAGAAGCAATCGATGACGGTCTGCAGGTAGACCTTGCCGACCCCCTTCAGGTGGCCGACGAAAAATGTGCCCACGGTCACCAGGTCGCCGGTATGGCGGGTTTCGATGTGGCGTTCGCGGAATTCCGAGCTGAAGCGTTCCAGCAGCCTGATCTGCTCGTCCGTCAGGTCGGTTTTCTTGTCCGAGACGTGCTTCTCCAGGCGCAGCAGGCGTTGGAGCTTGGTCAACCAAGTCATGGCGGCCCCAAACGCCGCGCACGCCGCCCGACGAGACCTGGATGCCCTTCAGTATCAGTTCGTGGGCGGCCCGCAAGGGGCCGTGGCGCGACGTTCCCGAGAAGTTCGGCAAGTGAATGACCGTGTACCAGCGCTTCCGACGCTGGAGCCAGGCCGGCGTGTGGGAGGCTGTTGCCGCCACGCGGGCCCAGTGGATTGCGGATAACTTCCGCTACAGCATCGACTCGACGATGGTACGGGGCCATGCCTCGGTTGCCGGCGCAAAAGAGGGGCTCGCGAGCAGGCTTTTGGCCGCTCGCGGGGCGGGTTCACCTGTAAAGTTCACTGTCTCAGTGATGCCCGATGCATCTCGCTCGTCTTCCACCTCACCGGCGGCGAAGCGGCGGACTGCACGGCGTTCGAAGTCGTTACCGCGTCGCCGAGATACGCCCTGCTGTTATCTGCTCGCTGACAAGGGCTACGACACCAACGCGATTCGCAACGCGCTGCGCGAGAATGGCGTCCGGGCCGCCATCCCACCGGCGGGCCCATCGCAAAGCCATGATCCGTTGGAACCGGAGCATCTATCGCGAGCGCGACCGCATCGAGCACATGATCGGCCACCTCGAGATCAACCGGGCCGTCGCCACCCAATACGACAAGCTGGCGCAACCCTTCCTCGACGCACTTCATCTCGCGACCATTCGCCGATGCTTACGACTGGCCACTTTGTAAACAGGGCCTATCCAAGCTGGATCCATTTCAACCATCGAGACTTAAAACACTATATACAAAACTTTATCAAAAATTTTACTTTATATATTTCCAAATTATCCGATATTTAGAAAATAAAATAAGTATAAAATCAAATAAATACGGTAATAAATACTTAGGAGCCAGTGTCGGTTGGCGCCCCAAAAAAACATCCCTATGCTCACTAGCATCCCAACAACGCTCAGGTATTTGTACGTCGAAGGATTGGCTGAGCCGCAGAAACTTGCAGCGTTTAAAAGTCCCGCCGTCTTCAACACAGATGATCTTTATGGATAGGAACTATAAGGGGAAATCAAGTGACTGAAAGAGTGTTAATCCTAATTGAAGACAGCCCCACTGGCGCTTGCCGAAAATTTGCCCAGGCAGCCCGAAGATTTGACCTCCGTCCGGTGATGCTATCAAACAATCCAACCCGCATGAGCTACATCGCAGCCGACGAAGTTGATGCAATTCAGGTCGATACCGGCGATATCGGCGCCATAATCGACGCATGCGAGCAGTTGACTCTGACTTACGATATTGTCGGCAGTACGACGGTATCGGAAGTTTTCTGTCCAATGGCCGCTATGGTTTGCCGGCATTTTGGGCTACCCGGACCAGATCCGGAAGCGATCAAGCGATGCCAGGATAAGTTTGTGCAGCGTCAACTCCTCACCAAGTCCGGCATACCGACGCCGGCGTACCGCCTCGCAAGGGATGCTGTCGCCGCTATAAAGGCCGCCGCAGAGGTTGGATTGCCAGTCATCGTCAAGCCGGTCACCGGCCGCGGCAGTTCCGGTGTAAAGTTGTGCCGTGATCTTAACGAGGTAGCCGAGCACACGGATTTTCTGTTGGCTGGTAAGCACGGACTGCCACCGCTGCCGAACGTGCTGGTCGAGGAATTTGCAAGAGGATCGTTTTACACTGTCTCGACAATTGGAAGTGAAGTCGCAGCGATCTCGGCAGCAGATTTTAGCGAATTGCCTTATTTTACCATGCGTCAATTCACTTTTCCAGCGCACCTGACCAGTGACGAAAATGACCGTGTTGTTGCTGTCGCATTGCAAAGTTTGCAGGCGCTTGGCCTCGGCTGGGGACCGGTGAATACCGAAATCCGGATAACCAGCCGTGGCCCAGTTGTCATTGAGGTGAATCCGCGTATTGTGGGTGCCCCAGAGCCCGAGTTGATTCGGCTAGCGCACGGTATTGACCTCTATGCAGAGGCCCTCAAGCCTTTCCTAGACCTCCAACCCGACCTTCGCAAAACCCGCTCGCATGCCGCTGCCGCGAGGTGGCTTATGGTCGAGCAAAATGGCTTACTACAGGAGATCAGCGGCGAGCGTGAGGCCCGCGCGATTCCTGGGATCACGGATGTAGAACTGAAAGTCGAGGCAGGAACACCTCTCGTTTGGCATGGGTCCTTTCAGGACGTAATAGGGCATGTGTTTGCTGCTTCACCTAGTCCAGGTCGCACTGATGCAGCACTTCGACAGGCATTAGATCTGATCAAGTTGTCGGTGGTGCCCTTCCCCAAGAGGAAGGATAAGGAGCAACTAGCAAACGTTGAATGAAATAAAACGTCGCGCCCTTGGTGATCGCGATACATGATATTCGAGCACGTGGTCAGTTAGGCAATTTGATCCTTTGGAAGGTGCAGTCATCTATGGACATGAGTCACCCCTGGGTGCTGAGCTATGGCACCCTGGAGGTGAAAGCGGCAGCCGGTGGTCGTTACGGGAGGCTGAGATGATCCATGGAGAATACGTGGTCGTCCGACAGGAAGCGGTTCTGAGCGCTGAGAGTGGGATGATAGCGGCGATCAGGACGGCGATAATTTTGCACAAGAGCTTTCTCAGCCATCTGAGGACGAAGCGCAGGTTGCGTCCGGTGGCGGTGAGGGCCTCGGTCTCGGTGATGACGGTCTCCAGGGTGTGACCGTCATAAGGCCGGCCGTGGAAGGCCTTGGAGTGGAGCACAAACTGGCCACCCTTGGGCTTCGCGGCCGGGACTGCGATGGAGCCCTTGCAGCCGATCTATGGACCACGCCCACAGCGCAAGTTCGGTTTTCGTTGGATGGCCGACACGGTCCGCATCAATCTATCCAGCCTCTGGGTGGAGTTGCAGTTCCGGGCCATCATGCGTATCCGCGCACGCCTGTCCTCTTTAACTCGCCGGCCTCGAGGGTCGTGGCTGCAACCAGGTTTCAGGCGCGCCGGTTAAACTGTTCTTCTATCCTCCTCAGCCGATCTCGCAACCCGGGCGGGAAGCCTCTGTTTCTAATCCTCTACGCTCAAGCTCTCGGCCAGGTGCAGTTCGAGCGTCTCGCTCGGGCGCCCGCGCCAACGGCTGAGTCTCGAGCGCTCGTGGCGCATGTCGAAGATCTGATCGAACCGCGCGCGGAACAAGTCGCCCGGGCCCTTCTCATCGCGCTTCTTGGGTCGCATCCGATATCCCCTTTCGATCCGAAAAGGGAATCATGGATCACCCCAAAACGGAATCCTAAATCGCAGGGATCCAGCCTTCAAAACACTGATTTCTCGTAATTGCGATTACTTTGGAAAGCCTCCGAACCTGCCAAATCCAACAGATTCAGAGCTCTTAACGGACGACTTTGGCCCAGACAATCTTGATTTTCACGCCAGTATCACTCCGTGGGACTAAACATCTACTAGCCGAACTCTCCACCGTTTACGTCCAGAGCAGCGGCGGTAACAAAACCAGCGTCCTCGGATGCGTAGTAAGCGACAGCCCCAGCAATGTCGGCCGGAGTGCCGAACCTTCCAACCGGGATTCTCTTCAGGGCAGCGATATTCACAGGTGCTTCGGCAGAGCCGGTCATTGGCGTAATGATGCGACCTGGCGCGACGCAGTTGACCGTGACGCCGTAGGGCGCCAAGTCCCGCGCAAGAGCTCGGGTCAATCCAAAAATCCCAGCTTTTGATGCCGCATAGTGCGGCCCAGCAATCAAGGGGATTGTGCGGCCGGCCAACGAAGTGATGTTGATGATCCGCCCCCAGCGATTTTCGACCATGTCTCGGGCACAGAAGCGGGTACAAAGAAACGTTCCAGTGAGATTGGTTCTCACGACTCGGTCCCAGTCCTCAAGGGAAAGGTCGAAAATCCACGGCTGTTCGTTCGCGCGACGGGTTGAAATTCCAGCGTTGTTGACGAGAACATCAACATGACCCCAGCGGTCCCGGATATCTGTAAACATGCCCTTGACACTATCCTCGTCGCTAACATCCGCACACAGCGCCATAATATCTTCGGCTGGCGTAGTCGTGTTCAGGATTCTGTACGCTACCTCCAAGCGGTCTGGATCGGAGCTGCAAAACGCTACTCGAAAACCATCCATCAGCAAGCGCTCGACGATACCAAAGCCGATACCACTTGAACCGCCCGTAACAAGCGCGATACGTCGGGTTGGATTTACTGGCATCAACGTCGCACTCACGATTCGTCTCGCTTTCCATCGTCCAGAGCGCGCGCGGTCCGGACAGAGTCTAAGTATCCATCAAACATGGTGATTGGTGGGTAAGCCGCAGGGTCGATCTCGACATCCAAAACGGTCGTACTATGAGACCGCAAAGCGTCGGCTAGTGCCTGCGAAAACTCATCAATGTTTGAAATCCGCTGTCCTTCGCACCCGCAAGCGCGAGCAATCTGCGCATGATCGACATTGTTCAGTCCGCAGGCATCAGTGTGACGGCCAAATTTTACGTCCTCGGCATCTTGTTGATACCCAAGGATCCGGTTGTTCAGCACCACGACTGTGACCGCAATGTCCATCCGGCAAGCGGTCTCGAGTTCCGACCATACGTGAGCAAACCCCCCATCGCCGACAATGGCAAGAACCGGTGACTCCGGGTTCGCAAGCTTGGCCCCGAGCGCCATGGGAAACCCCCATCCAAGCCCGGCCATGCCCCGAGGCGTGATGAAGCGCATGCCTGGAGCAAGTGAGCGCAGATAGTTCGCTATCCAAATGGACGAATAGCTCGCATCCGCAACCACGACGGTCTCGGCTGTAAGGTGGTCCTGGATTTTCGTCATGAGTCTTTCTGGGCGAAGCGGCAGCAGGTCGCTTTTGGCAACATCCAACGTCTCGTCTCTATGCCGAGTCCGCGCGCTGACGATCTCTTGTTCAAGAACTGCCCGAGCCTGATACCTGCGGCCGAGATCCAATGCGCTTAGGTGTTGCTTCAATGCCTCAAGAGTTAGTTTCGCGTCGCCGACAAGCCGTAGACTCTCGTAATTTCTGCCTATCTCCTGCGGGTCAGGATCCAAATGGATATATCGCGCGGTCGGCGGGAATAGGCTCCAAGAGTCAGTGGCATTTTGGTTTGTGCGAGTTCCTACAAGTAGAATGACATCGGCCCGATCGATAATTGGCCGCATGTAACGAGTAGCGCCACGCTTGCCCATAAAATAACCAACAACACCAAGGGTTAGCGGATGGAATTCACCGACAGCACCCTTTCCCATTGCGGTCGTTGCGACGGGAATTCCGAACTGCTCTTGTATGTCCGCAAGGACATCGTGAGCGCCGGAAATATGAACGCCGCCGCCGGCGACAATAAGCGGGTGTTCGGCTTCGGAAACCATTTCCGCCGCCTGCCGGATGCGGCTTGAGTCAGATGTGACCCGATCAAGGGGGTAGTGACCAAGCGAAACATTGCGAACGGGATCCACCGACGCCGCGGCGCTTTGCAAATCGGCCGGTAACAATATTACAGCTGGTCCGGGTCGCCCGCTTGCTGCAGCGGTGAAGGCCATGTCGATGTAATCGTCGACTCGCGTAGGGTCAGTCACACGCCGAACCCATTTGGTGCAACTGTCAAACAGTTTTATATGATCAAGTTCCTGGAATGCGTTCTTGTCCACTGCAGCGACCGGCACGTCCTGGACGATGGCGACAATCGGTACCGACGCCTTCAGGGCCTCCGCCAAACCAGGCACTAGCAATGTCGCGGCAGGTCCATTCTGTGCCGTCACGACAGCGACACGGTGCGAAACCCGTGCATATCCATCGGCCATATAAGTACCGGCGTTTTCCGTCCGATAGGCTATCTGCCTAATACCCAGATCAGTATTTGAAAGCTGAACAAGCGAAGGTAGGCTCTGCCCGAAGGTAAGCTCCACACCATGGCGCATTAACGCTCGGGCAATGGATTGAGCAACCGTCACTTGAGTCTTTTGGGTGGTTCTCATAGCGTTCGCCTTAATTCCAGAATTTAACATCAACTCTCTTCTTTCGCGATTATCCGGAGTCCGTTCCGAAGCACGTCCACAAACTCATCAATGTCGGACTGCGTCATGACCGTGGAGAGGCACCCAAGTCCGCTTGCTGGAAGAAGAATGCCGTTGTCACGAGCGAAAGCCACTAGGCGTGTCAAGCGTTGCCTTGCGCGGTCAGCAGGATAGGTATCCCGATAGTTCCGAAGCGATCCGCACTTAAAATGCAGCTTGAATAAAGAACCGGCACCGACGACTTGTCCTTCTACACCAGTGTCGCTTAGACAGGCACTAAGCTGTGCTCGGCTGTACGCCCCGAGTTCATTGATCTCCTCAAAGCGCTGCGGCGTCATTGCCCTCATTGCCTCCAAGCCAGCGCGAAGGCTCATTGGATTGGCAGAGAAGGTTCCAGCTTGGGAAACGGCAGGCTTACCTTTGCTTGGATCGAAAGCGGCCATGAATTCGCGCGGACCAGCGACAGCACCGATCGGCATGCCGCCGCCTATGATTTTTCCAAAAGCGCAGAGGTCGGCTTCTACATCTGACTGGCTGATTGCGCCTTCCGCACCGAGGCGAAAGCTGAGCACTTCGTCGGAGATAAGCAGCATGCCGTTGTCGCTAGTGTAATCGCGTAAAAACCTTAGAAAGCCAGGATCTGCGGGAATGAGGCCTAAGCGACTCGGCAAGGGGTCAATCAAGATTGCGGCGAGTTCGGTCTTGTCCACATCTAAGATAGCACGACAGCCATCCTCGTCGTTGAAAGGCAAGACCACGGTTTCCGATAGTGCGGAAGGCGGCGTACCTACGTCGTATGCAACCGGTCGCGGTTTCCCTTCACCCCAATTCGACGGAGACGAATCCAAGCTCACCTGCACATGATCGTAGCTGCCATGATAGGCGCCCTCAAATTTGGCTATTCGGTATCTCCCGGTCAGCGCTCTCGCCGCTTTGACCGCATTCATAACGGCTTCAGTGCCGGTATTCATGAAGCGAACATGTTCGAAATACGGTACGCGCTCGCAAAGCAGTTCGGCCAATTCGACCTCAAATTCGGTCGCGGCGCCGAAGCTCGTTCCAAACACGGCTTGCTCACGTAACGCCTCTGCTATGGGAGTGAATCCGTGTCCGTGAATGAGCGCAGTAAAGTTATTGTCGAGATCCAAATACGTCAGGCCATCTACATCCACGACTCGCGCGCCGATACCACTTTTGACGTATATGGGGTGAGGTTTGGCGTAAACGGTGGTCCGCGTATTGCCGCCGGGCATTACCTTTTGAGCGCGCCTATAGAGCCGGGCGGATTGAGATCGAAGGGGTGGAAAGCCCATGAGTCCTATACCTCCACAGGATTGTGTTTGGTTCGGCTGGATTTTTCGCCATAAGTGGCTCTCAAGAACCTCGTGGCGCTTTGGTCTGACGAGCCATCATCGTTGATCACACCGCCATAGACGGCCTTTGCCGCGCCGGATATGGGTCCCGCCGCTCCAGTGGCAATCAGGACAAATCGCGAAGGGTCGAGGCCCCGTTCTATACTGACTTGCTCGATGGCACGAACAACACACTGCTCTATCAACCGGACATTGCCTATAGCAGCACCGGCAGTGGTCAAACCCGTGTCTTTCCCAATGCTGATTTCGATGGCCTTGTCGGCCAGACCAGCCATTAATTCAATAAGCCCGCCAGCATATTCGGTCGAACACAGCCGGCCCTGAACAAACTGTGCATCCGTGACTGTCGGATCTGATTCTCCAGGCGCATACGCAGCGAGTCCTGACAACGCCCCAGCCCCATCTGGATTGGCACAAGTCATGCCGCCCGAGTCGAGCTGAGCAATTGTGCCTCCGCCCTCACTTTCAGCGTGAATACTGACTGCAGGAAGGGGCAGATGATAGCCTGCAACCTCGACTTGATCAGCAATGCCTGCTTCGTCAAGCGGGATGACGACCTCTCTATTGCACCCAATACGTTCTGCAATTGGTCTTCCGAACTTCCGCGAGACCAGAATTGGTGGATACAGTAAACGGTGACCCCAAGAACTTTCTCGGTTATCTCGTCGGATTTCTAGCGCATCACAAAACCCATCAGTCACCAGAAGACCAACCCGCGTGCCCTTGCACTCTAATATAGTGTTAGTCGCAATCGTCGAGCCGTGAATGAATTGCCTAAATCCAACTAGCAACTCGCCGATAGTCGTCTTGCAGACCCGTGCAGCAAGACCAAGTGCCATGACAACGCCGCCTGCAGGATCGGAAGGTTTTGAGGAAGCCTTGAACTCTCGAACGCGCTCCGCACCATTGATTAAAACCAAATCAGTGAAGGCGCCGGCAGTGCCAACTCCAACTCGCCAAGGGGTCATGAGACGCGTTGCGTAAAATCCAGTCACGACGCCCTCGTACACGAACTTGTTGGAATTGCAGAAGAACTCTGAGGTGTTTCCTTCGGGTAATTTTGGGTAAAGATTTTCACCTTTGGCGCGTCAAATATGACGTCGTCCTCCGGCCAAATCGGGCGCTTGGCACGAAACGGAACAATCCCAGGCTTGTATAATGAAAGTCCTGGCGTACCAACCACTACTGGCGTGGCAATGTCCTCAAATGACAGCTTGAAATGGAATCCCGACTTACTGACGATCAGATCCTGCTGGCTTAAGTCGATGCCCTGGCTCGTGAAGGCAGCGGGATCCTGTGTCAGGCCGGCCAGTGTTGTCAGCAAGAGTGTGCAGCGCCCCGCCTCAATAACCGCTGTTTCTCCTAAAGAACTCGTCTGCCCAGCCATGAATGGGCCACGTAATTTGAACCGGCCGTCGGTCAAGTTCACCACCTTGCCATTTACTACTAGAGGCTCAAGCCCAGGCGTGAGCTTTCCTCCGACAGGCAAAGTTACTTCTGCGCCAATTCCGGCAGCCGTTGCAGCCCGGACAGCCTCCGGATCAGTTATCGGCACTACCGCGCGCAGTTTCAGTTTTCGCTCGACAAGGCGACGCAGAATCGCATTGTCGTCGCCAGGAGTCCCTGCGATCACTCTGTCACCTTGATCACCAAGCACAAAAGGACGCCGCGAAGGATGTGCAACAACCATATTCAGGACGCGATCGATTGAAGGCAGATTGACCTTAAAATCAAAACGCCGTTGCCAAATCAGCCCAGCGATCTCGGTCGCCGCCGCAGCAGCGGTTTCAACATCGCAGTCCCCGACAGCCAACACAGTCTGACCACTATTTGGGACGTCCAGGAACGTCATCGTATTGCAAATCGAAATATCCAGAATCGACGGGTGTTGCCGGATCCAGTGTCGAGACCGCGCATGAAGATCGGCTAGCGGCCCGCTGCCGGTCTCAAGCGCGCCTGGCAGCAACATCGGTACCCGGGCACAGGCTGTCACAGGCCCCGCCTCTCCCCGCACAGCAGCCAGGACGAGTTCTGCGACTTTGTCTCCGGTTTCCGGGAAATCGGCATGAGGGTTTGTCTTACAGGCTATGCAGAAGTCCGCCGCCTGCAGCATAGCGTCGGTCACATGGGCATGAAGATCGAGCCCGACACCGATGACTACTCCCTTCCCCACTTCTTTTCGCAGAGCGGCAAGCAAATCACCTTCCGGGTCGCAGAGGCAGTCGGTTGCCATAGCTCCGTGCAGTTCCAATGCAATGGCATCAACGCCACCTCGCCGGGCAACGCTTACAATTTCTTGCTTGAGTTGCTCAAAGAGCGAATGCTCCACCGGCCCACCTGGTCGCGCCATGGCGGATAATGCGGGCGTGATGATCGCTCCCTCTTTTTGTAGCCGACGCAAGATCCCGCTCAGAATCGAAGTCGATCGCACCTCTAATTCGAGGAGGTCATCTCCTCGTTCAATAGAGAAGTCGTTCACACAAGTGAGTGCAGGATTGAAGCTGTGCGATTCCTGGTAGATACGCGCTACCATCACACGCGGCGCAGATTGCAACATACTTCCAAACGACCTTCATTTTGTTATCACATTTCCTTTACAATAATATCACCTTTTCCTTACATTGAAAGCGTAATGACAAAGAGCATCTTGAGGTAGTGCGTAATGGGACCTGCGCGCGGGTGGTATTTTCTGCTTGATTGTCAATAATCTATGGGATTGCGCCTGACCTTTAGTGCTGGCGCTGCAAGTTGCGCCGGGGCAATGCGATGGCGTTGCCTCATGCAGTTTTGGCGATGATGTTGAGAATACGTTTGAGATTGTAGGCGATGGCGGTGAAGCGGACCTGAAGTGTGCATTGGCGATGCCCTTCCATCGCATTTGCCGGAGGCCATAGCCTCGTTTCCAGGTTCCTAAAATCTTCTCGATACGGGCCCGCACCTTTATGAGTGGCCGGTTCCAGGCTGCGAGCCGCGCCAGTGTTTTTCGTTCGTCGCGGCCCCACATCGCGGTCGCGGCAATGCATGGCCAGAGTGGCCTGGGCCGTGCTCTAACGAGGCGAAGTCTATCGCTAGCAAGCGCAGGCTCACCATGACGAAACAGACCGGCCATCGCGGTCACGCGGTGCGAACAGGTCCATGAGACGGTAAGGATGCCTGGAAAAATGATGCCGATGTGGTAAATCCGCGATCGAAATAACTCGTGTAGTGTCCAGCGCCGCTTACACAGCTATTCGGATAGCCTCCGGACATATGACTGCACCCGATCCAACGTCGTTGCCATACCAAGAATCCCCTTGCCCGCGAGGGCCTCCACCTAGGGCACTACCGCTCGGTCCGGTTCTAATCGCTACGCAGACGCCAACGGGAACCCGCACCGCAGTCTCCGCCTGAGTAGGTCGAACGAGCCGGTGGTTGCCAATCCCCTGTATAGGCTGGATCAGCCTTATAAACCTCGATCGTCAACGGAAAACATTGAGCATTTTCGCTGGAGTGGCTCGCACTACAATCCCCACCGGGACATGCCGACAATGCACCGAACAGGTCTGTTTCCGCGAAAAACTCCAAATAGTCTCCTGGCCGCACCGGACTCGCTTTCATGAAATACTGATGTGTGTCGAGGGTGAATCCCGTGCACATGAAGACATTCAGAACATCATGAACGTGTTTTTCAGCTTCGGCCAAGGATATCCGTTTTTCCTTGGAAACTGCCCTGGTCAGGTTTGAGTGACAGCAATGATGGTATTCGCAGCCGTTCAGAAGAACGTTGGTATATGGGTCGCATCGAGTTCCGATGACATCGTGAACACTCCCTCCATCATCATCCCATCCATACCAATCAAGCGTGTCATGAGTGATCGTTGCCATCGGACGCATATAAGGAAGATTGCTCCACAACCTGTCACCCGTGCTTACATGAGTGCCATGTAAAGCTCGAGTCTTGCCGCTGAAGAAACGCTCGTCCATATCGTCTGCGTTCCAAAGATTGAGGTCTCCAACCTGGGGCCCCTCTGCGCAGACGATCCTAAAAAAACACCCCGCAGCAACTTCGAAAGTTGCCGCATCCCGGGGAGGAACCGTGGTTTTGCTGATTAAAGCCAGTTCGCACCTCGCCCGTTCGTAAAACGATGGATCGAGCACTGGTAAATCGTTGATCGGATAGCAAATAACAGGCCGACTGGCTCGGCGTGCAGCGGCATCAGGAGGTGCCAGATTCTTGGGAGGAAATTTCATTCGTTATTCGCTCACTCACCGTCATGTCGAGAATCTTGGCATACCAAAAATATATTCCGCGAGAACGCCGGGGAATCGATCAGCCGCTCCCCGCGTGGATCGGCGGGCGGCGGCCAGCCCAAGGCATGGCCTCCTCCAAATCACGGGCGACGCGGACCAGCGTTGCTTCGTCGCCGAAGCGGCCAACAATTTGAACGCCGATGGGTAGCGCGTTGCTGCTTTGCGCCAGAGGTAGGGATACGGACGGATGGCCGGTTACGTTAAAGACGCCAAGGTGCTGGTATAGCGCGGCATCGGCGTCCATGTATTCTTCCGCCGAGAATGTATCGTTGGTCGCGCAATAGACGCCGCCATGCGGCAACGCCGTGACCGGCATGACCGGCGTTAACAGAATATCGAACGCCTCGATCGCCTCCCCCACGCTGGCCCGCATCTTGCGCACAGCCTCGTATACGTGGCCCGCGTGAGACAGCGGCAGATTCTTACCATGCTCGTACAGCTTGAGATTGACCGGCTCCAGCGTATCCGAGTTGATCTCGCGGCCCATGGCTCTCGCCGCCTCTTCAAGGGCTCCGGCTCTGATATCAGCCATGCCCAGCAATATCTCGCTGTAGTCTGCCGCCGCGTGCGGCGGGTCCATGTCCTCAACCGCATGTCCCATTTCCGCGAGAGCTTTGGCCGACGCCTCGACAGCGGCAAGGGTTTCCGGTTCGACATCGACGTCTCCCCATTTGGTTCTCGCAACCCCAACCCGCAGACAGCCAGTCGATTGCTTCAACTCCTCCACATAAGGGCGATCCGGTTGGACGATGATGAACGGATCGCCGGAAAAGGGCCCGGAAAATACATCCAGCGCCGCTGCCATATCGCGCACGGAACGGCAAAGCACGAAATTCCGGGAAAAACCAAAATTAGAATCCTGCCGGTCCGGACCGCTGGAGATGCGGCCGCGGGACGGGTTCAACCCGACAAGACCGCACCAGGATGCCGGTGTGCGGATGGAGCCTCCGCCATCGCCGCCGCTTGCAATGGGCACGATGCCCGCCGCGACCGCCGCCGCGGCCCCGGCGGATGAACCGCCCGCCGACAGTTTCAGGTCCCACGGATTGCCGGTGACTCCGTTAAGCATCGACTCGCTAAACCCCGAAATGCCAAACTCGGGGGTAGTCGTCCGCCCAAGCGTGCGCAAACCGCCTTCCCGGGCACGACGATAAAAGTAACTATCGGTTTTCGTCCGGCGCCCCTTGAACAGCCGGCTCCCCCCTTCCTGAAGGCGGCCCGCTTCGGTGCCCCCGAGATCCTTACGGAGAAACGGCACGCCATTGAACAATCCCGCATCGGCGCCAGCAACGGTTTCGGCGTCTTCGTAAAACTCTATAATCGCGTTGATTCGCGGATTAACGATGTCATGAGCCTCGCGGGCAAGCCTGGTCAATTCGAGTGCTGTCACCTCACCGGCACTCACCAGTTTTCCCAGCCCCGTGGCATCGTAATCGACGTATTCATCGAGCTTCATTCGCGATCTCCTCGACTTTTCCATCGTCTATTTCGAAAGACAGTGGATGGTGGCAAGCGTGGACGCGGGCTTGGTCCGCGTTTATCAACGCCGGAGCCAATGTCCGGCATTGATCGTCGCTCCAGTGGCAACGCGGCGCGAAGGCACATCCGTCTGGCCGGTTCAGGGGGCTTGGAATTTCGCCTCTGATGGTCACCAAGCCTCCGCGCTTGCCGGGATCGATGGTCGGCACCGCGTCAAGCAGCGCCCTGGTGTAGGGGTGACGTGGATCGGCGAATACTTCGTTGACGGGCCCGCTCTCAACGATCCGACCGAGATACATCACGACGATCCGGTCGGCGATGTAATCGACCGTGCCGAGATCATGGGTGATAAACAGGTAGCTGACGCCGGTATCCGCCTGCAGCGCTTTCAGCAGCTTCAGGATCTGAGCCTGCACGGACACGTCTAGCGCCGCCGTCGGCTCGTCTAGGATCAGCAGCCTCGGTTCCAGAGCCAGCGCCCTGGCGATGGCGACCCGCTGCATCTGCCCGCCGGAGAGTTCATGCGGATACCGGCGCATATGCTCCGAACCCAACCCGACCTGCTTCAGCAGTTCGACGATACGGCCGGACAACGTCTTGCCGCGCATGCGGAACGCCGTAACCAACGGCTCGCCGATGAGCGCGCGTACCCGCATCTTCGGGTTCAGCGAGGAATGTGGGTTCTGAAACACGACGCCGATGTCGCTACCGGCGCGCTTCGTCATCGCCCCGGAAGCCGGTTCTGTTTTGCCACCGTCGATGGCGATCGTCCCGGCGTCGGCGGGGACAAGACCCAGCAACGTCAACGCCAGCGTGCTCTTGCCGCAACCCGATTCGCCGACTACGGCTAGTGTCTCGCCGGCATAGATTTCGAAACCTACGTCGTCGACCGCCTTCAACACGCCATGCCGGGTCCCGTAGCTCTTGCACAGGCCCTCGACGGAGACTAGGGCCGCGTTCATGACGTAACCTTCGCGGCATCCCGGATGTCGCCGGCGCGATGACAGGCTACTTCGTGCGCACCGGCCATGACTTTGGTCCGAGGAATTGTTTGGGAACATAGCTCTATCGCCAACGCGCAGCGGTCATGGAAGGCACAGCCCGGCGGCGGGAAGGCCGGGTCCGGCACTTGGCCTGGAATCGAGTCGAGATCCCGCAGGCCGTGTCCGATCGTCGGCACCGTGTTCATCAGCTTCGCGGCATAGGGATGGCGGGGATTGTCGATGACATCCTCGACGGACCCGGTCTCGACGATCCGGCCGGCATACATCACCGCGACCCGGTTGCAGAGCTGAGACACGACACCGAGGTCATGGGTGATAAACAAGATGGTCAGGCCGGTTTTATCCGCCAACTCGCGCAGCAGCGAGATGATCTGCGCCTGGACCGTCACATCGAGCGCCGTGGTGGGCTCATCGGCGATCAGCAGTTTGGGGCGGCACGCCAGGGCGAGCGCGATCATTACCCGCTGGATCTGGCCACCCGAAAGCTGGTGCGGGTATTTGCTTAAGGCGAAGTCCGGGTCCGGCATGTGCACCGACGTCAACTCTTCCATAGCTATCATATAGGCGTCCGCCTTATCGCATGAGCGGTGAAGTCGGATGATCTCCGTCATCTGCCGGCCAACAGAGAAGAACGGGTTCAGCGAGCGCATCGGATTCTGGAAGATCATCGCCGCTTTGCTACCTCGTACCGCACCAAGCTCGGCGTCCGATCGACCGACGACCTCGTAACCATCGACCTTGATGCCGCCACTAACACTTCCGGGAGCCGGAACCATGCCAAGACAAGCCAATGCCGTCATCGACTTACCGCATCCCGACTCACCCACCAAGCCAAGAACGTCCCCAGCGTCGATGCGCATGTCGATACTGCGCAGGATCGTCGTGCTGCGCACTAGGCCGGGAAACGTGACCTCAAGCCCACTTATCTCCAGAACAGGATCGCTCATTCTCGGCGTCCATGTTTCGGGTCGAGGACGTCGCGCAGACCGTCGCCAACCAGATTGATGGCAAGCACGGTCAGAAATATCGCCAGTCCCGGACCAAGCGCCGTCCACCATTGATCGAGAAATTGGGTCCGTGCGGCAGCAGCCATCAAACCCCACTCGATGGTTGGCGGGCGGGCACCAAGTCCGATGAAGCTCAAGGATGCCGCGGCGAGAATTGCATAACCAAAATCCATCGAGCCTTGGACGATCACCGGCGTCAGCGAATTGGGCGTGACATGGCGCAGCATGATCCGCAGGTGACTCACCCCCATGGTCCGGGCGGCATCGATATAGAGCTCCTTACGCACCCGCATGACGGCACCGCGCACGATGCGCGCATACCAAGGGAACCAGGAGACGGCGAGTGCGATCATCGCGTTCCACAGGCCAGGCCCGAGAGCCGCGGTAATCGCAATTGGCAGAAGCAGCGGTGGAAACGCCAGGAATACATCAGAGATACGCATCAGCGCAGTATCGAGCTTCCCCCCGAAATAGCCCGACAACAAGCCTATAGGGGCGCCGATCAAAACGGCCAGAGCCACGACGCACACGCCGACCGTCAGGGAGATCTGAGCGCCGAACAGCACCCGCGAGAAAATGTCCCGGCCGAACTTGTCGGTTCCCATCGGATGATCGATACCCGGCGCCATCAGCTTGTTCGACATCACGATTTCGGCTGGCGAGTGCGGTGCTATCCATGGCGCAAGAATTGCGGATATCATCACCAGGAAGAATATCGATGCACCAGCGACAAAAAGCATGTTGTCCAAGATGAACGCCTTTACGCGCAAGCGCCAACTCGCGCGAAGAACAGTATTGTCGGGCTTCGTGGAAAATTCCGTCACTGCGTTCTTAACCTCGGATCAACAACGAAGTACAGCAGATCGACGATGAGATTGACCGACAGATAAATGCCGGCCAGGAACAACGTCGCGCCAAGCGAGGCCGGATAGTCGTTTGCTATGATGGAAAAAACTACGAATGCACCCAATCCTGGCCAATCGAAAATGAACTCGACGATCACAGCGCCGCCCAGAAGATTACCGTAGGTCAAGCCGATGACGGTCAGCATCGGGATCAGCGTGGCCTTCAGCGCATGGCGGTAATAGATCGACGATTTCGGCACGCCGTAGGCGAAGGCCGTGCGAATGTACTCTTCCTTTAGAACCTCGACCATCATGTTCCGGGTAATACGTGTCACCGTGGCCAGGAGCAATATGACCAAGGTCAATAGGGGTAGAGCAATGTGGGCGAGCGCATCACGGAAGCCGTCCCAGTTCCCCGTCAAAAGGGCATCGATGAGATATAGCTGGGTTATCGGTAATATCGGCGAATCGAGCGATACGATCGGGGCCACGCGACCCTGCAACGGCAGCCATCCGAGCGCTCCGTAAAATATCAACTGCAGAGCCATAGCCAGAATGAAGGATGGAATGGCAACACCCCCTACCGCGATTGCCCTGGCGACATTGTCGAGCATAGAATTTCGCCGCACCGCTGAAAGAACACCCAACGGGATCCCAACGAGCACGACCAGCACGATGGCAAGAGTGGTCAGTTCGAAAGTGGCACCCAGCCGGTCACTGACTTCGCTCAAGACAGGCTGACCCGTCCGCAGACTCCTGCCGAATTCACCCTGGGAAAGGTCGCTGACATAGTTGATGTATTGAACCGGAAGAGGCTGGTCCAAGCCCATCTCTGCCTCGGCGGCAGCGATCTGCTCGACAGTCGGGCGACCGCCGAGCATCAACTCCGCCGGTGAGCTGGGAAGTACGCGGCTCAGGATAAATGTGATGGTAACTACACCCAGAACGACACCCACCATCAGGATCAACCGCTGAACCACGTACTTCACCATTTGCTGTCCTACTACCCTCTTGAAAACTTGTCTATAATCCGCTGCGTTTATTTACTGAGGGCGTAGATGAACAAGGTTTCATATGCAGGGTTCGAGCTTTTATCCATACCCTTAAGGCTTGACGAGTGGGTAAAGACGCGATCCACATCCGCAAAGAATATGGCGGGCGTGTCTTTCATCAAAATGTCCTGCGCTGCAATGTAGGCTTTTGCTGACTCTTTTACATCGACGCCTTCTGCATCAATGGCGGTAGCAAGCGCTGCATCAAATTCCGCATTTTTATAACGCGAAAGATTGAAACCGGTGTTTTCCTTTCGGGTTTTGAACAGTGAATATAGCCAGTCAGACGGCGTCGGATAGGCTGGATACCAGACCATGCTATGCATGTTGGCAGCTGTACTAGCACTCCTAGCTTTGGTCATATATGCCTTGCTCACCTGCGGCAATAAATTCACCCGAACACCTACTTGAGCGGCATTCGCTTGGAACAGCTCAACAGCATCAATCTGTTCCTGATTGCTGTTCGAATACATGGCATCGATTTTCCAATCCTCTTTTGGAATCCCGGATTCCTCCAGCAGCTTCAAGGCTTTTTGAGGATCGAAGGAGCCGATATCGTATTTGCCATGTCCCCACATGGAGGCCGGTACTGGCCCCAACGGGCGCTTTGCATAGCCCTGAAATATGTCGTTCAGCACCGAGTCGTAGTTCCAAAGATGGACAAGGGCCTCGCGGAATTTTTTGCTGTCGGTGGGGTATTTCTGCATATTGAGCAGGTACATCTGATTGCGCCAACCAGAACTGGTAGCGACCGAAGTGTTCGGCAATGCATCCAGCGCCGCCAACTGGCTCACTGGTACGCGCACAACGTCAGCTTCGCCGGACTTGATCATCTGAACACGTGTTGAGGCCTCCGACACCACCGGGTGGATAACGCGATCGATTTGGCCGGGCTTCCAGCCGCCCCAATAGTCATCGAACTTGCTGATCACGGTCAGCTTGTTCGGCTCGTATTTTGTGAGCGTATAGGGCCCGGTGCCGATGGCGTTGCCTTCGTTCATCCAGTCGTGCCCTTTGTCGATCGCCGCTGGGCCAATCACGTAGGACCCGTACTGACCGCTGGCGACCAGATCGAACGCGATCGGTTTCTTGAACTTGAACACGGCGGTCCGGCTATCCGGTGTCTCAACGGTTTCAAGGTCCGCATAAAGATAGCCGGCGCCCTTGCCAAGATCTCTCGTATACTCGAAGGATTTCTTGACTACGGCTGAATCCAGCTGGGAGCCGTCGTGAAACTTGACACCATCGCGCAGCGTCACATTCCAAACCCTGCCGCCATCCGATTTACTCCACGAAACCGCGAGACGGGGCTTCACTTCCCCATCATCATACAGGAACAGGGTCTCGTAGATGTTTCCGAGGATGTAGGTCTCGGCACCGAAACTGACTGCGGGGTTCATATCCCTGTATGAAAGTTGCGTCGCCCAGGTGATGGTGTTCTCCGCCGTTGCGCTTTGGGGCAACAACAGAGGAGCACTCACGAAAATCGCGGCAAACAGCTTTGTTAGTCTCAGCATAGTCCGTCTTCCCATTTGGCTTTATTGCGGATCAGTAGGTGTTTTCGTCCAGTACACCGACGCGCCCAGAGCGTCGAACGTGACTCACCACGGATGCGAGATCCTCAAGATACTCGTCAACAATTGTCGCATGCACGGGGTTGAACATCAGATGAATAGCCGATGGCTCAGTGCAACGGCCGACGAACCAACCGCGTTCAGCCATCTTTTCGGCGATAGCGTTAATGTCGAGTTCCGGATCTACCGACCGATAGAGAAGAAAGGAAAGGTCGCTGGGCTCTATGACCTCTAGGCCGAGAATCGCCGCGATGCCCTCAGCGAACTTCGCCCTGGTGGCCATGATAGTCCGAGCGATATTCAGATAGCCCTCCTCACCGAGATAGTTTATGACTGCCCAAGCTGAGGCAACGGGACCGGCGGGGCGTGTTCCAAGAAAAGTATCGGTTGCGTATGTCCCACGCGGCCAATCCGAAAACTTGAAGCGCTGGTATTTTTGAAGACCGGCGTCGTGGAACAAGATCAGCGACGCGCCTTTAGCGGCAAATCCGTACTTGTGCAAATCCGCCGATATGCTCGTAACGCCATTTACGGCGAAGTCGAACGGCGGAATATCATAGCCGAGTCGCCGGACAAAGGGCGCCAGAAGTCCGCCGACGCAAGCGTCGACGTGCAACCAGACGCCCTTCGCCATGGCAAGGCGGGCGAGATCCTCAATCGGATCGAAGACCCCGTGAGGATAGGCCGGAGCCGACCCCACGATCATGATAGTATCGTCGTCGACCGCCCGCTCCATCGCGGCGACATCGGCGCGGAAATCAGCTCCGAGCGGTATACGAACAACGTCCATATTGAGGTAGTGGCTCGCCTTGTTGAAGGCCGGATGCGCGGATTGCGGCACGACGATCCTGGGCCTTCCGATTCCCGGTCGCTCGGCCCGCGCATGGTCGCGAGCTGTCTTTACTGCTTGGAAGATACTCTCGGTGCCGCCCGCGGTGAAGCTTCCACCTGCCGCCTCATCGGCTTGCAGCAAATGGAGAACCATGCCGATGACCTCACGCTCAAGCTTTTGCACACTTGGAAAGGCGAGCTTGCCAAGGCCATTTTCGATAAAGAACAGGGAGTATGCGTCTCGAGCCACTTGATACAGCTCTTCGTCGCGCCAATAAACGTACAGCGGAAGGCGTCCACGCTTCCAAGCATAGTCATCGGCCTTTGTAGCTTCGAGTTGCTGTTTTAGATCAACCCAAGTGCTACCGTTTTTAGGAAAGTGCGTCGTCATACATCAGGCTTCAATTCGAACGTTTTAACTCGATGTGGAAAACAGGCTGCGTAAGCCTTGAATCAGCATCACAGAATCAAACGATATCACAAAATAGATACACCATCATCATAAAACTTCCATCATTTCGTTACATAATCTTTACATTAACGATTCGATTCGCGAAAAGAAGCAGGGAAAAGCGGATAAAAGACACGGTCAGCCTAGACGCGCCGTGCAAAATCGGGTAACTGACCGTCGAATGAAAGAAAGCAAATCGTTGATGCCTCGGCCTGTTGAAAATGGCCATGTCTTGCGTGATCAAGTCTATGCCGATATCAGCAATGCTCTCATGATGGGACATTATGTGCCTGGCCAGAAACTGGTCATCCGTCAATTAGCGGAATCCTATGGTACGAGCCTGACCCCCGTGCGTGAGTGCCTAGGCCGGCTTGTCGCCGAGGGGGTGCTTGAAGGTGAAGCGAAGCGCTCGGTACGGGTGCCGCGCATGACCAGCGCAAGGGTCCGGGAACTGCGGGACATCCGCTTGGCGGTTGAAGGGTTGGCGGCGGCGCGTGCTGCGGAAAGGATCACACTGGACGAGGTCGCCCGGCTGCGGATAATCGCAAGCGAGATCATAGCGGCGCGGGAACGCGAAGATATTGCGACCGACGTGGCTAAGCTGGGTGAGTTCCAGTTTGGAGTCTACCGTGCTTCGGCGATGCCAAACCTCGTCAGAATTATCGAGAGCCTTTGGCTTCAGACCGGCCCATATCTCAGACTATTGTTTCCGAACTATATTCAAACTGTAACGGCAAGCCGAGGGGATTGGCGAGGCCGGCTTTGTGCCGCACTAGAGACCCGAGATGTGGAAGTAGCACGACGTGAGATAGAGGCCGATGTTGGCGAGGCTCTTGAATACTTGATTACTCTCGTTGATGCAGCTGATGTTATCGGGTCAAATATTGGAAGGGTGGTTGGTTTGGGCACCAAGAAAGCGTCATGAGAAACTGCAGATCCCTGAATGCGTCCGGCGCATCATCTACACGACAAACGCCATTGAGGCGCTGAATTCCAAGCTGCGCAGGGCCGCCAGACCCAGTGGGCACTTCCCCTCTGACGAGGTCTCGCTGCAAAGCAAAATAATCGCTGCCAATTATGCCGCGATGACCCCTCGATCAGTGCTCAAAAAACCCTTGTTAACCGAGGACCAATGAGGCCTGTGCACGGGTGGTCCTTTCTGTTTGATTGTCAACGAACTATGGGATTGCGGCTGGCCTTCAGCTGTCGCGCCGGCTACAACTTCCATCTGCTCATCAGATGGTTCAAGGCGCTTTTCGCCCCCTGATCCAAGCGATCCTCAGAAGCGCATTAATACCTCAAACCGCCTGAAATTAGCCCTGCGCGAAATCTTCACAGACGACTATCTAACGATAAGTCCGCAACGATCTTCTTCAGTCGGGTGTTCCGCTGCTCCAACTCGCGCAACCGCTTCATCTCGCTCGGCATCAGACCGGCATACTCATCTTTCAATTAAAGTAGGTCGCCTGGCTGATCCTAGCCTCGCGACAAACCCGTGCTACCGGCACACCGTCCTCACCTTGCTTAACGATGGACGCTTTCTGCGCGTCCGATAACCTGGAGGCCTTCATCTGTCTCCGCTCCTTCCCCAGCCAGGAAAATGGTGCGGAAAACTCTAACCCAAATCGAGGGCATTTCCGGGAAGCAGATCACGAGCCATTGATATGGCTTTTCCAAGCGGTCTACTGCCAACACCCTCAGTCATCAGCGCGGGAATAGAATCTGAAATCGAAGTAAAGACACAGGAACAGTGCCAAACTCCTAGATCTTACGAGTCTCACCCGCTTCCTACTCTAACGCTGGCGGAATCTCATTTGGCAATCGTAGTATCGTCTGCAGGATTCACGGTTAGAGCGTAGCCGACCGACCTGATGGTGCGTATCAGTTCTTGATCGGGAGCAGAGCCGAGCGCCTTGCGCAGACGGCCGACGTGAACGTCTACAGTCCTCGGCCCGACGTGCACGTTGTCCTTCCAAGCCGCGCTGTGCAGCTCTTCCCGTGTCACGACCTGTTCAGGGTGTTCCAGGAAGTGTCGCAGCAGCTTGAACTCCGTCGGGCTCAGATGAATAGTGCGGTCAGCGCGGCGGACCCGGTAGGTGGAGAGATTCATCTCCAGATCGGCATAGCACATTGCCACTACGATGGAAGTCTGCGCCCCATTTATGGACCGACCACGATCGAGCATTGAGCGTACACGCTCGATCAGCTTGGCCGGCCAAACCGGCCTGATGAAGGTGTCTTCGATCCCGCACTTTATCAGATCGACGTAATCTCTTTCTGCGCCCTGATCCATCAGGGCGATGACTGGAATGCCCTTCGTCCGAGCGTCGAGCTTCAAAGGGGCGCAGACTTCGGGTGCGGAAATCGCGCGGGTGCGGCAGTCCATCAGGATCGCATCCGGCTTCCGCTCCACCGCAGACTGCAGGGTTTCATCAAGGTCAACGGAGAGATGTGTTGCAAGGTGTTCAGCCTGAAAGACGTGATCCAAAAATAAATAGAAATCGACATCTTCTGAGTAAACCAAAATCAAGGGTTTTGCCTGAGCTTCTTGGCCCACTTCTTCCTCCCTCAAAATACCGCCGGCGGTAGGCGCTTGGCGTAAAAAAGAGACGAGAGACTACAACCATGTCAGGAAAAACAACTTACCCGCACTTCGTTACCATTCGCAGGGCAACGGCTGCCAGGTACCCCAATATAGCCTCCCTGTTCACGGATCATTCGGGCGCCGCCAGCCTGCGATCACCCCCTAAAGGCCCTCGCCTTTGACCAACCAAAAAACGTATACTAACAAACTCGGATCAACGTGAATATTATGCAACCCTGAATCTATAAAAGGAACGATGTTTCTCCCCATGGTCACAGAAATTTCTTTTCTGGCCGAGACAATCTACTCGCTGTGTAAAGTTTTCATAGTTGAAGCGAGATGAAAATCCTATTCAGCTATCTTTTCCACCTAAGACCGGGACAGAAAGTCTGTCGCGCGGCGACGAACCCGTCGCGTCGCAACGAATGGCACCGTCAAACCTTCTCCACACGATCTTGCGCGTCGGTGATGCGCGATTCTCCCGCTCAGCGTGGCCCGAAGCTGCACAATCTAAGGTGGTCAGTGAGATAAGATCTTGCTCAAAAAAGCCTTGGTGCGCTCGTCTCGAGGTGTTTTGAAAAATCGCTCCGGATCGTTCTCTTCGACGATCCGGCCATGATCCAGCAAGGCGATACGATCGGCGACGCGGCGCGCGAAGCCCATCTCGTGGGTGACGACCATCATGGTCATGCCGTCGCGGGCAAGATCGGTCAGAACGTCCAGAACCTCTTTGATCATTTCTGGATCGAGGGCCGAGGTCGGCTCGTCGAACAGCATAATCTTCGGATCCATGGCCAGCGCCCGGGCGATCGCCACGCGTTGCCGTTGCCCGCCAGAGAGTTGCGCCGGATGTTGCTTGGCTTTCTCCGGAATTCCGACGCGCTCCAGCAACGCTTGCGCTTTCCCCTCAGCCTCCGCCCTCGACAAGCCGCGGACCTTCATCGGCGCAAGGGTGATGTTGCCGAGCACGGTCAGGTGGGGATAGAGATTGAAATGTTGGAACACCATGCCGACCTCGGCGCGCAGTTCGCGCAAATCGGGGAAGCGTCCGTTCAACAGCCTGCTGAGCACCGTCAGCCGTCCAGCGCCGATGGGCTCAAGGCCGTTGACGCAGCGTACAAGCGTGCTCTTCCCCGAACCGCTCGGACCACAGATCACAAGAACCTCCCCCTGGCGGACCGAAAGGTTGATATCCCGCAGCACATGCAGATCGCCGAAATGCTTTTGCACGCCGGCGAACTCCACGACGAGCTGCGGCTTGGCCGAATTGTCTGGCGAGGAGGAAGCGGTCATTCGACGAGAAGGTACTTCGGATCGAAGCGGTGGACCACCCAGGTGAGCAGCCAGCAGCACAGGAAATAGCCGACGGCCATGGTAAGATAGAGAGCGTAGGGCGCGAAGGCCGAGTTGTTGACAATGGTGACGGCGCGAAAGAACTCAATGACGCCGATGACGTAGACGAGCGAGGTTGTCTTGAACAGCGAAACCAGCTGCGCCACAAGAGCGGGAACCATATTGCGCAGGGCTTGGGGCAAGACGACATAGACGAAGGCCTGTCCCCGGCTCAGCCCGGCCGAAAGGGCGGCATCCCACTGCTCCTTCGGCACCGAATAAAGTCCGCCGCGGATGACCTCCGCGAGATAGGCTGCTGCAATGACGCTCAAGGCAGCGACCGCCGCCGTCCAATTCGACACCGCCTGCCCGATCAAGGCCGGGAAAGCAAAAAATATCCAGAACACGATCATCAGCTCTGGCGTGGCCCGAACGACCTCGATCACGGCAACGGCGGCATGGCGCAGACCAACCGGGCCGTAAACGCGGGCCACGGCAAGCGGCACCGCCGCCAGCGCACCGAGCCCGATGGACGTCAGGGCCAGTACCCAGGAAATCGCCAACCCTTTGAGAAGAAACGGAGCGCTCTCCCAAACCACGGCCCAGCCGAGATCGCGCGCCATCCAGGCAGCCCAGAGCACCACGGCCAGCAACGTCAAACGCCAGTAACGCTCTTTCACATCGATGCTGGCGCGAACGGCGCCACCGGCCATGGCGATCGAGGTCACGCCAGCCTCCTGTCCACCAGCCGTTGTGCGCCCGCCATAGCGGCGGCGACACAGAGAACGATCAGCAGATAGAGCAGCGTCACGGTCGAGGCCGCCTCAACGCCGCGAAAGGTCTCATGTTCGATCCTCTGGGTCATAAAGGTCAGATCCTGAAGCGCGATCAGCATGACGACCGACGAGTTCTTTACGACCTGCGTGTACTGCGTCGTCATCGGCGGAATCATCGCGCGCAGCGCCTGCGGCAGGAGCACCCAGCCGAAGACCTGGCGGGTGCTCAGGCCCGAGGCCAAAGCGGCCTCGGTCTGTCCATAGGGGACCGACCGCAGTCCCGCCGCCGTCACGTCGGCGATATAGGCGGAGCGATGGAGAATGAGGACGACAATGCCGGCGGGCAGCGCATCGAGCCCGAGGATGAAATGCGCGAAAAAGAGTTTAACGACGATCGGGATGTTGCGCAGGACTTCGACGTAAAGCCCTGTCAAACGCCGGACAAGGAAACCCGGTAAGGTGCGAAGACAGCCAACCGCGACCCCGACAAGCGTCGCGCCGACCATGGCGATAAGCGATATCCGAACGGTCAGCCACAACCCGCGCAGCAGGTCGGCGCGATAATCCCAGATGATATACCAATCGAGGTCCATGAAACCGGTACCGCGCAGAGGCTTTCGTGGAAAACGGATTGAACCGCGGACGCTGGCCTTCCGGCCCTCTGCGGCAACAGTTTACTGTGACCAGAAATCGTTTTCCTTGGCCACCTTCTCGTAGCCGGGCTGCAGCCGTCCGGCATCGCCGAGTTCGAACGCGGGCTGCGTCTTGAAGTGCTTCTCATACAAAGCCTGATAGGAACCGTCGCCCCACATCCGCTGCAGCGTCCAGTTTACCCAATCGCGCCAGTCGGAATCGTTCTCCCGCAAGCCAATCGCCATGAAGTCCTCGAAGAACGCGCCGCCGACCTCGATGTTATCCGCCCGCGCGCCCAGCTTTTCGATGATTTCGTAGGCATTGCGCTTGTTGGTCGGCAGGACGTCGATCTTTCCCTGAATCAACGCCACCACGACGTCCGGAAACTCCTGGTATTCCTTCATGTTGGCGTCGGGCGAGTGCTGCTTCCAAAGATCGATATAAAACGAGCCTTGCATCCCGCCGGCGACCGTGTCGCTGTTGAAGTAGTCCTCGGGATCGGTGCTCGCCCCTTTGCGGACCATGATCCGGGCCTGATCCACCACATAGACGTGCGAGAAGTCGACCACCTCGTCACGGGCCTTGGTTGGCGTGGTGGTGCCGATATCCGCGTCGATCTGCCCGTTCAGCAGCAGCGGGATGCGGTTTTTCGACGTCACCTGAACAAGCTCCAGCTCAACGCCCAGGTGCTTGGCGAAGGCGCGGGCGAGATCCGGGCCGAACCCGATGTTGTTACCCCGGGTATCGATATAGCCGCTCGGCGGGTTATCGAAGCGTACGCCGGCGAGCAACTTGCCGCGCTCCTGGATCGCCTGCAGAGTGGACTGGGCGTGACCGGGAACCGCCACGGCGGCGGCCGTGATCCCGAAGACCGCCGCGGCAAGCAATGCCGTGCCTTTAAATCTGGATAAGTTTTTCATGATCCCCCTCCCCTTCGCTGGAGCACATTTTCGATACCGCCGGACTAAGCGGGCTGCTGGCCAAAAAAATTCGCGGAGACTACGACAATTACTTACGATTGCCCCAAAACCAGAGGATGTATTCTGCGGATATATTTGATATTTTCAACCACCAAATTTAATCACAAATTGAAAATCGCGGTTAATGGAAACCTCATGGCTCCCTGATCTGGACCTGACTCGCGGACCGTTGTACTGGCGTATCCAGGGGGCCCTCGCAGAGGATATCCGCTCCGGGCGTCTTGCCGCGGGGGAACGGCTGCCGACCCACCGCGCGCTCGCCGACGCCTTGGGCGTGACCGTCAACACGGTGACGAAAGCCTTCGCCGAAGCGGAACGGACCGGCCTCATCGTCAGCCGCGTCGGCCGGGGCACCTATGTCAAGGGCTTCCCCGAGGAGATGCAACTTGACAACGGCAAGGCGCAGGATGTCATCGACCTTTGCCAGAATATCGCCGTAACCGACACGCTCGACCCACTGCTCAATCGTTTGCTCGGTGCGCTGTCGCGGCGCGGTTCCCTGCACGGCCTGCTGCAGAACCACCCCCATCCCGGCATCGCCCGCCACCGCAACGCCGGCGCCCGCTGGATCAAGCGGCGCGGGATCGAAGCGCAACCCGGTCAGGTGCTCCTGTGCAACGGGGGACAGGATGGGCTGATGGCAATTTTTTTGGCCATCGCGCGTCCGGGCGGCACCATACTTACGGAAAAGCTGAACTATGCCGGCATAAGGTTTGTCGCAAGATGCCTGAACCTCAACCTCCGCGGCGTCGAAAGCGATGAGCAGGGCATTATACCCGATGCGCTAGAGGCGGCCTGCAAGCAAGAGAATGTCTCGGCTATTCTCGTAACCCCGACCAATCACAATCCGACCAATGTCTTCACGCCCCTCGAACGGCGGAAGGCCCTGGTGGAAATTGCCGGGCGGGCCGGGACGCTCCTCGTCGAGGATGACGCCTTCGGCCACCTGACGGGAAACAAGGTGCCGACCTTGACCGCCCTGGCGCCGGATCGCTGTATCTACGTTTGCGGGCTCTCGAAGAGCATGGCCGGGGGCCTGCGCGTCGGCTATGTACTGGCCCCTGCCGCGCTGGTGAGCGGCCTCGTCAACAGCCTCCGCACGATGTATTCGGTCTATCCGACCTTGATGGCCGAGATCGCGACCTCGCTGATTGAGGAGGGCCAGGCGGACGAATTTGTCGGCTGGCATCGCCGCGAAGCGCGGGAGCGTAACGATCTCGCACGCGAGGTGCTCGGGCTCGGCAACGGCCCGGAAGGTGTGTCGAGCTATCACCTTTGGCTGCCTTTACCTGAAGGCCGGCGGGCGGTCGATTTCGTGGCCGATCTCAGAGCGGAAGGCGTGCTCGTGGCCCCCCCTGAAAAGTTTACCGTCGACCACCAGCCGGCGCCCAATGCCGTTCGCCTCGCGCTCGGGTCGGTGCGCGACCGTGAGCGTTTGAAGGAAGGCCTCCGCCGCGTGGCCGACTGCCTCAGCGGCCGGCCGCACCGATGGCACAATTTGCGGCCGGATTAATACTTTTTAATACATCCTCAATCGATTGTCGTACGACAATCCTAACATTGCCTCCCGAAATTGTTTGCATTGTACTCTACCAAGCGGGGCGTAAATCGATTGCTTGCGGCAACAAGTTCTCCCCGCCACTCAAGAGTGGCTGAGAATCGCCAAAGGCGGCGGGCCGGACAGTGTGCGGGGATTTACTTTATGAGCGAAGCTGCGAGCTGGGAGAGTTTCTGGGACTTGGCCGATCCCGAACGAGGCGCCCGCCAGTTGAGGGAACTCTACGGCGCCGAAGCCGCCGAGGCGGCGGACAGTTGCGCGTCTGCCGCGCAGGCCGATGACCGGGACGACGACTACCGCTTCTGGACCGCGGTCAAGGCCAGGCTCTGAGCCGCCACGCCGCCGCCCTACCGGGCGCGATCCCGGCATCATCTCGAAAAACACTCCGTTACCCCCGTCTTTCCGGGATAATTGCCCTGACCTGAGCCCTTCGCGTGGAATCGGCTGAAGCGGTTCATCGACCCGATGAGACCGCTCCAAAGATGAGCTGATTCACCCATTTTACCACCTAACCGCGTTTTCCCTTGCCTGATTTCTAATCAGTCCGGTAAATTTTTACCCCTTCATCGTTCTTGCTGCATGATGGGGGCAGCGGGGAATAATCGGCTGTGGCGACGTCCCGCCGCCGATATCCTTGGCAGAAGAAGCGGCCAAGCAATCCGAAGGTGGCGGTTTGGATGGATCAGAAACGCTGTCTGGCAAAAAATGGAAGGGCCACCTGGTGGCCGGCACGAAGATCGAAAACACCGGAAAACCAACCATACTGATCGAAGGCGTTGACGGTCGTTATCTTGATCTTCTGGTGTACGTTCTGGCGGGCCAGGGTTTCGCGGCCGTTCGGTCGGGCGGCAAGTCTCAGAGTTCGGGATCTGCGCCGAAGCGCGCGGAGGTCATCGTGCTGGACTGCGTGTCGCTGGGATCTTACGCCCCGGACGCCCTGCGGCGGATCAGGGAGGCGCCGGCCAGCGCGCGGACCCCGGTTCTCCTGCTGACCGAAGAGCAGGCGGCCCCCCTGGCGACAGGGTCCGCCAATGGCGCCCACGACTATTATGTATGGAAGTCGGCGGGCCCGCAGGGGATCGTGGCGGGGCTTCGCCGGGCGCTGCGGGAACAGACGCCTGTTTCCGATCCCAACATCTTGGAATACGCGGGCATCAGGATGGACACCACCGCGCATCGGGTGCACCTTGGCGAAAAGGAAATCCATCTGGCGCCGACACAGTTCGAGATACTCAAGCTCTTCCTCACTCACCCCGAGCGCGTTTTCACGCGCGAAGAGTTGGTGCAGGCCATCTGGCCCGCGAAGGCGCATGTCGGAAAGCGGACAGTGGACGTCCATGTAGGGCGCCTGCGCCGCGCCCTTAGCGGGCCGGTAAAGCACGGCCTGATCCGCACGGTGCACGGCGTCGGCTATTCCCTCACCGGCGAATAGGCTCGGGCTGCCCCCTTGCGGCTGCCCTGCGGCGCCTTATCCGCGCGTCGGCCGGTCAGGCCGCCGGATTGACAAACCCTGGGGTTGAGCCTATACAGGAAGAAACAAGCCTGAAATCTTCCTCACGGCGTCAGCATCATGGCATTGAACATCAAGGACCCTGAGACCGACCGGCTGGTCCGCCAACTCGCCGACCTCACCGGCGAGAACATCACCGATGCGGTGAAAAAGGCGGTGCTGGAGCGGCTGCGGCAGGAACAGCGGCAGCGGGGCAAGAAGATCGACCTGAAAAAGCTCGACCGGATCATCACCCGCTTCGCCGCCCTGCCGGTGGTCGACGACCGCAGCCCGGACGAACTGCTCGGTTACGACGACGGGGGCCTGCCGACCTGATGGTGGTCGATACCTCTGCCGTGATCGCGATCCTGTGGAACGAGCCGGAGCGGCATCCCTTTGTCGCGGCCGTTCAAGCCGATGCCACGCGCCTGATCTCCGCCGGCTCCGCCCTGGAGGCGGCGGTCGTCGTCATGCGAAGGACCGGGCCCGAGACGGCTTCCCGTGCTGCCGCCGAGTTAGACGCGGTGATGAACCAACTTGGCTTGGCGATCGAACCCGTCACCGCCGCCCAGGCCGGGATCGCGCGCGAGGCTTACCGGCGCTACGGCAAGGGCTGTCACCGGGCCGGCCTCAACTTCGGCGACTGCCTTGCCTATGCCCTGGCCAAGGACAGCGATGAGCCCCTGCTCTTCAAGGGCGGCGACTTCGCGTTGACCGACGTGATCCCCGTGCCCGTGAAGCCAGGAACGATGCCATGATGAAGACCAGCCTGGATCACCTGCCGGCCAGGAAGCGGCGCGAGCTGAAGCAGGTCGAGAAGATCCTGCACGACGAGTTCGAGGACGCCTTGAAAGACAGCGAAGCGGCCTGGAAGAAAAAGGGCCGCATCCTCAAGATCATCCTCTTCGGCTCTTACGCCCGCGGCACCTGGGTCGACGAACCCCACACCACCAAGGGCTACCGCAGCGACTTCGATATCCTGATCGTGGTCAACAACAAGAAGCTGGGCGAATACGCGCCTTACTGGCACAAGGCCGCCGACCGCCTGCTCCGCCGCCGCGCACCGGCAACGCCGGTGAACTTCATCGTCCACAGCCGGCGCGAGGTGAACGCCGCCCTGCGCAAGGGCCAGTACTTCTTCAGCGACATCCGCAAGGAAGGCATCGTGCTCTACGAGCTGGACGAGGAGCCGCTGGCCGCGCCCCGCCCGCGCAACGTCAAGGACGCTCATCAAACGGCGAAAGAGCATTTCGAAGAGAGTCTACCTCTGGCACAGAGCTTCCTCGAAACCGGAATTTCGCTTTCTCGAAAGAACCAAAGGCACCAGCTAAAACACTCCGCCTTCGAACTGCATCAGGCGGTCGAGCAGATCTATCGTGGCCTCCTGCTGACCCTGACCAACTACTCGCCGCCCTCGCACAACATCAAATTCCTGCGCGCCCTGGCCGAGGGCCGGGAGCCGAAACTCGCCGCCGCCTGGCCGCGCGACCTGCCACGCCACCGCGCTTGGTTCAGCGGCCTCGCCGAGGGCTACGTGAAGGCGCGCTACTCCATGTTTTACCAGCTCGATGCCGATGCACTGGCCTGGCTCGGCGCCTGCACTCAGCAACTCCAAAAGCTGGCCGAGCGCGCCTGCCAGAAACACCTCGCCAAACTCGTCCGCGCCGCCGCCAAGCGCTGAACCGAACTCAGGCGCCGCCGGTCAGCCGCCGCCCGGTTCATCCTCCCCGCCGCCCAATCCCTCGGCGGCCTCCAACGCCTCTTCCTGCCAGTCCGCCATGTCCAGCGCCTCGTAGAGATAAGCGGCCTGATGCAAATGCCGCCGCGCCGCACCGGCCCGGCCGAGCTGCTTTTCCAGTTTGCCCAGGCCAAAAAGCACGTTGGCCTCGCCCAGGCGGTCTTCGACCTGCCTGTAGAGCCTGCGCGCCTCGGTGTAGGCCGTGCGCGCCTGATCGTCGCGGCCGAGCTTGCGTTCCAGGTCACCCAGACCGTGCAGCACATTGGCCTCGCCCAGGCGGTCTTCGACCTGCCTGTAGAGCCTGCGCCCCTCGGTGTAGGCCGTGCGCGCCTGATCGTTGCGGCCGAGCGTGCTTTCCAGGTCACCCAGACCGCACAGCGCGTTGGCCTCGCCCAGGCGGTCTTCGACCTGTCTGAAAAGCGTCCTTGCCTCGGCGTAGGCCGCGCGCGCCTCATCGTCGCGGTCGAGGTTGCGTTCCAGGTGACCCAGACCGGTGAGCACGTTGGCCTCACCCTGGCGGTCTTCGACCTGCCTGAAAAGCGTCCTTGCCTCGGCGTAGGCCGCGAGGGCCTGATCGTTACGGTCGAGTTTGCTCTCCAGGTGACCCAGACCGCTGAGCGCATTGGCCTCACCCAGGCGGTCTTCGACCTGCCTGAAAAGCGTCCTTGCCTCGGCATAGGCCGTGCGCGCCTCATCGTCGCGGCCGAGCTTGCGTTCCAGGTCGCCCAGACCGTGCAGCGCATTGGCCTCGCCCAGGCGTTTGTCAGCCTGCTTGTAAAGGGTCCGCGCCTCGGTGTAGGCCGTGCGCGCCTGATCGTTGCGGCCGAGCTTGCGTTCCAGGTCACCCAGACCGTGCAGCACATTGGCCTCGCCGAGGCGGTTGCCAGCCTGTTTGTAAAGCGTCCGCGCCTCGCCGTAGGCCGCGCGGGCCCGGTCGTTGCGGCCGAGTTTGCTTTCAATGTTGCCCAAACCGAGCAGTACGTTGGCTTCGCCCAGGCGGCTGCCAACCTGCCTGAAAAGCATCCTTGCCTCAGCGTAGGCCGCGCGGGCCTCATCGTTGCGGCCGAGCTTGTGTTCCAGGTCACCCAGACCGATGAGCACCTTGGCTTCGCCGAGGCGGTTGCCAACCTGCTTGTAGAGGGCGCGCGCCTCGGCATAGGCCGTCCGCGCCCGGTCGTTGCGGTCCGCAAGATAGTCCTCGTCCGCGCGCTTGAGGAGGGCATCCGCCTCCGGAGTCTCAGGCCGTGCGGCCGCCGGCGGCGGATCGGGATCGGCCCGCTCCACCCGGGGCATAGTCGGCGGTGCGGCCGCTGGCGGCAGAGGTGGGGCGGGATCGTCCGCCACCGGTTTCACGCGCGACGCGGCCCAGCCGAACAGCCCGAAGCCGGAGAAGATGAAAACGAACAGGCCGGCCCGGTATTCCAGCGGCGCCTCGTTGAAGAAGGCGAAGCCGAGCAGCCCGAGGGCAACGATCACCAGCGCCCAGATGCCCAGCGGGCTTCTGGCGGCCTCCGCGATGGTGCGCGGCACCTGCTCCCACATTGGTTCTTCTCCCCCGCCGACCCGGTTGTTTTTCCCTCTGCAATCAGACTACGCGAAGTCGCCCGCCCGCCGCCACATTCCCTGCCGCCACAATCGCCGCCGCCGGCGCCAAGGTTTCCCGATGCCCGCTCTGCAGTTGCATGACGGCGCAATTTCTGCAACTCTTGATTTCCGCGTACTTTGCCGTGCGGAGAGGCCGCGCCTCTGCCTGCATGGCGCCCATACCGGCCAGGGACGACACGGAGGACATCCGAAAGCGGATATCCGTAGACCCGTGTGCTCACGTATCCCGTGGGTTTGCTGAACGTCCGGCCACCGAGCTTTACACCCCGTGCCGGACCGAACCACGGGAGGTTTGGTATGGGCGATCAGTCCCTCGATTGGAACAGTTTTTGGGATGTCGCGAACCCGCGGCAGGCCGCGCGGGCCCTGACCGCGCTCTACGGCGCGGACGCCGAGGGCGCGGCGGCGCATTGCGCTCAGATTGCCGAAAGCGACGGACGAAGCGAAGACCAACGCTTCTGGCTGGCGGCCCTGGACGAGATTCGCGCTGTTGGCACGGAACCGCCCGGCACGACCGAGACGGCGGGGCCGCCGCCGGGGGACGAGCATTCCTGACCCCTGCCCGCGCCCAGGGGCCTGGCATAGGGCGCATCACTTTGTCCGTCGGGAAGCGCGGCTCGCAAGCCGCTGACGGCGGCAGTCTGAAACCGCCCTGGCCGAGACTGATATGGGTATGAACCGGCACCCAAGGCCGATCTGATGGGATCGCACGTCATGTCAGAGCAAGGCTATGAAGCAATGGACCTTCCAGTCCCGCCGGAGTGGGAAAGCGGCGATTGCCTTCGGAGGATAACGCCGGAGAACGGCTCTCTCGACGCCGCCATCCTGGCAGCCCTTTATTTGAAGGAGCCGCAAGCGCAACTCAGCCGGTATGAACGGGAAGCACAGCAGACAGACCGGCAGTTGGAAGTACTTTTTTGGCGGCGGGCCCAAGAACTTTTCGTCAGGATCATGACCCCAACCGAAAACAGCGACACCCTTGACAAACGACCCACTTGGCATTGAGTGCCGACACTATCCGTGCCATCGGACACTCGCCGGGAATGCCGCCGCCCTGCAAACCTTCTTGGCTCGCCAAGATCACCAATCGGAAACGGATTAGCGCAGAGTTCCGTGTAACGCCGGCCCGCGCTGCCATCGTTTCGGTGAGAAATCGAACGCGACAACGGGGTGCGAAACCCGGCGGGCGAGACACAGCCTCGCTGGATCGTAATCGACAAGTAAGCCGTCGCGTACCAGAGTTTTGAGCGCTTTCAGTATCGCCCCCTCACTCTCAGGAAAAACGAAAACTTCGACTTGGACACCTTCAGACACAGCGTGCACACATATCGAACAATCATCAGTATCTCCAGGATGGCTGCCTGTCACCGAAGCGGCCGGTTGCATTCTCAGGGCCGGTCCGCCGCTTCATGTCTCGTTGTTGACGTGAGTGTAGTGCAAACAATCTGACGGCCAAATGTAAGACTTGTCGTACGACAGTCACTGAATATTTGCCTTACGACAATGGTCATCAGATTGAATGCTGTTTTCGAATTTTTTCTGTCTTCAACGACAACCTGTGCTGACGCTCTATCGAATGCGAAGTAGTCGTCTGTGAAGAACCCGCACCGCTGTGTTTTCAGGCGATCTGATAGGCGAACGAGGTTTTGCGAAGCGCCTCAAACGACCGGATGAGCAGATGGAAGTTGTAGCCGGCGGCGGCGAGGACGGCGTTGGCGCGGTTGCCCTCACGGCCCTTGAGGTAATCGCGTTCCATACGGTGCTCGGCCTTGACGTGGCCGATCACCGGCTCGACCGGGCTCGGCAGTGAAAACAGTCGCAACAGTCACAGCAAGAAACGGATTCTTACGGAAAGCAGTTCAGTCGAGGTTGCGGTTCCGCGCGACCGCAGCGGAAGCTTTGAGCCTCAACTGGTCAAGAAGGGCCAGAGCCGGCTGCCAGGCTTCGAAGCGAAGGTGATTTCGCTCTACGCCCGCGGGATGATCCAGCGCGAGATCCGGACTCACTTCGAGGAGTTCTACGGGATCTCGGTATCGGCGGATCTGATCAGCCGGGTGACCGATGCGGTGATTGATGAAGTCAAAGCCTGGCAGACCCGGCCCTTGGATCAGATCTACCCGGTGATCTTTTTCGACGCACTATTCGTCAAGGTCCGCGATGAAGGAACGGTCCGGAACAAGGCGGTCTATTTGGCGATCGGCATCACCATGGGCGGGACCAAGGAGATCCTAGGCCTCTGGATCGAGCAGACCGAGGGGGCCAAGTTCTGGCTCCGGGTCATGAACGAGTTGAGAACCCGGGGGATCAAGGATCGGCTGATCGCCGTAGTCGATGGCCTCAAGGGCTTTCCCCAGGCGACCAACAGTGTCTTTCCTGAGACCCAGGTTCAGACATGCATCGTCCATCTGATGCGTCATGGCCTGTCTCTCTGCTCGTTCAAGGACCACCGCGAAGTGGCCAAAGGCATGAAGACGATCTACAGGGCCGAGGCCGCGGCCAATCGCCTGACCGAGTTCGAGCAGTTCTGGGCTGCCAAGTATCCCTCGATCGCGGCCGGTTGGCGTCGGAACTGGGAAGAAATCATCCCGATGTTTGCCTTTCCGCCTGAGATCCGCCTCTTGATCCATACCACCAATGTCATGGAGAGCCTGAACCGAGGGCTGCGAAAGATCATCAAGACCAGGGGGCATTTCCCCAACGACCAGGCGGCCACCAAGCTGCTCTTCCTGGCTCTCAAAAACATCGAGAAGCGTTGGAAGGCCGCGCCACAAACGCATTCCACTGCTCAATTGCGGCGCGGCGCTCAGCAAGATAGTCATATCGGTCATAGTGACGCGTAGAGACATCACTTCCCTTGAAGTGATTTTGCAAACGGTCTCGCATCTCCTTCGAAATGCCCGCGCGACCGGCAAGAGTCTTCCAAGTCCGTCGGAGGTCCCGTGGCGTAAACCCCTGGGTGCCTGTTTCATTCGCATATCTTATTTGGTGTCGTATCGATGGCGTGCCGCGTGGGATCGATCCGATGTGGGAAAAAGAACTCTGAATCATTGGCGATGAGTCCGTCGAGGATCTCCATCGCGATGGCTGGCAAAGGCAATGAATGTGGCAAGCCATTCTTGGTTTTTCCAAATTAGCAGGCGCTCAAGTCGATCATATTGGGTCTCTGTAAGACTCAGAATTTCTTGAACGCGTTGGCCGGTTACCATGATCAGTTGGATTGCCGACACAGAGCCGCTACGCATGTTGTTGGACACCAGCCAAGCCCAGAACAGTCTAAATTCCCTTGGCGTCAGAAATCGGTCGCCCACGCGCAATGCTTCCAAGTCAGTTGGGATCGCAGCAGCTGGGTTGGTCACTATGCCCCAGCGACTGCTCAAATCTCGGCGTGTATAGTCATGCTCGGATTTCATGCCAAATGCGAAGGCCGCGCCAATATAGGCACGCGCACCGTGCGCCATACCGATCTTGCCCCGCGAACGAATAGCGGCAAGGTAGCGCACAATGGCTTCGGGTCCGATTGACCTAGCCAACTGATCGGCACCGAGGGCAGCAGCTGCATTGTCATCACGCTTCAACAACATCCGTTCAACTTGGTACCAACTCACCTTCCGGGAGCTTCTCAAGTATTCAACTTAAGCGGTGAACAGACCCCGAACAGAGATCTCTGAAGCATTGTTGTGCAGAGAAACCATAGTCTCGCGTCGGAGATCGAAGACTGAGGAGTTTGACACCAAACACCCGATTACCTGATCAGCGGGGGCAGAGTTAAACCCGCGATCTCCAGATTGTGAGTCTGTGAGTTTGGGGTGCCATGGAACTTCTTGGCTCTCTTAGTGCAAAGGACTTGCACACACCACCGCATAACTACTTAGAATACATAGATTCCTTATCCAATCCATCATGGGCGCCGCGGACAACACTCTGCCGTCAAAAAAAGGTGCAATCTCGATCGGCCGTCCTGCCGACAAGGCAAGCACCGCCTTCGGCGCGTGCCAGCATCTCGACGGCCAATTGATCCAGTTCAACTCAACCACTTTGTGCAGGTTAGCTTGTCGACAGCCCGATGATCGCCCCCCATTTGGGGGCTGTAAGGCGGCCCTCTACCGATCACAATATCAACCGTCGGAAGTAATTTACGATCATTGATTTTTGACAGGTCAAGGCCCGTCACGAAGGCCGCGCCTGCGCGGCGGCAATACGACCGCCAATGTTTTTGGCGATGTTTGTACACTTCGTATTACTCGAAGGAGGGGAAGCATGAAAACCAGGATAAACCTTATTGTCCTTGCCGGATGCAGTATCGTGCTCGCTGCCTGTGCATCTGATGAATCGATTAACCGCGAAACCAAGATCGAACTGACGCCGATGCCCAAGCCAGCCAATCTGATCGACGAAGCGCGCTGGCTGGATAAGGGCGAACCGAGCCTGGACAAGATTGTCTCAATCGAGGACGGGTTAGTGGCGCGGACAGTATTAGAGGGCAAATCCAAGGGATGCGATTACACCACAGACGGTTGGTTCGCGCCCGCTGCGCGTTGGCTGAACTGCAATGGGTCGACCGGAAACCATAAATACACCAAAACAGGTAACATATGGCCGCTGGCCGTGGGCAAGACTGAGTCCTACAAGGTCGAAGGCAAAGACAATAAGAATACCTGGAAAACGACACGAAACTGCGAGGTCGCGGCGGCGGTCACGGTGTCTATTCAAGATCAGCAGTATCAAAGCTATGAAGTCGTTTGCAAAGACAGCTTTAACACGCGGACATGGTACGTCTCTCCGCAGTTGCAGCGCACCGTCAAATTCAAAAGGCGGCATCACAAACGAGGGCTGGAAGTAGATTCTGTCGCGGTCCTGAACTGACCGAAGCGCCACGAGGGCCTGCGCGCGGCAAGCTGTGCCATCGACGCCGCGTGCGGGCCCACTTTGGCGTAGTGGAGTCCGCTTTGCGTGTCTGTCCAAACAAAAGACCGTCACTCTTCATCGAACCTTAGCCGCGAGTAATACAGCACGGTCCTGGAACAGGCCTTCGGGAAGGCGTCGGTACAATCGAAATTCTATCACCGGATGTATTTTGAATCTCCACTCGACTGAAGTAACCGTGAAGACCTGCATGCGCTCAATAAAGTGATGAGGCATCAGAGGATTGTATTTCAAAGACTTTTCGGTAGCGGCCCTCGAATCTCTTAACACCTGCCTAGCATTCGACCACCATTCTTCTTAACAGGCGGTACTGCTTGTAGTTTAATCAACTCTAGAGAGCACCTGCAAAATCCATCTAGAACTCTGTCGGAACCGGTTCTTTAATGGGGGGAGGAACCAGTGACGAGCGACTCGTTAATCGATACCGTTGCCTGCATTTACCGCTCCGCCACGCTGCCGGAAGGACAATGGGCGGAGGCCTTGGATCGGATCGCGCGGGAGATGGGCGCGGCCGGCAGTCATCTGCATTTGGTAGACCTGCGCCGCGGAGAGGTTTCGATCAGCGGCATGTCGAGCATGTTTCCCGATCGGCATTCGTCTATCTGGAAGACCTGGCAAGACCTCTACGTGAAGTACGACCTGCCGGCCTATCGAGCCTTGATGGGACTTCAGAGAATAGGTTTTCACACCGATCTTGATCTGCTCGACTTCGCCGACGAAGAGCAGCATCGCGCCTTTCCCAGCGTTCGTTTCAACATCGAGCACCTGGGCATTCGACATCGCGCCGGCAGCCGGCTGAACCTTCATGACGCCTGGTTCGATATGGTAGCCGTGCAGTATGCCGATGACCGGGGGCCCATGACGCAGCCGGAGGCTGAAGTCGGCCGGCTTATCGTTCCGCACATCGCCAAAAGCGTCGAGATGCAGCGCACTTTCGGAATGCTTCGCCGTCGCTACGACGCCGTCGTCGCCGCACTTGATCACTGGCGTATCGGTGTCTGCATCGTCGTTCAGGATGGCAGTATCCTAGTCACCAACCATCACGCCGATAAGATCCTGAGCGAGAGGGATGGGCTTCAGATCAGCCGCGAGGGTCGGCTCGCGGCCCTCGGCAGCAATGAAGGCGGATTCCTGCAAGCAGCAGTCCACAGCGCCTCGAACACCGCCTCGGGAGCCCTGGACAGTGCGGAGTCTCTGTTCGCTGTAAATCGACCGTCCGGCGATGATGCCTATTTGGTTTGCGTATCCCCCCTGGGGGATGACGGGGGCGAGCTTGAACCCGGCTTCACAGGCGCTTTGGTCGCTATCATCGATCCGACTGAAACGGAGTCGATTTCGACCGCAGGCATGGGCGAGATCTACAACCTTACCGAAACGGAACAGCAAGTCTGCCGTCTGCTGGCCGAAGGCTACAAGTCCGATGACATTGCCGAAATCCGTAGCCTGCAGCTTGAAACCGTGCGCAGCTACGTAAAATCCATCTTGGCGAAAACCCGTACCCACAGCCGCGCCGATCTCGTCCGGCTTGCGGTACTTCTCAACCCGCCGATCGATGATGACCGAAAAGAGCCTTAGCGCCGCAGCGAGAGACATGACGCGCAGTTTCATCTTTGACGCACGACGATTGAGGAAACCTGAAAATGCGCATCCGGGGGCAGGATCGGAATAACCGGGTAAGAGCGGCACGGGCTCTTCATGTGCCGGGAGCGGCGCTGTGAAACCCCATACATCACTGATTGATACCGTTGCTTGCATCTACCGTTTGGCACTGGCGCCGGAAGGACAGTGGTCGGATGCCTTGGACCGTATCGCTTGGGAACTGGGCGCGATCGGTGCTAGCTTTCACTTGGTCGATCCACGCTGCGCGGAACTTTGCGTGAGCAGCGCGTCGTCGTTCTATCTCGGGCTTTCTTACGAGCAGTGGCAGCAATGGGCAGAGAAGTACGGCAAGAGCGATTTGCCGTCCTATCAAGCACTGATGGCGATGCGCGAAACCGGCTTTCACTCCGACATGAGCTTACTAGGCTACAATAGCGAGGAAGAACATCGGACTCATCCAAGCATTAGATACGCCATCGAAGAATTTGGAACCCGGCACCGCGCCGGCACCAGGCTGAATCTCCACGATGCTTGGCTTGATGTGCTTGCCGTTCAGTATGCTGCCGAACGCGGGCCCATCACCAAGGCGGAAACCGAAACCGGCGCTCTGATCATTCCACATATGGCCAAGAGTGTGGAGATGCATCGTGCCTTCGCTTTGCTTCGCAGCCGCCATGATGCCGTGGTTGCGGCCCTCGATCGCTGGCATGTAGGAATCTGTATTGTCCTCGAAGGTGGGAGCATTGTGGTATCCAATCGCCATGCCGAGGCGATACTGGACGCCGAAGATGGGCTGAAGACAGACCGACAGCGGCGTCTCTGCGTAACCGGCAGCGAAGAAAACGGGGCCTTGCAAAAGGCAATCCGCGGCGCCTGCGCGACCGCCCTGGGTTCCGATCTCAGAGCGGAAACACTCATGACGGTAAAACGCCCGTCCTGCTGCGACTCATACCTGATCTCTGTCTCGCCACTTGGCAACGATGGGCAAGAACTCGATCGTGGGTTTACCGGCGCGCTTGTCGCGATCATCGACCCGACAAAATCTGACTCGATTTCAACGGCCGGTATGGGCGAAATCTACGATCTGACCAGGACGGAACAAGAGGTTTGCCGGCTGCTGGCAAAAGGCTGTGCGACAGGCGACATCGCCGACATCCGAAACCTGCAGGTTGAAACCGTCCGCAGCTACGTGAAGTCTGTTCTGGCGAAAACCAGAACCCACAGCCGCGCTGATCTGGTACGCCTTGCGATCCTGCTCAACCCGCCAATCGATGCGCCGGATGAGAAGCCATAACCGCCCCTATCTCGACCCACACCCGCAGCGGCATCGCCCTCTGCCTATACGACGGCGCTGAAGACGTCAAGATTGACCTCGGAAACCGATATGCCCTGCAGCACAGCCAGGAAGGCACCGCTTGACTGAAGCGCAATCGCTGCGTCGCCGCCTTGCGTCGCGGTGACCGCAAGATCACCCACACTAAGGCCGTCAACCAGGCCGAGACTGTCGATGCCGATCTCAAAATCGGCGATGACATCGGCCAATTCCAAGACATCTGCACCATCTTCCGCGCGCAGAATGAAAAGGTCCGACCCGTCCCCTCCCGTAAGGCTGTCGCGCCCGCCGCCGCCGTCCAGCCGGTCGTCACCGGCACCGCCGATGAAGTCATCGCCGCCGGTCCCGCCGAGGAAGATCGCGGCATCACCGGCCCCGTTATCGTTCAGGACCACAAAGTCCGCATCTCCGCCGGAAAAATCGACCGCGAAGTCAAAGCCCTGACCGACGCCGCGAAGGATGAAGGACAGCGCCTCCACCTCCGCCGTCAGGCCGTCGCCGGCGGTGAGAAAGCCGAAGCTGTCGCCGGCCTGAGGAGCATACCCATCGATCACCACGAATTCGAAAACGCCGCCATTGAGCTTCGCCTCCCCGGCGATCTGATAGAGATCGAAGGCGCCCGAAACGGTGCCGCCCAGTTCCACCTCCAGGGTGCCGGCGTTCATGGTGAAATCGCCGCCGAAGACGGCGGTACCCGGCGAATTGCCGTTGATCAAGGTGCCACCGTCATTCTCAACGTCGCCAATCAGAGTGCCGCCGGCCTGCACCGTGACAGTACCGCCGCTGCCGATGAAGATGTCGGCGATCCCATCACCCTCAGCCACGCCGGCGCGGACCGTGCCGCCATTGGCGATGGTCACGCTGCCGGTACCGCCGTCGTCGAAAAGCACCTCGCCGCTGTCGAAGTCGAACCCGGCGCCTACGACCAGCACGGCCCCAGCGTCGAAGAGCGTCGCCGTGCCGTCCACCCCGTCCACCACCAGGGCGCCGTTAGAGCCGGCTTCACGGCCGACGAAGGTGTAACCGCCGGCGGCGTTCACGACCTGCCCGCCCTGGGTCAGGTCGAGACTGCCATCGCCCGCGCGGCCAATGTTTATGGTGCCCAAGCTACCAGCGACATCGCCGGCGCCATTCGAAACGATAACCTCGCTGCCAAGGCCGTCGACTGTCATGGTACCGACGGACCCGGCCTCACGGCCAAGATTGAACCCGGGAAACTCGCCGCCTTCTCCATCGATGGTGAGCAAGGCCCCGCCTTGAACCGTAAAGTTGCCCTCACCTAAGCGGCCGACCTGGAGGAAAGCGCCGAAACCGTCAACGTCCTGACCAGCGAGCCGCAGCTCGCTGCGCTGCGCACCATCGGAACTGCCGTCGATGAGCACGCTGCCCCGGCTGCCGACCTCCCGGCCAACATTCATGAATGTAGCGGTAACGAGGCCGCCCTGGTCGATGGTGAGTTCACCCGTTCCGAGGCGTCCGACATTGATGTTCGGCTCAACGCCCTGGAGCAGGAGCTCCGATCCTTCGCCGCGCACCAGGACCGATCCATTGCCGTTCGCGTAGCGACCGATGTTCATGCCGGCAAAGGCGTCATCCCCATCGATCGTCAGACGGCCACCACTCAAGATCTCGAGGCGGCTTTGGGCCAGGACCGTCGAGTCCTCGGGATTGCCGCGGCCTACGAACACAGTGGAGTCCTGGCCGAAGAGGCTGACGGCGCCGCCATTCCGGATGGTCATACTGGCATCGCCGCTGCGCAACTGAAGGCTTGGGCCGAAGATATCGTTATCCGGATCGACGGGGTCGGTTTGGGTGATATTGATCTGGGAGCCGGCACCGTCGACCAGCACGCTGCCGGTGCTCCCGTCCTCACGGGCGATCTGCAGGACCGGACTGTTGAAGCCCGGACCTGCCGCAACGTTGATCACCGCGCCTGCCAGAACGTTGAGCGCACCCTGACTCCCTGCATTGCGTCCGATCCGGAAAAAGCCGGCGTCGTCGTCATCCGGCGGCAAGTAGGTACCGAAGTCGTTTGAAAGATTGATCTCCGTACCGGCACCGGTTGCCGTCACCGTGCCGGCCCCGTCACGCGCGACATCAATCCAAAGCCCATCGACAGCGGCACCGCCCGAGACGGTCATCTCACCGGTTCCAGACCTGCCAACTTCGATGATTGCGTCCAAGCCCGAAGTCGTGAGCCTAGACCCTGCCCCCGTCACCTCAAGAGAACCGAAGGCACCGGGCTGGCCGCCGACAAGCACCCTCTGCGCCACAACCTCGGCACCGCCACTGATTTCTAGACTTCCGTTGGCGAAATCCGTGCCGACCACGATCTCACCCTCGAACGGCGTACTGACATCCCCGTCCGCAAGCACCCGGAAGACGAAATCGTTCGGATCCAGGACGTATCCAGGCAGGCCTTCAAGAAAAATCGCGTAACCGCCGCCGAAGTCGAGCAGCGTTCCACTTGTGACTGAGGACACGCCAATGCCGTCCGGGCTGGTGCTGTTCCAACCGATAACCTCAATGACATCCTGGCCCGGCGCAAAATCCGTCAGGGTGATCGCGGCGCTGGGTGCGCCGAGGTCCAGCGGCGCCAGGGTGATTACGAAGGTATCGCCACCAAAGCCGCCGCTCAGAGTGTCGTTGCCCCCGGCGCCACCCAAGGTATCGCTGCCTCCACCGCCTTCCAGCAAATCGGCGGTGGCGCTGCCGCGGTCGAAGTCGTCGCGGTCGCCGCCGTCCAGGATCACGCCGTCTCCGGACACCACGCCGTCGCCCAAGAGGTCCAGCGTCCGGCTCCCCGCATTCCCCGAGAACGCGAAACTGGCCTCGGCGGCGACGATCCCCGTCATCCGGTAGGACACAGAGTTGCTTTCAAAAAAGGAGCCATGGGTCAGGAAGGTAAAGCTGTCACCACTCTCGGCCACGAAACCCGGATCGAGGTCGAACTGGACCAGGCCGCCGTTGAAGTTGACGTTGCCGGTCGCCGAGACGACATCATGACCGCTGACCGGTGTTTGCCCTGCGATCTCGATGCGCAGCAGGCCTTCGTTCAGATTGAAGTCGCCGTCGATTGACAGTTGACCCGGCGAGAGGCCGGGGTCGATGGTGCCGCCATTCAGGGACAAACCGCCGTCGACCAGACCGTTGCCGCCAAGGCTGCCGTTGACACCGACGGAAATGAATTCGGCCTGAACCTCCCCGCCGTTCAACAGCGTTACCGTCCCCTGACCGGTCTCTCCGATCACGAGGCCCGCGCCGGCATCAAAAAGGGCGCCAGCGCCATCGACCGCAACCGTGCCTTGCCCCCGCTCGTGGCCGCCGACGTTTGCCTCCTCGGCGATGACCGTACCGCCGTTGATCGCGAGAGAGCCGGCGGCCACCAGGTCCTGCCCAAACTCGCCGAACGGGTCGAAGGAACCGCTCCCCACGGAGAGGAAACCGCTGAGGGTCAGCGACGAGGTGGCGTCGACGGTCACGCTGCCGGTCGAGCCACCGGCCGAAGCGATGGCGTTGAAATCCCCGCCAGCGGTGACCGACCCGCCATTCTCGATTGTCAGTGTCCCGGAACCCTCTCGCCCGACCTGGAAATTGCCACCGATCTCCCAGGTCGCATTGTCGACCACGGCAGTGCCGGCCCCGGAAATGCCAAATCCGATGTCGACACGCTCCGCCACCACCCTGGCGCCGTCGCGGGTCTCAAGTCTACCCTGTCCTTCCTTGCCGACTTCGATGCGGTTGCCGAAGCTGTCCTGGGCATTGGTGCCGCCGACGCTCAGCAGAGAATCCGCGCCCTCGATGACCACCCTGCCGTCGCTGCCCTCGTTGCGGCCGATCCTGAAGCGTGTATTGGCGTCGCCGCCCTGCACGGAGAGCGTGGCGCCGCTCTGGATCAGTAGGTTCCCCACGCCTCCGCCGTCTCGGCCCACGTCGAGCGCAACGAAATCGTCGCCGCCCACCAGAGAGAAGTCGGCGCCATTGCTGAGCGTCATCTGGCCGCTCCCCTCGCGGCCGATGCTGGAATACACCTCTTCGCCGGTCAGCGTGATCGAGGAATCCGGGCCATCGACCAGGACTGTGCCGTCGCCCGTTTCCCGGCGCCCCAAAGTGAGGTCCGAATTCTCACCGGTGAGGCTCAGCTGACCGCCGTTGCGGATTTCCAGGCTGCCGCTCCCGCGGAGGCCAACCGGCATGAAGGGCCCGAACACACCGTTGTCCGGGTCCGCCGGGGCCGTTTGTGACAACACGATTTCAGATCCCGCCCCATCGATCACCACTGAACCGGTGCTGCCGGCATCTCGCGCGATGTAAAGTCCCGGTTCGGTCGTGTTCTCGTTCACGCCTTGGCCGTTGCGAACTTCCAGACGTCCGCCATTCAGGACCTCGATGGTGCCGTCACTGCCAACTTTGTTCCCCACACTCACAAACCCGGCGGCATCAAAGAACTCACCGGAGAAGAGGCCCTCGTCGTTGGATGCCGTAACAATTGTACCCGCACCTTGGATAGTGATCGTTCCGGTGCCCTCGCGGCCGGCCTCGAGTTGCAGGGTGCTGAGGGAGGCGCCGCCCGACACCACCAACTCGCCGGTCCCGCCGCGGCCGACCTGTACGGTGTTGTCTTCTCCCCTTGTGGTGACAGTGGTGCCCGGCCCCTCAATCACCAAGGTGCCCGCACTCCCGGCCTCGGCGGCGACCACAAGGTTGTCGAAACCATCGCTCTCGAAGATGGCGGTGGCCCCGCCGCTGATGGTCGCTTCTCCGGTCCCAAAAACGCCGATGGCGGTGCTGCCCTCGACCGACAGTTGGCTGCCGCCAGTTACCTCAAGTGCGCCCTGGCCGGTCGCGGTCTCTCCCAGATTGAAGAAGCCGCCGGGACCGGACTTTACAACACTGGCACCATTGTCGATAGAGAGAGCGCCGACGCCGGCGTCGCCGACGATGATCCCCGAATCCGCGCCGTCAACGGCGATGGCTGAGCCGGCGCCATCTATCACGACAGCGCCATTGCCTACGGCCTCTATACCCATTCTCAGCGTAGCGCTGTCACCCGCCAGGGTCAGGTCACCGCCGCTTGAGACCGTCAGGTTCCCCTGCCCGCTGCGCCCTACCGTCACAAAGGGCCCGAAAAATCCGTTGTCCGGATCAGACGGCCCGGCCTGGGACACCGCGATGATGGAGCCCTCGCCATCGACCAGCACCGCCCCGTTGCTGCCCGCGTTGCGGGCGACCTGGAGACCCAGATCGCTGGTATCCTCATTCACGCCGACGCCGTTGCGGATCTCCAGCCGGGCGCCGCCCAGAACCTGGAGCGTGCCGCTGCTGCCGTCGTCGCGGCCGACGCGGACGAAGCCGCCGTCGGTGGAGTCCGGGTCCGAAAAGAGGCCGTCATCGTTGGAGACGGTGACCTCGGTTCCCAAACCGTTCAGTGTGACGTTGCCCTGCCCGGCCCTGCCGGCCTCCAGCCAGAGGGTGTTCAGGGCGGCGCCATCCTGAACCGTCAGCGTACCGGTTCCGGCAAGACCGACCTGCACCGTGTTGTCTTCGCCTCTGGTGGTAACGCTGGTGCCGGCGCCCTCGACGACCAGCGAGCCGGTACTGCCCTGTTCGGCGCCGATAATCAGATGGTCGACGCCGTCGCCTTCGAAAACAGCCGTGGCGCCACCGCTGATGGTCGCATTGCCGGTTCCAAAGTTGCCGATGTAGCTCGACCCCTCAATGGTGACTTGGCTATTGTTGGTCAGCACCAGGGTGCCGACACCGGTGGATTCCTCGCCCACCGAGAGGTAGCCGGAAGCGAGGACCTGGCCGGCGTCGATCATCAGGCTGCCGACCCCGGTCTCGCCGACAATGATCTCGAAGGGCTCGACGAAGGTGTCGCCGCTGCCGCTGATCGCCACAAAGCTGGCGACACCGCCGGCCAGTTGCACGCCGAGCAGGCCGCCGGCGTAGTTGAGCCCCGTGAATTCGACGCCGTTATCGATGACCTCGGCGGCATCAATGAAGTTCAGGGTTTCGCCTGCCAGAGGCAGAAAGCCGTCCAGAAAAACCACATCGATGATACCGGCAAAGGTGGCGGTGCCGCTGACCACAAGGCTGTCGCCGCCGCTGCCGTCGATTTCGACGGTGAGCACGCCGTCCGCGCCCTGCACAAATGCGCCGTCGATGGTCAGTTCTCCGGGGCTGGCGCCGGGATTGATGGTGCCGTTGTTGGTAAAGGTGCCGCCGGAAACATCGATAGTACCGCCGCCGCCGATCTCCCCGCCCAAAGTATTTTCGAAGTCGGCACCCACCAAGGCGAAGGTGGCAGCCGCAGCAAACGTCATGCTGCCGCTGTTGCGATAGGCGGCTGCGTTGGTCACCGTCACGTCAGCATTGGCGGCAAAAGTCGCGCCGGCTTCGTTACTGTGGGCGCCGCCGTTCCCGGCGATGTCGGTCACCGCATTGATCGTCACCGTGCCGTTGTTCACCAGATCGGCCGCAATGCTGCGCGGACCGCCCACCCCGGCCTCGCTGACGATGCTGCCCTGGTTGTCGAGCGGCGCCCCGGTCACCACCAGGCTGGCCTCGGTCGGACCTGTCGCCAGGCTGGCGGTGAGAGTGATCGTGCCTAACTGAACCAAGCCGGCGGTGAAGCTCAAGGTCGAAAGACCACTGCCCAGCCCGCCATCGATGACGATCGCCGCGCCGACGGCATTTGTGAAAGGCACAGCCAAGGCAACGCTACCGACAACGGTCAGGCTGCCGTCGTTCACCAGCGAGCCGCTGCCGCCGATATCGTTGGTGATCTGGCCTGTTCCGCTGAGCGTCAGAGCGGTGTCCAGGGTCAGCGGCGCGACGCCGCCAAGGGTGGCAAAGCCGGTGACGGCCAGGCTGCCGCCGCCATCCAGGGCGCCACCGGTCCAGTTGAATGCGCCGGCCAGATTCCCTGCCCCCCCGACGGTCAGTCCACCGCCGGACAGGATGACAGAGGCATCCCCATTCCCACTGAGAGGGCCGGCGACCGCCAGGTTGCCGCCTGTGATGTTCAATGTTTCATTGACCAGAGAAAGAGACTGCAGCGTGACCGCCCCGCTGGAGAAAGCAACAGCTCCAGCCTGGTCGGCGATCGTCACATCGGCGCCATCGCCGGGCACGCTGTTGCTAACCCAGTTCAGCGGATTGTCCCAGGCGCCGTCGCCCCCGGCATTGGTCCAGACGAAGCCCGAGGCCACCGTGACCGTCGCCACGGCCGGGACGCTCAGGTTATTCGCGACGGCGCCGTCATCGGCCTGCACCAGGATACTGCGCTCGCCTGCAGTGGCGCTGGGGGATGTGTTTTCGTAAACGAGGCTGCGCAGCACCTGCTCGTACTCAGCCAGGCTGGCGCCACCGCTCAGTGTCAGCGATGCCGTGCCGTTGCCCGTCACAACCACGGCGGTCCCGGTGGTATCGGCGCTCAGCACTTCGGCACCGCCGTCTTGAACGTTGCCGATGCTCACCGTCAGTCCGGTCAGGGTGGAGCCGTCCACGTCGCTTACGCTCGCGCCCGCCGCGGTAATGCCCACCGCAGCACCGCCCCGGACAAAGATCGTCTCGAAACCCAGGCCCGGACCGGGGCCGTTCAGATCCACCTCGGGCGCGTCGTTCACGCCGGTGACGGTGACCGTCACCGTGGCCGTATCGGTGCCGCCGTTACCGTCGGAGATCTCATAGGCAAAGCTGTCCGTCGTCGTCTCGCCCGCCGCCAGGAAGTCGAACTGGCCGTTGGGGTCGTAGTCAAAGGTGCCGTCGCCGTTATCGGTCACCAGACCGGCGGTGCCGGTGGCGTCGAGGCCAGCCACCGAAAGGCTGTCGCCGCTATTGGGATCGCTGTCGTTGGCCAGGACGTTCGCCGTGGTGAAGCTGCTGTCCTCGTCCGCCGTAAAGCCCGTGCCGCTGTCGTCGTCGGCATCCGGCGGAGAATTCGGGATCGAGAAATCGATTTCCGCAGGATCCGGCAGGCTCGCCAGCGTCCCGTCGCTCACCGAGACGCTATAGGCCGGCGCCGTGCCGTCTCCATCGTCGACGAAGATCACCGCGCCATCGATTACCTGTTGCTGGGTGAAGAAGAAAACCGCGACGCCCTGGCTGTCTGCCAACTCGAACTGGCCGCCGGTAACCCCGCTGACCGTGAACTCCAGGGCGGCAGCGGCGTTGTCGGCGTCAGTAGCGCTCAGGTTCGCGGGGCCCAGAACCACCATTTCTCCCTGTTCGACACTCAAGCCGTTGTTCACCAGGACCGGCGCATCGTTGACCGGAGTCACGATGATCGGCACCACCTTGGGCGCGGAGGTGCCGCCGTCCGGATCGGTAACGGTGACCGAAAAACTGGCCTGATCGTCCTCGTCGCCGTTATGGGCGAAGAACAGATTGCCGTTGTCGAGATCCGCCTGGGTGAACCCGGAGACGACCTGAAAGCCCGCGCCCACTCGCAGAACCACAAAGCCGTTGGTGGCCGTGATCAGGTCGTAGGTGTAGGCCGCGTTGGCCGGCGACTCGGCGTCGATGGCACTCACGGCCAGACTGTCGATGGCGGTTAAACCACCCTCTACGACCGTGATCGAGTTGATGTTCAAGATCGGTGGTGTGTTGGGTGGAGGGAGTGCCGGATCGTCGTCACCGCCTGAGTCTGACGCCGATTGTGGCGTCGTCACGTCCCCATCCGAGGACGTCGGTGGCAGGCTGGATGTAGCAACGTCTGTCCCGTCTGGCGCGGCATCGCCCCCCCCTTCGGACACCGCCGGCGCCTCCAGGCCCGCCGCAAACCCGCTGCCCTGACTTTGCGGTTGGTTGCCGCTGCCGGCCTGTGGCTCCGAGGACGGTCCCCCGGCAGTTTCAATCGCCGGCTCGTTCAGGATTGCATCAATCTGTTCCTCGCTGAGGCCGGCTTCCTCCAACTCTGCTTTCAGTTGATCGATCTCGGCTTGCTCTGTCTCGTTCTCTTCGGAGTCTTCGCCGTCATCCTCCGTACGATCCGGATTGATGGTCCGCTGAACCTCGACAGCCCTGTTGAGGGCACGGCCGAAAGCCGCGTTCAGGGCCTGGCCGGAGCCGACCGCCGGAACGCCGGGGTCGACGTTGGCGCTGCTGACGCTGAGAAAGTGATTGGCGAGGGAGAAGGTCGAGGTACCCGCATCGTTGCTGAAGGAAAAGCTGCCGAGTTCGCCGGTCTCCGGGTTGACCAGGTTGGCGATACGCGTACTGCCGCCAAAGGTCGCGATCTGCACACCGACGGTGGTGCCGCGGATGCCGATGGTGCCGACCGGGGTCTCGACGTCCATCCCGCCGCTCGGCGCCACCTTGCCGGTGATGAAGACAAAGGTGCCCTGGATCAGGGACACACCCATGGTGTTGGCGGTGCTGCTGGGGTTGTAGATCAGTTCGTTGATCACCATCCGCGCATTGGCGGAGAGGGAGAACACCGTATCGTCGATAAACAGGATACCGAGGTCGGAGCCGACGCCGGTGGAAACGACGTCCCCTTGGAAAATCGGATCGCCTTCGCTGAGGTTCGCCCGGCTGCCGTCCGCCCGCTGCACACTGGCCACGCCGTTGAGGGACTGAACCTCGCCGATGGATTCGCCGAGCAGCACACCGGCCGCCTGCGCGTAGCCCAACGGGAATTCCGGAATCGCAAGCCCGTCGACGGTCTCTGGCGTCAGCCGCGCGCCTTCCGCTGTTTCCAGGGACGGGCGCGCGTCCTGGGTGAAGTACCCAGGCAGCAGGATCTCCTCGCCGTCGGCGCCGCGCAGCAGGAGATCGTCGCCCAGTCTTATGAAATCGGCAGAAAACAGAAGGCCCGCATCGATGACGACGCCAGACTGCTCCGACAGATCGATAACCCGGAGGGCGCTGTCTGTCTGGCCTTCCGTCGAATAGGTCTGCTTGACCATGCCTCACCCCTATACCTGGTAAAAACACCAAGGGGCGGCCCGCCGGAACCCCATCCTGACCCGATTGCGGAAGGAGATTCCAAAGCTTCGCTGATCATCGACCGCCCCTATGGGTATCCTTGCAAGGAGAGCAAAGTTGAGGCATCCCCCATCTGGGGGGTGCGCTGCTGAAAGTGGAGTAGGTCGATACTAAAACTACTTAAGCAAAGGTTATTATTGCCATGGCTAAAACAACCTAAGGCTTTTTAAACCAGAGTCCCTTTAAGAAGCATTCGCTGGCTTTGCCGCAGCCCTTGACACGGACTCGTGCGAGGTTTTGTTCTCGGTGAAGGCTTTGTCAGAGGTCCACCGGCGGGTTGAGAAGCACGGCCAAACGCACCAGATCGGCGCGGCTGTGGGTCTTGGTCTTTGCGAGTATGATCTTCACATAGCTTCGCACGGTCTCCAGCTGGAGAGCTCTCATCTCCGCAATGTCCTCAGTCTTTTTGCCTTCCGCCAGTAAACCGCAAACTGCGGCTTCACTCTTGGTCAGGCCAAAGACCTCCTGCATCCCAAGCGTTGAGATCGAAGGTTTGTGGCAAGGGTCGATGATCGTTACCAGGGCGCCCGCAAAGCCTGGGTCCAAGGCACGGCCGTCATCGCCGACGGGCGAGACCGAGACAAGATAGGGATCGGAGCCCGAGCGTCGCCTTACCGCCAGCAGGCATTCAGCCTCTCGCCCGGTACCCGCCGCCGTTCGCGCGGCTTTGATCACAGCCGCCCTCAGGGTCCCGCTCTCGTCTCTGTTCCAGGCCGCAAGTCTTCCCGAGGCATCCAGAAAAACACCATCGCGGTCGCTGAACATCATCTCGGCGAAACTGTTGGCAATGACGCGCGAGCCATCGATCCCCAGGATCGCAATGCCGACCTGAAAGTGGTCAAGCGCCTGAATCACACTCTCGAAGCGGCTTTGCAGGATGGCGAAGTTGCGCTGCATCTCGACCGCCTTGGCCAGATGCGGTGCCAGCAGCGCACCTATCTGCGCCTCTTCTGCAGTCATGGCCCCACGCCCGCAGGCGTATTGCACCGCAAACATATCGAGCCACGCACCGTGCCGGCTGAGACGGGTTACTGCACGGTGCTGTGTGCCATAAACGGCCATAGTATAGCGCACGCTGAGGTGGGACTTGTGCTCTGCATCAGTTTCGATCCCAAGCAGTTCGGTGTCACTAAAAAATCCGATGGGCTGCTTTGCCGCCAGAGCCTTATAGCCCGGCTCGTCGGCTTGACTGATGTTCTCTTCCCAGTACCTCCAGGCTGCGCTCTCAGGATCCGGATAGATACTCGAGAATGCGGTTGCCGAGGCTTCGGCATGGCGCGGGTCGAAGACAAAGAGCGTGCTACCTCTGGCACCCATCTCCTGTGCAATGCGGTCAAGCGGCTCTACCCAGCGCCCTTCCGGACGAAGGGAAGAGCGATAAATCGACTCTATGCAGCCTAGAAAAGACTCCCTGATTTCCATCGCCCGATTCTCTCCCCTTGAGTCAAGCAATCAAGTAAATCAACAAACCTTAATCGGTTCGGTTGAGGTTGCCAAATCTCGGAGTTAAAGCCTGCCGCCGCCGCTTGGCGCATAATAGAGCGCAGTCGCAGTAACTGGGTGGTCGGTCGGCTCAATGACGCAAGAACCAAGCGCTTCCTTGAGCAATCATTCCATCGCTGCCCACCTTCGATCTTGATGTAAGCGAAGTCCTCCGCATTGGCTTAGGTGACTGGCGCGACCCAATCACGTGGCCGCAGGACATCTTTATCGATTTGGCCGCCCGTGCGGATTTTTATGTCGGCCTCGGTTTCGATCCGGCATTGACTGACCTTCCTCCGCCTGCCTTCCAGGGAAGTCTCGAGATCGCCGAGCTGCGTCGGGAGTCGCCGCCGATAATGAAAACCTACTGCGAGCCGGTACCCTCTCTGCCGAAGACGACGACGAGGAATTTGCCCTACGCCGCACCAACGACGCCGACAACAGGCAGATGCAGCTGGAGGCGTATATTCGCCGATTTATCGACTACCACATGACCAGGGAGTTGATGCAAAGTGGCCGAAGCGCCGATTGCCACCCAACTTATACGATCGATGGCAGAAGAAGAAGAGTAAGCGGGCTGCCGAGAACGCCGGTCGCGGGGGGACAGCCGCTAATCGCCTATGCCGACTTCACTGACTACCACCTCATTGTTTGCAGGAGAGACAATTGGCGAGAGGTCTTCAGCGCTTTCTTCCAGCGCGAAGAAAACGTATGGGAATCATTCCAGCGCCTGCATCTGATCCGTCTGGACACCATGCATGCACGCCCAATCACCCAAGACGATGAATAGCTGCTGTTGACGGAAACGTGGCGGCTAATGAAGCTGATCGTCTTATAGAGACGTATCCCCGAAAGCCACTTCCCTGGCACGCCTCCACGCCGCTTCGCCCCATATCCGGCACAGGCAATACCCTATACAGCCATACTCCCTAAAAAACGCCCTAAATGATTAGGGCACTCCAAGCGTTGGAAGCGCTAACTATTTGATTTGATTGGCGTCCCCTAGGGGAGTCGAACCCCTGTTTCCGCCGTGAGAGGGCGGCGTCCTAGGCCACTAGACGAAGGGGACCAATGGCCGGAAGGCGGGTGGTGTAGCCCAAGAATTAGGTGAAGGCAAGCCCCGATCGCCGCGCCCCGGGGAGGCTGGGCAGCAGGGGCCGGGCCCGCCACCGCGTTCGCGCCGCCGGGCTCCGTCGAACGCCGGCTCAATCGAAATCGGTGGGCCAGTCCGGGTTGCGGTGATGCGCGAACATGCGGGCCAGCTGCTCGGCCGTCACCCGCCCGGTCGAAAGGTCCGGCAGGGCGTCCTCGGCGAAGAAATCGACCTCGGAGGTTTCGATACTGGGCCGGGCCGCACCGTCGATGATCTCACAGCGGAAGAAGGCCTTGTAGGAATGCAGCGGATGGGGCTTGGCGCCGCGCTTGCGCTGGTCATAAAGCGCCAGCAGCTTCACCGCGCGGCTGCGAAAGCCGGTCTCCTCCAGCACTTCCTTTTCAACGCAGGCGGCCGGTGTTTCGCCGACATCGGCCCAACCGCCGGGCAGCGACCAGAGGCCGTCGCTGCGCTCACGCACCAGCAGCAGCTTGCCGTCGCGCAGCACCACGGCGCGCAGGTCGGTCTTGGGGGTGGCATAGCCGACCTCTTCGCTGAAAAAGCGCTCGACCTGTGCGGCCGTCGCCTCGCTGTGGCCGGCCATGATCGCGGCAGCGATGCGGGCAACTTCGTCGTAGCGCTCCCGGTCGAAAACGTCGTCGCAGTAGTGCAGCCCGCTTTGTGACAGCGCCTGCAGCCGCCGCGCCCAGGCCAGCCACTGCGGTTCGGCGGCATAGGGTGCCTTCGGCTCAGCGGGCTCAGGCCCCTCGTCAGATTCAGGCTTCGGCGTCATGCTCAGGCGCTCTCGCGGGCGGCTGTCGCACCGGTCAACTCGGCGGCGGCGGCGATGAAGGCCTCGACGTCTTCGGGCCGGGTGTTGAAGGCGGCAACCAGGCGGATCTGCTGTGCCCCCGACGCACCCCAGCTATAGAATTCAAAGCCCCGGGCCTCCAGGCCTTTGATCACCGGGTCGGGCAGCGCCAGGAAAAGCTCGTTGGCCTGCACCGGCGCCTGCAGGCGGATGCCCGGCAGGGCGCCCAGCCCTTCGGCGAGACGCGCGGCCTGGGCGTTGGCGTGGCGCGCATTATCGAGCCAGTGATCCTCGGTGAGATAGGCTTCGAGTTGGGCGGAGACGAAACGCATCTTGGAAAACAGGTGCCCGCCGCGCTTGCGCAGGTATTCGAAGTCACCGGCCTTATCGGGTGAAAAGAAGATCACCGCCTCCGCCGCCATGGCGCCGTTCTTCGTCGCCCCCAGGGTCAGCACATCGATCCCGGCGCGCCAGGTAATCTCCGCCGGGCGGCAGCCAAGGCTGGCCAGCGCATTGGCAAAACGCGCACCATCCATGTGAAAGGCCAGGCCGTGGCGCTGTGCGACGGCGGCCAGGGCGGCAACCTCATCGGGTCGGTAGACCGCCCCCAGCTCACTGGCCTGGGTGATGGAGATCGCTGCCGGCTGCACCCGATGCACGTCGCCGGCACCATCGATCGCAGCCTCCACGGCGGCCGCATCGATCTTGGCCGCAGGACCGTCGAGCACCACCAGTTTGGCACCGCCGGTGAAGAACTCCGGCCCGCCGCATTCATCCACGTTGATGTGGGCCTCGCGGTGGCAGTAGACCGCGCCGTAGCGCGGCACCAGGCTTGCCAAGGCCAGGGAGTTGGCTGCAGAGCCGGTCGCCACCGGAAAGACCGCGCAGTCCCGTTCGAACAGCTCGGAGACCTGCGCCGTCAGGCGGCGGGTCACGGTGTCCTCGCCGTAGGGCATCTCGCTGCCGCTGTTGGCCTGCTCCAGGGCCGCCATGATCGCCGGCGAGATGCCGGTCACATTGTCGGATGCGAAATTACTCATCGTGTTTCTCCGTTCGCAGCAGCCCGCTATGGCGCCCCCGGCACGCCACGGACCTGACCCAGGACCTTGCCCGTGGTCATGTCGACCACCACCACCTGCTGGCAACCGCGCTCCGCCAGGCCTTCGAAGCGCAGAATCAGGCGATTTTCGGCGACCGCTGTCTCGGCGATGCTGCAGCCGTCGGGCAGAGGCACGTCGACCGCCGCAAAGCCCCCTCCGCCGTCACCCTCGGCCACTCTTGTGACCAGACCATAGGCGAGAAGCCCCATGCCGGCCAGAATCAGGACGGCCATGAAAATGACGAGGAGTTTCAAAGCTTGCATCGGATGGGGCCTCGGGCTTATTGGGCGTTCAGAGGAGCGAGGAAGCATGGCCGGGCAAAAGGGTCAAGAGCGACATGAAGTAACCGTGGCCGAGGGGCCGGCGGGCCGGCGGCTCGACCGGGTGCTGGCTGACGCCCTGCCCCAGTTCTCACGAAACCGCATCAAGGCACTGATCGACGGCGGCCTGGTCAGCCTGGATGGCACCGCGGTCACCAGCGCCGCCGCCAAGGTGAAGGTCGGCCAAACTTTCGCCATCATTATCCCCGAAGTTGTCGAAGCGGCGCCGGTGGCCCAGGCCATCCCGCTGGATATTGTTTTCGAGGACGAGGACCTGATCGTGCTGAACAAACCCGCCGGGCTGGTGGTGCATCCGGCACCGGGAAACCCCGACCATACCCTGGTGAATGCCCTGATCGCGCACTGCGGCGAGAGCCTGACCGGCATCGGCGGTGAGCGCCGCCCCGGCATTGTCCACCGGCTGGACAAGGACACCTCCGGGCTGATGGTGGCGGCCAAGAGCGCCGCCGCCCACCGCGGGCTGGTCGAGCAGTTTGCCGCCCGCAGCATCGAGCGATCCTACCGGGGGCTGGTCTGGGGCCGCCCCTCTCCGACCCGGGGCAGCCTGAGCGGCAACATTGGCCGCAGCCCCAGAAACCGCAAGAAAATGGCGGTTCTGAAGCGCGGCGGCCGCCCGGCAGAAACCGGATACCAGGTTCTGCGCTCGTTCCGGAACGGCGCCGTCAGCGAGGTCGAGTGCCGCCTCAAGACCGGCCGCACGCATCAGATCCGCGTGCATATGACCGAAGCCGGCCATGGCCTGCTGGGGGATCCTGTTTACGGGCGCGGCAGCAGCAAGCGGATCGGATCGCTGCCCGCGGGCGCGCAGACCGCCCTCGCCGCCCTGGCCCGCCAGGCGCTTCACGCCAAGAGCCTGGGGTTTCACCATCCTGTGAAGCACGGTGTCTTGCAATTTGACAGTCAATTACCACATGATATGTGTGAGTTGATCAATTGTTTGGAATAGTTCCAAATATATATGACATGATCGGTCATATATCCGCGTAAGGGGGGTTCCATGCTATACTCGGTAAAGCCGGCACCCAGGGCTGTCAAAAACCCTGTTTTTTGGCCAGTGCCGTTACACAAATAGATTTTATAGTGACCCTTCTTTTCGCCTCTTCCGCGAAGCCTGGAGTACGCCATGTCCGCAGCAAAAGTTCCGGTTCTCGTCCCTGAAGGTAACCTTTCCGGCTACCTGCAGGAGATTCGCAAGTTCCCGATGCTGGAGCAGAACCAGGAGTACATGCTGGCCAAGGCCTGGCGCGAGCGCGGCGACACCCAGTCCGCGCATCAGCTCGTCACTTCTCACCTGCGTCTGGTCGCCAAGATTGCCATGGGCTACCGCGGTTACGGCCTGCCGCTGTCGGAGCTGATTTCCGAGGGCAACGTCGGCATGATGCAGGCCGTAAAGCGCTTCGATCCGGAGCGGGGCTTCCGTCTGGCGACCTATGCCATGTGGTGGATTCGCGCCGCGATCCAGGAATACATCCTGCATTCCTGGTCCCTGGTGAAGATGGGCACGACGGCGTCCCAGAAGAAACTGTTCTTCAACCTGCGCAAGCTGAAGGGGCAGTTGAAGGCCATGGAAGAGGGCGATCTGCACCCGGAGAACGTGTCCAAGATTGCCGAGACGCTGGGCGTGCCCGAGCAGGATGTGGTTTCCATGAACCGCAGGCTTGCCGCCCCCGATCACTCGCTGAATGCGCCGCTGCGTATCGACGGCGACGGCGAATGGCAGGACTGGTTGGTGGACGATAGCGAGGACCAGGAAAGCCTGCTTGCGGAATCGGAAGAACTCGGCAAACGCCGCACCCTGCTGAAGGCGGCAATGGCCAATCTGAACGAGCGGGAAAGGCGCATCCTTGAGGAGCGCCGCCTGAAGGACAATCCGACAACGCTGGAGGATTTGTCCCAGGAGTATGGCATCAGCCGTGAACGCGTGCGCCAGATTGAAGTACGCGCGTTCGAGAAGTTGCAGCGGGCCATCCGCAATGCGGCTATTGAAGAGCGGCTCGCCGTCAACTAGGTCGGATCATGTTTTATCGGAACCACTTCGGAGTGCCGATGAAACATGTGAATCCGATCGACATCAAACGGATAGAGCAGATTCACCTGGTCCAGGGCGGAGTCCGATTGTTTGGATAAGGCCGCGCCTGTCTGACACCCGGGTTTGACACTGGGGCCGAGCGATCGCCGTCAACCCGCGACGCTAACCTGCTTCGGCGGGTTGAACGACCTGCGCTTCGCTGACTTCGACAGGGTCGTCGCCTTCCGGCTCCGGCCCTGCATCCTCATCGGCATCCAACTCGTCACGCAGCGGGTTCAAGCCCGCACCCTCGGCAACGGCATGGCCCCATTCATCGATGAGGTTTTTTTGATGCTGTGCGAGGTTCCGGATGCGGCTCTCGGTCGTCATCTTGAAGTAACTGCCGATCAGCGAAGGCATGAAGCCGAACAGAACCCATCCCGCCATGGCGGCGCCATAGGCGATCGCCCAGACAAAAACGTCGGAGATCAGCATCATGGCCGCGTTATGGCTTTGGCCGCGCGACCAAAGCTCAATGATGGCCGGTAACGTGCCGCTGAAATTCAGCAGCCCCACGGTGATCGCCAGGTGCTTCTCGCTGGATCGGTCGGTTATGTAGGCGACCCAGGTAGGCGCCATCATTGTCGCGAAGACCAAGGTGGTCGGCAAAAGCAAAGCGGCGAAGGGAAACAATACGATGAAGATCAGGATCTTGGCCCAGGGCTTCATAGCCGGGCGCCGCCCCTTGGCCACCTTGTTGGATTTCGCCGCCTTTGCCATCAGGGTCTCTCGCTAAATGACCGCGGCCAGGGCGATGCCCAGCACGGCGACCCCGGCGACCACGGAAGAGACGATACTTGAGGCTTCGCGGGCATGGCGCTTGACGATCGCCGGCGAGGTCATACCGCCGCCACGCAGCCAGTTGGCCTGTTCGACAAGAGCCGCAAAATCCCTCTTGGCATTTCTGAACCCCTGCTCGTCTGCGGCCTTGCGGTTCGGGTCGTCGATCAGGGCCAGAAGCGTGGTCAGGTTGCCCTGGCCGGCCAGCCGCATCGCCATGTCTGCCATCTGCTCGCGGCGCGTACGATTGCGGAAACCCTCGACGACCGGCTTCAGCAGCGCTACGCACCAGGCCGCCAGATAGGGGGTCGGGGTCGGCGAGGCCGCGCGCTGCACCTCCGCCAGAAGGCGCAGGACACCAAGGTTGAAGACCGAAGGTTTCTCCGGGTTCCCCAGCTCACCCAGGGCCTGCTCGATAGAGCCCTTCATCCTTGCCGAGATGAACCCGGCGATATGCTTGTCGACCGGGCATCGCTCAGTCTTTCCCTGCTGGGCGACACGTTCAAGCGCGGGCAAGAGATCCTCCAGTTCGGCGACATAATCGTTTTGCAGAAGCGGACTTTGGCAAGGCCAACCGTGATTACTCGTGTAGAGCGCTTTTTCCAGACCGTAACCGATGCGTGGTTTGGACAGTGTCAGGGCGACGGTGTCATAGAGGCGCCGCAGGATCGATAGTTCAGGGGTCAGGATCGGCTGATTCTCGATCCAGAGCTGCGGCAGCCGCTGGGTGAAGATCTCCGAAAACATCTGCCGCTTATCCTTATCCTGATAGGTCACGGCAAAGGCCTGAGCCAAGCCGTCCAGCCTTGCGGAAACCGTCTTGTATCGAAGCGGTGCACGCTGATCCAGTGCCATCAGAACACGTGAGAGCAGACGATCCTCGCCCGAACCGCGCCCACCCGCTGCGCCAATCGCCGCTTGGCTGGATTGACGCACTGCATCGGCTTGTAGATCGTCACCCAGCGAACGCCGGACCCAGCTCTCAAGATCTTTCTTCTTGATGACCAAAAGCGCTTTGTCCCACTCGCTGCCGAGTGCATGCGACAGTGCCGGGGCATTCACATACTCAACCTCATCGAACTCAAAAACACGCGCAGCCTTCGGCGGCAGAAGCGCCTGCTTCGGGCTGAGATGACGGCCATTCAACCACATGTTCAAATCGTCGTACTGCCAGCGCTGCTCCGGGTCGTCGCAGAGCAGACCGCGCAGCACCTCAACCATCGGCAGGGAGAGACGCGTATTGCGCACCAGCGCCGCGTAAGACCCCTTGCTGATTTTGTTCTCAACGACCTGATCCTCACTGAGATCCGCCACCGGGTTCCCGCCGCAGAGCAGAACCAGCATCATGACACCCAGCGCATAGAAGTCGTCGGCCGGGGTGCCTGCGCCGCGCCCCTCCGGCATCGCCATGGCACTGTCGATGGGTTCGTAGTAATGGGGCTGTGCCAGGCCCGGTGGCCCACTGAAGCACTCACCCACGACCACCGATTCACGGCTGGGATCGGCAAAGAAGAGATTGTCCGCCCGGATCGAGCGATGGCTGAGCTTACGGTCGCCCAGTTCCTTGAACATGGGCAACAGAGGCTGCACGACAGAGCGCACCACGCGGTCTTCGCGCCAGGGTTCTATCGTGGCGCCCGAGTCGGCAAGGACGCGCTCGCCGGAGGGTTGTTCGAAGACGATGACAAAGCGGCGGGCGCGGGCCGGCGGCCAGTAGACGACGCCGTGGCGCACCGGGTTCATCATCGGCATCCTGCGGAAACGCGAGAACTGCGCCAGGACATCCGTTCGCGCCGCAATACCCTGGCGGCAGACCAGCGCGAAGAGCGGCCGGGGCGTGCCCTTTTCATCGGTTGCAGAGAAAGCCTGGACGCCCGGTGAGTTCAGGTCAGTGAGGGCCGATTCAGGGCGCAGACGATAGCGATCGGCCAGCATAACAATGCCACCGCCGTTTTCGGCACCCTGCCCTTTATCCTCGGTTTGACCGCTCATTCCCGCAACTAACCTGATGGTTTCTACAGGACAGGGCTGTTCAACCCGCCCTCATCCATATAGTTAAGCGAAATAAGGCAAAGAGTTCGTTAAGGTCGGGGCTCGGAGAACGCCGAAATATAGAGGTTTCCTGGGCAGGCTGTCCTAAATCGTCCGGCGCCGCCCCCCGATAAGGAATCAGTCGGCGAAAGGATCGCGAACCAGAATAGTGTCGTCGCGCTCCGGTGAGGTAGAGAGCAAAGCAACCGGCACCTCAATCAGCTCCTCCAGGCGGCGGATGTACTTGACGGCTGCCGCCGGCAGATCCACCCAGGAACGGGCGCCGCGGGTGCTTTCCGCCCAACCGGGAATTGTCTCGTAAACCGGCGTCACCCGCGCCTGACGTGACTGCAGAGCGGGCAGATAGTCGCGCTTTTCACCGTCGATCTCATAACCGATACAGACCTTCAACTCTTCCATGCCGTCGAGTACATCCAGCTTGGTCAGGGCGATCCCGGTAATTCCGCCGATCTTCGCCGCCTGGCGGACCATGACGGCGTCGAACCAGCCGCAGCGGCGCTTGCGGCCGGTCACCACGCCGAACTCGTGGCCTCTTTCACCCAGCAGCTCGCCGGTTTCGTCGTTCAGTTCCGTCGGAAAGGGCCCCGACCCGACCCGCGTGGTGTAAGCCTTGGTGATGCCCAGGACGAAGTCGATGGTGTCCGGCCCGGTCCCGGATCCGGTCGCCGCGTTGCCGGCCACGGTGTTGGAGGAGGTCACGAAGGGATAGGTGCCGTGATCGACATCGAGCATGGCGCCCTGCGCACCCTCAAAGAGGATCCGCCGGCCCGAACGCTTCGCTTCGTCAAGGCGCTGCCAGACCCGGTCGGCAAAGGGCAGGATGCGCGGCGCCAGCGCGAGCAACCCGTTCACCACCTCCTCGGCGGTGAACTCCGGCTGGCCCAGACCACGCAGCAAGGCGTTGTTGTGCAGCAGCAGATCATCGACCCGCTGACGCAGCAGCGTCGGGTCGGAAAGATCGCAGAAGCGCACGGCACGGCGGCCGGCCTTGTCCTCATAGGCCGGTCCGATACCCCGGCCCGTCGTCCCCAGCTTGCCCTCGCCTCTCAGCGCCTCGCGCGCACGGTCGACCGCGCCGTGCATCGGCAGGATCAGCGTCGCCCCTTCGGCAATTTTCAGGAACTCCGGCGTGACCTCGACGCCCTGGGCACGCAGCCTGTCGATTTCCTCTACCAGCGCCCAGGGATCGACCACCACGCCGTTGCCGATAATCGACAGCTTGTTCTGGCGCACGACGCCCGACGGCAGCAGCGAGAGCTTGTAGACCTCGTTGCCGACCACCAGGGTGTGGCCGGCGTTGTGACCACCCTGGAAGCGCACCACCACATCGGCGCGCTCGGACAGCCAATCGACGATCTTACCCTTCCCCTCGTCCCCCCATTGGGAGCCGACGACGACCACGTTTGCCATACTCTATCAGTCCTTTATCTCGATGATCGCGTCACTGCGCAGCAGGTGGCTGCAGCCGAGCCGCTGCGCCTCGCTCTCGGCACCCTCTCCGGCGGTCAGGCCGGCCAGGGTTGCCCAGCCCGCGTCGCGCAGCTCCCGCGCCTTCGCCGCCGGCGTTCCGAAGGGCAGAAAAATCCGACGCTGTGGCTGCGGCGCCGGAATCGCCCGCAGAACGGTATCCATGTAAAGCGTGAAGCCGGTCGACGACTCCTGTGCGCCGCCCGGTCCCGTCGCCTGATAGCGCCCGCCGCGGCCAAGCTCGCCCCGCACGCCCTTGGCGAAGAGAATGAAACTGATGCCGGTCTGGTACTCAAAGCCGCGGTGCTCGACCGGATCGATGGTCAGCCGCGCCTGGGGCGCCGCCGCCCGGATCAGATCAACAACGGAGGCCAGCCTTTCGACCTCCAGCATGGCGCCGCCGGGCAGGGCCAGCTTCTTGAGCGCCGCCAGCGCCGCTTCAGCCGGCCCGGCCGATTGCAGAAGCGCGTGAAAGAGTGCCGCCTGCGCGCCGGCAAGCCTTGCGACGGCCGCTGAGTCCTTGCGGTCCAGAGCCTGGCGTAGAGACAGCACCTGGTCCGCCGCAAGCCCCAGATCCGCCGCCAGCGAGCCGACGAGGGGCGGCAGGTTGAGATCAACCGAAAGCTCGGCAACGCCCAAAGCGGTCAGGGAATCGATCGCCAGCAGAATGACCTCGGCGTCGCTTGCCTCCTCCGAAGGGCCGATCAGCTCAACGCCGGCCTGGGCGAACTGGCGCTCCGGTCGCAACTGGCTGCCGCGTACCTGCAGCACCTGGCCGCCGTAACACAGCCGCAGCGGGCGCGGCGCGTTCTTCAGGCGGCTGGTGGCGATCCGCGCGACCTGGGGCGTCATATCGGCGCGCAGGCCCATCATGCGCTGGCTGACCGGGTCCATCAGACGAAACGTCTGACCGGCAAGGGCTGCGCCCGCGCCGGTCAGCAGCGCTTCCTCAAACTCCAGTAACGGCGGCTTTACCCGATCGTAGCTGTGCGATTGGAAGCAGGCGATAAGCCGTTCGACATTGGCGGATTCATGGGCCGCCAAGGGCGCCAAGACATCCTGCAGGCCAGCCGGCAAAAGGCCCTTTTCGGCGTTTTCTGTCATGTCAGCAGGTCTTCGGGGAAGTGCGGTCCGGTTCCATGGGCAAGCATGGAAGCGGTCGTGCCCGTGTAGGGCCCCGCTTCCGCCTTCTGTTAGCAGCCCAGGCCCCGGCGGGCAAATAGAAATCCACCGGCCGTAACCGGCGGGCACCCCCGGAAACCTCCGAAAACCTTTTACTTTCCATGGCCTACAAGGCTGGCTGCAAGCTGTCGGGTCGGATAGACTCCAGCGACACCCACGGACCGCAGATGACGATCGCCAAGCCCTTGATCCCCAGATTCTCCAAACCCGCCACACTGGCCGCCGGCAGCCGCGGGCCCGACCGTTTTCTGGGCCTGCTCATCCTCGCCGCCGCCGCCGCCCTGCTGGCCGGCTGGCTGCTGCCGGTCATGACCGTTCGTACACTGCTGGTTTTCTACGACGAGGTTTCCATCATGACCGGCGCCTTCCGGCTGCTGGACAGTGGCGACTACGTACTCTTTCTGGTGATCGTCCTCTTCACCGTGGTGCTGCCGGTCGGCAAGCTGCTCCTGGCCTACGTCGCCTGGAGCCGGCTGAACGTCGAAGACCCCCGGGTCCGGCGCGCCCTCGGCTGGATCGAAACCCTGGGCCGCTGGTCGATGCTGGATGTTTTCGTGGCCGCCCTGCTGGTGGTGGTGATCAAGCTGTCGCTGATCTCCGACGTCGAGATCCATGCCGGGCTCTACGTCTTCATCCTGGCGGTCATCCTCTCGATGATCGCGGTGCGCCGCATCGCGGTCCTGGCGCATCGCAGCCTGCATAGCAGTGAGGATGCTGTTTCGGGACAGAGCCCGCTCTAGGCCCCTGTCCGTTTATCTGTAGAGACGAAGTTCACGGCCGCGCTTCAAGGGAACGATCACGCCCTCCAGACCGTTGCCGTCCAGATCCTCCAGAAGGAAATCGCCGACGATTTCCGTGTCCAGCGGATGAACCGCGCGCTCACGCAGTTCGCCATCGACAAACCCCATCACACGCAGCGCCTGGCGGCGCGCATCAGGCAGCAGAATCTCCGGCAGCCCATCCTCATCGACATCCAGGACGGCGGAAAGGCCCAGCGCGCGCGAACCGATGAAGTGATTGGAAAACCCGGAAGCCTCAGCCTCCTGTGCCAATCGCCCGTCACGCAGAGCAAGGACTCGTAACACCCCGCCGATGTGCGGCGTCTCCACATAGGCAACTTCCAGGGTGCCGTCGCCGTCGAAGTCGGCAACCCCCACTGGATTAAGCCAGCGAAAGGCCGTCAAGCGTTCCGGCCCCTTGGCGACAAGCTGCAGCGTTCCATCAACCACACCATAGGCCGTCAACACCGCGCCGCTGCTCTGCGAGGAGCGCACGACGAGGATCTCCATCGCACCGTCGCCGTCGAGATCGGCCAGGCGCGGCTGCAGGTCCTCGAAGACCTGGTCTTCCGGTAGAGAGAGACTGACTTCGTTGCCATCGGCCAGCCGGACCAGCAGGCCGCCGGCCTCAATGCCGTCGCCCAGAACCGCGTGGCCGTAGCGATCCGTCGGCTCCGTCAGCCAGACTTCGGCAATCGCACCCGAACCCAGGGCGGGATGCCCGTCGGGCAACGCGTTCTCCGGACGGATCACCGGGCGAACCTCGATCGCGATCTCCCGCGCCGCCTCGCCGATCAAAGGACGGAAACCCAGATCCTCAAGATTCTCGGCCCGGGCAGCGCCGCCAACTGCGAGCACCGCCAGGATCAGCAGCGAAAGACCGAGGGACTTCACGACCCCCCCTAGAAGCGCAGCGCCTCGGCCTGCTTGGTATGCGGCAGAGCGCGCACCTTCCCCAGGACATCGGCGGGAATCGCCTCATCCAGCTCCAGCAGGGCAATGGCGTCGGACCCCCGCTCGGCACGGCCGAGGTGGAAGGTGGCGATGTTCACCCCGCCATCGCCCAGCGTCGTACCGAGGGCGCCGATGAAACCGGGCTTGTCCTCGTTGGTGATGTAGAGCATGTGCGGTGTCAGGGTGGCCTCGACGGAGATGCCCTTTACCTCCACCAGCCGCGGCTTGTCGCTGCCGAAGAGAGTGCCGGCGACGCAGCGCTCGCCGCGCTCGGTCGTCACAGTCAGACGAATGAGCGTCTGGTAGTCGCAATCCCGCTCATGCTTCACCTCGGCGACGTCGATGTCGCGCTCACGCGCGACGATCGGCGCGTTGACCATGTTCACCGTATCCAGCATCGGCTGCAGCAACCCACAGAGCATCACCTGAGTCAGCGGCCGGGTGTTCAGATGGGCGACATCGCCTTCGTACTCGATGCGGGCCGAGGTCAGGCCGGTGCGGGTCAACTGACCGGCAAAGCTGCCGAGCTGTTCGGCGAGCTGCATATAGGGGCCCAGGCGCTTGGCCTCCTCCGCCGAGAGGGAGGGCATGTTGAGCGCGTTGGTGACGGCGCCGGTGAGCAGGTAATCGGCCATCTGCTCGGCAACCTGCAGGGCAACCTTCTCCTGCGCCTCGGCCGTCGCGGCGCCCAGGTGCGGGGTCGCCACCACCTGCTCCATTCCGAAGAGCACGTTTTCTTTGGCCGGCTCCTTGGCGAAGACGTCGAAGGCCGCGCCGGCGACATGACCGGATTCGATGGCGGCCTTCAGATCCTCTTCCACCACCAGACCGCCGCGCGCGCAGTTGATGATGCGCACGCCCGGTTTGGTCTTGGCCAGGGCCGCCGCATCGATGATGCCGCGGGTCTGGTCGGTCATCGGTACGTGCAAGGTGATGATGTCGGCGCGCGCCAGCAGCTCATCCAACTCGACCTTTTCGATATCAAGGTCTTCGGCCCGGTCCGGCGAGAGGAAAGGATCGAAGGCGATAACCCGCATGCGCAGGCCCTGGGCCCGCTCGACGACGATGGAGCCGATGTTGCCGCAGCCGATGACGCCCAACACCTTGCCGGTCAGCTCGGTGCCCATGAAGCGCGACTTCTCCCACTTGCCGGCGTGGGTCGAGCGGTCGGCGGCGGGGATCTGCCGGGCCGAAGCGAACATCATCGCAATGGTGTGTTCGGCGGTAGTGATGGAATTGCCGTGCGGCGTGTTCATCACCACGATGCCCCGGCCCGTCGCCGCCGGGATATCGACATTGTCGACGCCGATGCCGGCGCGGCCGATGACCTTCAGGTTGTCCGCAGCAGCGATGATCTCCGCCGTCGCCTTGGTGGCGGAGCGGATGGCAAGGCCGTCGTAGGCGCCGATCTTCGCTTTCAGTTCCTCGGGCGCGAGCCCGGTATCGACATCCGTCTCGATGCCGCGCTCGCGGAAAATCTCCGCCGCACGCGGGCTCAACTTGTCTGAAATAAGGACCTTGGGCATCTCTGTCTAAACCTCTCTTCGCGGTGCGCCAATTTCACCCAATTCATCGGAAGCTGGGGGGCGCGCCGTTGTTGTCTCACGAAATGGTGCCGGGAAGAACGCGGATCAGGCCGCCGCCTTCTCCGATTTCACAAGGCCGTAAGCCCAATCGAGCCAGGGCAGCAGCGCCTGCATGTCGGACGCCTCGACCGTCGAGCCGCCCCAGAGACGCAGCCCCACCGGCGCGTCGCGATAGCCGCCGATGTCGAAGGCGATGCCCTCTTCCTCCAGCAGGGTCGCGATGCGCTTGGCCGCGGTGGATTGCCCGGCACCGTCCAGCGCCAGGAACCAGGGGTCGACGATCTTCAGGCAGATCGAGGTGGAGGAGCGGGTTTCCGCCCGCCCCGCCAGGAAATCCGCCCAAGACGACTGGGCGACCCAAGCCTCCACCGCCTGCAGGTTGGCTTGGGAGCGCGCGATCAGGGCCGGCAGGCCGCCGATCTCCTCGGCCCAGCGCAGACCGTCCAGCGCGTCTTCCACCGCCAGCATGGAGGGGGTGTTGATGGTCTCGCCCTTGAAGATGCCCTCGATCAGCTTGCCGCCCTTGGTCAGGCGGAAGATCTTCGGCAAGGCGCGATCCGGCGTGAAGGACTCCAGCCGCTCGACAGCGCACGGCGAGAGCGCCAGCATGCCGTGGGCCGCCTCGCCGCCCAGCACTTTCTGCCAGGACCAGGTGATGACGTCGAGCTTGCCGGCCGGCAGCTCCATCGCGAAGGCCGCCGAGGTGGCGTCGCAGATCGTCAGCCCCTCGCGGTCGGCGGCGATCCAGTCGCCGTCGGGCAGTTTCACGCCGGAGGTGGTGCCGTTCCAGGGGAAGACCACATCGCGGTCGGCGCCGATCTGGCCGAGGTCCGGCAATTCGCCATAGTCGGCTTCCAGCACTCGCAGGTCATCCAGCTTCAACTGCTTCTGGGCATCCGTCGCCCAGCCCTTGCCGAAGCTTTCCCAGGCCAGCACGTCGACGCCGCGCGGGCCGAGCAGCGACCACATGGCCATCTCCACCGCCCCGGTGTCGGAGGCCGGGACAATGCCCAGGCGATAGTCCGCCGGCAGGCCGAGCAGCGCCTTGGAACGCTCGATCACCTCGGCCAGCTTGGCCTTACCGATTTTCGCCCGATGAGATCGACCCAACGCCGCATCGCCAAGGCCCGAGAGGGACCAGCCGGGCCGCTTCGCGCAGGGACCCGAGGAAAAGTTGGGATTACCAGGCCGTGTGGCCGGGCGGGCGGCGTTCATAGCACTGCTCCTAGGTTTGATCTGTCAGTCGCTCATGCGGAAGATCCGTCCGGTCCCCGCTTCAGAGGCAAAAGCGCCCCGAACTCACTTTTGACCTGGAATTCCGGGACGCGCGCGGCGGGATACTAGCACTATGCTGCACCGCGTCAATTACCCATCCGCCGCTTTCCGGCGCCAAAGCGTCGCAGTTAGAAAACTTGACCGGAGAGACAGGAATCCAACAGCACAGACCCGACAGCCAAGTCATGCTGAAAGCTGAGTGTCGCAATACCTCTCCTGCGCAGGCCAATAACCACGACGCGCCAGGTCATGTAGCGCTAGACTTCGTCGTCATGACAGCGTCCGCCGACCCTTCCGCATCAGGTCTTCAACGGCCCGTTCTCTTCGCCGCCTTCCTGGTCGGGGCGGAGATTCTGCTGATCACCGGGGCGGCCGGGTTCTTCCGGGCGATGAATGCGGATATCCCCGACAACCTGCTGGACGGGCTGCTGCCGGCGCCCGGCGACGCGACACTGCGCGCCGAGGCGCTGCACGCGCGCCTTGCCTGGATCGCCAGTGTGGTCGTCGCTCTCTTCGCCGCTGTCGGCGCCACGCTGCTGGCGGTCACCAAGATCCTGAAGGAGGCCGCGCCGCTGCGCCGCCGGCTGCTCATCGCCCTGGTCGGCCTGGCCTTCGTCACCGCCCTGGTCGCGACCCTCTCGGACGTTTCCCGCGAAGTACTGCAGGTGCCAATTCTTGAGCCGACCCTCGGCCGCTGGACCGTCGGCGGCATCGCGGTGGCGACGACCTTTGCGGAAATCCGCCAGTTGGTGAACGCCCTCTTCTCCGCCGCCACCGTCGCCCTTGTCCTCGCCCTGGCCGCGCGCGCCGGCATCGGGGCAACCTACGAACAGATACAGGGCCGGGCGATATCGCTGCAGGCGCGCCGCGCCGATCTTCATGAATTGCTGCTGGCGGCGGCGGCGGTGCTGGTCTCCATCGTCATCACCATGGCCGCCTGGCTGACCTGGCCGACGGCGGGCCTGGCGGAAGACTCCGCCGCCTTCATCACCATCACCCACCTCGGCCAGGGGATCGGTCTCTACTGGGGGATCGTCTTTTCCCTCTGCCTGGTGCTGGCCTATCTGCCCTGCGTCGCCTACCTGAAACACCTGGCCGCCGGCGAAGCCGGGACGCCCGCGGCGACCGGCGAGAGCGCGGCTGCCCGTCAGGTTAAACTACTGAAAGACGTGGTGGCGCTGCTCAGCCCCTTCCTCTCGGCGCTGGTCCCGGTGTTCCTGATCTAGGATGCTTTCCTTGCAAGGATATGGATAGCGGTGAAGGTCATCACCGGCTGGCCGTCCTGGTTGGTGACGGTGTAGTCCATCAGCAGGGTGCCGCGGTCGGGTTTGGAACGCGAAGGACGCATCTCCTTCACCTTGCCGGCGACCCGCAGCGTGTCGCCCGGCCTGACCGGCCTGAGCCAGCGCAGTTCGTCGAAGCCGGGTGAGCCCATGGAACAGGCATTGATGACGTTGGCCTGATAGAACAGGCGAAACGCCAGGGACAGGGTCTGGAAGCCCGAGGCGATGAGGCCGTTGAACGGCCCCTCGGCGGCAGCTTCTTTATCCAGATGAAAGGGCTGAGGATCGTAGAGCAGCGCGAAGTCGAGGATCTGTGTTTCGCTGAGGGTCGCGCCCTTGCTGTGGAACTGCTGGCCGGTTTCGAAATCGTCGAAGTAAAGCTCCTGCACCGCGGTGCACCTCTCTTGCAATTGGCGTTCTGTCGAAGGGTGTTGGATCAGGCTGTGACCGGGGCGGTCAGATCGCGTTCAAGAAGCCGCACGTCATCCTCCGGGTTCCCGGTCCGCGACGTTTCGGCAAACCCCAGGCTGGCGTAAAGCCGGCGCGCTTCGGCCATGAAGCCGAGGGTCTCCAGCGACATCTGCTTGTAGCCCGCCGCCCGCGCCGCGTGCAGCGCGGTCTCGGCCAGGCGGCGCCCGAGCCTGCGTCCGCGATAGCCTTCACGCACCCAAAGCCGCTTCATCTCGCAAATCTGGGGCGCCAGAGGGCGATAGCCGACACAGCCGGCCGGTTCGCCGTCCACCCAGGCCAGCCAGAGCCCGCCCCCCGGCGGCGCATAGTCCCCCGGCAGGCCGGCCAGTTCCGCTTCGAAATCCTGAAGACAATAGTCGACCTGCAGCCAGCCGGCGTATTCGCGAAAGATCGCGCGCACCAGGTCCATGTCGTCCGGCCCGGCCGGGCCGATCTGAACGCCGGGGAATTGCACGCCGGTCATTCGTAGGGTTCGCCGTTCTTGCGGTGGAAGATTTGATTACCGTCCTTCGCCGCCGGCAGGAACAGATCGATGTCGGGATAGTGCACTTCGTCGGAATCCGACCGGTCGCCGATCTCCAGATAGGCCGCCCAGGCATCACTGCGGTTCACCAGTTGATGGCCGTCCTCGCGCCCGGCCGGAAAGCCCGCCGCCATGCCCGCCGTCAGGTTCTGCTCGCCGGCATCGCTGACAAGCACCAGCGCGCCCTCCAGCACATAGACGAACTCATCCTCGTGGCTATGCCAGTGGCGCTGCGCGGAGGCCGCCCCCGGCGGCAGGCGCACCAGGTTGACGCCGTAGCGGGTGAGGCCCAGGGGATCGCCCAGCGCGCGCTTCTCCCGCGCGCCGCAGGCATCGCGAAAAGGGGCGGGATAGCCGGAGCCCAGGCGCGGCTCAAGGCTCATGGGATCCAGCGCAGGGGCTTTCAGGTCCTTGCTCATAGCGCTCCTTTCGCATGTTGTTTCTGCCAATCCGGCAGCAGTTTACACGCGAATGCGCCCTTCGAGATAGGGGGTCACCCGTCCGGACAGCAACACCCGCTCACCCCGGTCCTCGACCGTCAGTTTGCCGCCTCTTGCGGAAATCTGCCGCGCCTCCATCACCGTTTTGCCCAGCCTTTCGGCCCAGTAGGGCGTCAGCACACAATGCGCCGAGCCGGTGACGGGATCTTCGGGGATACCGGCATGGGGGGCGAAAAAGCGCGACACGAAATCGCAGTCGTCGCCGGGCGCGGTCACGATCAGACCGTCGGCGGGCAGGCGCGACACCCTTTCCAGATGCGGTTCGACGTCACGCACCGCCGTTTCGTCGGCCAGGACGGCCATCATCTTCCCTGCCTTCAGGACCGCTTGCGGCTGCACGCCCAGAGCCTCGAACACGGCGCCTTTGTCGTCAAAAGGCTCAGGCCGGCTGACCGGAAAATCCAAGGTGAAGACCTCGCCGCGGCGGGTGACCAGCAGGGGCCCGCTGGCGGAATCGAAAAGCACTTTCTCGACGCCCGGGTTGATGTGCCTAGCGATCACATAGGCGCTGGCCAGGGTCGCGTGGCCGCAGAGCGACACCTCGATCTTCGGGGTGAACCAGCGCAGATGATAGCCGGTGGCGTTGGCCACGAAGAACGCCGTCTCCGAGAGGTTGTTCTCAAAGGCGATGGCCTGCATGGTTTCGCTCGGCAGCCAAGCGTCCAACGGACAAATCCCCGCCGGATTGCCGCCGAAGGCGACATCTGTGAAGGCATCGACATGATAGAACGCAATCTCGGTCATTGAGGGCTTCCCGTGTTGAGAGTTTCCTGTGTTTCAGGCCCGCCAGAAGGGCTTGCGGATTTCCGGTTCAAGGTCGGCGCGGCTTAAGGCGATATCCCCCAACTGCCGGTCATCCATCCCGGCCAGCCTGCTGCGATCGCTGCTGCGCTCCTGCCAGGTTGCCAGCAAGTCCAGAATGCCCAGCAGCCAGACGCCCGGCAACGCCCCGAAACGACGTCGTATTGGGCTTTCTCTCCTGTCCAGCCTACCAAGGGGGACAGGAGGCTTTGATATTGTATGCATTCAATCCTCCTATCTAGCCTTATTGTGTCCATTATAACCCTCCGAATTGTCTTAGTTGTTGCCGTGTAGGCAGGTCAATTGTATTATTGTCATCATGACAAAATGGACCCCGCAGATCGCTGAGGCCGCCGGGCCGCGCTACATCGCCATCGCCGATGCCCTGGCCGGCGACATAACCGGAGGGCGCCTGAAACCGGGTGACCGCCTGCCGACCCACCGTGATTTGGCCTGGCATCTGGGGGTGACGGTGGGAACGGTCAGCCGCGCCTATGCCGAGGCGGAGCGCCGGGGCCTGACGTCAGGCGAGGTCGGCCGCGGTACTTTCGTGAATGCGCCGGCCAGCAACGAGCACCTGCATCGTTGGAACGACGCCCCGGCGGGCATGATCCCGATGCGCTCCTCCTTTCCCATCCCCTGCCCGGAGGAAAGCGCCATAGCCGAGGTGATGGCGCGCTGTGCGGCGGACCCGCGAGCGATGGAGATGCTGGGATATCAGCCACAGCGCGGCCTGGCCGAACACCGCCAGGCCGGGGCCGAGTGGATTACGCAGAATGGATTTGAGGTCACGGCCGATCAGGTGACCATCACCGCCGGCGCGCATCACGGCATGCTGGTGGTCCTGGCCGCGGTCACCCGGCCTGGCGATCACATCGTCGCCGATTGCCTGACCTATCCGGGTATGCTCAGCCTGGCGCGGCTGCTGGGACTGCGCCTCGACGGCCTGGCGCGCGACCGTGACGGCCCCCTGCCCGATGCTTTCGAAGATGCCTGCCGCGCGCATGACGTAAAGGCGATCTATCTCTGCCCGACACTGCATAATCCGACCAGCGTCACCATCCCCGACGAACGCCGCCGCGCCCTTGCAGCCGTCGCCCAGCGCTACAACGTGGCAATTGTCGAAGATGACGTCTTCGGCTTTCTCGTCGACGACCGGCCGGCCCCGGTCTCCGCCCATGCGCCTGAGCTGGGCCACTACATCGTCGGCATCTCCAAAACCATATCGGCTGGTTTGCGCATCGGTTTCGTGGTCTCCCCCGACGACATCCAGGCCCGGCTGAGCCAGGCCATCAATGCCACCTGCTGGATGGCCTGCCCGTTGACCGCAGAGATCGCCGCCGAACTGATACGCAGTGGTGTGGCTGCAAAGGTTGCCGCGGGACGGCGGCGCGCCGCCGCCGAACGACGCCGCCTGGCCCTGGAAGCCTTCGACGGTTGGGATTTCGAATGCGATCCGGGTGCCAACTTCCTCTGGCTCAACCTGCCCGACCCCTGGCGCTCCAACGAATTCGTCGCTGAGGCGGAGCGCCGCGGAGTACTGGTCACCCCCGGCGATGTGTTTCAGGTGGGACGGCGTGACAGCATCCATGCGGTGCGGGTCTGCTTCGGGCCGCCACGCGATGACGACACGCTGCGCCGCGGCCTGAAAATCCTCGCCGGGCAGTTGCGCGAAGGCCCCTCTTACGCCTTCAGCAGCATGGTCTGAAGCACAGCCGGAAGCCGCCGCACCTTCCTTCTTTCAAATTTGCTTTTCGAGCCTGCTGGGCTTCTTTGGAAAAGCGCACTTGAACCCTTTCGAGACGGCCCACGACGCAGTAAAAGGTCCTTCCTTGCAGGCAGCCGCCAGATGGCGCCCGCAATGAAGAAGAAGCAGGGCTGCACCTGAAAGGTCAAAACCGGATCCATGCTGAAAACCCTCAACCAGCCGGTCGTGCTGCTGATCGGAGCGCTCACCCTTTCCGGCTGCTACAGGTTTGTCGAGCCGCCGCCCATCCAGGGTGAAATGGTCAGGATGGCGGATACCGAATTCGGACAGTTCATCCGCCAACACGTGGAAGATATCCCCGACACCAAGCAGACAAGAGAACTGAGAGCGGACATTCTTTCAAACCCCCGGGTCCATGTTGTTTCTGACGACTTTCTGATTCACCAAAGGCAATCGAAAGAAGACTCAGCCTGGGAACTCGTGATGATGACAAAGGACGATCATCACCTGGTGTTTTGCGATTTTATGGAACACCAGAGCGTCGAGATTCCTGAAGGCGCCCCTGCGCGGGCGGATAAAGGGACCCAAACAGACTCCCTGCTCGCTTCAGGTTCTCCGGAAAATCTGAAACGATTTGTGCTGAGCCTGTCCGCTACGGCACCCGACGCCTGCCTGACACTGCCCTTCGCGGATGCGCCGGAAGCCGAAGCGTCACAGTGATTTTTCGATACTGCTAAAGGTTGGCCGGCGCTCAGTCCGCGCCGTGGGTGCCGGCTTGCTGTTCAATGGTTTCGCAGATATCGCCGACCACTTGACCGACCAACCCCTCATCCTCACCCTCTGCCATGACCCGGATCAGCGGTTCGGTGCCGGACTTGCGGATGACCAGGCGGCCGGCGGTGCCAAGCCGGTCCTCCCCGGCACGGATTGCCGCCTGCACGGCCCCGTCTTCCAAGGGTGCCCCACCGTTGAAGCGGACGTTGCGCAGCAGCTGCGGATAGGGCTGAAAGAGCCGGGTGACTTCAGAGGCCGGGCGCTCGGACTGCACCACCACCGCCAGGATCTGGAGGGCTGCAATCAGGCCGTCGCCGGTGGTCGCAAAGTCGCTGAGAACGATATGGCCGGACTGTTCGCCGCCGACGTTGTAGCCGCCGTCGCGCATGCGCTCGACAACATAGCGGTCACCGACCGGCGTGCGAATGAGATCGAGGCCGAGTGTGGCCAGATAGCGCTCCAGCGCCAGGTTGGACATGACCGTTGCAACGACGGCACCGCCGGCAAGCCGGCCGGACTGCTGCCAGGAGCGCGCGACCAGGGCCATCACCTGATCGCCGTCGACCACATTACCTTTTTCATCGGCCAGGATAGCCCGGTCCGCATCGCCGTCCAGGGCAATGCCGAAATCGGCACCGTGGGTCACCACCGCCTCCTGCATGCGCAGGGGCTCGGTCGCGCCGCAGCGCTGATTGATATTGAATCCGTCGGGGTAGACGCCAACCGGCACCACCTCGGCGCCAAGCTCATAGAGAACCTTGGGGGCCACGCGGTAAGCCGCGCCGTTGGCGCAGTCGACGACAACCTTCATGCCGTCGAGCCGTAGCCCGCGCGGAAAGCTGCTCTTCACGAATTCGATGTAGCGGCCCAGAGCACCGTCCAACCGCTCCGCGCGGCCAAGCTGATGGGCGGGCGCCAGCTCCGCCCCGCCATTGTCGACACGCGCCTCGATCGCCTTTTCCACTTCGTCGGAGAGCTTGAAGCCATCCGGGCCGAAGAGCTTGATACCGTTGTCCTGATAAGGGTTGTGGGAGGCGGAGATCATGACCCCCAGGTCGGCGCGCAACGAACGGGTCAGCATGCCCACCGCCGGCGTCGGCATCGGCCCCAGCAAGACCACGTCCATGCCCACCGAGATGAAGCCAGCGGTCAGCGCCGGCTCCAGCAGATAGCCCGAAAGGCGGGTATCCTTGCCGATCACCACGGTATGTCGATGGTCGCCGCGCAGGAACTCCCGGCCCGCCGCCTTGGCAACGGCCAGGACCGTTTCTGCGGTCACCGGCTCCCGATTGGCGGTGCCGCGAATACCATCGGTTCCAAAAAGCTTACGAGACATTGTGTTTCCTTTTGGCGGGTCAGGCTTTCGCCCGACACGAAACCCAGGCGCCCAAACGCCTTACTATAACAGAGGGCGGGGGCTGCTGTCCGCTGCGAGAAATCCGCTGGGGGCCCGGGTCATGGCCTGCCAGACAGCGACCGCCTGGATGGTTTCCGCCACATCGTGGACCCGAAGGATCTGGACACCGCGCTGCAGGGCAAAGAGGATCGCGGCAAGCGAACCGGGCAGGCGTTCCTTCGGGCCTTCGCCCTGCGACAGCCGGGCAATGAAACTTTTGCGGCTGGCGCCCAGCAGCACCGGGCAGCCAAGCCCCTGGAACACGGCAATCTGCTCAAGAACCTGCAGATTGTGGGTCAGGGTCTTGCCGAAACCGATACCGGGGTCGACGACCAGGCGCTCTGCAGCAATGCCCGCCGCCGCACAGGCGTCCAGCCGCTCCGCCAGATAGTCGTAGATCTCGAGGGCGACGTGGTCGTAGTGCGGATCGCGCTGCATGGTCTGCGGCTGCCCTTGCATATGCATCAGCACCACCGGAACCCCGGCCTCCGCAGCCGCGGCCAGGCTCTCCGGATCGCCGCTCAGGGCGGTGACATCGTTGATGATCCGGGCGCCGGCCTGCACCGCCTCCTGCATGACCGCAGCATGACGGGTATCGACGGAGACGCAGGCGCCGGCGGCGGCCAGGGCCTCGATCACCGGCAGCACGCGGGCCCTCTCATCCTCAAGACTGACCGCATCGGCGCCCGGGCGGGTCGATTCGCCGCCGACATCCAGGATGTCAGCGCCCGCCGCCAGCATTGCCAGCCCGTCACGAACCGCAACGTCGGGATCAAAACGGTCACCACCGTCGGAGAAGGAATCAGGCGTTACGTTGACGATACCCATGATGCGGGGCTGATCGAGATCCATCCCGCCGAGCGGCCCGCGCGGACGCCCGAGCCGCTCCAGAATCTCTGTGGCGAGCGCGCCCTGACCGGCCGCCTGCTGCTCCGCCCAGGACACAACCGCCGCTAGCGGCAGGACAGAGCGCCGGGACTCACCGGCAGCGCGCCAAATCGCCTCGCAATGACTGAACGCCAGCGGACCGCCGGCCAGGGGCTGCAGCGGATCTTCCGAAGCCTCGCACTCGGCCGGGCCGCGCAGGCCGAGCGGGCGAAGGCTAAGCCTTCCTGGTGAAGTGCTTGTCATAGGGATTGCTTATATCCGTGCGGCCACCGGATTGGAAAGGCCAAGCAGTCCAAAGACCATGCAGCCCCCGGCGAAATAATCCTGAGCGAAAATGAAAACAGGGCCTCGCACCCCTTGGTGCAGCAGGCCCTGTTTTCGCACTTCCGTCTGTCTGCTTCAGGCGTTAGCCGCCGGGTTGGGGCTCCGGCTCCATGCCGCCGGGCGTGTCCCCACCCGGGTCCTTGGCCGCCTTGCCGCTGGTGGGCACTGAGGAGCGGCGGCCCGAAGAGCCCTGATCGCTCTGATCGCCCCTGTCGATATTCCCGCCATCGATGATGGTCTGCACTTCATCGCCGCTCAGCGTCTCGTATTCCAGCAGCGCCTTGGTCACCGCGTGCAGGTCGTCCATATGATCGGTCAGCACCTGGCGCGCTTTCGCCTCGGCTTCCTCGATGATGCGGCGGATCTCCTCGTCGATCAGCTTCGCCGTGGCACCGGAGATGGTCTGGCTGCGCGAGACGGAGTGGCCGAGGAAGACTTCCTCCTGATTATCCACATAACGCAGGCGGCCGAGCTTATCGCTCATGCCCCACTCGGTCACCATGCGGCGGGCCATATTGGTGGCCTGCTGGATATCGTTGCTGGCGCCGGTCGAGACGTCTTCCATGCCATAGATCAGCTCTTCAGCCATGCGGCCGCCGAACATCATCGCCAGTTTCGCGACGATCTCCTTGAACTTCAGGCTGTAGCGATCCGATTCAGGCAGGTTCATGGTGACACCCAGCGCCCGGCCACGCGGGATGATCGTCACCTTGTGCAGCGGGTCGTTGCCCGGCACGAACATGCCGACAAGGGCGTGACCGGCCTCGTGATAGGCGGTCATCTCCTTTTCCTCTTCGCTCATGACCATGGAGCGGCGCTCCGCCCCCATCATGACCTTGTCCTTGGCGTTCTCGAAGTCCACCATGGTGACCACGCGCTTGTTGGCGCGGGCGGCCAGCAAAGCGGCCTCGTTCACCAGGTTGGCCAGATCGGCGCCGGAGAAGCCCGGCGTGCCGCGTGCAATGACCTTGGCTTCCACGTCCGGGCCCAGCGGCACTTTGCGCATGTGAACCTTGAGGATCTTTTCACGGCCCAGGATGTCCGGGTTCGGCACCACCACCTGGCGGTCGAAGCGACCGGGCCGCAGCAGCGCCGGATCCAGAACGTCCGGCCGGTTGGTGGCGGCGATCAGAATGACGCCTTCATTGGCCTCGAAACCATCCATCTCGACCAGCAACTGGTTCAGGGTCTGCTCGCGCTCGTCGTTGCCGCCGCCCAGGCCGGCACCGCGATGGCGGCCGACAGCGTCGATTTCGTCAACGAAGATGATGCAGGGCGCATTCTTTTTGCCCTGTTCGAACATGTCGCGCACGCGGCTGGCGCCGACGCCGACGAACATCTCGACGAAGTCGGAACCGGAGATGGTGAAGAAGGGCACGTTGGCCTCGCCAGCGATGGCGCGAGCCAAAAGCGTCTTACCGGTACCCGGCGGGCCGATCAGCAGGCAGCCCTTGGGGATCTTGCCACCCAGGCGCTGGAACTTCTGCGGGTCACGCAGGAATTCCACAACCTCTTCCAGTTCCTGCTTGGCCTCATCGATGCCGGCCACGTCGTCGAAGGTGATGCGGCCGACCTTCTCGGTCAGCAGGCGGGCCTTGCTCTTGCCGAAGCCCATGGCCTTGCCGCCGCCGCCCTGCATCTGGCGCATGAAGAAAATCCACACACCGATCAGCAGCAGCATCGGGAACCAGTTCAGCAGCAGCATGAAGAGCGTGTTGTTGCTCTCCACCGGCTTCACATCGAAGGTAACGCCACCGGCCTTCAGGGTGCCGACCAAGCCGTCCAGATCGTCGGTCGCGCGCGTCACGAAGGTGCCGCCGCCGTTCGAGCTGGTATAGACACCGGAGATGTCGCTGCCCTGGATGGTCACACTGCTGACCTGTCCACTCTCCACATAGCCCAGAAACTCAGAATAAGGGATCTCCGTCTGCGGGCGTCCGCTCATCGAGGTCTGGAAGAAATTGAACAAGAGGAACAACAGTAGAACAATGATGATCCACAGTGCCGCATTCCGACTGAGATTCACGATCAACTTCCCTGTTAGACGCTAGGGGCACACAAAAAGCCCCGGCATCGCGATTGACTGCCTGATTTCTAAAGATAATGCCCGCGGCGCTCTAAACAACCGTAAATGCGGCGCCGGTTAACCCATTTGTGGGTGCAAAACGACATAAGTTCAACCTCTTGGCCGCCGATTCGTCGCGAAAATAGCCCAGGGGTGGAACCGCTGCCAGCCCTTCCCGGTCGCTCAGCGCCGGCAGAGCCGCCCTGGCAGCCGCCGGAATCCGGCCGGCAAGCCGCCTCGCGGCATCAGAAAGCCCGGCCGCCAGCTGACGCCAACCGGCCGTCCCCAGGGCCCCGACAGCAAGGGGATCGCAGTCTTTTTGCCGCTGACGGCCCAGGACAAGCTCGAAGCGGCCGTCCCAAAGCAGCTTTATCCCCGGCTCCAGCGGTGCCGGCGCGGAGCGGCCGGCCTCGCGGACGATAAGCCACTGCGATCCGCGCGCCAGAATACGGCAGCCCCCGAGCGTCGCCCCCTTGCCGAGGCCGCTGCGCAGCCGGCTGTGGAGCCGCTCGAGACGGTCGAGGCGCGGCGTATAGTCGCTGCCCCCCACGGCCATCAGGCAGCGGGCCAGGGCACGCAGCGAAACCTCCTTGGCGCAGTCCGCCAGCATCGCCGGGTGGACTTCCAGGAAACCGGCCGGATCGGGCCGCGCCGCCCGGGCCAGGACGGCCGCGACGTCGACTTCCAGGGCTGCCCGCGCCCGCGCCAGATGCTGCGTGGCGGAACCAAGACGGTCGGCGGACATGCCCTCGCGCGCCAGCTCGGGCAGCAGACGGCGCATACGCACCCGCGCAAAAACCTCGTTTGTATTGCTGGGATCTTCGATCCAGCCAAGCTCGTGGGTCCGAAGGCTTTCAACAAGCTGTTCCTTGGGCACTGTCAGCAGGGGGCGCAGCAGACGCAGGTTCGCGTTTTCCACCACCGGCGCCATGGCCGCAAGCCCGTCGAGGCCGCTGCCGCGCCCAAGGCGCAGCAGAAAGGTCTCCGCCTGATCTTCCAGGTGATGGGCGAGTGCCAGATGAAAAATTCCGCGCGCCTCACAAGCCCGGCTGAGCAGTGCGTAGCGGGCGTCACGCGCCGCCGCCTGGCGCGAGGCTGTGGGCTTCACCCCGTCCCAGCGCAAAACCTTCTGTGCGATGCCGAGCCGGCGCATCAGGGCGGCGACCTTCGCGGCTTCGGCGGCGGAGCCTTGGCGCAGACCGTGATCGACGGTCAGCGCCAACAGTTTCCCGTCTCGTGCGGCCAGCCAGTCCTGCAGCAAAAGCGTCAGCGCCAGGCTGTCCGCCCCGCCGGAAAGGGCGACGGCGATCCGCGGGCTTGGTTCAAACGGCCCCAGGCTGTCCATCAGGACGGCAAACTGACCGGCTGTGATTGCGGTCATGACAGGCCTCTCATCAGACCGTTGCGCCGGGTCCTTCAGCAGGGCCCGACTTCAGCAGCCGTTGCGCTGGGCTTCCTGACGCGCCCGCTGAATAATCGTCGCCGAGGCATCGGCGTAGCGCTCCTGAAGCACCTCGAAAGTCCCGCAGGCGTCCGCCTTGCTGCCGAGAGAAGCCAACGACATACCCAGTTTCAGCAGGTTGTCCGGGGCTTTGGGATTATCGGGATAGGCCTCGAAGCCTTCGGCAAAGGTCACCGCTGCGGACTGATAGTCACCGCGCACATAGTAGGTTTCCCCCAACCAGTACTTCGCATTGCCTGCCAGCGCATCATCGGGGTGTTGCACCAGAAACGCGGAAAGCGCCTGCTCGGCCCCCTGGTAGTTGGCCTGGCGCAGCAGCCCGAAAGCATGATCGTACTGCTCACGCGGGGTGTTGCCCGGCAGGGCGGCAACAGGGGCAGCAGCGGCGGGGGAACCTGCCGCCGCCGAAGCATCGGGCGGCACGTTGGCCTGCTGACGCTTGAAGTTCTGCAGATCGGTCTCGGCAATCCTGCCGAGGGTCTGCGGCGTCGCGCTGCTCGAAGCCGTCCCGGGGGCGCCCTGGGTTGCGCCCTGGGTTGCGCCCTGGGCTAAACCCTGGGAGGCCGCCGGCGCACCGGGATTGCCGGTATCGGCAAGCGACGCGGAGGGGCCGCCGGCAACGCCACCTTGTTCGAGCTGCTGCAGGCGCAGGTCCACATCGGCAACCAGGCGGTCCATCCGGCTGCTGACGCTTTCCGTTTCAAACCGCATTTCCTCGACCTGACCGGTCAGGGTTCGCAGCTCCGACTCAAACTGATTGAGGCGCAGTTCGATGCGTGCCGCCTGGGTCGATGAAAGGCCGGCCGATCCGCCGGACGAAGCCGCCGCGGCACCGGCGTCGCCGCCGTAGACCTGCCGCTGCAGGTCGGAAAGTTCGCGCTGCAGGCGCTCGATCCGGTCGTCGACCGACTGTGCCGCGGCCGGCTGCAGGCCGAGGCCGCACAGCAGCACCGTCGCCAAGATCCGGCCGATCCATGATCGGGTGGCCGGCCTTAAATCGGTCTTGGGCACCAAGGGATTCGCGGTGATCATCGCTTCATCCTCTGAAAGCTCTTTAGCGTTCTATACTTTGGGAGCGCATCTCTTTGCCAGGGCTTCATGTCATTATTATGGCGCAGATTATAGGCTGCGGCGCCCCGAGCCGATGGCCGCCTCCGAATCCAACTGGCCGGGATCCCTGTAGCCCGGATTCGTTTGGTCCGGACTCTTTGGGAAGAGGCACAGATGTGAAAAGGCCCCTTCCGGCGTCAGCGGCAACCCGCAGAGCCGAAGGGGGCCTCCTCGAAATGCACAGGCTTGAAATGCCGGGGCTTCCGGGATCCGGAGGCCCCTGTCCAGTGCAGTCCTGGTCTTAGTTGACCACAAAAGCGCTGCGGCGGTTCTGCGCCCAGGCGGAGTCGTTGGAGCCCAGCACCGCCGGACGCTCCTCACCGAAGCTGACGACGCTCAGACGGCCGGGGTTGCTGCCCAGGGCGATCAGGTAGTCGCGCACGGAATTGGCCCGCCGTTCGCCGAGGGCCAAGTTGTACTCGCGCGTGCCGCGCTCATCGGCATGCCCCTCCAAGGTCAGGGTAGCCCCCGGATTGGAATCGAGCCAGGCCGCCAGAGCTTCGACCGTGCCACGCTGGTCGGCACGGATGTTGTACTGGTCGAAGTCGAAGAAAACACGGTCGCCGACTTCCACCGTCAGCTCTTCCTGTGTACCGGCAGCCGGCCCAGGAAGGCCGGATTGCGAGGTACCCGCATCCGTAGAGCTCGATGTTGTGGAACCAGATGAGCCGCTGCCCGACGTGGTCGAAGCCTCTTCAGACGGCGTTGAACATGCAGCAAGCAACATCGCCGCAGCAAAGGTCGTAACCAAGGAAAAGCGCATAGTCTGCCCTCTCAAACACATCCCCGGATTTTATGGATTGAGACCGACCTGCCACCGGTGACTTCACAGGTCGTGTCTGCTTGATATGCCCCCCCAACGACGGCGCGTAAAGGCCGAAAATGGTTAACGGACTATACCGACGCCCCCCTAGGGAATCAAGGGGGACCAAGCCGGATCAGAGCCGTCCAGAGGCGTCACAAGCTCGCGTTCATTGAACCCTGTCAGATCAATCGTAAAGATCTTACTAGTGATGCGGCCCTGCGAATCCGCACGGGTGGTGCGGAAATAGGAAAGCACCCGGCCGTTCGGCGCCCAGGTCGGTGCTTCGACGTTGTAATCGCGCACCAACATCCGTTCGCCGCTGCCGTCGGCGCGCATGATTCCAATGTAAAACTCCCCTGCATGCTGGCGCGTGAAGGCGACGAGGTCGCCGCGCGGCGACCAGACCGGCGTATAGTAACTGCCCTTACCACGACTGATCCGGCGCACATTACTTCCATCGCTGTCCATCACATAAAGTTGAGGCCGCCCGCCGCGGTCGGAATTGAAGACAATTTGACTCGAATCCGGCGAATAGGACGGCGAGGTGTCGATGCCCGGATGATTGGTCAGGCGCTGCTGGCGGCGGGTCCTGAGATCGATGGCATAGACCTCGGTATTGCCGTCCTTGGCCATGGAGAGGGTGACTGAATTGCCTTCGGTCGAGAATCGCGGGGCAAAGGTCATGCCCGGAAACTCGCCCAGGACCTCCTGCTGTCCGGTGTCCAGATTGAACAGATAGACCCGGGGGACCTCGCGCCCGCCGATTTTCTGGAAGGCCAGATAGGTGATCTCCCGCGTCGAGGGCGAGAAGCGCGGTGTCAGTACGGTCTCATTGCCGCTGGTCAGGAAGCGGTGGTTCTCGCCATCCTGATCCATGATGGCGAGACGCTTGATGCGGCGGTTCTGCGGCCCCTGTTCGGCGACATAGACGATCTGCGTAGTGAAGTAGCCGCTTTCGCCGGTCAGCCTTTGATAGATCTGGTCGGAAATACGGTGGGCGATGTTGCGCCAGTTGGCCGGCGTCGTGGTGTACTGCAGCCCGGTCATCTGGGCTTCCGAAAACACATCCCAAAGGCGGAACTGGACGCGCATCCGCCCATCGCCCTGGAGCTGGACGTTGCCGGCGGCCAGCGCCTGGGCATTGATCAGTCGCCAATCGCCATAGCGCGGTCCGCTGCGCAGGCTTTGGGCATCCTGAATGAAGGCGCCTTTATCGACCGGGCGGAACAGTCCGCTGCGCTCCAGATTGGCGGCGATCACGCCGGCGATATCGCCGCCCAGCTTCTGCTCGTCGGGAATCTCACCGAAGAAATCGGTGATCGCGATCGGCAGCGGTTCGACGAAGCCCCGGGTGATATCGACCTTCAATTGGGCCTGCGCCGGGCCTGCGCCGGCGATCACCCCGACCGAAAAAGCCGCCAGGACGGCTGTCAGAGCACATAAAGAAAGACGGCGGGCTCGCCCGGCGGTGCGGGATTTGAAGCGCTGCATCGACATCATGATCCAAACATCTCTCTCGGGTTGAAGGTCAAATTCATCTGCTTCCACTCGGAATACTGGTTGACGGGCAACTCGAAGGGGCTGCACCGGAGAATGGCCCTGATCGCCGCTTCCGCGGCGGTACGGAAATAGGCGTCACGGCCCATGCGCCTGAGGTCGACCACCTTGGGCTGCCCCACCACACGGCCGTCGGGCGCCAGATTGACGATCAGCTCGACGATCAGATCCTCGGCCTGCAGAGCGCCGGCGTCCGGGCTCCAGCAGCGTTCAACCTGTCCCCTGATCGAGTTCTCAAGCTGAACCCGCTGTACCGCCGACACCCTGGCCTGCGGCGCCGGCGTCGGCGCCTTGGCTGTCTGCTCCACGCGCTTTGGCGTCTGCTCCCTGAGCTTCTCAACATTCTTCAGGATCGAGCTTATCTTGTCCTCAGGTTTCGCCGGTTCTTCGACCGGTTCCTGCTGCCGTTCGGCGATCTCGATCTGCGGCTTGCGCAGCGGCTTTGGCGGCAGCTTCGCCTCGGGTTCAGGTTCAGGCTCAGGCTCAGGCTCGGGTTCAGGCTCTGGTTCCGGCTCCGGTTCGGGCTCAGGCTCCGGCTCGGGAATCGGTTCCGGCTCGGGTTCGGGTTCCGGTTCGGGGATTGGCTCCGGCTCGGGGATCGGTTCCGGTTCCGGTGCCTCGGCGATCTCCGGCTCGGGTTCAGGCGCGACCTCGGGGGCTTCCGGCGGCTCCGGCTCGGGCTCCGGTTCCGGCTCAACCTCCTGGTCCACCTGGACCGCCTCTTCGGGCAGGGATACCAGTTGCACCGGAATCGCTTCGAAATCAGGCAGAGGCTCGCGAAACACAGGCAGCCCGACCACCAAGGCGACGATTACCGCCAGGTGCAGAAGTGCTGAAAAGATGGTCGCCTTACCCATGCCTACGCCGAACCTGCCTGTCCCGAACCCTCATGATCTGGACGCTAGTTACCTGTGGAATCCTGGCTGCCGTCAGGCGCCGCCTCACCACCGCCTGCCGGCAGGGGCACCTCATCGCCTTTGGGCAGCTCGGCAATCAGGGAAACCCGGCGAAAGCCCGCCGCGTTGACGGTTCCCATGACCTGCATGATCCGCCCGTAGGCAATGGCCCGGTCGCCACGCACGAAAATACGGGTGTCGGGCTTGCTTTCGGTAATCGCCCTCAGGCGTGGCACCAGTTGCCCAAGCTCCACCGGGGAATCCTGAATGTAGACCGTACCTTCTGAATTGACGGAGATGACCAGCGGTTCATCCGGGTCGGCGATCGATTGTGCCTGGGTCTTGGGCAGATCGACGGGAACGCCGACGGTCAGCAGCGGCGCGGTGACCATGAACACAATGAGCAGAACCAGCATCACGTCGACAAAAGGCGTCACGTTGATCTCGCTCAACGGCGTGTAGCGGGGCCCGCCGCGCCCACGGCCACGGCGGGGCTGGATCAGGGTTGCCGCCATCGCCCTAGCCCTTCTCGTCCAGCTTGCGCGACAGGATCGCCCCGAACTCGCCGGCAAAAGCCTCCAGGCGGCCGGCGTAACGGCCGAGATCGTTCGACAGCTTGTTGTAGCCGATCACTGCGGGAATCGCCGCAACGAGGCCGAGCGCGGTCGCGAAAAGCGCCTCGGCGATGCCCGGCGCCACCACCGCCAGAGAGGTGTTCTTGGCCGCCGCGATCGAAGTAAAGGCGTTCATGATGCCCCAGACCGTGCCGAAGAGACCGATAAACGGCGCCGCCGAGCCGACCGAGGCCAGAAAGGTCATGTGGCGCTCCAGGCGTTCCATCTCACGGCCCAGGGCGATTTCCATGACCCGCTCGATGCGCTGCTGCAGGCTGGCCTTGATCTCGGCACCGCCTGAGATGCCGCGCGCCGAGGAACGGCGCCATTCGCGCATCGCCGAGACAAAGACCGATGCCATCGGATCGGGCGGCCGGTTGTCCAGGCGGTCATAGAGGTCGTCAAGCGACCCGCCGGACCAGAAAGCCTCTTCAAACTGCGCTGCGCGCTCTTTCAGGCGGCGCATCCGGAAAACCTTCTCAAAGATGATCGCCCAGCTCCAAAAGGAAGCCAGCAACAACATGACCATCACCGCCTGCACGATGATGTCCGCTTCCAGGAAAAGCCCCCAGACCGATAAGGTCGGATCCACCGAACCCTCGAGAACCAGAGAATTTATGGCATCCTGTTCCATGGCTTACCCCTGCTCCATAGACTGCAAATAAGGCTCCAAGGCGACGCGAACCGTCGCCGGGATACGTGTCGGTCGCCCGTCGTCGCGAACCGAAGCAACCTCTACATCAATGCGCGTAAGTTCTTCGTTACCACGCCAGATCGATTGCGCCGCCGTCAGCTTGGCGCCCTTCAGACTGGTGAAGCGCGAGCGCACCTCGACCAGGTCGTCGAGCACGGCCGGGCGGCGAAAATCGACGCTGCAGCTGCGCAAAGCAAAGACCACGCCGTAACGCGCGCGCAGCTCGGTCTGCTGAATCCCGGCCAGACGCAGCACCTCGGTGCGGGCGCGTTCGGCAAAATTCAGATAGCGGGCGTGATAGACGATCCCACCCGCGTCGGTGTCCTCGTAAAAAACCCGCAGTGGATAGCGATGCTCGCCATCCACCATCCTGCCGGACAGTGCGGTCAAGCGGCCCCCTCCCCGGTTTTATCACCGGGAAGCCCGTCAGGGCTGGCGCTGTCCGGATTGCCGCCCAACATGTCCAATTGCTCCAGGCTGCGCGGCACGTCGAGGCCCAGATAGGTAAAGCCGCCGCGCGATAGCATCCGCCCGCGCGGGGTGCGCTGGACCAGACCCTGCTGGATCAGATAGGGCTCGATCACCTCTTCCAGCACATCGCGCTGTTCCGAGAGGGCGGCGGCCATCGTCTCGACCCCGACCGGACCGCCGCCATAGTTTTCGGCGATGCAGCGCATGTAGCGCCGGTCCATGGCATCCAGGCCGCGCTCGTCGACATCCAGCCGGCGCAGGGCACCGTCGGCCTGGAGCGCGGCGATCACCTCGACCCCCGCCACCGCGGCAAAGTCCCGCACCCGGCGCAGCAGGCGGCCCGCAACCCGCGGCGTCCCCCTTGCGCGTCGCGCAATCTCGGCCGCGCCGTCATCGGTGAGGTTCATCTTCAGGACCCGCGCGCCACGGCTGACGATCTGCTGCAGCTCCTCCGGCTCGTAGAACTGCAGGCGCAGCGGAATGCCGAAGCGCTCACGCAGGGGCGTGGTGATAAGGCCGGAACGGGTGGTGGCGCCGACCAATGTGAAAGGCGGCAGATCGATCCTGACCGAGCGCGCGGCCGGCCCCTCGCCGATGATGAGATCGAGGTGGAAGTCCTCCATCGCCGGATAGAGCACCTCCTCCACCGCCGGGGAAAGGCGGTGAATCTCATCGATGAAGAGCACGTCATGGGGCTGCAGGTTGGTGAGTATCGCGGCCAGGTCGCCGGCCTTGGCGATCACCGGCCCGGAGGTAGCACGAAAACCGACCGCCATTTCCCGCGCGACGATCTGCGCCAGGGTGGTCTTGCCGAGCCCCGGCGGACCGAAGAACAGCACATGGTCCAGCGCATCGCCGCGCCCGCGCGCCGCCTGCACGAAAACCCGCAGGTTCTCGCGCACCGCGCGCTGACCGACAAAGTCGTCGAGCTGGGCCGGCCGCAGGCTGATGTCGCCGCTGTCTTCCTCGCGGAAGTCCGGCGTCACGACGCGCCCATCGCTGGCCGAACCGTCAATCACTGCGCCCGCTCCTTCACTGGGCCAGCTCCTTCAGGCCGGCCTTGATCAGGGCCTCAACCGGTGCCTCGGCGCCCAGGTCGCCCATCGCCTTGGCGACGGCGGAAAAGGCCTCGGCCCGGCGATAGCCGAGATTGACCAGGGCGGAGACCGCGTCTTCCGAGACACCGACCGCCGAACCGGCGCCGCCATTGGCAAGGGCAACCGGTCCGAGAGCAATGCCGCCGGCCTTATCTTTCAATTCCAGGGCGATGCGCCCGGCCAGCTTGGGGCCGACACCGCTGGCCCGCGCCAAAGCCGCCTTGTCCTGTGCGGCAATCGCCTGCACCAGCTCGGCCGGCGGCAGGACCGAGAGAATGGCCAGCGCCATCTTGGCGCCCACCCCCTGAACCCCGTTCAGCAGGCGATACCAGTCCCGCTCCGCCGGATCGGCGAAGCCGAAGAGGTTGATGTGATCCTCGCGCACGTGGGTTTCGATCCACAGGCTGGCCGCGCCGCCCGGCGGCGGCAGCAGCCCCAGCGTGCGGCCGGAGCAGAATACCAGGTAACCGACCCCGCCGACGTCGATGATCGTCCAATCGTCGCCGCTCGAATCGATGACGCCGGTAAGCTTGCCGATCACAGCGAACCTCCCGAAACCGCCCGGCCCGGGCCTGAAGCCGCACGCGGGGCCGTCTTCAGCGGATCCTCGCTGCCCGCGGCCCAGCGCCGGCCGGTGGCATGATGGTGGCTGTGACAGATCGCAACCGCCAGGGCGTCCGCGGCATCGGGGGCCGCGATGGCGCAGCCCGGCAACAGGCGGCCGACCATCATCTCGACCTGTTTCTTGTCGGCATGGCCGGTGCCCACCACCGCCTTCTTCACAATCATCGGCAGGTATTCGGCCACCGGCAGGCCGGCAAGCGCCGGGGTTAAAAGCGCGATACCCCGTGCCATCCCAAGCTTCAGGGTCGACGAAGGGTTCTTGTTCGCCAGGGTCACCTCGACCGCCGCAAAGTCCGGCGCATAACTTTCCACCACCTCGGCAATGCCGCGATGAAGCTGCAGCAAACGCTCCGCCAGATCGGCCTTCGCGTCGGACACCACCACCCCGTTGCCAAGATGACGCAGGTGGTTGCCGTCCGCCTCAATCACGCCCCAGCCGGTGTTGCGCAACCCAGGATCCAAACCAAGAACTCGCATCGCTATGACTTCGGTTCCCCTCGTTACTTAAAGTCCCGTGAGGGACCGGGTCCTGTGTTCCGCGGGCCGGCCTAGGCCGTCAGGCGGGCCATCACGTCTTCGCTGATCTCGAAATTCGCCGAGACGCGCTGCACATCGTCGCTCTCGTCCAGCACATCCAGAAACTTCAGCATGGTCTGGGCCTTGTCCTCGTCGATCGCCACGGTGTTCTGCGGCCGCCAGGTCAACTCCGCCGCGCTGGGGTCGCCGAAGCGTTCGGTCAGGGCGTCGCGCACCGACGAGAAATCATCGGGATCACAGGTGATTTCGTGGCTCTCCGCAGTGGATTCGACGTCACCGGCACCGGCCTCGACCGCGGCCTCGAAGACCTCGTCGGAAGAACCGATGGCCACCGGGTAGGTCACGACACCGAGGCGGTCGAACATGAAGGAGACCGAATTCGTTTCCCCCAGGGTGCCGCCATGCTTGCTGAAGGCCGAGCGCACTTCGGAAGCCGTGCGGTTCCGGTTGTCGGTCAGCGCCTCGACGATCACCGCCACACCGCCGGGGCCGTAACCCTCGTAGCGGATTTCCTCATAATTGGTGTCATCCTCGCCGCCGGCGGCCCGTTTGATCGCCCGTTCGATATTGTCTTTCGGCATATTGGCCGCCCGCGCCGCCTGAATGGCGCCGCGCAGACGCGGGTTTTTGTCCGGTTCCGGCAGGCCGGACTTGGCAGCCACCAGGATCTCGCGGGTCAAACGCGCGAACTGCTTGGCGCGCTTCTTATCCTGCGCGCCCTTGCGGTACATGATGTTCTTAAACTGTGAATGGCCCGCCATAACTGGACGATCCTATCCTACATAGTGGGACGAAGTCAGCTTGAGCCTACCATATTTTGAGGTTAAGCGGGGCATTCGAGCTTCAGCGTTACCCCCCCAATATGGCGACAATAGGGCGGCTTCTATCAGGTCGCGGGCCGAACCTAAAGCCTCTCGCAGTGCCGGCCCCGGCTTGCAGGCGCTTCATCTGGCGGCAAGCCGGGCCCTTCGGGCGCTTACGAGTTAACGCAACGTTAATTCAGTTGAGACACACTCAATCCATCGCAAACCATTGGAACTGGACGGAAGCCGCAATGCCGACGCCGTTGAACATCATAGATCTGGCGATCACCGAGGAGATCTCGGGCGATTCGGCCGAGGTCGCGCGCCGACTCGACAAGGCCGCCGATCTGGTCGAGGGCTTTGCCGAGCAGAGTGGCCTCGATGCTCTGGACCAACTGCTGTCCATCGCCGAAAAGACCGGTGTCCAAGGATCGACCATCGATCTGGTCGAGGCAGCGCAAGAGGTTGCCAAGGAAGTCACCGGGCAAAGCGGCGTCCTGCACCGCGAGGTCGAGCGCTTTATCTCCGTCTCATCCGAGCGTTGATCTAACTTTCCGGAAACGTCGGTTCGGCCAAAAGCCCAACCCATCGGGTCAGTCGGGCAAAGCCTCTGACAAGCGCCCGCCGACGCGCAGAGGCAGGACCCGTTCGGCCAATCCGCTGGCGTCGTTGGTTTCGACAAAAACACCGCAGAGCGTGCCCTCGCCGCTGGCGACGCTCAGCCGCTCGCCCCGCACCTTCTTCACGAAGCGCTCGATCGGCACCGTCTTTTCCATGCCGATGACCGAATCGTAGTCGCCGCACATCCCCGCGTCGCTTTGATAGGCCGTGCCGCCGGGCAGAATCATGTTGTCGGCCGTGGGCACATGGGTGTGCGTCCCGACAAAGAGGGAAACCTTGCCGTCGACAAAGTGGCCCGCCGCCATTTTCTCCGAGGTCGCCTCGGCATGATAATCGACGACCACCGCATCGACCGACGCACCCAGACGGTACTGGGCCAGCACGCCCGCCAGGCAGGCGAAAGGGTCGTTCAGGTCTTCCATGAAAAGCTGACCCATCACGTTGACCACCAATACCTTCTTCCCGCGGCGGGTTTCAAAGACCCCGACCCCCTTGCCCGGCGTGCCGGTGGGGAAATTCTGCGGCCGCAGCAGCCTGGGCTCGCCGGAGATGTAGGACATGACTTCCCGCTGATCCCAGCTGTGATTGCCGCCGGAAATCACGTCGACGCCGACCTCGAAGAGTTGTCGGCAGATCTTCTCGGTAATGCCGAAACCCGAGGCCGCGTTCTCGCCATTGGCGATCACAAAATCCAACTTCAACCGCTTGCGCAGACCGGGCAGCTGGGCGAGCACGACGTCACGCCCCGGCCGGCCGACGATATCGCCGCAAAAAAGAAGTCTCATACGAAGGTATCGCAATCTAACAAAGGAATAAGGCCAGCCCGCAACGGCGCTGCCTGCCACAACGGCACTAAAACCGGATCACCGCCTTTTCGGTCACCAGCCCGTCCAGCTTCTGATCATTACCATCCCGCGGAACCTGCCCCACCTGCTGGGCCGAAAACGCCAAGCCGAGTGCCAGGATATCACCTCTGGTGCGCAGAAGCGCAAGACTGCGGTCATAAAATCCGCCGCCATAGCCCAGGCGATAGCCCAGAGCATCGAAAGCCAGCAGGGGCACCAGCAGAACCTGCGGTTCCAGCAACGGGCTTTCCGCCGCCGGCTCCTCGGTTCCGAAGCCGGCGGGAAACAGCGGATCCCCGGGCGCCCAGGCGCGGAAGTCCAGCGGCCGGCCAGGGCCGCGCAGGGCCGGCAAAGCCAGTCTGCAGCCCACCGCCGCCAAGGCCTGGAGCAGCGGTCGCGGGTCCATTTCATCGCCCATCGGCCAATAGGCGGAGACGACGGTATCGGCCAGCGCCATGTCATGAGCCATAAAAAGGTCGCGAAGCGCCGCCGCCGCCCGACCGCCGGCCGCCCGATCCGCCTCGGCGGCGGCCTTGCGGGCTGCCTTGGCAGCCGTCCGCAGCCGTTGCTTGGCGGCGGGAACATCGTCAGGCTGATTATCGGGGCTGGCGTTTTCGGGGGACAAGATGGCGTCCGGTCTCAACCGCTCGGCTATCGGCGTCCGCCGCAGGCGGCGGTCCGCTTGGCGGTAACCGGGCCGGAACCGGGCTCAGGATAGGTATCGGGTGGCGCCGCATAGGCCGTTGGTAGCATAGGATCCTCTGTGGCCTGCCAAGCAGGTGGGCGCCATATACCAGGACCACGGCCCCGGCAGGGACAGCTCCCTAGAGGTTCGGTATTGGCCCCAGGGATCTCGAAACCTGACGCACCCAGCAGCGCCACCCGACAAAGCTTACCTTATCTAGGCCTCTTGCAGCCGGGCGGCAAGGGCTTCGATGCGCTGGGCGCAGGCGTCGAGGGCGCGCGAAGCCTGCTCTTCACCGGCACCCGGGGCCGGATTCGCAGCCCCCCGGCCGGACGGCGTCTCGCCGGCCTTCAGCCCGTCGATCTGACGCCGGGCGTCGAAAAGCTCGTCGGCGACAAGCAGGCAGGACATGAACAAAAGGCGTTGTTCACCCACCTGGCCGATGCTGCCTTCAAGCTCAACGACCTTGCGGTCGATATGCTCAGCCAGCTTCTTCAGGTGGCTTTCCTGGCCGTCATCGCAGGTGACCTGGTAGGAGCGGCCGTGAACCATCAGGGAAATCTGTGCCATCGGCGTCAGCCTGTCAGGCGGCGAAGCCGCCCGATCGCCTGATCCAGCCGCGCCGAGACGCTGCTGGTCAGTTGCTGCAGCACCGCGTTCTCGCGTTGCGCCGCGCTCAAGGCTTCGCGCAATGCGGTATCGTCGCCGCCCTGCGCGACGCGGGCCGAAACCACCTTTTCAAGATTCTCGATTGCGAGCTGCAGCCGTCTGCCGGCTTCATCCATCTGTGCCATTGGCTTTCCGTCCGGTCCCTTCCTGCAGCCGACCGCCTGCTGCCGTCCTTGGTCTTCACCTTCAACATAAGCATCCGCCCCGTAACCGGTCAACCGGGCACCCCTAAAGTGACTCACGAGTAACGGCCACACGGCACCTTTGTCCGGCGGTTCTCGATCCACGATCCCCCCAACCCGCTATCACCGGCGGAATTCGCCGAGTTATCCACCAGATGCCGGTTGACCTTAGCCGGTGGTGTCGGCATGTTGCGGCCCATCCGGTCGCGCAGTTTTGTGCCGCTACCCTCTGGTTTCCCGCAGGTGGATTTCTTCGATGGACGCCGTCACGTCGTCTGCACCGCATGACAACAGCAAGCCCCCCATGGATCATCAAGACATGAACCACCGAGATATGGCCAATGCCATCCGCGCTCTGGCCATGGACGCGGTCCAAAAGGCGAACTCCGGCCACCCCGGCATGCCGATGGGCATGGCCGACGTGGCAACGGTACTCTTCACCCGCTTTCTGAAGTTCGACCCGGCCCAGCCCGACTGGCCGGACCGCGACCGCTTCGTGCTCTCCGCCGGCCACGGCTCCATGCTGCTCTACGCGCTGCTGCACCTGACCGGCTACGAAGATATGACGATGGAGGAGCTGCGCAATTTCCGTCAGCTCGGCAGCCGCACCGCGGGGCACCCGGAATACGGTCATGCGACAGGAATCGAAACCACCACGGGCCCGCTGGGACAGGGCCTGGCCAATGCGGTCGGCATGGCCCTGGCCGAGCGCCTGTTGAACGCCCGCTTCGGCGATGCGCTGGTCGATCATCACACCTATACGATTGCCGGTGACGGCTGCCTGATGGAAGGCCTCAGCCACGAGGCAATCTCGCTGGCCGGCCATCTGAAGCTGAACAAGCTCATCGTGCTGTTCGACGACAATTCGATCTGCATCGACGGCAGCACCGACCTCACGGTGTCCGACGATCAGATCAAGCGCTTCGAGGCCTGCGGCTGGGCAGCGACCCGCGTGGACGGACACGACCCGGAAGCCATCGCCGCCGCCATCGCCGCTGCACAGACGAGCGACCGGCCGAGCCTGATTGCCTGCAAGACCACCATCGGCTACGGATCGCCGAACAAGCAGGGAACCGCGGCGACCCACGGCGCACCACTCGGCGACGACGAGATCGCCGCCACCCGGGCCGCCCTCGGCTGGCCCCACGCGCCCTTCGAGATTCCCGACGACATTGTGGCATCCTGGCGTAGCGCCGGTGCGCGCGGCGCCGCCGATTCAGCGGCTTGGCAGGAACGCCTGAACGACACACCCGCCGAACTCCGTAGAACCTTCAAGCAGCAGATGGCAGGCGAACTGCCGGCAGGCTGGAAAGAGGCCATGGCCGCCTTCAAGGCGGAGATTATCGCCGAGGCGCCGACGGTGGCCACGCGGGTGTCTTCACAAAAGACCCTGGACGTCCTGACCGCTGCGATCCCGGCGATGCTCGGCGGCTCGGCCGATCTCACCGGCTCCAACAACACCAAGAGCAAAAGCCAGGGCATCGTCTCTGCCGCCGATTTCTCCGGCGCCTATGTCCACTATGGCGTGCGCGAGCACGGCATGGCGGCGGCGATGAACGGGATCGCACTGCACGGCGGGCTCATTCCCTACGGCGGCACCTTTCTGGTCTTCACCGACTACTGCCGCCCCTCGATCCGCCTTTCGGCTCTGATGAAACAACGGGTCATCTATGTCATGACCCACGATTCCATCGGCCTGGGCGAGGACGGGCCGACCCATCAGCCGGTCGAGCAGATCGCCGCGCTGCGGGCAATTCCCAATCTTCTGGTGTTCCGGCCGGCCGATACCATCGAGACGGCGGAGTGCTGGGAACTGGCACTGCAGAGCGAGGACGCACCCTCGGTGCTGGCCCTGACCCGCCAGGGCCTGCCCACGCTGCGCAAGGACGGCTCCGAAAACCACTCCGCCTACGGCGCCTACATCATGGTGCCGGCCGACAGCGAGCGGCAGGTGACCCTTCTGGCATCGGGGTCCGAAGTGCTGATCGCGGTGGAGGCGCAGAAGATGCTGCGCGATGAGGGCATATCGGCGGCGGTCGTGTCGGTTCCCTGCTGGGAGCTGTTCGAGCAGCAGCAGCCGCACTATCGCGACGAGGTTCTCAGCCCCGGCACCCTGCACATCGCCATCGAGGCAGCCAGCCCCTTCGGCTGGGAACGCTGGATCGAATCCGGCGGCGGCTTTGTCGGCATGCGCTCCTTCGGCGCCTCCGCGCCGGCCAAGGACCTCTATAAAGACTTCAACATTACCGCCGAGGCCGTTGTGGAAGCCGTCAAGACACGTTTTTGACCACTCCAAAGCGGTGCGGCCTTCCTATATAGATCAGCGCAAACGGAGGGCTCAGCCATGACATCTGCCAAACTTGCCGAAACAGCCAACGCACTCGTCGCCGACGGCAAGGGCATTCTTGCCGCCGACGAGAGTTCGCCGACGATCAAGAAACGCTTCGACGGCATCAAGATCGCTTCCACCGAGGAGAACCGCCGCGACTACCGCGACATGCTCTTCAGCACACCCAAAGCCAACAGATACATCTCCGGCGCCATCCTCTACGACGAGACCATCCGCCAGAAGGCGGCGGACGGGAAAACCCTTGTCGCCAAGCTGAAATCCGCCGGCATAATCCCCGGTATCAAGGTGGATATGGGCGCCAAACCCCTGGCCGGACATCCCGACGAGACCGTCACCGAAGGCCTGGACGGCCTGCGCGACCGGCTGAAGGAATACGCCAAGCTCGGCGCCCGCTTCACCAAGTGGCGCGGTGTCTACCGCATCAGCGATGCCGCGCCGAGCCCCGCCTGTGTGATCGCCAATGCCCATGCCCTGGCCCGCTACGCCGCGCTGGCGCAGGAGGCCGGCCTGGTGCCGATCGTCGAACCCGAGGTCCTGATGGACGGCGACCATACCATCGACGTCTGCGAAGAGGTCACGGAAGAGGTGCTGCGCAGCGTCTACGCCGAACTGGCCAACCAGAATGTCTGGCTGGAAGGCACACTGCTGAAGCCGAACATGGTAATCTCCGGCAAGGACTGCCCCGAGCAGGCCGGCGTCGCCGAGGTTGCCGAACGTACCGTCCGCTGCCTGAAGCGCACCGTGCCGGCGGTGGTGCCCGGGATCGTCTTCCTGTCCGGCGGGCAAAACGACGAACTGGCAACCGAACACCTGGACGCCATGAACAAGCTCGGCAACCTGCCTTGGAAACTGAGCTTCTCCTATGGCCGCGCCCTGCAAGCCGCCCCGCTGAAGGCCTGGTCAGGCAAGGCCAAGAACCTGGCGGCGGGCCAGGCGGCCTTCCTGGAGCGCGCCAAGGCAAACAGCGAAGCCGCCACCGGCCGCTACGCCTGACGGCGCAAACCCGTCTAAACTCATTGGTACCGGTCCTCGCAGGGGGCGGGATACGGCAAGCAAGAAGGGAACAGGACCATGGCAGTTAAGGTTGCGATCAACGGATTTGGCCGGATCGGGCGGCTCGTCTTCCGTGCGGCGATGGAGAGCAAGCGCAAGGACATCGAATTCGTTGCGATCAACGATCTCGGCACCCCCGCGGCCAATGCACACCTGCTGAAGTACGATTCCGTACACGGCACCTACCCCGGCAAGGTCGATGCCATGAGGGACGCCATCAAGGTCGATGGCAAAAAGGTGAAGGTGCTGTCGGAGCGCGACCCGGCCCAACTGCCCTGGGCCAAGCTGGGCGTCGATATCGTGCTGGAATGCACCGGCATCTTCACCAGCAAGGAAGCCGCCGGCAAGCATCTGGAAGCGGGCGCAAAGAAGGTCCTGGTTTCGGCCCCGGCCTCCGGCGCCGACATCACCGTGGTCTACGGCGTCAACCACGACAAGATGCGCAAGAGCCATAAGATCATCTCCAACGCCTCCTGCACCACCAACTGCCTGGTGCCGGTCGCCCACGTGCTGGAGCAGACGGTCGGCATCAAGCACGGTTTCATGACCACCGTGCATTCCTTTACCGGCGATCAGCCGAGCGTCGACACCCTGCACAAGGACCTGCGCCGGGCCCGGGCGGCGTCGCTCTCCATGATCCCGACCTCGACCGGCGCCGCGCGCGCCACCGGCCTGGTGCTGCCGGGCCTGGACGGAAAGCTGGACGGCACTTCGATCCGGGTGCCGACCGCCAACGTCAGCCTGATCGACCTGACCATCGAAGCGAAGAAGAAGACCACGGTAGAGGCCATCAACGCCGCTATGGTAAAGGCCGCCAATGGCCCCCGCCTGAAGGGCGTCCTGGCAGTCAACGAGGCGCCGCTGGTTTCCTGCGACTTCAATCACTCGATGGCCAGTTCGACCTTCGATGCAACCCAGACCCAGGTGCTCGACGGCACCTGCGTGCGCGTGCTGTCCTGGTACGACAACGAATGGGGCTTCTCCAACCGCATGAGCGACACCGCTGTGGCCCTGGGTAAGTTGCTCTAGGCAAGTGTTTTCGCTTCAGGCGGCGCCGGCCCGCTCCCCCTCCCGGCCACCCAACGCCAGTATCCTATGGGTGGCCGGGAGGGGGAGCGGGCTGGAACCGCTTCGACGTCAGTCGGCAAAACAAAAGGCGGGGCCGCGCGGGTCCCGCCTTTTCTCTGTCTATCGCGATTTCAGCCCCCTGCGGCTATTTTTCACCCTCCCTTAAACCTGTTCGGGCCCTATTCTCCCCAAAGGCCTTCGTTTGAAGCACCCGGATATGCACGCCAAGACGATCATCATTCACTCGCTGGAGCACGCGGTCTGCGCCTTGAAAGCAGCCCGCGCGCTGGGTTGCGGCGTCACCCTGGCCTCTCCCCCCGGGGCGGCCGCCTATACCGGCGCCCTGTGGTTCCGCGAAGTCGTCAAGGCCGCCGAGCGGGAGGTTCCCGATGCGGACTTCTCCGCCGTCCTGGACTGCGGCGACAAGCCGGGCCTGGTCATGGCCGCCTTCCGCCAGGGGGTGAGATCGGTGCGCTTCACCGGCGGCAAGGTCCAGACCGGGAAACTGCAGGCCCTGGCCGACAACGAGGGTTATCACCTGATCACCGGCAAGCTCGACAGCCTGGACCTGGCCGCGGAGAGCGATCCCGCCGGGGCCTGCCGCGCCTGGCTGGAGCAGGCGCCCTAGCCTTCATCCAACTTTCAAGACTCGAAACCCGAAAGACCCAGCCTTTGTCCGACGACCTTCCCCAGATCCTGCTGATCGCGCCAAACCCCGATGATGCGACCTTCACCGACGGCCGCCTTGCGGCAGCATTGGACAAGCTGCTGAGAAGCGGCACAGTCCCCAAGCCCGCGGTCCTGCTGCTGCGCGACGGCCCGCTGGAGGATGCCGGCTTTCTCGAAGCCATCGCACCCCTTGTCGAAAGGGCCCAGGGCGAGGGCGTCGCGGTGCTGCTGGAGAACCGTGTGGATCTGGTGAGCCCCAGCGGCTGCGACGGCGTGCACATCACCCTGCGCGAGAAGGGCGGTGCCATTAAAAAGCTGCGCCAGCGGCTCGGCGACGACCTGATCATCGGCGCCGGCTGCGGCACCTCGCGTCACGCGGCGATGGAGGCCGGAGAACAGGGCGCCGACTACATCGCCTTCGGCGCCGCCGATGACCCCCCCGGCGACGGCACCCTGGCCGCCGACCCGGAGCTGGTCGACTGGTGGGCCCACTGGATGACCCCGCCCCTGGTTGCCTTCGGCGCCGACGACCCGGCCAAGGCCCGCGCCCTGGCCGCCCTGGGGGCCGACTTCCTGGCCCTCCCGCCTGCATTCTGGCTGGAGGCCCCGGACCCGGCAGCCGCTTTCACCGGGCTCCTGGAAGCGCTGGCCCAACCCGACTGAGCGGCCCGGAAGACAGGCGCCGCAAAGCGCCACCAGGGGCGTTGCCACCCCTGGGGCAAGCTGGTAGCTTCCGCGCGCTTTCCAAAACCGCCATTTTCCGGACTATTCAGCCATGAAGATCAACGGCAATGCCATCCGCCCCGGCAACGTCATCGAGCACAAGAACCGCCTCTGGCGGGCCGTGAAGACCCAGCACACCCAGCCCGGCAAGGGCGGCGCCTATCTGCAGGTGGAGTTGAAGGACCTCCGCGACGGCACCAAGCTGAACGAGCGCTTCCGCGCCAGCGAGGACGTCGAGCGGGTCCGCCTCGACCAGAAGGCCTTCCAGTTCCTCTTCGCCGACGGCGACATGCTGACCTTCATGGATAACGACACCTACGAACAGATCATGTTGAACAAGGATCTGGTGGGCGAGCCGGTGATCTTCCTGCAGGACGGCATGGCGGTCACCATCGAATCCTACGAGGACGAGCCGATTTCGGTCATGCTGCCGGAAACCGTGGTCATGGAGATCGTCGAGGCCGACGCGGTGGTCAAGGGTCAGACTGCCTCTTCCTCCTACAAGCCCGCAAAGCTGGAGAACGGCGCCCGGGTCATGGTCCCGCCACACATCGCCAGTGGCACCCGCATCGTGGTCAACACCGCCGATGCCAGTTACGTCGAGCGGGCCAAGGACTGATCCAGCCGCCCGCCCGGCAACGCCGGGCTTATTCCCGCCTTCCCACACCGCGCCCTTCCAACACCGCTTTCGAGAAAGTCCCGCCCGCCATGGCCACCCGTTCCGCCCTCATCAATGTCATGGAAAAGGCCGCCGACAAGGCCTCGCGCGGCCTCAAACGCGATTTCGGCGAGCTTGAAAACCTTCAGGTCTCGCGCAAGGGCCCGGCGGACTTTGTCTCCGCGGCCGATCTGAAAGCGGAAAAGACCATCAAGGAGGAACTGGCGAAGGCGCGGCCCGGCTATGGCTTTCTGATGGAAGAATCGGGCACCCAGCCGGACAGCGACGGCAGCGGCCGGCGCTGGGTCGTCGATCCGCTGGACGGCACCACCAACTTCCTGCACGGCCTGCCGCATTTTTCCATCTCCATCGCCCTGGAAGAGCGGGGCGAGATCATCGCCGGCCTCGTCTATGACCCGATCAAGAACGATCTTTTCCATGCCGAGCGCGGAATCGGCGCCTTTCACAACGGCCGGCGCATGCGCGTATCGGCCCGCAGCCGCCTGGGCGACTGCGTGATCGGGACCGGCGCGCCCTTCCTCGGCCACGGCGACCGCCCCCGGTTCCTCGGCGAAGTGGACGCGATTACCGAAAAGACCGCCGGCATCCGGCGCTGGGGCTCAGCCGCACTGGACCTGGCCTATATCGCCGCCGGGCGCTTCGACGGCTTCTGGGAATGGGGGCTGTCCCGCTGGGATGTGGCCGCCGGCATCATCCTGGTGCGCGAGGCCGGGGGCTATGTGAGCGAAGTTAACGGCAAGCCTATCAACCCGGAAAGCCCCTCTATCTTGGCCAGCAACAACAACATACACAGCGACATAATGAAGTTGCTTCGCAAACCTTTGAGTAACCAAAAGGCGCCATAATAGGGTCCCGGCAGTCCACATCCTTTTGGTGGGCTGTGTTTGGCGACGCCTGTAAAGCGGTTGTCCCAGGCCTGCCGGAGGAATACTGTTAACCAAAGGGTTCTCCAAGGAGAACGGGTGCCAGGGGCCAAATGAGCATGTTCGCCGACCAGGGATGTCTTCGAAGCCTGAAATACAGGGCCGCGGGGCCGCGTAAAGCGGCGGTGCTGAGCCTTTTGACAGCTGCCGGTTTTCTGGCCGTTGGCTTGGCCGCAGGCCCGGCATGGGCGCAATATCGGTCGAATTCGGACATTGTGATCAACAATGACGTCCTGAACAGCCTGGGCCCGGGCCCCGCGCCTTTGGCGCCGCTGCCCCCGGCCACCCTGCCCCAAGCAGTGCCCCCCCAGGCCGCGCCGGCGCCCGGTTTGACCCCGACGTTCAATATTGGCTCCGGCAATACCAGATCCCGCAGCGCCGCCCCACAGCCCCAGGGCAACGGGGCCTTTGTGGTGACGCGGCCGGGCACCCTGCTGTTCCCGCCGCTGCGCGAGCCTTCCAGCAGCCTGACCCCGGGTTTTGCGACAGAGGCGGCCCGCGAACAGCGCAAGCAGGCTTTCGACAATGCCTTCGCCGAGGGGCCGGAGCCCCAATCCCAGCTTCTGCTGCCGCTGGCCAATGCCGAGGCAACGGCCCCGGCCGACCAGGGCGAGTGGGTCTTCGAGACGGTGATCATCGAATCCAAGCCGGTCCCCCAGCCCGCACAACGCAAGCCGGAACCCTCCGCCGCCATGCTGGCCACGCTTGAGGAAGCCGAACAGCAGGAGCCGGGGCTGCAGGAAGCCGTGGATCAGGGCCTGCCGCCGGTTGCCGTGGAAACGGCCCTCTTACCTGCAAACGAAGACCTGGCACCGGAGTTCAGAGAACCGGTCCGATCAGACAGCGCTGTGGAAGCGCCCGTGGCCGAGCCTGCAATGGCCGAGGCCCCGGCGGTCGAGGCAACTGAGCCAGCGACCCGCGCCGTTCAGCCGCTGACCGATGCCGACCGGATGCCGGTTGCGGAAATGCCGGACGCGGCCCCCGCCGATATGCCGTCTCAAAGCGTTGCGGCGGCAAACGATACGGCTGACAGCAACGCACCGCTCAGCCTGCTGCCGGCGGATCAGGCAGCAGCGACAGCTGAGATGACTGAGGTCGCCGCGGCGCCGGAACCGGCTGCTGTGGAAGGGCCGGCCGGGGAAACATCGGTCTCCGTCCCGCTTCAGCAGACTGCCAGCCTGTCCGAAACGGCTGGATTGCCGCTGGCGGTCGACGATATTTCCTTCATCTTCGATCCCAATTCGGCGGAGCTGACCACCTCGGCCCAGGAAACGCTTCGCTCGCTGGCCGATGATCTGCGCGACAAGGGCGGCGACCGCATTCAGGTGCTCGGTTTTGCCTCCAGCACCGACGGATCGGCGGACCTCGCCCGCCAGCTCGCCCTTTCCAGGGCGTTGAAAGTCCGGACTTTCCTGATCGACGCCGGAATTCCCTCGGCCCGCATCCAGGTGCGCCCGCCGAGCGGCACGTCGGGCAGCGGCCCGGCGAATCGGGTGGACATCAAACCCGTCGGCAGCTGACCCCCGGCACGGCGGTTCAGCATCGAGCCGCCGGGAATGCGACCCGGTACCAAGGGTCAATTACAGCAAATACAAATAGTTAGCGCTCTGTCGCTCCATGGGTTCGATGTCACGAAATTCTGTGTCGAGCCACTGGGACGTGATATGTAGAGTCGGGTCATGATGCAAAAGGGCTTTGCGTCATCGGCTGTATCTGTTCACTGACCGGCCCGCCCTTGGGGAATGGGGCGGACACGGAGGAAAAGACCTTTCGCATGTCCTTCCTGCAGACCTATCTCCTGCGCATGGTGCTCTTCCTGGTGGCCGTCATCGTTGTCGCCGCCTTCATCGCACCGCAGCTGCAAGACGCTTTCCTGGCCAACTGGGCGCTCAACGGCCTGATCATACTGATCCTGCTGTTCGGCGTGGGGCTCAGCTTTGTCCAGGTGCTAGGCCTTAGGGGCGAGATCCACTGGCTGGAAACCCTGCGACGGGAAAGCCGCGGCGGGCTGATCTTTCCGGGCACCCTTTCCCAGGACACACCGCCGCGCCTGCTCGGGCCCATGGTGACCATGATCGGCGACCGGGCTGGGCGATTGAGCCTTTCGACCATGTCGATGCGCAGCCTGCTGGACACCATCCATGCGCGCATCGAGGAATCCCACGAGATCTCCCGCTACATCATCGGCCTGTTGATCTTCCTCGGCCTGCTGGGGACTTTCTGGGGCCTGTTGGATACGGTGAATGCGGTCGGCCAGACCATCGGCGGCCTGTCCGGCGGCGGCGATCCGGTCTCGCTTTTCGAGGAATTGAAGGGCGGCCTGGAAGCACCGCTTTCCGGCATGGGCACGGCTTTCAGTTCCTCCCTCTTCGGCCTCGCCGGCTCGTTGGTGCTCGGCTTTCTGGAACTGAACTCGGGTCAGGCCCACAACCGCTTCGTGAACCAACTGGAAGAATGGCTTTCCAGCATCACCAAGCTGGGCAGCGCCGGCGCCACCGGCGAAGGCGAGCAGCCGGTTTCCGCCTACGTCCATGCCCTGCTGGAGAAAACCGCCGACAGCCTGGAGCAGCTTCAGCGCACCGTGGCGCGCGGCGAGGAAGACCGCAGCTCGGTGAACCAGAATCTGGCGGCGCTCAGCGACCGGCTCAGCAGCCTCACCGATCACATGCGCACCGAGCAGTCGGTCATGCTGTCCCTTGCCGAGACTCAGGCCAGTCTGAAGCCGATCCTCATCCGCATTGCCGATGCTGGCGGCGAGGAAGGCGGTTTCGACAAAGCGACCAAGGGGCACATACGCAATCTGGATCTGCGGCTGGAGCGCATGTCCGCCGAGATGGCCGGCGGGCGCGAGCAGGCGGTCGAGGAACTGCGCAGCGAAATCCGCCTGCTGACCCGCACCCTGGCCGCCATGGCCGAAGAAGGCTAGCGCATGTACGCCCTGGGCCGTGGCGGATCGCGGCGCTCCATCAACATCTGGCCCGGCTTCGTCGACGGCCTCGCCACCCTGCTGATGGTGGTCATCTTCGTCCTCATGGTCTTCATGGTGGCGCAGTTCTTCCTGACCGTCGCCATCACCGGCAAGGACGAGGCGCTGCTGCGCCTGGAAAACGAGATCAACGAGCTGGCCGATCTGCTGGCGCTGGAGCGCAATGCCAGTACCGAGCTGCGCACGAGCGTAGCACAGCTGTCTTCCGAGCTGCAGTCCTCCCTGGCCGCCCGGGAATCCCTGGCCGGCCAGCTTGCCGCCCTGACCGAGCAGCGCGAGTCCCTGGCCGAGCAACTCGCCGCCCTGGCCGACGAGCGCGACAGCCTGGCGAGCCTGCTGGCGGCGGAACAGGAAGAGTCCAACCGCCTCGCCGCCCTGGCCAACGCCAACGACGAAGAACTCGAACAGGCGCGCAGCGCGCTGGCCGAACGCGACACGGCCCTGGCTGAGAGCCAGCAAGCCCTGGATGCGCGCCAGGCCGAACTGGATGCCGCCCTGGCCCGCCTGCAGACCGATCAAAAGAAACTGGAAGAGGCCCTGGCCGCCATCGCCGCCGGCAGGCTGGAGCTGGAAGCCGCCTATACGACCATCGATGCCGACAAGGAAAAGATCGAGGCCCAGCTCGCCGAACTCGCCATCCTGAAATCCCTGCGCGACGATCTGGTCGAAAAGCTGCGCGCCGCCGAGGCTGCCGGACAGGACACCTCCGCCGCCCTCGTCGAACAGACGAAACTCTCCGAAGAAGCGCAGATCCAGATCTCTTTGTTGAATCAGCAGCTCGCCGTCCTGCGTCAGCAGCTCTCGACCCTCTCCGAGGCCCTGGATCTGGCGGAATCGCAGAACGAGGCCCAGCAGGTGCAGATCGCCGATCTGGGCAAGCGCCTGAATGTCGCCCTGGCCAGCAAGGTGCAGGAACTGGCGCGCTACCGCTCCGAATTCTTCGGCCGGCTGCGCGAGGCCATCGGCAACCGCCAGGACATTCGCATCGTCGGCGACCGCTTCGTGTTCCAGTCGGAAATCCTGTTTCAGAGCGGATCGGCCACCATCGGCGATCAGGGCCAGGTCCAGCTCGGCCGTCTTGCGGAAACCCTGAAAGAGATTTCCGGCACCATTCCCACCGAACTGGACTGGGTGATGCGGGTCGACGGCCACACCGACCGGGCGCCCATCGCCACCTTCCAATTCCCCTCCAACTGGGAGCTCTCCGCCGCCCGGGCCATTGCCGTGGTGAAGTTCATGATCGACCGAGGCATCCCCGCCAACCGCCTGGCCGCCACCGGCTTCGGCGAGTTCCAGCCGCTCGACGGCGGCAACGACGAGATCGCCTTCCGCCGCAACCGCCGCATCGAATTCAAACTGACCCAGCGCTAGGTTGGACACGATGACGGCTAACGGTGAGCCCCAGGGAAATCCCCTGGAGAAGTCCCAGGAAAATTCAGGCGACAAGTCCAAGGAAAAACAGAGCAAGACGCAGATCGTCGTCGTGGGCGGCGGCGCCGGTGGTTTGGAGCTGGTCCGCCGCCTGGGCGACCGCTTCGGGCGCGACGACTACGACATCATCCTCGTCGAACGAAACCGGACGCACATCTGGAAACCGTTGCTGCATGAAGTAGCGGCGGGTTCTCTGGATGCGAACATGGATGAGGTCGGCTACGGCGGTCACGGCGTGCGATGGGGCTACCGCTTCTTCTATGGCACCTTTGCCGGTATCGACCGGGAAAAGCGGCTGGTGCATACCGCCCCCCTCAAAGACGAAGACGGCCGGGAGATCATCGCGGCGCATGCGATCCGCTATGACTACCTTGTGCTCGCCGTCGGCGGGGTGTCCAACGACTTTGGGATTCCCGGCGTCCTGGAGCACGCCCTTTTCCTGGAAGACCGCACCCAGGCGGACCATTTTCGCTCGAAGCTTCTGAACGCCTGCCTGCGCGTCACCCATAACGTCGCCCAGGGCCAGACCGACAGCATGGTCCGGATCGCCATCGTCGGCGCCGGCGCCACCGGGATCGAACTGGCGGCGGAGCTCTACAACGCCGCCCATGCGCTGCGCCACTATGGCCTGGAAGTCTTCGACGAAACGCGCCTCAAGGTCACGATTCTCGAGGCCGGCCCGCGCATCCTCCCGGCCCTGCCGGAGAAGCTTGCCGAGGCCGCCGCCGCCGAACTCGAAGCCCTAGGGGTCGAGATCCTCACCGATACCATCGTGGAAGAAGTGCAGCCCTTCGCCGTCAAAATGAAAGACGGGAAAACCATCCCCGCCGAGTTGACCCTCTGGGCGGCGGGTGTGAAGGGACCTGACTATCTCGCATCTCTCGACGGGCTTGAAGCGGACCCGGCGAACCGGCTCGTCGTCCGGGCGAGCCTGCAGACAACCCGGGACGATCGGATCTTCGCCATCGGCGACTGCTGCGCCTACACCCCGGAGAATGCGGAGCGCCCGATTCCACCGCGCGCCCAGGCCGCCCACCAGATGGCCAACCAGGTCTTCGAGAACATCGTCTGCATTACCGAAGGCCGTCCTTTGAAGGACTTCGTTTACAACGACCGGGGGTCGCTGGTCGCGCTCAGCCGATTCTCGACCGTCGGCAGCCTGATGGGCAACCTGATCGGCGGGCGCATGGCAATCGAGGGCCGCCTCGCCCGCATCGCCTATACCTCCCTCTACCGCATGCACCTCATCGCCATCCACGGCTGGATCAAGGGCCTCGCCCTGATCCTGGTCGGCCACGTCAACCGGATCGTGCGCCCGAAACTGAAGCTGCATTGAGGGTCAGACACCGGAAGCCCCTTTCAGCTTCACATGGTCAACGAGCGCCCGGAGCTTTGGGGCCATGTTCCGGCGCTGCGGGAAGTAAAGGAAGAAGCCTGGGAACGGCGGCAGATAGTCCTGCAGGATCGGAACGAGATCGCCGGACTCCACATAGGGCCGGCCGGTCTCCTCCGTCACGAAGGTGATCCCGCCGCCGGCGACAGCCGACCGCAGCATGAGGTGCAGGTCGTTGGTGGTAATCTGTGGCCCGACCGCGATGTCGAAGGGAATGCCGTTCTCTTCGAACTCCCAGCGGTAAGGCGCGACGTTCGGGGCCGGGCGCCAGCCGATACAACGGTGGTCGAGCAGCTCGCGCGGGTGCGACGGCGTGCCGTGAGCATCAAGATAGCCCGGCGCGGCCACCACCATCTCGCGCTGATCGCCGGAGACCGGCACCGCGATCATGTCCTGTTCGATGATCTCACCGAGCCGCACGCCCGCGTCGAAGCCGGCAGCCACAATGTCGAACTCTTCGTCGGTTACCGTCACGTCAAGCGTTATGTTTGGGCAACGCTCGGCGAAGGAGGCGACCAGAGGGCCCGACAGGAACCGCTCCGCGATCGAAGTGACGGCGATCTTCAGATGACCCCGTGGGGTAACATCGCCCGCAACCTGCTCAAGGACAGAGCGGATGTCCGACAGGGGCCGGGACAAACCCTCCAGCAACCGTTCGCCCGCTTCTGTCAAACGCACGGCGCGGGTCGTCCGGGTGACAAGCGCCGCTCCGAACGCGTCCTCCAGCCTGCGAACGCCCTGGCTTACGGCCGAACGGGTCACCCCTAATCGGTCTGCGGCCGCTCGAAAGTTGTCTTCTTCCGCGACCGCGAGGAAAAGCGGCAGAAGGTTCAAATCAATTCTCATTGTACAGCATTGCTTACCACTCTGTCGCTCAGAAGGCCAGTAGCGACGACGCCGAAAACTGCCATTTGTTCATTCGAACCCAAGACAGGAGGACGAATTGGACAAGATCATTCTTATTACCGGGGCATCCAGCGGCATCGGCGAAAGCATTGCGCGCGCGCTTGGCGCAGCCGGGGCGAAGGTTCTTTTGGGGGCCCGGCGGCGCGACCGCATCAAGGCCGTCGCGGCCGAAATCGAGACGGCGGGCGGCACCGCCGAGGCCCTGGCGCTCGACGTAACCGACCGCGCCGCGGTGACGGACTTCGCTCAGTTTGCCATCGACACCTGGGGCCGGATCGACGTGCTGGTGAACAATGCCGGCGTGATGCCGCTGTCACCGCTCGCCGCAGGCAAGCACGATGAGTGGGAACGCATGGTCGACGTCAACATCAAGGGCGTGCTTTGGGGGATCGGCGCGGTGCTGCCGCAGATGGAGCGCCAGGGCGGCGGACAGATCATCAACATCGCCTCGATCGGCGCCCACTACGTCGTGCCGACGGGCACCGTCTATTGCGCCACGAAGTTTGCCGTCCGCGCGATCTCCGACGGGCTGCGGCAGGAGAGCGACAAGATCCGCGTCACCTGCGTCAATCCCGGCGTCGTGGAAAGCGAACTGGCCTCGACCATCACCCACGAGGAAACGATGGCCGTGATGGATGCGTTTCGGGCCATCGCGCTGCAGCCCGCAGACGTCGCCCGCGCCGTACGGCAGGTGATCGAGGCGCCCGACAGCGTCGATACGACCGAGATCACCATCCGGCCGACAGCCTCTGCCCAGTGACGCGAACGGATAGCGCCGGCGTTCCTGTGTGCCGTTCTACCCAACCCAACTGAAGGGACCGACAATGATCGACTTCCGAAGCTCACGCCTGATGACTCTTTCCGCCTGCGTACTGGCCATTGCCGCGACCACGATGACCGCCCAGGCCGATCAGCCCGACGCCACCGCCGCGAACGAAGCAGTTGTGCGCCAAGCGTTCGAGACATGGACCGAGGGGACTTATGTCTTCAACGAACTTCTGGCCCCCGATGTGGTCTGGACGATCCACGGCTCAGGGCCGGTGGCCGGCACCTACACCAATATGGACGACTTCGTCGAACGGGCCGCCAAGCCGCTCACAAGTCGCCTCGTGAGCCCCTTGGTGCCCGAGGTGCACGACATCTGGGCGCAGAAAGACACCGTCATCATTCGCTTCGACGGTTCGGCGATCACGACGTCGGGTACGCCTTACAACAATCAGTTCGTCTGGATCTTTCAGATGGAAAACGGCCTCGTTACCGAAGCGGAAGCTTTTCTGGATCTCCTGGCCTATCAGGAGGTCGTCGACAACAACGCGCCGCGCGCGGACTGAACCCTGTCTGCCGCGCGCCCGGGAACGGCGGCGACGTCAGCCGGATGGTAAAGCCGAAGCCGCATCGAAGGTGGGCTTACACACGTATTGCGGTTTGCGGGCCCGAGGATCCATCGCTCTGGTCATGGGATAGGTGCCGATTTCGACCCGCAAGCGGCCGTTGTTAGTCCCGCGCGGGATGACTGAAATGCAGACAAAGCGGCCATCGGTACTGACGAAACAGGCCTCTCATGGTACAGGGTCATATGAACTCTTTGTACGACACAATTGGACTGAATTACGCCGACCTACGACGGCCGGACGCCCGAATAGCCCGCAAGATTGAAGACGCTTTGGGGGCTGCCCGGACCGTTTTGAATGTCGGGGCTGGGACTGGTTCATATGAGCCGACTGACAGGCAGGTCACGGCGATAGAGCCTTCAGCAGAGATGATACAACAGCGTTCCGCTACTGACGCCAACGTCTTTCAGGGTGGTGCGGAAGACCTGCCTTTTGAAGACAAGTCGTTCGACGCTTCGATGGCCCTCCTGACTATTCACCATTGGTCTGACCAGGAACGGGGAGCCATGGAGATGCGCCGGGTCACGCGCGATAAGATCATTTTTCTGACCTACGACCCTTCATTCCGTGGGTTTTGGCTTGCCGATTATTTCCCGGCACTTGTGACGTTGGATGAGGGACAAATGCCGAAAATGACAGACTATGAAAGGTGGCTTGGCTCCACAGAAGTTTCGGTGGTGCCAATTCCTCACGACTGTACGGATGGTTTCTTGGCTGGCTACTGGCGGCGTCCCGCGGCCTATCTTGAGGAGCGGGTACGTGCCGCCATGTCGTCGTTCTGGGCATTGGGTGATGTTTCCGACGGGTTAAGAAAGCTTGAGGCGGATTTGAAGAGCGGCGCGTGGGAGCAGCGTTACTCTGATTTGCTCAATCTTGCGGAACTGGACTGCGGCTATCGACTGGTCGAGACCAGGTAACGTTTCACGACATCTGAGATTTTCATCATTCATGGATGTCGCATCAGGGCTCTAACCGGCTCGTCGTCCGATCGTCCTGCGTTGTCTGCAGGCGGTAGCGATATCATCTTCTAAGAACGACAACCCGCTGCGTTGCTTGAAGCCCATGACACAGTATTATCGGGTGGCATTGTTTGCGCCTCGGCAAACCGAAGCGAAACGTCGGTAGGTTTCCAGCTGCTTTGACCTCGTCAACGCCCACCACATCCAACTCGGACCGGTCTCATGCGGCGACCGAGGCGTTTGCTGCGCTGGAAAGAAGGCTCGACGAACTGGTTCCCCAGCGGCTTGACGAATACAAGGTACCCGGCGCTGCGGTGGTGGTCATTGATGGCCCCCAGAAGCTCCTGCGGGGATATGGGCTAAGGCGATCTAGAAACCCGGAGGCCGTCGGTCCGGACACCATATTTGAGGCAGCGTCACTGGGTAAGCCGCTTTTCGCCTATGCCATGCTGACGATGGCCCGCCAAGGTAAACTCGACTTGGACCTCACGCTTTCGGGCAAGCTTAACGAACTCTATGTAATCGACGACGCGCGCATCGACCGCGTAACGGCCCGCCACGTGCTCTCGCACACGACGGGCTTGCCCAACTGGCGCCCGGACCGTTTTTCCGCTCAGGCAAAGCCGCTCAAGTTTTTGCGTAGTCCAGGCAGCGAATTCGGTTACTCCGGTGAGGGCTATATGTACCTGCAGGCCGTGATCGAAAAACAAAGCGATGAGGCGTTGGACAGGATCATGGAGGCGCTCGTCTTCCAACCAATCGGGATGCCGAGAACAAGCTACCTTTGGTCCGACGGCTTCGAAGCGGACTTTGCCATGCCTCATGACCATAGGGGCCGTGCGGGGGAGAAGTGGCGTATCCGGGAAGCCGGCGCCGCTTACTCGCTGCATACGACGGCCTCAGACTACGCAGGCTTCCTGCGGGTCATGCTGGAGGACGATAGCGAGCTTGCCCGGGCCATGCTGAGTCCTCAGATCGATCTTTCCGCCAGCGCGCAACTTGCCTGGGCGCTCGGTTGGGGCATAGAACGCCGCGCCGATGTGGATTGGTTTTGGCATTGGGGCGACAACGTCGGCTACAAGCATTTTGTCATGGGATCGCGGTCCGAGAAGCGGGCGGTCCTGGTATTCACCAACGCGCGGCGCGGCGCCAACGTTTATCGCACGGTCGTCGAGGAGGTGCTTGGATTTTTACCGGACGCACTCCAGCAGCCCTACATACAGTACTAGCAATTCCGGACAGCCGGCGGTGCCGGCGGGCAGCCGTGAGCTGTAAGGTCGCGCCCTAAGCCGCCGAGGTATCCAACGCCGCGGCCTGGCCGAACTGCAGGGCGGCGAGGCGGGCGTAGAGGCCGTTGGCGGCGACCAGTTCCTTGTGGCTGCCGCTTTCCACCAGGCGGCATTCCCCTTGGCAGAGCGGCCAGTCAATCGGATCAGAGTCCATGGGCTGCATTCGGCCCGTAACAGTCATTCATTCTTAGAGCAGATCCCGGTCGGATGGAATCGCCGAAGGCGATCCATCGACCGGGTGAATCTGCTCTAACTGTTTGATGTCGATCGGATTCACATGTTTTGGCGCAACCACGAAGTGGTTCCGTCAAAACATGATCCGATCTAGGGGCCCAGCGACCGGATAGAGCCCGCGGCCAACCTTCCCCGTGCCATCCAGATGCCAGCGCCGGGCGAAAAATGCCGTCATGTCTTCATCCCTCTTGAAAAATCAAGACGACCAGTCATATTATTGATATGCCCAAGCCGAACCATCGCGACAAAATTCTTTCCGCCGGCCTCGCCGTTTTTCACGAACGGGGGTTTCATGGCAGCGGAATCCAGGATGTCGTGGACCATGCCGGCGTGCCCAAGGGGTCGTTCTACAATCACTTCAAAAGCAAGGACGCCCTTGGCCTTGAGGTGCTGGAGCGCTACTGGCAGAACAATGCAAAAACGCGGACGGAGTTGCGTGACTCCGAGATCCCGGCCCTCACGCGCATCGACCGCCATCTCGCCGCTGCCGGCTACGACGAGAACGGCTGCCTCATCGGCAATTTCAGTGGTGAGCTCGCAAGCTCCGACGCATTTCGCCCACGTCTTTCCAAGCTGTATGAGGCGTGGATCTCGGACGTCGCCGCCTGCATTCTAGATGGCCAAAAGGACGAAACGATCCGAAATGACGACGGCGCCGAGAACCTCGCGGAATTCGTGATCGAGGGCCTTGAGGGCGCAAAACTGAAGGCTAAAGTCGACCGCGATCCCGGCGTCCTCGAACGCTATCGCAAGTCCATCCGCCTGTTACTCCAGAACCGCTAACCCAAGTGCCCGGCGATAGTGGAAGCCTTACCTTAAAATAAGACGACCGGTCATATTATTAATCATACCTCCGCAAAGGAAACGACCATGAACGCCAATAATGAAGCCGAACGTCAGTCTTACGATGAATACGCAGCCGTCGAAACGGCGCTGAAACCCTACATCGACGGTCCCTACACCGGCGACGGTGAAGCCCAACGCGGCGTGTGGATGGATCACGCCCGGATCGTCGGATCCCTGGATGGGCAGTTCATGGCCCTCACGGTCGACGAGTTCATCGCTGCGGTGAAGGAGCAAGGCCCGGCGCCGAACGTCAATCACCGCATCGTCGCCATCGGCATCGCCGGAAGCGCCGCAACGGCGCGGATCGAGTTCATCGACTGGCACGGTCTTCGGTTCACGGATTTCTTTGTCCTGATCAAGCAGGACGGGGTTTGGAAGATCAGCAGCAAGGTCTTCGACAGCCATTCCCGTAACTGACCCGACAGTCTCAAACGGCCGCCCACATATGGCTTTTGAAGATCAGGCGCAATAAAGGGCGGCGGGCCGCGAACCGGCGAAACAGATCATTTCGAATAGGTGTTCGACACATGAAAGCAACTTACTACCACGACCGCGCCGAAGTGCGTGTCGGCAATTTGGAAGAACCCAGTTTGATAAAAGACACGGATGCGATCGTTCGTGTCACGCTTGCAGGTATTTGCGGCGCGGACCTCGACTTTACCCAGAATGGGCCCGAGATGGGTGTGCAGCAAGGGATGCGCCTGGGGCATGAATTCGTGGGTGTCGTCGAAGCGGTCGGCAAGGACGTTCATAGCGTCAAGGTGGGCGAGCGAGTCGTTGCCTCGGCCATGTTTGTCGATGGCGAGTGCCACTACTGCAAACGCGAGCTGACATCGGCTTGCGAGCATGGCGGCCTGTTTGGCTCACCTTTCTTTGTCGAACACGGCGGCGATGACATTCAGGGCGGTCAATCTGAGTTCGTTCGTGTCCCTTATGCGAACGCGTCGCTCTTTACACTCCCCGAGGGTCTCAGCACGGGCGCGGAAGATGCCAAAGCGCTCCCGCTCGCCGATAACTTTGCGACCGGCTTTCACGGCGCCCTGAACTCAAATGTTCGTCCGGGTGAGACTGTCGTGGTCATCGGGGACGGCGCCGTCGGGCAATGCTCGGTGATGGCGACAAGCCTTTTTGGCGCGTCACAGATTGTGTTCGTGGGTCGACACGAAGGCCGGCTCGAATTCGGTCGTCAGAAAAGCGGCGCGACGCACACTGTCAATGGCAAGCTCACGGACCCGGTCGAGTATGTCAAAGAGTTGACTCAGGGTCGCGGCGCCATGTCGATCATCGATACCATCGGCAACCAGACTTCGCTCAAACAATCCCTCGACATGGCGCAGGCTGGTGCCTCAATCAGTGTGCTTGGCTTCGGCCATCTTTATGCGCCGGTGGACGCGCCCTATTCGGAAGCTCTGTTCCGTAATCTCACCATTCACACAGGCATAGTGAACGTCGTCGCTTACATGCAGAAACTTCTGCCGCTGGTCGAGAACGGGCGTATCGACCCCAGCGTGATCTTCACCGACACGCTACCGCTTGCTGAAGCCGAGAAGGGCTATGCCCTGATGCGTGACCGTTCGGCAGGCACCATCAAGGTCGCGCTGCAACCCTGACGCCGTCACAAGCCAACTGAAAGGAAGCCGTTATGCCGTTCACCCGCATCGCGCTTAAGAAAGGCAAGTCGCCAGAGTATCGCCGCACACTGATGGAGCAGATCTATCTCGCGATGCGCCAAACCATTGGCATACCCGAGAACGATCGCTTCGCGACCATAACGGAGCTTGAAGCCGATAACTTCAACAACAGCGGAGACTATGCCGGCATCGACAGGTCTGGGGATGTCGTATTCGTACAAATAACACTGAATGCCGGCCGGACAGTCGAGAAGAAAAAAGCCCTCTACGCAGAGATCGCGGAACGGCTTAAGACAGACCCGGGTGTTCGGCCCGAGGATGTTGTTATCAGCCTTCTCGAAGTGGAGAAGGAAGACTGGTCGCTTGGCAATGGCGTGGCGCAGTACGCCTAGAGCAGATCCGGGTTGAAAAGAGGCTATACCGGGGCTTTCGCGGACACTCGGCTGTGTCGCCGGGCAACCGTGATCTGTAGGGTCGCGCCCTAAGCCGCCGAGATATCCAACGCTGCGGCCTGACCGAACTGGAGAGCGGCGAGGCGGGCGTAGAGGCCGTCGGCGGCGACCAGCTCCTTGTGGCTGCCGCTTTCCACCAGGCGGCCCTCGTCGATCACCAGGATGCGGTCGGCCTTCAGCACCGTCGCCAGGCGGTGGGCGATGACCAGGGTGGAGCGGTCCGCCATCAGGCGGTCCAGGGCCTGCTGCACGGCACGCTCGCTCTCGGCATCCAAAGCGCTGGTCGCCTCGTCCAGCAGCAGCAGCGGCGGGTCCTTCAGGATCGCCCGGGCGATGGCGAGGCGCTGGCGTTGGCCGCCTGAAAGACGCACGCCCTTTTCGCCGAGATAGCTGTCGAGGCCGTCAGGCAATTGCTCCAGGAATTCCAGCGCACCAGCCGCCGCCGCCGCTTGGCGCACTTCCTCGTCGCTGGCGTTCGGGCGACCGTAACGGATGTTTTCCCAGGCGTCGGCGGAAAAGACCACCGGCTCCTGCGGCACCAGGCCGATGCGGGCGCGCAGATCCGCCGGATCGGCCTGCGGCAGGGCCACGCCATCCAGGCGAATGCTGCCTTCCTGCGGGTCGTAGAACCGCAACAACAGCTGGAACACCGTGGTCTTACCGGCACCCGAAGGGCCGACGATGGCGATCTTCTCGCCCGGCTGGGCGGTGAAGCTCAACCCCTGCAGGGCCGAACGGTCGGGGCGGGAGGGATAGTTGAAAACCACGTTGTCGAAACTGACCGCACCGCGCGCCGGCGTCGGCAGCGCCAGAGGGTTCGCCGGCGCGGTGATCTCCGGCTCGGCTTCCAGCAGGTCCATCAGCCGCTCGGTCGCCCCGGCGGCGCGTTGCAGATCGCCGATCACCTCGCTCACCGCCCCGGCGGCCCCGGCCACCACGATGGCATAGAAAACAAAGGCGGAGAGTTCGCCGGCGCTGATCCGCCCGCTGAGCACATCGTGACCGCCGATCCAGAGGATGACGCTGACGGCGCCGAAGACCAGCACGATGACTACGGCGGTCAGCATGGCGCGCGCGGCAATGCGCAGGCGCGCGGCACCGAAAGCCTCCTCCACCCGGGCGGAGAAGCGACGGCGGTCCACCCCTTCGTGCACGAAGGCCTGGACCGTGCGGATCGCATCCATGGTCTCACCGGCATAGACGCCAAGGTCGGCAATGCGGTCCTGGCTGTCACGGCTGAGCCGGCGGACCCGTCGCCCATAGGTCAGGATCGGCAGCAGCACCAGGGGCACCACCAGAAAGACCAGGGCGGTCAGCTTCGCCGAGGTGATGAGCAGAAGGACCGAGCCGCCGATCAGCATCAGCGAATTACGGATAGCGATGGAAAACGACGAGCCCACCACCGTCTGCAGCAGGGTGGTATCGGTGGTCAGGCGCGACAGCACCTCGCCGGTGCGGGTCACTTCGTAGTAGGCCGGCGACAGCGTCAGGATGTGATCGAAAATGCGTTTCCTGATATCCGCCACCACCCGCTCACCGATCCAGGAGACCAGGAAGAACCGAGCATAGCTGGCGGCCGCCAGCAGGATGACCACGCCGAAGAGAACCAGCACCGCCTGGTTCAGCAGGGCGGCATTGCCGGCGGAGAAACCTTCGTCGACCAGGCGGCGCAGCCCCATGCCCAGGCCGAGCACCGTCCCCGCCGCCACCAGCAGCGCCGCCATGGCCCCCAGCAGCTGCAGGCCGTAGGGCCGGACGAAAGGCCAGAGATCCGTCAGCAGCTTCAGGCTGCCGCGGGCCGGTGCGTCGCCTCGGATACCCTCGGGCGGGGGGGAAGACATGCGCATCGGAACTACTCTTTCAGGTCAAACGGACAGGGCAGGCCAAACGGACAGGTCGGTCCGGGGATTCGGTCGAAACCCGGGCCGTTGAACATCCGGCCCCGGGGGCAGGCCGCCCTTCCGACCGGCCCGGCAGAGAACAGAAGATATTCCCTGAGAGCGCAAATGGCGAATGGACGCAGGACCAAACCGCCCCCAAACCCTCACCCAGAGCGCGATCAGCCCCTTTCCCGGGCCCATTCCACCAAGGAGGCGCCCCCGCCGCAAGCCCGAAAAGCCGCCGGAACCATCCTGTCAAAGCCTTGAATTAACGAATTTTCTGCAGATTCCCGGCGCTCCGGCCCAAGGCCCCGGGCGGCGGCTCTCCAGGCTTGCATCCCGGCCCTGCCTCGGGTATACAGCGCCGCGCTTTCTCGAGGATCAAAGCCATGAAAAAAGACCTGCACCCGGACTACCACGAGATCAAGGTGGTAATGACCGACGGCACTGAGTTCACCACCCGCTCCACCTATGGGGCGTCGGGCGACACCATGCGCCTGGATATCGACCCCAAGACCCATCCGGCCTGGACCGGCGAGCATCGCCTGGTCGACAGCGGCGGTCAGGTGGCCAAGTTCAACAAGCGTTTCGGCGGTTTCGGCCTGAAGACGGAATAGCCGTTTTCCCGGTACTCCCGCAGCGGGCCTGATGGGCCGGGCGGGGGCTGAAAAAACGCTTCGAAGACGGATAAAGGGCGGCTGTTCGGCCGCCCTTTTGTCTTGCCCGTGTTTGCGGGCTACTCCTGCAGGGCCGGACGGGAAGAGCGTTCCTGCATGGCATCGAGACGCGCCACCCGCTCATACAGCCGGTGGGATCGATCCAGCAACTCGTTCAACCGGGGCTGCAGGGTCACCCCCTCCACCGGTGGCGAGGTCTCCTCGCAAACCGCCTTTCCGGACAGCCTGAACTCCGGCGCCCGCGCCTCTTCGCGCGTCATCTCGCCGGCATGAACGGCTTTTTGGACCATCAGCCAGGCCATGATCTGGGTGAGCCGGGATGTCAGCCGCATGGTTTCGCAACTCATGGCCATGCGGTCGCCCGGCGACATCTCTTTGCGCTCGCCCGGGTCGCGATTGGTCAGGTATTCCCTGGCCTCGCGAGTCAGAGCCAGGGCTTCCTCGAAGGTCGAATCAAAGAAGGCGACGGTTTGATCGCTCAAAACAGATCTCTTGCAGCGGTTCGTTCAAAAACAGGGACCGCTTGGCCCCCGGAAAAGCGCCGGAGTTTAACGCGATTGGACTTAACAATCCCTTGGGACATTCACCATCCCAGACTAGGAATAATATCGCATCGCGTAATCCCGGCAAGGCTTGAATCGTCTTTTCGAGACCCAATATCTTATAGGCTGCGGGGGGCGCCTCATAGAGGGTTCCCAAAAAAGCGGCAGATGAAGAGGGCTCGACCATCCGGTGGGCCCAATGACCAACCATGTTGCTCATGAAGGAGAATATGGACATGAGAAGTCTCGACCTTTCCCCCCTGTTCCGTGCGACCGTCGGTTTTGACCGCCTCGCTTCCGCCCTCGATACCGCCAGCCGGCTTGACGAGAGCGCCTACAGCTATCCGCCCTACAACATCGAGAGAACCGGCGAGGACAGCTACCGCATCGTCATGGCGGTGGCCGGTTTCGCCGAGGACGAGCTCGACATTACGGCGAAGGAAAACAGTCTGACCATCACCGGCAAAAAGACCCCGGTCGAAGACGATCAGACCAACTACCTGCACCGCGGCATCGCCGCGCGCGCCTTTGAGCGCCGCTTCGATCTGGCCGACTACATCAAGGTCGCCGACGCCAAGCTGGAAAACGGCCTGCTGTCCGTTGACTTGGTCCGCGAGGTGCCGGAGGCCAAGAAGCCCCGCAGTATCAAGATCACCTCTGCCATCGGCAGTGCCAAGGTGCTTGAGAACGAAGCGGCCTGACCACCGCTTTTGCAGAACTTAATCAGAGTACCATGACCTGTGTTCAGCGGCCGGGCGGCGTCAAACCGCCCGGCCGTTTCTCATTCGACGAATCGGCCTCGCCGCGATTGCGTTATCCGATGACCCGCTGAAGGCCCAAGGCCCCTGGCCGGGACTCCGCCCGACCCTCTAAGCTGCGTGAACCATGTTGTCGGTCCACCAACTCTCCCGCCCCGGCCTTGAGCCGGTCTCCTTCGATCTCGCCGCCGCGGAGAGTATCGCCCTCAGCGGCCCTTCGGGCGCCGGCAAGACCCTGCTGCTGCGCGCCCTGGCCGACCTCGACCCCTGCCAGGGCGATGTCTCGCTGGACGGCAGGGAGCGGCGCAATATGCCGGCGCCGGACTGGCGGCAAAGGGTCGGATACGTGCCGGCGGAACCGGGCTGGTGGTCCGACCGGCTGGCCGATCACTTTCAGGACTGGGACAGCCTGGCGCCGCTGGCCGAAAGCCTGCAACTGAAAACGGCGGTCAACGATCGCCCGGTGCCGCAGCTCTCCACCGGGGAGCGTCAGCGCCTCGCTCTGTTGCGCGCGCTGGAACGGCAACCCAAGGTACTGCTGCTCGACGAGCCGACCGGCCCCCTGGACGAAGACGCCACCGCCGCCGTCGAAGCCCTGCTGAAGGAAAAACAGAACCACGGACTTGCGCTGCTCTGGGTCACCCATGACCGGCGCCAGGCCGAACGCATCGCAAGCCGGCAGTTCTGGATCGACCGCGGCCGCCTGCGCGAAGCGCTGCAGGAAGACGCGCAATGAACGACTACATCCGTCTTGAGTATTTGGATCTCGGCCTTTCCGCATTACTGCTCTTGGCGGTCGCCGGCCTGTCGCTGCTGCTGCAGCTCAGGATCGAGCGCAGCCTCGCCATCGCCGGACTGCGCTGCGTGCTGCAGCTCTTCCTCGTTGGCCTGGTCCTCACCAAGCTCTTCGCCCTGGCCTCGCCCTGGTGGACCGGTCTGGCGGCGCTGGCCATGATCCTGTTTGCCGGACGCGAGATCATGGCGCGCCAGGAACGCGGCTTCCAGCGCCTCTGGGCCTATGGCATCGGCACCTCGGCCATGCTGATGGCCGCCACCCTGGTGACCCTCTTCGCGCTCACCACCCAGGTTCAGCCGGACCCCTGGTACGACCCGCGCTATGCCCTGCCGCTGCTCGGCATGATCCTCGGCAACACCATGACCGGGATCGCGCTGGGCCTGCAGCGCCTGACCGAGGGTGCGCGCCAGCAACGGGCGGGCATCGAGGCGCAGCTCTGCCTCGGCGCCACCCGCCGCGCCGCCATGCTGCCGGTCACCCGCCAGGCCCTGACCACGGCCCTGATGCCGATCATCAATTCCCTGGCGGCCACCGGCCTGGTCTCCCTGCCCGGCATGATGACCGGCCAGATCCTCGCCGGCGTCGAGCCCATGGAGGCGGTGAAGTACCAGTTGATGATCATGTTCCTGATCGCCGGCGGCACCACCCTGGGCGCCGTCACCGCCGTCTTCGTCGGCGTCTACCGCCTGACCGACAGCCGCGATCGTTTGAGATTGGACAGATTGGCGGCGGAGTAAGGAAGATCCCCCTCGCCCTCCTGCTTCGCGGGAAGCTCATCTCGCCCTCCCGCTTCGCGGGCCCCTCCCTCTCCCACGAGGGGAGAGGGTGTCTTCAGCAGCATCTATAACTTCCCCCTCTCCCCTCCGTGGGAAAGGGCCGGGGTGAGGGGGCATTTTTGTTCGACGCCCTGATGAAAAGATGCTGCGCCTACGCCTGCAGCTTCTCCAGCGCGGCGCGCAGGCCGTCGGGGATCGGCACGGCCTTCATGGTCGCGCGCTCGACGAAGACGTGGACGAAGCTGCCGGTGGCCGCGGCCTCGTCGCGGCCTTGCTTGAACAGGGCGATCTCGTAGCGCACCGAACGCTTGCCCAGATGGGCAACCTTGAGGCCCGCCTCCACCGCCTCGGGAAAGGCGAAGGCCGCCTTGTACTGGCAGGCGCTCTCGGCGCAGACACCGATCACCTGGCCGTCGTGAATGTCGAGCCCGCCCGCGCGGATCAGGTAGTCGTTGATCACGGTGTCGAAGTAGGAATAGTAGACCACGTTGTTCACGTGGCCGTAGATGTCGTTGTCCATCCAGCGCGTCGGGATGGTGAGGAACTGCGGATAGTCCGCGCGGGTCGCGGGAACGGGCTCGGTCATCTCATCCGGTCACAATATGGTTCTGAGGGCGTCGAGGCTTTCGTCGGGTTTTTCCGAGAGCATCATGTGGCCGCAGGCGGGGATGGTCACCTGCCGCGCGCCGGGGATCGCCGCGGCCAGCTTGGCCCCGGCCCGCGCCGGGGTCATCTTGTCCTGGTCGCCCATCACCACCAGCAGCGGGCAGGTGATCTTTTCCGCCGCCGCCATGGCCCCCTGATAGGCATTGCAGGCCGAGAGATCTCTGTACAGCACGCCGGGGGGTACCTGGGCCAGAAGCTGCTCGCCGCCGCCCATCATCCAGGCACCCGGCATGCGCGCACCGCCGAAGTGGCCGCTCGGCCCGAAACCCCAGGAGGTCATCAGCGCAAAAGCGACCGGGTCGTTGGTCTCGGCTGCCGCCAGCAGGTCGGGATGCACCGGCATCTTCGGCGCCACCCCCATCAAGGCGGCAGCGCGCACGCGGCCCGTGTGGCGGGCGGCACAGTCCAGCGCCGCCAGGGCGCCCATGGAGTGGCCGACAAGCGTGGCCTTCGCCAATCCCGCCTCGTCCAGCAGCTTCACGGTCCAGTCGGCAATCGCCTCGATCGACGTCAGCGCCGCGCCGCCGGAGCGCCCGTGGCCCGGCAGGTCGACCGCGAGAACGCTGGCGTCGTGGTGTGCGAAATAGCGCGCCGGCAGGGCCCAGACCGTATGATCCAGGCCGGCGCCATGCAGGAAGACGACCGCCGGCAGGTCCGGGTCGAAGGAGCGGCCGCCGGTCGCGGTATAGACCCGCGCACCCTCTACAGTCAGTTCCATATGATTCTATCCGCCGGTAAAACTTTGGTGACTCAGTCTTTCTGGGAAACGCGCAGGGCCTGACGCAGATCGCCGATGATGTCGTCCGGGTCTTCCAGGCCGACGGAAAGACGGATCATATCCTCCCCCACCCCGGCGGTGGCAAGCTGGTCCGTGGACATCTGCTGATGGGTCGTGCTGGCCGGATGGATCACCAGGGTCTTGGCATCGCCGACGTTGGCCAGGTGGGAGGAAAGCTGGCAGGCCTCGATGAACTTCGCCCCCGCCGCGCGGCCGCCCTTCACGCCGAAGGAAACGATGGAGCCGCAGCCCTTGGGCATCAGCCGCTGGCCCAGCGCGTGATCCGGGTGGTCCGGCAGATCGGGGTGAATAACCCAGGAGACCGCGTCTTCGCCCTTCAGGTAGTCCAGCACCTTGTGGGTGTTGGCCATATGGCGTTCCATGCGCAGCGGCAGGGTCTCGACGCCCTGCAGGATGTAAAAGGCGTTCTGCGGGCTCATCGCCGCACCGAAATCGCGCAGGCCCTCCGCCCGGGCACGCATGGAAAAGGCCTGGGGGCCGAATTCCTCGGCGAAGTCGATGCCGTGATAGCCGGCGTAGGGCTCGGTCAGGGTGTCGAAGCGCCCACTCGCCTCCCAATCGAAACGGCCGCCGTCGACCAGCAGGCCGCCGAGCGCCAAACCGTGGCCGCCCAGCCATTTGGTGGCGGAGTGCATGATCAGATCGGCGCCCAGTTCTATCGGCCGGCAGAGATAGGGCGTCGCAAAGGTGCTGTCGATCATCAGCGGCAGGCCGGCGGCATGGGCCACCTCGGCAACCGCCGGAATGTCGAGCACCTCCAGCCCCGGATTGCCCAGACCTTCGGCGAAGACGAGGCGCGTTTCCGGGCGAATGGCATCGCGGAAAGCCCCGACATCGCGCGGATTGACGAAGGTCGTGGTGATACCGAAACGCGGCAGGGTGTGGGTGAAGAGATTGATCGAGCCGCCGTAAAGCGAGGAGGAAGCCACGATGTGCCCGCCCTGGCCCATCAGGGTCGCGACCGCCAGATGCAGCACCGCATGGCCCGAGGCCGTGCCGATGGCCCCGACCCCCAGTTCCAGGGCGGCAATGCGCTCCTCCAGCACCGCGACGGTGGGATTGGAAATCCGGCTGTAGATATGGCCGGCCCGCTCCAGATTGAACAGAGCCGCCGCCTGATCCGTATCGCGGAAGACATAGGATGTAGTCTGGTAGATCGGCACCGCCCTTGCGCCGGTCACCGGATCGGGCTGCTGGCCGGCATGCAGGGAAAGGGTGTCGAACTTCAGGAACTTGGGATCTGCCACGGTGAGGCCTCCGATGCTGTGCGGGCAGATTACACAAGTCAGCAGGCCGAGCGCAGCCCCAATCATCGCAGGGCGCGGCGCCGGATCACGCGATGATGTCAGGATGTCGAAGAAAGGAGGTTCGGGGAGACTCGAAAACCGGGGCCCAAAATTGAAGGAGGGCCTTCGATCCAGATGGATCGTGGCCCCTCCCCTTGTTTCGTTCTACCCTGTCAACTTGCCGTGCCAAACACTAGCAGCGTCCACCTGATGGTCAAGTGGAGAATCGTTAACGCCTTGATAGAAAGCCGTTTCGTCGAGGTAAAAGCCGTCTCGCCGCGCTACGAATCAAGACCTGGGTCCATGCATCCAAGTAGACACAAGAGAGCACTGCGCAGCGAAGCAGAGCAATTGCAATCTTCGGGGGAAATGACCTGCGTGATACAGCCTCAACGTGACCACGACCGACGGCTGACCAGTCTTCGCATCGGCGGCAACGGGCGGCACAAAGAAAAACCGCCGGGGCGAACCCGGCGGCAAGTTTAACAGGGAGGCGTTACAAGGAACGGATAAACATCCGAACGACGACCCAGGAGGACCCGGGGAGGGCTTGCCAGGCCGTCTGTACTTAAAATTAGTCTCGAATTCCTAATGAATAGTTAACGATATCATTAATTCCAAATTTGACCCAATGGCCGGGCTCGATCAGACAGAAAAGCCCGATTTTCAGCCGAATCCTGGTCGCTCGGCGCTTTCCTCGACTGTCCGGTGGCCCCCTCAGATAATGCTGGTCTGACGCCGAGACGGCCTTAAATAGTAACCATAGCGGAGAGCGGCAGGCGCTAATCTGTGAAGAACACGGCTGACAACGGAGGCTCTGATATCATGGCGACAAGGCGGCGATTCGTTATTGGCAGCAGTGTAGTGCTTGGTCTGGCAGCGCTGGGCGGGACACTTGGAGTCAGGACCGCCCTGGCCCACCACGGCTGGCGCTGGACCGAAGGCGGAAATTTCGAGCTGGTCGGCTTGATCAAGACCGTCCAGCTCGGCAACCCCCACGGGGTGCTGACCGTCGATGCCGAAGGCGAGATCTGGACCGTGGAAGTCGGCCAGCCCTGGCGCAACGAGCGGGCCGGACTGAAAGACGGGATGCTGGCGATCGGCACCGAAGTAACCATCTTAGGCGAGCGCGCCGCCGACCCGGACGACAAGCGGGTGAAGGCCGAGCGCGTTGTCATCGACGGCGAAATCTACAACCTCTATCCGGACCGCGACTAAATCCATAAAGCTGCTGGGACCGCACCCGGATGGATCTTGGGGCAACGCTGCTGGAGGCGCTGACGGCGCTGCAGAACATGGCCCTGCCGTCGGCCCTGCGCGCCTCGCGCTGGGTCTATCCGGTGGTCAACGCGGGGCACATCCTGGGCCTTGCCCTGTTGTTCGGGGCGATTCTGCCGCTTGACCTGCGGCTCCTGGGGTTCTGGCGCAGGATGCCGATCAAGCCGCTGGCCCGGGTTCTGATCCCGGTCGCCGTCTCGGGGTTGGCGATCTCCGTCACGACGGGCCTGCTGCTGTTTTCCGTCGGCGCCGCAAAGTACGCCGCGACGCCGCTGTTTCAGGTGAAACTCCTGCTGCTGCTGGCCGCCGTCGTGAATGCCCTGCTGCTGCGCCGCGCCGCCGACTGGACCCTGGCCCAGGTGCCGGAGATGCCGGTGAACACCGCACGGCTGCAACTGGCCGGCGGGCTCTCCATCGCACTCTGGCTGGCGGTCATCCTCTGCGGGCGCTTCCTCGCCTACATCTGATCGGCCGCGCCGGCAGCTTGCCTAGAGCAGATCCCGGTCGGATGGAATCGCCGGAGGCGATCCCCTGGGATATCTGGCGACCGGGTGAATCTGCTCTAACTGTTTGATGGCGATCGGATTCACATGTTTTGGCGCAACCACGAAGTGGTTCCGTCAAAACATGATCCGATCTAGAGGTCCGCTTTCAATACCGCCAGCAGGATCGAGAGCGTTACAACGGACAAGGCCGTCGAGATGAGCACGGCGGAGGCCGAACGGGCGAGATAGATGTTGTACTGCCGCGCCATGATGAAAACGTTGGCGCCGGAGGGAATGGCGGCGGTGAGGATCGCCACGACGGCCGCCAGCGGCGTCAGGTCGAACACGTAGAAGGCCATCACCGCCATCACCGCCGGGTGAACGAACAGCTTCATGACGACAATCGCCAGGGTTTCCCTCAGGTCGCCCGCGATGGTAAAGCCGGTCAGCGTGGCCCCCAGGGCAAAGAGCGCGCAGGGCGCCGCCGCGCTGCCCAGCAACACCGTGAAACGTTCGGCGGGCGCCGGCAGGGTCAGGCCCGAGGCACCGAAGGCGATTCCGGCCACCAGCGCCAGGATGATGGGGTTCACCGCCAGCGCCTTCACCGTGTTGACCGCAAGACTGCGCCACCCCTGGCCGGCCCCGAGACCCAGTTCGATCAGCACCGTGATGACCGGAAAGATCACGATCGAATGGAAGGTGATGATCAACATCAGTTGGACGCCGCCTTCGTCGCCGAGGGCGGTGAAGATCAGGGGAATGCCCAGCAGCACGGTGTTGGAGAAGGTCGATCCCATACCGAACAGCGTGCGCTCCGCCAGGTTGGTGCGGAACAGCAGCCGCGAAACGCCCAGCGCCACGACGAAGGTCACGAAAATGGCGCTCATGTAGGCGCCGACGATGGAAATCTCGATCAGACCCGGGCCGCGGGCCATGGCGCGGAACAGCAGGGCGGGAATGGCAAAATAGAAAACGAAGGTGTTGAGGCCCTTGATCGCCTCCTCGCTCATCCAGCCCTTGCGGCCAACCAGATAGCCACAGAGAATCAGGCCGAAGATCGGCAGCACCGTCTCAAGAATGCTTTGCATGTCGGTAAATCGTCGCTTTGGATGGGACCCTGCAGAAAGGCTCGCAGAACCCCGCCCGAATCCGACTGGAGCCGGGGCCCGCGATGGGCCAAGATAGCAGGCATGGACCCAAAACTCACGGCCTGGCTGATTCTCGGTTTCGGCTACCTGCTGCCCCTTGCGCACATTACGCTGTCGCGCAACGCCGGCAGTTGGCGCCCGCCGCCGGGCAGCCGCTGTCCGATGGGGCCACGGGTCGGCTGGCTGGTCATGGTCCTGCTGCTCGGCCCGCTCGGCTGGCTGCTGTTCTGGCGCAGCCGCCGGCGGGTCAGGGCCTGAACAGCCCTTTAACGCGCCGGGGCACAGCAGCGCGTTTGACCAAGGACGACCGCCTTCAGTCGGGACCACGAACGGGCATGACGGCGCCCGGCGATGGCTTGATCACACGCTGCACGAACAATATGGCCGCGACCAGGCCGATACCGATGATATCGGACAGGATTCCGCCCTCGATCATGAAGAGAGCCGCAAGGACAAGGGCAACACGCAGGAACCAGACCGTGCGTGCGCCCAGGAACCAACCCTGTACACCGGCCGACAGCAGAAATACGCCGAGCACGGCCGTGACCAAAGCGCGCCCTATTTCGAAAGCACTGCCCTCCATCAGGATCGCCTGGTTGTAGAAAAACATGAACGGCACGATGAAGGCGGCGATGCCAATTTTAAACGAGGCGACCGACGTCTCCATCGGATTGGCGCCGGAGATACCGGCGGCAGCATAGGATGCCAGAGCGACCGGGGGCGTAATGGCCGAAACAACGGCGAAGTAAAACACGAAAAAATGGGCCGTCAGGGCCGGGATGCCGAGTTCGATCAAGCCGGGGGCCACAACCGATGCCGCCACGGCGTAAGCTGCAGTTGTCGGCATGCCCATGCCAAGAAGAATGGCGATGCACATGGCGAAAAACAACGCCAGGAGTTGGGATGCCTCGGCAAGGCCCAACAGCAGGTTCGAGAACCGCGCGCCGACGCCGGTCAATGAGATAACCCCGACGATGATACCGGCGCAAGCGCAGACAGCGATGATCTGCACTGACATGACGCCGGCAATCTCGAACGCCTTGGCGATGGAACGCGGTCCCATGCGGTAAGGGGTAAGCCAGCTCACCACAGCAGCGGCGGCGGTCGCAAGGGTGCCGGCCCGGATAACCGAATAGCCCATGAAGAGCGCTGCAATCAGGATGATAATCGGCAGGAACAGGAAAATGCGCCGGGACATCTCGCGCAGCTTCGGCAATTCGTCATCGCGCATACCCCGCATGCCGAGCTTCGCGGCCTCGAAATCAACCATGAAGTAGATGGATACGAAATAAAGGATTGCCGGGATGATCGCTGCAACCGCGATGTCGGTATAAGGGATACCGGTGATCTCTGCCATGATGAAGGCGCCCGCACCCATGATGGGGGGCATGATCTGCCCGCCGGTCGACGCCGCGGCTTCGATCGCGCCGGCGGTTTTACGATGATAGCCGACCTTCTTCATCAGCGGGATGGTGAGTGAGCCCGTGGCAACAACGTTGCCGGCAGAGGTTCCGTTGATCATCCCCATCAAGCCGCTGGCAAAGATCGCCACCTTGGCCGGGCCGCCACGTGCCCGACCTGCCGCCGCAAAGGCGAAGTTGACGAAGTAGGCCCCTACCTTGGAGGCCTGTAGAAACGCCGCGAAGATGATGAAAAGAATGATGTAGGTGGAGGATACAGCGGTTGTCGGCCCAAGAATGCCGGCGTCTGTGTAGACCTGGCTGAAAAATCGCTGCCAGGTGATCGCTGGCGCGCTGAGAAAACCGGGCAGGTACTGTCCGGTAAAGACGTAGACCAAAAAGATAACGGAGATGATGACCAGCGCCAGTCCGGCAACGCGACGGGTCAGTTCCATGATCAGGATCGTACCGGCGACCGCCGCGATGGAGATGCCGATGGGGGCAAAGGGCGTTCCCGTGGAGTTGCGCATCAAGGTGCCGTAGATAGCAATCAGGTAGGTCGCCACGGCCATGCCACAGACCGCCAGCACGATGTCCGGGAAGGCAAAATGGCTGCGCTCCCGCCGGTCGACCCAGGAGAGCAGCATGGCCCCGATGGTTGCCAGCATGAGCGGCAGGCCAAAGAGCCACATCTCTTTGAACTTGATCCCTTCATCGATGCCGTTCCACATCGCGCCGCCGGCGATATCCACCGCGAAAGACAGTGCCGTAGCGAGTGCGAAGAGCGCCGGCAGGATCAGCAGATAGGAAAGATAATCCAACAGGCGGGTTTCGTTCGCCGGACCGCTGGCAAAGTTGCGCGCCGAGAAGAGAATGAAACCGAGACCGAGCGCCCCGGCAATGTGCACGATCCGAAAATTCCAGGTTTCCATAGGAAAAACCGGCAAGAAGGGAAGGTCCACCAGGCCGCCCGTCATGGCACTGATAGACAAACCGTTCAGCGCGGCCATATGGAAGCCTGCGTAGACCGCAGCCAGTGCGCCGACCACGAGATACGCCCGCCCCTCGAACAGTCGCCGGTTGCTTTCGACGGGCTCCTTGTCGACCCCCTCGACGGTAATCTGACTCTCAGTTTCGGTTTGGTTCGTCACGGCGCCCTCCCTTTTTTTCATTAGTCTGCCTGAATGACTCCAGAATACCAGCGCTTACTCTCGCCCCCTAAGTGACTGATAAAAAGAGGGCCGCCCGGCAAAGCAGGCGGCCCATATCTCACTATCAGGCAATGACGCTTAACTGCCGTGGATCATGTCAGCGGCAATTGAGGCGCCGTTCTCGTTGAACCACTTGGCCGCGCCCGGATGCCACTTCATAACTTCGTTCTTGTCCCAATTCTCGAGCAGTGTTGAGCGGGCGGCACGGTGGATGTTGACCATCCTCTCGTTGTCGGACATCACAACATTGACGGCCGCGTAAACAAAGTCTTCCGGCAAGTCGCAGTTCGCAATCGCGAAGTTCCACATCGATACCGAACGCGCGTTCTTTTCCAACGTGGTGTAGGTATCAGCCGCGATCTCGAAGGAGGAGACGGGGAAGGTTTCGAGAATTTTCCCCTGCTCTTCTTCCGTGAACTCGATGATGTTCACCTTGGTCTGCACTTCAAGCTGACTGACCGCAGGTACCGGCACACCGGCGGCAAAGGCAATCACATCAAGCAAGCCGTCCTGAAGCTGACCGCCCAGATCGGACCAACCGCCGTTCCGGCGCTCGAACTTTACACCCAGGGCCTCGATCATGCGGGGGAAGTAGGTATCTGACGTCGAGCCCGCCGGGCCGAAACCGATGCGGGCGCCTTCGGGAATGTCTTTGACGGATGCAATGCCGGAGGACGAAAGCGCGGTGATCGAGAAAGGCGTCTGGTACATCGGGAACATGGCACAGGCATTGGTCATCTGCAGGCCCGGGGCGATGGGATTCGTACCCTGGATCGACTCCGCCGCAGGACCCATGGTGGTCATGCCGAAGGCCGCATCGCCGGTATGCACCAACGCCATGTTCTGCATGGGTCCGCCGGTGACCTCGCCGCCACCCGAAATACCAAGCTCGTCCGCCACAAGGTTGGCCCAGCCGGAACCGTAGGCGAAGTAGGTTCCACCCTGCGAGGCCGTGCCGACGGTGAAGCTGTCCGGCCAGCCGGCGCGATCCTGGGCAAAGCCCGTCGTTGCGGTGAGGGCGATGGCAACGGCGGCGCCGGTGAATACCGTAAATCTCATTTCGAACTCCCTGTACTGATTTGCGCAGCTCTCAAGCTGAGCGTTTTGATTGATACGATCGCAGTAGTTATTAGTTCCCCGCGCCTCTATTTCAAGATGATCTGTGCTCGCGAACAACACTCTCCACCCACCAAGACGTGGTTCCGGGGGTTTGGCCTACCTCCAGGGACCGCTTCGTCCGGGGATCTTGGAGAAAGCGGCAAACGCGTCATTCAAAGCCGATGATCATCGAGCCGCGCAGCTTGGCGCTTGAAGTAAGGAGTCGGCGCCGGAGCGGTGGTTTTCCTGGAAGTAGCTTCCCCTTGCACCCGCGCCGCCAGGGTCGTCGCAACGGGCAGAGGCACAGCAAGAGCCACGGCGCCCGCCGTGGCAATCAGTTTGGTCTTCACTGGTTTCCTCCCGTTTTTTCTTGAGCCGCAGCGGGGCCGTCTATCCCAACACCGCCAGCCTGCTGTTCTGAGAGCAACAGCCGTGCCAGTTTCGCTGACTTTCGGCCCGATCAGACTAAGCCACTCATTCGCCTAGACAAGCTCCGCGAAAAACAGTGCTTGGGGCCGGCAGAATGTCACCCTGCCTACCCAAAACAAGGGCCTGGCGGGTAGATTCCTACACAACAAGCGCAAACCGCCCGGCCGCGACCCGGCGGCGTGCCGCAACGGCGTCGGCGAGCCCGCGCAAGACCCCGACCGAGGTGTCCCAGTCGATGCAGCCATCTGTCACCGATTGACCGTAGGTCAGCGGCCTTGCGTCCAGATCTTGACGCCCGGCGACCAGATTGCTTTCGATCAGGAGCCCGATGATGCGATCTTCGCCGCCGGCGATCTGGGCGGCGACATCCTCGGCCACCATCGGCTGATTCTCGGGCTTCTTGGCGCTGTTGGCGTGGCTGGTATCGATCATGGCCATGCCCCGCAGGCCAGAGGCTTCCGCCGTCCTGCAGGCGGCATCGACAGAAGCTGAATCGAAATTCGGCCTTACCCCGCCGCGCAGGATCATATGGCAGTCGGCGTTACCGGTGGTCGCGGCAATGGCGGCGCGCCCGTTCTTGGTCACCGCCATGAAGTGGTGGGGATGGGCTGCCGACTGGATGGCATCGACAGCGATCTTCACATCGCCCGCTGTACTGTTCTTGAAGCCGACGGGGCAGGACAGACCGGAAGCGAGTTCCCGGTGAACCTGGCTTTCCGTCGTGCGGGCACCAATGGCGGCCCAGCCGACCAGATCGGCAATGTATTGCGGCACGGTGGTGTCCAGGAACTCGCAGCCGACCGGAAGCCCCAGTTCGTTGATCTCCGCCAGCAGTCTTCGCGCCCGCCGGAGGCCCGTGTTGATATCGTAGGAGCCGTCAAGATGCGGGTCGTTGATCAGGCCTTTCCAGCCGATTGTGGTGCGCGGTTTTGCGAAATAGACCCGCATCACCACTTCCAGCCGATCCGCAAGATCGCGGCGGAGGGCGGCAAGGCGCCGCGCATAGTCCAGCGCCGCCACAGGATCATGGATCGAGCAGGGGCCGACGACCACCAGCAGGCGGTCGTCCTCTCCGTTCAGGATTTGATGGATCGCGGCGCGGGCATTCTGCGCCGTCCCGGCCGCAGGCGGGGTCAGGGGGATTTGGTCGAGGAGCGTCTCAGGCGAGACCAGCTCCCTTATTTCCTGGATTCTCAGATCATCGGTCAGTGTCGGCATCGTCGGGTTCCTTGGTCTGGCCCCCGGCGGCAACAAAAAAACCGCCAGAGAGCTGGCGGTTGGTTCGGTTCTTTGTCGATCTGCTGAATTCAGACCATACGTTCCCCTCCGTCCGCCTGAAGGCCCGGATAGCTAAAAAAGTACCAAAAAGTGGCGAACGCGTGGGTCATGCCTTTTCGAATACACGCCCCGGCTTGTCCTGTCACCTGCTTTTTTGCGACAGCGCGAGCGCGTCGTGGAGCACTCTCGGGCAGTTACCCGGGCCGACGAACGTCGTCCCCCATACAGTGACCCGGACCGTTTCCGGCACCCCGCCGGGCATTACTTCACGCCCGGCGGGGGTGTCTCCCGGCCGCGCTACTCGGCGGGGCTTGTGGCCGTGGCCGCTTCGCCTTCCGGGTCGCGTTTTTTGATGGTCCAGCCCATGACGCCGAAGACGATGGTCACGATGGGCGACATCCAGCAGAAGAAGTTGAACGGCAGATAGGCGATGGTCGCGACGCCCAGGGTTGCGGCCTGGAAGGCGCCGCCGGAATTCCACGGCACCAGGTTGGCGGTCACCGTCGCCGAGTCCTCCACCGCGCGCGACAGATTCTCCGGAGCCAGGCCGCGCTCGCGGTAGGCCGGCGCATAGGTGCGCGCGCCCATGACGATGGCCATGTACTGGTCGCAGAGGATCAGGTTGGCGGCGATGCAGGTCAGCACCGTGGAGGTGATCAGCGATCCGGTTGACTTGGCATATTGCAGGATCGTATCGGCAATCACTTTCAACTGGCTGGTCCGCTCCATCACGCCGCCGAACATCATCGCCACGATGATCAGGCTGATGGTGAAGAACATCGATTCCAGACCGCCGCGGCTGAGCAGGGAGTCGACGTCCTCAATGCCGGTCTCGGAACTGAAACCGCCGTAGGCGGCATTCGCCAGCGCCTCGTAGCCGGCCCCCTGAAGACCGATGGCGCAGACTGCGCCGGCCAGCACGCCCAGGGTAATGCCGGGAATGGCGGGCATCCTTTTATAGGAAACGAAGAGCACCACCAGCGGCGGCAGCAGCAGCACCGGGTTGATGACGAAGTTGCTGTCCAAGGTCGCCAGCACGGTTTCGATGCGCGCCAGATCGCCGCCGCCACCGCCATAGTTCAGCCCCAGCACGATCTCGATCACCAGCGTCAGCGCGAAGGTGACGCCGGTGGTGTAGGACATGTGCTTGATGTGGGTGAAGAGGTCCGTGCCGGCCATCGCCGGGGCCAGGTTGGTGGTGTCCGACAGCGGCGACATCTTATCGCCGAAGTAGGCGCCCGAGAGCACGGCGCCGGCGACGATGGGCAGCGGAAAGCCGAGGCCGGCCCCGATCCCCATCAAGGCAACACCGATGGTGCCGGCGGTGCCCCAGGAGGTGCCGGTTGCCAGCGAGGTGATGGCGCAGATCAATAGCGTCGCCGGCAGGAAGATCGACGGCGACATGAACTGCAGACCGTAATAGATCAGCGTCGGCACCACACCGGCCAGGATCCAGACCCCGATCAGGATACCGACCACCAGCAGGATGATCATCGCCGGCAGGGCGTTGGTGATGCCGCGGACCATGCCGTTCTGAATGTTCTGCCAGGAAAAGCCGCAGCGCAGCGCCACGATGCTTGAAACAATGACGCCGAGCAGCATCGGTATCTGCGGGTCGAGCCCGTAAACCACGATTGAAACGCTGATCCCGATGACCAGCGAGAAAAGCGAAATGATTGCTTCCCAGAGGTGAGGCAGGCGTGCGCCTTGTGGAATATCCGTCTTCATCGCATTTCCCCCACTTGGAGTCGTTCTTCGCTGACAGCGAGTTTGACTCTTTTTTTGTGTATTAGTGAACTCTTTCTTATTTTCCCGACCGTAAGAGCATGCCGAAGAGGTCGCGCGGGTCGTCCGGATCGGCGACCATGTCGAGATCCTGATAGAACCCGGTCTCTTTGATCCGCCCCCAGACGTAGCGCAGGGCGGAGAAGTCCTCGATGGCAAAGCCGACGCCGTCGAACAGGGTGATCTGGTTGTCGTTCACCCGGCCCGGCGCGGTGCCGTTGATCACCTGCCACATCTCGGTCACAGGAAAATCCTCGGGCATCTGCTGGATCTCGCCTTCGATGCGGGTCTGCGGCGGATACTCCACAAAGACCGTCGAGCGCGACAGGATGTCCCTATGCAGTTCGGTCTTGCCGGGGCAATCGCCGCCGATGGCGTTGATGTGAATCCCGGCGCCGACCATGTTGTCGGTCAGGATCGTTGCGTACTGCTTGTCGGCCGTGCAGGTCGTAATGATCTGCGCGCCTTCCATCGCCTCTTCCGGCGTTCTGCAGGCAGTCATACTCAAGCCGAACTTATCGAGATTCCGCATCGCCTTTTCCGTCGCCCGGCTGTCGATGTCGTACATCCGCAGCGTGTCGATCCCGCAGATCGCCTTCATCGCCAGCGCCTGAAACTCCGACTGCGCGCCATTGCCGATGACCGCCATGCAGCGCGCGCCTTTGGGCGCCAGATGTTTGGCCACCATTGCCGAGGACGCCGCTGTGCGCATCGCGGTCAGCACCGTCATCTCGCTCAGCAGTACCGGGTATCCGGTGCCGACTCTGGCAAGCAGGCCGAAGGCGGTGACGGTCTGCAGTCCGTCATGGATGTTCTTCGGGTGACCATTGACGTATTTGAAGCCATAGACCTCACCATCCGAGGTCGGCATCAGCTCGATGACGCCTTCTTCGGAGTGGCTGGCGACGCGCGGTGTCTTGTCGAACAGCTCCCAGCGCCGGAAGTCGTCTTCGATATAGTCGCCAAGGCCGCGCAGCATCGCCTCGATGCCGATGTAGTGCACCAGCTTCATCATGTTCTCGACACTGACGAAGGGCACAAAGGCCAGTTCCGACGGTTTGGGGGCAGTCATATCCTGTCCCTCAGAAAAAACTGGGGGTTTGGCGGTCGAAGACGCGGCGGCCCAGCAGGGATGCCGTCAGATCGACCATGAGGGAGGCGGTGCGGCCGCGCTCGTCCAGAAAAGGATTCAGCTCGGCAAGGTCCAGCGATGTCACGAGCTCCGATTCATGCAGGATCTCCATCACGTGATGGGCTTCGCGGAAGGTGGCCCCGCCGGGCACGGTCGTGCCGACAGCCGGTGCGATGGTCGGGTCGAGAAAGTCGACGTCCAGGGAGACATGCAGCATGCCGTTGGCGGCGGCGACCTTGTCCAGGAATGCCGACAGCGGTTTGGCAATGCCGTGCTCATCGATTACCCGCATGTCGATCGCCGACATCTCGCTGCCTTTGAGCATCTGCTTTTCGACCGCATCGACGGAGCGAAGGCCGATCATGCAGATGTTGCCGGCGGGCACCGCCTTGGGCATCGGCGGGAAGGCATCGAAGCCGTTCAGGCCGGAGATATAGCCCATCGGCGTGCCGTGCAGGTTTCCAGAATCCGTGGTCATCGGCGTGTGCAGATCGGTATGGGCATCCAGCCAGAGGATGAAGAGCGGACGGTCCTGTTCCAGGGCATGGGCGGCGATGCCGTGGACCGTGCCCATGGAGAGCGCATGGTCGCCGCCGAGGAAGATCGGAAAGCCGTCTGCAGCGGCGCGTTGGGCCACCGCACTCACCGCTTTGGCCCAGGCCACGGTTTCCGACAGGGAGTGCACAAGGCCATTGGCACAAGCCGTGTCGCTTTCCTCTGCGGGCGCGACGTTCCCCCAGTCGACGGCGCTGTGTCCCAGCTCCGTGACGGTCTCCGCCAGCCGCGCGGTGCGGTAGGCGTCGGGGCCCATCAGGCAGCCTTTTCGTTTTTTGCCGCTGTCGACGGGAACGCCGACCAGTATGCAGTTTCGCCTGTCCACTTGCTCTCTTTCCTCTCAAGCCGCCAGTCCAGATAGCATCTGACCAAAAAGGGTAGGAGAACAGCCTATTATTTGCATATAATGTAAAAGTTTCCGTCATATTGAAGGCATAAACATCCAAATTGGATAGCTACGATACGAAAATTATCGCGGAACTCCGGCGCGACGCCCGTATGTCGCTGTCGAGCCTGTCTGCCGCCGTCGGCCTGTCGCGGGTGACCGTGCGGACGCGGCTGAATCGCCTGATCTCCGACGGTACGATTGTCGGCTTCACCACCATTCTGGCCGACGATATGCAGGATCATCCGGTCCGCGGCCTGATGATGCTGGGCATCGAGGGGCGCGGCACGGACCGCATTCTGCGCAGCCTAGGCGGTTTCACCGCCGTGCAGGCGATCCACACCACCAACGGCAAGTGGGATCTGATTGTCGAACTGGGCACCGAGACGCTTGAAGTGCTCGACGGCGTGCTCGCCAAGATTCGTCGCCTGGAAGGCGTCGCCACCAGCGAGACCAACCTGCTGCTCGCCACCCGCATGACGACGCAGCTGCCGCGCAGGTGAGACCCGCTTGGCAGCGGCCGGCCCGATGACTACTGCGAGAATGACAGGGCAAGCAGATCGGCCCGCAGGACCGCCCCGTCTTTGTCGTGCAGAATCCGATCGACGCCGTCATGGGTTGAGCGCCAGAGGGGCACGGCCTGCACCAGCAGGTCACGCCCGGCATCGGTGAGCTGCAGACGGCGGCTGCGCCTGTCCTGCGGGTCCGGAGAAACCGTCAGCAGGCCGCGACGCTCCAGCGGTTTCAGGTTCGCCGTCAAGGTTGTCCGGTCCATCGCCAGCAGGTAGGCAACGTCACCGATCCTCGGCGCCTCCGGCCGGTTCAGCGAGACCAGTATCGAATACTGGCCGTTGGTCAGATCCACTGGCCGCAAGGCTTCATCGAAGCGCCGCCCGATCGCACGCGCAGCACGCTGAAGATGGAGACAGAGGCAGCGGTCGCGGACCTCATGGGTCACGCTCAAAGGTAGGTCGTCTCTCATGGTTTTCATTTTACGTTGACATCAACGTATATGTCAATTTATGGTTCGGATGCTGGCTCACAAAAAAAAGGCCCCCCGCCATGAACGTCTACATCAATCTGCCGGTTGCCGATCTTGAGCGTTCCCGCGCCTTTTTTAGCGATCTTGGTTTCGGCTTCAACGAGACCTTCAGCGACGAAACCGCGCTTGCGATGGAGATCGGCGGCAACTGCTTTGCCATGCTGCTGACCCACCAGAAGTTCGCGCCCTTCACACCGCGGCCCATTGCCGATGCAACGCAGACGACAGAGGTTCTGACGGCTCTGCAGCTCGACAGCCGCGAAGCGGTCGACCGCCTGGCAGACCTGGCTCTGGCAGGCGGCGGCGCAGAGGTCCGCGACACAGAAGATCACGGTTGGATGTACGGCCGCGCCTTCGCCGACCCGGATGGCCATATCTGGGAACCTTTCTGGATGAACCCCGAAACGATGAGCAAAAGTCAGTGACCGGGAAGCCAAAAGTCCGCACCTGCCTCTGGTTCGACGATCAGGCAGAGGAAGCAGCAGACTTCTACGTCTCCCTGCTGCCGGACAGTCGTATCGAGTCAGTTCAACAGGTCGACCCGACGGGGCCGACGCAGGTCATTGAGTTCACGCTGTCGCGCGCGCCCTACAGCGCATTGAATGGCGGGCCGATGTTCAAGCCTACGCCGGCGGCCTCCATCGCGGTAATGACCAAGGATCAGGCTGAGACCGACGACCTCTGGGAGAAGCTGATTGCGGACGGCGGCGCGGAAAGCATGTGTGCCTGGCTGACCGACAGGTTCGGCGTCTCCTGGCAGATCGTGCCGGAAGTACTGCCGCGCCTTCTGACCGCAAGCGACAAAGCCGCAGCGGTGCGGGCGCGCGACGCCATGATGACCATGCGCAAAATCGATATCGCCGCGCTGGAAGCGGCGTTCAACAACAGATAAAGGAGGAACCGCAATGACCTACGTGGACGGATGCGTGCTGGCAGTACCGACAGCCAACCGGGAAGCTTATCAAAAGCATGCCGAAGAAGCGGCTGTCGTGTTCAAGGACCATGGCGCGCTGAAACTTGTGGATTGCTGGGGCGACGACGTGGCGGACGGCGAGGTCACATCTTTTCCCATGGCGGTGAAGTGCCAAGCGGATGAGACCGTCTGCTTTTCCTGGATCCTCTGGCCCTCGCGGGAGGCGCGAAACGCCGGCATGGAGAAGGTCATGGCCGATCCACGCCTTCACCCCGACAACAACCCCATGCCCTTCGACGGCAAGCGGATGATTTTCGGCGGCTTTGAGATCATCGTCGACGCATAGCGCGTTTTCGACTTACGTCGAATCGGTTCCAGCCCGCTCCCCCGCCCGGCCACCCCCGAAACAACCCAGGGGGCGATTATCCTGGTGGATAGCTGGGCGGGGGAGCGGGCTAGAGCAGATCCCGGTCGGATAGAATCGGCGCTGTAGAGTCACCCCGGGGCGATCCATCGACCGGGTGAATCTGCTCTAACTGTTTGATAGCGATCGGATTCACATGTTTTGACGGAACCACTTCGTGGTTGCGCCAAAACATGATCCGATCTAGTGCCGTAAAAAACGTGAAAGAGTCTAACGCATGCGAGCCGGCGGCGGGGCATCAGCAGCCCGTCAGCCTCGGGATATCAAAACCCTCAATGGCTCGGAAGGGAACAATCCTATGGCGACGTATAGGGTACGTAAGGCATACGCTCCCGCTTCGCAGATCGTGGCAGGAGTTCCTCAATCGCCTCTTTGAAATGCTTCGTCGCCTGGTGCTCGGCCCACGCTTTCTCATCTCTGTAGAGTTCAAACAGAAAGAACTGCAGCGGATTTGTTGGAGAGCGATAGGGCAGGAAAAGCTTCACGCCAGGTTCGGCCATGGTAGGTTCAACCAAGCTCTCCAAGATTGCGGCGACCGCCTCGCCCTGGTCTTCTTTGGCTTCTATGTTGATGGCCACGACGAAGCCGTCATTGAGCTCGCCGGGTGTAAAACTGATTTCTTGCATGGACACACCCCTTAGTTCGTCCGCGTGACGACACGACAGATTATACCATGCCGAAAAGACAAAATGCTTTGATCATGGTCGAAATGTTGATGCTCCCCTACCTTTCCTCGCGCACCAGGAAATCCTCGCGCCTGAGACCGTGGCGCTGGAGTTTGTCGTAGAGGGTTTTCCGCGACAGGCCGAGGGTCTCGTAGGTGGCTTTCAGGCTGCCGCCCTGGCGGCGCAGCTCGGCTTCCAGGATCGCTTTCTCCACCGCTTCGAGACGGCCGGCGAGCGGCCCCTCCCCCGGCGGTTCTACAGCCTCCGCGCCCTCCGGCAGGGTGACACCCAGCCCTGCGGCGCCGGGCACCTTTGCCCCCAGCCCTAAAACGAAACGGTCGGCGGCATTGCGCAGTTCGCGCACGTTGCCCGGCCAGTCGTAGGCCAGCAACGCCGCAAGCTGACGGTCGTCGAGATCGGGAATCTCATGGCGGTAACGGGCCCGGGCCTCGCGCGCCAGGTGATGAAACAGCAGGGGAATGTCCTCGCGGCGCTCACGCAGCGGCGGTATCTGCAGCGCCACGACATTGAGGCGGTAGTAGAGATCCTCACGGAAACGCCCCTCGCGGCAGGCTTCAAGCAGGTCCTGCTTGCTGGCGGCGATAAAGCGCAGATCAAGCGCGATCGATCTGTTGGACCCCAGGCGTTCGATGCTGCGCTGTTCGATGGCGCGCAGCAGTTTCACCTGAAGATCGAGCGGCATGGACTCGATCTCGTCCAGCAGCACCGTGCCGCCGTCGGCGAATTCCAACTTGCCGATGCGCTGCTTCTGGGCGCCGGTGAAGGCCCCGGCCTCATGGCCGAACAGCTCACTCTCGATAATCTCCGCCGGCAGGGCGCCGCAGTTGATGGCAACGAAAGGCCCCTGGGCGCGCGGTCCGAAATCGTGCAGGGCGCGGGCCACCACCTCCTTGCCGCTGCCGGTCTCGCCGGAGATCAGCACGTCGGCATCGGTCTGCGCCAGCGCCCGCAACTGCTCACGCAACTGCTCCATGCCCGCGCTGCGGCCGACCAGACGGGCATCCAGCCCGCCGCCGGTTTCCAGCTCTTCGCGCAACGCACGGTTTTCCAGCACCAGGCGGCGCTTTTCCATTGCCCTCGCCACCACGCTGGCCAGGTGCGAGGTGTCGAAGGGCTTTTCGATGAAGTCGTAGGCGCCGGCGCGCATAGCTTCGACCGCCAGGGGGACATCGCCGTGACCGGTCACCAGAACCACCGGCAGGGCCGGATCGATTTCCAGGGCGCGGCGCAGCAGAGTGAGGCCGTCCATATCCGGCATGGTGATATCGGTCACCAGCACGCCGTAAAGCGCGCGGCTGAGCTGGGCCTCGGCCTGGCGGGCGGCAGCGAAGCAGGTCACCGGATGGCCGCAGAGTTCCAGGCCCTGCTTCACCGCGTGGCGCAGCGGTTCCTCGTCGTCGACGAAAAGAACGCGTCCTTCCGTCATGCCGGCTCAAGCACGGTTTCGGGCAGCGGCAGCAGTGGCAGATCCACGACAAAGACGGCACCGCCACCTGGATGATTTTCGGCCCGGATCGAACCGCCGAAATCCCTGACGATGTTGTAGGAGATCGAAAGACCCAGGCCGAGACCCTTGCCGACGTCCTTGGTGGTGAAGAAAGGGTCGAAGATGCGCGCGACCTGTTCCCGGTCGATGCCGGGACCATGATCGCGCAGCGAGACGATCACACGCTCACCCTTCTCCACTACGGTGATCTCGATCCGCGGGTGCTCCTGGTTTTCCATGGCATCCAGGGCATTGGAAACCAGGTTCAGGATGACGTGCTGCAGGCGCACCCGGCCGGCGCGGACCTGCAGGCCGCGGTCCGGCTGCTCCAGGGAAACGACGGCCCCGGCACGCTCCAGACGGATGCGCAGAAAACTCAATGTGTCGTCCAGCACCTCCGACAGCACCAGGGGCCGCAGTTCGCGGCGCGGCTTGCGCGCGAAGGTCATCAGGTGCTTGCTGATTTCAGCCATGCGCGCCGTCAGATCTCTGATCCGCTGCAGGTTCTCGCCCGCTTCGCCATGGCGGTCCCGCTCGATCAGCAGCCGGGCGTTGTCGGCGTAGGAACGTATCGCCGCCAGCGGCTGGTTGAATTCGTGGCTGAGCGCCGCCGACATCTGGCCCAGCGCCGCCAGCTTGCCGGCCTGCACCAGATCGTCCTGGGCCTGGCGCAGATCCGCCTCGGCTGCCTGGCGCTCGCCGATCTCCCGCTCCAGGCGGACGTTGGCCGTGGTCAGGTCCGCCGTACGCTCCTCCACCCGCTGCTCCAGTTCCTCCGATGCCCGCCGCTGGTAGGCGATGCGCTCAACAAAACGGCTGCGCCTTTGCCACACCAGGGCGGCGACCAGAAACGTAATGAGACAGGCCAGCGCCGCCATCAGCGTTGCCGTGATGCTTTGCGAGCGGGCCAGTTGGGTCGAGGCCAATACAGAGACGGTCCAGCCGGCCTCTGGCATCGCCCGCGACACCATGAGGTACTCGGCGCTATCGGAAACTCCTGTCTCGCCGGCGATGCGAATAAGGTGCGGGCCGGGACCGGCGCGGTCTTGCGCGACGACATCCAGGGGCCGCAGGTCGACGGACTGATAGCGGCGGCTTTCGGCAATCGCCTGCAAGGCCGCCTCGTCCAGAGGCGCCAGGCTGCGAAACCGCCAGTCGGGATAGCTGGAAACGAAGATGACACCGTGCGGGTCGGTGACGATGACCTTCTCCTCGTCGGCGGTCCAGGCGGCTTCGATATCCGTAAGGCTGACTTTCACCACCACCGCGCCCAGGATCTCGCGGTCACGGAACACCGGCGAGGCGAAGTAATAACCCCGCCTGCCCGACGTCGTCCCCAGTGCAAAAAAGCGCCCGAGGCGCCCCTGCATGGCTTCCCGAAAATAGGGCCGGTAGCTGAAGTTGTGGCCGACAAAGGGCCGGTCGCTGTCCCAGTTGCTGGCGGCGAAGGTCAGGCCCTCGGCATCCATGAAATAGGTGTCTTCGGCCCCGGTCAGAAGACTGACCGTTTTGGTCAGCTCGTTGGCGCGCCGCAGAGCTTCGTCATCCAGGGGCGCCTGGAAAAAGGCGGCGACCTCGTCATGCAGGGCCAGCAATTTGGGAACCGACTGATACTTGCCCAGCGCTCCGTCCAGGTTGCTGTTGTAGAGGTCCAGTTTGGCGGCGGCGCGAACCTGGGTCTGGTCGAGGAACAGGTCGGAAGACCAGTACCAGGTGAGCGCCAGGACCAACGCCGTCGCCGATAGGGCGGCGGCAAGACCGATGACCAGCCCGCGCCGGCGCAGCGCGCCATCCTGTCCCACTATCTTTTGGCGATGATCGCCCACGCGCTCGAAACCCTAGCTCTTGAAAAAGGAGTCGGCGCCGGAGAGATAGCTTTTCTTACTGTCGATCTTCGCCTGCACCCGCGCCGCCTCGGCCTGCAGCTCGGCCAGATATTCCTCAAGCTGATCGATGCCCAGGCTGTCCAGATCCCGGGGCTTGGGCTTCTTGTTTCTCGGTTCCAGGTCTTCGATATCCATACTGCCTCACTCCCTCGCCGCTTCCCCGCGGCTGTCTTGGCTTCCTGCGGCCTTGGCTTCCTGGGGCCGCGGCCGCTTGATTTTTTGCCCCTGCACTATACTAACTCCCCCGGTCGAATGCGATTCCTCCTCAAAAGCCGCCAACACACCAATGGAGCCCTGAGATGAGCCAAAACCTGCCGGAAACCATGACCGCCATCGAAATCAGCGCGCCCGGCGGCCCGGAGGTTCTGGTCCCGACGACCCGGCCGGTGCCCCAGGCGGCAGCGGGCGAGGTGCTTATCCAGATCGCCGCTGCCGGGGTCAACCGGCCCGACGTGCTGCAGCGCCTCGGCGGCTATCCGCCGCCGCCCGGCGCCTCCGACATTCCGGGGCTGGAAATCGCCGGCAGCATTGTGGCGCTGGGCGAAGGGGTCTCCGGCCTCTCCCTGGGCGACAAGGTAACCGCCCTGGTGACCGGCGGCGGCTATGCCCAGTACTGCGCCGCCCCGGCGGTCCAGTGCCTGCCGATCCCCAGGGGCTTCGATATGAAGCAGGCGGCCGCCCTGCCGGAGACCTTTTTCACCGTCTGGGTGAATGTCTTCGAGCGTTCGGGCCTGAAACCGGGGGAAAGTTTCCTGGTCCACGGCGGCACCTCGGGCATCGGCACCACGGCGATCCAGCTCGCCAAAGCCCTGGGCAGCCGGGTCTTCGCCACCGCCGGCTCCACCGAAAAAGTAAAGGCCTGCGAAGACCTGGGCGCCGAGCGCGGCATCAACTACCGCGAGGAGGATTTCGTCGCCGTGGTCAAGGAAGCCACCGGCGGCAAGGGCGTCGACGTGGTCCTGGACATGGTCGGCGGCGACTACATCCAGCGCAATTTCAAGGCCATGGCGCCGGACGGACGGCTCAGCTTCATCGCCTTCCTCGGCGGCTCCAAGGCCGAAATCGATTTTACCTCGGTCATGCTGAAGCGGCTCACCATCACCGGATCGACGCTCAGGGCCCGCCCGGTGGAATTCAAGGCCGGGATCGCGGCAGCCTTGCGGGAAAAGGCCTGGCCGCTGCTGGAGTCCGGGCAGATCGGGCCGGTTATGGCCGCCGATTTCCCGCTGGAAGAGGCGGCAAAAGCCCATGCCCTGATGGAGTCCAGCAGCCATATCGGCAAAATCGTGCTGACAAACGGCTAGAGTTCCGGCATGGCAGTTTCGGCGCGGCGATTCCGGCGGAAAACCTGGAAAAAAGCCTGACACAGCGAAATTCGCGATTGGTGGCTTTATTCCGGCTTGGCGGGGGCCTATATTCGGTCTATTCCCACGACGGCAAGATTAGGCCGCCGGCCGGGGCGCAGGGCACTGCGCCGGTCGGAAGAGAGGAGGATTGATGTCTTTACCGCTGATGCCGAAGGCGACCGCTGTCTGGTTGATCGACAATACCGGCCTGGCTTTCGAACAAATCGCCGATTTCTGCGGTCTGCACATCCTGGAGATCCAGGGCATTGCCGACGGCGAGGTCGCCATGGGGATCCAGGGCATGGATCCGGTCACATCGGGTGAGCTGACGCGCGACGAGATCGTCCGCTGCGAAGCCGACCCCAAAGCCAGGCTGAAAACCGCCAAAAGCGACCTGCCACAGCCGGTCAAGCGCACCAAAGGGCCGCGTTACACGCCGGTCGCCAAGCGCCAGGACAAGCCGGACGGGATCGCCTGGCTGGTACGCCATCATCCGGAGTTGAAAGATTCCCAGATCGCCCGGCTGATCGGCACCACCAAGACCACGATCCAGGCGGTGCGCGAACGCACCCACTGGAATTCGCCCAACATCCGCCCGCGCGATCCCGTGCTGCTGGGCCTCTGTGGCCAGGTCGACCTCAATGCCGCGGTCGAAAAGGCCCGCAAGGCGGCCGAGAAGGCCGGCATCACCCTGCCCAAGCCGGAGATCGAGCCGGAAGCCCCGCCGCCCATGGCCAGCGAGCCTTCGGACAATCCGTTCTCGCTGGAGAATTTCGGCCTGCCCAAGAGCGGTCACTAACGGGAGCGGCCACTGGGGTGTGAAAGCTGCGGGCAGGGCCCGCAGCTTTATGACAGTTCAGCGAATTTACCGCTGCTTTGCGTGCTGCGGGCTCGCAACTGCAGGCCGACTTTCCTATATCTACGGCCATGACCAAATGGCCTGACATTCCCTACAGCCGTTGGCAGCCGAGCGGCGCCAGCCTGCACATGTGGACGCAGATTGTCGGCAAGTTCCGCCTGGCGCAGACCCCCTGGATCAATCATTCCTGGCAGGCAACCTTCTACGTCAGCGGGCGGGGGCTGAACTCTTCGCTCATCCCGGGCGAAGGCTGCAGCTACGACATCACCTTCGACTTCATCGATCATCAACTGAAGATCGATACCACCGATGGCCGGCAGCAGGCCTTCGCGCTGGAGCCGATGTCCGTCGCCGCCTTTCATGAGCGCTTCCTGACGGCCCTGTCCAAGCTCGGCGCGCCGAGCGACATTCATCACGCGCCCAACGAAGTCCCAGATCCGGTCCCGTTCCGCGAACAGACCGGGCCCGGCGCTTACGACCGCGATGCGGTGTGGGATTTCTGGCAGGCGCTGGTGGCCGTCGACGCGGTCTTCAAACGTTTTCGCACCGGTTTTCTCGGCAAGGTAAGCCCGGTGCATTTTTTCTGGGGCAGCTTCGACTTGGCCGTGACCCGCTTCTCCGGCCGTCCGGCCCCGCTGCACCCCGGCGGCTTTCCCGCCCTGCCCGATACGGTCACCCGGGAAGCCTACTCCCATGAAGTGAGCTCCGCCGGCTTCTGGCCCGGCGGCGGTGGCATCGACTACCCGGCGTTCTATTCCTATGCCTATCCGATGCCGGACGGCTTCGGCGACAGAGCGGCGGAACCGACAGAGGCCTTCTTTCAAAAAAACCTCGGCGAATACGTTCTGCCCTACGATGCGGTACGCCAGGCCGCCGATCCGGAAGCGGCCCTGATGTCGTTTCTGCAAACGACCTATCGGACAGCCGCCGATCTGGCGCAGTGGGAAAGGGAAAAGCTGGAAGCCGATCTGGGCGTGCCGCGGGTGCCGCGCCGCATCGACTGACGACGAAGCAATGGGCGATCGGACTAAATGCCGTCGATACCCGGAATGGCCGATACGGCTTCCGCCATGTGGTCGATCAGCAGCTTCAGCCGCCGGGTCTGCCGGCGCGACGGCAGGTAGGCGGCGTTGATCGTCAGAGGCTTCGCCCGCCAGCCCGGCAAAACGTCGATAAGATCGCCCGCCTTCAGTTCCCCTTCGACGAACCAGCGCGGCATGACCGCGTAGCCGATCCCAAGCTGGGCCGCCTTATGGGCCGCAAAGATATTGTTGGTCGCCAGCGCGACGCTTGCATCGACAGTCTCGACAGTCCCATCGGCCCGGGTCAGGGGAATGCTGGCGGCCTCGAAAGGCGCCAGCGCCGCACAGGGCAGTTCGGCAAGATCCGCCGGCGCTGAAATACGGCGGCCCTTTATCAGATCCGGGGCGGCCACGACGAGCCGCTCGACCCGCCCGAGGGAACGGACCACCAGGGTCTCGTCCGGCACCGGGCCGACCTTGATCCAGAGGTCACAGCCGATTTCGGCGAAACGGATGGTCTCGTCTTCCAACAGCCAGGTGATGGAAACCCCGGGCTGGGCCTGCTGGAACCGCAACACCGCCTCGGCAAGGTGGAGTTGGCCCAGGGCCACCGGCGCGACCACCTTCAGCTTACCGCGCACCTGGCTTTCTTCCCCGGCAAAGCGCTCGGCCAGGGCGTCCCAACCCTCGATCAGCACCCGGGCCTCGGCAAGACAGTCCTGACCGGCTTGGCTCAGCGAGAGCGAATGGGTGGTGCGCTGAACAAGCTGCACGCCCAGCCCCTCCTCCAGGGCCTTCAACTGACGGCTGGCCGAGGCCTGGGAGAGCCCGAGATCGCGCGCCGCCGCAGAGATCGAGCCGCGTTCGGCGATCCTTGCGAAGGTGCTCAAGAGCCCCAGCCGGTCCAAAGCCTTACTCATACGCAATACGTATATATAATATCCACTTAAGTCGTCTACCGGAAAGACTGCTCCGGCGTCATCTTCCTTCTTGAACGCGGCCTGAGCCGCCAACCCGAGAGGAAGCGAAAAGATGGCCAAGATTTCAAAAACCTACGCTTTGGGCGGCGATACCCAGGTCAACCGCCTCGGCTACGGCGCCATGCGCCTCACCGGCCAGCCCGGCAACTTCGGGCCCTATGCGGATTGGGAGGGCGGCCTCACCCTGCTGCGCCGCGCGGCCGATCTGGGCGTGACCTTCTTCGACAGCGCCTGGGCCTATGGCCCGGAGACGGCAGACCGGATTGTCGGCGAAGCCCTGGAGGGCCGGGACGTCGTGCTGGCCACCAAGGGCGGCGTCGACAAGCCGGAGCCCGGAAGAATCGTCATCGACGGGTCCCGCGACACGCTGCTGCGCCAGATCGACAAGGCCTTGATCAACCTGCGCCGGGACCGGATCGACCTGTTCCAGCTGCATCGCGTCGATCCGAACACGCCGATCGAGACGTCGGTGTCAGCCCTGGCCGAGGCGCAGGCCGACGGGCGCATCCGCCACATCGGCCTGTCCAATGTCTCCCGCGAGGAACTGGACCGTGCCCTCGGCGTTGCCCCCATCGCCTCTGTGCAGAACCGCTTCAACATGGCCGAGACCGACCAGGCCGATCTGGTCGACTACACGGCGGAACAAGGCATTGCCTTCATTCCCTACGGACCGCTCGGCGCCAACCCGATGCGCCAGGGCGCGACGTTGGAAGCCCGCGAAGCTCTGGCCTGGCTGCTGCAGCGCGCGCCCAACATCGTCGTCATCCCCGGCACCACATCCCTTGCCCATCTCGACGAAAACCTCGGCGCCTGGGACTTGGTGTGATGCTTCTCAATCGGACACCGAAGATGAAACCGAACCGCCACAAGATGGCCCTGCTCACCTGGCTCGTCGTCTACCCGCTGATCACGACGCTGCTCGCCCTGTTGGAGCCGCTGGTCGGGAGCCTCGCCCTGCCGCTGCGCACGCTGCTGCTCAGCGCGATCATGGTACCGGCGATGGTCTACCTCGCTCTGCCCTTCGTCACCACGCGTCTGAACGGCTGGCTGACCGCAACGAAGGAGACATAGCGATGCTCGACAGTCCCGAATCGATCCAGGCTCAAATCGAGGAGAACCCCAACTTGTTGCAGACTCCGACATTCGCTTTGACCTATGCACCGCACCTGGGGCTGCTGAACCCGAATACCGGTATGTTCCGTCACCACGCCGGCGCAGACCCCGTCGATCAGGTAACCTTCATGGCGGAGCAGGGCTTCACCGCTATGGAAGACAACTGGATGAAGGTCCGCGACATCGGTGTCCAGGAACGCGTCGGCCGCGAACTCACGCGCCAGGGCATGCGCATGGGCGTAATCGTCAATACCATGGTCTACGATCGCCCGACCTTCGTCCTGGACGACCGCAACGAGCGCGAGCGCCTGATGCAGGAGGTTCGGGAGACCGCCGAAGTGGCGCGCCGGGTCGGGGCCACCTATGTCACCACACTTTCCGGCACCGCCCACCCTTCCCTACCCCGCGACTACCAAACCGCGAACATGATCGAGAACTTGAAATGGGCGGGCGAAGTGGCCGCCGAAGAAGGCCTTATCCTGGCGTTGGAGCCGATCAACCATAAAGGCTGGCCCGGCACCTTCATGACCGAGGTCGGCCATGCCCATCTGATCGCCAGGGCCGCCGGCCTGCCGTCGGTCAAGGTCCTCTATGACTTCTGGCATCAGCAGATCCACGGCGGCGACCTGATCGCCAACCTGGACCTGGCCTGGGACGAAATCGCCTATGTCCAGATCGCCGACAATCCCGGCCGCGTGCAGCCGGGCCTGGGCGAGATCAACTATGGCCCGATCCTGCAGCGTCTGGCCGAACGCGGTTTCGACGGCATCGTCGGACTGGAGTTTGAGAATGCTCAACCCGGCAAGGCCGGCGAACTGGCCGTGATCGAGGCTCTCCACGCCATCGATCCGCGCGGATAGGCCGACTGCGACGTGGGATTTGCCACATACCGGTCCATTGCCTGCGCGCTAAAGCACTGAGCGTCGCGATGTTGGAGGACGCAGAGAGGGATCTGCGGACATCCGCCAGAAGGGGAGAGTGATATGGCCGGGGAGTCGTTTGGCACCAGGGCGAAGAACTGGTTGGTCAAGAAGGGCCTGAAGGCCGTCGTCGCGGTGCCGCCGCTGCACCGGCGACTGAATCGAAAACTCATCAATTCCTATGCCTCGGCGACGCGCATCCGCCCCAGGCCGTTCTCCATGGCCGCCGACTACACCACCTGGCGCGGCCTGACCGACCGCCGCTATTCCGGGCGGCATCTGCCCGAAGCGCGCAGCTACAACGCCGGGCTGCCGCCGCTCGACCAGGTGGATGCCCTTTTCAAGAAGACCGAAGACCGGCGCGCGACCGACACCAGCCTGCTGTTTCCCTTTTTCGCCCAGTGGTTCACCGACAGCTTCCTGCGCACCAAGTGGAAGAAGCCGGAGGCGCAGGACTTCGCCGAGAACGAGAGCAATCACGAGATCGACCTCTGCCAGATCTACGGTGTCGGCGAAGAGCAGACCCGCATGCTGCGCTCCGGCGAAGGCGGGCGGCTGAAGAGCCAGACCCTCAACGGCGAAGAGTTTCCGGTTTTCCTGTTCGAGGAGACGGCGGAAGGCCTGACCCTCAAGCCGGAGTTCGACGGCCTCTACACACCGGACAATTTTATGCGGGTCTTCCACAAGGCTTCCGACAGCCACAAGAAGAACGCCTTCGCGGTCGGGCTGGAACATGGCAACTCCACCGTCGGCAACACCGTCATGAACACCTTGTTCCTGCGCGAACACAACCGCATCGCCGGCGTGCTCGCCAAGGCCCATCCGGGCTGGGGCGACGAGCGCCTGTTCCAGACGGCGCGCAACGTCTGCATCGTCATCCTGTTGAAGATCGTGATCGGCGACTACATCAAACACATCGCCCCGGTGGACTTTCCGCTCATGGTCGTTCCCGGCATGGCGGAGAAAGAACACTGGTACCGCACCAACTGGATCGCGGTTGAGTTCGCCCTGCTCTACCGCTGGCACGATCTGATTCCCGCGACCGTCACTTTCAACGGCGAGACCGGCGATGCCGCGACGCTGCGGCACAACAATGCCCTGGTCATGGACCTGGGCGTGGAGAAGGTCTGCCGCGATGCCTCGCGCCAGCTTGCCGGTAAAATCGGCCTCCAAAACACGCCGGATTTCCTGCTGGCAATGGGCGTGAAGAAGCACAGCGTCCAGATGGCCCGCGCCTGCGCCCTGGCCCCCTTCAACGACTACCGCCGGCACTACGGCAAGGAACCGGTGCGGTCTTTCGAGGCGCTGACCGGCGACCCGGCCCTGGCGCGGAAGCTGGAAGCGCTCTACGGCTCCATCGACAGGCTGGAATGGTTCGTCGGCATCTTCGCCGAAGCCTACGGCGAGAGCGACATGATGGGCGAACTGCTGAAGATCATGGTGGCCAACGACGCCTTCACCCAGGCGCTGACCAATCCCCTGCTCGCCGTGGCGGTCTACAACGCCGATACCTTCGGCGCCGAAGGCCTGGAGATCATCGAGAAGACGAGCACCCTGGCCCAGGTCGTCGCCCGCAACACAGCGCTTCAGGACGAAGCCGGCGTCGGCTTCAAGATCCGCGGCTAATCCTTCACCGGCACGGTGTAGTTCATGCCCAGGCGGCCGCCGTCGGCGTAGATGGTCTGGCCGGTGATGTAGCTGGCGTCGGATGACGCCAGGAAGACGGCGACCTTGCCCATCTCCTCCGGCTCGCCCAGGCGGCCCATGGGGGTGCGCGACATCAGCCGGTTCCAGGCCGCCGGGTCGTTGTTCACGGCGCTTACCATGGGCGTGTTGATGGAGCCCGGCCCGACGCCGTTCACCCGGATACCGTGATCGGCCAGGGCCAGCGACATCACCTTGGTCAGCTGGTTCACCCCGCCCTTGGCAACGCAGTAGGGCGTGATGGAGGGAATCGCCACTACAGCATTGATCGAGGACATGTTGACGATGGACCCCGCCGTGCCGTCGGGGCGCGGGCCCTGTTTCACCATCTGGCGCGCCGCGGCCTGGCCGCAAAGAAAGACGCCCTTCAGGTTCACCCGGATCACCGCGTCGAAGTCCTCTTCGCTGAATTCCAGGAAGTCGCCGCCCTTGACGATACCGGCATTGGAAACCATGCAGTCGAGACGCCCGAAGGCCGCCACGGTAGAATCCACCAGGGCATCCACCACCGCCTTGTCGCCGACATCGCAGTGAATGAAGACCGCTTCCGCCCCCGCCGCCTGAAGCTGCTCCGTTGCCTCCTCACCCGCCGTCTGATCCACATCCGACAGCACGACCTTGGCCCCTTCGGCCGCGAACTGCCGGGCGCAGCCCAACCCGATCCCCGAGGCCGCGCCGGTCACGACAACGACCTGATCCTTTACCCGCATCTCTAAAGATCCCCTTGTTGGCTTTGGCGGGCCGCCAAAACCTTTCACCTTGCCCGCCCCGCCCTTCGAGACGCGATCCCGCGGCTCGCTCCTCAGGGTGAGGCTCTCAATTCCACCTCATCCTGAGGAGGGCGAAAGCCCGTCTCGAAGGATGAAGCAACCGCACCACCAGGCGGCCTGCCGTTCTACTCCCGGCCTTATAGCGTCTCAACCGGCTTTCGGGTATCCGATACCGGCCAGCGTTTCCTTGATTTCGTCCAGAATGGCCGGGTCGTCGATGGTCGCCGGCGGTTTGAATTCCTCCCCGTCGGCGATCTTGCGCATGGTGGCGCGCAGGATCTTGCCGGAGCGTGTCTTGGGCAGGCGCTGTACCACGGCGGCGGACTTGAAAGCCGCCACCGGGCCGATGCGGTCGCGCACCATCTGCACCACCTCCTGCGTCACCGCGCCGTCACCGGCCCCCGCCTTCAGCACGACAAAGCCGACCGGCAGTTGGCCCTTCAGGGTATCGGCCACGCCGATCACCGCGCACTCGGCCACGTCGGGGTGGGCGGCCAGCACCTCCTCCATCGCGCCGGTGGAAAGGCGATGCCCGGCGACATTGATGATGTCGTCGGTGCGCGCCATGACGTGGATATAGCCGTCCTCGTCGATGATCCCGGCATCGCCGGTTTCGTAGTAGCCGGGGTAGTTGGCGAGGTAGGAATGGAAGTAGCGCTCCTTGGCGTTCCACAGCGTTGGAAAGGTGCCCGGCGGCATCGGCAGCTTGCCGGCCAGGGCGCCGATGGTGCCGGCCGGCACCTCGTGACCCTCGGCATCCAGCACCCGGAGGTCCCAGCCCGGCGTCGGCCGGGTGGGCGAACCGGCCCTGACCGGCAGCAGCTCGATGCCCAGGCAGTTGGAAGCGATGGCCCAGCCGGTTTCGGTCTGCCACCAGTGATCGATCACCGGCACCCCGAGCTTTTCCTCGGCCCAGGTCAGGGTATCGGGATCGCAGCGTTCGCCGGCCAGGAAGAGGGCGCGGAAATGGCTGAGGTCGTACTTGCCGATATGCTCGCCTTCCGGGTCCTGCTGGCGGATCGCGCGAAAGGCCGTCGGCGCGGTGAACAGGCTGACCGCCTTGTGCTGGCTGATCACCCGCCAGAAGGCGCCCGGGTCCGGCGTGCCCACCGGCTTGCCCTCATAGAACAGCGTGGTCGCGCCGTGTAGCAGCGGGGCATAGACGATATAGGAATGCCCGACCACCCAGCCGACGTCGGAGGCCGACCAGTACACCTCCCCCGGGTCGATGTTGTAGATGTTCTTCATCGTCCACTTCAGCGCCACCGCATGGCCGCCGTTGTCGCGCACGATGCCCTTGGGCTGGCCGGTGGTGCCGGAGGTGTAGAGGATGTAGAGCGGGTCGGTCGCGGCGACCGGCACCGGCCCGTGAGGTTCCGCTGCCGTCATCACGTCGTCCCAATTCTCGTCGCGGCCGTCGACCAGATCGGCCGCCACCTGCGGGCGCTGCAGGATCAGGCAGAAGTCCGGCTTGTGGGCCGCCATGTCGATGGCCGCATCCAGCAGCGGCTTGTAGGCGATGACCTTGGCCACCTCGATCCCGCAGGAGGCGGAGACAATGGCCTTGGGCGTCGCGTCGTCGATGCGGGTTGCCAGTTCGTTGGCGGCGAAGCCGCCGAAGACCACGGAGTGGACGGCGCCCAGGCGGGCGCAGGCCAGCATCGCCACCGCCGCTTCCGGCACCATGGGCATGTAGACGATGACCCGGTCGCCCTTGCCGACACCGCGGGCCGCCAGGGCGCCTGCGAAGCGCGCCACCTGGTCCTGCAGTTCGGTGTAGGTGATGGTGCGGACCGTATCGGTGACCGGGCTGTCATAGATGATCGCCGCCTGCGCGCCGCGGCCGTTCTTCACATGGCGGTCGACGGCATTGTAGCAGGTGTTCAACTCGCCGCCGGCAAACCAGCGGTAATAGGGCGGATCGCTGTCGTCGAGGACCCTGTCCCATCTGGTAACCCAGTCGATGTCCTCGGCCGCCGCCGCCCAAAAGGCTTCGGGATCGGCCTGAGCGGCCTGATAAACCTCGTCGTAACGCCCCATGATGCTTCCGCTCCCCGGATGACAAACCGCTCGTGACGCCCAGTTTTTTTATTGTTCTGCTTTGGCCCAAGCATAAGCGCCAAACCGTGGAAACGAAAGCCCGTCCAAAGCGGCCTAGGGGCTGAAGCCGCCTGCGACAAAACGACCGGGGGCGGCGGTTTTCCTCGAAACCCCAATCCCGAGTTCCCAGGTCAGGTATGCCGACAGGACGTCGGTAAAACTGGGCCAACGAACGACAAAAAAGGATCGTCTCTTGCGTCACCTCCCCTACCTCGTGGGCGGCTTCATGCTGCTGCCGCTGCTGATCTGGCTGGTTCTCTGGTTGGTGTTCTTCCCCGGGCCCAAGCACGGGCTGGACGTGCCCCTGACGGCGGCGATGCTGGCCACCTCCATGCCGCTGGTGCTGTGGTTCTTCCTGGCCAACCTGGGTTTCCTCGCCAACTCCATCGGCGGCGCCAACGAATACGACAAGCCACGTCAGGGCCTGGTGCGGGGCATCGTCGCGCTGCTGCCGTCCTCGGCCCTGATCATCGGGCTGCTCAGCCTGCCGGTGCTGTTTCTCCAGGGGCAGCCGACGGCGCTGCTGGGCCTGCCGCTGCTCACCGGCGTGATCATCTTCTTTGCCATCCGCCACGGCGAAAACGCCCGCGGGACCGACCGGGCCCGGTCGGTGCAGAGGACCCCGGCGGAGAGCGCCCCCGTCATGGAAAGGCACGACGCCCCGAGCGTCCTGCAGCAGGCCGCCGGCCTCACCCTGCGCTTGATATACGCCGTGCCGCTGGCCGGCTGGCTCATCGAGGATGCGGTGAAGGGCCGCGAGAGCGCCAAGCTGTTCTTCGCCCTCAACTGCCTCTTCGCGCTGCTCGCCGCCATCGCCGTCTTCGGCTATCCGGTCCTCATCGTCTTCGCGCTCGTCATGGTGCCGGTGGTCTTCGCCGGCATCTTCTGGACGACACGGGCATAAGCCGCCTGCGATATCGTTGCGTGATCCGTGGGGAAGCCCCTTCACCCCGACCCTCTCCCACGGAGGGGAGAGGGGGAACCCAAAAGGGCCGCTGAAAAACCCTCTCCCCTCTGTGGGAGAGGGAGGGGCCCGCGCAGCGGGAGGGTGAGGGGCGTCCCGCGCAAGCGGGAAGACATGAGAGGCGCCAGCCTGCTTGTGATCGCCCGATCACCTTCTTAGACTTCCCGGCTTCAACAAAGGGAGGCGGTATGTCCGGAAATCTCGTCGTGCGCCCCGTCGCGCGTGAAGACCACACCCAGTGGCTGCCGCTCTGGGACGGCTACAACGCCTTCTACGGCCGCAGCGGCGCCACGGCGCTGCAGCCGGAGATCACCGCCATGACCTGGGTGCGTTTCTTCGACCCCTATGAGCCGGTCCACGCCCTGGTCGCCGAGCAGGACGGGAAGCTCCTTGGCCTCACCCACTACCTCTATCACCGCAGTACGACGATGATCGAGGCCAACTGCTACCTGCAGGATCTTTTCACCACGCAGGACGCACGCGGCCAGGGCGTCGGCCGCGCCCTCATCGAGGCGGTCTACCGGGAGGCCAAGGCGGCCGGCGCTACGCGGGTCTACTGGCTGACCCACGAAACCAACGAGACGGCGATGAAGCTCTACGACAAGGTCGCGGAGAAGTCGGGCTTCCTGGTCTATCGCCAAGAGCTTTAGGCTATCCGGAAACATCCAGATCCGCACCTGCCATGGATGCCCGGGTCAAGCCCACTGGTGTCCGGTTTAGATTTGGTGGACTGAGCGCACGGTGTTGATTCTACTGGTGTCCAAGCGTTTGGCGACGTCCTGGGACACGAGAAAGGAACAACACCGTGCGCCACCACAATAGCGTTTT
>NZ_JAAQPH010000015.1 GCF_011683915.1 Pelagibius litoralis
CTGGGCCTTCACCCTCACCGCCACCGCCTGCAATCTTGTGCGAATACCAAAGCTCCTGGCCCAAACATGAGACCAACGCTCCACCAAAGCGCCGATCACCCGGGATAGACCAGCACCCAAAACCACCCTCATAGGGGGCTGACCTCAAACCAAGGCCCAAAACCCTATACGTCAGACTTTTTCAGCAGCCTGCTAGGAGGAGTACTCTAGTGCCACCGGATGAGGGTATTCGGTCCTGCCACTGATCCATCCTAGGAAGCAGTTAACCAAGTGCCGATCTAAATCAACCTGCTCCTACGTGTCTAATCGTGGGCAACTTTGATGTCGATGGGGGATATGTCGCAAGCGGGGCAGTGTTAGAGTGAGCTTGCCCCCAACGTCGGACCGGCTTGAGGCCGAACTTCCCGTTCTTCTGAGCTTGCCCCCAACGTTGGACCGGCCTGAGGCCGAACTTCCCGTTCTTCAGACCATCGGACGGCTGGGTCGTCCGATGAACTTCTCAATGGCAAAGTCTTCTAAAGCCCTCAAGAGGCGCAAATCCTGAACGAACAATGGTGAAAACACTACATCATGAAAAGACCGCAGAGTGCTCCAGGTTGCCGCCCGTCGGCCCAGGGAACCATCGTCCCGACGAACCGCAGGCCGATCATGCACGATACTCAAACTGGGCCATTTAGATGGAGCTGGTCATGGTCATGTGGCAAATGACAAAGGCACAAATGATCCGCCTGCAGGCGTTTCGGGACGTCTTCGTGTTGGGCGTTCCGCCGCTGCTCAGGTGATGCCACCACGCGCGGCGACGGTAAACTTCTCAACCCTGCCCGCTTCGCTCTTAATCCATACGAAGTCCACCATGTTGCTGACGACGCAGGCGTGGTTCGGCACGATGTGGATGCGCTGTCCGACGTGCAACTTTTTGCCGCCGGCCCAGGCCAGTATTCCATGTTCCTCACTCAGGGCCGAAACTTCCACGTCGTCGTGGCCCAGAACCTGGCCGTAACCCCTCAAACCGATGAGGTCCGAGGTGAGGGTCTTTGATCCGGCGTCGATGATCGCCCGGCCCGTTGCCGGCAAGCTGACCACAGTCGCCAGAACCGTGAGCGCGCAGTCTTCCCAACTGCGTACTCCGTGCTGCACAAGGGAGCGGTCATTGTAGATGTAGGTGCCGATCCTGTATTCGGTGACGCCCTCGACCTCGCCGGACGTCCACATGTCCGGGGAGCCGCCGCTGGAGACGACCGGACAGTCAAGGCCGACCGCCGCCAGGAGCCGCTTTGCCTCGGCCATGAAGGCTTGAACCTGCGCGCCACCGCCGACTGCGGGGTAGGTCATCAGGCCGGCGAAGGCGAGGCCCGGGCTGCTGGAGATCGCCTGAGCAAGGGTCACGGCCTCTTCGGGAGACGCAACCCCGCACCTATGGGCGCCGCTGTCACACTCCACCATGACCGGCAGGGCACGCGGCGCATCGGCAAAGGCAGCGGAAAGACCCTCGATCACCACAGGATTGTCGGCGGTGACGCAGACTTTGCCCAGCCGCTCAGCCAGCCGCCGCAGCCGGGCAAGCTTCGCGGAACCCAGGATATTGTACGTTATCAGAATGTCGTCCAGACCGTGGTCGGCCATGACCTCGGCCTCGCTGAGCTTCTGGCAGGTGATCCCCACCGCGCCCGCAGCGATCTGCGCCTTGGCGAAGTGCGGCAGCTTGTGAGTCTTGATATGCGGGCGAAGCGAAAGCCCATGCTGATTACAATGGGCCTGGTACTGTTCGATGTTGCGCCGCGCAACCGCTTCGTCGATTACAACGGCGGGCGTTTCGATGTCGTCGACTTTCATGAAGCTCTCTTTTTATCGGGAAGATCATGCGGGTTTGACGTGCGCGGCCATATCCGGCGGGTCAGATTGCGGTAGTCGTTGGTCGCCGGGTCACTCGGATAGGGGCCCTCCACAGAAACGTAGAGAATCTCTGACGCAATGCGCGAAAACGCGTCCTGGAAATGGTTGGTCGACTTCACCACCAGAATCTTCATTGCGAGAGGATCGATACCCAGATTCAAAAAAACATCCGGACTGAAGACCTGAGAGCGGACCGTGGAGAGTATCACCTGGATACCCGCAACCTCGATCCAGACGGAATCGCCAAGTGGTACGATACTCGTTCCAAATCGCTGTGCGGCATCGGCAACGGTCTTGTGGACTATGACATCGGCATCGATGGGCTCCCCCGCATCGCCGGACATCTTGCCCCCGAAGCGCAACCGCAACCGCGCCCCTTCGCCGGCGGAAAAACAAGTGCGCACGGCAATGGGGTCCCAGATCGAAGCCAGGGCCGCGCCGCCGATCCGACGTTCCATCAACGCCCTCAGGACAATCGTCGAATCACCGGCCACGCCGCCGCCGGGATTGTCCCAGATATCAGCAATCACCACCGGGCCGGCATCGGCGCGTTGCGCCTGATCGAGCGCCGTCTCCACGGTCAGAAATTCGGGCCGGGCCTTGCCGCGATAGCCGAACAGTTCCATGCCGAGCCGCTCCGCCAGCCGGCCGCCCTCCGCCGCGGCATCATCGGTTATGACCACGATCTTGGTTCCGAGATCCGGTACGTCACCTGCCATGAAGCCATGGATGACCGAGATGGAAAGGACACTGCGCTCCTTTTCCAGTCCGAGCATCCGTTCGACGAAGCCGCGCATCGGCTCCCGGTCGGTCGGCAGGATATCAATCATCTTGCAGTCGAACACCGACATGACAGGCTTGATGTCCCCCCCTACGGCGCGCTGCACGAGGTCCACCAGCTTCTCCGCTGCAACGACGAAGTCGGTATGAGGAAACTCCTTGAAGGCGACGAGCAAGTCGGCGTTTTCGACACACAAGGCCGAAAGATGGCTATGCGGGTCAAGCGTCGCACCGATAACGGCCTCCGGACCGACGAGATCACGGATCGCTGCCAACAGCTCGCCTTCACAGTCGAGACAGTCCTGCGCCACCATGGCGCCGTGCAGGCCCAGAAGCACGGCGTCCACCGGTAAGGCCGCCCGCAGCTCGTCGAGCAACTGATCGCGCAGAAATTCCCAGGCCTGTTGATTGATGATGCCACCGGGCTCGGCCCAGGCCGCCGTACCTTCAATCAACGCCCAGCCATACTGCGCAGCTCTGGCCCTGGCCACCGGGAACACCGCACTGCACAGCGTCGGGGTTTTGGGATGCTCGCCCGGCGCTGCGTAGAAGCTGTCCTTGAAATCGCGCAGATCCGTGCGAAGAGGCGAAAAGGTATTGGTCTCCGTGGCGATCGAGGCGACGAAAACGCGACGGGGCTTATTCATTCGCCTGCTTTCCCGGCAAAGCCGCAATGTTGTGGCACGCACTGCGGTGGTTATCGCTCAGCGCTACGTATTCGGGGGCCTCGACGCTGCAGCGCTGCGTGGCGAAGGGGCAGCGCGGATGAAAACTGCAACCCGGCGGCGGGGCTGCGGCACTGGCCGGTTCGCCCAGGGCTTTGGCGCGGCGGCCCGCCCGCGAGGGGTCGGGGCGTGGAATCGAATCGAGTAGCAGCCGCGTGTAGGGGTGCGAGGGCCTGGCGAAGATCTCCGCCTTGGGGCCGGTCTCAACGATGCGGCCCAGATACATCACCGCCACCCTGTCGCTGATGTGACGTACGACCCCGAGATCGTGGGAAATGAACAGCATCGCCACGCTGCTCTTGCGCTGAATTTCCTTGATCAGGTTCAGCACCTGCGCCTGGATCGATACGTCGAGGGCCGAGACCGGTTCATCGGCGATCACCAAACGTGGCGAGAGGATCATGACCCGGGCGATGGCGATCCGCTGGCGCTGGCCGCCGCTGAACTGGTGCGGGTGACGCGACATGACTTTGGGATCGAGCCCGACCAGCGCCAGGATCTCCGCGATCCGCGCGCGCGCGTCCCTGGCCGTTGCTGCAAGACCATGAATGCGCAACGGCTCAGCCAAGGTCTGTTCGATTGTCAGGCGTGGATTCAGGGAGGCGAAGGGGTCCTGAAAGATCATCTGAATCTGCCCGCGCAGAGGCCGGAAAGCCGCCTGACTTAGCCGCAGGATGTCCTGTCCCTCCAACAAGGCTTCGCCGCTGGTCGATGGTTCCAGGCGCGTAAGGGTGCGGCCGACCGTGGATTTGCCACAGCCGGATTCACCGACCAGGCCCAGGACCTCTCCCGCCTGAATCTCGAAAGACACCCCATCGACGGCTTTCAGCGCGGCCGCGCGGGGGCCGAATGGCCAGGAACGGCCGGCTTGGAAATGGGTCTTCAGATCGCGTACGGCCAGCAGGGGTGCCGTCATGGTGCCGCCTCATCAGGGAAATGGCAGAGGACGAAGTGGTCCTCGGGATAGGTTGCGGTGACGGGCGTTTCCAATGTGCAGCGCGAAGCGGCGTAGGGGCAACGCGGATGAAAAGCGCAGCCGCCGATCTGCTCATCGATCCTCGGTACCCTCCCGGCGATCGCCGGCAAGGTCTCGCAGTCTGCGTCCGCATCGGGAATCGAAGCCATCAGACCGCGTGTGTAGGGATGGCGCGCCTCGGCGAACAATCCGGCGGCTGAGGCGCTTTCGACGACCCGGCCGCGATACATGACGGCGATGGTCTGGCAGGTTTCGGCGATGACACCCAGGTCATGAGAGATCAGCACCACCGCCATCCCGGTACGCGCCTGCAGGTCGGCCAGCAGATCGAGGATCTGCGCCTGCACGGTGACGTCCAGCGCTGTGGTCGGCTCGTCGGCAATCAGCAGGCCGGGGTCACAGGCAATCGCCATGGCGATCATCACCCTTTGGCGCATGCCGCCGGACAGCTGATGCGGGTAGCTTTTGAGCCGCTCCTCCGGGGCGGGAATGCGCACCAGGGCGAGCAGTTCGGCCGCGCGCGCCAGGGCGGCACGGCGGCTCATGGTGCGGTGCTGACGCAAGACCTCGACGATCTGGTCGCCGATGCGGTAGACCGGGTTGAGGCTCGTCATCGGCTCCTGAAAGATCATCGCCATCTGATCGCCCATGATGGCGCGCCGCTCGGCCGCCGGGAGCCGGGTCAATTCACGGCCTGCAAACCAGATTTCACCAGCGGTTATGCGAACCTGGCTTCCCTCCAGCAAACCCATGATGGCCAGGGACGTCAGGCTTTTGCCGCAGCCGGACTCACCAACGATACCAAGCGTCCGGCCGGCCTCCACCGCAAAGGAAACATCCTCAACGACAGGCAGCAGTGCACCGCCGCTGGCCACGGCAATGCAGAGGTTCCGGACTTCGAGCAGCGCCACCTCCGTCACACCCCCGCGATATCATCTTTGAACCGCGGATCGATGCTGTCGCGCAGCGCATCGCCCACAAGGTTCATGGAGAAGACCGAAAAAATGATCAGAATGCCGGGAAAGATCAGCAGCCAGGGCGCACGGGTCACGTAAATGCGCGACTCCGATAGCATGTTGCCCCAGCTCGGGATTTCGGGCGGCAGGCCCAACCCAAGGAAATCGAGAGCGGCGGCTTGAAGCTGGGCGAAGGCGAAGATGAAACTCGCCTGTACCAGCAAGGGCGATATCAGGTTCGGCAGGATGTGACGGAACAGTACACTGCAATGCCCCGCACCGGAGCAAACCGCCGCCTCGACAAAGACCTCGTTCTTCAGCTTCAGCGTCATGCCGAAGAGAATCCGCGCCGTTGTCGTCGTATAGACGATACCGATCACGATGATGGTATTCGCGACACTGCGCTCCAGCAACGTCATGAGAACCAGCGCCAGCAGCAGCGCCGGGAAGGCCATCAGCACATCGATCATCCGCATCAGTACATGGCCGAGGCGGGTGAAGTAGGCCGACAGCATGCCGATCAGGCTGCCGGCGGTGAGAGAGACGACGACCGTGCCGAGGCCGATAATCAGCGCCATGCGGGCGCCGTAGATGCAGCGCGACAGTGTGTCCCGCCCGAAATTGTCGGTCCCGAACCAGTAACTTTCGCCAGGCTCCGACAAGCGGTCGACCGGCGCGATGGCCAAGGGGTCGAAGGGCGCGAGCAGCGGCGCGGCAAGGGCGCAGATCAGAATGAAGGTCAGCCAGACGAGGCCAAGGAATGCGAGGCGCCGGCCGCTATAGGGGTTGAAGAGCGCGAGAGCGTTCATTTCAAAGATACCCTCGGGTCCAGCCAGCCATAGGCCAGATCGACCAGCAGGTTGGTGACCATATAGAGAATCACGATGACGAGGATCACCCCCTGGATGACCGGGTAGTCACGGCGCAGGATCGACTGCACCACCAGCCGCCCGACGCCCGGCAGGGAAAAGACGGTTTCGGTCACCACGGCCTCGGACACCAGCGCGGCAAAGGTAAAGCCAAAAGCCGCGGCGACGGCGATCAGGGCGTTGCGAAAAACATGGGCATAGGCGACCCGCAGGGGGTGCAGGCCTTTGGCCCGGGCGGTGCGCACGTGGTCCTCGCGCTGCACATCGAGCATCGACGCCCGCACGAGCCGAATGATCAGCGCCGCATTGGGGGCGGCCAGTGTCAGGCTCGGCAACAGAAGGTAACGCAGATTGGTCAGGCCGCCCTCGTCGGAGATGGACGGAAACCCCGAACTTGGCAGCCAGCCGAGGGTCACCGAGAAAATCAGAATGAGATAGAGACCGAGCCAGAATGTCGGGATCGAAGCGGCGAACATCGCCCCACCGGAGCTGACCTGGTCGATCCAGGAGCCGTGTTTGGTCGCCGAAACGACACCAATGGGGACGCCGAAGATCACGATCCAGAACATCGTCATGACCGCCAGCAGAATGCTCGTCTCGGCGCCATCGGCGATGACCGACAGGACGGGCGCCTGGAAGAAAATGGAGGTGCCCAGGTCGCCTTGCAGAAAGTTCCCGAGCCAGAGAACGAACTGCGTATAAAGCGGCTTGTCGAGGCCCATTTCCCGGGTCAGTTGGGCGACATCCTCGGGGGTGGCCGTATCGCCCAACAGAACCGCGGCGGGATCGCCGGGGATCAGGTGGATGAATATGAACACCAGTAGGGAAGCGGCCAGCAGTGTCGGAATCAGGACGAAAATTCGTTTGATGGCGTAGGCCAGCATTGCGGTAGCTCGGTCTTGATCTTCTACGGTCTGGGCAGCAGCGGCGGCTCTCCCTCCCGCAGGCTCGCGGGAGGGATCACCTTAGCGGAAAACCTTGCGCTTAGTTGTCCACGTTCCAGAAATGCGGCCAGATCAAGGTTGAAGAGGCCAGGCCGGTCAGCTTGGGCGAGGCGATGTTGTAGGTATAGACATCGCCGGTCTTCATCGTCGGCACCTGTTCGTAGATCGCGCTCTGAATCTGCGACCAGATCTTCTGGCGTTCAGCTTCGTCGGCGGTGCCGGTGAACTTTGCTTTCAGGCCCGCCTTTTCGGCGGTGGCCCACCAGCCGGGGTAGTTGTCGTTCATCACCGAAATGAGGATCGGATCCGGCACAAACCCGTGATGGGTGAAGAACAGGTCCCACTGGTCGGGCTGTGCGCGTTTTTTGATCAGTGTTGCCCAGTCGTAGACCTGCAGGTCTATGTTGAAGCCGGCCTGCGCCAATTGCTTGGTGAAGACCACCGCCTGATCGTAGTGAAAGGCGTAGTTGGTGGAGACCATGAACTTGATCGGTTCGCCTTTGTAGCCCGCCTTTACGGCCATTTCCTTGGCGCCGGCCGTGTCGCCGCGGCTGAAATTGTCCGCCCCGGCGTCGCTGTACCAGACATTGCCCTCGGGCAGGAACGAGCCGTTGGCCCGCCAGAGTTTCTCCGGGCCGATCGACACCTGCAGGGCAGGGACCTTGTCCAGGGCCGCCTGAATGGCGCGCCGCAGGGCATAGTTCTCTTTCAGCGGGCCTTCCTTGGAGTTCATGAAGATCAAGCCGAAAATCGGCCCGCCGTTGAGGATGGTTTTCACGTTCGGGTCGGCATCGAGATCGGCAAACAGGTCGCCTGGAATGCTTTCGGCATAGTCATAGTCGCCGGCCTTCAATCCGCTGACACGGGTGCCGACGTCGGGCACGGGAATGAAGCGGATCTTATCGAAGTGTGCGGTCCTCGCACCGGCATAACCGTCCGGCGCCGCCTCGATGGACGCGTAGCCATCATGGCGGACCAGTTCGACGTGGCGGTTCGCCTTCCACTCGCTGAACTTATAGGGGCCGGTTCCGATGTAGTTTTCCGGGGCGATCGGTTCCTTGCCGGCAGCAGCGGCAACCGAAGCCGGATAGATCGCCGGACCGCCGTTGATGAAAGCCAGCAGGTTTTTCCAGGGACCGAAAGGCGCCTTCAGCTTGATCGTGATTTCGTGGTCGCCGGAGGCTTCGATGCCGGTCACATTGGAATACAGCAGGCCGCCGCGCGAACCGTGCTCGCCCCAACGGTTGAGGGACGCCAGGACATCCCCGGCAACCATCTCCTGACCGTTATGGAACTTCACGCCTTTGCGCAGGGAGATGACGATGGTCTTGCCGTCATCCTCCAGCTTTTCATCGGCGGCCAGAAGGCCGACCGGCGCGTTGGCGCTGTTGAAGGTATAGAGCCCTTCGAACATATGGTGGGCGATAGTCGTGGCCAGATCGGAGGTCACCACATGCTGATCCAGGCTGGGCGGTTCGCCCACGGTCGCATAGCGCAGAGTTCCGCCGGCCCATGCCGAGTTCGCCAATACCAGGGCCGCGCAGCCCGCCATGGCGGATTTCCACCAGAGACTGATTTTCATTGTTTGATCCTCCCTTATTGCAGCCCGTATCGCAGTCTGCCGTCGTTTTAGGTTCTTATGGGTTATGCATGAAAGAAAATTACATAATTATCTGTTTCGGTCAATTCCTATTTGCAAATCATGGGAAATACGGGGTAAATAATGAAAATTTCTTACACAATTGGACCCTAGGAGACCCCATGCTCGATCAAGCCACAGGCATCACGCGTTTCGAGGCGGCGGATCCGGCTGCCGGCGGCCAGCGGCGACCTTTTGCAAAAGCCGTGCGCGCCGGCGACTTCATCTATATTTCAGGGCAGGTGCCGGCTGAGAAAGGCGAGATTGTTGCCGGCGGAATTGTTCTCCAGACCGAAAAGGTCATGGAAAACATTGTCGGCGTTCTGAAGCTTGCGGGATGCGGGCTTGAACATGTGATAAAGGTGAATGTCTGGTTGGACGACCCGCGTGATTTCTCCAGCTTCAACGGAGTTTTCGAGAAGTACTTCATCGATCACCCCCCGGCGCGCTCAACCGTTCAGTCAGCCCTGATGGTGGATGCCAAGGTCGAGATGGATGTTATTGCCTATAAACCGGAGCCATGAACCCAGAGGGCCCTCCACCATCGATGTCTAAAGTTGTCGATATCATTTCTCAGATGAGAAAACTCGAAGGGTCTTTCCCCAAGCGGGAACAGAAAGTTGCCGACTATGTTCTCGGCAATCTTGAAAGAGTCGTCTATCTGCGTCTGAACGAAATCGCCGAGGCCTCGGGTGTTTCCGACGCCACGGTCAATCGGTTTTGCCAGACGCTCGGTTGTGCCGGGTTCAAGGATTTCCGGATCTCCATCGCACAGAACGTTGCCGTCAGCCTGCAGTACCTGGGCGGACCGAGTGACGAGCTCTCGCCCAAGGACCAACTGGTAACCCAGGTTTTCGGTGCACTGATCGATACCCTCAACCTCGCGCGTAACCAGCTTGATACCGGGCCCCTGCAGGCCGCGATCAAAGCCATGGCGGCGGCGAACCGGGTTGCGTTCTATGGCGTTGGCGGCAGCTCGGCCAACGTGGCACGGGAAGGCGCCAATCGCCTGTTCCGCCTGGGTATCCCGGCCGAAGCCCACTCCGACGGTTACCTGCAGAGAATGCTGGCCTCGACCCTGGACGAGGGGGACGTCTTGTTCACCGTTTCCTCCAGCGGTTCGCCGGCGGAGCTGCTCGACAGCGTGGCCATCGCCCAGCAATACGGCGCCCAGACCATCAGTTTGACCAAGACCGCTTCCGATCTGGCGCGTGCAACGCAGATCTCGATCGAAGTCGACCTTCCTGAAGATCAGGATATCTTCAAGCCGACGTCATCGCGCCTGGTGTTCATAGCGATCATCGACGTACTGGCCACCGGGATCGCAAGGGCTCGCTCGGAGATCGTCAAAGAGAAGCTGCGGCGCATCCGATCGTCACTAGCCCCATTGTCAAAAGACGTTGGACCCAAGCCGGTCGGCGATTGACGGCGCTGCAGGGCACCCGGCAAAGCCAACTCTATCTTGGAGAACACGGCGCAAATTCAGTATGGCTTGAAGGCTGAGAACGTGAAGAAAAGACTCCACAGGAGCCTTTTTAGGGTGAAGGGCGGGCACAGGCGAGGAGCCGGAGCGCAGTCTGCGTAGCGGCAAACCCTAAACTCGAAGCCAAACTGGTTGACGCTTTCGACCCGCCAATGAAAACGTCCTCGGTTCTATATAGAGGCGCGCAGCACGCAGTCGATGATCGAACCGTCACGGTACTCAACGAGTGCGGCGATGGGCCCTTCGGGCACATAGGGAGCCTTGTTGGCTTGAGAACGGGCGGCCTCGATCAACGCGTCGATGCCGGCAATCGGCAGGCCGGCATCTTGCAGTCTTGCGGCAAGGTCCGGGCGACGCGGGTTGACGGCCAGGCCGGCCTCGGTGACCAAAAGGTCGACGTCGCGTCCGGGTGTCGTGATGCAGCTGACGGCCTCGACGATCTTCGGATAGCCACCGCCGGTCAGGCGCGTGGCGGCCACGGCAAGTTTTGCCCCCGCGGCAGTGTCCGGATGTCCGCCGCCGCCGCCGATAATCTGGCCGTTGCCGCCAAGTGTGACGTTTACGTTGAAGCTGCGGTCAACCTCGGCGGCGCCGAGCAGCATTAGGCTGAGGCGGTCCACGACCGGATTTGGGTGCAATGGGCTGGCGTACTCGGCCGCGGATATGGCGCGATGCCACCCATCTTCGCGGTAGGAACGGGCGGCGTCGGTGTCGAAGCACTGCACGTCCAGGATCTCGCGAAACGGCACATCCCGTGCCAGGGCCACATGGGAACCGGTGATGCCACCGCAGATGAAGCCGCCGACGGCCCCATTGCGGCGCATCTCGGCTCCGATCTCCTGCGTCGCCGCCAATGGAACGCCGCCGGCGCCGGTCTGAAAGGAGAAGCCGTCGACCATCAACCCAGAGGCGGCGACGGCCCTTACGGCCAGGGAGACAATTCGCCTGCCGACCGGGTCGCTTGCTGGATGGGTCGCGCCCGACATGATGCCCGCAGGGTCGCCGATGGTGTCCACGGCTACGACATGGTCGACCCGCTCGGCGGCGATGTCGGCGATCTCAAGCCGCTCTGTACTGACTTCCTCGGCCACCACAACCACTCGGTGCGCATAGTCGGCATCGACCATGGGATAGCCGAGAGGCCCGCAGGCCGCCCGCCCCAGGGCGCCACTGGCGCCGCCATAGACATCCGCCACCGGGGCCGCGACGAAGGCGACATCGATGGCAAGCCGGCGGCTGGCGATCGCCCGCGACCGGCCGCCGTGGGTCTGAAAAACTGCGGGGCAGCCAAGTGTACCCGCGACGATCTCCCGGGCGACCGGGCCGATGGCATAGTCCGTCCAGATCCCGTTGACCAGGCCGCTGCGGATATGTTCGACCAGGGGGGCATGCACGGGGAAAAGAGAGCTCATCGCGATTCTCAGGCCGCTTAGCCCACGGACTGCGGCAATCTCCAGCACCGCGTTGAGGACCGCATCGCCATTGCGCAGGTGATGGTGGAACGACAGTGTTGCGCCATCAGCGATTTCGCAGGCATCGAAAGCAGCATGCAGATCCTTCAGCATCTTCTTGCGCAGCGGCCGCGGCGCCTCTGGCGCCGACAGGGTTTCGCGGGGCTGCCGATTGTCGTCGCTGTAGCGCCAGAGCGCGCCGTAGCCGGTCAGTTCATCCGGCAATTCGGCCAGACGCGGGTTCTCCGGTCGCTGTGTTGTTGCGGACCCGCGGGCCCTCTCGCCGGGAGGTGTCACCGATGTGCTCACAGCCTGTCGTCATCTGCCGGGAGAGGCACTGGACGAGGAGGGGGAAGAAGCGTGGTCGCAATCCCGAAAAGGCGTAACAGCACCGCCTGCCAGTCGCCCACGACCTCTATTGCAACTGCTTGGCCGACCGGAAAGCCAAGACTCTGGCCGGGCGCCAGCCGACGGTGTGTTACGTCCCGGCCGTCCACCCAGTGCAAGCAAACCATTCCCTTCAACGGCACGAAGACCGACCAGGTGTCGTAGGCAAGCGCCGGGGTCGTCTTCTGCCGGCGATCGAAAACTTTGACATTCAGCTCGAAGGTGCCGTCGTCGTCGCACCAGAGCCGGCACTCTCCCGGTGGATATAGAGGCAAAGCCGGGTCTTCGGCCACCGCAGCTCGCCAATTCCCGGTATGGTCGCTGACGATCGTGCCAAGATGCTGAAGGCTGTCAGGCGAGACCCCCGACCGACGCAGTAGCGCCGCAGACTGCTGTGCGATGAGACGCCCGACACGGGGCGCATCTTCTCCTTCGGCAAACAACAGCCCTGCGCTGAGCTCCACATCCGGCAAGGCGTCTTTCGGACGCTGCTGTCTTCCTGAAGAAACCCGCACCATGGCACACCTATTCCGCGAAGCTCTGCGGCAACACTGCGATAGCGCGGGGGGCAATGCCAAATAGCGCCTTCCTTGACGGGCAATAGGTTTTTTCTATAGCGTTGCGGTAATGGAGGCCGCGCGGTGGACATAAAGCAACTTCGCTACTTTGTGGCGATTGCCGAAGAGGGCTCTCTCTCAGCGGCGGCCGGACGGATTGGCATCGCGCAACCCTCGCTGTCCCAGCATGTGAAAAATCTGGAGCAGCAGTTGGGAATCGACCTGCTGGCGCGCTCGCCGCGTGGGGTGACGCTGACCCAGTCGGGTGTGATTCTGCTCTCTCATGCGCGTCGGATCCTCGCGGCTGTGGAACAGGCATCGGAGGATGTGCGGGCCTCCGGCCTGGAGCCGCGCGGGGAAGTCAGCTTTGGACTTCCGAGTTCGGTTTCGATGGTGCTTTCCGTTCCTCTGGCAGAAACGGTGCGCCTTGAACTGCCGGAAGTGAGGCTGCGGGCAATCGAGGCCATGAGCGGCTTCATCCAGGGCTGGCTGGAGGAAGGCTCCATCGATCTGGGCATTCTCTACGATGTCAGTGCGTTGAAACACATGCAGATCCGGCCACTTATAACCGAAGAGCTGTTTTTCTTCTCGGCGCCGGATCATTGGCCTTTCAAATCGTCGCCGGACCGGCCGGTGCCTCTGGCCGAGGTGGCCAAGCTGGACCTCATCCTGCCGTCGCGAAGTCACGGCCTAAGGGCGATGATCGACCGTTTCGCCCGTGCCAATGGGATCGATCTTCGGGTCTCGATCGAAATGGATGCGCTGACTCAGATAAAGACTCTTGTTGCGCGCGCCAGCGGCTATACGATTCTAGCGCCGGCGGCGGCACAAGACCTCGTCGCGCGCGGAGAACTTGTCGCGGCTCGCATCGACGAACCCGTGATGCGCCGCCCGGTTTACTTGGTGCGCAGTCCCGATGCGACGGTCACCCGCGCCAGCCAGGAAGTTGAGCGCCTGACGCTGCAGGTCATTCAGGACCTGACTTCGCGAAACATATGGCGCGGCTATGCGATCAACGAGGAGACCCGGGTATAGGTGTTTCCTATAACGGTGATCCAAAAAACGTCTTTGCAGGTAGGCCGGTCGGCGGTTCATTGTGAGGTCACGGCGCTTGGCAAATGGCGCTCAAAGAACAAATGGGGAGGATGTTTTCGATGAAAATGAAGCTACTTTGCGGTGTCGCGGGTGCGCTGACGCTGGCGCTTTCGTCCGTCGTCTTGGCGGCGGACAAGCCTGACCAGCTGCAGGTCGGCGTCACGGCCTTCCTTTCCGGTCCGGCTTCAGTTTTCGGTGAGCCGGCCAAGGCCGCCGCCGAGATGATGGTGGCCGAGATGAATGCCAGCGGCGGTATCGGCGGCGTGCCCCTGAAGACCTACTTCGTCGACGAAGGGGCCGGCGGTGAGGCGGTGCTGGCGGAATACCGGCGCCTGGTTCAGGACGTGGAGGTCGATGCGATGTTCGCTTCCATTTCCTCCGGCAACTGCAACAAGATCGCGCCGCTGGCCGAGGATCTGAAGGTTCTCAACTTCATGTGGGATTGCGGCACCCAGCGGATTTTCGAAGAGAACAGCTATCGCTACGTCTTCCGCACCCAGGGCCATGCGACGCCTGAGATGCTGAGTTCGGTGCTCTATCTTTTGAAGACCAAGCCGGACTTCAAATCCATCGCCGTGGTGAACCAGGACTACGCCTGGGGCCGTGAAAGCTGGAAGATGTTCTCGGCCGCCCTGAAGGCCATGAAGCCGGACGTTCAGATTGTTGCCGAATTCTTTCCCAAGTTCGGAGCCCCGGATTTCTCCACCGAGATCTCGCGTCTTCAGGCGCTGAGGCCGGACGTCATCGTCTCGACTTCCTGGGGCGGCGATCTCGACACCTTTGTCCGCCAGGCCGCGCAGCGCGGCCTGACCAACACCTCCACTCTGGTGCTGCCGCTGGCCGAAAGCTCGCTGGAGCGGCTCGGTAAAGCGTTGCCGGCCGGTCATATTGTCGGGACCCGGGGTGATCACTACTTCCTGCATCCGGAAAGAAAGTCCGATCTTGCCTTCTCCGGCTTCGTCGAGGCGTTCAAGGAGAAGACCGGCGCCTATCCGATCTATCCGGTCTTTCACATGAGCCAGGCCCTCAACGCTCTGAAGGCCGCCTACGAGAAGGCCATTGCGGAAAACGGCGGCGATTGGCCCGAACGTGAGCAGGTCGTTGACGCGATGGCCGGGCTGAGTTTTGCCGGCCTTGGGCGTGAGGTGCGAATTCGTGAGGACAACCAGGGCATCGAGGATCAGCTCCTCGGCACCACGATCCACGTCGACGGCCACGAATTCGCCGTCCTAGATAACATGATGATGTTCGACGGCGACGAGTTGACCACACCGGTCGGCCAAGAGTCGGTTTCCTGGCTGGAGCAGCTGACCCCTGAGTTTGTTGGCAAGGTCAAGGTCGAAGCCTTCTCGCACGGTTCTTGAAGCTTCCTCCCGGTAGGGGCCGCATCAGGGCGGCCCCTATCACATTTCGCCGTCCAGGGGACCCGCGTCGATGAACCTCCAACTCATAGCATTGGCCGTATTTGATGGTGTCGCCTATGCCGCCCTGGTCTTTATGGTGGCGGTCGGGCTGACGCTGATCTTCGGTGTGCTGCGCATCCTCAACGTGGCGCATGGGTCGTTCTACGCCATCGGCGCCTATGTCGTCGCCTCGGTGGGTGGGGCGATCTTTGCGGCCGGCTGGTCGCCATGGCTTGCCTTTCCGCTGATGCTGATCGCCGCCGCCGTGGTCGGGATCGTGCTGGGCGGCCTGATCGAACGGCTGCTGCTCAGGCGTATCTACGACAAGGAAGAGGCCCTGCAGATCCTGGTAACCTTCGCAGTTTTCATGATCCTGGAGGACGTGCAGCGTTTGGTCTGGGGCGTGCAACCCTATTTCGAGGCCACTGCCCTGCAAAGCCTCGGCAATATTCAGGTCTTCGGGGTCTACTACACGGTCTATCAACTTATCCTGCTACCCCTGGTGGCCTTGGCGGTCCTTGCCGGGCTGCGCCTGTTTCTGCGGCATACGCTCTCGGGCCGCTTGATCCTTGCCGTGACCGAGGACCGGGAGGCGGCCACGGCCATCGGGATCGACACGGACAAGATTTATCTCATGACCTTTATGCTGGGCGCGGCGCTGGCGGCCTTCGGCGGTGCCCTGGCCTCGGCGACGACTTCTGTGCTTCCGGGTATTGGCGCCGACATGATCGTGCTGAGTTTTGCGGTGGCCGCGACCGCCGGCCTCGGCCAGATCGAGGGCGCGGCTTTAGCGGCCCTGCTGATCGGTCTCGGCCGCAGTTTCGCTGTTTATCTGATGCCTGAACTGGAGGTTCTGATCCCCTACCTTATCATGCTGCTTGTCCTTCTGTGGCGCCCTGAAGGTCTCTTTGGCGTCACCCAGACGCGCAAGATCTGAGGCTGTGGTGAGGCAGAAAACCATGACCTTCATGTCCCTCGTCCCCCGGTTGGCAATACCGCTGTTGTTGATTGCCGTTGCGTTGCTGCCGTTCTTGGCGCCCTGGTCCAAGGTGATGCTGACTCTTGCGTTGGCCAAGGGGCTGGCGGTTCTGGGAATTGTCGTTCTGCTCCACGCTGGCCAGGTCAGTTTTGGGCATGCGCTGTTCTTTGCCGTGGCTGCCTACAGCGCGGCTTTCCTCGGACAGGCTTTTGGCGGCGGTGAACTCGTGTCGATGGTGCTGATCGGTGTCGCCTCTGCTGTGGTGGTGGGGCTGCTGGTCGGGCTTTTTGTCGTGCGTTACCGCTACATATTTTTCGGTATGCTCAACCTTGCCTTCTCCATGATTGTCTTTTCGGTGCTTGAGAAATTCTATCACTACACCGGCGGGTCCGACGGTCTGCAGGTGGCGCGCCCCTTGGTCCTCGGCATCGAGATGGAGCGGCCGGCTTTCGAGTCACTGCTGTTCTACGGCGGGCTGGTTATCGCGGTGATCGTCGCCTGGGCGGTGCATCGTTACTTTGATTCGCCGATCGGACACATGTTGAAGACCATCAAGACCAACGAGACCCGTCTTGAGTATCTCGGCGTCTCGGCCAGGCGGGTTTTGCTGGTCGGCTATCTCGTTTCTGCCGCGCTTTGCGGGCTCGGCGGTGTCTTGATGGCGGTGGCGCAGGGCATCGTGACGCCGGAGTACGCCTGGTGGATACGCTCAGGCGAGCTTGTGTTTATTGCTATCCTGGGCGGCGCCGGTTCGGTTTCCGGCGCCTTCGTCGGGGCGCTGGTCTATGAGGTCGTGCGAACCTACGCCTCGGCCTTTGCCGGCGATGTCTGGCAGATGATCCTCGGCTTCTTCCTGCTGGGTATCATCCTCTACGCCCCACGCGGTCTGATTGGTGTTTATGGCAGCTTCATGGGGCGGATCGGGAGCAACACCGCCTCCGGAAAAGAGGCCAAGCGGCGTGCCATGGAGGCGGCGGAATGACGGCGCTGCTCGAAGCAAAGGGCCTTGAAATCCACTTTGGCGGGGTGGTGGCGGCCAGCGATGTCAACCTGCAAATCCATGAAGGAAAGAACCTTGCGATCATCGGTCCGAACGGAGCCGGCAAGACCACCTTTCTGAACATCTGTACCGGCTATCTGAAGCCGAGCGCCGGCCAGGTGTTCTTCAACGGCAAGGGGATAACCCGGAAGTCGCCCCGCGAGATCACCCGCCTGGGCGTCGCCAGGGCTTTTCAGATCCCGCAACTCTTCGGGGAGCACACGGCGCTGGAAAACCTTCTGATCGCCGCCGCTGCGCGCGAGCGGCGCTGGGCGCCCTTTACCCGTCTCGGTCAGATCCCCGAGCGTGCGGAGATGATGCACCTCCTGGAGATGGTGAACTGCGTCCATGTTGCGGACCGCCCGGTCGAAGAACTGCCGGAAGGCCAGCGCAAGTTGATCGATATTGCCGTAGCGCTGGCCCTGAAGCCGAAGCTTCTGTTCATGGACGAGCCAACGTCGGGTGTCGCCTCGTCGGAAAAGTTCGCTGTGCTCGACATCGTTGCCAAGGCATTGACGGAATCAAAAGTGACCTCGGTGTTCGTCGAGCACGACATGGGCATCGTCGAGCGCTTTGCCGACGAGGTGGCGGTCTGGAACCGGGGCGAAGTGCTTCATCGCGGTATGCCCGATGACATTCTGAGCCACGCCGATGTGGTGCGCGACGTGATCGGCGAGGAGATCTGAGATGCTTGAGTTTGAGAACGTCACTGTCTCTTTGGCCGGCGTGCGCGTCCTTAGGAACGTCAGCTTCAAGATCGATGCCTCAGAGACGGTCGCCCTGATCGGGGCGAATGGCGCCGGCAAGACCACCGCTCTCCGGACGATTATGGGTTTTACCGATGTTTCCGGCGAGATTCGCTTCGGCGAAATGGCATTGACCGCTGTGGCGCCGGCAAAGCGCCCCCGTCTGGGTATCGGTTACGCCCCGGAAGACCGCCGGCTGTTTTCCGCTTTCACGGTGGAAGACAATATTCTGATGCCGGGTCAGGTGGCGAAGCTTACGCCGGGCGAGTTGCGCAGGCGTTTGGATCTCATCTACGAGATCCTTCCCGAGTTGCGGGAACTGGCGGCGCGTCCCGCCGGCTCGGTATCCGGCGGCCAGGGCAAGATGGTCGCATTGGGCCGGGCCCTGATGATCGGCCGCAAGCTGATCATGCTCGATGAACCTTTCCAGGGTCTGGCACCGGCCTTGGCCCGGCGCTACGCCGAGGCGCTACGCCGGCTGCGCGATACCGACAGTGAAGTCACCCTGATCATTACGGAATCCAATCCCGGCCTTCTCAAGAACTTCGCCGACCGTGCTCTGGTGATCGACCGCGGCGAAGTTCGGGCGGGATCGTTGAACGCGGAGGAGGCGGCATGAACGTCCAGACCCCTGTTAACGCAGCCAAAGGCTGCCTGATCGCCAACCGTTGGGTCTCGACGGCGGCCACTATCCCCGTGGTCAGCCCTTCCGATGGTCAGCGCTTTACCGAGATCGCCGATGGTGGTGCCGCGGAGGTCGAGGCTGGCATCGCCGCAGCGCGCAAGGCCTTCGACGGCGGAGACTGGTCCAAACTAACGGCGACGGAGCGTGGACGCCTGTTGAGCAAGCTGGGCGAAGCGGTGACCCTGCATGGCGAAGAGCTGGCCACTCTGGAGGCCAGGGACACGGGCAAGCCGTTGTCGCAGGCGCGTGCCGACATGGTCGCCTGCGCCCGCTACTTCGAGTATTACGGCGGGGCGGCGGACAAGCTCCACGGCGAAACCATTCCCTTCCTGTCGGGCTATCAGGTTCAAGCCTGGTACGAGCCTTATGGCGTGACCGGTCATATCATTCCCTGGAACTACCCGGCGCAGATGTTCGGGCGCTCCCTGGCGCCGGCCCTTGCCATGGGTAACGCCACGGTTCTGAAGCCGGCGGAAGAGGCCTCGCTGACGCCGTTGCGTCTCGCGGAATTGGCCGTCGAGGTCGGCTTTCCTCCAGGGGCGATCAACGTCATCACCGGTCGTGGGGAAACCGCGGGGGCGGCGCTGGCCGCCGCGCGGCAGGTCGACTTTCTCTCCTTCACCGGTTCGCCGGAGGTGGGCGTCCTGATCCAGACCGCTGCGGCGCGTAACCACATCGGTTGCACCCTTGAACTCGGCGGCAAGTCGCCGCAGATCGTCTTCGACGACGCCGATCTCGACAAGGCGCTGCCGGTGCTGGTCGGCGCCATCGTCCAGAATGGAGGGCAGACCTGTTCTGCAGGTTCTCGCGCCCTGATCCAGCGCTCTATCTGGGACAGGACGATCGACCTGATCAAGGGCCGGTTCGCCACTTTGACAGCCGCTTCCTCGGAAGAGGACGGCGATCTCGGCGCCCTGATCTCCGAGACCCAGAAGGCAAGGGTTGAAGGCTTCATAGCCGAAGCCGAGGCGCCGCTGATTGCCCGTGGTCAGGTTTCGGCCTCGGCCCCTGATGGTGGCTTTTACGTAGCACCGGCGCTCTATGGCCCGGTAGCCGAGCAGGATGCCTTGGCACGCGAGGAGGTCTTCGGCCCGGTCCTGTCACTGATTCCCTTCGAGGACGAGGCCGATGCAGTCCGTATCGCCAACGATACCGACTACGGCCTGGTCGCCGGAGTCTGGAGTGAGAACGGCGCCCGGCAGATGCGCATGGCCAAGGCTTTGCGTTGCGGTCAGGTTTTCCTCAACGGCTATGGCGCCGGCGGTGGCATCGAGTTGCCCTTCGGCGGCGTGCGCAAATCCGGCCACGGGCGGGAGAAAGGTTTTGCCGCGCTCTATGAATTCTCTCAACTGAAGACGGTGGTACAGAACCATGGATGACGTTGCCGCCCAATCCTTGTCGACCGCAAGCCTGGGGCGCCTGGCAGGTAAGGTTGCTGTTGTCACCGGCGCTGCCTCGGGCTTCGGGCGCGCCATCGCTAGGCGTTTCGTGGAGGAGGGCGCGCAGGTTGCCATCCTCGACCTCAACGGCGAAGGCGCGGCGATGGTCGCCGGCGAAATCGGCGACCCGGCCCTTCCTGTCACCTGTGACGTTGCCGAAGGCGACCAGGTCGCGGCGGCGGCTGCAAAGGTGATTGAGGCTTTCGGCCGGGTGGATATTCTGGTGAACAATGCCGGCTGGTCGCACCGCAACCAACCGCTGCTGGAGGTGGACGAAGACACCTTCCAGAAGGTCTTCGACATCAACGTGAAATCCATCTTCCATTTCACCAAGGCCCTGGTTCCGCATTGGCGGGAGATTGGCAGCGGTGTCATGGTCAATGTCGGTTCGACCGCCGGCATCCGGCCAAGGCCGGGATTGACCTGGTACAATGCCTCCAAGGGGGCGGTGAACCTGATGACCCGTTCGCTGGCGGTAGAACTCGCGCCGGATCGCATCCGGGTTTGCGGCCTTGCCCCGGTGATGGGCGCGACGGCCCTGTTGGAGACCTTCATGGGCATGCCGGACACGCCGGAAAATCGCGCCAGGTTCATCTCGACAATCCCTCTTGGCAGGCTCTGTGAGCCCGAGGACATGGCCAACGCCGCGCTCTATCTTGCCTCCGGCGAGGCGGAGTTCATCACCGGTGTCATTCTAGAGGTGGACGGTGGACGCACCATCTGAACACGACGCGCAGGCGGCTTTCCCCCGCCTGTTCCAGCGCGGCCCCGACGGCACCGATTACCGCCTCGTCAGCCGCAAGGGCGTGGAGGTGCAGAATCTGGGTGGGCGGCGTTTCATTCTGATCGACCCCGCATCTGTGGCGCGGCTGGCCGAGGAGGCCTTCGCCGATATCTCCCACCTGCTGCGGCCCGGGCATCTGGCACAACTGCGCAGTATCCTCGACGACCCGGAAGCCTCGCCGAACGACCGCCTGGTGGCGCGCGAGCTGTTGAAGAACGCCGTGATCGCCTCGGCGCGTCAGTTTCCCAGTTGCCAGGACACCGGCACGGCGATTGTGGTGGCGAAAAAGGGGCAGGAGGTTCTGGTCGACGGCGATCTGCATGACGCGCTCTGTCAGGGCATCGCGCGGACCTGGGAGACCCGCAACCTGCGTTTCAGCCAGATGGCCCCTGTCACCATGTTCGAGGAGCAGAACACCGGCAACAACCTGCCCGCTCAGATCGAAATTGAGGCGGTCGACGGCGACGCCCTGGAATTTCTCTTCATCGCCAAAGGCGGCGGGTCGGCCAACAAGACCTTTCTGTTTCAGGAAACCCGGCGGGTACTGGAGCCGGAGCGCCTGCTTGCCTTTCTCGACGAAAAGATCCGCACGCTCGGTACGGCGGCCTGTCCGCCCTATCATCTGGCGCTGGTGATCGGCGGGCTCTCCGCCGAGCAGACCCTGAAGACGGTGAAGCTTGCATCGACCCGTGAACTGGACGGCCTGCCGACCAGCGGCGATGCTTCGGGCCGCGCCTTCCGTGATGTCGAGATGGAGCGCAAAGTCCTCGACCTGACCCGCAACCTGGGGATCGGCGCCCAGTTCGGCGGCAAGTACTTCTGTCATGATGTACGGGTCATTCGCCTGCCGCGCCACGGTGGCAGCCTGCCCATCGGCATGGGGGTGAGCTGTTCCGCCGACCGCCAGGCGAAGGGTAGGATCGACGCCGAGGGCGTTTGGCTCGAACGCCTGGAGACCGATCCCGCGCGATTTCTGCCGGAAGCCGATTTCACTTCGGCGACCCCGACGGTAATCGACCTTGACCAGCCCATGGACGCGATCCGCGCGGCACTGTCGAAGCTGCCGGTCGCAGCGCCGATTTTACTCAATGGTACCCTGATCGTCGCCCGGGATCTGGTGCACGCGGAACTCTCCAAGCGCCTTGCCGCCGGAGAAGGCCTGCCCGCCTATATGAAGGATCACCCGATTTACTACGCCGGCCCGGCCAAGACGCCGGAAGGCTTTGCCTCCGGGTCCTTCGGGCCGACCACCGCCGCGCGAATGGACGCTTATGTGGCCGAGTTCCAGGCCGCCGGAGGCAGCCTGGTCACGGTCGCCAAGGGCAACCGCGCGCGCGACGTCGTTCGGGCCTGCAAGGTCCACGGCGGTTTTTATCTCGGCTCCATCGGCGGTGCCGCCGCGGTGCTCGGCCGTGACGTGATCGACTCTGTGGAAGTACTTGATTTCGCCGAGTTCGGCATGGAAGCGGTGTGGCGCATCCGCGTCCGCGACTTCCCTGCCTTTGTTGTGATCGATGACAAGGGAGGGGACTTCTTCGCCGCGTAACCCTTGAAAGAAGAGCGGCTGCACCGGGATCCTAGCGAAACGAACCCCGATGCAGCCGGCAGAAGCAGGAGCCGGGTCCGGCAAGACCAGAGCTCCCAGGAAAACACGGCGGACGTCAAAAGAGTCCGCCGCGAACCGGAGGGAAGTGTGATGACTGATTGCAGAAATGGCAAGGATCGTGCGCTTGAAATCTCAGTCGATCTCTATCGTAAAGGCCGCCTGAGCCGCCGTGACTTCATGCGTAGGGCGATGGCAACGGGGGTCACTGCCGGTATGGCCGGCGCCCTGGCAAATGGCTGGTCGCCTCAGGCCTTTGCCGCCTCCACCATTACGACGCCCAAACCGGCGCGCACCTTCGACTACATCGTCATCGGCTCCGGTTCGGCCGGGTCCGTGGTTGCGGCGCGACTGGCGGGTTCCAGCGATGCTTCGGTCCTGCTGCTGGAGGCCGGCGGCGACGATACGGTTCCGGAAGTCCACAATCCCCAACTCTGGGCTGCCTCGTTGGGCACCCGGGCGACCAAGTTCTTCAACACTTTGCCGCAGCATAACGCGGACGGGCGCAGCCATGCCTGGCCGCGGGGCAACATTCTCGGCGGCACCTCGGCGCTGAATGCCATGATCTTTGCCCGCGGGCATCGCTCGGATTACGACTCCTGGGCCTATGCCGGCAACTACGGCTGGTCCTATGACGAGGTGCTGCCATTCTTCAAGGCCATGGAGACCTGGGAAGGTGGGGCCTCCGACTACCGGGGCGATGCGGGGCCGATCTACATCTCCAGTCCGGCGACCGACAAGCGCCACGAGGGTGCGCAGGCCTTTATGGATGCCTGCGGCAACCTCGGATTCAAGGAGACGCCGGACTTCAATGCGGAGCGCATGGAGGGGCAGGCCTGGGTCAACTTCAACATCAAAGACTTCAAGCGCCAGTCATCGGCCACGGCCTTCCTGCGGCCGGCCATGGAGCGCCAGAACCTGATGGTGCTGACCGACGCACCGGCGGTCAAGCTGGTGGTGGAGAAAGGACGCTGCAAGGGCGTGACTTATCTTCATGGCGGCGTTCCCCACACGGTCTATGCCGACCGCGAGGTGGTTCTTTCCGCCGGTGCCGTCGACAGCCCGCGGTTGCTGATGCTCTCGGGCATCGGGCCGGCGGAGGACCTGAGCGAGATTGGTATTGCGCCGGTCGTTGACCTGCCGGTCGGTCAGGGGTTGCAGGACCACATCCTGGGTGCCGGCGTGAACTACGAGGCCAAGGGCCCGGTACCGCTCAGCCACTACAACCACTCGGAAGTCTATATGTGGGAGCGTTCGGACAGCCGCCTGCCGGCGCCGGATACCATCGCGCTCTACGTTTCCGTACCTTTCGCTTCGACCGGCCACCAACTCAATTACGAGCACGGCTATTGCATCCTCTCCGGGGTTGCCCGGCCGCACTCCCGCGGGCATGTGAAGCTCGCTTCCGCCGACCCCTCGGTGCCGCCGATTGTCGACCCGAACTACCTGGCCGAGGAGCAGGACTGGAAGGCCTATCGTTTCGCGGCGGAACTGTGCCGCGAGATCGGTGCCGACAAGGCCTATGAACCCTTCCGCAAGGCCGAGGTGCTGCCGGGCGGCGGCGAGTTGAACGACGCCCAGTGGCGGGAATTTCTGGCCAAGTCGCTGAACACCTACTTCCATCCCACCTCGACCTGTCGCATGGGGGTCGATGAGGAAGCGGTGGTCGATCCGGAACTGCGGGTCTACGGGGTCGAGAATCTCAGGGTGGCGGATGCCTCGGTGATGCCGTCGATCACGACCTCCAACACCAACGCCCCGTCGACGATGATCGGCTGGAAGTGCGCCGAGATGATGGGCGCAGCCGCAAGCTGACCCAGTTGCGCCCGGGCCTGCGGTGACGCAAGGCCGATCACCACTCAACTCAGGAGGATGTCATGAGCGTCTCTCTCAAGGTAAACGGCGTCGATCACGAACTTGATGCCGATGAACAAACTCCGCTGCTCTGGGCCCTGCGCGATGTGCTTGGGCTGACCGGCACGAAGTTCGGTTGCGGTATTGCCGCCTGTGGCGCCTGCACCGTGCATGTGGACGGTAAAGCCCTGCGTTCCTGCGTCGTGCCCATCGCCTCCGTCGTCGGGGCGGAGATCACCACCATCGAGGGCCTGTCGGAAGCATCGGACCATCCGCTTCAGGAAGCCTGGCGGTCCGGCGAAGTGCCGCAATGCGGCTATTGCCAGTCCGGCATGCTGATGGCGGCGTCGGCCCTGCTGGCGAAAACGCCCGATCCGACGGATCAGGACATCGACAACGCCATGACCAATATCTGCCGCTGCGGCACCTATCCGCGCATTCGCGCGGCGATCCGCCAAGCGGCAAAGAACGCATAGAGCGGGAGGCAGAGATGACAACGATCGAAACGTCACGGCGTGGTTTCGTCAAGGGTGCGGCGCTTGCCGCCGGCTCTCTGGTGCTGGGCTTCGGGCTTCCGGCCTTTAACAAGGCCGCCAAGGCAGCCAGCGGCGGCACCCTGAATGCCTGGCTCGAAATCACCGGCGATGGCCGGGTGCGGATTGCCCAGCCGCAGGCGGAGATGGGGCAGGGGATCTGGACCTCCATGGCCCAGATGATTGCCGAGGAGCTGGAAGTCGACTGGGCGCAGGTGGAGATATTCTCGCCCGTTGCCGCCCCGGATTTCGCTCATCCCTTCTATGGCTTTCAAACCACGGCGGAAAGCTTTTCCATCCGGGCGTTTTGGAAACCGGCGCGAACGGTCGGCGCCCAGGCACGGGAGATGCTGAAGATGGCGGCCGGCGAGATTTGGGGTGTCTACCCCGGCGGTCTGCAGGCCGAAGCCGGGCATATCGTAAACCCCCTGACCGGGCAGAAAGCGCCCTATGCGGCCCTCGTCGTCCAGGCCGCCAAGTACAGCCCGCCGGAAAACATCCAGCTAAAGCGGCCGGACCAGTGGAAGATCATCGGCAAGTCGATTGCCCGGGCCGATACGCCGGACAAGGTCAACGGCTCGGCGGTTTACGGCATCGATGTGAAGATGGCCGGCCTGCTGACGGCGGTGCCGTTGTTTCCGCCTTCCTTCACCGGCAAGGTGAAGTCGGTGGACGACAGCGCCGCCTTGAAGGTGAAGGGTGTGCGCCAGGTTGTGGCCCTTGAAGATGCGGTCTATGTCCTCGCCGAGGGATATTGGTCGGCGCGTCAGGGGCGCGAGGCCCTGACGGTCGACTGGGACCTGGGCGAGGGCGGTGACTTTTCCACTGACGAGGCCTTCGCGGCCTTCCGCAAGGCCGCGGCGGAAGGGCAGGGCGCCGTCGTCGAAGAGCGCGGCGATACGGTTACTGCCCTGGCCGGTGCGGCAAAGGTCGTCGACGTGACCCTTGAAGCGCCCTATCTTGCGCATGCGACCATGGAGCCCATGAACGCGACGGCGCACTATACGCCTGCGAAGCTAACAATCTGGGTTCCAACACAGGCGCAGGGGCTGATGGGTTTTGTCGCCGGTGCCGTCGGCCTGGAAGCCGGGCAGGTCGAATGCCATACGACCTTCCTCGGTTGCGGCCTCGGCCGCCGCTTCGAGATCGACCTGCCGATCCACGCAGCCCTGGTGTCGAAAGCCGCCGGTGTGCCGGTGAAGGTGCTGTGGTCGCGAGAAGACGACACCCGCCGCGACTTCTATCGGCCCGGCGCCGTCGCACGGTTGCGCGCGGGTGTCGACAGCAAGGGCAAAATCGTCGGCATGCTGGCCGACATCAGCGGGTCGTCGATCCTGGCGCGGGCGGTACCTTCCCTCGCCAAGGGCGATATCGATCACACCAATGTCGATGGCATCGCCGAGGCGACTACGCCGGCCGGTGTGCCGGTGCATCGCCAGTACGATTTCGGCGCCACTGCCAGGGTGGCTTATGCCATGGTGAACTCGCCGATACCCGTTGGTTTCTGGCGCTCAGTAGCGCATTCCCAGAATGCCTGGTTTATGGAAGCATTCGTGAATGAACTGGCCGCCGACCTTGAACAGGATCCGGTGGCGCTCCGGTTGTCATTGATGAAGTCCGAGCGCAACCGGACGGTCCTGAAACGGCTCGGTGAAAGGGCCAACTGGGGAAATCCGGCCGCCGGCAACGTTCAGGGCCTCGCCATCCATGAGGCCTTTGGCACGGTGCTCGGCCACGTCATCGAGATTGCGATGAACAAGAGGACGTTGAAACTTGTCAAAGTAACGTCGGTCGTCGACGTCGGTTGGGCCGTCAATCCGGACACCGTGGAGGCGCAAGTCACTTCCGGTGCCATCACCGGGCTGACGGCAGCTCTCTGGGGCGAAGTCACCATGACCAAAGGGGAGATCGATCAGGGCAACTTCGACAGCTACCGGATGCTGAAGCTCGCGCAGACGCCTGTATTCGATGTCGAGATTCTGCAGCTCGGCGGCGAAATCGGTGGCATCGGCGAACCCGGCACGCCGCCCGTTGCACCGGCGTTGGCCCACGCTGTGTTCAACGCGACAGGTGAACGCATTCGCAAACTGCCCCTGGCTGCCTTGGGCTTCGATCTGATGTAGAGACCACAACGAGGCTGGAGATGCGAAGCGATCGCCAAACAATCCCCAGTCACACTGATGAATCGTGACGGCACAACCCGTCTGCCGATGTGAAAACGCCGAAGAGTCCGGTAGTTGGCCTTTGTGCCATGCTCTTTGTTATGCAGTGCTGAAACCTTCTTCCATCAATCTGGCGTTTTGATATCGATTCGATCGGAGGCCGCCTGTATTACTGTTCACAAAGCCGACTGTCTTGTGAGCGATCGACAAACGACCGCATTCTGATCCGCAATCGGGCCTATCCACAGCCGCGGCCCGGAAGCGGGCATTGACCGCTGATCCTGGCCACCGGAATTGGCTGAGCTTCCGGCGGGTCTGGACATGGGTCGTCCGCCTGCACCGGCTATCCCGGCTGCGCCAACAATCATTGGTGCCCGTTCTGTCTTTCACAGGTTCCGCATGCAGGGTTTGCAATCGCGTCCCTCGCGCGATCCTGTTGACAGGAATTTGTATATAATTAATAAAAACAATAATTCATTGAAGGGACAACGGGAATGATCAAGACCCCGATCCTGCAGTTCGGCACCAGCCGATTCCTGCAGGCGCATGTCGATCTGTTCGTATCGGAAGCCCTGAAAAAATCCGAGGCCGCCGGGCCCATCACCGTTGTTCAGACTTCGGGAGATCCGGCCCGCGCGAGGCGGCTGAAGGCGCTGGCCCTGCCGGCGGGCTTTCCTGTCCGGGTGGAGGGGCTCCGCGACGGCAAGCCGGAGACCTACAGCAAGCAGATCACCTCCGTGTGCCGCACGCTGTCCACCGCGACGGACTGGGCGGCAGTGGTGAGGGCGGCGGTGGAAGAGGCCGAGTTCATTATCTCCAATACCGGCGACAAGGGTTTCCTGCCGAACGACTCCGATGACGCACCGGATTTCGTTCAGGCCATGTCGTATCCGGCGAAGCTGACGCAGCTCCTGCTCGCGCGGTTTCGCGTCAACGCCAAGCCCCTTCAGGTCATGCCGACGGAGTTGATTGCCGGAAACGGCGATGCACTGCGTTGCCGGACCCTCGAACTTGCGGCGGCTTTCGGCGACGATTTTGTCGGCTATCTGCAGACCGATGTGGTCTGGGTCAATTCCCTGGTCGACCGGATCGTCTCCAAACCGCTGGAACCGGCAGGCGCGGTTGCCGAACCCTATGCTCTCTGGGCAATCGAAGATCAGCCGGGGCTCAAGCTGCCCTGCCGGCACGCGGCGATCAAGGTCGTGGCCGACCTCGGCGCCATCGAGGCGCTGAAACTCTATATCCTGAATCTGGGGCACAGCTACCTGGCGGACCGCTGGCTTAAGGCGGGCAGCCCGGAAGGCGCCACGGTTCGTGAGGCGATGGCAAGCCCCGAAACACGCGGCCGCTTGGAAGCTCTCTACCGGGATGAGGTGCTGCCGGGCTTCGCCGCGGCCGGCATGGGCGGTGAAGCCGGGACCTACCTGGCGGCCACCCTGGACCGCTTCGCCAACCCCTACCTCGAACACCGTTTGAGCGACATTGCTCAAAACCACGATGCAAAGATCGAGCGGCGCATCGCGGCCTTTGTGAACTGGGCCCGTAAAAGCGGCGACAAAGGCGATAAGCCTGTACTGACTGCCTTGATGGAGGCGCCCGCCGTAGTCGGGCAGGACGCTTGAAATGCGCTGCAAACGGATCGGCACCACGGACCTGAAGGTGACCGAGGTTTCTCTTGGCTGCGGCAGCATCGGCAACCTCTATCGTGAAGTCAGCGATGGCGCCGCGGAGGAACTGCTGCACTACGCCTGGGGCCGTGGCATCCGCTACTTCGATACCGCCCCGCGCTACGGCAGCGGACGTTCGGAACAGCGGCTGGGGCGTTTTCTGCGGGGCAAAGACCGCGACAGCTATGTGGTCTCCACCAAGGTGGGCCGTGTCCTGACGCCGGGAAAGCAGCTTGCCGAAGCGAATGGCTTCGTGAACCCGCTGCCCAACGATGTCCACTACGACTATTCGGGCGATGGGATCGAGGCAAGCTTCGAACAGAGTTGCGATGCCTTGGGCGGCGAGCGCATCGACATCCTTTATGTGCACGACATTGGCGTTGACACTCATGGCGACGAGAACGGCCGGCACATGGACGCTCTCCTGGGAAGCGGCCTCGGCAAGTTGCATGACCTAAAGGTGAAGGGCCGCATTCAGGCCTTCGGCCTTGGCGTGAACGAGAACGCGGTCTGCCTGGAGGTGATGCGGCATTCCAAGATCGATGTCGTTCTTCTGGCCGGTCGTCTGACCCTGCTGGACCGCTCTGCCGAGGCGGCGCTGGTCGGGGCTTGTGCCGAGGCCGGGACGAGTCTGGTGCTGGGCGGGGTTTTCAATTCCGGGATTCTGGCGACCGGCGCGGTGGAGGGCGCCACCTACGACTATGGCCCGGCCCCGCGGGACGTGCTGGACCGGGTCGATGCGCTGCAGACAAAAGCGGAGGGCTGCGGCCTGACTTTGGCGACGGCTGCGCTGCACTATGCGGCCCGGCACCCGGCGGCGGCCTCGGTCCTCATCGGCACCGGCAAAGCCGCCACGCTTGCCAGGAACATGGATGCCCTGGAAACGCCCTGCCCGGAAGGATTCACGGCACTTTTCGCATAGCAGACTGGGTCGCATAGCAGGTTGGGGACCTGGCCGGATCAGGAGAAATTATGGTCTTTCAACGACCTCAGCAGGGTCAGCTTTGAGGTTTCGAGGTGGCTGAGTGCCGCCCTCTCGGCGATCTTCGGGTCACCGCTTCTCAGCCCGTCGATATAGGCCAGATGCTCCTTGATGGCATCTTCGTTGCGTTGGCGCTCGTCGGATTTGTTCCACTGAAAGTGATAGTGGAAAATCAGCGAGATGACCCGCTGGAATTCGAAAACGAAGCGGTTCGAAAAAGCGGTGTTGATGGTCGTATGAAAAGCCTCGTCCAGGCGTGAGAAGTCCTGGAAGTTTGTGTCGATCCGCGCCAAGAGGTCCAGGTGCTGTTGCTCGAGGGTCTTCAGCGCCTCCCAGATGGGATCGTCCTTGGGGCGCCTCACCAACTGCTTGATTGCGTGAAGCTCCAGCACGCTGCGGAAATCGGACAGCTCGACCGCGAAGTCCCGGGTGAAGCCGCGCAGAATCCAACCGCCACGCTCACGCCTCTCGACCAGCCCGAAACGGGCGAGGCCGGCGAGAAATTCCTGCAGGGTATGGGGCGCGACCGAAAACTGTTTCGATAGCTGGGTGATGTTCAGCACGGTTTCCGGCGGCACGTCGAAGCGCAGCACCCATTCCAGGAAACTGACCTCAAGCTCCTCGATCGAGGCCAACTCTTCGCGTTTGCTCAGCCGGTCGGCCCGGGTTGCGCGCCGCAACACCGCCTTATCCCGTCCGTCCCAACGGATGATGGCTTTGTCGTGAACGCCCTGCAGGGCCGCGCGCACTACGGTTCGACTGACGCCAAGCTCGTCGGCCAGGGCGACCTCGGATGGCAGCGAGTCGCCGACCTTCCTTGTATTGCAAATATCCAGGAGGCTGTTGAAAGCCGCCCTGAATCGAACATCCGTGCGCGCCATTCTATGAAACCTCCGCCTCCGGCCCTGTGTCGCTCGCCATCGCCGAATTGTATAATTGTTTATTTAAATAAAAAACTATTGACCTTCACGAAGGACGGCCCACAATGTTTTTTTTACAGTAAGAGTCTGTTCTAAAGACAGATAACAATAAGAGCCCGGTTTTAAGGGCGCGGCGGGGGAAACCAGCTTGGCCGAGGTATTAAGCGGCACGACAGGACATCGGCGCAGGGCCCTTTCGGCGGGCGCGCTTCACAAGTTGTCGGCGCTTCTCACCCTGGCGGCACTGATCGTTGTCTTTTCCTTCGGCAATGATGCTTTTTTCTCGGTGAACAATGGGCTGACCGTGCTGTTGCAGACGGCGGTGATCGGCCTGCTCGGCATCGGCATGACCGTGGTCATCATTACCGGCGGTATCGACTTGAGCGTCGGCTCGGTCCTCGCCCTGGCAGGGGTTGTGGCGGGCCTCCTGGTCAAGGCCGGGATTCCCGTTGTTCCCGCGATGATGCTGGGGGTGGCCAGCGGAACCCTCTGCGGTCTGGTCAACGGCTTTGTCATCACCAGGATGCGCATTACGCCCTTTGTCGCCACCCTGGGCATGATGATGATTGCCCGTGGGATCGCGCTGCAGGTAACGGGCGCGGCGCCCATCTCCCGCCTGGGCGAGGCCTTTGGCGTGCTGGGCAACGGGGCGCTGTTTCGAATTCTGGAAATGGGCGATAACGGATTCCCGCGGGTGATATTTCCCGGCATCCCCTATCCCGCGATCCTGCTGCTCGTCATGGCGCTGGCCGGGGCCTACCTGCTGAGACAGCGCCAGGTCGGCCGGCACATCTATGCCGTCGGCTCCAATGAAGAGGCGGCGCGTCTCGCCGGGGTCAACGTGGCGCGCACGAAGATCGAGGCCTATGCCATGTCCGGCACCCTGGCCGGTCTGTCCGGCGTGGTGCTGATGTCGCGGCTTGTGACCGCGCAGCCCAATGAAGGCGTCATGTATGAACTGGACGCCATCGCGGCGGCGGTCATCGGTGGCGCCTCCTTGATGGGCGGCGTGGGCAATATCTCCGGAACGATGATCGGCGCCTTCATCATCGGGGTTTTGAGGAACGGCCTGAACATGGCCGGCGTGTCTTCTTTCATTCAGCAAATTCTGATCGGTGTCGTCGTCATCGCGGCGGTTTACATCGATCAGGTTCGGAATCGGCGATAGGTGCCGAGCTTAGGTGGAACTGAGCGTTAGTAAAAATGAACAATCAAGGGTCTGAATTCCAACTCGGGAGGAACTTATGAAAAAGCTACTTTTAGCCGCCGTTGCCGCCAGTGTGATGAGCCTGTCGCCGGTGGCGTCCATGGCCGGTGAGATTGCCGTGATCGTGAAGACCACCAACTCCAATTTCTGGCAGAACGTCAACAAGGGCGCTTCCGCTGCCATCAAGGGGCAGAGCGATCACACGATGACGTTCAACGGCCCGGCTGCAGAATCCGCCATTGCGGCGCAGGTCGGCATGGTCGAAGACGCGATAAACCGCGGCGTCGCCGGGATCGTGCTGGCGCCCTCCGACCCCGATGCCCTGACGCCTGTCGTCAAGCGCGCCTACGAAGCCGGCATTCCCGTGACCATCATCGATTCGGGTCTGGGCGACGGTGCCGAGAAGTATTATCAGGCCTTCCTGTCGACCGACAACAAGGCCGCCGGCCAGCTGGCCGCCAAGATGATGATCGAGTCAGTCGGCAAGGACGGCAAGATCGCCGTGATGTCCTACGTTGCGGGTGTCGGCTCGGAAATCGGCCGCGTCGGCGGCTTTGTGGACTACATCAAGGCCAACTCCAACCTTGAGATTGTCGGTCCGTATTATTCCCAGTCGCAGATGGCGACCGCTTTGAACCAGACCACCGATGTGCTGGCCGCCAATGGCGACCTGAAGGGCATCTTCGGCGCCAATGAGCCGACGGCGGTGGGCATGGGCCGCGCCCTTGTCCAGGCCGGCAAGGCCGGCAAGCTGACGGCGATCGGTTTCGACGGTAACGGCGACCTGCAGGATTTCGTGCGGAACGGCACCCTGGAGGCCACGGCGGTCCAGGGCTCGTTCCAGATGGGTGAGCTGGGTGTGAAGGCTGTGATCGACCTGCTGTCCGGCAGCAAGGTCGAGCCTTTCATCGATACCGGTGTTGTCATGGTGACGAAAGAGAACATCGACAGCGACACCGCGCAGAACGTTCTCTACTAATCCCTGTTGCACTGGGGCAGAGGGTTTCCGGCTCTCTGCCCCAACTTTTCCCCCTGGCTTCGGAGCCATCGATGACAGCTGTGGGTCAGCCCGGCATCCCTGCTGCCACGACACCTCTGGCGGAGACGCCATTGGTGGAAATGGTCGGTATCGAAAAGCACTTCGGTGGCGTGATTGCCGTCGATCACGTGTCGATCGACCTACGCGCCGGCGAAGTCGTTGGCGTCCTGGGCCACAACGGTGCGGGCAAGTCCTGCCTCATGCGCATCCTTTCCGGCGCTATGGAGCCGTCGGAAGGCCGCATCAGGGTCGGCGGCAACGACGTGACCATCGCCTCGCCCAGCGATGCACGCGCGCTGGGCATCGAAACCATCTATCAGACCCTGGCTCTGGCCGATCATCTCGATGCGCCGGCCAACCTCTTCATGGGGCGGGAGTTGAAGACGCGCTTCGGCAATCTCGACGACAAGCGCATGCTCCGCGAGGCCCGGCAGGTGATCCAGCGCCTGAACCCGAATTTCAAGAACCTCAGCGATCCGGTTTCCAAACTGTCCGGCGGTCAGCGGCAGGTTATCGCCATCGCCCGGGCCATCTATTTCAACGTGAAGATTCTCATCATGGACGAGCCGACCGCGGCGCTCGGCCCCTCCGAAACGGCGATGGTGGCGGAGCTGATCAAGCGCTTGAGCGCCGAGGGAATCGGGATCTTTCTGGTTAGCCATGACATGCACGACGTCTTTGATCTCTGCGACCGTGTGGTTGTCATGAACAAGGGGCGCAACGTGGGCGCATATCCCATCGATCACGTTTCGAAGGACGACGTGCTGAGTCTGATTGTCAAAGGCTCTCTACCGGATGAATGGTTGCCCCGTTCATCAGCGTGAATGCCCGGATCGACAGTTTATAAGCAAGGTGGAAGAATGAGTGAGATGATGAAGTGCGGGGTCTGCGTCACGCCGGGGCAGTTCGAGATTATCACGGCGGAGAAACCGGAAACCGCGCCGGAAGGCTGGGTGCTGCTGGACAACTGCGCGGTCGGCATCTGCGGCACCGACTATCACATCTTCGAGGGCAAGCACCCCTTTCTGAACTACCCCCGCGTCATCGGGCACGAGTTGAGCGGCACGGTCGCTGAGGATGCGCATGGCTGGTCGAAGGGCGACCTTGTCGTTATCAACCCCTATGTCGCCTGTGGGACCTGTCGGGCCTGCCGCCGCGGCAAGCCGAACTGCTGTTACAACATCGAGGTGTTCGGCGTGCACCGTGACGGCGGCCTCTGCGACAGGCTGGCCGTGCCCGCGGGCAATCTCTATTCGGCGGAGGGACTGACCAAGGTTGAAGCGGCCATGGTCGAGTTTCTGGCCATCGGCGCCCATGCGGTGCGGCGGTCGGAGATTGCCGCCGACGACCGGGTTCTGGTCACCGGCGCCGGGCCGATCGGCATCGGCACAGCCCTTTTCGCCCAGCTGCAGGGGGCGGAGGTGCACCTGCTGGACAAAAGCAGGACCCGTCTGGACTTCGTCTCAAGCAAGTTGAATGTCGCCAATTGCCACCTGGTCGGTGAGGGTCTGCTGACCGGCGACCTGGCAGAGGGTTTCGATACGGTCTTCGACGCGACGGGCAGCGTTGCCGCCATCCAGGCCGGCTTCGCGCTGGTTGCCCATGGCGGCAGCTACGTTCTGGTGAGCGTGGTCAAAGACGACATCACTTTCGCCGATCCGGAATTCCACAAGCGAGAGATGCGTCTGATCGGCAGCCGCAATGCGCTGAAAGTGGACTTCGAGAGCGTTATCGAAGCTCTCCGGACCAGGAAGATCGACGGCTCGAAACTCTGCTCGGAACAGCTCAGCCTGGAAGACCTGGCCATACGCCTGCCCGAACTCGCCAGCAACCGCGATACCCTGATCAAGGCCGTCGTCACTTTGTGACACCAGAAAAGCCGTCACCCTTTGACGTCAGGACCGCGGTGATGCCGGACAGCGGATCAACGGGTCTTGACGAGGAAGGGCGAGAACTGTGGGGCGGGAACGACCGAGAAGACCTTGAGGCGGGCGAGCGTGCGTTTCTGCGCTGATTCCAGGTGGGCGACCAGGGCCGCCGCGGCGGCGTCGACCGATTCCTTTATCAGCAGCTCAAGCACCAGGCGGTGTTCGGAGAGCGTCGCGCTTTCATCCGCCAGGCCAAGGTACTGTTGAAAAGTCTGGGCCGTCGCAAGCGGTAGCTGGTTCTGACGGATAATCGATGTCATGCGCTTGTTGTCGATCTTCATCAGGCACTCGACATGCAAAAAGCGGTCGAACTGATGCAGCAGCTCGGGCGTCAGGTTGGTGTGGTCGAGTTCCAGCGTCAGCATGTGATCGCGCATGTTGGTCAGAACGGCCCGGTCCAGGTGCGGCGCGGCACTGGCCAGGGCGGCCGGCTCCAGCAGTTTGCGGATTTCGTACATCTCTTTCATGGCCGCCGCGGTCAGCGGACCGGCAATCCAGCGGGAGCTGGAGCTCTTTTGCACCAGGCCACGCTCATGAAGCCGACCGAGAACGTCCCGGGCGACCGTGCGGCTGACCTGAAACAGGCTTGCGAGCCGCGCTTCGTGGATACGGTAGCGTCCGAAGGCCGCGGCCGTGGCGACCTCCCGCTCGATTCTGCCGTAGATACGTTGCCACGATGATCGTGACTTCATCGCCTCGTCGATGTCCCCCGGCAGAGTCAGCCCGGACTGGCGGATGTCCATCCGAATGGGGACGGTGTTGCCGCCGGTCTTGGAAACAACATAGCCCCGACCCTCAAACCGGAGGATCCGTTGCTCCTCGTTGAGCATCTGCAGGGCCTTTTGGACCGGGGCACGACTGGTGCCGAAAAACTCGGCGATCGGTCCTTCAAGCAGGACCAGCCCCTCCGGAAGCTCGTCGGCTTCCAGATGATCGCGCAGCACACGGTAGACGAGCTCATAGAGTCTTTCCGGTGCTTTCGGATCGGTGTTCATCGAAGCGCTTACCTGGCGGGCTGGCCGCAGCCGGCCGGTTGCCGCAGGTCGCCCGGTGTTGGCGAACGGGTGATGGTCGGCTGTGCCGGTGTCGGGAGGGCTTGATTCACAGAGAGTTAGGCATGGCTGGCAAAGGGATTCGAACACACTCTAGTGCCGGTGTTTCGAACCTGCCAGCACCCCGGGGCCGTACAGTCGGTATTTGATCCTAAAATCGAAGATTGCATGCGAAGACCATTTTTCATCTTGATGGATCGATCTTTGTCGAAAGAATATTCCTAATATTCTGATGTTTACGAATGAATGGGTCTATTTATGGGGAGTACACTAATATTACCAAACCTCTGACTCTTGAGAAAAGATTATTGCATGCAAAAGTCATTTCGGATACTTTTTTGAAAATGCACAACCGCTGAGGCCGTCAAGGCCACGCGGAACGGGGATGACGCTGTCCAGCAACGCGTTATCAGCGAAAAAATCAGGGGGGCTGGCGTGAAAATCGAAACTCACGATCTTTCCGTTGTTCCCTGGAGCAGGGGATGGGGGCTGCGCCCGGTGGCCGGCCATGACCATGCTGCGACCCGCATCAGTGCCTGCGCCTTTGGGTGGTCCGCCGCATGACCGCCATCCTCGAACTGAAGAACGTCACCAAGCGCTACGGCGGCGACACCGCCCTCGACGGTTTGTCTGTTACGCTGGAAGCCAATGAGTACATTTCACTTCTTGGTCCGAGCGGATCCGGGAAGTCGACTCTTTTGAGGGTCATTGCCGGCTTCGAGAAGCCCGATGCCGGCGAGGTGCTTCTGGAAGGGCGTTCCTTGGCCCAGGTGCCTGCCTACCGGCGGGGTATCGGCTTTGTGTCGCAGGGTTTCGCCCTCTTTCCGCATCTCTCGGTTTTTGAGAACGTGGCTTTCGGGTTGCGCAATCGCGAAGACGATCCCTTGCAGGACGCCGCAGAGCTTCGTCGCAGGGTCGATGAGATGCTGGCGCTGGTCGGGCTTTCCGATCTGGGTGAACGTGGCATCGACCAGATTTCCGGCGGCCAGAAGCAACGGGTCGCCCTGGCGCGGACCCTGGTCGCCGACCCCAAGATTATCCTGCTCGATGAACCTCTCGGTGCCTTGGATGCCAACCTGCGGGCGCGCATGCGTGTCGAGCTCAGGCGGATTCGCCAGCAGCTTGGAATCACCTTCATGCATGTGACGGGTAACGAAGAAGAGGCGCTGGCGATGGGTGACAGGGTGGCCGTGCTCGACAGCGGCCGCCTGGCTCAGATCTCCGATCCCGATTCCGTCTATAACCGGCCGCAGTCTGCCCGCGTGGCGAAATTTCTCAACTGTTACAACATGTTCGAGGGGCGCCGTGATGAAGGGGGCGCTTTTCACGCCGGGGTCAGCAGCTTTGCCTGTTCGCCCGGTGCCGCAGCAGCAGGCGTGTATTGCGTGCGCTTCGACAAGATCAGGGTGGTTCCACTGCAAGGCCTGTCGGAAGACGGCGGCACCGGCGTCCGGGCGACTTTTATCACCAGCGAGTATGCGGGGCCGCGCATTACCTATTTCTTCCGCGGGGCTGACGGAAAGGTGCTTGAGGTGGAGTACCACCTGAGCCATCGGCGCCCCGATGAGTTCGCGGTCGGTGGCGACTACTGGCTGTCGTGGTCGCCCGACGAAGCGCTTGTGTATTTCCAATGAGAGACTTCAAGGCTGATGATGGACGCTAGCCGCGGTAACGATGTCCTGCCCGAAAGCGCAACGGCTGAAGAGGGTGTGAAGACAGAGTCCGGGGGCGGCGATTCCTCGGCACGCCGGATTACGGCGATGCTCATCGCGCCGGGAACGATCTGGATGCTGCTGTTTCTGGTCGTACCCATGCTGATGATGGTCTACGTCAGTTTCTGGACCCAGAAGACCTTCAGCATCGAACCGACCCTGACCGTGAAGAGCTGGGTTGCCTTCTTCTCCAGCGAGACCTATTTCGCCGCCCTGTTGAGAACGATCAAGATCTGGCTGATCGTGCTGGCGACGACTTTTGCGCTGGGTTATCCGACAGCGCTCTTCATCGGTCTCTTCATCAAGAACAAGACGGTCCAGACCATTGTCCTGGTGCTCTGCGTGGTACCCTTCTGGACCTCGTTCCTGATCCGTGTTCTGGCCTGGCGCCCCATGCTCGGCAAGGAAGGGGCGGTGAACATCGTTCTGGAGAAACTGGGTCTGATCGCCGAACCCATCGAGGTTCTGCTCTTCACCGAATTCAGCGTCGTCGTCGGTATGACCCAGATCTACGTGGTCTTCATGGTCGGTCCGATCGCCTTCATGCTTTCGCGCATCGACCCCAGTCTGATTGAGGCCGCGCGCGATCTTGGCGCCGGCACCTGGCGTATCTTCCGGACGATCATCTTTCCGCTCAGCTTGCCTGGGGTGGTGGTCGGGGCGATCTTCGTTTCGGTCATGGTCCTGGGCGAGTTTGCCACCTCGGCCGCGCTGTCGGGGCGCAAGGTCAATCTTCTGGGCAACATTATCGTGACCCAGGTGGGCTCCCTGAAGTGGGCCTTTGCCGCCGTCGCCGGTGTGATCCTCACTGCCGTCATGGCTATCGTCGTAGCGGTCCTGCTGCGCTTTGTGGATCTGAGGAAGGAGCTCTAGTCCATGGAGAACCGCCCCTTCCTCCGCTCCGCCCTGGCGTTCTACACCGCCCTTTTTATCGGCTTTCTCTATGCGCCCTTCGTGGTGCTCGGGATCCTCAGCTTTCAGGCCGGGCCCGAAGGCGGGCCGCAGTTTCCGATCACCGAGTGGTCGACTTACTGGTATGAGCATATCTTCGGGCTGACGCCGCCTTCGCGCATCGCCCCCCTGCCGATCGGCGAGGCGATGATCCGGTCGTTGACCCTGGCCTTTATGACCATGGTGACCTCGACCGTGCTCGGCACCATGACCGCCCAGGCTTTCCGCCGCCGCTTCAAGGGTTCCGGCTTCGTCTTCTATCTGGTCGTGCTGGGTATGATCGTTCCCGGCGTTCTGGTCGGCCTCGGCCTGGCGCTGGTGGCCAACAACCTGGGCATCTCCCGCGCCTGGTGGGGCACCGCCTACGTGGCCCATGTTCTCTACACCTTTCCTTTTGCCTTCCTCGTCATGCTGGCGATCTTCAACCGTTTTGACAGATCGGTGGAGGAGGCGGCCTGGAGCCTTGGTGTGACGCCGATGCGCACCTTCAGAAAGGTCACCTTCCCGCTGATCTTTCCCGGCGTCCTCAGTTCCATGCTGTTTGCCTTCACGCTCAGTTACGACGAGTTTCCGCGCACGCTTTTTGCCGCGGGCGCGGATCTGACCCTGCCGCTGGCGATCTACGGCACCTTCTCCGTTGAAATCCATCCGAACATCTTTGCCTTCGGTGTTCTGACGACGCTGTTCTCCTTCTCCATTCTCGCCGTCTACGGAATCCTGATGTCGCTTTCGGTGCGGCGCGCGAAGAAGGCCGCCATTCAGGAAGATATCCAATGAGGCCGCTGGAAGATCATGTCGCTGTGGTGACCGGTGCCGGCAACGGTATCGGCGAGGCCATCGCCCGGCGCTTGGTCGATGCCGGCGCCAAGGTCGTCGTCAACGATCTGCAGGCGGCGGCGGCTGAAAAGGTGGCTGCGGCCATAACCGCCGATGGCGGCGCTGCGACGGCCGTCGCGGGCGACGTTTCCGCGCCCGAAGATGTGTCCAGGATCTTCGAGCATTGTACCGAGGCATTCGGCGACTGCAGCCTGCTTGTCAATAACGCCGGCATTGTCCAGCAGTCGCTTTTTGAGGACCTCTCCATCGAGGACTGGGACCGCATGATTGCCGTCCACCTGCGCGGCACCTTTCTCTGCGCCCGGGCCGTGATCGCCCCGATGCTGCAGCAGGGCGAGGGGGTGATCGTCAACATCGCCTCCCAGCTCGGGCAGATCGGCGGTGTCGAGCTGGTGCACTACAGCGCTGCCAAGGCGGGGATCATCGGCCTCACCAAGGCGCTGGCGCGCGAGGTCAGCAAGCGCGGCGTGCGCGTCAACGCGGTGGCGCCGGGTCCGATCAATACCGATCTGGTGCGCAACCTTTCGGACGATTGGCGCCAGGCGAAGGCCGGGGAATTACCCCTTGGTCATTTCGGGGAGCCGCAGGACGTTGCCGACACGGTGGCCTTTCTGGCGTCGCCGGCGGCGCGGATATACGTCGGGCAGACACTGGGCCCGAACTCCGGGGACGTGATGCTTTAGGGCGTAGTGTTTTCGGATGCAGGGCTCTCGGTCAGGGGCCGGGAACGCAGGAACAGGAAACAGGGTTGATGAAGGCGATGGCAGATCAAGGGAGCGTACTCATCACCGGCGGCGGCATCGGCATCGGGCGCGCGACCGCCCTCGCTTTCGCCGATGCGGGCTACCACGTTATCGTGACCGACGTCCTCGACAAGCAGGGCGAGGCGGTTGTGGCGGAAATCAATGCCGGCGGCGGGGCTGCGCGCTTTCAGCATCTGGACGTCACCGACAGCAAAAACACCGACGCCGTGGTGGCCGATGCCGAAGCGCAGTTCGGTGCGCTCGATGTGGTGGTCGCCAATGCCGGCATTGCCCACAGGGTTCCCCTGGCGCAGATGTCCGATGAGAAGTGGGACCACACCTTCGACGTCGACTTGAAAGGCATCATGCGCGTCGCGCGTGCCGCCGTACCGGCGATGCGGGCCAAGGGAAGCGGGGCCATCGTCGCGCTCTCCTCGATCATGGGGGTCGCCTACGGCTGGGACGAACACGTCCACTACTCCGCCGCCAAGTCAGGCGTTGTCGGGCTGGTGCGCGGCCTGGCGGTCGAACTGGCGCGGGACGGAATCCGGGTCAACGGCATTGCGCCGGGCTACATCCGCACCGCCCAGGCGCTTTCGGAAGAACATTCACTCGGGCCGGCCGGCCTGGAAAAGGCGGCCGAGTTCATCCCGATTGGCCGGGTTGGAGAACCCGATGATATTGCCGACGTCGCCGTTTTCTTGGCGTCGCATGCTGCCCGCTACATGACCGGGCAGACAGTTGTGGTCGATGGCGGCCTTCTTGTGGGGAGGTATTGATACGCAGGAAGACTGTTTGGGCCATCAACCATTCGAACGAGAGTCATTGAAGGGAGACACTACAGATGTCTGTGAAAAATCAGCACTCTCGCCGCGATGTTCTGTCTGCGGCGTTGAAGGGAACGGTTGCTACCACGGCGTTGGCTCTGGGCGGCGGAACGCCGTTCCTGAACTCGCGCAAAGCTTACGCGGCGGCTGCCGATATTTCGAAGCAGCAGTTGCGGACCATCGGCCTGTCGGTGACGGTGCAGGAACGCATCCTCGACGATTTCAGGAACAAGTCCGGTGTCGGCGGCACCACGGGAACGGCGGCGACTTTCCCCGACGCCCAGACCAAGATTCTGTCCGGCTCCAAGGATTTCGATTGCTGGGAAACCATTGGCGAGCGTCTGCCCGCGGTGGTGATGACCAACAATGTCGATCCGGTATCGACGTCGGATCTGAAGAACTGGGGCAATATCCGCGACACCTTCACCAAGGTGGATTCCAAGTGGGAGAAGAGGGCGCAGATCACCGGCCAGATCTGGGCCGACGATGCCCAGACCAAGCTCTATATGGTGCCGACGGTCTATAACTATGACTCGATCGGTTACAACCCTTCTGTGGTCAGCGACGAAGAGGCCAATACCTGGACCGCCATCTTCGACAAGAAGTGGAAGGGGCGCTCCGGCCTCAATACCGATCCCCTGATCGCCCTGGGTCAGGCCGTTCTGGCGATGAACAGCCTGGGTATGTCCGACGTGAAGAACCCCGGCAACCCGAACCAGGCGGAGATCGATGAGGCGATGAAGTTCCTCATCTCGAAGAAGAAGGAAGGCCAGTTCCGAGCGCTTTGGGGCGATTTCGGCGAGCTGGTGAACCTTCTGGCTTCTGGCGAGATGGTGGTCTGCGATGCTTGGCAACCGGCGGTGATGGCGGTCAAGGCACAGGGCACGCCCTGCCGCTATGCGGTGCCGAAGGAAGGCTACCGCGCCTGGTCTATCGGTATCACCCCGATCGCCGGCACCCCCAACAAGGGTGCGGTCAACGCCTATGCGGATTACTGGTTGTCCGGGCCGCCGGCGATCACCGTTTCCGAGCAGGGCTACTACTCACCGACGACCAACGTGAAGGATGCGATGGATCCCGACCGCTATGCCTTCTGGTACGAAGGCGCTCCATGGAAGGGTGCGCCCTCGCGCGGCATCGTCGAAGGCGATCTGCGTGACGGCGGATCCCTGGCCGAGCGTGCTTCCACCGTCGCCTACTGGCACCAGTGGCCTGACGAGTACGACTACGTCATTGCGAAGTGGGACGAGTTCCTCAACGCCTGAGGATTCTTTCCGCCGACTGAGCGAAGGGATTGGGCCGGGGCATCTTGGATGCTTCGGTCCAGCCCGGCGCTGCGATTACTGGAGGCAGACTGTTCGTGGCATACGATCTGGAACTGATCGGCGTCGAGAAGGTTTACGACAACGGCACGCTGGCCGTTCGGAACTTCGATCTTCAAGTCGAAAAAGGCGAATTCATATCCTTCGTCGGGCCCTCCGGCTGCGGCAAGACGACGACGCTGCGCATGATCGCGGGTTTCGAATCGATCACCTCCGGCGAGGTGCGCATCCGTGGCGAACGCATCAACGAATTGCCGGCGGAACGGCGCCCGACATCGACGATTTTCCAGAACTACGCGCTTTTTCCGCATATGACCGTGCGCCAGAACATCGAATACGGCTTGGCGGTAAAAGGCCTGCCGGCCGCCGCGCGGCACGAGAAGGCCGACAGCATCATGAGCAAGCTGGAACTGCTCGACGTCGCGGAGCGTCGCCACGAGGGCCTCTCCGGCGGTCAGCGCCAGCGCATCGCCCTGGCGAGGGGCCTGGTGGTGGAGCCCGACATTCTTTTGCTGGACGAGCCGCTGGGCTCCCTCGACGCAAACCTGCGCAAATCGATCCAGAACGAACTGAAGCTTCTTCAGCGCAATCTCGGCATCACTTTCGTCTTCGTCACCCATGCCCAGTCAGAGGCCCTGGTGCTGTCGGACCGGGTCATCGTGATGAACCGGGGCGAGGTGGAGCAGATCAGCGGACCCTACGAACTCTATACAAGACCGGAGACGAGCTTCGTCGCTCAGTTCATCGGGCGGAACACCAACATCCCCGGCCGCCTTCGGGGCCGGGACGGTGGCCAGGCCGTTGTCGATACCGCATATGGGGCGCTGAAGGGCCACCTCAACGACGGTTCGCTGGGTGAGGGCGCGGAGATCATCGCGGTGGTGCCGTCGGAAGCCATCGATGTGCATCCGCTGACGGCCGACCGCAACGCCCTGGCCGAACAGTACCGGGGCAATGTGATCGAGGGTCTGGTGGAGACCGCCGACGTCGTCGGTCATACCGTGTCCTATGTGATCAGGCTGCCGGATGGCCGGGAAGTGATGGTCGAGAGCCATACGGAGAAGTACCGCGAGGCCTTCGAGGCGGGTTCGTCCCAGGTCTATCTGTCGTGGCTGCCGAACGAGGCGACGGTGATCGCCGCCGCCTGATCATTGGCGGCCAAGGATTGAAGGAGGGGTAAGGGATGATCGATGCAGAGACACTGTCGCGGGCTACGGCGGCGGGCATCGGTCGTCTGATCGCGGGCGGGGTCACCGATCCGGTCGAGGTCGCCGAGTACTTTCTCGGCCGGGCGACGGAGGCGAAAGAACAGAATGTCTTTCTCTGCGTCACCGCGGCACGCGCCAAGCGGGAGGCTGAGGCCAGCCTGAAGCGGTACCGGGACGGCCGGGCGCTGGGGCCGCTCGACGGGGTGCCGCTGTCCTGGAAGGACCTGTTCGACGTCGCCGGCAGCCCGACAACCGCAGGCTCCGCGTTGCTGCGCGACACTGCGGCGGTTCAGCAGGACGCCCCGGTGGTCGCCAATGCCGCGGCGGCCGGCATGATCTGTCTTGGAAAGGTCAATCTGACCGAGTTCGCCTACTCGGGTCTCGGTCTCAACCCGCATTACGGGACGCCCGCCAATCCCCATGATCAGGCGGTCGCGCGGGCACCGGGCGGTTCGAGCTCGGGTTCTGCGGTTTCGGTCGCCTGCGGGGCAAATCCCTGCTCGATCGGCACGGATACCGGTGGATCGGTGCGCATACCCGCCGCCTTCAACGGCCTCGTCGGCTACAAGACCTCCGAACGCCGGGTCGACAAGTCTGCGGTTTTCCCGCTTTCCGACACGCTCGACACCGTGGGGCCGCTCACCCGCTCGGTCGAGGATGCGGTGCTGCTGGACATGGCCCTGCGGGGGGCGGTCGCCAGTGCTGTGCGCCGGGCGGATCTCTCAAGCCTGCGTCTGGTCGTGCCCGAAAGCGTGGCCTTCGACGGTATCGAAGACGCGGTCGCGGCGAACTTCGAACGCTGCATCGACCGCCTGTCGGCGGTCGGCGCCAGCGTGGAGCGCCGCCGGTTTACTCTGTTCGAGGAAGTTGAAGCGGTGACGGCGGAACACGGCTCGCTCACCGCTGCCGAGGCCTACTTCGTGCACCGTGGAAGAGTCGATGGCGCCGACTGCGCCAAGGTCGACCGCCGTGTCGTCGCCCGGATCCTGGGCGGAAAGCGCATGTCGTCCCATGATCTGATCAGCGTTCTCCGCCAGCGAAGCCGCCTCATTGCCGCCTTCGGCCGGGAACTCGATGGCGCTTTACTGGCGATGCCGACGGTCGCGCATACCGCGCCCGAGATCGGCCCTCTGGAGGCGGACGACGAGCTTTTCCACGAGGTGAACCTGAAGACGCTGCGCAACACCATGCTGGGGAATTTCCTTGCCACCTGTGGCCTTGCCCTGCCTTCCGGCTGCGATGCCAAGGGCTTGCCGACCAGCATTCTGTTCTCGGCGCCGGGCGGTTGCGACGAGAAGCTGTTGTCCGACGGACTGGCGATCGAAAGCGCGCTGTCAGAGGTCTGACGCCGGGCGTTTCCTTCTGAAGCGGCAGACTGACCGCAGGAGATGAAGTGATGGAGGCTGAGAGAGAAGTGACCAAGATTGGCGTCGATGTCGGCGGGACGTTTACCGACCTGGTCCTCGAAACTACCAAGGATGGCGCGAGCCGGGTGCACGTCCACAAGGTTTCCAGCACGCCGGAGGACCAATCCAAGGGTGTGTTGCGTGGCATCAAGGAGATCTGCCAGGCGGCACAGGTCGAACCGGGCGACGTAAAGCTTGTTGTGCATGGAACCACGATCGCTACCAATATCACGCTCGAGCACAACGGTGCCGAGGTTGGCATGCTGACAACGCGGGGTTTCCGCGACATCCTGCATATCGCCCGTCACAAGCGGCCGCACAATTTCTCGATGCAGTTCGATGTTCCCTGGCAGTCGAAGCCGCTGATCAAACGGCGTAACCGAATCCCGATATCGGAACGGATTCTGCCGCCCTCCGGCGCGGTGGATACACCACTCAATGAACAGGAGGTTCGCGAGGCGGCTGAGTTGTTCAAGAAACGCGGTCTGACCGCAGTGGTCGTCGCGTTTCTTTTCTCCTTTCTGAACAACCAGCATGAGCGCCGGGCAAAGGAGATCATCCAGGAAGTGCTTCCCGACGCTTATGTCTGCTGTTCCTCTGAAGTGGTCGATGTCATTCGCGAGTACGAGCGCTTTTCCACCACCGCCATGAACGCCTATGTCGGGCCGCGGACCTCCCGCTATCTGCGAAACCTGGAGCGTAGCCTGAAGGAAGCAGGCTTCAACGCCGCGCTGCGGATCATGCAGTCGAACGGTGGGATCGGCACGACCCAGACCTGCTCCGAAAAGGCGGTGACGATCCTGATGTCCGGTCCGGCCGGCGGAGTTATCGCGGGCCGCTGGGCCGGGGGGATGTCAGGGGTCGACAACCTCATCACCGTTGACATCGGGGGCACTTCTGCCGACATCAGCACGATCCCGGCCGGCGAAATCAAGATCATGAACCCGCGCGATACCTACGTTGGCGACTATCCGGTCCTGGCACCGATGATCGATCTGGCGACGATCGGCGCTGGGGGAGGGTCCATCGCCTACCTCGACGAAGGCGGCGCCTTTCGGGTGGGTCCGCGTTCGGCCGGGGCCGATCCCGGGCCGGTCTGCTATGCCAAGGGCGGTAAGGAGCCGACGGTTACCGATGCGCAGGTCGTTCTCGGCCGCCTCGATGCCGACAAGCTGCTGGGCGGCGACCTGAAAGTCGATCCTGACCTGGCGCGCCAGGCAATTGACGGGAAACTGGCCAGACCCATGGGCCTGTCGGTCGAAGAGGCAGCCCTCGGTATCATAAGGATCGTCAACAACAACATGGCCCTGGCGATCCGCGCCAACTCGGTCGCCCGTGGCTTCGATCCGCGCGACTTCGCTCTCATGCCGTTCGGTGGTGCGGGCCCGCTGCACGGTGTCGCCCTGGCGCGCATCGTCTCCGCCAACGAAGTCATCGTGCCGCCCGCGCCGGGTATCACGGCCGCTGTCGGGCTGCTGGTGACTGACATGCAGTACGAGTTCACCCGCTCGGTTCTCGCCATTCTCAACGAAGCCGATCAAAAGACGCTGGATAATATCAACGTCCATGCGGAGAAGCTCGAACAGCTTTGCCGCGAGCGGCTGGTGGCCGACGGCGTACCGCCGGAGGAGCATCGCTTCGTCAGGATCGCCGAGTGCCGTTATCAGGGGCAGGGCTTCGAACTGCGCGCGGAAATGCCGGGCGGTCCTGTGACCTTGGAGAACAAGGACATCGTGATGGAGAACTTCCATCGCCAGCACAAGCAGGACTACGGCTATGCCTTCGAAGGATCGCTGGTCGAGGTCGTGACGCTGCGCGTCATCGGCGTTGCGGATGTCGAGAGCCTCGAATGGCCGAGACTCGGAAAAGCCAACGGCACCGGGATCGACAGCGCCTACCTCTTCAGCCGGCCAACGACCTTCGATGACGGCCAGACGCTGGAGACGCCACGATACGACCGCGGAAAGCTCTTGGCCGGCCATGAGATACCAGGGCCGGGGATCATCATCCAGCATAACTCGACCACTCTGGTGCCACCAGGGTGTACGGCCCGGGTTCTGGAGTCCGGCAACATGCATGTATCCGTCTAATTTCCGGTTGGAGAGCGAAACATGATCAGTAAGGAAGTGGATCCCATCACCCTACAGGTGATCGCCGGTGCCTTCGATACCATCGCCCAGGAGATGGGGCATGTGCTCTATCGCATGTCGTTCTCCTCGATCATCCGGGAGTCGCAGGACCTCGGCGCGGGTTTGTTCGACGCCGACTTCAACACGCTTTGCGAGTCGGATTCGACGCCACTGCACATCGGCTCGATTCCGGGTTACCTGCGCGGCATCCAGGATTCTCTGCAGGGCGGCACGTGGCACGAGGGTGATATCGTCATCCACAATCATCCTTATTACGGGGCAAGCCATTCCCCGGATATTGCCGTGGTGATGCCGATCTTCTGGCAGGGCGAGCTGGTCGGCTTTTCCGCCAACACCGCCCATCATGTCGACATCGGCTCGGCGACCCCCGGCCTCATCATCGATATTCCCGACGTTTTTGCCGAGGGCATGCTGTTCGCCGGGATCAAGCTCTACGAGAAGGGCAAACGAAACGACGCGATCTGGCAGTTCATCGGCCACAACAGCCGCATGCCCAAGCAGTTGCAGGACGATATCGAGGCACAGATCGCCTCGGTCAAGCTCGGCGCTCGGCGCTTCATCGAACTGATCGAAAATTACGGTAAGGAGACGGTTCTGACCGCTTCCGGCCAGTTGATGGATTATTCGGAACGCATCCTGCGCAGCAGGATCGCTGAGATCCCCGACGGAGAATACTACGCCGACGGTTTCATGGACGATGATGGGCGCAACCGAGATATTCGCCTGCCGGTCAAGGTCTGCGTCCGCATCAGCGGTGACTCGGTCGAGGTCGACCTGACGGGCTCCGCCGATCAGGTTCCGACCGGCTTTAACGTCCCCTTCGAGGGCTCGACCAAGGTCGCCTGTTTCTTCGCTTTCCGGGCGCTGCTTCTGGATACCGCAACCTCTGAGGAATACGTTCCACAGAACGAGGGGTCGTTCCGTCCGATCAAGGTGATCGCGCCGAAAGGATCGATCTTCAATCCCGAATTCCCGGCGGCGGCCGAAGCCCGCTTCACCCAGTGCAACCGCGTCATCGACCTCATCGTGAAGGCGCTCTCGCCGGTGCTGCCGGATCGGGTCACAGCCGGCAATTCCGCCAGCCTTTCCTTCGTTGCCTATTCGGGAATCCGGCCGAGCGGCGACTACTGGGTCTTCCTGGAGGTCAACGAGGGTGCCTATGGCGGGCGACCGCGCTCCGACGGGCCCGATGCCATCGACAATCTGATGTGCAACACCCGCAACAATCCGATCGAGGATCTCGGCATGCATCTGCCGATGATCTGCGACCGCTACGAGCTGCGCGATGATGTCATGCCGGGCGCCGGCAGGTACCGCGGCGGTATCGGAGTGGTCAAGGCACAGCGGCTGCTGACCGACGGATCGATCACCCATGAGAACGAGCGCCATCTTGATACGCCTTGGGGAGCCTTTGGCGGGATGCCGGGGGCGGTCGGCAAGGTCGAGCTTTACAACACCTTGGAAGACAGAGGGATAGAGCAGCTGCCGGCCAAGTTCTCCGGCGTGTCGGTGAAAGCCGGTGATGTGATGGCCTTCTACGCGCCTTGCGGCGGCGGCTTCGGTGATCCGCTGGAGCGCTCGCCCGAGCAGGTGCGCGAGGACGTGCTGGATGGCTTTTGCACGCTGGAGTACGCCCACCAGGCTTATGGCGTGGTGATCACCGGCGATGAGGAGGTCGATCTTGCGGCGACCGATGAACTGCGAACGCAAATGCGGCACAAGGTTGCTTGAAGACCGTATGGCCGATCGAATGAGTCTTAAGAACAGGAAAAGCTGATGGCACTGGATATCAACTGCGACATGGGCGAGAGCTTCGGGCTCTACAAGATGGGCGATGACGAGGGCATCATGCCCTTCATAACCGTGGCCAACGTCGCCTGCGGGTTTCACGCCTCCGACCCCACGGTGATGCGCCAGACCGTGCGCCTTGCGAAAGCCAACAGCGTGCGGGTGGGGGCGCATCCCTCCCTGCCCGATCTGCAGGGTTTCGGGCGCCGCGAGATGAAAATGCGCCCCGAAGAGCTGACCGCCTGCATCCTTTATCAGGTCGGTGCGCTGAAGGCCTTTCTCGATGCCGAGGGCATGGCGCTGAACCACATCAAGCCGCATGGTTCCCTCTACGGCATGGCGGCCCGCGACAAGGCGGTGGCGGAAGCCATCTGCGATGCGGTTTCCGTTTATGGCGTTCCTGTTTACGGCCTGGCCGGTACCCAGCAGGAAGAGGTCTGCCGGGCGCGCGATATGACCTTCCTGGCCGAATACTTCGCGGACCTTGGCTACGGCAAGGACGGCGGCCTGATCATCACCCGCGAACACGAGGCCGTTGACCCCGCAGACTCCGCGGCCCGCTGCCTGCGTGCGGTAAAGGAAGGCCGTGTGGCAAGTGTCGAAGGCAACGACATTCCGGTGCGCGCGGAGACGGTCTGCGTCCATTCCGACACACCTAATGCGGTCGAGGTCGCGCAGGCGGTGCGCGGCGTGCTCGATCCGTTCATCAAGGCCGCATGATGGCGCAGCAACTCCGATCAGCCGATACAGGGACATGACGATGAAGCAAATACTCTCCCCACTGCCCGGTACGTTCTATCGCAAGCCCTCACCGGAGGCGCCGGCCTACAAGTCGGAGGGCGACAGCGTCGCCGTGGGCGATGTCGTCGGCCTGATCGAGGTGATGAAGTCGTTTCACGAGGTGAAGTCGGAGGCGGAAGGAAAGATCAAGGCTTTCGCGATCGAGAACGAAGATCCGGTGACAGCGGGGCAGGTCCTGGCCGAGCTCGAGGACTGAGCGTGACAGGGCCGAGTGGACCGAAATGAATATAAAGACGCTTCTTATCGCCAACCGCGGGGAGATCGCCGTTCGGATCATCCGGGCGGCGCGGGAGCTGGGTATCCGTAGCGTCCAGGTCTACAGCGATGCCGATGCCGACTCCCTGGCGGTGAAAATGGCCGATGAAGCGGTGAATATCGGCCCGCCCCAGGCCGCCAAGTCGTATCTCAATGCGGCAGCCCTTCTGGAGGCGGCGGCCAAGACTGGCGCCGACGCGGTTCATCCCGGTTATGGCTTCTTCTCCGAGAATGCGGACTTCGCCGATGCGGTTGCGGCCGCGGGCCTGGTCTTCATCGGCCCCTCTGGCGACACCATCCGCCTGATGGGCGACAAGGTTGCCGCGCGCACGACGGCAGCCGCTGCCGGTGTACCCACGGTGCCGGGCAGCGACGGGCGCATCGACGACCTGGACGAAGCGCGGCGGCTGGTCGAAGAGATCGGCTTTCCGGTCATGATCAAGGCCGCCGCCGGCGGCGGTGGCCGGGGCATCCGCATTGTCGACGATCTGGCGGCCTTCGATCAAATGGCGCCGCAGGCCCGGGCGGAAGCGCAGGCCGCTTTCGGTGACGGCGGTATCTACGTCGAAAAGGTCATCCGGGACGCGCGCCATATCGAGGTTCAGGTGCTGGGTGACGGCGCGAACGTCATCCATTGCTACGAGCGCGAGTGCTCGCTGCAGCGCCGCCGCCAGAAGGTCTGGGAGGAAGCGCCGGCTGCCGCCCTGCCGCAGGCTGCCCGCGAAGCGCTCTGCGCCGCGGCGGTGCAGCTCGCTTCCGCCGTCGACTACCGCGGGGCCGGCACGGTTGAGTTCCTCTACGACGATGCCAGCGGCGGCTTCTACTTTATCGAGATGAATACCCGTATTCAGGTCGAGCACCCGGTGACGGAGTTTGTCACCGCTATCGACCTGGTGAGGGAGATGATCCGGGTTGCGGCGGGAGAACCCCTTTCCCTGCGCCAGGAGGCGGTCCGCCTGCGCGGCCATGCGATCGAAGTCAGGATCAACGCCGAGGATCCGTCGAAGGGTTTCATGCCCTTTCCCGGCACGGTCGGGACCTTGGCGGTGCCCGGCGGGCCGGGCGTGCGCTTCGACAGCATGCTCTACAGCGGCTATGCCATTCCGCCCTTCTACGACTCCCTGCTCGGCAAGCTGATTGTCCATGACGACACGCGCGAAGCCGCCATCGAGCGCTTGCGCCGCGCCCTCAGGGAACTCGATCTCGGTGCCCTGAAAACGACGAAACCTCTATTCGTCGCACTGGCTGAAGACGAAGACGTGCGGCGCGGCGCCTTTCACACGCGCTGGCTGGAGCACTGGCTGGAAGAAAACGCAGATCGCCTTGCAGGAACGGGAGAGTGATGGAACGATGAAAACCAGATACACCTTCGGAGGAGACGAGCACATCTTCGTCGAGATGGACGAAGAGATGTCGCTCGATGCGTTCTTCAAAAGCCTTTCCATGACCAATGCGGTACGCGCCGCGCAGATCGACGGCGTAACCGAGGTCTGCCCGGCCAATGCCAGCTTTCAGGTCAAGTTCGATCCCGACCGGATCAAGCCGGACGATATGTTGACCGAGCTGAAGGCCCTGGAAAAAGTTGCCGAGAAAGCCGAGAAGCGCCTGAACACCCGCATCATTGAGATCCCGGTGTTCTATCAGGATCCCTGGACCCATGAGACGCTGATGCGCTTTCGCGAGCGCCATCAGGACCCGGAGGGAACGGATCTGGATTATGCGGCGCGGATCAACGGCTATGACAGCGCCGCCGATTTCATCACCGCTCACCACTCCTCACCCTGGTTCGTGTCGATGGTCGGTTTCGTGGCGGGTCTGCCGTTCCTCTATCAGCTTGTGGAGCGGGCGCGTCAGCTCGAGGTACCGAAGTATCTGCGCCCGCGTACCGACACACCCAAGCAGACCGTGGGTTACGGCGGCTGTTTCTCCTGCATCTACTCGGTGCGGGGGGCCGGCGGGTACCAGATGTTCGGCATCACGCCGATGACCATATATGACCCGGCCCAGGCGACTTCATACCTGCGCGACTTCATGGTGTTCTTCAGTCCCGGCGACATCGTGAAATGGAAACCGATCGACCGGGCGGAGTACGACGCGACCCTGGCCGATGTCGAGGCCAACCGCTACGAGCCCCTCATCAAGGAAGTCGCCTTCGATCTCAACGCCTTCAACGCGGATATCGACGGCTACAACGCAAAACTGATGGAGGCCCTCCATGGCGTTTAAAGTCATCAATCCGGGCCTTTTGAGCACCGTCCAGGATCTCGGCCGCCCTGGGTATTTCCATCTGGGCATTCCGATCTCCGGGGCGATGGATCGCTTTGCGCTTCGTGCGGCCAACCTTCTGGTCGGCAACGATGAGGGCGCAGCGGCACTGGAATGCGTTTTCCTGGGTCCGCAGCTTGAATTCGAGATCGATGCGACGGTTGCCGTTACCGGGGCCGATATGCCGGTTCGTGTGGACGGCGAGGAGAAGCCGGGTTGGACGGCGTTCAAGGTGCGTGCCGGTCAGTTGCTGACCTTCGATTATTTGAAGACCGGCGCGCGCATCTATATCGCCATCTCCGGCGGAATCGCCACGCCGCTCGCGCTGGGCAGCCGCTCCACCTATCCGATCGGTGCGCTTGGCGGTGTTGAAGGCCGCCCCCTGGCGATCGGTGACATCGTGCCCCTGGGTGAGGGCGGCGGCGCAGCGGAGGGGCGCAGCATTCCCGAAGGCTTGCGCCGCATGCCGGGCGCGCCTGCGGCACTCAGGGTGCTGCCGGGGCTGTACTGGCGTTTGATCACCGAGCAGTCCGGGCGCGACTTCTTCGACGACGAATGGAAAGTGGCGCCGGAGGCGGACCGTATGGGCTATCGCTTCCGGGGTGGCCGGCCGATCCAGTTCGAGGAGCGCGAGCAGCCCTTCGGCGCCGGTTCGGACCCCTCCAATATCGTCGACGGTTGCTATCCCTACGGCTCCATACAGGTGCCGGGGGGAACGGAACCGATTGTCCTGCACCGCGATGCGGTTTCGGGCGGCGGTTACTTCACGCTGGGTGCGGTGATCTCGGCGGACATGGATTTCATCGGCCAGCTGCAGCCGCACACGGCGACGCGCTTTGTCCGGGTCGATATGGCGGCGGCCCTGGAAGCACGAAAGGAGCGGCGGTTGCTGCTCGAGAAGGTTCGGGCGGCGCTGAGCTAGCCCGGAAAGAATGAGGAGCGAATAGAAATGCACTCTGTTCTGGTTTCGGCCCTCTGGCCGCAAAGGAACGACTCTCTGGTCTTCAAGTTGACTGCGGTCATCGCCGGGTCCCTGTTGCTCGCCCTGTCGAGCAAGCTGCAGGTGCCGTTCTGGCCGGTACCGATGACCATGCAGACGCTGGTGGTGCTGACCATCGGGATGGCTTTGGGCCCACGCCTCGCTCTCGCCACGCTGGGTCTCTACCTCCTCCAGGGCGCTGTTGGCCTGCCGGTCTTTGCGGGAACGCCGGAGAAGGGGCTGGGTCTCGCCTATATGACCGGCCCGACCGGCGGTTATCTTGCCGGTTTCGTTATTGCGGCGGTGCTGGTGGGCAAGCTCGCCGAGCGCCGATGGGACAGGCATCCGCTTACCACGGCGGCGGCGATGCTGGCGGGCATGGCGGTGATCTATGCCCTCGGTGCCGCCTGGCTCGCGGGTTTCATCGGGATCGAGAAGGCCGTGCAGTTTGGCGTGCTGCCTTTCCTTCTGGCGGACGCCGTGAAGATCATGCTGGCGACGGCGCTCATACCCCTGGCATGGCGGGCCGTGCGCCGTTTCTCGGGAGGTGGCCATGCTTGAGGAGCGCCCCCGGGCCAGGCCCACGGTTCAGGTCGACGACGACAGCGTCAAGGTTACGGAGTGGCGCTTCCCGCCCGGTGCGGCCACCGGCTATCACCGGCACGAGATGGACTACGTCGTGGTGCCGATGACCACCGGCAACCTGCTGTTGAAGGGCCCTGAGGGCGAGTCGACGGCCAAGCTCACCGCCGGCCAATCCTACGCCCGCTCTGCCGGCGTCGAACATGACGTCATCAACGCCAACGAATACGACTTCGTTTTCGTCGAAGTCGAGATCAAGAAATAACAAGGAGATCAGACAGATGGCCAAGGAAATTCTCTGCGCGTTCGGTGTCGATGTCGATGCTGTTGCCGGCTGGCTCGGATCCTACGGGGGCGAGGACTCGCCCGATGACATCTCCCGGGGCCTGTTCTCGGGCGAAGTCGGGTCCATGCGCCTGCTTGAGCTTTTCGACCGCCTGAACATCAAGACGACCTGGTTCATCCCCGGCCACTCGGTGGAGACCTTTCCCAAAGAGATGAAGGCTGTGGTGCAGGCCGGCCATGAGGTCGGAATGCACGGCTATTCCCACGAGAATCCCATCGCCATGACGCCGGAGCAGGAAGAGGCGGTGATGGACAAGTGCATCGACGTGATCACCAAACTCTCCGGCAAGCGACCCACCGGCTATGTGGCGCCCTGGTGGGAGTTCAGCCCCGTCAGTAACGAATTGCTGCTGAAGAAGGGCATTAAGTACGACCACAGTCTGATGCACAATGACTTCTCACCCTACTATGTACGGGTCGGGGACAGCTGGACGAAGATCGACTACTCGAAAAAACCTAAGGACTGGATGAAACCGCTGGTCCGCGGCACGGAAACCGATCTCATCGAGATCCCCGCGAACTGGTACCTCGACGATCTGCCACCGATGATGTTCATCAAAAAGGCGCCGAACAGCCATGGCTTCGTCAATCCGCGTCATCTTGAGGAAATGTGGCGCGACCAGTTCGACTGGGTCTATCGCGAGATGGACTATGGGGTGTTCACCATGACCATCCATCCGGACGTGTCGGGCCGCCCGCAGGTTCTGATGATGCTGGAGCGTCTCTACAACTACATCATTCGCCATCCGGGCGTGAAGTTCCTGACCTTCGACGAGATCGCCGATGATTTCGCCCGCCGCTCCCCGCGCAAGAAAAGGGGTAAGGCAGCGGCGAAGGGCCGGGGCAGAAAGAAATAGCAGGCCGTCTGTCTGCAGGCGGTCGGGGAGGCCTCCGCCTCTCCGGCTGCGCCTGCGGATTACCAAGCGGGAAAGCAACCTTAGCCATGTGCAGCCTATGCGGACTTCTGGGAGAGGATCACTGGACCGACATGTCGGCCAGCCCGGAAACCTTTGGCGGGCAGAGCGCCGTCAGGCCGCGGCGGCAGGAACGCTTTCGCCGGGTGAAACTGATCAACGAGATCCTGAAGATCTATGCCCTGCGCCTCGATGACTGGCAGGGCCAATCGTTCATTCTGAGCAGCCGCACCGGCAAAACCGAAATCGTCGACAACCTGATGGCGGTCTGGCCGGCGGCGGAGCAGATGATCGGGCGCCCGCTCGATCCGACGGACCCGGCGGTTCTGGCACGCCTTCGCAACCAGACGGCGGGGCAGTAAGCGATGACCGGCGCGTCTGATCATATTCCGGTCAACATCATCACCGGCTTTCTGGGCAGCGGGAAAACCACGCTGCTGCAGCGCCTGCTGACCTCCGACGCCTTTGCCGATACGGCCGTTCTGATCAACGAATTCGGCGAAATCGGCTTGGATCACCACCTTCTTGAGGAAATCGACGAGAACACCCTGCTGCTGCAGAGCGGTTGCATCTGCTGCACCATCAGGGGGGATCTGAAAGACGCGATCCGCGATCTTTACTCACGCCGGGAATGCGGTGAGATTCCAGCCTTTCGGCGCCTGGTGATCGAAACCACGGGCCTGGCCGATCCGGCGCCGATTTTGTCGACCATCACCTCGGAAAGCGTGATCCGTCATCACTTCCGCCTTGGCAATGTGATCGCCACGGTCGATGCGGTGAACGCCCGGCTGCACTTGCGCCGGCAGCCGGAATCGGTGAAGCAGATCGCGGTCGCCGACCGGATCGTCCTGACCAAGACCGACCTGGCCAAGCCGGGCAAAGTGAAGAAGGCCCGCGAGGCGATCAGGCGGATCAACCCCATGGTGCCGGTGATCGAGGCCGCTGACGGCCCGGTCGATCCCGCCCTGCTGTTGGCCCAGGACGTTCATGACGAAAATCACAAGCTACGGGAAATAGAGCTTTGGCTTGAGGCGAGCCGGCATGACGAGGGCGATGATCGTGGCAAGCCGCATCGTCATGACGTGAACCGTCACGACAAGCGGATTACGGCATTCGCCCTGACTTTCGACAAACCGATGGATTGGACCGCCTTCGGCATCTGGCTGACCATGCTCCTGCAAAGCAGGGGCGAGGACGTGCTGCGGGTGAAGGGCATACTCAATGTCGTGGGGGTGGCCACGCCGGTGGTGATTCACGGCGTTCAGCATATCGTGCATTCCCCTGTGCACATGAAGAACTGGCCGGACGACGACAGGCGGTCGCGCATCGTCTTCATCGTCCGGGATATCGCCAAGGCGGAGATCGCCGATTCGCTCTCCGCCTTCAACGCTTTGGCAGGCGATCTCGATAGAAAAAACGACGCGGCGTAAACCCCGGCGACGGCATTCGCGCCGGGATGAACTTTCAGGAGCAAGATCATGGCGAAGAAAGTCGACCCGATTACACTATCAGTGGTTCGTGGCGTTCTGGAGACGACACAGCGCGAGATGACCGTGGCGCTGGAAAACACCGCAAGGTCGAGCGTCTTCAATCTGGCGCACGACTATTCCAATGCGATCTTCAATCACGTCCCGGAGATGATCATGCAGGGGCAGGATATTCCCATCCACCTCGGCTCGCTGATCCCGGCGATGAAATGCGTTGCCGGCTACTTCGGTGACGACATCCACCCCGGCGACGTGCTGATGCACAACGATCCGGCCTACATGGGCTCGCACATGATCGACACCTGCATGTACAAGCCGGTGTTCTACAAGGGCGAGCTGGTTTTCTGGGCCGTCTGCAAGGGCCATCTTACCGATATCGGCGGCCCGGTACCCGCGGGCTACAACCCGGATGCCAAGGAGCTCTATGCGGAGGGCCTGCGGATTCCCCCGGTCAAGATTTTCGACAAGGGTGTGAAACGCTACGACGTGATGAACATGATCCTGACGAACCTGCGGGCGCGCCGGGACCAGGAAGGCGACTTCAACGCGCAGCTGGGTGCCGTGCAGGTCGGTGAGCGCAACCTCATCGCCCTGCTCGACAAGTACGGCCTGGAGGAAGTGCGCGCCTGTATCGACGAGCTGATGGGCATGGCGGACCGCCAGATGCGGACGCTGATGAAAAAAGTGCCGGACGGGACCTATAGCGGAACGGCCATCGTCGAAGACGCCGGCCATGGACTCGGCGACATGGAGATCACCGCGACGGTGACCATCGAGGATGACAACTGCCACATCAAGATCGATAGCCCGCCCCAGGTGCCCTACTTCATCAATTCCTACGAGGGCAATTCCTATTCCGGCGTTTATCTGGGTGTGATGATGTTCGCGCAGCTGCCGCCGCCCTATAACGAGGGCCTCTACCGCTGCGTATCGGTCGACATGGGCCCCAAGGGCACCCTTTGCAACGCAAAGGAACCGGCACCCCACATGAACTGTACGACGACCCCGATGGAAACCCTGACCGATGCGGTTCGCCTGGCCTTCGAGCAGGCGGTGCCGGATCTCGTCTCGGCCTCCTGGGGCCATGCCAACGGCTGCAACATCGCCGGTTGGGACACCCGCCACGATGAGGAGTACGTCACCATGGTGCTGGCCTCCATCATCTCCGGGGCCGGTGCCACGCCGCAGCAGGACGGCTGGCACGCCTGCGGGCCGGAGTGCTGCTTCGGGGCGCTGACCTCCGGCGATGTCGAGCTGCTCGAATACTCCTACCCCATCATCATTCACCGCTACAGCCTGATGACCGATTCTGGGGGTGCCGGCAAATATCGCGGCGGCTCCGGCACCTGTTGGGAGGTCGAGCCGATCGACAAACCGATGACCTTCATAACCTTCGGCGAGGGGCGGCGTATTCCAGCCGTCGGCGCGGCGGGGGCGAAGTCTCAGATGACCGAACCCAAGGTCGGGCGCATCGAGATCAGCCGCGAAGACAGGGTCGATCTGATCAAGACCAACGTCATTGAGACGATCAATCCGGGCGAGCGGGCGGCCAACATGAACCCGGGCGGCGGCGGCTACGGCAATCCCTTTGAGCGGCCGGTCGAGAAGGTTCTGCACGACGTGAAAAACCAGCTCGTGTCGATCGAAGGCGCGCGCCAGGACTACGGCGTCGTCATCAAGGATGCGGAAGGGCTTGAGATCGACCGGGCGGCGACCGACAGCCTGCGGGCCGATCTGGTGGCGGCGCAATGACGTTGCACCAGGCAGTTACAACAAAACCGACAGGCAGGGATCAAGGCCCGGGCTGGAATCCGGTAAGGGGAGGGTTTGGTTATGCGTACTAAATATCGTCTGGGTGTCGATGCGGGCGGCACGTTCACGGACTTCGTGCTGGCCGGTGATGCCGGAAATGTCAGCCTTTTCAAGACCCTGTCCACACCTGAGGATCCGACGAAGGCGATTGAGAACGGGCTGTCGCTGATGGCCGAAGGTCTCGGCCTGAAGCAGGAAGAGATCATTTCCCAGTGCGATCTCTGCATCAACGGCACGACCGTTGGCCTCAATGCCCTGATCCAGCACAAGGGTGCGAAAACCGGCCTGATCTGCACGGCGGGGCATGAAGACTCCTTGGAGATCCGGCTCGGCCACAAGGAAGACGGCTATCGCTACGATGCCGAATACCCGCCGGCACAGATGCTGGTGCCGCGCTACCTTCGCCGCGGCGTTCGCGAACGCGTGCTGTCGAACGGCAGTGTAAGGACCGCACTCGTCGAAGAAGATGTACGGGCGGCCTGTACCCTCTTCCTGGAAGAGGGAGTGGAGGCGGTTGCCATATCCCTGCTGTGGTCGGTGCTCAATCCGGCGCATGAGCGGCGTGCGGCGGAGATCGTCCGCGAGATGATGCCGGGGAGCTTCCTGACGGTCGGGAGTGAGCTCTACCCCCAGGTCCGCGAGTACACGCGCACCTCGACGGCGGTGACCAATGCTTATCTCGGGCCGACCCTGAAGCGCTACGTGGACTCGGTGGACCGCTATTTCGCCGATCACGGCGCCAAGTATCCGGTGCGTTATTTTCAGTCGAATGGCGGCCTTGCCATCGGCGGTGCGATGACCGACCGCTCGGTTTACGCCATCAACTCCGGCCCGGCTTCTGCGCCGCAGGCGGGGCTCTTCGTCTCCGATCCCTTCGACCAGAAGAACGTCATCACCGTCGATATGGGTGGCACCTCCTTCGACATAACCCTGACCAAGGACGGCAACACCAACCTCAACAAGAACATCGATTTCCTGCGCTACCGCATCGGGGTGCCGATGATCCAGGTGGAAACTCTGGGGGCCGGCGGCGGCTCGATCGGCTGGATCGACGATATGGGGCTTCTGCAGGTGGGACCGCAGAGCGCCGGGGCCGATCCGGGCCCTGTCTGCTACGGCCAGGGAGGTACCGAGCCGACCGTCACCGATGCCAACATCGTGCTGGGATACGTCAATCCCGGCGCGCTGCTCGGCGGCCGCATGCAGTTGAACCGTGACAAAGCCTATGCTGCCATAAAGCAGCGTGTCGCCGATCCCCTGGAGATTTCCGTCGAGCGGGCCGCCTATGGTATCTTCACCATCGTGAACAACAACATGGTCAACGGTATTCGCCGGGTGTCGGTGGAACGCGGCTTCGATCCGCGCGATTTCGTGCTTGTCGCGGCCGGCGGCGCGGGGGCGGCCCACATCACGGCCCTGGCGCGCGAGATGGGGATCGACAGCGTCCTGGTGCCCAAGCTGGCCTCGGGCCTCTGCGCCTTTGGCCAGGTCATATCCGACGTGAAGTACAACTATATGGCCTCGGCACCCCATCGCTTCGAGGGTGACGCTACGTTCGGGCAGTTGAACGACCTCTTTGCAGAGATTGAAGAGCAGGGGGTCGCCCATCTGGAAGCCGATGGTTTTGCACGTGCCGACATCGACGTCAGGCGCAGCATGGATATGCGCTACGTCGGCCAGGTCCATGAATGTACCGTCGATATCGGAAATTTTGATATCACCGGTGAAACCGCCGATCAGGTGAAGGAGGCTTTTCACCAACGCCATGAGCAGCTCTACACTTATTCCGAACGCCACAATGCGGTGGAGGTGGTAAATATCGAAAGCACGATCTACGGCCGTGTCGAAAAGCCGAACCCGCCGCATCTGGGCGATGGTGCCGGTGCTGCAGGCGCCCTGAAATCCCAGCGGCCGATGATCTTTTCCAACGATGGCAAGGCTGTCGACTGTCCGGTGTATGACGGCGAGAGGCTCGGGGCCGGAGACGAAGTCGACGGACCGGCGGTGATCGAGGAGGTTACCACGACGATTGTGATCGAACCGCACTGGCAGGCCCTGTTGCATGAGAGCGGTTCCTACGTGCTCAGACGAAAGGCTTGACGATGCAGGCGGTAACCCGGAGCGATCGAAGGCGCGCGCCTTCTGAGAAGAGGGGCGGGTGGTAAAGCCGCGCGAAAAGAGCAAACCGGTAGCGCCGAACGTCCGCACGGCAGGCAAACCGGTCCTTCGGGTGCTGGGGACCGGCGTGACGCTGATCGAGCAGGTAAGAGAAAAGGCCGAAGAAGATCTTGGCATCGTACTGGAGTATGAAGCCCTTGATGGTGTAGCGGCGCAGGCAAAAGGGGTGATGCGGCCGGACTGCTACGACGTCTACGATCAATGGTTTCATAGTGTTGAGCTGTTGTGGCTTTCCGGCGCCATACAACCCATCGATGTCAGCCGCATCGATCTCTGGAACGAGGTCAACACCCTGGCCAAGGAAGGGCGGCTTACCCCTGAGGCGCGCTTCGGGCATGGCGACAATCCGGTGAACCGGCTGTATGTCCATCCGGGACGCGGGCTCGGGCCGTCGCCCAACGGCAAGATCAGTATGCTGCCGGGGGCCCATAACGTAGACAGCTTCGGCTACAACCTGGAAGAAGTGGCGGCCGGCGTTCCTTACGAAACGGAGAGTTGGGGCTGGTTGCTGGACGAGCGCTGGCGCGGCAAGGTCGCGCTGGTCAACGACCCGGCGATCGGTGTCATCGATGCCGCGCTCGCCGCCGAGGCACAGGGCCTGATGGCGTTCAACGATATCGGAAACATGACGCTGCAGGAGATCGACTGCCTCATCGATATCCTGCTGGAGAGAAAGAAGACCGGATACTTCAAGGCGTTTTGGAATTCCTTCGCCGAAGCCGACGAGCTTATGGCCCGGCGTGATGTCGCGATAGAAAGCATGTGGTCGCCAAGTGTGATGCGACTCAAAGGGCGTGGCATACCGGTTCGCTACGCGGCCCCCAAGCAAGGCTATCGCGCCTGGCAGGGCGGGATGTGCATCTCTTCACGCACAGAAGGGCGGACGCTTGAGGCGGTGTACGAATACCTCAACTGGTGGATGTCCGGCTGGGCCGGTGCGATGATGGCGCGGCAGGGATATTACTTTTCGGTTCCGGAGCGGATTCGCGAACATCTTTCGGATGACGAGTGGGACTATTGGTACATGGGCAAAGTCGCCGCCTGCGATCTGCCGGGGCCGGATGGCAAGGTCGTCGTGCGGGCCGGCGAATCCCGGAACGGTGGGTCCTATTGGCAGCGTTTCGCCAATATCGGTGTCTGGAACTCCATCATGGATGAGCATAACTATCTTGTCCGACGCTGGCAGGAACTCACGGCCGGGAATGGCACGTCAGGGTTCCGCCGGAAAGCATAGCCGTTTTTCCAAGTTCCCGATAAAGGGCTGTTTCCAATCGGCAATATTTGCTGGAATGGTCCCCTAGAGCAGATCCCGGTCGGATGGAATCGCCGAAGGCGACCCATCGACCGGGTGAATCTGCTCTAACTGTTTGATGGCGATCGGATTCACATGTTTTGGCGCAACCACGAAGTGGTTCCGTCAAAACATGATCCGATCTAGACAAGAATGGGGCCGATGGTGGGGAAGCGCGTTTTCTGCCGGCATTGGACTTGCCTGCCTTCCAGAACCCCGTTTCAAGTTTTGACAGTCAGCCCTGCCCGCGCGTAAGCGGGTGCCGGTACGTCGTGAGAACCCGAAGAAAGACCTGTTCATGAAGCTATCCCCCCAGAATTCGCCCCCGTCAGATGCGGCGGAACGCCGGTCCATTCGCCCGGTGGTCTGCTACCCGATAGACAACCTGCCCGCCTTCGACAGCGCGCTTTATGGGCGCGCAAGGCAGGAACTCACCCTGATTCATGAGGTCTTTGTCCAGCCGAGAGACGCGGCCACGTTCGAGGTGCCGTCGGGGCATTTTTTCAGGATCGTCTGTTCGGATGGCTCACAGGTCGGCGATCTGAACCTGTGGAATGCCAACGACCTTGGCGAGCGCTTCTTCAGCGGCAAAACCAGGGCCCTGCATGGTACCCATGTGAGTGTCGGGGACAGGCTTTGGAGCAATCTTCCCCATCTGCGTCCCATGGCGACAATCACGCAGGATACGCTGGACTGGTATGGATGGGATGGCGATGGCGGCAGCGTGCATGACGTCATCGGCACGCGCTGCGACCCCTACACGAACAAGCTGCTGAACGGAACCGACTACCATCACTGTTGTCACTCCAACTTCACCAGGGCCTTGGCCGCGAAGACCGGGCTGGCGTTGGACGAGGCCGAGAAGCACGTCCATGACGTCCTCAATGTCTTCATGTGCACCGGATTTACGGCCGATACCCATCAGTACTTCATGAAGGCCAGTCCGGCACGAACCGGCGACTATCTTGAGTTCTTTGCTGAGATGGATCTGCTTGGGGCGCTTTCCGCCTGTCCCGGTGGCGACTGCGGTACCAGCCATTCCAGCGAGGAAGCGCGTTGTTTCCCGCTGCGCGTTGAGGTCTACAAAGCCAAAGCCGAGGCGCTGGCGGGCCTGCCGATGTCGGCGCTGCCGGCCTATTCCGGCAGCCACGGGGTTTGAGCTTGGCCCGGTCGACGCCGTGGTCGGTTCAAAGATCCAGTGCGTCGAGCTGCCTTGCCAGGTCCAGCAGAGGCCAGTCCTGTCCCTTCGGGGCAGCCAGCATGAGGGCGCCGGGGCGGTCGCCCGGTTGATCCGCCGTCTTGCGCAAAGGCATCGACAGGGCACAGGCGTCAGCAAGATTGAGCAGGGAGGTGTTGCGCAGCATCGCCGCGTTGCAGCGGTCGAACTCCGCCTCGGTCTCCGCGATGGTCGGGGGCTCGGTCCGCAAGGTGGGGGCGATCAGCGCGTCGTAGCCGGCAAGCGCGGCATCGAAGCGCCGGACGGTTTCGGCGCGTAACCCATAAGCCTCTTCGATCTCGGCGGTGGACAGGGTTTCGCCAAATCGAATGCGTTTCAGCACTCGAGGGTCGCCGAGGGTCTCCAGCCTTTCCAGGTCCTGGTTATAAATCCTGTAGGCCTCAACGGGGACGATGATGCGGTTGACGCCGATGGCGTCCTGCAGAAACCCGAGATCAAGTTCCTCCAGGCGATGGCCGGCCTTTTCGAGCGCCGCGGCGGCGGCCTCGAAGTGGCGCGCCGTTGCCGTGTCCAGGTCGTTGACGAAGGCGCCCAGCGGCAGCGCAAGGCGTCTTGCTGCCGGTGCGGGCGTGATCGACGCTTCGCTGGCGCTCATCACCGCATAGGCGCGGACCGTGGTTTCCAGGTCTGCCGCCAACGGCCCGGCGGTATCGAAGGTGGGGGCCAGCGGATGAATACCTTCGGCCGGCACCGCATCCTGGCTGGGCTTGAACCCATAGAGGCCGTTGACGGCGGCAGGGATGCGCACCGAACCGCCGGTATCCGTTCCCAGGGCGATGTCGCAGAGGCCGAGCGCGACCGAGAGCGCGCCGCCGGAGGTGGAGCCGCCGGGGATGCGGTCCTCGTCGAAGACATTGCCGGGCGTGCCGTGGTGCGGGTTGAGGCCGACGCCGGAGAAGGCGAATTCGCTCATGCTGGTGCGGCCGAAGGGAATTCCGCCGGCCGCCTTGATCCGGTCCACGATGGGGCAGTCCTGTGTAGCCGTATCTCTGTCCTGGAGCAGCCGCGAGCCGGCTGTCGTGCGTTGGCTGGCCTCGTCGTAGAGATCCTTCACCGAAACCAGCAGGCCTTCCAGGGGAAGCCTGCCGCCGGCCTTCGCAGCCAGTTTCTCGACGCGCTCGGCATCGGCCAGGATACGCGCCGGCGTGAACTCGACGAAGATCGCCGAGGCCTTTTCGCCGAGCGCCGTTACTTTCGCGATGGCGGCTTCGGCCTTTGCGACGAGCTGTCCCATGGTTTGGCCCTTTCCCGCCGATCAGGCGATGATCGGCAATGTGACAATGTCGTAGGCATGTGTGATCGAGCGGTCAAGGACCGGGTCCTTCAGTTCCATGCGAAAGGCGCTTGCCGAGCGGACGCCGCCGCTCGACACACCGAGGGTGCCGCAAAGCATGGCCGCTGCACTGTCGGATGCGGCCGCCGTTATCCCGGAGCCCTCTATCAGGTCGGCGAGTGGTCGGATCGCGCCCAGGCTGCCGCTTTGATAGGGTACCCAGGCGTCACCATCGCCTTCACGGATCCAGGAATTCAGCATGATGTCGTCGAGGTGGCCCGCCACCCCTTCGAAGCGCCAGAGAGCAGTGGCTGCGGGTTTGGCGCAGGCCTGCTTGGACAGGGCGACGGAGTGCGCCTCCAGGTCGCGGTCCGTGTGGTCGGACGCAAGGCCCAGGTAGAGAGCCCCTTGCTGTTGAATCAGTAAGGGCTCGACCTCGCCGGAAGTGCCGGGCCCAACGACCTCGATCACCGATGCCTGGGTCAGGAGGCTGGAGGAAACCCGGTAGTAGAGCGGCACCGCCGACGGCGGCGCCACGCCGATCTGTGCCAACTCGTCCACATGGTGCTGGATCGCAGCCGGGTCGCGGCCGGTCCAGCCGGCCACAATGCAATGGTTAACGTCGATATCAAGCAGGTCGTTGCCGCAGCTAAAACGCATGAAGGGGTCCTGGGGAGTTTCGAGGGGGAGGGAGCCTCAGAGGCTCGACGGTAGGAACAAGGCCAGGCGTGGCTCGATGACCAGCAGCGCCGCCATCACCAGCATGACCAGAACAAAGGGGATGGCGCCGATCATGACATCGGATAGCGTCCCCGATCTTCGCGCGCCCTGTACGACGTAGAGGTTCAGGCCGACAGGGGGCGTGATCAGCGCCATCTCGATCAACACGATCATCAGGATGCCGAACCAGACCTTGTCGAAGCCGAAGCCGATGACAATGGGCACGACGATGGGGATCGTGGCGACCATCAGGGACAGGGTTTCGATGAAAAAGCCGAGCACGATGTAAAGCGCGATGACAAAAAGCAGTGTCCCATAGGCGCCCAGGCCGAGGCCGGTGAGCAGCTCCTGCAACTGCCGGCCCAGGCCGGCGGAGGCCAGGGTGAAGTTCAGGAAGTAGGCGCCGGTGATGACCAGCATGATCATCGCCGTGATGCGGATCGTGCCATAGAGGCAGTCGCGCATCATTGTGGCGTTCACGCCGCCGCTCGCCAGGGTGATCGTAAAGGCGATGGCAACACCGACAGCGGCTGATTCCGTCGGGGTCGCCCAGCCGGCATAGATGGAGCCGATGACGACGAGAAAGAGCAGCAGGATCGGCCCCAGCTGAGTCAGGCTCGCAAAGCGCTCGCGCCAGGAAAAGCTGCGCTGTGCGCCGCCGAGTTCCGGTTTTGCTTTGCAGATCAGCATTGTCACCGCCATGAAGGCGGCGGCCATCAGCAGCCCGGGCAGCAGACCGGCGAGAAACAGCTGGGGGATCGATGTCTCCGTCAGGAAGCCATAGACGATGAGATTGATCGACGGCGGGATCATGATGCCGAGCGTGCCGCCGGCGGCGATGGCGCCGGAAAAAAGGCGCGGGTCGTAGCCGAGCTTCTCGGCCTGCGGCATCGCGACGGTTGCAACGGTGGCGGCAGTGGCGACCGATGAGCCGGAGGTCGCGGAAAACACGGTCGCTGTTCCGATATTGGCGTGGATCAATCCCCCCGGCATCCAGGAAAACCACTTGTCGAGCGAGGCATAGGTGCGCTCGGCAATACCGCCGCGAACGAAAATCTCCCCAAGGAAGACAAAGAAGGGGATGGCGATCAGGGTGGAGGAGCTGGACGACGACCAGACCACCTGTCCGAGCCCGCGTATCAGGGGGAGCGGTGAAAAAAAGTGATCGATGCCGAAGCCCAGCAGGAACAGGACGATGCCGACGGGAATCGACAGGGAAAGCAGGCCCAGAAGCCCGACGGTCACCGCCCAGATCATACCTCTGTCTCCGTCTCGCCGCGGGTTCCCACGATACTGTCCAGCCGCTTCAGGTCGCGTTTCAACAGAAGCGTGGCGGTCAGCAGGGCCATCAGGCAGGAGGAGACCGCGAACCAGACCCAGCCGGAGAACCAGACCGACTGCGGAATCCAAAGTGGGGTTTCAAGAAAGGTATTCGCCGTCGATCCGCGCACCAAGGTCTTGCTCAGAACCGTCCAGGCATGGATGGCGATAACGCTTGAGGTTGCTGCCAGGGCGAGGATTGCGATGAGATCCATCAGCGCCCTTCCCCTGGAACGGAACCTCAGCCGGACGAAGTCGATTCTGACGTGGGCCTGTTCCATCAGGGCAAAGGCCAGCCCCCAACTGGCGACACCGGCCATGACGTATCCGGAAATCTCTTCCGAGCCGCCGAAGGAAGCGCCGAACTGGCGCAGCGTGATGTCGAGCAGAATGAAGACGATGGTCACGACGAGTACGGCGCCGACGACCAGGGCGATCCGCCGGTTGATGTGACGGAGGGCCATGAGGATGTTATCGATCATCGAGAAAGGCCCTCCGCCGCATTGCTCTCAGCCTATTTCAGCGGGATTGTAACGCCGACCGTTTTGCCGACGCTATCGTTCCAGCGCCTGGCCCAATCGTCGCCGGCGCGTTCGGCCCACTCCGGCAGCACCGTCTCGGTCAGAATCGACCTGGCCTGGGCCTCATCCGCGTCGCTGACGCTCACCAGGGTCATGCCGGCGGCCTTGCCCAGCGGGCAGTCCCCGTTGCCGGTCAGACAGGCGATGTCCGTGGCCAGCGCACCCTCCGCCGTTTCCCAGGCCGGCGTTTCCAGCCCGTCCTTGATCTGAGCCTGGATCAGCGTCTGTGTTTCAGATGACAGGCTGTCCCATTTGTCCATGTTCATGGCAGTTACGACCGAATCCCAGCCGCCAAGCGGTATCGGCATCAGATGATCGGATACTTCCCACCAGCCGGCATTGTAGCCGGAACCGGCGCCGGTGACGGCACAGTCGATCACGCCTCTTTCCAGGGCGCCGGGTACCTCGGCGAAGCCGACATTGACGCCCTCGGCGCCCAGGGCTTCGAGAAGCTTGATCGTCATCCGGCCGGAGCCGCGTACCTTTTTACCCTTCAGGTCGCCGAGCGAGGCGACTGCGCCCTTGCAGAAAACGACCTGCGGCGGATAGGGCGCGATGGCCAGGAGCTTGGCGTTGAAACGGTCTTTGTAGATGTCGGCGACCATCGGCCTTGCCGCATCGACCATGGCGCGGGCCTGATCGGCTGTGGTGGCGACCAGGGGCACGTCGAGGCCCTCCAGCTCCGGGGCGTCGGCGACCGCATAGTCGGCAACCGTCATGCCGACATCGAACACGCCGTCGCTCAGCAGGCGGAAGACATCGCCGCCTTTGATGCCCATCTGGTCATGAGTGGTAATCTGGACCGCGATTGCGCCGTTGGAGGCCTCCGGCAGCGTCTTGCTCCAGAACGGGTTTTCGTACTGCTTGTGCAGCGGCAGGCCGCTCCAGCTTCCGACGACCGAGATGTCTTGCGCAACTGCCGGTGCCGCTGTCATGGCGACAGCCATTGCCGGTACAGCTAAAAGACGGCTGAATGATAGTGTCATGGTGAATTCCCCTTCGGTTGGTATCGGGCCTAGGCGGCGTTTGTGGTGCCCGCCGTCGCATCAAAGTAAGCCGCACCGAGAACAAACTCGGCCGCATCGGTTCTGATATCCGTGACCAGCATGCATCCCGGCTCATGGGTAATGGCAAGATCGGTGGCGGCATTGGCGATGGCGGCTTGAGGCGTCACGCCGCAGGCCCAGAAGACCGGGATGTCGCCTGGTTCCAGAACCGGGGCATCGCCGAACTCCGGCTGCATCAGATCTTTGATACCGATCTGTGCCGGATCGCCGATATGAACCGGCGCGCCGTGTGCGAGACGAAAGCGGTCGGACAGAAGCACGGCCTGAATTGCGTGTGCAGGCTTGAAGGCCCGCATGGAAACGACCAGCGGGCCGTGAAAGGCGCCCGCCGCCTTCGTCTCCAGCGTTGTGACGTACATCGGCACATTCCGCCCGGCCTGCAGATGACGAAGCGGTAGGCCGGCCCGCTCTATGGCCGCTTCGAAAGAGAAAGAGCAGCCCAGCACGAAGGTAACCAGATCGTCCCGCCAGACTTCCTTCAGGTCCACCAGGCTGCGATAGCTGCCATCGGCGGAAAAGACCCGATAGGCCGGCAGGTCGGTTCTGATGTCCAGATCGTCGCCAAGCGCGGGGACCAGGGGCGATCCGGCCTCGGACATGCCGATCAACGGACAGGGCTTGGGATTGTTCATGCAGTAACGCAGGAAGTCCGCTGCATAGCTTTCCGGCAGGATTGCCAGGTTGCCCTGCAGGAAGCCCGGTGCATAACCGGCAGTCGGTCCGGGTGAGTGACCGCTGCGAATCTCTCTCCGCAGCGCCTGTGGAGACAGCGCGGACAGATCGGTGGCGGCGTTGGTTGTCAAATTGGCCTCAAGCGCATTCATGTCGCTCTTATCCCTGTTCAGGACATTCAAGAGCGAACCAAACGATCTTGTCAATGGATCGTAATAATAATTTTATGATCGATTTTACAGATCATTACGATCAAACAGTTTCGCGGCTGCGGTAACTGTTTCCCCCACCTCGCGGTTTCTTGCGGGCATGTAGGCCACGGCGAAACGCAGGGCATTGAGTCTGGCGGCTTCGCAGGTTGGGATCTGCTTCAATTTCCCGCGCCGAACTTCGCCCTCCGCCATCAGGATCGGTAGGATGCCGATGCCGAATCCGTCACTGACCAAGTGGATAATGGTCGAGAGCGAGGCACAGCCGTGCAGATCCGGCTGCGGAATATCGGGCGCGGAAAGCTGCGTTTCCAGTTCCCGATAGGGCGTCGTGGATTTGGGGAAGGTCACGATGGAATGGCCGATCAATTCCCGTAGCGAAAGCAGGTGGGCGGGCAGGGCCATCATATCGGCGCAGTACCAGTCAAGAGCGACAGGCGTCAGGGGGCTGGCCGTCGCCCCCCGCGGTACCGAATCCTGCAGCAGGATCGCGACATCGATGCGGTCATCGGCGAGTGCGTTGGAAAGCTGCTCGGAGGTATCGACCGAGAGTTCGAAGCGAACCTTCTGGTGGTCGCTCTTCAGCTTGTTCAGCATATCGGACAGAATCGTATGCACGATCGTCTCGGCAACGCCGATGCGGATCGTTCCGCTGAGGCTGCCGGGTTTCGTTATCTCCTGGACGATGCGGTCGCGGGCGACGATCAGCCGCTCTGCCTCTTCCAAAAAACGGCGGCCCGCCGGCGTCAGCCGGACCCGGCGGTTACTGCGATCGAACAGCGCGATCCCAAGCCGCTTTTCGAGTGCGGCAATCCGCGAGGAGATGGCCGATTGGGATATGTCGTGTTTCTGTGCGGCTGCCCGAAAGCCCCCTGCCTGGACAATGTCGTTCAGGATCTCAATGTCGCGTAGTTCGAACATACGTTCCAAATCTTGGCCTAAATCTTGGCCCGAATGCTGGCGTGTTTCTACCTGGCGGTCAGACGGTTCTGCCGACCGAAACCACTACTGTATCAGGTCTGGCGGGGCATCGGGCAGGCCGTTGATTGTCGCCGGACCGACATGGAACCGACAGGGGGCCGATCTTGGCGCCCCGGTTTTCTTTATGAAATGTTTACCATCCTCGGATCACATTCGGGTATGCAAAACAACTGTAGATTGATTTAGAATGTCCTATCAGCAGATCTCCGTATTGGATGTTCCGGAGACCCATCCGGTGGCGGCCTTTGCTGCCTTCTGGACCCTGGCATCCAACGGGGGCTCTTCGCTGCCCTGGTCGGCCTTCGACCCGGCGCAGCACAAGGACTTGCTGCCTTGGGTTTTGTTGCTGAAGCGGGACAGCGATGCCGACCCGGCCTTGGCGCAGTCCTGGAGTTACGCGATCTGTGGCACCGGCTGTACCGAGCTGTTCGGTCGCGACTATCAAGGCAAGACATTCGGCCAGGATCTCCCCAAGCAGGCGCTGGTTGAACGTAAAGCGGAAATCGATCAGTTGATCGCCGGTTCGGGCCCTTTGTTTTCCCATGCGCCCTTACCCTGCGAAGGCCGCGAGTTTGTCCAGGTGTTTCGCGCCGCCTTTGCGTTCTGTGACCCCGCCGGGATGGTCGATCGTCTGCTCTTTGTCGTGGCGCGCGAAGACGAGCGCCTGCCTTAACGCGCTTTTACGGACGGCCGAGCCATCACATCAATCGGATCGGCCTGACGTCGCCCGTCGCGCTGCTTCAAACGTCAGATGTTATCTGTCGATTGCAGCCGCAGGCACTCACACTTTTCGATTGGGGCATGGCGGATCTGGACTGCGACAGCCGCCAGGTCGATTGCAGCGGCCCTTTGAATGCCAGTGCCGCAAGCCTGAAATTCGAAGCAAGTTCTTGAATCAAGTATACGAGTTAGCGGTTTCTGCGGCGTTTCAGTCTGCCCGCCGTTCATGTCCTTTGTTTCTAAAGCGCGAAATCATCGAGAAATAGACAGGGCCTAGGTTGCTCTCCCATCGCAGGTTCGATCCTGCATCAATAGTTTGGGAGGCCCCGATGGCCGAAGTAAATGAGGCGCGCAGCGCCAAGTACCGCGCCAGCTTGCCGCAACTGGATGGCAACCTGTTTCTCACCGATGGCGGTATCGAAACCACGCTGATTTTTCACGACGGTCTCGACCTGCCCTATTTCGCCGCCTTCGATCTGATGAACAAGAGAGAAGGGCGCGACGCGCTGCGGCGCTACTTCACGCGCCATGCCGGAATCGCCAGGGATAACGGCGTCGGTTTCATTTTCGAAAGCCCGACCTGGCGCGCCTCGGCCGACTGGGGTTCGAAGCTCGGATACTCCGAGGCGGCAATCGCCCAGGTTAACAAGGACTCGGTCACCTTCCTGGCGGCTCTGCGCGATGAGATGGAAACTGCGGCAGCGCCCATGGTGATCAGCGGCTGCGTTGGCCCGCGCGGCGACGGTTACGATCCGGGTGACATGATGACCGCTATGGAAGCGGAAGCCTATCACCGAAAACAGATCGCCGCCTTCGCCGGGAGCGAAGCCGACATGGTGACGGCGATCACCATGACCTATGTCGATGAGGCAGTCGGTCTGACCCGCGCGGCCAAGGCGGAGGGAATGCCGGTTGCGATCTCCTTCACCGTGGAAACCGACGGACGCCTGCCGTCCGGTCAAAGCCTGCGTGAAGCCATTAAGGCGGTCGACACCGCCACCGACGCCGGCCCCGCCTACTTTATGATCAACTGTGCGCATCCCACCCATTTTGAGAGCAGCGTCAAAGCTGGTGAAGCCTGGGTGAAGCGGATCAAGGGTCTGCGCGCCAATGCCTCGCGCCTCAGCCATGCAGAACTGGACGAGGCGGAGGAACTGGACGACGGTAATCCCAGCGAGTTGGGTCAGCAGTACCGCAGCCTGCGCGGCCTGCTGACACAAGTGACGGTTCTTGGCGGTTGTTGCGGTACGGATCATCGCCACATCGAGGCGATCTGCCACGCCTGCTCAAGCGAGCAGGCGGCCTGACCGATGATCCTTCTTGATAACCACAATCCTCTGTGCCAGGGGCGGGTGGTACAAGAAGGCGCAAGCGCTCAGCGGGGCCGGCGGAGCGTGCGTCTGCCGGTTCTCGCGCTGCACAGCTCGGCTTCCTCCGGCGGGCAGTGGAAGGCCTTGGGCGATTATCTCGCCTGGGAGCGAGAGGTTCTGACCCCCGATCTGCCGGGTTACGGCGAGGCGGCGGAGAGTTCGGTGCTGATGGCGCCGGCGGATCTGGCGCGGGAGGCGGACTGGCTGCTGCGGCATGCCGGCCTGCCGCCGGGGCCGTTTCATCTCGTCGGGCATTCCTATGGCGGTGCCGTTGCGCTGAAGCTTGCTTTGCTGGCCCCCCAGAGGATCAGCAGCTTGACCCTGATCGAGCCGGTCCTGTTCCATTTGCTCTCCACAGCCGGGAACCGGCGCGCGGGAAAGACGGAAACGACGCTTTACCGGCAGATTTTGGGGCTGCGCGATCGTGTCCGGGGTGCTGTCGCTGCCGGTTGGCCGGCACACGGCATGGAGGCTTTTGTTGACTTCTGGTCCGGCAAGGATGCCTGGCAGAGGTTGGCGCAGCCGAAGCGCCAGGCCCTGGCGCGGCAGGCCAAATCGGTTCTTCGGAACTTTGAGGCCGTGCTCGCCGAGGCCTGGCCGATCAAGGATGTCGCCGGCCTTGATCTGCCCCTGCAGACCATCTTCGGTGCGCGTTCACCTGAAGTAAGTCGGCGGTTGACCGAACTGCTGACGGACGTCACCGGCAGGGCAACGGGAACGCAGATCTTTACCGCTGGTCATATGGCACCGCTGACCCACTCCGCGACCGTCAATGCGGCAATCGTGCACCACATCGAGGTGGCGGAAGGCCGTCGCCGCCGACCGATTCCACTGCCGCCGGCCAGCCCCCTGGTTGCCTGAGTTCATTTCCGTTCTTTACCTGTTTTCAATTGAGATGTTTTCATTAGAGGATATGCGATCATGACCCCGACGAAACCTGAATCGCTGGCGCTGCACGCCGGCTATCGCGCCGACCCCACCACCAATGCGGTGGCGGTCCCGATCTATCAGACCACTTCCTATCAGTTCGAGGATTCGGCCCATGCGGCACGCCTCTTCGAGCTGTCCGAGATGGGCAACATCTATACGCGGGTGATGAACCCGACCAACGACATCTTCGAGCAGCGCATGGCCGCTGTCGAAGGCGGGGCGGCGGCGCTGGCCGTCAGTTCCGGCCAGGCGGCGACCACTCTTTCGATCCTCAACATCGCCGAGACCGGGGACAACATCGTTTCCTCGACCGACCTCTACGGCGGCACCTGGAACCTCTTCGCAAATACGCTGAAGACCATGGGTATCGAAGTGCGCTTCGTCGACCCGGCAGATCCGGAAAACTTCCGCCGCGCCAGTGACGCCCGCACCCGTGCTTTCTATGCCGAGACCCTGCCGAACCCGAAACTCCAGGTCTTTCCGATCCGTGAGGTCGCCGACATCGCCGAGGACATCGGCCTGCCGCTGATCATGGACAACACCGCCTCGCCGGTCATCTGCCGGCCCTTCGACCACGGCGCCCATATCATCGTGCATTCGGCCACCAAGTACATCGGCGGCCACGGCAACTCCATCGGCGGTGTGATCATCGACGGCGGCACCTTCGACTGGGAACAGCACGCCGAACGCTTTCCCATGCTGAACCAGCCGGACCCCAGCTACCACGGCGCGGTCTGGACCGTGGCGACGAAGGAACTGGGGCCGGTGGCCTATATCGTCAAGGCGCGCTGCACCCTGCTGCGGGATCTCGGCACGGCGCTCAGCCCCTTCAACACCTTCAACTTCATCCAGGGCCTGGAAACGCTTTCCTTACGCATGCGCGAACACTGCCGCAATGCCCAGGCGGTCGCCGACTACCTGTCCGGGGACAGCCGTGTGGCGAAGGTGATCTATCCCGGCATGACACCGGACGACCGGAGCGAACGGACCGAGAAATACCTGACCGAAGGCCGCGGCGGCCTGGTCGGCTTCGAGATCAAGGACGCCACGGAGGAAACCGGCGCCCGCTTCATCGATTCCCTGCAGATGATCTATCACGTCGCCAACATCGGCGACACGCGCACCCTGGCCATCCACCCGGCCAGCACCACCCACCAGCAGCTGAAGCCGGAAGAGCGGCTCGCCACCGGGGTCACGCCGGGCTACCTGCGCCTCTCCGTCGGCATCGAGCACATCGACGACATCCTGGCCGACCTTGACCAGGCCCTCAATGCAGCCGTTGCGGGTAAGGCCAAGGCAGCCTAGCCAATCTCGATAGCCTCTCTTGCCTTTTTGGGGCGGTTCCCAGCGCGGGAACCGCCCTTTTTTCTGCCGCCCTTGACGTTGGGCGTCCGGTCCTCAATCCTGGCGCGGGTTCGAACGAAGGCTTCGGTCGCAGGAGAGGGTGGCTATGCGTATTTCAGAGGAAACCAAGGGCGTCTGTGTCGTCGCGGCAGCGGGTCACCTTGGCAACGGCCTGCTTTTGCTGGGCCGGGCCGCATGAGCGACTTTGATCTGATCGTTCGGGGCGGAACCCTGGCCACGGCCAGCGAGACCTTCGCCGCCGATATCGGAGTGCGGAATGGATGTATCGCCGCTCTGGGGACCAATCTCGGCACGGCGGTGCGTGTCATCGATGCTGAGGGTTTGTTCGTTCTGCCCGGCGGGGTGGATGCCCATTGCCACGTGGAACAGGAGTCCTCGACGCGGATCTGGACGGCGGATGATTTCTACTCCGGCAGCGTTTCCGCCGCCTTCGGCGGCACCACCACCTTTCTGCCCTTTGCCGCCCAGCATCGCGGACAGTCGTTGCGCGATGTGGTGAAGGACGCCCAGGAACGCTGCGGCCCCAAAGCGGTGATCGACTATGCCTTTCATCTGATCATCTCCGATCCGACCGCCCAGATTCTGGGCCAGGAACTGCCGGCCCTCATCCAGGACGGCTACACCTCCTTCAAGGTCTACATGACCTACGACCAATTGAAGATCGACGACCGGCAGATTCTCGATGTGCTCTGCGTGGCGCGGGACTATGGCGCAACCACCATGATCCATGCGGAGAACAACGACGTTATCGGTTGGATCAGCGAGCGGCTGCTGGATCGCGGCTACGGCGCGCCGAAGTATCATGCCGTCAGCCATCCGCGTATCGCCGAGAGCGAAGCCACGAGCCGGGCGATCCAACTGGCGCGTCTGGTCGACAGCAAGCTGCTGATCGTTCATGTCTCGGCACCGGAAGCGGCGGAGGCGATCCTCGCGGCGCGGAACATGGGCCTCAAGATTTATGGCGAGACCTGCCCTCAATACCTTTTCCTCACGGCCGAGGATCTCGACCGTGACGGAATGGAAGGGGCGAAGTTCTGCTGTTCGCCGCCGCCGCGCGACGCGGCGGGGCAGGAGGCGATCTGGCGCGGCCTGAAGAACGATACCTTCCAGGTCTTCTCTTCCGATCATGCGCCCTACCGCATGGACGAGACCGGCAAGCTGAAGCACGGCGCCGGCGCCACCTTCAAGCAGATCGCCAACGGCGTGCCGGGGCTGGAACTGCGCCTGGCGCTGCTGTTTTCCGAGGGCGTCGGCAAGGGGCGGTTGACCCTGAACGAGTTCGTTGCGCTTACCGCGGCCAATCCGGCGAAGATCTACGGACTGCATCCGCGCAAGGGCAGCCTTGCCGTCGGCGCCGATGCCGATCTGGCGCTCTGGGACCCGAAATGGCAGAGAACCGTCACCTACGACATGCTTCACGACAATGCCGGCTACACGCCATACGAAGGCATGACGATCACCGGTTGGCCGCGGTTTGTGATTTCCCGCGGGCGCGTGGTGGTCGAGGATGAAGCGTTGCAGGTCGAACGCGGCTCCGGCAGCTATCTGCAGCGCAAGCCGGAGATTGTAGCGGACGGCCTTCGGGAGCCGGAACTGGACCCGGCGCGCAACTTCGGTGCGGGACTGCTGTGAAGTTTGGTGGGACAACAGGGGTGGATCTCATAAAGGAACCTGACCGTGTCAAAGAAACGGATCTTCGGCCTGCTGATGGTGTTCATCCTGCTCGCAGCAGGCTACGGTCTGGTGACCTCTTTTCCCGACCATTTTGATCTTCGGGGCCGCTACTTCACAGCGGAACCCGGGCTGCGGCAGATCGAAAACCTGTCCGCGGCGCAACCCCGCGTGCTGCTGCCGGAGCTTCTGGAGGACGATTGGCAAGGTGTTTGTTTCGTTCCGCCTTATTACGCCGTCCAGGACGATCCAAAGCTTGCAGGTGCAGATATACCCTGGACGTCGAACGATGGTCTCTACACCATCGCCCTTAGGCGTGGCGACGACTACGACTTGCACAAGATCAGCCGCGGCAAGGTGGTCGAGTTCCAATTGACGGGCATCGGTGAAAACGAGGCCTGTTATGACTCCACCGCGCTTGCCATCGAATACGTGGCAGGCAGCGGACCGATAAAACTTCGCGTCGTTCCACGGGAGTAGTGCAGATATGAGCCGACGCATCGTCATCGTGAACCCAAACTCGACCGCGGCGGTGACCCGGGGCATCAGCGAAGCGGTGGAACCGCTGCGCCGTCCGGACGGACCGGTAATCGACTGTATCACTCTGGCGGAAGGACCGCCGGGCATCGAGACCAAAGAGCACATCGACGCTGTGGTGCCGCCACTGTTGGGGCGGTTGAAACGCGAGGCTGCGGATGCTTCGGTGATCGCCTGTTTCAGCGACCCGGGTCTTAAGGCTGCAAGAGCTGCAAGCAAGCGCCCGGTTTTTGGTATCGGCGAGAGCGCTTTTCGCCGAGCTCTCTTACAGGGTAAGCGCTTCGGAATCCTGGCGATCCTGGAGGCTTCCACCCACCGTCACCGCCGCTACATCGCCGAGCTTGGCTTGACTCAGTCCTTCATCGGGAGCCGGCCCCTCGACCTCGGGGTGTTGGAACTGCAGGAACGGGAGCGCAGCTTCGCGCGGATGCTGGCGGTCGGCAGGGTGCTGCGGGACGAAGACCGGGCCGATGTCCTGGTGCTTGGTTGCGCCGGAATGACTGGCTATTGCATCGACCTGTCGGAAGCCCTCGGCCTGCCGGTTGTCGAACCCTGCCAGGCTGCTGCCGCCGAAGCCTTGGCGTCTCTGGGCTAGACTCTCGGGGCCGGTACAGTCCCCGCTTTCCACCGCTTCCTCATCACGAAAATAAACAAAAAGTAGAATGACGGCGTAGATATTCTATGTTGGACTGCCATTGAGGAATTCTCGGGGGAATGTCCATGATTTTGAACTCTCTTCGCTTGCCCTTTAGTGTGCTTGGCCTTGCGGTCTTGGTTTCGGGATGCAATTCCACCGCGCCTTTGGACCTGCCCGATATCGGCGAGGCGCCTAGCGTTTCGGAAGTGGGGTTGAACCTAACGCCGGAAGCGACTTTCGCGTTGACCAAGATCGTTGCCAACATCAAGCGAGGCGAGGTCATAGGGGCCTTCCCATCGCGTGGGCTGGATGTTGAGGGCTCGCTTTGCAATTACACAAGCCGCGGCAACGATGTCGTCACCTGGGGAAGTGGTCGTAGCCGCTATCTGGGCGACTGGAGTTCCGAGTTGGGTTCGATCTTCTATGAGATCATGACCTCCCATGGTTATAGCATTGCCGGTGATCCCACTGATCTGTTCAGTCAATCGCAGACAGTGAAGTCTTCGGAGTATGTCGTTGGTGGGCGGCTGCAGGCGATAAAGGGAAATTTCTGTCACCAGCACCACTGGTGGGATGGCCGTCCCCTCTATGAATACAGTGGCGATTTCTATGTCGAGGTCGAATGGTCGATCCTAAACACCCTGACACAGGATGTAGTCTACAAGGTGATGCATGCGGGCCGGTATAGACAAGAGAAGCCGGTCGACGACGGAATTGTCGTGATGATGAATGGCGCCTTTGCCGAATCAGCCGCAAGGCTCGCGGCCGCGCCGGACGTAAGCGCGCTTGCGAGTGGGCGCGCTATAACCCAGGTCGCAATCAACAAGTCGTCTGGAGCTTACGCCGTCACCAACGGGGAAAGGCCAGTCCGATTCGAGATCGACAACATGCGCGATGCTGTCGTGACCATCCGTGTTGGACAAGGGCACGGGTCAGGTTTTTTCATCGGCAGCGCGGGGCTGGTGCTGACCAACGCCCATGTCGTTGGCGAAGCCAATACCGTGCAAGTCAGGCTGGCCTCGGGGGTCGAACTGACAGGCCGTGTTGTTGAGAAGGACAAGTTTCACGATGTCGCTGTAATCGATACCGGAATCAGATTTTCCACGCCGCCGTATTTGGAGCGGATAATGCCTGAAGTCGCCACCGAGGTTTATGCAGTCGGCAGCCCGATAAAGGTGACATTGGAGTCCACGGTCACCCGTGGAATTGTGAGTGCGTTGCGAACCGACCCGGCCAGCGGCAGGCGCTTTATCCAGGCCGACGTGGCCATTTCTCCGGGCAACAGCGGTGGGCCGCTGTTTAATGCCAAGGGAGATATTATCGGGCTTTCGGCGCAGAAGTATTCCGGGCCCGGCGCGGAGGGACTGGGTCTTTTTATTCCCATTACCGATGCCTTGTCCGCCTTGGGAATAGCACTGGAATCGGGCGCATAGATGTCACGACAGCCAGCAGACGTCGCCGCAACCATGTCGAAGCTGTGCCAGCCAACCAGGGATTGGGATGGGAGGCCCCAACGCTGCGCTGCGGGTGGTGAAGACCTCGGCCACCGCCTTCACCGTGCAGATGCCGGCACGATGGGCGCTGAACCCCAGGACGAAAGCCAGGGGCAGGGCCAGGGCAAGAATCAGGGCAGGGGCAAGGTGGAGCATTTCAGACTGTCGGTTGAAACGGGGCTTTGAGGGTTTCGATGCCCGTTGGAGGGGAAAGGCTACACCGCCGGGCTGGATAACGAAAATCCGCTGCTGTCCGGACGCGCGTCCTGTGCTAAAACGTCATTCAACACTCCCAACACCCGAAATCCAGGATCAGGCGACATGAGCGAACGGCTTTGGAAGGTTTATCTCTCCGGCGAAATCCATAGCGACTGGCGCGAACAGATCGCCCAGGGTGTGGCTCAGGCTGGCTTGCCGGTGCGCCTCGATGCGCCGATTACCGTACATGAGGACAGCGACGACTGCGCGGCGGTGATTCTTGGTGAGGAAGACAAACCGTTCTGGCGCGACCAGAAAGGCTCACGCATGAATGCCATTCGTACCCGCACGCTGATCGGTGAGGCCGATGTCGTGGTGGTGCGTTTCGGCGACAAGTACAAGCAGTGGAACGCCGCTTTCGACGCCGGTACCGCAGCGGCCCTGGGCAAGGCCTTGATCACCCTGCACGACCCGGCCCTGACCCATGCCTTGAAAGAGGTCGACGGGGCGGCGCTGGCGGTCTGCGAGACGCCGCAGCAGGTGGTGCAGACCCTGGCCTATGTAATTCGCGGCGCACTGCCCGGCCGCAGCGGTAGCCTGGCAGCCGAATAAAGCAGTTTTAATGAATCAGCGAACCGCCGTTCACGTCGACCTCTGAGCCGGTGACGTAGGCCGAGAGATCGGAGGCGAGGAAGAGGCAGCAGCCCGCCACGTCCTCGGCCCGTCCTGCCCGGCCCATGGGGATGCCGTCCAGCACCATCTCGCGTTGTTCGGGTGTCAGCTTGCCGGCGGTAATGTCGGTGTCGATGAAACCGGGGCAGAGGGCGTTGGCGCGCACGTTATCTGGGGCCGCTTCGCGCGCCGTGGCCTTGGTCAGCCCCAGGATGCCCGCCTTGGCAGCGGCGTAGTGGGGGCCGCCGAAAATGCCGCCGCCGCGTTGGGCGGAAACCGACGACATATTGACGATGGAACCGCTGCGCTGCGCGCGCATCTGCGGCAGAACCGCCTGGGTCATGTTGAGGGTGCCGCGCAGACTGACGTCCAGGACGGCGTCATAGTTCTCCTGGCTGATCTCCATCAGCTTCAGCGGCTGGGTGATGCCGGCATTGTTCACCAGCACGTCGATCTGCCCGAAGACTTTCAGTACCTGTTCGGCCGCGGCCTTGCAGGCGGCGGGATCGACGACGTTGCAGGCCAGGCCGATGTGGCCTTTGCCCAGCTCTGCGGCAACGGTTTCGCTGGCAGCCTGATCAAGATCGAGGATTGCGACCCGGGCACCGTGTTCGGCAAAGAGCTTCGCGGTGGCTTTGCCGAGACCGCGGGCCGAGGCGGCACCGGTGACGATGGCGGTCTTGTTCTTCAACAGCATTCCGGGTTCCCCTTAGGCTTTGGCGTCCATGGTTTTCAATGCCGTACGCACCGTCTTGGCAACGCCCTCGCCGTCCAGGCCGTAGTGGGCGTAGAGATGGGTTGGCGGACCGAGGACGGAGTATTCGTCGGGCATGCCGATCTTGAAGAGGCGGCAGCCCAGCCCTTCCTCGGCGATCACGTCGGCGACCGCGCTGCCGAAGCCGGCGGTCACGTTGTGCTCTTCGGCAGAAACGACAAAGCCGTGATCGGCGGCAGCCTTGCGCACTGCGGCGCGGTCGATGGGTTCGATGGAATAGGCGTCGATCACCGTCAGCTCAATGCCCTCCTGCGCAAGGATCTCTGAGGCATCCAGAGAAGCCTTCACCAGGTTGCCGATGGCCATTACCGTCGCGTGGCGGCCTTCGCGCAGGGTGTTCGACCCGCCGATGCGCCAGTCCGGCGGGTTGTCGTAGACCACCGCCTCGCGGCCGCGCCCGCAACGGAAGTAAATCGGGCCGGGATGGTCCAGGGTGGACCGGATCGCTGCCTCGATGGCGTTACCGTCGCAGGGCGCCATAACGGTGAGGTTGGCGAGGGCGCGCAGGGCGCCGATGTCCTCGTTGCAGTGATGCGACGTCCCGTAGAAACCCATGGCAATGCCGGAGTGGGTACCGATCATCCGCACTTTCAGATTGGGGTAGCAGAGGTCGTTGCGGATGTTCTCGATGCCCATCAGGGCCAGGAAGAAGGAATAGTTGGAGATGAAGGGCAGGTCGCCCACCGTTGCCATGCCGGCGGCGGCGCTGATCATGTTGCGCTCGGCGATGCCGAAGTTGTAGAGCCGCCCGGGAAACTCTTTCCCGAAAGCATGCACCTGGGTTGGCCGGGTGAGGTCGGCGGAGCAGACCACGATGTCGTCGCGGCCGTTGCGTGCCAGATCGATGAGGACCTTGCCGGTGGTGAGTTGCTGCGACAGCGCGAGGGAAGCCGCCATGTCCCAGGTCGCTTCGTCCATCTCCGGCGTGACCCGGGAATCGCTGAGATCGACGGAGGCCTTCAGCTCCGCGGTCATATAGGGTGTGCTGGGACTGCTCATCCGATATCTCCCGCTGCGACCTCGGCATAGGCCTTGTCGAGGTCCTTGGGGCCGAGGAAGCCGATGTGGAACTGCCAGCCGCCCTCCATGAAGGAAACGCCCTTGCCGGCGATGGTGTAGGCCAGCACCAGGGTCGGCTTGCCGCTTGGCGCGTTGAGTGCGTGGTTCAGGGCAGAGAAGCAGGCGTCCAGGTCGTGGCCGTCTTCCAGCACCAGCACCTCCCAGCCGAAGGCTTCCCACTTTTCCTTCAGCGGTTCGGAACGCATGGTCTCCTGCGAAAACCCGTCGGAACCGGCGTCGTTGAAGTCGACGATGCCGACCAGGTTGTCGAGGCCCCAGTGCGCCGCCGCTTGCGCCGCCTCCCAGACCTGACCCTCGTTCTGCTCGCCGTCGCCCATCATGCAGATGACCCGGGCCGGCGATCCGCGCCGCCGCAGCGCCGAGGCCATGCCGACGGAGACCGAGAGGTTGTGACCGATGGAGCCGGAGGAAAAATCGACGCCCTTCACCTTGTTCATCACCGGATGGTCGCCGAGCGGCGAGCCGAGCTTGGTGTAGCCCTCCAGCTCTTCTTCCGGGAAGAAGCCGAGATCGGCCAGCACCGGGAACAGGCCGATGGCGGCATGACCCTTGCCCATGGTGAAACGGTCGCGGTCGGCCCAGCCCGGGTCGTCGGGCCTGGTGTGCATGAGCTGGTAGTAGAGCACATTCACCAACTCAGTCATGGAATAGGCTGAACCGTAGTGGCCGGAGCCGCAGATGTCGGTCATGCGCAGCACCGCGCGCCGGACCATGCGGCCCTTTTCCTTTAGCTCATCCTTGGAAACGTTGCGGACCTCGCGGCTCGGCATCGCCTTTTCCTCCCCTAGGCCCCCGTTTGCCGGGGTGATGGTTTTATCTCAAGACTGAGAGGAGCTTAGTGGATTGGCTGATAAGAGCAAAATGCTCAATCAAGTGGTCTGGTTGCCGACCCACTGCACCAGGTCCGCAACGAGATTGCGCAGGTTGGCGCGTAGAGGCTCGAAACCTTCGGTCGCGGTGATGGTCGCCTCATCCATATAGAGCGCGCGCTTCATCTCGATCTGCAGGGAGTTGCGGTTTTCCGACGGACGCCCATGCGTTTTCACGATCTCGGCGCCCTTGTAAGGGTCGTTTACGGCGACGCTGTAGCCGAAGCCACGCAAGCGCTCGGCCACGAAAGCGGTGAAGGCCGGATCGCAGCTCTGTCCCTCCAGGTCGCCCAATACCATGTCGGGCCGCTGCGCACCCGGGCCGTCCGGGGTAATGGCGGTGCCGACCGACTTCATGGAATGGACGTTCAAATGCCAGACGGCGCCATGGCGGACATGGATCCGGTCCAGTTTTTCTTGTAAGGCGCGGCGATAGGGTTTCCAGCAGCGCTCGATCCGCGCCTGCAGGGCAGCAACGGAAAGGGGGGCGTCGAGCAATGGCTCGCCGTCGCCGGTCCTGGCGCGGAACAGGCCGATGCCGAGCGCGGTCTTGGGTCCCGGGTTGAGCGGTTTCGGCCAGGGGCCGTCAAGCAGGGCGGGGTCGACATCGTCCAGGCGGCGGTTGGGGTCGATGTAGGCGCGGGGAAAGCGGGCCGTGAGCAGGCTGGCGCCGGCTGCCGGGGCATCGGCGAAAAGCACGTCGACCTGCCAGTCCTCGGCACCGCGCAGAACGGTTCCGGGCACCGCGGTGGAAAAATCGCCGGGGTAGACGCGCCCGGAGTGCGGCGAATCGATGAGCAGCGGCGTCGGCTTTGCGCCCTCAAAAAAATCGAAGGCATCCAGGTCGAATGGCTGGCGCGTCTCTTCGAAGCCGAGGTCAGCCGTCATTGAGGTGGCAGGCCGACCAGCGTCCAGGACCGATTTCCTTCAGTGCCGGGCGTTCGGCAGCGCAGCGCGCTGTGGCGAAGGGGCAGCGCGGGTGGAAATGGCAGCCCGTCGGTGGGTCAAGGGGAGAGGGGATTTCGCCCTTCACCGGCGTGTAGGCGCGCTTGCGCAGATCGATGCGCGGCACCTCTGACAGCAGCGCCTGGGTATAGGGGTGGTTGGGTTGATCGAACAGGTCGTCGGTGGAGGAGACCTCGACGATACGCCCGAGGTACATGATGACGATCCTGTCGGAGATGTGCTCGACCACCGAGAGATCGTGGCTGATGAAGAGGTAGGTGAGGTCCAGGTCCTGGCGCAGGTCCATGAAGAGATTGATGACCTGGGCCTGTATGGAAACGTCCAGCGCGGCGATCGCCTCGTCGCAGACCAGGAAGCGCGGCTTCACCGCCAGGGCGCGGGCGATGCCGATGCGCTGGCGCTGGCCGCCGGAGAATTGATGCGGGTAGCGGCGCCGGAAGTCCGCTTCAAGGCCGACCCGCTGCATGACCTCGGCGACATAGTCGTCCATGTCCTTGGCGCTGACGATGCCGTGCACCTTCGGCGCTTCGCCGATGATATCCAGCACGCGCATGCGCGGATCGAGTGAGGCGAAGGGGTCCTGGAAGATCATCTGCACGGCCAAAGCCGTCTCCCGTGAAACCGCTTTGCCGTCCCGCCAGATCGGCTGGCCATCGAAATAGAGGTTGCCCTCGCTCGGCGGCAGGATACCGGCCACCATGCGCCCGAAGGTCGACTTGCCGCAGCCGGACTCGCCGACCATGCCCAGCACTTCGCCCTCAGCAATGGTCAGGCTGACGCCGTCGACGGCATGGACGGTTTCTTCGCGGATCGAGGAGCCAAGGCGCTGGGCGATCTTGCCTGCCAGGTCGAGGTGCTTGACGAAGCGTTTGCTCACCCTGTCGGCAGAGAGGATGGGCGCCTTTTCCGTTTTGAGGGCCGCATCGCTCATGCCGCTGTCCCGTCGGTTTGCTGCGCGACCAGAGGCCTGACACAGCGCACCAGCCGCCCGTCTCGGGTGCGGTTTTCCGGCGGTTCCACATCGCAGGTGCCGTCGGCTTGCGGGCAGCGGCTGCGAAAGGCGCAGCCATCGGGCAGGTTCAGCAGCGAGGGCGTCATGCCGGGAATCTGGAACAGCCGCTGGCCGCGCTGGTTGCGCCCGGGGACCGAGCCGATAAGGCCGGCAGTGTAGGGATGGGCCGGGGCGTCCAGCACCCGCTCTACGGAGCCTTGCTCGACAATCCGCCCGGCATACATGACCGATATCTGATCGGCCAGGCCGGCGACCACCGCCAGGTCGTGGGTGATCCAGATCATCGCCGTGCCGGTGTCGCGGCAGAGGTTCTGCGCTTCATAGAGGATCTGGCCCTGGATGGTGACGTCCAGTGCTGTCGTCGGCTCGTCGGCGATGATCAAATCGGGTTCGTTCAGAAAGGCGATGGCGATGGCGACGCGCTGGCGCATGCCGCCGGAGAATTGATGCGGGTAGGAAACAAGACGTTCGTCCGGCGCGGCGATGCCGACCTTCACCAGGGCTTCGCGGCAGATCTCCAGCGCCCGCTCCCGCGAAATATCGCGGTGGGCCAGCACCGCCTCGACCATCTGCGTATCGATGCGCAGCACCGGGTTCAGGGTCATCATCGGGTCCTGGAAGATCATCGCGATCTTGGAGCCGCGCAGCTTGCGCAGTTCGTCTTCGCGCAGCTTCACCAGATCGCGGCCCTGGAACAGGATCTCTCCCTCGACGATGCGGCCGGGCGCATCGACCAGCCCCAGGACCGAAAAGCCGGTGATCGACTTGCCGCTGCCGGACTCGCCGACCAGCCCCAGTACCTCGCCCGGCGCCACGTCGAAACTGATGCCGTTGACCGCCTTCACCACGCCCTCGCGGGTGAAGAAGTGGGTCTTCAGCCCTCTTACCGAAAGCGTCGGTTGTCCGCCGTCACTGGTCATCGCCTGAGCCTTGGGTTCAGGACATCGCGCAACTGGTCGCCGACCAGATTGATGGCGATGATGGTGACCAAAAGGGCGATACCGGGGAAGAAGGAGACCCAGTACTTGCCGGAGAGCATGTAGCCGTAGCCGTTGGCAATCAGCAGACCCAACGAAGGTTCGGTGATCGGCACGCCGACACCCAGGAAGCTAAGGGTCGCCTCAAGCGCGATGGCGTTGGCGACCTGCACCGTGGCCACCACGATCAGCGGCGGCAGGCAGTTGGGCAGCAGGTGGTTGAAGACGATACGGCGGTGAGAGAGGGCCAGGCAGGTGGCGGCTTCGATATATTCCTTGCGCCGCTCCACCAGGGCCGTGCCGCGCACCGTGCGCGCGTAGTAGGCCCACTGGATCGCGACCAGAGCGATAATCACCTTGTCGACGCCCTTGCCCAGGGCGGCCAGCAGGATCAGTGCGATGAGGATCGTCGGGAAGGAGAGCTGCAGGTCGACGATCCGCATGATGACGGTGTCGACCCTGCCGCCGAAGTAGGCGGCGAGCACACCCAGCGACACGCCGATGCCGAGCGCGATCGCCACGCTTATGGCGCCGACCCCCAGGCTCATGCGCAGGCCGAAGATGATGGCGGAGAGCATGTCGCGGCCCTGCTCGTCGGTGCCGAGCCAGAATGTCTTGCTGCCGTCGAAAGTCGTGCCGCCCGGGGGCAGCATGCCGTCCATAATGTCGAGCTGCACCAGGTCGTAGGGGTTCTGCGGCGTGATGAAATTGGCGAAGGTCGCCAGCAGCGCCAAGATCAGAACCAGCAGCAGAGAGGCGACGGCAACGGGGCTGCGGGCGAACTCGGCGGCGAAGCGGGCGGCCGGTGTGCCGCGCCAGTGGCCGGGCCGCAAGACCTCGACTTCGGCCAGAACGCCGGTGGGCTTGGCGGCTTCGGTCATGCCTTTGCCTCCGAAAGACGCACCCGGGGATCAAGCAGGCAATAGAGCATGTCGACTACCAGGTTGATGACGATGAACATGAAGACCGTCAGCATCAGGTAGGCGACGACGACGGGGCGGTCGAGGGCCTGGATCGAGTCGATCAGCAACTTGCCCATGCCGGGCCAGGCGAAGACGGTCTCGGTCACGACGGCAAAGGCGATCATGCTGCCCAGTTCCAGGCCCAGGATGGTGACCACGGGGATCATGATGTTCTTGGCGATATGCACGAGCACGATGCGGCGCTCCGACAGGCCCTTGGCGCGGGCGAATTTCACGTAGTCCTGCAACGCGGCTTCCCGGGTCCCGGCGCGCGCCAGCCGTATCACCAGAGATGTCTTGAAGAGTGCCAGGTTGATGGCCGGCAGCAGCATGTGGGAGAGGCCGTCGGCGGTAAGGAAAGAGACCGGTATGCCCAGCAGGTCCACCGTCTCTCCTCGGCCGCCTGAGGGCAGGAAGCCGCGGAGAATGACCGAGAAGACGAAGATCAGCATCATGCCCTGCCAGAAGTTCGGCAGGCTGAAACCCATGATCGACCCGGTCATGATGGTCTTGCCGGCGATGGAATTGGGCTTCAGGCCGGCGATCATGCCCAGCGGCACGCCCAGGAAAACGGCAAAGACAAGGGCGAGAAAAGCCAGCTCCAGTGTTGCCGGCAGCTTGGAGAGAATAAGCTCCGCGGCCGGCGTGGCATAGACGAAGCTGTTGCCGAGATCGCCTTGCAGGGCGTTGGAGACGAAGATGAAGAACTGTTCCCAGAGCGGCTTGTCCAGGCCGAGGCGGGCAATGGCCGCCTCCATCTCCGCCTGGTCCGCGTCGGGCGCGATCATCATGTCGATCGGGCTGCCGATCGCATAGACACCGATGAAGACCAGCACCGCCATGGCGGCGATGACAAGGAGGCTCTGGCCCAGACGGCGAAGGAAATAGACGAGCATCGGCGAAGCCCTGTGCTGACGCTGCCGGATGGTTGTTTCAGGCGCCGGCTTGGATCAGCTCTCGTGAAAGCAATCCGGAAGGGGCGGGACCCTGAGATCCCGCCCCGTTCGGTTTCCTGCGACCGTCAGTTCGCCGGCGTCACGCCTGTGGCGATGGTGTACTGATCGGTGCGCGGCGTATAGCTGAGCCCCTTGCGGTAGGCCCAGGGCGTCACCTCGTAGTGCAGCGGCAGGATGGCATAGTTCTTCATCGCCACCTGGCTCGCCTCACGCAGGATTGCCTCTCGCTTGTCGTCGTCAACCGTGGCCAGCGCCTTTTCGATCATCGCATCAAGCTCGGGGTTCGAGTAGCGGCCCCGGTTGGTGCCGCCCATACCCTTTTCCTTGTCGCGGGTGGCGACCAGCGCGCGCAGCGGCGAAGACATTTCACCGGTGCCCGAGCCCCAGCCCGCCATGTAGAGACTGAACTCGTACTTGTTGCGGCGGGCGAAGAAGGTGCTCTTGGTCATGGCATCGACTTCGGTGGTGATGCCGACGCGGGCCAGCATCTGGGCCACCGCCTGGGCGATCTGGGCATCGTTGATATAGCGGTCGTTGGGCGAGCCCAGGACCAGCTTGAAGCCATCGCCATAACCGGCATCGGCCAGCAGCTTCTTGGCGCCGTCCGGATCATAGCCGTCATGCTCGGCGCCCGGCGTGGACCCGAACATGCCCTGCGGCAGCAGTTCGCCGGCCGGCACGGCGACGCCGCCCATGATGCGGGCCACGATGGCTTCACGGTTGATCGCCTTGGACACGGCCTCACGCACGCGCATGTCCTTGAAGGGGTTCTTGCCACCGGTGCCGTCGATGCCCGGTGTCGGCTCCTGCTCATGGTCGAAGTGCAGGTAGATGACGCGGTTCGACAGACCCTGGGCCACTTCGAAGCCTTCGCTCTTGATGCGCTCGAGGTCCTGAAGCGGCGGCTTGTCGATCATGTCGACGTCACCGGCCAGCAGGGCGGCGACGCGCGGCCCGTTGCTGGTAATCGGGCGGAAGGTGACGGTCTGCCAGGCCGGCTTGTCGCCCCAGTAGCTCTCGTTGCGCTCCAGCACGATCTTCTCGCCGCGGGTGAACTCCTTGAACTTGAAGGGGCCGGTGCCGTTCGCCTTGGAGCCGTCGTTGAAGGCCTGGGTCTTCGGGAAATCTCCGGTGCCGCTGCAACCGTCGCGGCTGAAGGTGATGTCGCCGGCGACCCCGTTGGCAGTGGCGGAAAGCACGCCCCAGGTCGATACCTCGACCGGCAGCAGCGGATAGGGCTTGTCGGTCTTTACGATCAGGGTGTGGTCGTCTTTGACCTCCAGGCCGGCAATGGCCTTGGTGTAGACCGTGAAGGAGGAGGGGCTGTCTTCCACTGCAGGGATGCGGCAGACGGTGTAGACGACATCCCTGGCGGTGAAGGGCGAGCCGTCATGGAAAGTAACGCCCTGACGCAGTGTGAACTCCCAGGTGGTGTCGTCGGTCGGCTTCCAGGAGGTCGCCAGACCCGGCTTCAATTGCTGCGACTCGTCCTGAAGGACCATCGAGTCGTACATGTGCCGTCGCATGGCGTTGTTGGGTCCGAGATTGTGGAAGTGCGGATCCAGTGCTGAAGGCTCCGACGACAGACCGATTTTCAGTTCCTGTGCGGCGACCGGCGAGGCCATGACGGCCGCCAGCGAAACCGCGCACATGAAAGTGCTCTTTCGCATGAGTTCGTTCCCCAAAAGACGTTGCCGCAGACGCTGTCAAAACTATCGAACGTCAAACGGCGGCGTTGTGCCTGTTCCTGTTATCCGTACTGCCAAGCGGCGCACGGTGCTTCATTCTGATTCCGTCCTGCCCTGCCAAACCGCATCCTGCGATGCGCCCTGGCTCGACGGCGGAACCTTGTCAGGTATAATGGGAGTGTCTATCGTCACTGTCAAAGTGAAATCGGCTGCATCGGATGCATGATGATCTGCGAGAGAAAGCCTGTTGATTTAGCCGATTTATCCATAACATCATGTTATGGATGCCATGCTTGATTCGCAAACAACGGGCGATGGTAAGGGCCATCCGACCCCGCGCATGATGGAGGCTTTTCATGCGGTGTTGGAGGCCGGATCGGTCACTGCCGCCGCAAAGCAGCTCGGCGTTTCACAACCGGCGGTAAGCCGCCTGCTGAAACAGTTCGAGGGTGAACTGGGGGTTCCGCTGTTTCACCGGGCAAAGGGCAAGCTGACACCGACGCCCGAGGCCCATCGCCTCTCCGTCGAGGTGGGCCGCGCGCTGGATGGTATTGAGCGGGTGCGCCGCTCCGCCGAGGATGTTCGCCGCCACGGTGTTGGGCGGCTCCGCGTCGGGGTCACGCCGATGCTCTACGATGGCGTGCTGCACGGCCTGATCGGCGATTTCTTGGCGGCACAGCCTCATTTGGTGCTGACCCTGGAAAGCGGCCTCACCGACATGATGATCGACTGGCTGCTGCGCGATCAGGTGGAACTGGCCTTTGCGTCTTTGCTGGATACCCACCCCGGTGTCGATACCGTCCCGCTGATTGAAACCCACAGTGTAGTGGTGCTGCCGCCGGACCATCCGCTGGCGGCCAAGCGGGCGATCGGCGCCGAGGATCTGGCCGATGTGCCGCTGATCACCATGACCCGCCGCTATTCCTCGCGCCACCGCGTCGAGCAGATGTTCCGCCGGGCCGGGGTGCCGATGCGCCTGCGTGCGGAAACCAACCTGTCCGGGACGATCTGCGATCTGGTGCGCATGGGGCAGGGGGTTGCGATCCTGAATGCGTTGACCTGGGGCGGCGCCGGGCCCGGCCATCTGGTGGCGCGGCCGCTGAGCCCGCGCCTGATCAATCGCTATGGCGTCCTGCATCTGGCGGATCGCGGCTTTTCCCGCGCGGCCCGCCAGCTGATCGCCGCAGTCCGGGTTCATCTGGCCAGGACCAAGCCCGATCTCTATCTGGGCGAGTGAGGGTTCGACGATGCTGCAGGAAACCACAAAAACGTTCCGCGTTGCGGTTGGTGGCTTCGCCTTGGAATCGGTTTCCTTCCTGCCCCAAGAAACCGGGGTCGAAGCCTTTGAACGCGAGGCCCGGCGGGGCGCCGATCTGATCGAAGCGCTGGGCGGCACCGCCACGGTGGCGGGCGGCTTCCTGGCGCTCTTGGCCGAGGCGGGTGCCGAAGCGGTTCCCCTGGTCTACAGCGACTGTTCCGCCGCCGGCCCGGCCAGCGATGCGGCCTTCGAAGAGTTCGGCGATGAGATCTTGCGGGGGTTGAGCGCGGCTGAGCCTCTGGACGGGGTCTTGCTCTTCCTGCATGGCGCCATGACGACGCCCGCCCGCACGGACCCGGAGGGCGACCTGCTGCAATCCGTCAGAGCTCTGCTCGGCCCCTCTCTGCCAATCATGGTCGCCTTCGATCTTCACGCCAACCTTTCGCCGCGCACGGCGGAGCTTTGCGACGCACTCTTCGGATTTCATTTCTCACCCCATATCGACATGGCGGAAACCGGCAAACGGGCGGCGCGCTGCCTGATGGCCAGACTGAAGGGCGAAGAGGACCCGCAGTTGGCTATGGTCAAGGTGCCGATGATGCTGCCCAGCATCTTCACGGCCACGGCGCTCGCGCCGCTGTCGGATATTGTTGCCGAATCCCTGTCGCTGCCGCAGCGGGTGCCGGGGGTGATCGACGCCTCGGTCTTCTGCGGCTTTGCCTATGCCGACACGCCGGACATCGGTTTCTCCGTCGCGGTGGTTGCCGATGGAGATCAGGCTTTGGCGGCTCAGGAAGCGGCAAGGCTGGCCGAACTGACCTGGCAAAGCCGGGATGCGCTGTTGCACGATGAACTGGTGTTGGGCCTTGAGGACGGCCTGGTCGAGGCCCGGCGAATTGCCGTGCGGAGCGACCGGCCGGTGGTGGTGCTCGAACACGCCGACCGGCTGAACGATTCCACCTGGTGTCTGCGTTCCCTGATCGACGGTCCGTCCGGTATGGCGGTCCATTGTCCCTACCTCTGGGACCCGGACTCCGCCGCCGCTGCAGTGGCGGCCGGGGCCGGCGCCAGGCTCAACCTGGCTCTCGGCGGCAGGTCATCGGAGCGCGCCGGCGGTTCCATCGCCGTTGAAGCCGAGGTACTCTGGGCCGGGCAAAAGGTTTTCACCGGCAGCGGCCCGATGCGCAGGGGGCGCCGCATAAACCTCGGGCCCGCCGCCCTGCTGCGCATCGGCGACGTAACCGTCAGCGTGATCTCGAATTCGACCACGGCCATCGATCTCGACGCGCTGGAACAGTTCGGCGTCGACTTCACGGCGCAGGACATTCTGTTGCTGCGCTCCAAGACGCATTTCCGTGCCGTCTTCGAACCTCTGGCGGTGGCCATTGTGATCGTCGATACGCCGGACTGGGGCACGGCCGATCTTGCCCGGTTGCCCTACCGTCATGCACCGGCCGGCCTCTTTCCTCTCGACCGCGCGGCGCAGAAGAGCCGATCGCGGGCAGAAACCAGAACTCAAGAAAAACAGGCTCAGTAGGGAGACGATTGATGACCGACGACAGCTACCCCATCGAACTCGACCAACCCGACATCACGCCTTACAAGGCGGGAAACACGGGCATCGACTACATCACCCGTTTCGACGCGGCCGAAGCGGGCCCTCATGTGATGATCACCGCGGTGGTCCACGGCAACGAGGTCTGCGGTGCCATCGCGCTGGACTGGCTGTTCCGCAAGGGGGTGCAGCCGCTGAAGGGCTCGCTTTCCCTGGGTTTCATGAATATTGAGGCCTATCACAGCTTCGATCCGGCCGATCCCTCAGCCTCGCGTTTCGTCGATGAGGATTTCAACAGGCTTTGGTCCGCCCGGACGCTCGACGACCCGGCCCGCGATTCCGTCGAACTGCGCCGCGCCCGGACGGTACGGCCCTATATGGATGGTGTCGACGTCCTGCTGGATGTTCATTCCATGCAGCACAAGACGCCGCCGCTGATGATGGCCGGTCCCCTGCCCAAGGGGCGGGCGCTGGCCCGCGAAGTCGGCCTGCCGGAATTGGTGGTGACCGACGGCGGCCATGCCGCCGGCAAGCGGTTGCGCGACTACGAAGGCTTTTCCGATCCCGACAGCCCCAAGAATGCCGTACTGATGGAATGCGGCCAGCACTGGGAAGCCGCGGCCGGGCCGCTGGCGATCCACACCGCTTTGCGGTTTTTGCTGGCCAAGGGCGTGATCGCAGCGGACTGGGCGGCAGAGGAACTGGCTGGCGTCGCACTGCCGCAGCAGCGCTTCATCGAAGTGACCGGCCCGGTCACCATCGAGAGCGAGGACTTCCGTTTCGCCGAAGACTACCGCGGCCTCGAAGTGATCCCGAAGGCCGGCAGCGTCATCGCCTATGACGGCGGCAAGGCGGTGACCACACCCTACGACGGCTGCGTGCTGATCATGCCGTCGCGGCGCCTCAATCCCGGCGCCTCTGCTGTCAGGCTCGGCCGCTACCTGGAAGCCGGCTAGAGCAGATCCGGGTTGGACGGAATCGCTGAAAGCGACCCATCAATCCGGTGAATCTGCTCTAACTGTTTGATGTCGATCGGATTCACATGTTTTGTCGAAACCACGAAGTGGTTCCGTCAAAACATGATCCGATCTAGAGGGTCGCCAACAACGTGTCGCAGACCCGCGCCACAGTTGCTTCGTCCAGATAGCCGTGCATGGGCAGGGCGAGGACTTCTTCGGCGACTTTTTCAGAAGTCGGCAGTGAGCCGGAACCCGCGCCGAAGCCTGCGTAGGCGGCATGCAGATGCAGCGGCTTTCGATAATAGACAGCACAGGCGATGCCGGCCTCCGTTAGCGCTTGTTGCAGGATATCGCGCAGTGGTGAGCGTATGGCGTAGACCGCCCAGGCCGAATGGTCTTCGGTTTCCAGCAGCGGGGTTCGTAGCTTGGCCGAGAGCCGCGTGTCGTACCATCTTGCCGCCTGTCTCCGCGCCCGCAATTCGTCTTCGAAGGCTTCCATCTTGGCAAGCAGGACAGCAGCCTGAAGGCTGTCCAGGCGGCTGTTCAACCCAACCTGCCTGGCTTCGCCGGTGTGGTCGAAGCCATGGCCTCGCAGTCGACGGCAGGCCTCGGCTATCGCCAGGTCTCCGGTCAGGATGGCGCCGCCGTCACCGAAGCAGCCCAGAGGTTTTGAGGGATAGAAGCTGATGGTTGTTGCGGGCGCCAGCGTTCCCACGCGGCCCAGAGTTTTGGTGGCGCCCTGCGGGGTCGCCTGTGTGGCACCGAAACTCTGGGCCGCGTCGGCCAGGACCAACAGACCCTCGGCCTTCGCCAAACCAAGGATCGTCGGATAGTCGGCGGGTCGGCCGAAGAGGTCGACCGGAATGATCGCGCGCGGCCTGAGGCCGCCGGCTTTTCTCACACCGGCAATTTGCTCTTCCAGCTGTACTGGATCCATGGTCAGTCGGTCGTCGTCGATATCGACGAAAACCGGTGTGGCTCCGCTCATCACGACCGCGCCTGCCGTGGCGGCGAAGGTGAAGGCCGGTACGAAAACCGCATCGCCGCGCCCGACGCCCATCGCCATCAAGGCAAGTTGCAAGGCGTCGGTGCCGTTGGCGACGGTGATCGCGGCGCCGGCACCGGAAAAATCCGTAAGCTTGGCCTCAAGCTCGGTTACCGGGGCGCCGAGGATAAAATCGCCCCGCGCCATCACCGCCTCCATACCTGCCCGGATCCGGTTGCCTAGCGCGGCGCGCTGCTTCTGGAGATCGACCAGGGGTATCGGCGGGGAAGCCGATTGCTTCGCTGCTGCCACCATCGAACAAGCTCTAGCCGCCGAACCGGCGTTTCAGGTTGTGATTCAGAGGATGTTTCAGATCCGGATCGCGGTTGGCTGCCATAACGAACTCGGCATGGGCCTGCAGCTCTCGGGTCGCAATCAGGGCCGCCTCCAGGGCGCGGCGACCCTCTTCGCCGCTAACCAGGGGGCGGCGACCTTCACGCACGCAGGCGATGAAGTCCTCGATCTCCCGCTCCAGCGCATCGACCTCTTCATAACTCACTTCGGCGATATCCGCCGCGGCCGTGCCGCCTTCTCCATCAGTCTTACGGGCGATGATCATTGTCTGGGTGTCGAAATTCACGCTCAGGTAGCTGCTTGGCTGAAAGATGCGCATACGCCGTTCGGTCTTGAAGCTGATGCGGCTGGCGGTGATGTTCGCCAGGCAGCCGTTGGCGAATTTGACCCGCGCAGAGCAGATGTCCTCGTGGTCGGTGAATACCGGCGCCCCGGCGGCGTCAATGGAAAGGATCGGTGAATCGACCAGTGAGAGCACGAGGTCGATATCGTGGATCATCAGGTCGAGAACCACATTCACATCGGTGCTGCGGCCGCTGAACGGGGTGATGCGGACCGAGTCGATGTAGAGCGGCCGGCTGACATGACGCTGCAGCGCCTGCGCGACGCCGGAAAAGCGCACCAGATGACCGACCTGGAGTACCAGGTGCTTGGTTCTGGCGAGGGCGATGAGGGCATCCGCCGTCGCGAGGCTGTCGGATATCGGTTTTTCCACGAGCACATGAATGCCCGCAGTCAAACAGTCGCGGGCGATGCCGAAATGCGCCTGGGTCGGCACCGTGATGCTGGCGGCTTTCACACACCCCAGGAGCTCTCGATGATCGCTGACCGCCGGAACACCGAGCGCAGAGCCGACTTCGGCGGCACGTTCCGGGTTGATATCGGCGATACCGACCAGCTCCGCAGAATCGGAGGCGGCAATCTTTTTGGCATGGTAGAGGCCGAAGTGGCCCGTACCAATGACGGCCATCGGCAGTTTGCCAAGCATCAGGGGACCTCCGTGCGCGGCTTTGCATCCTGCACAAGCGCTAAAGTGGGTCCCCCTGTCGCCACGCTTGCAATCTAACAGTGCTTTATATTGGCGCTTCGGCGGTGTTTGTCTATGGCGGATTGTGGGTCAAATAACCGTATCCGGGCAAGGATAGTCGGGGGCCGACCATCGGTCGGTCTTGCCGTTGGGTATCGCCGGACTGGCCCCGAAGGGTCTGAGCGGCTATGGAAAGGCATGTTGGATGCGCGCCTTCGCCAGATCATCGACCCGCCGCTCGACCGGATCGGCCGGGGCTGCGCGCGTCTGGGGATTACCGCCAACGGGGTCACGGTCACCGGTTTCCTGGTCGGCTGCGGCGCCTGGGCGATGCTGGCCCTGCAGAGTTACTGGTGGGCCCTGGCGCTGATCCTGCTGAACCGCCTGGCCGACGGCCTGGACGGGGCGGTGGCGCGCCATGGCCGCATCACCGATCTCGGCGGTTATCTCGATATCGTGCTCGACTTCCTGTTCTATGCCGGGGTGGTCTTCTTCTTCGCCGTCGGCCAGCCGGACCAGGCTCTGCCGGCGGCCTTCCTGATCTTCTCCTTCATCGGCACCGGGGCCAGCTTCCTGGCCTTTGCCGCCCTAGCCGCCAAGTTGGGTATCACCACGGCGGCGCGCGGGAAAAAATCGATCTACTACCTCGGCGGCCTGACCGAAGGGACGGAGACCATCGCGCTCTTTGTCGCCATTTGCCTGTTCCCGCAGTTCTTCGCCTGGCTTGCCTGGATCTTCGGCGGTCTCTGCTGGCTGACCACGGCGGTGCGCATCTATTCGGCGGTGCAGACTTTCAGGAATTGATTGTCGCCGCGCCGGTCTTTCATCGTTCTTAGCTATCAAAGGAAATGTGCGGATGATCAAGAGCTTCAACCCGCCCGGCGTCTGGGCGCCCTTCGGGGCCTTCTCCATGGGTGTGGTGCAGGGCGAAGGGCAGGTCGTCTATCTGAAGGGGCAGGTTTCGCTCGACCCCGGCGGCAAGATCGTGGGCAAGGGCGACATGCCGGCCCAGGTGCGTCAGGTTCTGGAGAACATCCAGGCCGTGCTCGGCCATGTCGGCGGCACCATGGCGGACATCGTCTCGCTCACCCAGTACGTGACCGACATCGAAGCCTTCATGGCCGCCGGTGCGGTGCGCAAGCAGTTCTTCGCGGAGCCCTTTCCGGTGACCACCACCGTCGAGGTCGCGCGGCTCTATGAACGCGACCTCTTGGTCGAGATTACGGCAATTGCCGTAATCCCCCGAGACCGCTTCTCAGCGGCAGGCCTGTAGCGGCCTGTCGGGCCGGGGTTTCAGGTGACGCCGGCGGAGGGCGCTTAAGAAACACCTCTCCGCCGAGTCAGGACTGTGATCTAGTCGGCGTCTGGGAACGAGCAGGTGATCCCGTCGGGCCCTTGGCTCAGGCCGCCCTCGGCTTTGTCGCAGGCGGTTGTGAAATCTTCGATGCAGTGCGTCGCCGAGGCGGGCGAACAAGTAAGATCGACTGCCGCTGTTCCCGGCCGGGTCGCGAGACCGAAAGCGCGCTTTACCTCGCCCCGGTTCCGGACCACCACCTTTTTCATGCTCTTCTTTTTGGTCTGGGCGATCTGCTGGTCGCCGGCTGTGTCGGCAAAGCCCGGCACTTGTGCACCGGCGATAGCGAACAGGGCAAAGGCAGCGACAGTCATGGATAGAATCTTCATGGAATCGTCTCCATCTTGGTTGTGCGCCGACCCACATCGGCGCCAACTTGATTGGCGACTGCGCCGCCGTAATACAGCGATGTTTCCTAAGAATTCGTTACGTAATCAATAGGCGAGGTCTGTCGACGCTGGCCGTTGTGCCTTGTGGCGCCCGCCTGCACATTTCGATTAGCATGGGTTTCAGCCGTCCGCAGCGGGACGGCATCCATTAAAGGTCGTAGAAGGCAGGTCTGACATGCTTGAAATCGAAGCGCCGCCCCAACTGGTGCTGACCATCGACATTCTCGCGGTGATCGTCTTCGCCGTTTCAGGCGCCCTGGTCGCCTCGCGCAAGCGCCTCGATATGGTCGGCTTCATGTGGCTCGCGGTCTTGACCGGTGTCGGCGGCGGCACGGTTCGCGACCTGCTGCTCGACGTGCCGGTGTTCTGGATGGTCGCGCCCCACCACATCATCGCCTGTCTGGTCACGGCGGGGGTCGTGCACTTCACCGCGCACCTGATGGAATCGCGCTACCGGCTGCTGTTGTGGTTCGATGCCCTGGGCCTCGCCCTGGTGACCGTGGCCGGCACCGCCAAGGGCCTGGACAACGGCACCGGCGCGCTGGTCGCGGTGGCCATGGGCGTGGTCACCGGCACCGTGGGCGGGATCGTCCGCGACCTCATCGGCAACGAGCCCTCGGTGATCCTGCGGCGCGAGATTTACGTGACCGCCTCGGGGCTCGGCGCCTGCACCTACGTCATCCTGGCCGAACTGGCGTTGCCGGCGCTGCTCGCCGGTGCGGCCGGCGTTCTCGTCACCTTTACCGTGCGCGGCCTTGCCATCACCTACAACTGGTCAATGCCCGCCTACCGCCACCGCCCCGGCCGCACCCTCAAGGAGATCGAGGATCTGCGGAAGTAGGAGGGCGAGGGCCGGCGTGGACGGAGGTGCATCTAACGGCCGATCAAGCTCAAACAAGAGCGGCTCATGTTGAGCCTCTCTGCACTTAAGAGTTAGAGCCATGGCTTAAGAGTTTGAGCCGTGGCGAAACGCCGGTTGCGCCTCCGCTGCGACCGGCTCAAGATAATTTCTTGAACGGCGGGCTACATGGGGAAACACTCTATGAAACATCGTCTCAATTTCTTCACCTGCCTGCTCTTGGTTGTCCCGCTGGCTGCGCTGCCGGTGCAGGCACAGCAAGTGGCCGGTCAAGTCGAACGTCAGAAGGGCACGGCCAGCCGCAGTGCAGCCGATGGCACCGTCGATCTGGTGCAGGGCGCTCGCGTCTATGTTGGTGATGAGATCCGCACCGGCCCGGGTGCGCGGCTACAAATCCGTTTCGACGACCAGTCGATGCTCACCTTGAGCCAGGATGCACGTATCACCATCGACCAATTCATCTATGCACCCGGCAGCGACTCCAACCAGGCGCTAGACGTTGCTCAGGGCGTGTTCCGCTTTGCCACTGGCCAGATTGGCAAACTGACGCCGCTCCGCGTCTCCGTCACGACACCGGTGGCGACCATCGGCATCCGGGGCACCGTGTTCCTCGGTGGCGAACTTACCGTGGGCATGCCGCCCGGTCAGCCGCATTACGGATTTCAGATCACTGAAGGCACAATCGAGGTGACCTCGCCGGCCGGATCCGTGGTGCTTGACGAGCCGGGTGAAGGCACTTTTCTGCCTCTCACCCGCATTGCCGCGCCAACGCCCGTCCGGCAATGGACCGAGGAGGAAGCGGCCGAGGCTGAGGCCGCCTTAGCGTTCTAATGATCGACGTGAGCCGCCTTATAGGCATGCGGCGGCCTTGTGAGGTTCTCGGCTAGGTAAACGGTCGAGACGACGAGGCCTTATCGATCTGATCTTGGTGCTGCAGGACGACCGACCTGACAGCGCCTAAAGGTGATTTATCCGCTTCTGGCACTTCGGTGCCGTTCTGGTTTCAGAGTTGAGCGTCTGCCAGAATTGAGAACGCGGACATGACTGCCGCCCGAAAAGAAAAAGGCCCACCGGAACCAACCGGCGGGCCTTCGGTGTTTTCGGTCTAGGCGTTACTCCGCCGCCGCTGAAGCAGCCTCGTCCTCAGCCACCGGGTGGGCGGCCATCAGCTCCAGGGCCTTCACCATGGCGGAGTGGTCCCAGCCGGCGCCGCCGTTGGCCTTGCAGGTGTTGAACAGCTCCTGTGCCGTTGCGGTGTTGGGCAGCGCGACGCCCAAGGCTTTCGCCCCTTGGAGGGCGAGGTTCAGGTCCTTCTGGTGCAGCTCGATGCGGAAGCCGGGGTCGAAGGTGCGCTTGATCATACGCTCGCCGTGGATCTCCAGAATGCGCGAGGTCGCGAGGCCGCCCATCAGGGCCTGGCGCACCTTGGCCGGGTCGGCACCGGCCTTGGAGGCGAAGACCAGCGCTTCGCCGACGGCTTCGATGGTGAGCGCGACGATGATCTGGTTGGCGACCTTGGTGGTCTGCCCGGCGCCGCTTGGCCCGACCAGGGTGATGTTTTTGCCCATCAGTTCGAAAACCGGCGTCGCCTTGGCGAAGGCGGCCTCGCTGCCGCCGACCATGATGGTGAGGGAGGCGGCCTTGGCGCCGACCTCGCCGCCGGAAACCGGCGCGTCGAGATAGTCGCTGCCCAGAGCGGCGATCTTCGCGGCAAAGACCTTGGTCTCGATGGGCGAGATCGAGCTCATGTCGATCACCAGTTTGCCGGCGCCCAGACCCTCGGCCACGCCGTTCTCCCCGAACAGCACGGTTTCGACCTGGGGCGTGTCGGGCACCATGATGATGACGATTTCGGCGGCCTCAGCCACGGCCTTCGGCGAGTCGAGGATGGTCAGGCCCTTCTCCAGCAACTCGGCCGGCGCCGGAGTGCGGTTGACGGTGCTGAAGACTTCGTGCCCGCCGTCGATGAGGTGTCCGGTCATGGGCGCGCCCATGATACCCAGGCCGATGAATCCGATTTTTGCCATGTCTTCCGTTCCTTTTTTTGTCGTTCTTCGCCGTGCCGAATTTATTCGGCGGCAGCGGTAGCCGCCAGATAGGGGCGCAGCCAGCCGAGACCTTCGGAGGTGCCGGCTTTGGGTTTGTACTCGCAGCCGATCCAGCCTTTGTAGCCCATGCGGTCCAGCGCGTCGAAGACGAAGGGATAATTGATCTCCCCCGTGCCCGGCTCGTGCCGACCCGGCGTGTCTGCCAGCTGCAGGTGCGGGATCCTGTCGAGGTTCGCCTCGATGGTGCGCACCAGATCCCCCTCCATGATCTGCATATGATAGATGTCGTACTGGAAGTAGAGGTTGTCCGAGCCGACAGAGTCGATCACCGCAAGCGCCTGCGCCGAGGTGTTCAGATAGAAGCCGGGCATGTCGATGGTGTTGATCGCTTCAATCAGCAACTTGATACCCGCTTCCTTGGTTTTCGCCGCGGCGAAGCGCAGGTTTTCGACATAGGTTTCGTCAAGCTGCTCAGGGTCGGCGCCCGCCGGGCGCAGGCCCGCCATGGTGTGCAGTTGCCCGCAGCCCAGCGCCTGGGCGTAATCGATTGCCGTGCCGACGCTGTCCTGGAATTCCCCGACCCGGTCCGGCAGGCAGGCCAGGCCGCGCTCACCCGCGTCCCAGTCGCCTGGGGGCATGTTGTGCAGCACCTGGGTCAGGCGGTTGCTTTTCAGGTTCTCGACCAGAACGTCTTTCTCAAAACCATAGGGAAAGAGGTACTCGACGGCCTGGAAACCGTCCTTCGCGGCGGCGGCGAAGCGGTCGAGGAAGTCATGCTCGCCGTAGAGCATGGACAGGTTGGCGGCAAACTTGGGCATGATATGGGTCCTCCTGAAAGTCCGGGCGCAGCCTAAACGGCGGGCTCCAGTTCGCTGATATCTTCGTCGATCCCGGCGTTCTCCCGGGTGATCGGCACGCCGTCGGTCCCCAGCGAGGGGTCGAGGCAGAGAATTTCTTCGAACTCGTTCACCGCGTCCAGCTCGGTGCCCATGGACACGTTGGTCACGCGCTCCAGGATGAACTCTACCACAACCGGCACCTGGAATTCGGCCATCAATCGATGGGCCTCCGCGAAGGCCTCCTTGAATTCGTTGGGGCTCTTCACGCGGATCGCCTTGCAGCCCAGCCCCTCGGCCACCGCGACGTGGTCGACGCCGTAGTCGCCCAGTTCGGGCGCGTTCACGTTCTGGAACGAGAGCTGCACGTTGTAGTCCATATCGAAGCCGCGCTGCGACTGGCGGATCAGGCCAAGGTAGGAGTTGTTCACCACCACGTGGATGTAGGGCAGCTTGAACTGGGCGCCGACGGCCAGCTCTTCGATCATGAACTGGAAATCGTAGTCGCCCGAAATAGCGACGATCTCGCGCTCCGGGTCGGCTTTGCGCACGCCGAGCGCCGCCGGCATGGTCCAGCCCAAGGGGCCGGCCTGGCCGCAGTTGATCCAATTGCGCGGGTGGTAGACGTTGAGGAACTGCGCCGCGGCGATCTGCGACAGGCCGATGGTGGTGACGTAGCAGGTGTCGCGCCCGAAGACCTCCTTCATTTCCTCATAGACCCGTTGCGGCTTTAAGGGTACCGCGTCGAAGTGGGTTTTGCGCAGCATATGCTGCTTGCGGTGCTGGCAGTCGCCGGCCCAGGCGCTGCGGTCTTTCAGCTTGCCGGCGGCCTGCCACTCCCGCGCGACCTCGACGAAGAGCTCCAGCGCCGCCTTGGCGTCGGAGACGATGCCGTAGTCGGGCATGAAGACGCGGCCGATCTGGGTCGGTTCGATGTCCACGTGCACGAACTTGCGATCCTTGGTGTAGACGTCGATGGAACCGGTATGGCGGTTGGCCCAGCGGTTGCCGATGCCGAGCACGAAGTCGGACTGCAGGAAGGTGGCGTTGCCGTAGCGGTGGCTGGTCTGCAGGCCCACCATGCCCGCCATCAGCGGGTGGTCGTCGGGGATCGAGCCCCAGCCCATCAGGGTGGGGATGACCGGAATGCCGGTGATCTCGGCGAAATCGACCAGCAGGTCCGAGGCATCGGCGTTGATGACGCCGCCGCCGGCGACGATCAGCGGTTTTTCCGCGTCGTTCAGCATGGTCAGCGCCTTTTCGATCTGGCGGCGCGATGCGGCGGGCTTGTAGAGCGCAAGGGGCTCGTAGGTGTCGTCGTCGAACTCGATCTCGGCCATCTGCACGTCGACCGGCAGGTCGATGAGAACCGGGCCGGGCCGGCCCGAACGCATCAGATGAAAGGCCTGCTGGAAGACCCGCGGCACCAAGGCCGGTTCCTGCACCGTGACCGCCCACTTGGTGACCGGCTTGGCGATGCTTTCGATGTCGACGGCCTGGAAATCCTCTTTGTTCAGCCTGGCGCGCGGCGCCTGACCGGTGATGCAGAGGATCGGGATCGAATCGGCCGAGGCGGAGTAGAGCCCGGTGATCATGTCGGTGCCGGCGGGCCCGGAGGTGCCAATGCACACCCCGATGTTTCCGGCCTTGGCGCGGGTGTAGCCCTCGGCCATGTGTGAGGCGCCTTCGACGTGGCGCGCCAGCACATGGTCGATGGACTGGCGCTCACGCAGCGCGGCATAGAGCGGGTTGATCGCCGCGCCCGGAACCCCGAAAGCGGCCTTGATGCCCTCTTTCTCCATGACGCGGACGGCGGCTTCGGCGGCAGTCATCTTGGGCATGGCCCGGCTCCCTTCTTTGCTTTTCGCGTTTATCTGTTGATCCAACATAGGGTCTACGATTTCAGAGTCAATAAAAATGGAAAACTATTCCGCATTGTGGAAAACAATTTATTCGTGCCAATGTTTCTGGGCTTTTTTTGCTGGTATCAGGGCTATGTTTTGCGGAACCACATACCAAAATTCGACCGATCCGGGCTTTTTGAGGACCTTTCTGGCTTACATGACGGCCTCTTCGTCCCTATGCTGCCTCCACACAGGGGGCCTGTGATTTGAAACTGGTGGAGTCTTGAGAATGGCGAGAACGGCAGCACGGACGCGCGACACGGCGAAAGGCCCTCTGCGCAAGCCGGCGGCTCAGGGTGGGCAGGTTCAGTCCCTTGATCGCGCCATTTCGATCCTGGAGCGCCTGGCCGAGGCCGACGGTATGAACCTGACCGACCTCTCCCAGTCAGTGGGGCTTGCTCCCTCAACGACGCACCGTTTGCTCACCACGCTGCAGCAACGCCGCTTCGCGGATTTCGACGAGGAATATGGTGTCTGGGTTGTCGGGGTCGGCGCTTTCAATGTCGGCAACGCCTTTCTGCGGTCGCGCAAGATCGTCTCACTTGGCCGTCCGGTGATGCGGCGCCTGATGGAAGACGTCGGTGAGACCATCAATCTGGCGGTCGAGGACAAGGGCGAGTTGGTTTACGTGACCCAGTTCGAAAGCCATGCGCCGATGCGCGCCTTTTTTCGGCCGGGGCGCCGCGCGCCGATGCATTCCTCTGCTGTCGGCAAAGCCATGCTGGCGGAAATGAAGGAGGAGGAACTGCGCGATTTCCTTCATAAGAAGGGCATGCAGCGCTTTACCGATCACACCATCGTCGATCCGGCGGTGTTGCGCCAGCAGTTGCAGCAGATCCGCCAGCGCGGCTGGGGGCTGGACGACGAAGAGCATACCATTGGTATGCGTTGCGTCGCTGCAACCATCCATAACGAGCACAGCGAAGTGATTGCTGGAATCTCGATCTCCGGTCCAAGCGTGCGCGTAACCGAAACCCGCCTGGGCGAACTGGGGGCCAAGGTGGTTCAGGCCGCCGAGCAGATCACCGAGCAGATCGGCGGCATCGTACCCCGTGCCTCCGGGGGCGCCCTGGCCTGATGGCCGCCAGGCCTCTATGGCCGGTTTCCCCTGGCTTTCGGTAACCTGAGCGGGCAATCCTCCCTGCCTTTGCAATGGCGGACATGCCGGCCTGCAGGCGATTCGCGAGGCGGATAAGCTGCGCCGAAATGCAACCAAAAGGAATGTGAGAGAAAACACGTCGACGCCATTCTCTGCGGAGTAGTATAGAGGCACTTGGGGATGCAGATTTTGGTCGAAGAATTCACCTTGCTGGCCTCTGCGGCCGATGTCCTTGCGGTTTTCCGACAAGGCAGCGTCCGTGGTCATGCCACACGATGGTCACAGTCCCGGCAGAGGCAGCCGGGCAAGCTGTGTAAGGTTGCGCGTCGGCTATCGGGCCGGGCCGTTGGGGGAAAGGGAAGGTTGCGATGGCCATTCGTCGTTGGCTGACGGCAATCGGTCTTGGGGGCCTCGCCGATACTTTTGAAGAGAACGACGTCGATCTTGAGATCGTGCCGGATCTCAGTGAGGAGGATCTGCGTCAACTCGGCCTGACCTTGGGCCAGCGCAAGCGTCTGCTGCGGGCCGCACAGGCGCTTGGCGGCGCCGAAGAGGATTCCCAAAGCAGCGTCGGCGCAAAAATCGAAAGAGTGCCTGCCGAGCGTCGCCACCTGACGGTGATGTTCTGCGACATTGTCGGTTCCACCGTGCTCTCAGAGCGTTTGGAGGCAGAAGACCTCCTGGAGGTGGTGCGGCGCTATCAGACCTACTGCGCCTCTATCATCGGAACCCATGAGGGCTTCATCGCGCGTTACGTCGGCGACGGCATCCTGGCCTATTTCGGCTACCCGATGGCCCATGAGGATGCGCCGGCTCATGCCCTGCACGCGGCTCTCAGCATCACCGAGGGGATCGGCGCCCTTGAAATGCCGGCGGACACGCAGTTGGCGGTGCGCATCGGCATCGCCTCCGGTGTGGTGATCGTCGGCGACCTGATCGGTGGCGGTGCCGCCGTCGAACAGCCGGCGATTGGTGTGGCGCCCAATCTGGCGGCCAGGGTTCAGGGGGTTGCCGGGCCGAACGAGATCGTGGTGGCCGACGTGACCTATCGCCTGACCCAGGATGCTTTCGACTTCGAGGACATGGGAAGCCGCGAGTTTCACGGCATCAGCGAGCCGGTGCGGACCTGGCGCGTGCTGGGTGAGCACAGAGGGGATCGCACCGATGTGAATTTCGGACGCTGGACCCAGACGTCCTTCGCCGACCGCAGCGAGCCGCTCGACCTGCTGCGCGCGCAGTGGCAGCAGGTGCAGGACGCGCGGGGGCGGGTGCTGGTAATCTCCGGAGAGCCTGGTATTGGCAAGTCACGCCTGACCCATCAATTCCTGCGGGGGGTCGAGCAGGAAGCCACGATTCAGATCTACCAGGCGACGCCCTACAACCAGGATTCGCCGCTGCACCCGATCATCCAACGGTTTCGCCTGATCGCCGGTATCGACCATGGCGACGGGCCGGTGGTGGTTCGCGAGAAGCTGGCGGCCATCGTGCAGGGCGAGGGTGCGGAGCGCGAGGCGCGGGTCGAGATCTTCGCCAAGCTGCTGACCCCGGTTTCGATCGACAATCCCCAGTCGCAGAGCGCTGCCAAGCAGAATCGCGAACGGACCCTGCAGGCGATCGTCGACTATTTCGCCGTGCTCAGCCGGATACAGCCTGTCGTTGTCGTCGTTGACGATTTTCAATGGCTCGACCCGACGTCTATCGAACTGCTGGACCGGGTTATCCATTCGATCGCTGACAAGCGTGCGCAGGTTCTGGTCACCTCGCGCAGCGGTTTTCATGCCCCCTGGGAGGCACTGGCCCATGTGACGCAGTTGGAACTCGGGCGCCTGCCGGCCAAGGATACCCAGGCGCTGATTGCCAGCCTCGCCCAGGGAACCGCCCTGTCGAAAGCGCTGGTGGGTGAGATCGCGGAAAAGGCCGACGGGGTTCCTTTGTTTGTCGAGGAGCTCACCAAGTCGGTGATAGAGCTCGATTTCGAACGGTCGATCAGGGGCAAGAGCCGTTCGCGCAAAGAGGCTTCGCGGGTGCCGATCTCGCTTCACGATTCGCTGATGGAACGGCTCGACCGGGTCGGTCCGGCAAAGGTTGTCGCTCGTGTCGGCGCAGTGCTGGGACGTTCCTTCTCGCGCGAACTGATTTCCACGGTCGGCGGTTTTGATCCGGCGCATCTGGATGCGGCACTCGTTACCCTGTCGGATGCCGGTCTGGTGCTTCGCGAAGTCGACCAGCGCGGCAAGGAAAACTTCGTCTTCAAACACGGCCTGGTGCAGGAAGCGGCCTACGCTTCTTTGCTGCGCGAGGAACGCCAACGGCTGCACGCCGAAACGGCTCAGGGCCTGCGCAAGCTGCGCGCGCGCATCGAAGAAGAACGCCCCGATCTCTTGGCCCATCACGTCAGCGCCGCCGGTTTGCATGAGGAGGCCGTGCGGCTCTGGCTTCGGGCTGGTCGGCTCAGCCTGGCCCAGTCGGCAATCGTCGAGGCGGTTCACCACCTGCGCCGCGGCCTGGATGCGCTGGACGAACTGTCGGACAGCAAGGAGGCCAAGGCGCTGCGGCTGCAGTTGCTGATCCACCTGGGCCCGGCCCTGATCGCTTTGCATGGCCCGGGGTCAAGCGAGGTGGAGGAAATCTACAGTCAGGGTTACGAGCTGTGCCGCAGCCTGCCTGAATCCCGCGATCACTTCCCGGTCTACTGGGGCTGGTGGCGCCGCTCGCGCGACTTCAACGAGATGAGCCAGCGCGCCGATGAGTTGTTGGGGCGGGCGCAGGCACGTAACGATGAGGAGCTGATGCTGCAGGCCCATCACTGCCAGTGGGCTTCGCACTTCAACAGCGGCGATTTTCATGGCTGCATGGATCACATCTCCAGCGGCCTGGCGCTCTACGAGAAGGGCGACTACCGCACCCACGCCACCCTCTACGGCAACCACGACGCCAAGGTCTGCGGCCACGGCGAGCGCTCCCTGGTTTACTGGCTGCTGGGCAAGCCGGAGGAGGCGATGGAGTCCGAGCGTCTGGCGCAGCGCTGGATGGAGGCCTTGGGCCACGGCGGCAGCTGGATGCATCTGAAGGACATCAACATCATGCATCGCCTCTATCGGCGCGATGCGGTCGAGGTTCTGCGCATCGCCCAGGAAATGATCGCCTTTGCCGAGGACCAGGGGTTTTCCGATCATCGCGCCAAGGCTTTGGTCTTTTGCGGCTGGGCCCATGCCAGGCTTGGCGATCCGTCAAAGGGGCTGAGCGAAATCCGCGAGGGCCTGGAGCGCCAGATCGCCATCGGCACCGAAGAAGACTTTCCGGTCTACTACGACATGTTCGCCGAAGTGCTGGCCCTCAACGGCCGCATCGACGAGGCCCTTGAAGAGACGACGGCGGTGCAGGCGAAGTTCGAGGCCATGGGATTGCGGATCTGGGCGCCGGAGCTGCGCCGGCGCATCGGATATTTGCTGCAGCTGCGGATGCCCAATGACCCGGAACCGGCCATTGCGGCTTATCAAGGCGCGCTCGATCTTTCCACCGAGCAGGGCGCGCGGACCCTGGCCTTGCGGGCCGCGACCAGCCTGGCGGGCCTGCTGAGAGGACAGGGCTTGAGCGATGTTGCCCGCGAGACCCTGGAGCCGCGCCTGGTCGGGCTGGAGGCGATGGCCGGTACGGCCGACTATGCCGCTGCGACGGCTCTTCTGGCGACGGCGCGCGGACGCAACAGCAGGTGAGGGCAGGCGTGGAACCGAGCCGGCGAAATGAGGTCGAGGGTACGGCGGCACCGGGTTCGGCCAAGATTTACCGCGGCGGTACCCATCGCTGCCGGCGGCCGGCGGACACGCTGGCCCGGGTTCTGCCTTTGGCGGCGCAGATGGGTATCACCCGTCTGGCCAACGTAACGGGGCTCGATAGCATCGGCATCCCGGTGTATATGGCCAGCCGGCCGCTGTCGCGCTCGGTTGCCGTCTCCCAGGGCAAGGGCCTGACGGCAGAAGAGGCGAAGGTCTCCGCCTTTATGGAGGCGGCGGAAACCTATCACGCGGAGAACATTACGGCGCCGATCAAGATGGCTTCGTTGAACGAACTCGGCGAGAGGCATGCGGTCATCGATGTGTCGGGCCTGCCGTACTCGGCCCTGGGCGCGTTTCATTCGGAGCGCCGCATTCTTTGGATTGAGGGTGAGAGGCTCGGCACCGGTCGGGACGCTTCCCTCTGGGTGCCCCTGGAACTGGTCTCCACCGATTTCACTTTGCCGCAGCCGCCCGGCAGTTTTGCCTTTCCTGCCAACACCAACGGCCTGGCCTCCGGCAATTCGCTGGAGGAAGCCCAGCTCCACGCGCTCTGCGAGTTGATTGAGCGCGATGCCCTCAGCCTTTGGCGCCTCGGCGGCGATGCCGTGCGCGCGGCCAGCAAGCTGGACCCGGCGACGGTTGAAAGCTCAGCCGCGCAGTCGCTCCTGGCGCGCTATCGCGATGCCGGACTGAACGTCGGCCTCTGGGATGTGACCGCCGATACCGGTGTACCGGTGTTCTGTTGTGCGGTGGCCGAACCCAGCGACACGGCGGTCGAGGCGGAACTGGGGGCGGGCTGTCATCCCGACCGGGAAGTGGCGTTGCTGCGGGCGCTGACGGAAGCCGCCCAGTCGCGCACCACGCGGATTGCCGGGTCACGCGACGACTATGTGCCGGAGAGCTACGATTCTGCCGCCAAGCTGGCCCGCAACCGCACGGCACAGCTTTGGCTGTCCGACCCGCCGCGCCGCAGCTTCGCAGATACCCCCAACCTCGCCGGACAGACCATTGACGAGGATCTCGGCGCCGTTCTGGCACGCCTCGCGGCCCTGGGAATGGATCAGGTGGTCTCCGTTGATCTCAGCAAGCCCGAGGTCGGCATTCCGGTGGCCCGGGTTGTGGTTTCGGGCCTGGAAGGGGCTTATCAGGGTGAGGGCAGCGACTACCGGCCCGGGAACAGGGCAAGGGCCCGCGGTTTGACGCTGCCGACTTGGCGGCCTGAGGTATGAGACCGGCGGTTTTCCTCGGCCCCAGTATGCCGCGACAAGACGCGGAAGCGCTGCTTTCAGCAGATTTTCACCCCCCGGTTCGTCAGGGCGATGTCTACCGGATCGTGCGGGAGAAACGGCCGAGCGCCATTGCCATCATCGACGGCTACTTCCAGGAAGTGCCCTCGGTCTGGCACAAGGAAATCCTCTGGGCACTGGATCAGGGGATCGCTGTTTTCGGGGCGGCCAGCATGGGGGCCCTGCGGGCGGCCGAGCTGGAGCGCTTTGGCATGCGCGGCGTGGGTCGGGTCTTTGAGGCTTTCCGGGATGGCATCTATCCCCCCTACGCCAATGACGTTTTCGAGGACGACGACGAAGTTGCCGTCATTCACGGTCCGCCGGAACTGGGCTTTCCCGCGCTTTCCGATGCCATGGTCGATCTGCGGTCCACCTTTGCGCGGGCGGCTGAAGAAGGCGTGATCGACGAGGCCTTCCGCGACCGGCTGGTCTCAGCTTTCAAGCAACGCTTCTATCGGGAGCGCAGCGTGGCAGACCTTCCGGATGTTCTCGCCGGTCTCGATGCCCCGTCTTCGCTCTGCGAGGCCCTGCAGGCCTGGCTGCCGGGCGGGCGCGTCGAACAGAAACGCGACGATGCCAAGGCACTTCTCGGCATTCTGGCGCGGGAGAAACCAACCGATGACAACAAAGCAGATGACAACAAAGCGAAGGACTGTGTCTTCGTTTTCGAGCGTACGACGCTTTGGGCGCAGTTCATCGAAGCAAGCCATGATCGCTCAAGCGGTTATGGTGCTGCTGCCGGCAAGGTGACGGCGGCGGAAAACCGGGTGTTGGACGAGCTGCGGCTGAACCCGCCGCTCTTTGCCGAACTCCGTCCCTTGGCCGCCTTGCGCTATGCCTGCCTCTCAGGCAAAGCCATGGACGCGCCGGGCGATGTGGAACGGCGTGCCGCACTCAACCGCCTGCGCCGGCGCATGGGGCTGTGGTCGCGCGATGCACTGGAGACCTGGGCGCGGGTCAACGACCTCGACCGTGCCGGTCTTGACCGGCTGATCGAAACCGAAGCGCTCATCGAGCAGCAGGCCACCAGTGCCGCTTCAGGGTTGGACGCCTTCTTGCTTGACATTTTGCGTAGCGAAAGTCGCTATGAAGCTTTGGCGCGGCGCGCCGTCAGCAAAGCCGAGAGCGAGGCGGATGACGAATCACGGGGAATTGATTCACTGACGCCGGCGTTTCTGGTGGACTGGTTTTTTGAGGAACACCTTGGCAAGGCTGCGCCGCATGATCCACGCGCAGTCTCCGAAGAGCTTGGGTTTGCCACCTTTGATAGCTTTGTGGAGGCGCTGGCGCGCGAGTATCGTTACGCCCGCCGGCTTTCGGCGGGGGATGCGGAGCCGTGACGCGGTGTGCGGACGATGGAGCCTGTGAGCCTGGGGGATGGTGATGCTGACCGATAGGCACTTGCGATTGGACGGTGTGGCGGGTGGTACCCGCTTTCGCCTCTTTCCGCAGATGCCCGATCTTGAGGGCTTTGCGGAACCGGAAACCGTTCTGGTCTCGCCGCGCCCGGGCACCATCGGGGCCGGTCCCTTCGATGGCGCCATGCGGGTTGTCGATCCGATCGACAAGCCGGAGCCCTACGCCTTTCCGGACATGCCGCCCTTCCAGGGCGCTGTCTTCCCGCCGGCCGTTCCGAATCGCGATGGCCACTTCGATCACATTCCCTTGGACAGCCGGCAGTTTCTCTCTGCGCATATGTACGGCTCCGTCCGTTTCGTTCTGGACATCTGGGAGAGCTACTTCGGCAAGATGGTCGATTGGTACGATCCGCGCGACGGTTTCCTTGTGGAACTGGTGCCGCAGGTTGCCTGGGACAATGCGCATGCGGGTATCGGATTCATCGAGACCGGCGGGCGGATCAATCGCCATGGCGAGTACCAACCCTTTGCATTGAATTTCGATGTGCTGGCCCATGAGGTCGGTCATACCCTGCTGTTCTCCGAACTGGGGATCCCCAGCTCTGCCGGTCTGACCCCGCAGTTCCTGGCTTTCCACGAATCGATGTCGGACATGGTTGCATTGCTCTCCACATTGCACTTCGAGAGCATCACCGACGATCTGATCGATCGGACCGGCGGCAACCTCTATGTCCTGAATTTTCTCAACCGGATTGGCGAGTTGTCCGACAGCGAACAGATCCGCGTCGCCAGCAATTCTGCGGTCATGGCGGATCTCGCGGATCTGCAGCTTGCACCCGATGGAGAATGGATCGATCCGACCGGCCAGGGCCGCAACGGGCATCACCTGGCGCAGCCGCTGACCGGCGCGATCTTCGATTCCCTTATTGAAATCTATCAGGATGGGCTGGCGCAGCGCGGGCTCATCGCCGGCGGTCTCGACCCCCGCGGCTGGGACCGCGAGGCGGTGGCCGGCAGCCTGGAGGGCTTCCAGGCCGCCTCGTCCAACAGCCTCGCGCTGCATCGCCCGGCTTTTCTGGACGCACTGAACGAAGCGCGCGACATCGTTGGCCTTGCTCTGGCGCGCACCTGGCGACGGCTTGATCCCAATAACCTCAGCTTTGCCGATGTGGCGGGAACCTACCTCGATGCGATGGCCGAGTTGGGGCAGGGGCATAATCTGGAAGCCTTTGCGCGCGACTTTCTTGCCCGCGGTATCGATGTTCCCGGCATCAATGTTCCGGGCATCAATGTTGGGGGTGGCGGGCGCCCGGTTGAAGATTCTCCGCCGCCTGCATCGGCGCCTTACCTCGTGCGTTGGCAATGGATCCAACGTCGGCGGAGGAACCTGTCGGACGCGCAGGCAGGCGTGCCAGAAGGTGTTGATTCTTACGAGCGCGTGTATCGCATGTTTGACCACAGTTTCAGGTTGGGAATGTGAGCAAGCTCACTTGCTGCCTTGCAGGTTGCCGCTATGATCGCCGAAGGGGCGCAGCAAGCTGGGCGATTGGATTCTTTTACACAGCAGATGCTTAGTTTATTCTGGAGGAGGGGAAATTAATGGCCGATGACAATGACAAACGTGGAGACGTGTCGATCTTTGACGAAACACTTCTGGCTTCATCGCAAGTGAGGCTCTTTGGAAGGGTCTTCCGCGGGTTGAAGATCGATGAGGAGGGGCTGGGGGCGTTCAATGACGACAAGCGGCCGTTCAACAAAAACCCGCTGACGGATAAGCTCGATCCGGAGCTGAAGCCGGGTTTGGCGCGGATCTATGGGTTTTCTTTCGAAGGCAGCTATTACAAGCTTCAGGCGCCTTATGTCTTCCTGGTCCATGGGCCCGGCGTTGACATCAAAGAGCCGACGAGCGTTGCCGATACCGGCATCGAGATGAAGGACGAGCGTTTTCTCGAAGGCGTGAAAATGTGGTCCTATGACAAGGTGGATTTCTCGGTGCGCATCGACATCGTCAGCGGCTGGATGGAAGAGATTCTTCTCGATGCGGCGATCGGCAATACCAGCAACATGACGGCTGGTGAGTTTACCACCCGGGCCGACATGGGCGCGCGGGCGGATATGACGTCGCGGGCGGATATGACGGCCAGGGCCGACATGGCCATGCGCAGCCGCTTCAAAGGGTAAACAGCGGCGGACGCCGGCTTAGGAGAAGCCTCTACCAGGCAAGGCTGCGCAACAGGAACCCAGGCGTGGCCTGGTAGTGGCGGGTGAGGCGCGCCAGGCGGTTCTCGAAATTCGGCCCGTCGTCGGGGCTGCCCAGGTCATCACAGTGGATACCCTGCAGGATGAGGGCGCTGGCCATGCCGACGCCGGCAGCCCCGGCGACGTCGTGAGCCAGCGAGTCGCCGATTGCGAGGACTCGGTCGGCGGGGGTCGGCGCGATGGCCTCCAGTATCGAACGGTACACCAGGGGATGGGGCTTGCCGACATAGAGCACCCTGCCGCCGGCTTCCTCATAGCTTGCCGCCAGGGCTCCCGGCGCCGGCTGCAGGCCGTCAGCCGTAATACCGGTGACATCGGGGTTGGCGCAGACCAGCGTCAGTCCCTTGTTGCCGGCCTGTATCAGGATCGACAGGAATTCGTCGGCGGCCGGCGGCATTTCGCCGAAACTTGCCAACAGCATGAAATCGGCCTGCGAAACATCGTCGACCAGATCAATGTCCAGGCCGTCCAACAGCGCCCGTTCTGCAGCGCCCCCAAGGGCCAGGCAGCGCAGTGGCTTCCCGCTGTTGCCGCCTTCACCGCGCAATTCGTCCGGGGCGTCGCCGAGAAATGCGCGCGCTACTTCGCCCGACGTCACGAAGTCTTCATAGAGTTCGGGCGGAATGCCGAGCGTGGTAAGGCGCGCCGCGTTGGATTCTTTACGCTTACCGGAGTTTGAGAGGATGAAGACCCGCTTACCTGCATCGCGCAGTGCCGCAAGGCAGTCCAGCACGGCGGGATAGAGTTCTGTTCCGTTGTGCAGGACGCCGTATTGGTCCAAGGCAAAGACATCAAACCGCGGCGCGGCCGCGCTGAGGCCCTCCAGCAAGACAGGCTTCATAACAGTCTCATCGCTTTCTTGTTCTGCATCAAAAGGTTGCGGCGGCTGGTGCGGTCGCCGGGCTGGCCGGCGTTGGTAGGGCTGGTTTTGACCCGGGTGTCATATTTCTGCAAAGCACCGGCGTTAGCTTCAAGGCAAAGAACGTGAAACCTCAGGGGCTGTAGACCTTCCGGCAGCATGACACGCCGCGATCCCCCTCTGTCTGCCCTTCAATAAAGCTTATCATCAGGGCTTGCCATATTTTGATATTTTGACAATTATGAAAATATGGATGAGAACAGATCGATACAGGCGCTGGCCGCGCTTGCTCAGTCGACCCGGCTGGCGGTTTTCCGCCTTCTGGTTCGCGAAGGGCCGGCCGGGCTTGCGGCGGGCGTCCTGGCTGAGCGGCTGGAGGTTCAGCCGGCCACCCTCTCGTTTCATCTGGCCCAGTTGGAGCGGGCGGGCCTGCTGGTCTCGCAAAGGCGCAGCCGTCAGATCATCTATGCGGCGGATTTTGCCGGCATGCGTGGGCTTGTGGACTTCCTGTTGGCGGACTGCTGCGGTGGCCGCCCGGAAATCTGCGCCGGTCTTGCGGGATCGCTGGTGGCAGCTGGCAGGCGGGACAAGCCAGCGCCGGCAGCGTGAGATCGGTGGCGAGGGGCCCTGGAGGCGGCAAAACGTTCACCTGTTGCGATAACTCAGGAGCAAAGGCAGACATGAACAAAGGCGGCATGACTGACAGGGTTTACAACGTCCTCATTCTTTGCACCGGCAATTCCGCCCGCAGCATCATGGCGGAATCGATTCTCAACCGGGTGGGCGCCGGTCGGTTCAAGGCCTACAGCGCCGGCAGCCATCCGGCCGGCCGGGTTCACCCCTATGCGATCGATCTGTTGAAGAGCCTCAATCACCCGGTCGATCATCTGGCCAGCAAGTCCTGGGATGTTTTCGCGGGCGAGGGCGCGCCCCGGATGGATTTCGTCTTCACCGTCTGCGACAACGCGGCGGGCGAGGCCTGTCCGCTCTGGCCGGGCGCGCCGATGCGGGCCCACTGGCCTTTCCGCGATCCCGCGGCAGCCGAGGGTTCCGAAGCGCAGAAGCGCCAGGTCTTCGCCGATGTCTACGGGCAGATTCACAAGCGGGCGGAGATTTTCGTGAACCTGCCCATGAGCGCTCTCGATAAGCTCAGCCTGCAGAAGCGCCTGGACGAGATGGCGGCTTCCTTTTCAGAGTCCGCTTGACGCGAAAGGCCTGATGTCGTGAACCAGGATCTTGCCCGCCGTCTCGCCGCAGAAGCCCTCGGCACCGCTTTTCTGCTGGCCGTGGTAGTCGGCTCCGGCATCATGGGTGAGAGCCTGGCCGGTGGGAATACCGCCATCGCCCTCCTCGGCAACACCATCGCCACCGGCGCGATCCTGGTGGTCTTGATCCTGATTTTCGGGCCGCTTTCCGGCGCCCATTTCAACCCGGCGGTCACGCTTTCCTTCGTGATGCAGGGCAAGCTGGAAAAGCGTGTCGCCCTGCTTTATGTGGCGGTGCAGATTGCCGGGGCGCTGGCCGGCATGCTGATCGCCCATGCCATGTTCGAAGAACCGCTGTTCCAGGCCTCCGCGAAGCTGCGCACGGGGCCTGCGCAGTGGCTGGCGGAGTTCGTCGCCACCTTCGGTCTGCTGGCCACCATTCTCGGCTGCGTCAGGTTCCGGGTTGAGGCCGTGCCCTTTGCGGTAGGGCTCTACATCACCGCCGGTTATTGGTTCACGGCCTCGACCTCCTTTGCCAATCCCGCCGTTACCATCGCGCGCAGCTTCACCGATACCTTCTCCGGCATCAGGCCGCTGGATGCACCGGGCTTCATCGTCGCCCAGCTGCTGGCGGCCGTGGCGGCAACCCTGGTTTTCGGCTGGCTGCTGGCGCCCCGGGCCGCGGCATCCCGGGCCGCGGAACGGGCTGCCGAATAGGCCCACTGGTTCTCTCCGGTTTTGCGCTTTAGGATGCCGGCCCTGACATCCTGAGGCACGAGGGACAGTTATGAAGGTCGACGGCAAGCCATACAGAACCATCTGGGTCAACGGCGACGGTTGGTCGGTCGAGATCATCGACCAGACTAGGATGCCGCACCGCTTCGAAACCGTGACCCTGAAGACCGTCGCCGATGCGGCCCATGCCATCAAGGCGATGCTGGTGCGCGGTGCGCCCCTGATCGGCGCCACGGCGGCCTACGGCGTTTGCCTCGCTCTGCGCGAAGACGACAGTGACGAGGCCATCGACCGCGCCCGCGACCTGCTGATCGAAACGCGGCCGACGGCGGTAAACCTGCGCTGGGCCCTGGACGAGATGCGCGAGGCCCTGCGCAACCGCCCGCGCGGCGAGCGCCTTGAAGCGGCCTACAGGCGTGCGGCGGAAATCTGCGATGAAGACGTGGAGATCTGTCGCTCCATCGGCCGCCACGGCCTTAAGCTCATTCAGGAAATCGCGGCGAAGAAACCGGCGGGCGAGCCGGTGAACATTCTGACCCACTGTAACGCCGGCTGGCTGGCGACCGTCGACTGGGGCACGGCGACTGCGCCGATGTATATGGCCTTCGAAGACGGCATTCCGGTTCACGTCTGGGCCGACGAGACGCGGCCGCGCAACCAGGGTGCCTCGCTCACCGCCTGGGAGCTGGGCCATCACGGCGTGCCGCACACGGTGATCGCCGATAACGTCGGCGGCCATCTGATGCAGCACGGCCAGGTCGACCTCTGCATCGTCGGCACCGACCGCACCACGGCCTCCGGCGACGTCTGCAACAAGATCGGCACCTACCTGAAGGCCCTGGCCGCCCACGACAACGGCGTGCCTTTCTACGTCGCGCTGCCGTCGCCGACCATCGACTGGACGGTACACGACGGCGTGAAGGAAATCCCCATCGAACAGCGCAGCGGCGAGGAGGTCTCCCGGATGACCGGGCGCACGGCGGCGGGTGCCATCGAGACCGTGACCATCACGCCCGACGGCAGCCCGGTGGCGAACTACGCCTTCGACGTGACGCCGCGGCGCTACGTCACCGGACTGATCACCGAACGCGGCGTCGCCGAGCCCTCGCCGGAGGGTCTGGCGGCCCTGTTTCCAGAGCGGGTGGGGAGAGGCTGACCGTGAGGTCTCATATCGGCCGAAGAAATGCACTGTTGTTGCTTGCGACGGGAGCAGTTGGAGCGTTGGTTCATCCCGCGACAGCCTGCACCGTCGGATGGCCATATGAGCCAGAGAAGCCGTTTAGCGAGGCTTATCTGCAAGAAGGATACACTCTGTTTCGCGGAACCGTGGTCGACTATGAAGTTGTGGGCCACTATGGCCTTGTGAGCTTTGCGGTTACACAAACATATCGAGGCCTCAGAGAGCGGGCCTGGAGGGCTGTTTGGGCCAACAGCACGTTTGGTGTTCCTAAAGATCTGGATAGCTTCAAGGTTGAAGTAGGTAAAGACCTAGTCGTCGCCTTGCGGGATGGCGGCGGCTTCTTTGACCCGAAGGGCATTACGCTTCGTTGGAAACCGGTGATCGTACAAGACTCTTGCCGTGAGCCTGCGATGCAGAAGTTCGTGGTTATGGAACCAGTTCTTAAAAAGGCCGGTTTGATCGACTGACTCAGTCTATCGGCTAGTTTCGAAAGAACGCCTCGGTCTCCTCATCCGCCGGGAAGAAGTGTTCGACCCGCACCTCCTGCAGGGTCACGTCGAAGGGCGTGCCCAGGGTGGTGATGGTGGTGAAGAAACTCAGGCGGTGGCCGTCCTTCTCGAAGACCGTGGTGAGCACCGGCGCGCGCCATTCGTGGGCGGTCTCCAGCGGGCAATGCTGCGGCACATCGGGATAGGTGTTGAGCGCCGCGATCAGGTCGACAATGTCCTGTGGCTCGCCGCTGGCGATCGATTCCGCCCGCAGGCGGCAGAGCAGGAAGTGGGCGACCTTCTCCCAATCCCGGATGTAGGGCCGTAAGCCGTCGGGACTGAAGAGCGCGTGCATCAGGTTCGGGCGGCCGCCGGTGGCCAGATCGGACTGGGCATTAGCCATGAGAAGCGCCATCAGCCGCCCCGCCCCTTCGTTGGCCCGCTGCAGATTCGCCAGATGGTCGATGACCACCGCCGGATAGGGTTCGTGCTTCTGCAGCAGGTGGTCCAGTGCCTTGGTCACGGCCGCCATTTCCGGCTCCGACAGATCGCTTTCCCGGTAGCGTGGTGCAAAGCCCGCGGCCAGCAACAGGGCGTTGCGTTCGCGCAGGGGAATTTCCAGGGCCTGGCCGAGGGACAGCACCATGCCCTCGCTGGGCCGCGCCCGGCCGGATTCGAGGAAGGAAAGGTGGCGCTGGGAGACGTCGCAGCGCAGCGACAGCTCCAGCTGGGAGATGCGCCGCGACTGCCGCCAGGCCTTCAGACGCTGGGGAAAGCTCTCGCTGCGGCTCAGGGTGGTCATCAGGTTCATTCCCGCAGTCTGGCCAAACGATGCACAAGCGGCAATTACCTGCCAGGTAATTGCGGAGCCGCCGCGTGGACGACAGTCTGCCGTCCAATCGACGTGAAGGCCAACACTCACAGCATCAACACTCACGACAAAGGAGTTTTTCCATGTCTGCTCAAGTGTCTGCTCAAGCCCCCCTCTACGAAGCAAACGACGGCCTGCTGCGCACCGCGTTGAAGGCCAACGCCGGCCTGTCCCTGACGGTGGGCCTGATTCTGGCCCTGGCCGGCGGCCCGCTGGCGGCCTGGATAAGCCCGCTTCCGCAAACGCTCTTCGGTCTCTCGACCGAAACCCTGCTGCGGTTGACCGGCGTTGAGTTGATGATCTTCGCCGCCCTGCCGTTCTGGGTCGCGCGGCGGGACCGCTTGTCGCTGCCGCTGACCCGGCTCGTCATCGCGCTGGATCTGCTCTGGGTCGCCGGTTCCGCGATGCTGCTTTTCGCCCTGCCGGAGACTCTGACCGCGACCGGTGCCTGGGCCGTCGGGCTTTCCGCCCTGCTGGTTCTGGATTTCGTTCTGCTGCAGGCTTTCGGCCTCTGGCAGCTCTACCAGGGCAAGTCAGAACTCACCCTGCGCTGGGAAGGCAGTGATCTGCACATCCATGCTGAAGGCCTGGTGGACGCGCCGGCCGAGGTTGTCTGGCAGGTGATGGCCGATCAGGAAGGTTATGCGGCGGTCGCCGACAACATTGCCGACGTGAAGGTGGTGGAGGGGCAGGGCCTCGGGATGATCCGGCGCTGCAGCGATGCTTCGGGGCAGGCCTGGAGCGAGCGCTGCACGCTTTGGGAGGAGGGCAGGGCTTTCACCTTCGTCGTCGACACCGATGCGCCGGACTATCCCTATCCGCTGGACTACCTGCAGGGCCGCTGGTCCATGATGCCGGCGGGGGACCTGATCAGCGTGAACATGGATTTTGTCGTCCGGCCCAGGCCCGGGCTGCTGAAGGCTCTGCAGTTCCGTATTCTGCTGGCCGTGCTGCTGCCGGTCTGTGACCGTCTTCTGACGAATTGGGCAACCCGTATGCAGAGCGAGGCGGCGGCCGCCTGGGCCCAGCCGGGCCTGCGCAAGACCGCCTGAAGTCCTGAGAGGGGGCGTCGCCTTGGCGCCCTCCTTCCGGCCTATGCCTCCGGCGCCACCAGTTTGCGGTAGAGGTGCCAGGTGGTGTGGCCGAGAATGGGCAGGGCCACGAAAAGCCCGATGAAGAAGGGGCCGATGGCGATCATCAGCAGGATCATGATGACAAAGGCCCAGCCGATCATCGGCACCGGATTGGTGACCACCGCGCGCACCGAGGTGATCATGGCGGTGACGAAGTCGAGTTCCCGTTCCAGCAGTAGCGGGAAGGAGACGACGGTCAGGGAAAACAGAACCAGGGCCATGGCGGCGCCGATGACATGCCCGATCGCCAGGAACATCAGGCCTTCGGGGGTGCCGAGCACGACCGAGACGAAAGCGTCCATGGTGGTCGGTGCGCGCAGGCCGATGAAAAGGGCGATGAGGATGCGCACCTGGTACATCCAGACCACCAGCACGAAGAGCGAGACGAAGGCCATCCAGCCCAGTTCGCGCTTACGCTGGGCAAAGACCACGCCCAGAACCCCGGGCCAATCAAGGGCTTCGCCCGCTTCGCGGCGCCGGCTGACTTCATAGAGGCCGACGGCAACGAAGGGCCCGATGAGGGCGAAGCCGACCGCCAGGGGATAGGAGATGTAGCTCATGCCCAGGGCCGAGGCGGTCAGCACGATGAGCATCCCGCCCAGGGCATAGACCCCGCCGAAGAACAGACCGAAGCGGGGCGCGGCGCGGAAATCACGCAGCCCCTGGCCCAGGGCGTCGACGATGTCGCCGGCGCCGATGGTCAGAACCTGCGGCGCGGCTTTTGGTCTTTCGCCGCTGTTCTCGGCCCCCTCAGAGGCCACGGGTTTTTCGTCCTGGCTCATCGCTAGTGTCATATCCCACAAGCCAAGACCTTCCCTTGATCTGGATCAGGGCGGCATTTGGCGCCGTTTCCAAGGCTCTCCACCGTTCCCGGCAAGTCTGCTACATTTCTAATATAGTCTGCGGCTGTTCTTTGAGGATGATTTTTGAGGATCTTGCGGTAATGACGTTTTCGATGTCGCTGGAAACCTTCCTGGCCTTTGTGGTGGCCATGTCGCTGCTCTCGCTGACGCCAGGCCCCGGTTTTCTGGCGGTGGTCGCGCGCAGCCTGGGCGGCGGGCTGATGTCGGGCTTTGCCACCATCCTTGGCCTGATCCTGGGGGATATTCTCTTTTTGATCCTGGCCATCGTCGGGCTCTCGGCCCTGGCCGCGGCCATGGGCGAGTTTTTCCTGGTGGTGAAGATTCTGGGCGCGGGCTACCTGATCTGGCTGGGCATCATGACCTGGCGCGCCAGGATTTCTCCGCCTCCGGCGGGTGTCGCCATGCACAAGGCAGACTTTCACCGCTCCTTCGCCCTGGGCTTTGTGGTGACTCTGGGCAACCCCAAGACGATTCTTTTCTACAGCGCCCTGGTGCCGACCTTTATCGATATGGCGGCGCTGACCCTTGGCGACGTGGCGCTGCTCAGCCTTGTGGTTGCCCTGGTGTCGCTTGTCGTCCTCGGCGCCTATGCTTTCCTGGCGACACGCGCCGGCCGCTCGATCAAGTCGCCGCGCGCCTTTCGCTGGCTGAACCGGGCGACCGGCGGCCTGCTGGTGGGTGCCGGCGTTGCGGTGGCAACGCGATAAGATACAACTGGGGGAGGGGATCATGGAATTCACAGGCATCAACTATCTGGCGGTGGTGGCCGCCATGGTGGCCAGCTACGTCTTCGGCTCGGTCTACTACATGTCGCTGGCCAAGCCCTGGATGGCAGCCCTCGGCAAGACCGAGGAAGAAGTGAAGGCCGGTGCCGGACCATCCGTCTATGTCATCACCGCCATCGCCCAACTGGTCATGGCCTTCATGCTGGCCGGCATCATGGGGCATCTGGGCAGCGTCGGTATGGGGGCGGCGGGCGGTCTCACCACCGCGTTTTTCGTCTGGCTCGGTTTTGTCGCCACCACGCTGGTGGTGAACCACGGTTTCCAGGGCGCAAAGCGCAGCCTGACCGTCATCGACGGCGCCCACTGGCTCGGCGTCCTGCTGGTCCAGGGCCTGGTGATCGGGCTGTTCGGGATTTAGGGAAGTTCCCCCTCACCCCGGCCCCTCAATCCACGAACATCGGGCCGGGGTTGCTGTAGAGTTCTTCGTAGTGGACCAGGTTTTGTGCACCCTCCAGCGGACAGGGCTCGCCGTCGCGGAAAGCCCATTCGCCGCGGTCGCAGTTCTCCGCGATGACATAGCCGTTGATGTAGAAGCGCCGATCCATCGCCGAGCGGTTGGGGCCGGAGCCGTGCAGGGTATGCACATGCCAGAGTGCGACATCGCCGGGCTCCATCTCCACCACCACCGTATTCGCCGCATCGACCCCGAAGCGCGTGAGGTCGGCGTCGTCCAGGGCTTCGTGAAGAGACGGACGTGTGGGATCGAAAGGCAACTCGCCCAGGCGGTGGCTGCCGGGGCAGACCACCATGGCGCCGTTCTCCGCCCGGTGCGGGTCGATGGCGATGCCGGTCTGAACGTAGGAACGCGCCAGATCCCGGAAGGCTTCGCGCGGCCGGCGGGAGCGTGAATCCTGATGAAACCCGAACTCGGCCTCGGCCCCCGGCGCCTTCCAGTGCATCTGGTTGATGATCTGCTTCAGATTGCGGCCGATGAGCGGCTCCAGGATTTGCAGGATGCGCGGGTCGCGGCGCGTCCGCTCCAGCGTTGCATCGATCCAGCCGGGCCACTGCACCAGGCGCAGGATGCTGCCCAGTTTGGCGTCTTCGGCCAGGCGGAAAAAGGTATTGCGGTCGCGCCAGCTACGCCCACCGGCCAGCGCCCTGGCGTGGATACCGTCGAAGGCCCGCGCCATTTCGGTCACTTCGCCGGCATCGAAAACGCCGCGCACGATGGTATAGCCGTCGGCCTCGAACTGCGCGGCCTGTGCCTGGTTCATAAGTTCTCCTCTGGGGGGCTCCTTGGCGGCGTTCCGGTCCATTCGGCTGCGTCCTGCGGCTCCTGACTACCACGACCGCTGCGCAGAATCTCCCTCGTCGCACCCCACCCGCGTTCTGCGGGTATGGCGATGAACCTTTTTTGCCCTTTGCGCGACACAGACCTGTGCGGTGACCACCTGCGGCGATGCCGCGGGGTGTCCCTGTGTGGGCTTGGACAGCGAGGTCAGTCGGAAACCCTTTATTTTTTTGCGGAGAGTACCAGTGACACCCAGACAGAAGGATATCATCCACGAAACCTGGCAGTGCGTCATTCCCATCGGGGATACGGCTGCCAAGCTGTTCTATGATCGCCTGTTTGAGATCGACAGCAGCCTCAAGCCGCTGTTTGCCAACACCGATCTGTCACAGCAGCGGATGAAGCTGCTGAAATCGCTGAACGATATCGTTGACAGCATCGACAACCTTGAGGCCTTGCTGCCGGAGGTTCAGGCGCTCGGCCGCCGTCATCTGGCTTATGGCGTGCGCGACGAAAACTATGACACGGTCGGCGCGGCCTTGCTCTGGACCTTGGAACAGGGGCTTGGCGAGGCCTGGAGCGAAGAAGCCGCTGAAGCCTGGGCGGCGGCCTATGCTCTGATCGCGGAAGTCATGGTCGATGCCACCAGGCAACCCGACGAGGCGATTGCCAGGGCGGCGCTTTAGGGCGCCGTTGGTGGCGGCGTGCTCTTAGGCTTGCGGCTTGCGGCGGTTTTCAGAATCTCCGCCAGCGCCGTGATCATCGGAGAGTCGGCGCCTTTGCGCCAGAACAGCATGGTCCAGGCCTTGTCCTGGCCCGGGGGCAGGGGGTGCAGCGACAGGCGCTTGCGTTCAGGATAAGTTGCCAGCACGCTCTTGGGCAGCAGCGTGACCCCCATGCCCACCAACACGCAGCCCAGCATGGCGTAGTAGGATGCCAGTTGCAGGGTTTGGGCGGGGGTTTCGCCGCGCTCGGCATACCAGTCCTCCAGACGTTTGCGGTGGGGGCAGCCGCTCTCAAAGGCGATCATCCTGCGCGGTGCCGGTTTGCCCGGAACGATGGGCGGTTGGTCGGCGCCGGCGATCAACACTAGATCTTCCTCGAAGACAGGGATCTGATCGAACTGTTCCCGGGCGATGGGTTCCGCCGCCAGTGCGGCATCCAGTTCCCCGGCCAGGACCGCGCGCGCCAACTGTTCCGGATTGCCGGTACGCAGTTCGATGTCGACTTCGGGATATCGTTTCATGTAAGCGCTTAAGGGTGCGGGCAGACGCACCGCCGAGGTGCTCTCCATGGCGCCGAGGCGGAAGGTGCCGCGGGGGCGTGAATCCTGTACCGCGTCGCGGGCTTCTTCGGCCAACGCCAGCAGGCGCTCGGCATAGTTCAGCAGCACCCGGCCTGCCGGCGCCAGATGCAGCCGCTTGCCCTGGCGGATGAAAAGCGCGACCCCCAGGTCCTCTTCAAGCTGGCGCACCCGCGTGGTGACGTTGGACTGCACCCGGTGCAATCGCTCGGCGGCGCGGGTGATGCCGCCTTCTTCGACCACGGCGCGGAAGATGATCAGGTCGGAAAGATTCATTATCTTAATAAGGGAATATAAAATTCATAATTATTCATTTTATATGATATTGGCGATTTGGTAAACCCTCCCCGGCAGGCGCAAGATTGTTCTGCGCCGCCGATACCGCTGTTTCAGTTGCCGCGATTGAAGACAGGCTGCTGCATGGGAACCCTCCAAGGCATAGCTTGGCCCCCATCCCTTTTAATTGAACCTTTCCGGTGGGGTGACGACCTATGGTCGAGGTTCCCGCACTTTTGCGTGGCGAGGCGTTCCGGTTGCCTGCGCGGCTGCGCGACGACACTTTACGATTTTTGGAGAGAATCGATGACCCCCAAGCAAATTGAAATCATCCGCAACACCTGGGCACAGGTTGTCCCGCTCGGCGACGATGCGGCCAGGCTGTTTTACGCCCGCTTGTTTGAGATCGACCCCACGGCCAAGCCGCTGTTCGCGGGGACCGATATGTCGGGGCAGCGCAAAAAGCTGCTGCAGACGCTGGGCTCTGCCGTCGGCGGGCTTGAAGACCTGGACGCCCTGGTGCCGATCATCCAGGACATGGGCCGGCGACACGCCACCTACGGCGTCACCGATGCGCAGTATGATTCGGTCGGTGCCGCCCTGCTCTGGACCCTGGAGCAAGGGCTGGGCGACGCCTGGAGCGCCGAGGCGCGGGAAGCCTGGGCAACGATCTACGGCCTGATCGCCGATACCATGCGTATGGCGGCCAAAGAAGTTTCTGGGCCTTCAGGTCAATCTGGTAAAGTTCACGCCTGAACCACCTTCGCCGAGCAGCAATTCCACATCATCAGGAGAGAGAAGTAATGGTCGCTTATTGGATCGCCCATGTCACCGTCACCGACGACGCCGTCTATGGCGAATATGCCAAGCTTGCCACCCAGGCGGTAACGAACCACGGCGGGCGGTTCCTGGCACGCGGTGGCCGTCACGTCACCAAGGAAGGCACCGACCACGCCCGCAACGTGGTCGCGGAGTTTCCGAGCTTCGAGGCCGCCGTCGGCTGCTACGACTCGCCGGAGTATCAGGAGGCCCTGACCTATGCCAGCCGTTCGTCGGAGCGGCACCTCTCCATCATCGAAGGCGTCTGACGGCAGATCCGAACCGGCATCCTCAAGACGTTGGCGCGTGATGAGCGCTGTTCAATCGGTCGAGGCTGCAGAAGCTGGATAGTCCGTTCGGACCGTGCTTCAGTTTTGCTCTGGAATCTTGAGAAACTGACTCACTTTTTCGAACCAGAAATGGTGGGTCGGGTCTAGTTTCCGCCACGCCAAGTCGTAGGTCTTACGGTATTCGTAGAAATTTTCGAAGAGTTCGATGGCGACAATACTCTGGGTTTCCTCATCCCCGCCGCTCATCATCTCGTTCGTGAAATCAAAGAGGCGAGCGACCACCGGATGGTCGTCCAGCTCATCATCGGGAAGCTCAGAAACCAGTTCAGTGATGTAGCGCCCAAACCCGCCCCATATACTGTAGGGAAGGTCAACCTCTTCGGGACGGTAGCGTTCGTCTTCGCGGAACTCCGGAAAACGTTCCAACAGGAGTGGAACCACGTCCTTGTAAGCAATTTCGGCCATCGGCTTTCTTACCTTAATTTCCGTTCCGCATTGCCCGGGCCGCGGCCGTCACGCCTTCGATGCTGCGGTAGTTCGCCGTGTTCACCATCAGGTCGCGGGCGAGTTTCAAACAGCGGGTTTCGCAGGCCGCTCTGACATCCGCATCCTCGATCCATTCCAGGTCGATGTTGTGGGCGAGGCCCAGGATACGGCGGATCATCTTGGCGGCTGCGAAGCTCAGGCTGTCCTGGAACAGCCTGTCCATGTAGGCCTCCTGTTCCGCCTTCAGGGCCTCTGTCCCGGCGGCATCGGCAAAGAGCGCAGGGGGATAGGCATCACCCGCTGCGCCGTTTTGCCAGAGTGCCACGAACTTTCCCCGGAAATCGTTCCAGCAGCCTTCGACGCAGTCCAGCACCCAGGTCTGATAGGCGCCGCGCGGGTCGTCGGGCGTCGCGTGGCCGTCCTGGCTGAAATAGTTGATCAGCAGGTTGGCGATGACGGCGCCGATGTCGAAGCCCATGGGGCCGTAGAAGGCGAATTCCGGATCGATAACCCGGGTATCGTCTTGCGTGACCATGACCGAGCCGGTGTGCAGGTCACCGTGCAGCAGGGCCTGAGCCTCTGAAAGGAACTTCAGCTTGAGGCGGGAGACAGCGACTTTCAGGTCGCCGTCTTCACGGATTTCCTTGGCGATGTTGTCGAGCTGCGGCGTGGTCCAGCGGTTGTTCTCCGCGACCATGTAGGGCTCGGTGAAGATCAGATCCTCGGTGATCTTGCAGAGCGCCGTATTGCCGCAAAAGGCGGCGATGGCGGCCTTCTTTTCCGCCGCCGGCAGGGCGAGATCCGATGTGTGGAACAGCGTGCGCGCCATGAAGTCGGTGATCGTGTTTACGAAGCCGGGATAGCGCACCGCCTTGATCATGCCCTGGCGCATGATGATGTGGGGATGCAGCAGCTCCATGACGATGAGGGCGAGGGTCTCGTCATAGTGCAGCACCGCCGGTACCAGGCCCGGCGCGTGCTTTGCCTGGGTCGCCAGGGCCATCTGTTCGAAGTGGGCGCGGCTGAGGGGCAGGGGCCATGATTCCCCGACCAGGCGTACATAAGGCAAAGCTTGTTTGACCGCGACGCCGCCGGCGGGACCCTCGACGATGAAGACCAGGTTCAGGTTGCCGTCGCCGACCTCGCGCACCCGCCAGCCGGCGGGCCCGCCGCCAAGTCGCGCGGCGACGGCGGGCACGGCGGCCAGATAAGCCGGCAGGCTGTTATCGTCCTTCGGTGCGTAACCCTCTGGTACCGGCAAGCCTCGGTCAGCCATCGAATCTTCCCGCCTCTGAATGCTGTCGTGACGGTTGATATCGCAGATTTGTTCAGTGATGCAACACCGCGAGGCCGACCAGACAAGACCGCCCTTGAGTGCGCCAATGGATCGGTTCGCGATTTCTCCTGCGACTTTTCAGGTTTTTCGCGGCGGTTTTGAACCTTTTTGATGGGCGCAACGACTGAGTTGGGAATGCCTGTGGGGGCAAAACCTCAACCGAAGTCTTCCTCAGCCGCCTGGGGCAGGCATGCTTAGGAGATAGTCGTGTCCAAGTTTTTGAAGACCACGGTTTTGGCCCTGGCGGCCAGCGCTGCAATCGGCGGCTCGGCCCAGGCTGCCCAACTGTTTTCACTTAATTATATGACGGTTTCCGCCGCGCAGCCGAACAAACCTCCCAAGTTGGAGTTTTTTCTCAAGGATGGCGAGTATGTTCTGGGAAAGGGCGCGGCGCAGCGCAGTGTCAAAATCAGAGTCGTAGCTAAGACGCAGAACGTTGGTAGGATCCAATACTACCGCGTCATAAGTAAGAACGCAGATAAGCAGATCGCCAAACAAGGTGGGTTCAATGCGAAGGAGATGGACGTAACCTTCAACCACAAGGTGTCTCACGAAGAGCTGAAGCCGCTGATATCTTTGGGCCGTCAGGTCTGTGAAAACTCGGGCGTCCGCCACAAAGTGCACAAGGATCTTATCAAAAAAGGTCTGAAGTACAAAATGGTGGTGCGGGCAATAAGATGGAACCCCGGTGCCGAGGATTATGGGAGCGGCGCTAGCAGTACTGATGTACAGGTCATCTGTAATCCGGAAAAATTCAGGGTCAAGGATGTGAAGCTGTCGGTGAAGTATCACGGCAGTGCCAGCAAATGTCCGGTGAAGGTGACGGTCACCGCCAAGTTCAAGACGACCGGGCCGAGCGGTAAGAAAATCAAATTCATGTACGTGCGTGGTGACGGCGAACACCAGACGATCGAAACGAAGACTTACGGTAGCTTGGGTGACGCTGTTTGGCACAAAAGCTACACCATCAATAAATCAGTGAACCGCAAGTACATGCTTTCACTTTTTACCTCGCCGATCGCGACACAATGGGTGCCGGTCAAGGTGAACTGCGACAGAGCGCCCGGCGGCATTCAGCATGGACTGCCCGCGCCAACCAACCAGTAACGCGAAGTAATTTACCTCACGACAACGGCGCCGACGCTCCCTGGAGCGTCGGCGTTTTCTTTTTGTGCGCTGCACCGCCGTTGGCCGAGACTTGGTGTTGGTCCCTTGACTTCGACACCGGAGACGACGAATGATAGGACAGGTGTCGTAAGACGCCGCAAGGCACGGAAGAAGAATTAGAACAAAGTGTTGGGAGGATTCTGGGGATGCAGGTCGCTGCAGCCTCGGCCGTTTTGGGGGCCGTGCGGAGTATCTTTGCAATCGATTGTGCAAAATCGCTTCGGAACCGGGAGCGGTTGCACAGCTGATGGTCGATAGCACTGCAGCAGATGAGCCTGCGGGCGGCAGTTTGGCTGTGAGACGTCGCCTCGACCGCGGCGATCCCTCGACTTTTCCCGAGTGGTTCAATACCAGGAAGCCGCGCGCCAACCTGATCGTGGCGCGCTGGGTGCCGCTGGCGCTGGTCGGCCTGCCGGTGCTGGTGCTGTTCTGCATCGTGGTCTATCCGACCGTCTGGATGTTCTATCACGCCCTGCACGACACCAACATGATGCGGCTGTTCCAGAGCAATTGGAGCTTTGTCGGTTTAGAGAACTTCCAGACGGTGCTGTCCTCCGAGCGCTTCGGCGACTCCATCGTGCACCTGGGCATCTATCTCACCTTCGGGGCAGTCCTGCAGGTGCTGCTCGGTGCGATGCTGGCGCTGATCCTCTACGAACTGGTGAAGAACAACTTCCTGCGCGTGGTGCTGTTGATCGCCATGGTGCTGCCGATGATGCTGCCGCCGTCGATCGTCGGGGTGCTGTGGAAGTTCCTGCTGACCCCCTCCAACGGGGCAGTCAATCAGGCGCTGCTGAACCTCGGTCTCATCGACCAGCATATCGAGTGGTTCAATGCCGGCATGTCGCTCTGGGCCATCATCATTGCCGATGTCTGGAACTGGACCGCCCTGCCGCTGCTGATCGTCTACTCCGGCCGGGTGTCGCTGCCGCCGGCGGTCTATGAGGCGGCACGGGTCGACGGTGCCGGTGCCTGGACGACGCTGCGCCGCATCACCCTGCCGATGCTGAAGGAGGTGATTGCCATCGCCTTCATCGTGCGCTTCATGGACGCCTTCAAGTTCGTCGATCTGGTCTTTATCATGACTTCCGGGGGACCGGCCCAATCCTCGGAACTGCCGGCCTACATCGCCTTCCAGCGCGGCATCCGCGAGTTTGCCATCGGCGAGGCGGCGGCCTATGCCATCGTCATCTTCATCGCTTCGGCCGTGCTCATCACCCTCTTCCTGAAGTACCTGAAAAAGGTGCTGAAAGCCCAGGGATTCGCATGAGGGGTTTCGCATGAGCAAGTCAAACTACGGTCTGGTGAAACTGCTGTTTCTGACCTTCATGGGGCTCTGGCTGCTGATCACCCTGTTTCCGTTTTACTGGCAGATCATCACCGCCTTGAAGTCGGCGGCGGAAACCAACCGCACCATCCCGACTTTCTGGCCGGAGGTTATGCATCCCGAGAACTTCATCGCGGTCTTTGCCGAGGCTTCCAACTTCAATGCCCTGGTGGACAGTTTCATCATCGCCACCGGCAACACCCTGGCCTCGCTGTTCCTGGGAACCCTGGCCGGCTATGCCTTCGCCCGCTTTCCGCGCCAGGCCGGCGGCGAGAACATGGCCTTCTGGGTGCTGTCGAACCGCATGTTCCCGCCGGTCGCCGTGGTGCTGCCGATGTTTTTTCTGTTCGATGCCACGCCCTGGGGGACCGACAGTCATATCACCCTCATCATCCTCTATCTGGTTTTCAACATGCCGCTGGCGACTTGGCTGATGATGGTGTTCTTCCGCGATGCCCCGCGCGAGCTGGAGGAGGCGGCCTATCTGGACGGTTACACCCCCTTGCGCGCCTTCTTCAAGGTGACCCTGCCGCTGGTGCTCCCCGGCATGATTTCCGTGGCCATGTTGTGTTGGATTTTCGCCTGGAACGAATACCTCTTTGCCAACCTGCTGGTCGGCAGCAACGTGCGGACCTTCACCATCGTGATTCCGACCTTCACCCACGGCAGCCAATCGCTTTGGAATCTGCAGATGGCCTTCAGCTTGATCGCCATGCTGCCGCCGGTGATCCTCTTCATCCTGCTGCGCCGCTATATGGTGCGCGGTCTTTCCCTCGGCGTGGTGAAGGGTTAGGCCATGGCGAGGTTGGAAATCGAGGGACTCTGCAAGGGCTGGGACTTTCCCGTCATCGACCGTCTCGACCTGACGGTGGAAGAGGGCGAGTTCTTCGTCGTCGTCGGCCCCAGCGGCATCGGCAAGACCACCCTGCTGCGCCTGGTCGCCGGTCTGGAACGGCCGGACGCCGGCACCATCCGGGTCGGCGAGCGCGATCTGACCGGGCTGCCGCCCTACCGGCGCCGGGTGGCGATGACTTTCGAGAGCTATGCGCTCTATCCCCATCTCTCGGTCTTTGAGAACATCGCCAGCCCGCTGCGTGCCCGTGGCATGGCCAAGGCTAAGATCGACGAGACGGTTATGGGCGTTGCCAAGCTGCTGCGCATCGAGCAACTCCTCAACCGCCGCCCGGGGGAAATCTCCGGCGGGCAGAAGCAGCGCACGGCGCTGGGCCGCACTTTAGTGGCGGAGCCCGACGTCTTCCTGCTGGACGAGCCGATCAGCCATCTCGACGCCAAGATCCGCCATGAACTGCGTCTGCAGTTCCACACGCTGGAGGCTTTGCGTTCCGTCGCCACGCTCTATGTCACCCACGACTACGCCGAGGCCTTGTCCCTGGGCGACCGTATCGGTGTCATGGGCGAGGGCGGCTTGCTGCAGGTCGGCACCGCGCGGGAGATTTTCCAACGGCCGCAGCATCTCTTCGTGGCCAAGCATCTCGGGCAGCCGAGCATCAACGTGGTGGAGGCATCGCTCGGCATGCAGGGCGACGCGCTGCACTTCGCGGCCGAGGGCGCGGGGCTTGCCCTGCCGGTGGCCGGGCCGCACAGCGCCACGCTTGCCGGGCGCGATGCCGGGCGCATCACGGTGGGCATCCGCCCGCAGCATGTTCAGGTGGTGAAGGACGGCCAGACCACGAACGGTTCCGCCGTGGTCGAGGCCAGGGTTGAGATGTACGAGGCCTTGGGCGCCACCGGTATCCTGGTGGCGGAAAGCGGTGGCGTGAGGTTGATGGCACTGACACCGCCGGATGCCATATTCCAGCACGGCGAACCGGTTCGCCTGGCTTTGCGCAGCGAGGCCTTCCTCTATTTCGATGCCGACAGCGGCCGCAATGTGATGGTGGACTAGGCCATGGCACGGGTATCGCTGAGGGATGTGAACAAGATCTACCGCTCGCGCCATGACGACGTGCATGCGGTGAACGACTTGAACCTCACGGTGAACGACGGGGAGTTCGTCGCCCTGCTGGGTCCCTCGGGCTGCGGCAAGACATCGACCCTGCGGATGATCGTGGGACTGGAGGAAATCTCCGCCGGCGAGATCCATTTCGACGACGTGCTGGTGAACAAGCTGGATTCTCAGGCCCGCAACGTTGCCATGGCCTTTGAGACCTATGCGCTCTATCCGAACTTCACGATCGAGGAGAACCTTGCCTTTCCGCTGGAGGTGCGCGGTCTGCCGGCGCCTGAGCGCAGGAAGAAGGCGCGGGAGATTGCCGAGATCCTGCGCATCGACGATATCCTCGATCAGCGGCCGGGGGCGCTCTCCGGCGGCCAGCAGCAGCGCGTCAGCCTGGGCCGCGCGTTGATTCGCGATCCGGCGGTTTTCATCCTGGACGAGGTGATGAGCCACATCGATGCGCATCTGAAATTCCAGATGCTCTTCGATCTGAAGGCCATCCACCAGGAAATGAAAAGGACGATGATCTACGTCACCCACGATCAGGTGGAGGCCCTGGCGCTGGCCGACCGCGTGGCGGTGATGAGCAACGCAGAGCTGCAGCAGTTCGGCACCCGTAACGACCTCTATCACACGCCGGCCAACGTTTTCGTTGCCGACTTCATCGGTGAGCCGCCGACCAATTTCTTCGAGGCCGAGCTTTTCACCGATCACAACGGTACGGTCCTCAAGGTTGTCGGGTCCGATCTGGTGATCCAGCTGGAGCCGGGCCATGCCCAACGTATTTTACGCTGGAACGAACGGCACCTGACGGTCGGCATCCGGCCGCAGTCGCTCCATCTGGGCGGCGACCCCGCTCTGCCGGCGCTGGAGGCGAAGGTTGCGATCAACGAATATCTTGGGGAGCGGTCGATCCTGACCCTGACCGATGGGACGCGGAGCTTCCGCGCCATGGTCGATCCGGACACCACCGCCCAGCGGGGGGAGCGGGTGAAGGTTCACTACGCGCTCCAGGACGTCATGGTATTCAGTGGAAAGACGGAGTTGATTATTCTCTAAGAGTGAAAACAAGCGCTTTCGGGCGCGGAACCGTCCGGCCTGAAACGCGGGCTCGGCCAAAAAGAAGAGGGAGGAAGAAGCTATGGGTCTCTTTAGCGGATTTACACGGCGAAAGTTCCTGCAGGGGGCGGCGGCCGGCGCCGCGGCGGCCGGCGGGATGACACCGGGAATGTCCTTTGGCGCTCAGGCGGTGCCGCCGGGCAAGAAGCTTTTCAAAGACATCGAGCTGACCTACTTCCAGGATTCCAACTGGCTGCACTCGCCGCTCTGGCTGTCGCCGCACCTGATGAAGGAAGCCGGCGTCGGCATCAAAAGCCGCGAGAACTACGACGGCGGCGATGCGGTCGCCAAGATCCTGCCGCAGCTGCTGTCGAAGCGTCCGCGCTTTGACTGGGTGCAGTTCCCCAGCCTTTTCTTCGGCGCCTTTGCCGAGACCGGTCAGCTTGAGCCGTTGGACGACTATTTCGCCCAGTATGCCGGCAGCCAGGATTACCTCGACTGGGTGATGCCGGCCTACCGCGAGTTCTATACCAAGTGGGACAATAAGACTTACGGCGTGATGCTGGACGGCGACATCCACATCCTTCACTACCGCAACAGCTATTTCCAGGATGCGGGCCTGCAGAGCAAGTTCTCCAAGCGCTTCCAGCGCGATCTGGAGGTGCCGAAGACCTGGCTCGATTTCGTCGATGCCACCCAGTTCTTCACCGAAGAGCTGAGCAGCCAGGGCATCTACGGCAGCTCCATGGTGGTGAACCCGCCGAACTTCGGCTGGGGCTTTTGGATGGATATCGCCGCTTCCGCCGGGGTGAACTATTTCGATGAAAACATGAACCCCACCATCAACCAGGGTAAGGCCGCGGAAAGCCTGGATATCTACAGGGAGATCATCAAGTTCGGACCGCCGGGCGCCGAGGCCATGGACATCGGTACGACGATCCAGCGTTGGCAATCCGGCTCCGACGTCATGTCGGTCTGGTGGATCGACCTTTCCGAGTTCACCGTCCAACAGCAGGGCCCGGAACTGGCCGAGGACCAGCGCGGCGCCATCGTACCAGGCTGGCTGAATGATGACGGCTCGATCACCAACCGGGCCATGTCGCTGTGGTGCCGCACCGCCTCGATCCCCAAAAACATTCCGCAGGATATCAAGGACGCGGCCTTCTACTTCATCTACCGCATGTCCCATCCCGACTATTCCAACGAAATGGTGGCGGACGAGTATTGCGGCTCCGACCCCTTCGGCCGGACCCACTATGGCGACGCGGCTGCGCAACTCTATCTGCAAGCCAACCCGCAGCGCGGCACTGACAACGATCTCTGGAAGACCAACGCCGGTATCTTCAAGAACTTCGATACCGCGAAGAACCATCTCGATGCCGGTCTGGCCAACGTCGAGGTCGGCTATCCGCAGTTCTTCTGGGAAGGCACGCCGGAATACGCCGATGCCCTGGGGCGCAATATCTCCAAGGCGGTATCCGGCGAACTGACCAGCCAGCAGGCGCTGGACGAAGCGGCGGAGGAATGGGCAAAGATCGCCCAGAAACTCGGCCTCGACAGCCAGAAGCGTCAGTATAGGAACTTCATCGATGGGGCCCGGAAGCTCGGCTACAAAATCTGATCCTTCCGGGTTTTGTTTCCAGGGCGGCCTCACTCTTTCCTGCTTGAAGAGTGGGGCCGCTGTTCCTTTTTTTGATTGGCCTTATCACGCTCGGTCTGTTTCAGGAGGCGCACCCATGAAGAAGATTCTGAACGATCCCTTCAGTTATGTGGACGAGATGCTGGAGGGGCTTTGCGCGGCGCATCCCGAGTTCTATGCGCAGCCAGAGCCGCGGGTGATCGCGCGTGCCGGTGGCGTGACCCAGGGTAAGGTGGGCATCGTGACCGGGGGCGGCTCCGGTCATCTGCCGATCTTTACCGGCTATGTCGGCAAGGGCCTGCTGGATGCCACCGCCATCGGCGACGTCTTCGCCTCGCCCTCTGTCGATCAGATGGCCGCTGCCATGCGCCAGGCCAACGGCGGGGCGGGTATCCTGCGCCTCTACGGCAACTACGGCGGCGACGTCATGAATTTCGACATGGCCGGCGAGATGCTGGAGATGGAGGATATCCCCTCGACCACCGTCGTGCTGGCCGATGACATCGTCTCGGCGCCACCGGAGGAAGCGGCGAAGCGGCGCGGCGTCGCCGGCATGGTCTATGCCTTCAAGTGCGCCGGCGCCAAGGCGGAGGAAATGGCGGATCTGGCGGAGGTGACCCGCGTTGCCCAGAAGACCGCCGATGCCTGCCGCTCCATCGGCATGGCGCTCACCTCCTGCACCGTACCCCAGGCAGGCAAGCCGACCTTTGAGATCGGCGACGACGAGATGGAAATGGGCATGGGCATCCACGGCGAACCGGGGATCTGGCGCGACAAACTAAAGCCCGCCGACGCCATCACCGACGAGATGATCGACCGCCTGCTGGCCGACATGCCGCTGGGATCGGGCGAGCGCATTTCCCTGCTGGTGAACAGCCTGGGGGCCACGCCGCCTGAGGAGCTTTACATCATGTATCGCCGGGCCAAGGCGCGGCTGGAGGATGCCGGCATCACCATCGCCGTTCCCCTGGTCGGGCGCTATGCCACCTCCATGGAGATGACCGGGGCGACCCTGACGTGGTGTCGTTTGGATGCGGAGTTGGAGGCCTTGTTGAAGGCGCCGGCAGCCTGCGCCTACTGGACCGTTTGACCGCGCCATGAGCGACTTCAACACCGCAACGATAAAGGCGGCGATTCCCGGTCTGGCGGCACACCTGGAGGAAAACGCGGCCTTTCTGAACGAGGCCGATGCGAAGCTGGGCGACGGCGATCTCGGCGTGACCATGCAGCGCGGCGCCCGCGGCCTTTTGGAGATCGTCGACGACCTGCCGGACGACCTGGGCATGGTGTTCATGCGCTGCGCCCAGGCCTTCACCAAGACCTCCGGTTCCAGTTACGGCACCCTGCTGGCCACCGGCCTGATGACGGCGGCCAAGGCCTGTAAGGGCCGGGAGTCGGTGCCCTGGTCGAAGGTGCCGGCACTGCTGGGCGATGCACAGGCTGCGATGATGGTGCGGGGCAAAGGTGCTTTGGGGGAGAAGACCGTGCTCGATACCCTGGAGGCGGCGCGGCTTGCGGCCAAGGGGCTGGACGATCCGGAGGCTTTGCTGGCCGCGGCGCTCACGGCGACGGAGAAGACCCTGGATCGCCTGCGCGACGAGCCGGCGCGTCAGGGCCGCGCCCGCATGTTCGCCGAAAAGTCCGTCGGCCTGGACGACCCGGGCATGCTGGCCTTTCGCTGCCTGCTTGAGGGCCTGAAAGGATGAGCGCCGACGGCCCCTATGTGATCGGTATCGATGGCGGCACGGAATCGCTGCGCGCCGGTGTGTTCGATCTGCAGGGCCGGCCGCTGGCTTTCGCCGCCACGCCCTATCGCACCGCATTTCCGCAGCCCGGCTGGGCCGAACAGAACCCGGCGGACTGGTGGGCGGCTGTCGGTTCCTCGGTGCGACAGGCGGTGCGCGAAGCGGGTATCTCCCCCGGCGCTGTTTCCGCCCTGGCGGTCGATACCACCTGTTGCAGCGTCGTTGCCCTGGATGCGGAAGGCCAGGCCCTGCGCCCGGCGCTGATCTGGATGGACGTGCGTTCCGCGGCGGAGGCCGAAAGCGTCGTGGCCAGCGGCGATGCGGCGCTCAAAATCAACGGCGGCGGGGCAGGGCCGGTCTCAGCGGAGTGGATGGTCCCCAAGGCGCTCTGGCTTCAGCGCAACGAGCCCGATGTCTTCGAGCGCGCGGCGACGATCTGCGAGTACCAGGACTATCTGAATTTCCACCTCACCGGCCGGCGGGTGGCGAGCATCAACAATGCGGCGATTCGCTGGCACTACCTGGCCGAGGACGGCGGCTTTCAGCCGGGGCTTCTGGAAAAGCTCGGGCTGGGTGCGTTGCTGGCGAAGTGGCCGTCGGAGGTGGTGCCGCTGGGCCAGGTGATCGGCGGGCTGACGGCCCAGGCGGCCGGGCATCTGGGCTTGCCGGCGAAGCTGCCGGTGGCCCAGGGCGGCGCCGATGCCTTCATCGGCATGATCGGCCTGGGCGTCGTGCGGCCCGGGTCGCTGGCGTTTCTGACCGGTTCTTCCCATCTGCAACTCGGCCTCAGCGAGAAACCGTTCCACGGTGCGGGTGTCTGGGGGACCTATGCCGATGCCGTCATTCCCGGCCTGCACGTGGTGGAGGGCGGCCAGACCTCGACCGGCTCTGTGGTGAAGTGGTTCCGCGATCTGCTGGGCGGAGACGTGACCTACGACCTCCTGAATGCCGAAGCACGGGATTTGCCGCCGGGCTCTGAAGGCTTGATCGTTCAGGACCATTTCCAGGGCAACCGCACACCGCATACCGATCCGTTGTCGCGCGGTGCTTTTGCCGGCCTCAGCCTGAAACATGGCCGCGGCCATATGTTTCGGGCGATCATCGAAGGCATCGCCTTCGGCAGTGAGCTTATTCTGGAGACCATGCGCGGGCGCGGCTTCGAACCGCGGGAGATCGTCATCGCCGGCGGCGCGACGCGCTCGGACCTCTGGCTGCAGATCCATGCCGATGTGTCCAACGTTCCCTTGAAGCTGACCAAGGTGCCGGACGCGCCGAGCCTGGGTTCCGCCATCCTGGCTGCGGTCGCGGCCGGGCACTTCCCCGATATTGCGACGGCGGCGGAGGCCATGGTGGCGGTGGAGCGGGTGGTCGAGCCTGACCGTCAGGCGCACGAGGCCTATCAGCCGTTCTACGAAGCCTACAAGCGGGCCTATCCGGCCCTATCTTCGGTCACGGGGCCGCTGACGGCGCGACCGTAAAGGGGCTAGACTGCCGCCGCGAAAGAGGGAGTGAGCGAGCATGCTGAAAAACATCGATCCGATCCTGAGTCCCGATCTGCTGCAAGTCCTGGCGGCCATGGGACATGGCGATGACATCGCCGTTGTGGATGCGAACTTCCCCGCTGATTCGGTAGCGCGGCATACGATAACCGGCAAGCTGATCCGCCTGGACGGCGTCGATGCCGTCCAGGCGGTCGGCGCCATCCTGACGGTCCTGCCTTTGGACAGCTTCGTCGAGGCCCCGGCCCGGCGTATGGAGATCGTCGGTGCGCCGGACGAGTTGCCGGAAGTGCAGCGCGAGGTCCAGCGCGAGATTGACGATGCCGAAGGCCAGTCTCTGCCGATGGCCTCGATCGAGCGCTTTGCCTTCTATGAGGAAGCCAAGAAGGCCTATGCGGTGGTCGCCACCACGGAAGGCCGCGCCTACGGCTGCTTTTTGTTGAAAAAGGGCGTGGTTTTCTTCTGATCGATGGTTCGCAGGTTTCAGAAACAAGTCGTTTTTGTGACGGCCCCCTTGCGTGGCGGGGCAATCCTTTGTCCGGGTTTGGTTGAACCGTCATGGTTCGCCGGATAGAGTGCGGCCTCACTCATCAAGCCAAGGACGGGGCAGCATGGCCGCACTAAAGCACCTCACTCTGCGCAAGGCGATTATCGCCGCTTGCCTGAAGATGAACGAACTGGGCATCAACCAGGGGACCTCCGGCAATATCTCTGCGCGGATCAAGGGCGGGTTCCTGATCACTCCCTCCGGCATCCCCTACGAGAAAATGAAGCCCGAACAGATCGTGGAGATGGATCTGGGCGGCGGCTACTTCGGCAATTTCCTGCCGTCCAGCGAATGGCGGATGCACTACGACATCTATCTCAACAAGCCCGAGGGAGGGGCCGTGGTCCATACCCACGCCGTCTACTGCACCGCCCTGGCCTGCCTGCACGAGCGCATTCCCGCCTTTCACTACATGATCGGCGTGGCTGGCGGCACCAACATCCGCTGCGCCGACTATGCGACCTTCGGCACCCAGGAGCTGTCGGGCTACATGCTGAAGGCCTTGCAGGACCGCAGCGCCTGTCTGCTGGCCAATCACGGCATGATCTGTTTCGCCAAGGATCTGGACAAGACCCTTTGGCTGGCCGGTGAGGTGGAAACTCTGGCGCAGCAGTATTGGACGGCGCGGCAGATGGGCAAGCCGACCATTTTGTCGAAACGCGAAATGGCAACGGTGCTGGCACGCTTCAAGAGCTATGGCAAGCAGAGCAAGGATCTGGCCAAGGGTGAGGCTCTGGCGGTGGAGCCGCCGCCGCGCCGCGACGGTCCCCAGGCCGCTGCCAAGGCGCCCGCCAGGAAGAACGTGCGAAAGTCCGCGGCGGTCCGCAAACCCGCGGCGCGCAAGCGCGCGGCAAGGAAGACGTCCAAGGCCAAAGAGCCGGCGGCATGATTACCGTCTTCGGGTCGCTCAGCGCCGATCTGGTGACCCGGGTGAAGCACCTGCCCACACCGGGTGAAACGGTAACCGGCCCGGCCTACACCGTGGTGCCGGGGGGCAAGGGGGCGAACCAGGCCTTGGCTGCGGCACGGGCGGGGGCAGCGGTGCGTATGGTCGGTGCGGTCGGCGGCGACGGTTTCAGGGATCTGGCCCTCAGCGGCATGCGCGACGGCGGCGTCGACCTCACGGGTGTGGCCGACAGCCCGGAGAAGACGGCTTGCGCTTTCATCGCCGTGGACGACAAGGGTGAGAACCTGATTTTCGTCGCCAGCGGTGCCAACCTGGATGCCAGGGCGGCGCAACTGAACGATGCGGGCCTGACGGCCGACGACGTGCTGCTGTTGCAGATGGAGATCACCCACGCGGAGAACTGGAAGGCCGTGGAGATTGCCAAGGCGGCGGGGGCGAAGATCGTTCTCAACCTTGCCCCGGCCGGCCCGATCCCCGAGGAGAGCCTGCGCCGGCTGGATGTGCTGGTGGTGAACGAGACCGAGGCCGGGCAGCTGGGTACGCAGTTGGGGCTGACGGAGCAGGATCCGGAGATTATCGCCGCCAAGATCGCAGCGGACTTCGATCTGGACTGCATCGTGACATTGGGACCGGCGGGCACCCGCTCCTTCGGGCCCTCCGGCCGCTACTCGGTGCCGGCCCTGTCCATCGACGTCGTCGACACGACGGCAGCCGGGGACTCCTTCGTCGGCGCTTTTGCCGCCGGGCTCGATCAGGGATTGGCGATGGAACAGGCATTGCGCCAGGGTTCTGTTGCCGGAAGCCTCGCCTGCCGCGCCGTCGGCGCCCAGCCCAGCCTGCCGTTGCGCGACGAGATCACGGCGCACTTGGCCGCTTTGCCGGAGACGGCCTGACCACACTATTCCCGCAGGCAGCTTTCGACCGCTGGAAGATATCGGCATAAGATATAGGATTAAAAGCTCTTTCGATCTATGCCAGGTCGTTCGGGCGAGGGCTCTTCGCTCTCATGCCGTTGTCGCCAGCCTTGCATTTATCCAAGGTTTTTCAAGGCATCATACGAAAAGAAAAGAGCTGCGCTGGCTGGCTCGTTTCTCAAAGTAATAGTTAACACTATTTAAATGTAAAACTAAGCAAAATGGCAACTATCGGATAGTCTAATGACCGCGTCTCATCGACTTCGAAGGATTGCCGGGTGCTGTGGAGCTGGGACTCAAAAACCCTGCGAGAAGGGATCGAATCTCCTGACTTGCCTAGGATTCTGGTCATTGACGATGATGCGGTCGACCGCATGCACAGCGGACGCCTGCTGGCTGAGATCTTTGGGCCGGAACTTCGGCTCGAATTCGCCACGAACTGGGACGAGGCGACGGCTGCGGTCGCTGCCAATGTCCACGATATCTATATTGTGGATCACTTTCTGGGCGCTGGCACAGGCCTGGAGATCATCGAATCCGCCGCGCAGTCCGATGAGACCCGGATCTTCATTCTGCTGACCGGCAATGAGAACCGTGACGTGGATATCGCGGCGACCCGCGCTGGCGTCGCGGACTTTATCGTCAAGAATGATCTCACCGCCCGGCGCTTGGAGCGCTCTCTCCGCTATGCCGGGGAATCCATGCGGCAGAAGCGCCTTCTGATCGAACAGGCAGATGAGCTTCGTAAAACCAAGGCCGCCATTGAAGAGGACGCACAGAAGCAGCAGATACTGACCAAGGACCTGACAAAGGCACAGAGTCAGTTGACCGACGCCCTGACCCGCGCCGAGAAGAGTGAGCGCCGGTACCGGTGGCTGGCGCAACACGATCTGCTGACGAAAATTCCAAACCGTGCGCTCTTCACGGAGAAGCTTTGTGAGGGCCTGGGACAGGCCTCGCGGTCGAAGAAAGATCTCGCACTGCTGTTGCTCGATATCGACCGTTTCAAATGGATAAACGACAGCTTCGGACACCAGGTCGGCGACGGGTTCCTTGTCCAGGTCGCCCAGCGACTCACCGACATTCTACGGGAAACCGACATCATCGCCCGCGTCGGCGGGGATGAGTTCGCGATCATCGCCACGAACCTCGACGACGAGAATTCTGCGGCGACTGTGGCAGAGAAGGTTGTCGCCGCGCTGTCTGAGCCTTTCGATGTGTCCGGCCATCACATCGAGACCGGTGCCAGCGTGGGCATTGCCATGCTGGAAAGGCGGCAGGGTAGAGAGGCAGATGCGATGATACTGGAGGCCGATTCCGCACTCTATCGTGCCAAGGCCGCCGGGCGTGGCGTCTTTCACTTCTATGACGACGCCTTGGACGATGAGATCCAGCGAAGCCTTTTGCTGAAGAGGGAACTGCCGCGGGCGATAAAGGCCGGCGACTTCTCGCTGGTGTTTCAACCCAAGATCAAGCTCTCCAATGGCGCCATCTCCGGTGTCGAAGCCCTTGCCCGCTGGCCGCACGCGACGCTGCAGGCCATCTCGCCTGGTGAATTCATTCCCCTGGCGGAGTCGACAGGACAGATAGTTCCCTTATCGGAGTGGATCTTCGAAGAGGCGCTTCAAACCTTGGCGTCATGGCGCAACACGCCGCTGGACGGTGTTTCCATGGCGGTGAACCTCTCCGCCCTTCTGCTTAAGCGGAACGACTTGGTTGACGAGGTTCGGTGGTTGCTCGATCGCCATTCCCTCGATCCTGCTTTGCTGGAACTTGAGATTACCGAGACGGCGGCTCTGGAGAACCTGGATATCGCCATCTGCCAACTCAACAAATTGCGCGAACTTGGGGTCACGATCGCAATCGACGACTTCGGCACGGGGTATTCTTCACTGGCGCTGGCGACCTCGTTGCCTGCCGATTGTTTGAAGATCGATCTGTCGTTTGTTGCCGGCATGCTGAACAATGGCGCCAACGCGGCGGCAGTCAACTCGACGATAACCCTCGCCCACAGCCTTGGCATCCGTACCGTGGCGGAAGGTGTCGAGACCGAAGAACAGCTCACCTACCTCCAGCGGCAGGGCTGCGACGAGGCCCAGGGATACTTTTTTGCAAAGCCCCTTCCGAAAGACGAAATACTCGATTGGCACGGCACACATGCGGGCAGGTTGCTGCCTGCCGCCTAGCGATGTTGACGCCGGGGATGTTCCTAGAGCAGATCCTGATCGGATGGAATCGCTTTTGCGATCCATTCGACCAGGTGAATCCGATCTAATTGTTTGGAATAGATCGGATTCACATGTTTTGTCGAAACCACAACGTGGTTCCGTCAAAACATGATCCGATCTAGCCGCGCTTCGGAAACAGTATCGGTTGGTGCCCCTGGCCGGGCAGATGGGCTACGCGACGGAGAGTTTGCGGGCTGAATCGGTAGGCGTTATCCAGAGCTGATGGACACGGTGCAACGCATGGTTGGCGGCATCCAGGCCCTGTTCGAAAGGCTGGATGGCTTCCAACTGGGCGATCTGCCGATCGAAAAGCGCCGAGATGCTGTGATAGACTTCCAGCCCTTTTTCAGAGGCGCGCACATGAAACGATCGCCGGTCGTGGGGCGAGCGCTCTTGAACCATGTAGCCGTTCTCAACCATCTTTCTCATATTGTAGGATACGTTGGAGCCGACGTAGTAGCCGCGTTGCGCCAACTCGCCGACCGAGAACTCTTCTTCGCCGATGTTGAACAGAATCAAGGCTTGAACGCTGTTCAGGTCCCGAATGCCCTGAACCTCCAGGTCGGCCTTGATCATCTCAAGGCACTGGCGGTGCAGCCGCTCGACAAGGCCGATCAGATCGAGAAATTCAGACTGCACCTTCTGCCCGCGCCGTGGTGGTTGGTAACCTCATGGTTCGGGGGATATTTTAGGTGAAAGGCGTTAAGCTTTGCTAAATCGAATTCACATCAACCCATTGATTTAAAGCGTGTAATTGGAATTCGCGTTGCGGGTGAGAGTGGCGGTGGTTACGGTAGTTCGACGACGCGCCAATAGTGGTCGATCATACCCATGGCCTCGACGAAGGTTTCCATCGGCTTGGCTTTCACGACATAGCCGGCAACGTTTCGCTCGTAAGCTGAGACCCGGTCTCTGTCATGCTTCGACGTGGTCAGGACAAAGACGACAGCGGTTTTCAGATCCGGGTCGTCACGCACCGCATCCAAAAACTCGATGCCGTTCATCATCGGCATATTGAGATCGAGCAGAACGATAAAAGGCTTCTGAACTTTCTCGAAGCCATCTTCTCCGCGCAGGACCGCGAGCCCCTCGATACCGTTCCGCGCCACCACCATGGGGTTGGCGATCTTCAGGTCCCGAAAGGCGCGCTGGATGCACATCACATCGACTTCGTCGTCCTCGACCAAAAGAAACGTTACGTTTTTTGCTGACTCCATGGATATGGCTCCCCCTGGTGGCTATTCGCCAAAGGCCTCTTGGCTTTTGGTCGACGACGAACTTTTGCTGGCCTCAACAGTCATGCGGCTTTCGCGGCGATTGCGGCGGACCGCCAGTGCTTGGGCCAGGTAAAACGGAAACTCGTTCCGCGCGCGGTTTCCGGGCTCGATTCGAGAACGACAGTACAGCCGATCGACTCAACGGTTTTCTTCACGATGGCCAGACCCATGCCGCTGCCTTCGACATCATCCCGGCTCTTGAGAGTCTGGAACATGCCGAAAACCTTGCCGTGAAACTCTCTTGGGATGCCGGGGCCGTCGTCGCGGACCAGGAACTGGTAAACCTTACCCAGATCCTCAAACTCTATTTCGATGTTCCCGCCCTCGGCGTCATGATGCTTTATCGCATTACCTAAAAGGTTCAGGAAAATCTGCTCAAGCGGCGCCTTGGCCGTAACGAGCCTCGGCAGTTTGGCAGGTATGTGCAGTCGGAACCGGTCGCAGTCCGCCGTGATCGTGAAGAGTTCGGGCAGTGATTCGTTGAGGTCCAAAGGCTGGGGTTCGACTTTTTCCCGACCAACCCTGGAAAACTGCAGGAGGTCGTCAAGCAGTCTGGCCATCCGGTCTATGCGACCTTGCAGCAGGGACAGATGCTGTTTTGTGTCGTCCTTCATGACGTCTGCGAGATCCTGCTCGATCCAGGTTGCCAGGTTCGAGATTCCGCGTAGCGGCGCCTTCAGGTCGTGCGACGCGACGTAGGCGAACTGTTCCAGCTCAACATTGGATCGGCGTAGGTCGGCCGCGTTGGATTTGAAGACGCGCACGGCATCGGCCATCTCGCCCAGTTCGTCCGTGCCGGTAACGTCTACGATGACGCTTATGTTTCCTTGGGCGAGGTCCCGCGTGATGTCGGCCAGGCGGCCGAGTCTTCGAACCACGTCCTTGAGCACATAACGCCAACTGATGTAGATCGCCGCGCCAAAAGCGACCACGGCAATGATTGCCAGTACAATGCGCCCGAACTTAACGGCGCGGCGCGCCTCATCGGAAGAGGCGCCGATCAGCGCGCCGACTTCGGATATGAGCAGGTCGGCATCGGCCCTTAGTTTCTGGGCAATATTACGGTTGTCTTCGCTGAGGCGGGCGAGCTGGTTGTCGACCCCGATGAGTTCGGATTGCAGCTCAAAGACATTTTTTGCTCCATGCGCGCCCGATGACAGCCCCTGGAGAGACTGGGCGATCAGTTCACGCAGCAAAGGGTTATGAACTTCCAGGGTGGCTCTGGCGAGGCCGCGCAGATCGATGCTCAGGTTCTGGCGAATCGTGACAACACGGCCCAGGTTGCCGGTCAGTATCAGTGCGTCGACATACTTGACCATGTTGTCGGCGAGAAAGCGCATCTGGGTCAGGCGTTCGACGTTGTAGTAATCTGTTGCTACCAGTTCCTCAAAGGTTTCGATGGTTTCCGTTCGTACCACGCGCGGCCGCGAGAGAGCCTGGCGGATGCCGTCTGTTTTGGTCAGCAACGCTGCCGAGGCTTCCACGATGCTGGGCTTCAGAGCTTCGATCAGTCGGTTCGCGCTGTCTTTAATCTGCTCGGCGGAGACTGCCAACCGGCCTCTTGCCCGGTTACGTTTGCGGACCAGGTCGACCTGGCGCTCCAGGTTGGCGAACAGCGTGTTGAAATCACGCTCGATCACCGACAGCGGCGCTTCAGCCACGCCCAGATGGCGGATCTGTGCAAGGTTGACCCGGAATTCCTCGTTAACGGACCGGATCCGGGCGGCCTCCCCGTCGAGAAGGCTGTTGTCTCTGGCGGCGATCAAGGCAGGTGTTGCCGCAATAACCGATAAGACCTGTGCGGCCATGCGTTCAGTGTCGAGGGCAGCGGGCAGGGCACGATCCAGCACTTCGTCCTGTGTCCGTTCGATGACCTGATAACTGGCGATGCCGACGATAGCGGCGAGCAGCGAGAACAGGGAGACAGCGATAAATGCGTTCCGCAGCCTTGTGGCAATCCCGCGCCGCTGGCCGGTTCGGTCCGCTTTGCCGGCACTGTCGACAGATTGCATCTAAACACTTTCGTAATATAAATTAGATTATATAAATACTTATATTTGATTATTAATCCATTAACGATCCCGGAGAACCAAGGATGAAACGCCGTAGTTTTTGCGTAGGTACGGGCTTGGCTCTGGGATCACTTTGCGCCTTTCCGGCAGCCGCGGCGGCGGGCACCCCAGGTGGCAAGATACCGCTGAACCAGCTGCATGAGGGGACGGCCAGGGCTGCCCGCGCCCTCGCGGCGGACCGGGACCTTCGTCTGTCCATCCTGTTGCCGCAGGGCAGCGCCGCCAATGTCGCGCCACTGGCTGAGGCGTTCACCGCATCGACGGGTATTTCCTTCGATCTGGAAGAAACGCCGGTGGACGAGATCAACTCACGGATGATCATCGACACGATTTCAAGAACCAACACCTTCGATCTTGCCCTGCCGGCGACCTTTGGGGTACCGGATCTTGTGGAAGCCGGGGCGATCGTCAACCTCGACGACTTCGCCGCTAGGTACGAGCCCGCCGACTTCCAGGCCGATGCGCTGTTCTCACTCGGTGATCGCTACAAGGACAGCCTCTACGGTTACCAGACCGACGGCGACGCCTACCTCATGTTCTATAACCGTGACTGGCTGGAGGACGCGGAGGAGCAGAAACGTTTCGCCGATCGCCACGGTTATCCGCTTCAGGTTCCCCAGACCTGGGAACAGCTCGACGCCATGATGGCCTTTTTCCAGCGCCCGGATGAGGGCCGCTATGGCGGCGCCCTGTTCAGGACGCCGAACTACATTGCCTGGGAGTTTTGGATTCGCTTCCATGCCAAAGGTTTCTGGCCCTTGGATGCTGAACTGGAACCGCAGATCGACAACGAGGCCGGCATCGCGGCGCTTGAAGAACTGCTCGCCGCATCCAAGAGCCTCTATCCGGCCGCGCGTACCGATGGGCTCTTTGCGAACTGGGAGGCTTTCTCGCAAGGCAACATGTTCTGCAACATCGGTTGGGGCGGTACCCAGAAATATCTCAACAGCGAGGTTTCGAAAATCAAAGGACGGCTGGCTTTCGGTCCGACGCCGGGCGGCGAAGTCGATGATGGTCTTCTGGTGGTGCCCTACTTCAACTGGGGCTGGAATTACACGGTCTCCAGCGGCTCCCGGTATCCGGAGATCGCCTACCTCTTCGCGCTCTACGCCTGCAGTCCCGAGATGTCCACCCGGGCGGTTCGTGAGGCGGGCGGATACTTCGACCCATTCCGTACCGAGCACTACGCCGATCCGCAGATCGTCGAAACCTATTCGGCTGACTTCCTCGCCGCCCATCGCGCAAGCATGATACACAGCATTCCTGATCTTTACCTGAAAGGTCAGGGTGAGTACTTCGATGCGCTGCGTGAGAACCTCGTAAAAGCCGACACCGGTGTCATCGGCGCCAAGGAAGCCCTGAAGCAGACCGCAGCGCAGTGGCGGCAGACGACCCGCCGTATCGGGCACCAAAGCCAGGTTGAGCAGTGGGCTTTCCTGCGGTCGCGCTATCCCGACAATGTCCGCAAGGCACTCCGCTAGAGCATCTTGATCCAATCGACCGGATGATGCTCTAGCTGGGCAGTCCGTGCGTGACAGCTCCACGCGCGACGACCCCAAAACGGTTTCGGTACTCGCCTGCCGTCAGGCCGGTCGCCGCCCGGAAAACACGGCTGAAGGCTGAGGGGTCCTGATAACCGACGTTCCAGCCGATGGCGCTGACCGGTATGCGCGTGCGCTCCAACAGGCCGCGCGCCTTTTCGATGCGCAGATTCTGGACATAGGTATTCGGCGTAAGCCCGGTTGCGGCCTTGAAGCGCCTCAGGAAGGTCCGGTCCGAAAGGTGCGCGCGCCCGGCCATTGCCTTGACGGTAACTTCGTTGTCGACATGCCCCTCCAACCAATGCTGGAGCGCCAGGATTACGCTGTCGCCGTGGGTCAAAGGCGGCCGGAAGCTCCGGTAATTCCGTTGCTCGCGTCCGCTTGGGTCGATCAGCAGATGGCGGGCCGTATCCGAAACCACCTGCGGCCCAAGCCAGCGGTTGACGATGAACAGACCCATATCCAGCCAGGCCATCAGGCCGCCCGCCGTCACGATGTCGTTGTCGTCGATCAGCAGGTGTTCGGCGTTGACCTGGGTGTCCGGAAAGGCCGTGCGGAACTCGTCCTCCAGAAGCCAGTGGGTGGTGACCGGGCGGCCTTTCAGCAAACCGCTGTGGCCGAGCCAGAACGCCCCGGCACAGACCGAGCACATCAGCGCGCCGCCGGCGTGCTGCGCGCGCAGCCATTCGTGGATGGTCTTTTCGTTCCTGCCGCGCGATTTTTTCAGGGTCGGGGGCAGGATCACCGCCGCAAATGGCTCCCCGTCGGTATCGTCCGTCGCCCGGCCGGATACCTCCGTCACGCTCAGAACGCCGCCGCCGCTTTGCCGGCTGTTGCGATTGGCGATGGTGAACAGGTCGCCAAGGCCGAGAACCGCCGACATCTGTACGTCGGGGTAGGTAACGATGGCGATGGAGGCACGTGCGGCGGATTCAGTCATCTGGCGTATATAGCATATGAAATGTCATTTGCGCCAATTCCCATCCGCGGCCAGAGGGCGCAGATATCAGGCCACAGCAAAGGAAAGGGAATCCGATATGTCCAACACAGCGCTTGTCCTCGTCGACATCCAGAACGACTACTTTGAGGACGGCAGATGGCCGGTCGACAAAATGCAGGCGGTATCGGCAAACGCCGCACGCCTGCTGGCGCTTGCCCGTGACAAAGGCCAGACACTGGTTCATGTCCGCCATGAAATTCCGTCAGACGAGGCGCCGTTTTTCAGGCCGGGTACGCCCGGTGCCGAGATCCACGCCGCTGTCGCGCCGAAGGAGGGTGAGCCTGTCATCCTGAAGCACCGGCCCAACAGCTTTCAGAATACCTCCCTGCGTCAGGATCTGGAGGCGAAGGGCGTGACCGAAGTCGTCATCTGCGGCGCCACGAGCCAGATGTGCATCGATGCCACCGCCCGCGCCGCCGCCGATTTCGGCTTTGCGGTCACGGTCGTTGAAGATGCCTGCGGCGCAAAGGAACAGGCGTTCAATGATAAGACGGTGCCCGCACCACAGGTGCACGCCGCCTTCATGGCACCGCTTGCCATGACCTACGCCCGCGTCGTCTCGACCGACGCCTATCTTTCGGAAATCGAGTAGCTGATGCGGCTGCAAGCAGGCACCCGGGCAGAGAGGGATATCTGCTTGCGGCGTTCAACGGTCCAACCGGTTTTGAATGACCGGCTTGCGCCGGGTCGGAAAATGCGCGCCTTGAGTTTACAGCGGCTTATCAACCACCACGACGGCCTCGTTGTTGTACCGGCCCGCGCAATCTGACGGCGATTCTTTGACCAGAGCACTCTTCATGCGCATGTCATAGGTCAGCCAGCGCTCCATCAGGTCAGGGCGAACCCCCGCTTCGGCTAGTGACTCTCTGAGAAGGTCGTGGCGGATCAGAAACACCTCTTCGGTGATGAACAGATGCATGTGGGCGCTCTTGGGCGGCCTGCCGCCGTAGATCCTCGGCCCACCGAAAACGCCGGCCATAAACTCGCTTTGCTGCGATTCCAGATGCCAGCGCGGGACGCCCTCGAAAAACCCTTTAAGCCACGGATGGCTGAGGAGTTTGCCGTAGAAGATTTTGTGAACCTTTTCCAGGCAGGCCATGCCACCGAGTTCGTCGAACAGTGTGTCGCCCATGATCTCGCATCTCACCGTATTGCATCACCCGGCCATCGACGCCGGGGGTCGGACAGCCGAACTCTAGCGGAGTGGCATAAACAATTTGCTAAGTCACAAGGGCGTTTAATGACTGATCTTAATCATCTTCGGGTTGTTTTGATTTGGGCGAGAGTCGGCGATTGATCGGCGCTTGCCCAAGGGGCTGACGCCGTCGGACTTGCCGCGTTGCAGGCAGACGGTTTTCGCGCTTCACCTTTTGACCGGTTTGCGCCTCGTCTTCTTTGCGGGGTGTCTTTCGGCCAGGGGAGGAGCGGCTGCTTCTTCCAGTGCTTTGACGACATCGCCATAGGTTTCCAGCGCGGCCTCGCCTTTGGGCGAAAGCTCGTAGATGCCGCGTTCGATCCTTTGGAACCAGCCGTAGACATCGCGCTGCAGGATTTTCGGCGCTTGGGCGCTGCCGGTCCTCGTGACCTCCGAGACCTTGGTTGCGCCCTGGCGTTGCAGCACGACGGCGCAGCGCAGGGCGTTTTGGCGATAGGCGGTGACGATGGGCCGGCGGGTCATGCCCCCGGTGTTGGGGTCGCCGACCCGGTGGGCGAATTCTTTCAGCAGCAGGCCCTGGCGCTTGCGGTTTGGGCGCGGTTGGTAGGGCAGGGGGTCGAGCAGCGGTTCCACCAGGGGCGGTTTTTCCTCGCCTCCCTCATGGACTGCCAGCAGGCCCAGGCCGAGGCGGCGGCAGAGCTTCAGGATGCCCCGGCGCTCACGCCGCCACAGGCTGTTGCGGGCCGGCTGCTCTGCGACGGCAACGGCCAGATAAACATGGTCGCTGAGTGCCAGGCGGTCGATGCCCTGCAGGATGAGAGGCAGGGTAAAGCCGGTTTTCAACTCGACGACAACGGGGGGTTCGGCGCCGCGGCGGGCGACCAGGTCGCAACCGCGGACTTCCGCCTTTACCTCATAGCCCTGGCCTTCGAAGAAGGCCTTCACCGGGGCATAGAGATCCTCTTCGCTTTCGAATCGCACGGGCCGGAGTTTAACGCCCGTCCGGGGCGCTAGGCCAGGACGCGGCGGTTCCAGGGCATCAAACCCAGCAGAGTCGCCATCGCGCAGGTGCCGGAGAGGCCGGCGAAGGTGAGCCCGGCACCGACAAAGCCGGAGAGCGCGAAGAACCAGGGCGACACCGCGAAGCCCAGGATCACGCCGATCAGCACCATCATTCCGGCGGTCATCTGCACCTGGCGCTGGATCGAGATCGGCATCTTGCGGTTCACGATCGTCTGCAGGCCGGCTTTCTTCCAACCGGCCAGACCCCCATTGAGTTGATAGACCTCGGCGAAGGCGGTGCCGAGAATGTGCGGTGCCGCCTCAGCGGTGCGCGCGCCGCTGGCGCAGTGGAAGATCGCCACCTTGTCGTGCTCTTCGGGGAAGTCTGCTGCGTCGAAACCGGACAGCGGCACATGGTGCGCGCTGGGCACGTGCTCGCGTGCGAACTCGTCACTCTCGCGGATGTCGACCAGGATTGCCTTGCCGCTATCCAACAAGGTCGCGGCTTCTCCGGCGCTGATTTTGTTCAAGGCGGTCATTTGTAAACTCCTCTTGGTCAGGCGAGCACTGTCTGTTGGGCAGGGGCGCAGTACAACTCGTAGAGCAGGGTGATTACGGCGCGTGCCTCGCGGCCGCTCAGACGGTAGTGGATCGAACGCCCATCGCGCCGCGCCGCAACCAGTCCGTCCTTGCGCAGCAGTGCCAACTGCTGGGAGACGGCGGCCTGCCGGAGGCCGAGATCTTCGGCCAGCCGGCCGACGGTCTTCTCTTCCCCGGCGAGCTGGCAGAGAATCATCAGGCGGTTCTCGCTGGACAGCGCCTTCATGAGATCCGCCGCCCGGGTCGCGGAGGTCTGCATTTCCATTGTATTCATAATTGCAGATATATGAATATATATGATATCTGTCAAGGACGGCATCTTTGATGGGCCTGTCTTTTTTGGCGGGATTGCACTGCAAGGGTTGGGCAGGCTAAGGATGGACAGCAGGTTGGTCCTGCCAACAGGCTGGTTTTAGGGGAGCGCGCCAGGGATGAAGGAAAACGAGGGTGCCGCGTCGACAACCGACGCCATGGCCAGGCCGGCAGTCGAGGCCTTCTTCGATGAGGCCACGTTCACAGTCAGCTATGTGGTTGCCGATCCCGCCAGCGGCCGGGCGGCGATCATCGATTCCGTCCTCGACTACGATCCCAAATCGGGCCGCAGCGCGACCGGCTCCGCCGACCGGGTGATCGCCTTCGTTGAGAAGAACGGCCTCGGCGTCGACTGGATACTGGAAACCCATGTGCATGCCGACCATCTCTCGGCCGCGCCCTATTTGAAAAAGCACCTGGGCGGCAGGATCGGCATCGGGGCACAGGTCTGCCGGGTGCAGGAAGCCTTCAAGACAGTCTATAATCTGAAAGACGACTTCGCCGCCGACGGCAGCCAGTTCGATTATCTGTTTCGCGACGACGAGACCTTTGCCATCGGCGGCCTGCAGGCGCGGGTGATGGCGACGCCCGGTCATACGCCGGCCTGCATCACATACCTGATCGGCGATGCCGCCTTTGTCGGCGACACACTTTTCATGCCGGACTACGGCTCGGCGCGAACCGACTTTCCCGGCGGCGACGCGCGCCAGCTCTATCACTCGGTAAAGCGCATCCTCTCCCTGCCCAGCGAGACGCGCCTCTTCCTCTGCCACGACTACAAGGCGCCGGGCCGCGACGTCTTTGCCTGGGAAACGACGGTAGCCGAGCAGCGCAGCATGAATATCCATATGCGCGATGGAATCAGCGAGGCGGATTTCGTGGCCCTTCGGGAAGGCCGCGATGCCGGGTTGTCGATGCCCGTGCTGCTGTTACCGGCGGTGCAGGTAAACATGCGCGCCGGCCAGTTCCCTCCGCCGGAGGACAACGGGGTTTCCTACCTGAAGATCCCGGTGAACGGGGTCTGACGGCTGCCGGGCTATCGTCGCAAACAGCCTTAGGCCGGGATAATCGCGCCCTTGGTCTGGATGACGCGGGCGGCCAGGCGATGGCCGGCTTGGGCAGCCTCCTGCGGACTGGCGCCGGTCAGGCGATGCGCCAGGTAACCGCCGTTGAAGGAATCGCCGGCGGCGGTGGTATCGACCGGCCGTGCCACGGTTTCACCGGCTACCCGGCTCTGCTCCCCCTTCAGGCTGATCAGGCAGGGTGCGCCGCCGCACTTCACCACCACTTCGCTCACCCCCAGGCCGTGCAGGCGCGCGGCCGTGGCCTTGGGGGAGGTATCGTCGAACAGGGCGGCTTCGTCTTCGTGGGTCGGCAGCGCGATGTCGGCCAGAGAGACCGTTCGGCGCACGGCGTCCTGCGCTTCGGTCCGGTCATTCCACAGACGGGGCCGGTAGTTGGTATCGAAGGCGATACGGCTGCCACCTTTGCGCAAGCCCTGAAGCAGTTCATAGAGCCGCTCACGGCTGGCGTCGTCGAGAATGCCGAGGGTGATGCCGGAGAGATAGATGAGGTCGAAACCGGTGAGGGTCTCGGCGAGGCGGGCGGCTGAATCGGTCTGCAACAAGTCCCGTGCCGCCGCCGCACTGCGCCAGTAGTGAAAGGTCCGCTCGCCCTCGGCATCGGTGCGGATCACGTAGAGCCCCGGCAGCTTGCCGGGCAGGCGGGCCACCATGTCGGTCTTAAGCCCCTCTGATTGCCAGGCCGCAATCATCTCGGTGCTGAAGGGATCGTCGCCCAAGGCGGTGACGTAGTGGACCTCGCCGGTCCCGGCGGGCAGGGAGCGGGCGAGATAGACCGCCGTGTTCAGACTGTCGCCGCCGAAGGTACGGTGCATCGCGCCGGCCTTGCCGGCAACGCCTTGCGTTGCCCTTTCCGAGAACTCGATCATGCACTCGCCCAGGCTTGCGATCCGCAACATGGTATGTCTCGCCGTTGTCCAATAAGGTTCCGCCGCACACCGGGGGTGGCGTGCGGCGGACTAGGCAATAGCGGCTGGGGGGCAAGGCGGCAAGCCTGCCGATCCCAATGCCAAGGTAATCGGCGGTGAAGGGCCCTCAGGCGGCCTGCCGTTCTTTCGGGGTGGTGGGGCTCAGGCGCTCTTTGCCCAGGGCGACGGCGGCCCTGACATCCGCGCCGGTCAAACCGTCGCGGCGCAGCAGCGATGTGACGACGGGGTCGCCAAGCAGATCGTCGACCCGCGGCTCGCCATAGATCCAGGCGGAAGCCGGGCCGGTTTTGCGGGAGGCTGCAAAGAGTTTGGTCATTCAGACTACCTTTCCGAAAGTTGTAGGCCTTTGAAGTGATACGCCCAGAACCGATACAACCGCTCCGGGCGAGGCTTCCCGCATCTGCCCCTTACGCCATATTGGACCGTAGGTATGAGAATGATCTGACCTATTTGTGACAATTCAGCCATCACAGCAGATTGTTAGGCCGACTGCCTGAGCTTTTAGACGAGCAATCGTTAATAGAACGTAACCGGGCTAATTCGCCGAGGTGCCAGGCGACGGATCGCGCGGCTGACTGGTCATCCAAAGGCTCGCTACAGGCCTCTGTGACAGGATTGTCATGTTGCGGACAAAACTCCCTAACAAAAGGGGGGTAACCTCCGAATCGTTGCAGTCGCCCATTGAGCTTTCTTCAGGTTTCTGCGGTTTCGGAAGGATGGCGGGTTATTTCCTCGTCAGACCGCCCGCGATTGTCGAGCGAGGTACTTTGCTCATCTCATTCCGCATCGCTGGGCGCTGCGACGGCAGAGTGTTGCGACGAGCGAGTTCCGAGTTCCGGTTTACCCCCAAACCGGGATGCCTCATCGGAACGCCTGGCGGCTTCCTGGCCGCTGGGCATCCGGCCCGGGGCCCCGTTTAAGATCTCTCGGGATCTGGGGCCTCACAGTGGTTTAGATCCCTAGCCAACTTGGCCGGGCCCCCAGTCCCTGGGAGGCCCGGCACTTTTTTGTGCGCGCGCTGCAGGCGCCGGCGGGCCAATTTCAACTGGCGCTTCTGGGTGATCATGGTAGCGTAGCTTCCTATACGCAGCAGTTTCGGGGGCCTTCCCGGGCTGTACACCGCATTGCGGAATGAAGCGAAAAAACAAGAACTCAGGCGAGGCATCTTCATGATACGCACATTCACAGCCGCAGCAGCGGCCCTGCTTCTTTCCACCTCGGTTGCCAGCGCCGCAGAGATAGATCCTGCGGTGGTCTTCGACATGGGTGGCAAGTTCGACAAGTCCTTCAACGAGGGCGTCTTCAACGGCGTCGAAAAATTCAAGAAGGAGACCGGCATCTCCTATCGCGAATTTGAGGTTACCAACGAAACACAGCGCGAACAGGCGCTCCGGCGGATGGCCCAGCGCGGCGCCGACCCGGTTGTCGGTGTCGGCTTTGCCCAGGCGCCGGCCATTGAAAAGGTGGCCAAGGAGTTTCCCGACACGCGCTTTGCCATCATCGATGCGGTGGTCGATCTGCCCAACGTCCGCTCGGTGGTCTTCAAGGAGCACGAGGGTTCCTTTCTGGTCGGCATGATCGCAGCCCTGAAATCGGAGTCCGGCAAGGTGGGCTTCGTCGGCGGCATGGACATCCCGCTGATCCGCAAGTTTGCCTGCGGTTACGAACAGGGTGCCAAGCATGTGAACGGCAGTGCCGAGGTGCTGCAGAATATGACCGGGACGACACCGGCCGCCTGGAACGACCCGACCCGCGGTTCGGAGTTGGCGAAGAGCCAGTTCGGTCGCGGTGTTGATGTTGTCTACGCGGCCGCCGGCGGCACCGGGATCGGCGTCTATCAGACGGCCAAGGACAGCGGCAAGCTGGCCATCGGTGTGGACTCCAATCAGAATCACCTGCAGCCTGGTACCATGCTGACCTCGATGCTGAAGCGTGTCGACGTGGCCGCCTATAATGCCTTTAAAGATGCCAACGACGGTAACTGGAGCGCCGGCATACAGGTTCTCGGTCTGGCTGAGGACGGCGTCGGTTGGGCCCTTGACGAGAACAACAAGGACCTGATCTCGGCGGATATAATGGCCGCGGTCGAAGCTGCTTCGGCTGACATCGTTGCCGGAAAGCTCTCCGTGCACGACTACATGAGTGACAACAGCTGCACCTACTAAGCGCCGTCTTCGGCTTGGAACTGGGCCCAGGCCCGGGCCGGATCGTCGTTTCGGTAGCTTTTGAAGCTACTGTCGCGGCTCCGGCCCGGGCTGTGGCCGGCGCGGGATCTTCCTTTGTCTGATCCACGACCACGACAGCAAGATGGCGCCGATCGGCCGGCATCGGAGGCGCAAAGCCCTCCGGCGATCGAACTGCGCGACATCGACAAATCCTTCGGACCGGTCCGGGCGAACAAGAACGTCTGCCTCAGCGTCCGGCCGGGGGCGATTCACGGCATCATCGGGGAGAACGGGGCCGGCAAGTCGACCCTGATGAGCATTCTCTATGGCTTCTACGAGGCCGACAGGGGAGAAATCCTGATCGGCGGCAAGCAGACGCGGATCCGTTCCTCACGCGATGCCATTGCCGCGGGGATCGGCATGGTCCACCAGCACTTCATGCTGGTAGACAACATGAGCGTGGTGGAGAACATCATGCTGGGTGCCGAGTCCGGGGCCATTCTGACCTCCAGCGTGGCCGCGGCGCGGGCCGAACTGGAACGCCTGGAGCGGGACTACAATCTGGATGTCGATCCCGATGCCCTGGCGGGGGAATTGCCTGTTGGACAGCAGCAGCGGGTGGAGATCCTGAAAGCGCTCTATCGCGGCGCCGAGATCCTGATCCTCGATGAACCGACCGGGGTGCTGACGCCCCAGGAAACCGAACAACTGTTCCGCATTCTCGATTCACTGCGCAAGCAGGGGGTCACCATCGTCCTGATCACCCACAAACTACGGGAGATCATGGCGGTGACGGATGATGTCTCGGTGATGCGGGGGGGTGAGATGATCGCCCATCGCTCGACGGCGGAGACCAGTAAAGAAGAACTGGCGGAGTTGATGGTGGGTCGCAAGGTGTTGCTCTCCATCGACAAGCAGGCGCCCCAGGCGGGTGCGACGGTGCTGGCGGTCGAGGACCTCAGCTTTGTCGACCGCGCCGGTGTGCCGCGCGTCGACAAAGTCAGCTTTGCGGTACGGGCCGGTGAGATCGTCGGGATCGCCGGCGTTTCCGGCAACGGCCAGAGCGAGCTGCTGGAGCTGCTCTCCGGCATCAAGCCCATCACATCAGGCGGATTTTCGCTGATGGGCGAGCGTTTTTCGGCCGGCCGTTCCCTGGACCCGGCGGCGATGCGCGACCTGAAGGTCGCCCACGTGCCCGAAGACCGCCTGCGCAGCGGTCTGGTGCGGACTTTCGCCGCCGAGGAGTCGGCCATCCTGGGCTATCACCGGGACCCGGCCTATACCGGCCGGATTTTCATGGACCGCGATGCGATCCAGCAGGACTGCGCGCGCAAGATGGCCGATTTCGATGTGCGGCCGCAAAATCCGAACCTGAAGACCGCGAACTTTTCCGGCGGCAACCAACAGAAGCTGGTGCTGGCGCGCGAGATTTCCCGCGACCCGCGCCTGCTGCTGGTCGGCCAACCGACCCGCGGCGTGGACATCGGCGCCATCGAGTTCATTCACCGCAACATCGTCTCCATGCGCGATGCCGGTTCGGCGGTGCTGCTGGTGTCTGTTGAACTGGATGAAATCATGTCGCTCAGCGACCGCATTCTGGTGATGTTCGAGGGGCGCATCGTGGGTGAGGTGCCGGCGCATGAGGCCAATGAGCGCCTGCTCGGCCTGATGATGGCCAATGCCGCCCCAGAACGCAGCGGGGTGGCGGGGTAATGGCTGCTGCACCGGGAAAGATCCCCCGCTGGGTCGACGTTGCGCTGATTCCCTTGGTGAACATCGCGCTCGCCTTCCTCGTTTCCGGCGTCATTCTCTGGACCATCGACGTCAATCCCCTGACGGCTTTGGAAACCATTCTCTTCGGCGCCTTCGGTTACGACGAGGCGATCGGCTATACGCTCTACTACACCACCAACTTCGTCTTCACCGGCCTGGCGGTCGCGGTGGCGTTTCACGCCGGGCTCTTCAACATCGGCGGCGAGGGTCAGGCCTATATCGGTGGTCTCGGCGTCGGGCTCGGCATTCTGCTGATGGACAGCAGCCTGCCGTTCCTGCTCATCCTGCCGATCTCGATCCTGCTGTCCGCCGCTTTCGGTGCCGCCTGGGCGGCGATCCCCGCCTATCTTCAGGCCTACCGCGGTAGCCATATCGTCATCACCACCATCATGTTCAATTTCATCGCGTCGGCGCTGATGGTCTATCTGATGGTGAACGTGCTCATCCAGCCCGGTTCCATGTCGCCGGAAAGCCGCGAGTTCGCCCCCCAGGGCCAGCTGCCGTTCATGCACGAGGTCTTCGGCTGGTTCGGCCTGGAGGTGACGCGTTCGCCGCTCAACCTTTCAGTGGTCTGGGCGGCAATCTGCTGCGTTCTGGTCTGGGCTTTCATCTGGCGGACCCGCTGGGGATACGAGATTCGCACCGTCGGCGCCAACGAGACGGCGGGCGTCTACGCCGGCATCGACCCGCGCCGGGTGATCGTGCTGGCGATGTGCGTCTCCGGTGCGCTGGCCGGCTTTGTCGGTATCAACGAGGTGATGGGCGTGCACCACCGCCTGCTGCTGAACTTTACCGCCGGTTATGGCTTTACCGGCATCGCCGTTTCGCTCATGGGCCGCAACCACCCCATCGGGATCGTCCTGGCCAGCCTGCTGTTCGGGATGCTCTACCAGGGCGGCGCGGAACTCGCCTTTGAGGAGCCGAAGGTCACCCGCGAACTGGTGGTGACGATACAGGGCCTGGTGATCCTCTTCTCCGGCGCCCTAGCCTACATGATGAAAAGGCCGATCGAGCGGGCCTATCTGCGTATCGCCGGCGGCTTTCAGCGCCCGGCGGAACAGGAGGGCTGATCCGTGGACGACCTGCTGTTCAATCTGCTGCTCTCCGTCGATGCGACATTCCGCGTCGCGACTCCCCTCATCCTCTGCGCCATGGCCGGTCTTTTCTCTGAGCGCTCCGGGGTGGTCGACATCGGTCTGGAAGGCAAGATGCTGGCCGCCGCCTTTGCCGCGGCTGCGGTGGCGGCGGTGACCGGCTCCGCCTGGCTGGCCCTGGCGGCCGGCATGGCGGTTTCCGTCGGCCTGGCCCTGCTGCACGGCTTTGCCTGTATCACCCACCGCGGCGATCAGGTGGTCAGCGGTGTGGCGATCAACATCCTGGTCTCCGGCCTTACCGTGGTGCTGGGCATTGCCTGGTTTGCCCGTGGCGGCCAGACGCCGTCGGTTTCCAACGAGGCACGCTTCACGCCGATCACCTGGCCGGGTGCCGAGGCCGTGGCCGATGTGCCGATCATCGGGCCGCTCTACAGCGAGCTTCTCAGCGGCCACAACCTGCTGGTCTATGTCGCCTTTCTCATCGTGCCCCTGACCTGGTGGGTGGTCTACCGCACGCGCTTCGGCCTGCGCCTGCGCGCGGTGGGGGAAAACCCCAATGCCGTCGATACGGCGGGGATTTCGGTTTCCGGCCTGCGCTACCGCGCGATGATCTGCTGCGGCCTGCTCTGCGGCATTGCCGGAACCTACCTTTCCATCGCCCAGAACGCCGCTTTTGTACGCGACATGACGGCGGGGCAGGGATACATCGCCCTGGCGGCGATGATCTTCGGCAAGTGGCGTCCGGTGCCGGCGATGCTGGCCTGTCTGATGTTCGGTTTCCTCGATGCCATCGCGATCCGCCTGCAGGGTGTCGAGGTGCCGGTTATCGGGCCGATCCCGGTGCAGCTGATCCAGGCCTTGCCCTATGTGCTGACGGTGGTCCTGCTGGCCGGCTTCATCGGCAGGGCGGTGGCGCCCAAAGCCAGCGGCATTCCCTACGTGAAGGAGCGCTAGGGTGTCACAGGGCCTTATCGAGGCAGCGATTGCCGCCATGGACAAGGCCTATGCGCCCTACTCCAGGTTCGCCGTCGGCGCGGCCCTGCGCGGAGCGAACGGTGGCCTCTATGCCGGCTGTAACGTCGAAAATGCGGCCTATCCCCAGGGCTGGTGTGCCGAGACCACGGCCATTGCGGCGATGGTTATGGCTGGTGAAAAGCGTATCGAAGAGGTTGCCGTCGCCGGGCACGGCGAGGCCCTGGTGACGCCCTGCGGCGGTTGCCGCCAGCGCCTCAGGGAGTTCGCCGGCGACGATCTTGTGATACATATCTGCGGACCGGAGGGCCTGCGCAGGACGGTGACCCTGGGTGAACTTCTGCCGCTCTCCTTTGGTCCCGAAAACCTGACCTGACCGGACGATCCGCCCAGTAGAAAGGATCTTTCATGTTCGAGGAAGCGGCTGCCACCGCCGCCATGATCCGCGACCGGGTCGCGACCCCCCCGCGTGTTGCACTGGTGTTGGGCTCCGGCCTCGGTGCGGTGGCCGAAGCGGTGGTCGACCCGCAGATCATTCCCTACGGCGACCTGCCGGGGTTTCCGCGCCCTTCCGTTGCCGGCCACGGCGGCAGCCTGAGTCTGGGTAAGATCGCCGGGCTTCCGGTCGCCGTGCTGCAGGGGCGGGCGCACTTCTATGAGAGTGGCCGTGCCGATGGCATGAACCTGGCCCTGGCGACCCTGAAGGCCTTGGGCTGCGAGCATCTGATCCTGACCAACGCCGCCGGGTCGCTGCGCGAAGATGTCGGGCCCGGGCGCCTCATGCTGATCCGCGATCACATCAACTTCGCCGGCGTTTCGCCGCTCTTCGGGGTCGGTGGGAACGAGCGCTTCGTCGATCTGGTGGATGCTTACGATCCGGATGCGCGTGCCCGTATCAAAGCAGTGGCGGAGCGGCTGTCCATTCCCTTGGCCGAGGGCGTCTATGTCTGGTTCTGCGGACCGCATTTCGAAACCCCGGCGGAGATCAAGGCGGTGCAGATCCTGGGCGGCGATGCGGTGGGCATGTCGACGGTGCCGGAGGTGATCGTTGCCCGCATGCTGGGGCTCAGGGTCGCGGCGCTGTCGATGATCACCAACCTGGCGGCGGGCCTGTCGGACCAGGCGATCTCCCACGAACAGACCATGCGCTCCGCGACCGGCGCGGCGGCCGACATGACCCGTCTTTTGACGGCCTATCTTGAGGAATTTGGCGATGGCGCATGACCAGCAGGACAGAAAGGCCGTCGCCGCGCGGGCGCTCGGCCTGCTCGACCTGACGAGCCTGAACGACGACGATGACGCGGCCGCCGTTGAGGCGCTGTGTACCCGGGCGCGCAGTCCTTTCGGTCCCGTGGCCGCCGTCTGCGTCTGGCCCCGCTTTGTGGCCCAGGCCAAGCAGCTTCTGCACGACAGCGGCATCAAGGTGGCTGCGGTCGCCAACTTCCCCGAAGGCGGCGACGACATGGCCGCGGCGCTGCGCGATACCCGGGAGATCGTGGCCCAGGGCGGCGACGAGGTCGACCTTGTCATGCCCTATGGCCGCTGGCTCGCCGGGGACCGCGACTTCGCCCAGAAGATGATTGCCGCCTGCAAGCGGGCCTGCGGCGATGGCGCGCGCCTTAAAGTCATTCTGGAAACCGGCAGGCTGCAAGACGCCACGCGCATCTACGAAGCCAGCCGTGACGCCATCGAAGCGGGTGCGGATATGATCAAGACCTCGACCGGCAAGGTCGAAGTCTCCGCCACATTGGAAGCGGCCGAGGCCATGCTCCGGGCGATCAAGGATTCAGGCCGCGATGTCGGCTTCAAGGCCGCCGGCGGCATTCGCGACACGGCAACGGCGGGCGACTACCTGGCCCTGGCCGACCGTATCATGGGCCCTGACTGGGCCGACCCCTGGCGTTTCCGTTTCGGGGCCTCGGGCGTTCTGAACGACCTTCTGGCCGTCCTCGGTGATGAGGCCGCGCCGACCGGACAACAGGGCTACTGATGGGTTTCCTGCCGCAGGAGATCATCCGCCGCAAGCGCGATGGCAACGGCCTGTCCGAAGCGGAGATCGCGGGCTTCGTCGCCGGGATCGCCGACCGGAGCATCGGCGAAGGCCAGGTCGCCGCCTTTGCCATGGCGGTCTTCCTGCGCGGCATGACACGCGAGGAAGCGGTTTTCCTGACCCGCGCCATGACCAATTCCGGCCAACAGTTGGACTGGACGGCCCTGGACCTGCCCGGGCCCTGCCTCGACAAGCATTCGACCGGCGGGGTGGGGGATAAGGTCAGCCTGATCCTGGGCCCCCTGCTGGCGGCCTGCGGTGCCTTCGTACCGATGATCTCCGGCCGCGGCCTCGGCCATACCGGCGGCACTTTGGACAAGCTGGATTCGATTCCCGGTTACAACACGGCCCCTGATATCGATGCTTTCCGCCGGGTGGTGAAGACGGCCGGCTGCGCCATCATCGGGCAGACCGCGGATCTGGCGCCCGCCGACCGGCGGCTTTACGCGGTCCGCGATGTGACGGCGACGGTGGAATCCATTCCCCTGATCACCGCCTCCATCCTGTCGAAAAAGCTGGCCGCCGGCCTGCAGGGCCTGGTGATGGATGTGAAGACCGGCAGCGGCGCCTTCGCATCGACGCCGGAAGAAGCGCAGGCCCTGGCCGAGAGCATTGTCGGCGTTGCCTGCGGCGCCGGCCTGCCGACCACCGCCTTGATCACCGACATGAACCAACCGCTGGGAACCACCGCCGGCAATGCCCTGGAAGTCGCCGAGTCGGTTGCCATGCTGACGACCGGAAAGGGCGATGGCCGGCTGCGAGACCTGGTGCTGGCGCTGGCGGTTGAGATGCTGCTGCTGGGGGATCTGGCGGAGAACCGGGCGGCGGCGGAGGCCAAGGTGGAGGCGGCTTTGACGACCGGGGCGGCGGCGGAGAGGTTCGCGGCCATGGTCGGCGCGCTCGGCGGGCCGGCCGACTTTGTCGAGCGGGCAGCGGACTACCTTCCCAAGGCACCGGTGCAGCGCCCGGTTCCCGCACCGGCCGCAGGTTACCTCGCAGCCTGCGATACCAGGGCTGTCGGCCTGGCGGTGATCGGTCTGGGCGGGGGGCGGCGCAGGGTTGAAGACAGCATCGATCACACTGTGGGTTTCAGCGGTCTGCTGCCGCTTGGCACGGCGCTGCAGGCCGGCGATCCGCTGGCAATCGTTCACGCCAGGACTGAGGAAGCCGCAGCGGATGCAATCGCAGGCTTGCAGGAGGCCTTCACCATCGGTCAGACTGAACCTGATGCAATGGCCGCGCCGCTGGTCCATCGGCGCATCACGGGCGATGATACCTAAGCGGTTGATATAAGCGCTTGTTTGGGGTCGGGAATGTTTGACGCAGCAGCAGCGCTGGAACGCAGAGCCGGAACCGAAGGTCCGCTGCGCTTTGCCGCGCCTGAGGGCGGCAAGCTGACGCCTGAAATGACCACGGCCTTCGGGCGCAACGGTTTCCTGGTTCTGGAGGACATGGTTGCCGCCGCAGACTGCGATGCCCTGATCGCCCGGGCCGAAGCGCTGGTTGAGGATTTCGATCCCAACGATGTGGCGTCTGTTTTTTCGACCCGTGGCCAAGTGCATGGCAGGGATCAGTACTTTCAGGAATCCGGCGACAAGGTTCGTTTTTTCTTCGAGGAGGAAGCCTTCGACGAGGCCGGTGCCCTGCGCCAGGCCAAGCGCCTTTCGATCAACAAGATCGGTCACGCCCAGCACGACCTGGACCCCGTCTTCTTCGCCTTCTCCCACAAACCCGCCCTGAACGCCGTGACGACCGGGCTGGGGATGGTCCAGCCGTTGCTGCTGCAGTCCATGTATATCTTCAAGCAGCCGCACATCGGCGGTGAGGTGGGCTGGCATCAGGATTCGACCTTCCTGCGTACCGACCCCTTGAGCGTCATCGGCCTGTGGTTCGCGCTGGAGGATGCCACCGTCGAAAACGGTTGCCTCTGGGCCTTGCCGGGCGCTCATGGGGGTCCGCTGCGGCAGCGCTGGCGGCGCGACGGCGCGGCCCTGGTGATGGACCGGCTGGACGACAGCCCCTGGCCCGAGGAAACCGCGGTGCCGCTGGAAGTCGCCAAGGGCAGCCTTGTGGTGCTGCACGGAAAGCTGCCCCACGGCAGCCTGCCGAACCGCTCCCGGCGTTCGCGCCATGCCTACACCCTGCACGTCATTGACGGTGCCTGCGACTATCCGGCCGACAACTGGCTGCAGCGCGCCGAAGGTTTGCCGCTGCGTGGTTTCGCCGCCGATGGCGTTCAAGAATCGATATAGGACTTACGGCGCTCTGCGCCGACCCGTTTGCCGCTTAACACTTTTGGTTTGGAGAAGATGATGCCTCATTTTCGCATTGCCAGATTTCTTAGCCCTGTTTTCATCCTGGCCCTTCTCGCGGCAACGCCTGCGGCCTGGGCGGAATCGGTCACGCTGACCCTGCTGCACATCAATGACCTCGACCGGATCGAGGAGTCCAAGGGCCGGGGCGGTCTCGCCCGCATCATGGCCCTGGTGAAGCAGGAACGGGCCGCCGCCGACAACGTCGTCTTCACCCACGGCGGCGACACCATCTCGCCCTCTCTGCTGTCCAGCTTCGACAAGGGCGCCCACATGATCGACCTCTACAACGAGGCCGAACTGGATCTGTTCGTGCTCGGCAATCATGAGTTCGACTTCGGGCCGGAGGTGGTGGCTGAGCGTATCGCCGAAGCGCGCTTTCCCATCCTGGCCAGCAACGCGCGCGACAGCGACGGTGAGTTGGTGGATGGTACCCTCGCCACCTGGACCGCCCAGGCCGGCCCCTACAAGATTGGTTTTTTTGGCCTGGTGACGCCGGAAACGCCTGACATATCAAGCCCGGGCAGCGTCACCTTCGCGCCACTGCTGCAGTCCGCCCGCCGCCTTTCCGACCAGCTCCGCGAAGAGGGCGCCGACCTGATCGTCGCTCTCGGTCATATCGGGATCGAAGAGGATCTGCTGCTGATGCGGGCCGACAGCGGCATCGACCTCCTGCTGTCCGGCCACGATCATCTGCTGGTCACCTACTACGACGGGCAGAGGGGCTTCGTCGAATCCGGTTCCCAGGGCGAAAACCTGATGGTTGTGGATGTGACCCTGGATATGGTGGAAAGCCGTGGCAGGAAGAGCTTCGTCTGGTCGCCCGCCTTCCGCATTCTTGACAGCCGGAACGCCGAACCCGATCCGGCCATGGCGGCCAAGGTTCAGGTCTATCTCGACCAGTTGAGCAAGGAACTGGACATCGCCGTCGGCAAGTCCGTCACGCCACTGGACAGCCGGCGCGCTTCGGTGCGCGGTGAGGAAACTGCGATCGGCAACTTGATCGCCGATGCCATGCGCCAGGGCGTCGGGGCCGATGTGGCGTTGACCAACGGCGGCGGCATCCGCGGCGACCGGACCTATGACGCCGGGATCGTGCTGACCCGCCGCGACATCCAGAGCGAACTGCCCTTCGGCAACAAGACGGTGAAACTCTCGCTGACCGGTGAGCAGTTGCACCAGGCGCTGGAGCATGGCTTCAGCAAGGTCGAGGAAGGGGCAGGGCGTTTTCCCAGCCTCTCCGGCATGACCGCGACCTGGAGCCGCAGCGCGCCGCCGGGCCAGCGCGTCAAGGCCGTCACCGTGGGCGGCCAGCCGCTCGACCTTGAGGCAACCTATACCCTGGCGACCAACGATTTCATCGCCAGGGGCGGCGATGGCTATGCGGTTTTCAAGGACACCGTACCGATGATCGATGCCGCCGCCGCAAAGTTCATGGCTTCCATGGTGATGGATTTCGTGGCTGCCGCCGGCGAGGTATCGCCCAAGGCCGAAGGCCGGGTGACGGCGGTGGACTGAAGGCTGCGATGATCGATACCCTTGCCTTCGATGCAGACGATACACTGTGGCACAATGAGCACCTGTTTCAGGATACCCAGCAAAAGCTCGCTGAGATCGTCGGCCGCTACAGGCCGGGGGAGGAGATTGCCGAGGCCCTTTATGCCGTGGAGATGCGCAACCTGGCGCTCTTCGGCTACGGCATCAAGGGCTTCACTCTTTCCATGGTCGAGGCTGCCATCGATCTGACGGCATCTCGGATCTCGGCTCAGGACGTTCACCGGATCGTTGCCCTCGGCAAGGCGATGATGACGGCCCCGGTGGAAATGCTGGAAGGGGTGGAGGAGGTCCTGGCCGATGTTTCGGGCCGCTACCGCACCATCCTCATCACCAAGGGCGATATGGTCGACCAGACCAGCAAGATCGAACGCTCCGGCCTGGCCGGCCACTTCGATGAGGTGGAGATCGTGGCGCGCAAGGACGCGGAGGCCTATAGCCGGGTCTTCGACCGTCATGTGATCGATCCCGCGCGAACGCTGATGGTCGGCAACTCCATGCCGTCGGATATCCTGCCGGTGCTGGAACTGGGCGGCCATGCGGCGCATGTGCCCTACGCGATTCTCTGGGCCCATGAGGCCCACGACGAGGACCCGGTGAGCGAGCGTTTCCATCGCCTGGAACGTATGAGCGACCTGCGCGATCTCTTGTGCCACCTGAGGCGTCCGGGCCGACATTCATAATCAATTCAGCTATTTCTTGCTATAAAGGGCGGCTGGAAGGCGGAGCCTCGCCTCTGCCGGCTTTTCCGGCCCCTCAGATAGGAACCCGCTTATGCTGGCAGTCATCGGAGCCATGGACGAGGAGGTCACCCTCCTGCGTGCCGAAATGACCGACGTCAGCGCGGCCACCCACGCTGAAATCCTGGTGACGAAGGGCGATTTCAAGGGCACGCAGATCGCCCTGGCCCAGTGCGGTATCGGCAAGGTGAATGCGGCGATCTGCACCCAGATGCTGGTCAACCTCTACAAGCCCGATGCCTTGGTCTTCAGCGGCGTCGCCGGCGGCCTGCTGCCCAATATGCAGGTCGGCGACCTGGTGATCGCCAGTCATCTGATCCAGTTCGACATCGACCTGACGGCCTTTGGCCGGCGCCATGGCGAGCTGCCGGATTCCGACCGCATGATCCAGTCCGACCCGGGCCTGGTGGAGAAGACCACCGAGGCCTTCGACGCGGCCTTCAACGGCGGAGCAGACGAGCCCAACCTGATGATCGGCACGGTCGTTTCCGGCGATCGCTTCGTTGAGGATTCGAAAACCCTTCGCTGGCTGCAGCGTGAGTTCGGCGCCCTGGCGACGGAGATGGAGGGGGCCGCCGTCGGCTATACCTGCCAGCTCAACGCGGTGCCTTTTGTCGTTACCCGCGGCCTCTCCGACACCGCCAACGAGTCGGCGCCCGACGACTTCAAGTCCAACCTGGAAACCGTCTGCAAGAACTCCTTCCGCCTGATGGAACGGCTTATCCCCGCGCTTGCGTAGGAAGTCAGCGGATGACGAGCGGCTCGTTCGAGAGCCAGTAGTCGTCGCCCTCGAACCAAACCTCTTGCGCGTCTGCTGTCGGTTTACCGAGATGCAGGGCGCGGATGGGTATCTCCTTCCCGTTCAGGGACGTCAAAGCCTCCTGTAGGCGCATTTCCTCGGCCGACCGCCGGGCACCATCGCAGTGAAAAAATCCGCAAGCGCCGAGAGACGCGGCTTCGAAACCTGCATCTGTCTTCTCTAACCGCAGGAGAAACCCCCAGCCGTCCGCCGTGGTCAGGGGGATCATCATCCTGCCGCCGGGTGATAACCTGTTGATCCAGGCCGCTGCCGGATGCGTGGTGCCGGCAAAGGCTATGATGATGTCGGCTGCCGGCGTGGTGTCGCAGTCGACGCCGTTGCCCGCTGTCACATTGGCCTGGGGCCAGGGCCTCAGGTTTTCCTGCGCGCGCCGGGCCAGATAGTCATCCAGTTCGATGGCCTCCACCCTGCTTTTGGGCCCGGCAATCTCGGTAAGGATCGCGGTGTAGTAGCCGGTCCCGGCCCCGATTTGCAGGACCGATTGACCGGGGGCGAGGTCGAGCTGGTCGAAGATGTAGGCCCAGAGCGACGGCTGGCCATTGTTGAGGTCCCGTTCCTCATCGATGGCAACGAGCACGTCGTGATAGAGCGCCGTCGGGTCGGCGGTTGGCGTGGTGTAGGGAGCGCCCAGCCGGCGGCGCGGATGGACCCGCCAGGGGCCAAGGCCGCAGAAGAGTTCCCGCGGCACCCGCGCAAAGGCCTCGACAACCGCCTCGTTGCGAAGGATCGGCGCGGCCACACGCAGATCCTCGGCGAACCAGCGGCGGGCTGTGTCGTGTGAGCGATCCATTGAGTCTGTCCTTCAGCAATCGTCCAACCTATAGGGCCCAAGCCTAGCACCCCTCCGGCGGGCTTGTGTGTGCCATCAGAGCTTACAAAGTTGGAGACAAGGCCGTTGGCCCGGGACCGGGGCCATGCTATGCGGCAGGCATGCTTGCCAGTCTTCCTGACCTGACCGACCTCGTGTTTCTGTTGCTCGGCGCCCTGGCGGCGGGCTTCGTGACCGGCTTCGCGGGCTTCGGCACCGGCCTTGTGGCTTCCGGTTTCTGGTTTCATGTGCTGCCCGCTGCCGTGGTGCCGCCTCTGGTGGTGATGGCCTCGGTCGCGGCGCAGTTTGTCAGCCTGATCGGCGTGAGACCGGTTTTCGATTGGGCCAGGGCGTTGCCCTACCTGATCGGTGGCGCGCTTGGCGTTCCCCTAGGCGTGGTGGCCTTGTCCCTGGCGTCGCCCGAACTGCTGCGGCTATCTGTCGGGATCTTCCTGGTCTTTTATGCGCTCTGCCAGTTCGCCGGGCTGACGCGGTTGAGCATCGGCGCCTGGGGCGGCCGCTCTTCGGACGCGGCGGTCGGCGTCGGTGGTGGGGTTCTGGGCGGCTTTGCCGGCCTGTCGGGACCGCTGCCGCTGATCTGGCTGCAGTTGCGCGGCGGTCCTTCCTTGAGTCAGCGGGCGGTCTATCAGCCCTTCAATCTCATCGTGCTTGCCCTGGCCGCAATCGGCATGGCCTCTGCCGGGCAGATTGACCGATTGGTCCTGAGTTCTCTGGTGATTGCCATTCCGGCTACGGTGATCGGCGCCTGGTTGGGCGCCCGCCTCTACCGCCAGGCCAGCGAGGCGGCTTTTCGCAAGGTGGTTCTTGGCCTGCTATTGACTTCCGGCGCGATGCTGACGATCCAGAGCCTTTGGTGAGAGACCCGGTTCCGCTAAGCTGCCTCCATCGATCGAAGGAGACGGATCATGCAGCATAAAGGCGGGTGTCACTGCGGGGCGCTGGGTATCGAATTTACCAGCGACATAGCGCCGGAGGACATGGAGGTACGGACCTGCCTCTGCAGCTTCTGCCGCAAGCACGGTTCTCGCGCAGTGTCCGACCCGGCGGGCGCGGTCCGCCTGATCCTTCGCGACGATGCGGTCGTGCAACGCTACCGCTTCGGATTGGCTACCGCCGATTATCTCCTCTGCGGGCGCTGCGGCGTTTATGTCTCTGCGGTGATTGAGGATGCGGGCCGGCACTACGCCATCGTGATCACCGGCGCGCTGGAGAACGCGAAGCGGTTCTCCCAGACGCCGATGCCGATGGACTACGATGCGGAAGACGAGGCGGCGCGCCGTGCCCGCAGACGCGCCAAGTGGACGCCGGCGGAAGTCGTCGTCGAGTCATCTTAGGGGCCTTAACGTGTGCGGCGCATCTCCGGATGCAGGCTGTGGTCCAGGATGTGTTCGCTGCGGCCGATCACATCGGCGCTGGCACCCACGATCAACGGGTCCGGCCCGCGCACGACACGCCTTTCCTTCTGCGGGTAGGGAAGGGTGGAGAGAAAATGCTGCATGCAGTTCAGCCGGGCCCGCTTCTTATCGTCCGACTTGATCACGGTCCAGGGCGCATCGGCGGTGTCGGTATAGAAAAACATCGCTTCCTTGGCCTCAGTGTAGTCGTCCCACTTCCCGAGGGAGGCTTTGTCGATCGGCGATAGTTTCCATTGCTTGAGCGGTTGGTGTTCGCGCGATTTGAAGCGGCGGAGCTGCTCCTCGCGCGTCACCGAGAACCAGTACTTGTAGAGCCTGACGCCGCTGCGTACCAGCATGCGTTCCAGCTCCGGGCATTGGCGCATGAACTCCAGATAGTCGTTGGCGGAGCAGAAATCCATCACCCGCTCGACCCCGGCCCGGTTGTACCAGGAGCGGTCGAACAACACGATCTCGCCGGCGCTCGGCAGATGCTCTATGTAGCGTTGGAAGTACCACTGGGATCTCTCCCGCTCACTCGGCTTTTCCAGGGCGATGACCCTTGCCCCTCGCGGATTGAGATGCTCCATGAAGCGCTTGATGGTCCCGCCCTTGCCGGCGGCGTCGCGGCCTTCGAAGATCAGCACGATTCTCTGGCCGGTCTGTTTGACCCATTCCTGGACCTTCAGCAGCTCGACCTGCAGTTCGGCCTTGTTGGTCTCATAGGCTTTGCGCCGTATCTTTGCCGCGTAGGGGTATTCGCCCGACTCAAAGGCGCGGCGGATCTCATCGGGATCGCGGCGTCTCTCGGCAAGACTGGGCGCCGGTTTTTCCTGGGCCTGTACTTCCGGCTGCTGTGGATCTTTCCCGTTCCCCGCGCTTGTATCCGCATCCGGCGCAACAGCGGTTGCTTCCTGCTGCGGTGCTGTACTGGTGGTATTGCTTTGTTTCGCGCGCGGTGGCACCGCTTTTTGGTCTTCAGCCATGATTCGATCTTCCCTGCCTGCCCGGGCGGCTTTTCGCCTCACCGTTCGTTCTGATAGGAACTTTTGACGTTTTGATCAGGTTTGACTATCTCACGTCTGCCCGGCTTCCGGATTGATGGAGATCAATGTCCGATGAATGTACTCGGGTACAGGCCGTCTCTGCCCGCTCTCCGGGGTTCGGGTTCTCGCCCATAAACAGCGGAGGCTGATCCGGTTCCCGGCGCGTCTGTACCGCCATCGCTTGACGGCCGGCCGAAAGATAGTTATGGAACGTCTGTTCAAGAATGGAGGTGGGCGTGGCGCGGCCGCGGGAGTTTGAGCAGGAAGCGGTGGTCGAAGCGGCCCTGGCGGTTTTTTGGCGTCAAGGCTATCAAGCGACCAGCATCCAGGATCTCGTGACGGCGACGGGTATCAACCGCGGCTCCCTCTACGATACCTTCGGCGACAAGCATGGCCTTTTCCTTGAAGCGGTGGATCACTATCGCCGGCGCTATACGGCGCGCCGCCTGGCCCAGTTGGAGACACCGGGCCCTCTGCGGCAGAAGCTGGCCGGTTTCTTCGATGAGATGATCGAGTTCTCGGTCGGCGAGGGCCGCCTGCTCGGCTGTCTGATGACCAACGCAGCGATCGAACTGGCGCCCCATGACCGCGATACGGCGGTTGCCGTGGCAGCCAGCATGGGGGCGATGGAGAAAACCTTTCATCGGCTGCTGATGGCGGCGCAGGCGGGGGGAGAGCTTTCCGCCGGGAAATCCCCGCGCGATCTTGGGCGGTTCTTCACGGCAACGGCGAACGGCCTGCGCGTGATGGCCAAGGTTTCGCCGGAGCGGGCCACACTGAAGAGTGTTGTGCGGGTTGCGCTGCAAGTGCTGGACTGAATTTTTTTGACTGATAATTGAATGATTGTTCCAAAAACCCTGTCTTACTGTCAACCTGAGGAGTTCCCCCAAAAATGCTGAAGCCCCGTGAAGCCGCCCCGGCCATGTCCTTCCCGACCGTCGATGGCGATACCTGGACCCTGTCGGAGCGCAACCCCAAGAGCCTCACCATGGTAGTCGCCTATCGCGGCCTGCACTGCCCGGTCTGCCGCGGCTATCTGAAAGAGCTGAACGATCGGGTCGACGATTTCGCCGAGCGCGGTGTCGAGGTCGTTGCGGTCAGCACCGATGAGGAGGATCGCGCCCGTTCCGCCAAAGCCGATTGGGAGCTCCCCAACCTGACCCTCGGCTACGGCCTCAGCGTGGATGCGGCGCGCAAGATGGGCCTTTACATCTCCACCAGCCGCGGCAAGACCTCCATCGGCATCGAAGAGCCGGAGAAGTTCAACGAGCCCGGCCTCTATCTGGTGAAGCCGGACGGCACGCTCTATTCGGCCTTCATTCAGACCACGCCTTTCGCCCGGCCGAAGCTGGAAGAGCTCCTGAAGGCGATCGACTTCGTCAATGCCAACGACTATCCGGCCCGCGGCGAAGCCTAAGACGGGCTCTCGCTCCAACGGACGGTGGCTTGGCCAGGTCACCGTCCGTACATCAACTATGCAACAATCCACAGATACAAGGGGGAGGGGGCCTCCCCGGCGGGGCCTTCTCGTCGCCTACAAAATCTGACTCAGGAACTCCCGCGTTCTCGGATCTTTCGCGTCGGTGAAAAACGTCGCCGGCGGGCCGTGTTCGACGATGACGCCGCGGTCGGTGAAGTAGATGTGGTCGGCCAGTTCGCGGGCGAAGCCCATTTCGTGGGTCACCAGGATGCAGGTCATGCCTTCCTCGGCCAGTTGGCGGATGGTGACCAGCACCTCTTTCACCGTCTCCGGGTCCAGCGCCGCGGTCACCTCGTCGAACAGCATCACGTCCGGGCGCATCGCCAGCGAGCGGGCGATGGCGACGCGCTGCTGCTGGCCGCCGGAAAGCTCCCCGGGGTAGGACTCCTCCTTGCCCTCCAGGCGCACCTTGGCGATCAGCGCGCGGGCGCGTTCCTCGACCTCCGCCTTGTCCTCCTTCAGCACCTTGATTGGCGCCATCATCACGTTCTCCAGCGCCGTCTTGTGGGGGAAGAGGTTGTACTGCTGGAACACCATGCCGGCCTTGCGGCGCAGCGCCAGCTTGTCCAACCTGGGGTCGTTCACCTCCTGCCCCTCGACCTTGATGGAGCCGCTGTCCATCGGCGTCAAAGCGTTGATGCAGCGGATGAAGGTCGACTTGCCGGAGCCCGAGGGCCCGATGATGCAGACCACGTCGCCCTTCATCAGGTCCATGGAAATACCCTTCAGCACCTCCAGATCGCCGAAGGACTTGTGCACGTCGCGGCATTCGATGATCGGTTGGTCCGGGGTCCAGGGGGTGGGAGCGTTCATGGGTGGTCTTTCGGATGCGCAGCGGCGTTTCGGTGAGCGGGTTTCTTCTGCAGGCACCGGGAGTCACCCTCACCCCGGCCCTCTCCCATCAAGGGAGAGGGGGAACCAACAAGGGATCGGTGAAATCCCCTCTCCCCTTGAGGGAGAGGGAGGGGCCCACGCAGTGGGAGGGTGAGGGGGACCTGCCTCGCAACAACACTAACCATCACAGCTTCACCTGATAGCGCCGTTCCAGGCGGCGGGTGGCGACGGCGATGGGGTAGCAGTAGGCGAAGAAGCAGATCAGCACGAAGCTGTAGAAGGGGATCAGCAGTTCCGGCCGGTTTTCGGCGGCGAGCGCACGGCCGGTCTGGGTCATCATCTCCGACACCCCGACGATGGAGGCCAGCACGGTCGCCATGGTGAGGATGGCGTAGAGGTTCATCCAGGGCGGCAGCATGCGTTTTACGCACTGCGGCAGGATGATCTCCCAGAGCGTCTGGCGCCGGGTGAAGGCGAGGGACTCGGCGGCTTCCCACTGGCCCGACGGCAGCGATTTGACGGCGCCGCGCACGATCTCCGACACGTTGGCCATGACCGGTAGGGCAAGCCCGATGGTCGCCTTCACCCAGTCGGGAAAGGGGATGGTGACGGGCCCGAGATTGAATTCGAAGGGCAGCAGGAACATGCAGAAGAACAGCAGCACCAGCCAGGGCGCGTTGCGGAAGAACTGGGTGACGAACCAGGAGCCACCGCGCACCGGCGGCAGCAGTGAGATCTGCATGAGGCCCAGCACCGCGCCGATACCGGTGCCGATGGCCATGGCGAGGAAGGAGATGGCGATGTTGAAGACGAAACCCTCCAGCATCACCGGCGCCCAGTTGATGAGGGCGGCAAAGGCGCTTTGCTTCTCAGGCGTGCCGCTTTGCGCCTCGGCGATGCCGGCGGAGAGCAGCAGGATCGCCAGCAGCCAGAAGCCGTGACGGGCCTTCAGGTGGGGCAGGGGAAAGCCGGCCGCGCGTTCCTTCTTTGCCGTGGCGGAGAGGCGCGCGGCGGCGGGCAACAGCACCGGCAGGTCGGTGGCGCCGTGGAGGACGGGTTTCTTTCCGAACATGTCCATCAGCCGAATCCCGGCAGCCGCATCGACCGCTCCCACCGGTTCATGAACCAGACCAGCACGCCGACCAGGAAGACATAGGCGATCAGCAGGAAGGTCATCATCTCCGGCACGTTCACCGAGTCCGACCAGATCTGGTTGGCCATGTAGAGCATCTCCGGCACCGCGATCGCATAGGCCAGGGTGGTGGTCTTCACCAGGTTCACCAGGTTGTTGTTCAGCGCCGGCAGGCAGACCCGGAAGGCCAGCGGCAGCACGATGTAGAGGTAGGTCTGCAGGCGGGTATAGCCCAGCGCCTCCGCCGCCTCCTTGGTGGACTCCGGCACCGCCTCCACGCCGGAGCGGAAGATCTCCACATTGAAGGCGCCGGCGAAAAAGGAGAGGGAGATTACGGCCCAGGCGAAGTTGCCCAGGATCGGCTCCTCGAAGCCGAAGCGGTTCTCCGTCGTCGGCAGGATGGAGCCGATGGCGAAATAGAAGAAGTAGAGCTGCACCAGCGGCGGCGTGTTGCGGAAGAATTCGATGTAGCCGGCAACGACGCGGCGCAGGATGATCGAGCGCGCACCCTGGGCCCAGGCGCCGACCACGCCGATCACCATCGACAGCACAAGGCAGATCACCGACAGCCAGATGGTCATGAAGAAACCATCGATCAGCCGGTTGCGGTCGTAGGAATCGTAGATGAAGGTAAGGTTGATTCCGGTGTCCTGATAGAAGACCCGGAACCAGTCGTAGACTGCCTCCACTGAGCCGCCGTCCCCCTTTATGTTTTCTTGTTCGGCGTAACCTTAGCGCATTTGGCGGTTAGATCGAAGTCCCCCTCACCCTCCCGCTTCGTGGGGCCCTCCCTCTCCCACGGAGGGGAGAGGGTAAGCAGGTGCCGCCGTAATTCCCCCTCTCCCCTTGTGGGAGAGGGTCGGGGTGAGGGGGCTCTTTTTGCTACCGCTCGATCGAAGGATTCACGCCGCGGAACTGGGCGTGCATCTTCTTGGCGAAGGGCGTTTGCTCCAGGCCGTACTTGGTTTCCAGATCCAGGATGCGGCCGGAGGTGTGCCAGTTCACGATCATGCCCGCCATCAGCGCGGCGAAGGCATCCTCGCCCTTCTTCACTGCCAGGCCCCAGGGGGCATCGTCGATGGTCGGCAGCGGCATGGACCAGCCCTTCCAGTCCTCGTCGCCAAGGCGCGAGACGATGAAGCTGTCGTCATAGACGAAGGCGACGCAGCGGTTCTGCTGCAGCGCGGTCAGTGCTTCGGCGGTGCCCTTGAAGGCGACGATGGTGGCGCCGTATTCCTCGGAGGTTTTGCGGTTGTAGAAAGCGCCCTGAATGCCGCAGACCGGCGCACCCTTCAGGTCTTCCCACTGGGCGAACTTACCCTTGGTCAGGATGTTGGTGCCGGAGGAGTAGTAGTTCGGATCGACGATCTGCACCACCTCGCGCCGGTCGTTGCGGTCGGTCATGGTGGCGATCATCAGGTCGATCTTGCCCTGCTCCAGAAACTGCATGCGGTTGGACGACACCACCGGCACCAGCTCCAGCTCGACGCCCAGGGTGTCGGCCACGTCCTGGGCCAGGTCAGGCTCCAGCCCGATGATCTTGCCGCTGCTGTCGAGGAAGCCATAGGGCGCGTAGTCGGCCTTCACGCCGACGACCAGCTTGCCGCGCTTGCGGATGTCGTCGATCACGTCGGCCGAGGCACCCGTCACCGCAAGGCCCGAGGCCAGTACCGCGATGCCGGCGGCCGCCGCCGTCGTCTTGATCCATTTTCTCATGAGACTCCCCTTTTTCTTCTGCTCAAGTTCTTGTTGTTCGGCGACCACACTAATGCGGCTTGATCGGACTGTCTACGCATGGAGGATATGCGTTCGGGGCTGCCGGTCTGCGTCTGACCATCCGTTTAATTGTTGCACTGCGAGAGACGGCTGGGCGGCGAAAGTCACCCTCACCCCGGCCCTCTCCCATCAAGGGAGAGGGTGAATGGAGGACGGCGCCGAACTGCCCCTCTCCCCTTTGTGGGAGAGGGAGGGGCCCACGCAGTGGGAGGGTGAGGGGGCCTTCCCCAACAACCGTTTTGCCATCTCACTTTGCTTGACGCCGCCCGCAAAGGGCGTGACAGTCGCCCAAACCAACCGGACAACCGGAAGCTGCCAAATGGGAAGCCGCGCCATGATCGTCGACAAAGAACCCGCCAGCCTGGACCCCCTGCGCCGGCGCCTGCGTGACCACCTGATGAAGGACGAGGCCACCGTGGTGAAGGCGCTGCTGGATGCGGCGGCGATCCCCCATGACGCCCAGGACCGTGTCGCCGAGCGCGCGCGCGCGCTGGTCGCCCAGGTGCGGCGGGAGCGGGTCGGCCAGGGCGGGCTCGATGCCTTCCTTCATGAGTTCGAGCTGTCGAGCAAGGAGGGCGTGGTCCTGATGTGCCTGGCCGAGGCGCTGCTGCGGGTGCCCGATGCGCTGACCGTCGACAAGCTGATCAAGGACAAGATCGCCGAAGCCGACTGGCAGGCCCATCTCGGGCAGAGCGAATCGCTTTTCGTCAACGCTTCGACCTGGGCCCTGATGCTGACCGGGCGGGTGGTGAAGCTGGACGGGCGCGATGTCCGCGACCTCGGCGGCACCCTGCGCCGCCTGGTGCAGAAGTCCGGCGAGCCGGTGATCCGCAGCGCCGTCACCCAGGCAATGCGTATCCTCGGCCGCCAGTTCGTCATGGGCCGCACCATCGAAGAGGCGCTGGAGCGGGCCAAGGCGGTCGAGAAAAAGGGCTACCGCTATTCCTACGACATGCTGGGCGAGGCGGCCCACACCATGGCCGATGCCGAACGCTACTTCCGGTCCTACCGCGACGCCATCGCCGCTATCGGCAAAGCCGCTGCAGGGCGCGGCGCCATCGACGCGCCGGGCATCTCCATCAAGCTTTCCGCCCTGCATCCGCGCTATGCCTATGCCCAGCGCGAGCGGGCTCTGCGCGAACTGGTGCCGCAGCTGAAGGCCCTGGCCCTGGACGCCAAGGCGGCAGACATCGGCCTGACGGTGGACGCCGAGGAGGCCGAGCGTCTCGACCTTTCCCTCGACATCATCGAGGCGGTTTCCGGCGATCCCGATCTGGCCGGCTGGAACGGTTTCGGTCTGGCGATACAGGCCTATCAGAAGCGCGCCCTGCCGCTCATCGACTGGCTGGCCGCCATGGCAAAACGCCATAACCGTCAGCTCATGGTGCGTCTGGTAAAGGGCGCCTACTGGGACAGCGAAGTGAAGCGCGCCCAGGAACAGGGGCTGGAGGGCTATCCGGTTTTCACCCGCAAGGCCTCCACCGATCTTTCCTACCTCGCCTGCGCTAAAAGGCTCCTGGCGGAGCCGGAGGCCTTCTATCCGCAATTCGCCACCCACAACGCCCATTCGCTGGCCTGGGTGCTGGATCAGGCGGGCAATCGCCAGGACTTCGAATTTCAGCGCCTCCACGGCATGGGCGAGGCGCTCTACGACCAGGTGGTGGGCGCCGACAAACTGGACCGGCCCTGCCGCATCTATGCGCCGGTCGGCAGCCACGAGGACCTGCTGGCCTATCTCGTGCGCCGCCTGCTGGAAAACGGCGCCAACTCCTCCTTCGTCAACCGCATCCAGGACGAGAAGCTGCCGGTGGACGAGATTGTCGCCGACCCCGCGGCCAAGCTGCGCGGGACCACGCAGATCCCCCATCCCGCCATTCCCCTGCCGGCCGACCTCTTCGGGGCGGAGCGCAAGAACGCCGCCGGCATCGATCTGAACGATCCGCGGGCCGTGACCGAGTTGCAGCAGGCCATGGCCTCCGCCGCTGCCGAATCCTGGGCCGCCGGGCCGATCGTCGGCGGCGTTGCGCAGACCGGCAGCGAACGCCGCATCGTCACCAACCCGGCCGATCGCGGTCAGGTGGTGGGCGAGATTTTCTGGGCGACGCCGGCGCAGGCTGAAGACGCGCTGTCCCGTGCCCAGCGCGCCGCCTTTGCCTGGAATGCGACCCCGGCGGCTGAGCGCGCCGCCTGTCTGGAGCGCGCCGCCAATCTGATGTCGGCACAGACGCCGCGGCTGATGGCCTTCTGCCAGCGCGAGGCGGGCAAGACCCTGGCCGACGGTATCGCGGAGGTTCGCGAAGCCGTCGACTTCCTGCGCTACTACGCCGCCCGCGCCCGGGCGGAGTTCGCAACACCGCTTTCCCTACCCGGTCCGACGGGGGAGCGTAACGAGATTTCGCTGCAGGGGCGCGGCGTTTTCCTCTGCATCTCACCCTGGAACTTTCCCCTGGCGATCTTCACAGGCCAGATCTCGGCGGCCCTGGCGGCCGGCAATGCGGTGATCGCCAAGCCGGCGGAACAGACCGGGATGGTGGCGGCAGAGGCCGTGCGCATGCTGCATCAGGCGGGTGTTCCGGGCGACGTCCTACATCTGTTGCCGGGCGACGGGCCGACCATCGCAGCGCCGCTGGTGAGCGACCCCCGTATTGCCGGCGTCGCCTTCACCGGCTCCACCGAGACCGCGCGCATCATCAATCAGGCGCTCGCTGCGCGCGAGGGGCCCATCGTGCCGCTGATTGCCGAGACCGGCGGGCAGAACGCCATGCTGGTGGACTCCACCGCCCTGCCGGAGCAGGTGGTCGAGGATGTCATCACCTCTGCCTTTCAGTCTGCCGGCCAGCGCTGCTCGGCCCTGCGGGTGCTGTTCCTGCAGGAAGATGTGGCGGATAAGATGCTGACCATGCTGAAGGGCGCGATGGCCGAGCTTGTGGTCGGCGATCCGGCCCTGCTCTCCACCGACGTCGGCCCGGTGATCGATGAGGAGGCCAGACAGATGTTGGAAGCGCACAAGGCGCTGATGGCGCGCGAGGCCAAACCGATCTATGAACCGGCACTGCCCGCGACCACGGCGGCGGGCAGTTTCGTTGCACCGGCTGCCTATGAGATCGCCGGCATCGATGTTCTGGAACGGGAGGTCTTCGGCCCGATCCTCCACGTCGTGCGCTTCCGCGCCGACCGCCTGGACCAGGTGCTGGACAGCATCGCCAACACCGGCTACGGCCTGACGCTGGGCGTGCACAGCCGCATCGACGCCACGGTGGAGCAGGTCTATCGCCGCCTGCCGGTCGGCAATGCCTATGTGAACCGCAACATCATCGGTGCCGTTGTCGGGGTGCAGCCTTTCGGCGGGCAGGGATTGTCAGGTACCGGCCCAAAGGCCGGCGGCCCGCGTTACCTCCACCGCTTCGCAACGGAAAAGACTCTCTCGGTCGATACTACGGCGGCCGGCGGCAACGCATCCCTGATGTCATTGCAGGAAGGCCTGTCGCGGTAAGGGGCGGGATCTCGCGATGAGGGCATTGCCCTTCGAGACGAACTTCTCGGCCCTTCTCAGTATGAGGCCCTCTACTTAGACCTCATGGTGAGGAGCGCTACAGGCGTGTCTGAACCACGCGCCGCATCTTCCCACTATTCATTTGTCACCCTCGGGCTTGACCCGAGGGTCCATCCTGCAGCAACGCGGCAGATGAACCATGGATGCTCGGGTCAAGCCCACTGGTGTCCGGTTTAGATTTGGTGGACTGAGCGCACGGTGTTGATTCTACTGGTGTCCAAGCGTTTGGCGACGTCCTGGGACACGAGAAAGGAACAACACCGTGCGCCACCACAATAGCGTTTT